>NZ_JBEQAP010000046.1:0-44635 GCF_041640265.1 Cohnella sp.
GGGTGGTGCGGGTGTGTCCGGCTGAATATGCTTCCTTGCTACTGCAATTGCCTCCCCGAATCAACCTCTAACTCCGGCCGGACCGAGGGGCGAATGCCCCGAAGCGTGAATATGGTGTTATAAGATGTCGGCGACTTCATCGAATTTACTAAATGATCTTTATAATGTTTCATGCATTAATAAATGATTTAATTCAATTACTCTCTCTATTGTGATTCCATTTCTTTGTTCTATTGATAGTGGATGATCAGATTCTTCTAAGATTATTATCGGACATAATCCAACATCTCTCGTATGTACTTCACACTTTAGATTTATAGTATCAGGATATAATGGCAACCTAGTTGAAACCCATCCAAAATATCCGGGCTCTCGACTTCGGTCTTCTGATTCCCATAATTCAATTGCTCTCTCAAAATTGGTATTACTTACAGATGACCAGACGCTCCAAATAAACACTTCATCAGATCCGATTACAGGAATCTCCAAATGTCCTCTGATAAAATGATCTCTGGATTCAATCACACAAATATCATTATCAATATCACATTTCTGTTGATCTTCCTCATTCAGAACAAGGTAATGAAACGGAGCATGTGCACCAAAGCAAAATGATATTTCACCAATCTCCTCATTACAATGAGAACATTTCATTGTGGCCCACCTACAATAAAGTATTTGTGTTTCTCAAGCTCTTCGCCGATTTCTTATAACGTAATATTTGCGTATTTCGCATATTGTCGATAATTATGGGTGTTTACGAACTTCGCAAATAACCGTTTTAATCATTTATTCGTGAAGAATCATTCATTTTCCTTTTTATGGAACAGATAAAACATAGAAAGTCGAGAATTGTCTATTCAACCTCCAATATACGAAATAAACTCCAGTCCCATAATTCGGGACTGAAGTTTCTACTTCCAAGACTTTAGCAATTGTGTTTTGCATCACCATATATAACCAACCCGATACACGCTACTCCAAAATGCTGCCACCTGCAATGCGATCGCCTGAGTTTCCGGAAGGATCGGTTATTCCATCATCCTCATCTGCGTGAATGATAAGGGATTTGCCCCAGATAGAAGCATTTTTCCCCTGTTTTAAGGTTACGCCTTCAAGAACGAAATCGCCCTTAACTGTACCGTCTGCTTTAACCTCTAGGTTCTGAAGATCGCCTGCATGATGGCCATCCGGGTTATGAAAGCCGTGCTTCTTACCTGTAGGGTTATAGTGACCCCCCGCAGTCTTGAAGTCATTTCCTTCAATGGCTTTCTCATGAAGGTGGAAGCCGTGTTTACCTGGGGTTAACTTCGACGCTTCCACATGAATGTTCACTCCCTTGTCGCCTTGTGAAAGGTTCACATGACCAATCACAGTACCTGCAGCATCCTTCAGAGGAATTTCTACCTCGCCCATTTGAACCGTTTTGTAAACGTTAATGGAATCGCTCTTCGCAATTGCAATCCCTGATAAGAATAAGCTTCCGCAAAGAAAGGCAGCCACCATGTGCTTCATATTAAAACGCTTGTTCATCGAACATTCCTCCATTTTTCTATATCCTTCGATAATACCGATATGATCTTTAACACTTTGTCCCACTTTTACATCAACCATACTTTCGAGCTTGTAAGACAACAGCTTATCTGATTCGACTTCATAATCATCTAGAACATAACACAAAAGACGTATCCCCCTCATTGCAGGGTGAATACGCCTTTTATGGCATTAAATAATTATGTCGTTAAATGTCGAAAGCTAAGCTTTAACAGTCCATCCTTCAGCTTGTTCAACTGCTTAAGACCATCATACGCGGACAATGTCTGCTCCCGCAGAACGCTGTCTCCGTCCACTCCGTCAAGATAGCGACCTAGAAAATGAAGGAAAACATCGAGGATCCTTAGCTCAACAAGTAAGGGGATTACTTCGACTTCCCTTCTCTCCAACTGAAGCTGTTCGCCAGCCCCGGAGAGGAATGCTTCGATGCTGTCCATCGCTTGCTCGCTAGACAGAAGCCCGGACATGATAACCGCTAGTTCCATCACACGCAAATCATGGGTGCAGAACTCGAAATCCAGTACGGCTGCAATCCCGCTTCCCGTATCATCATCCGATATGAGCAGATTCGAGTGATTGATATCTCCGTGAATGAGCTGATGCGGCAGCTCCCGGAACTGAGGAAGCTGCGCTCGAAAGCTCTCTATCGCCTCCCCAATCACTTGAAGCTCCCCCGCTTCACCATGGAACTCACTTGGTGGAATGGAGCAGAAGGAAGCCACTTTCTCCGGTGCACAAAGAGGATGAGCCGAATCCATCTCGTAGTAAGCAGGGTATATAGGCTTGCTTTTCAACTTCAGCTGACCTAACGCATTGCTCAATTGCCCAGTTGCCCGTCCGATCGACTTAACGATAGAAGTATCGTTCTCTTCCGGCCTGTGCCCCTTGATATAAGTGAACAAACACGCCCACCGCTGCGAACCGTCAGTTAATTGGACAAGAGTGCTTCCATCATCGCACCGTGCGGGTAAAGGAATACGAAATGGCAGCTCTAGCTCGTTCAGAGCAAGGAGAATCTCATGCTCGAAGCGGATTTTGTCCGCATCTCGATGAGTTTCATAGATTCGAAGCACCCAGCGCTGCCCGCCCGTTTCGACGAATCGGGTCGTGTTGTTCCAGCCAGATTGTCCTTGTATGAGTTGCCAACCTTCTTTTATTCCATAACGCTGTAAAACTTGATCGAAAGGCATGTTTATTTTCCTACCTTCTCTACAACACGGTCAATCTCATTCGCGAATTCATCACTATAAAGCTTAAGAACCCAGAAGGACGCCCCCTTAAGCCCGTAACGCTTGGCTAGTCCGAGCTTATCATCCACTGTGAACACGAATTCGCTGCCGAAACTGATGCCTAGTATGAGCTTATTCTTGGGGACACCGGCTTCAAGCATCAGGGAGATCGCTTCCTCTACCTTCGCATTCGGCTCAGGGGTGTGATCCGGCGTGCCTGGAGGATGGAAATCATAAGCCATGAGAATTAAATCTTCAGCAAGTCCGGCCAGCGTCTTGTAGTCATATCCTTTGTATGACCCATTCGGCGGTGGCACAGCAACGGAAACTGTCGCGCCAAGCGGCGACAATTGGTCTACAAGCAGCTTCACATAGTTATTCAGCAGCTTCTGCTGCTGGAGTGGATCAAGATTTAATCCTAAACCCTCTAAATCCAATACGACACCGCCGAAGCCCATATCCCTTACCAATGCCGCCATGTTCGCAATTGAGCGATTCCGCAGCGTCTCATCGCTGAGCATCTTAGTGAGCTCGCCTTTACCATCTACGGAATACACCATAAGGTAAGGCTTAGCTCCTTGAGATGCGGAATCCTTGATGAGCGATTCCGGGGTAACCTCACCCGCCGCCTCAGGCCAATAGTAATCGTCTCCGTCTAATACAAGCTCACCGTTCTCGTTGATCCTGCTCCATCCGAAGGCAACGGAATCCATCGACGAGATTCTAGCACGCTGCTGGAATGATCCGAGCGCATAAAACGCACGAAGATGCATCTGTTTCTTAGGAGATTTAATCGAGACGGTCTTCGTTTCATTGCTCCAGCCCACGTTGGCTCCGAATTGCGTGCTGAAGAAGCTAAGAGGTATTAGCACACGAGCGTTCACCATCACGGGCGGGGTTATGAGCCTAACGGATTTACCATCTACCGTCGCCGTTTTCTGGCCAATCTTAAGAACGACTTTTTTCAATACGCCGTTTACTATACCTTGAGCACGAACGACGCTATTCGCGTTGTCCCATTCCACATTTATTCCTAAAGCTTGAGCAATCGTTCGAAAAGGAACGACAGTAACGCTGTTCTGGATCATCGGTGCAACGTTAAAGGAAAGTGGAACATCATCCAATACAATCTCGATCGGTGCAGCCGCAGCAGTGACTTGTGGCATAATCGACGCTCCGCTAATGATTGTGATTCCGAGCAGTAAGGATAGAGCTGTTTTTCCCCAAAGTTTCATCTCTTAATCTCCCATGTTATCTTTAATAGAATAGGGAGAATTATAGCAGAATTAACTGTATGTCGGAACCGTCCAAGGGACTAACTTGTTCTCCAAAAATACCCCTATCAATAGAATATCCTGATCATTCGCTGCCTTCCCCAACCCATTCCGAGCGCAGAATGCCCATCTGAATCACGTCCCAATACCGTCCATTTTTGTATTGCTTTTCTCTTAATCTGCCTTCTTCCTTAAATCCGCAGGATATGTAGCAGCGATATGCACGCTCGTTGAAATCATATACTTCAAGCTCCAAGCGATTTAAGTTCATCTCACGGAAAGCGAACGCGACAAGCAGCTTCATGGCCTCCGTTCCATAACCATAGCCCATATGATCTAATGAGCCTATGACGATCCCAATGCGTCCCACTCGGTTCTTCCAATCAATGGAGTCCAGGTTTACCTGACCGATATAAGCCTCTGCCGCGAGATCGGCAATGACGAACCCGCGGCTGTCTGAGCTGCCTTCTAGATTGGCATCTATGAAAGCTTCAGTCGACTCCATCGTGTGCGGATACAGAAAGATATCCGATAGGTAGCCGACGATCTCCGGATTGTTCACCCATTGGCGAATCCAAGGGAGGTCATCCCTTCGGTATTCACGCAGCATTATTCGACTTCCAAGCAGACGCGGCATATTATCGCTCCTTCATGATCGGGTCTTCACCCAATATCCCTTGCTCTATGGAACGCTGAACAATCTCTAAGGTGAATTCCCATAATGTATCAGACACTTGTCGAATAGGAGCGAGTCGCTTCAACACCTGAGACCGAACAATACCGTTGTTCTTCCAGCTAACTCCGCCAGTATAATAGTTATGGATGACAGGCTGAAGACGATCGAGTGCTGCAGCATATTGAGCCTCATACGTCTCACCGTCCTCGAATTCTCGCCAAAGCTTCATCCACTCCCCGCGCTGATCCTCTGGAAGCAGCCCGAATAGTCTATTGGCGGCAGCTTGCTCCCGCTCCTCTTTGTCCAAGTAACCTTGTGTATCATAGGCGAAAGTATCCCCTGCATCGATCTCCACCAGATCATGGAGCAGCAGCATCCGTATGACGCGATTCAAATCCACTGCTGGATTATTCGCATGCTCTTGAAGGACGATCGCCATCAAGGACACGTGCCAGCTATGCTCTGCCGTATTCTCAAGTCGGCTCTTATCCATAAGAAATGTTTTACGAAGTACACCTTTGAGCTTATCGATCTCCACGAGAAAAGAAATTTGTCCGGCCAAACGGTCATTACTCCAAAGCTGAGAATGAGACATATTTTATACTCCTCTATGGACTTCCATTTTTTTACTCATTGTACCATGTCCAGTTTTTCTATGTTGAAATTCTCATTCTCAAACCCGTACATATTGTGTTCATATAACTCATGTATGATGGTGAAGAAATTGGATTTCTATTTCATGTAAGTTCATAATATAAGTAAAATTTATTTCTTAAACTAGAAACGAGGATTCAACATGCGTGCATCCAAATCCGATAACTTAACCGCTGCCGCTAAAAATAATTGGCAAACGTTCTTTACCCTCATCCGCAAAGCGAAGCCTCATTACACCATGCTGATCATCGCACTTGTACTCAGCTTAGTTAACACGATTGTCGGGCTGTTCGTTCCCTTATTCACCAAAAACCTTGTGGATGGCTTCACTCTAGACTCCCTTGAATCCTACCAAATCGTCCTGCTTGTCTGTGCGTTCATTGCGCAAACGGTAGCAGGCGGACTATCGATCTATTTGTTGAACAAGTTCGGCCAACAGATTCTGTCCGGATTACGAGATCTGCTGTGGCGTAAGCTCCTCTACTTACCGGTAGAACACTACGATAAAGAAGAGACGGGCGGACTAATCAGCCGGATTACCAATGATACCGGTGTCGTGAAGCAAGTGGTCTCCGAGCACATGTCGGGCTTCGTTACCGGTATTATTTCCATCGTAGGCTCCATTGTTATTTTGTTGACGCTCGATTGGCAGATGACCTTGATGCTGCTCATCGCGGTTCCGCTTACACTTATTATTCTTATCCCTCTCGGCAGGAAGATGCATGTGATTTCTCGCAACATGCAGAATGAAACCGCAAGCTTCACATCCGTGCTGACACAGGTGCTCTCCGAGGTCAGACTCGTGAAATCCTCGAATGCCGAGCCGCTCGAATATGAACGTGGGAAGCAAGGCATCGTTAAGCTGTTCAAGCTTGGCGTTCGAGAAGGTAAAATCCAAGCATTTATCGCTCCGTTAATGGGCGTTGTTATTATGACTCTAATGGTCGTTATTATCGGATATGGCGGCTTGCGTGTCTCTAATGGATCTATTAGTGCGGGTGAGTTGGTTGCTTTTATCCTGTATCTCATTCAAATTGTAATGCCTCTGGGACAGATTACAGCTTTCTTCACTCAGCTGCAGAAAGCTATAGGCGCTACGGAACGAATGGTAGATATTCTGGGCAAGCCGGAAGAAATCCAGGATCAAGGCACGATAGTTCCTGCAATAGACGCTTCAATTCAGCTGCAAAATGTAACGTTTCGCTACGACGAAGGCGAAGAAATACTCAAAGCCGTTACCTTCACCATATTGCCTGGAAAGATTACGGCGCTCGTCGGACCAAGCGGCAGCGGCAAGACAACCCTATTCTCTCTCTTGGAGCGTTATTACGAGCCCCAAAACGGCAGGATTACCTATGGGGATTACGCGATAAACGATTTCTCTCTCGCAAACTGGCGTAGTCAGATTGGTTATGTCTCACAGGAAAGTCCTCTTATGTCGGGCACGATTCGTGAGAATATTACTTACGGGCTTGACCGGGAGGTTAGCGATGAACAGTTAAGAAACGTTGCGCTAATGGCGTATGCGGTTGGGTTCATAGAAGAGCTTCCAGAAGGCTATAACACGGAGGTTGGAGAACGTGGAATGAAGCTCTCCGGCGGACAAAGGCAGCGGATTGCCATCGCAAGGGCATTACTTCGCAACCCGCGAATTCTGATGCTGGACGAAGCGACTTCGGCATTAGACAGCACATCTGAAAAGGTTGTACAGGAAGCGCTGAACAATTTAATGAATGGCCGTACGACAATCGTCATTGCTCATCGTCTCTCGACTGTCGTAGGTGCGGATCGGATTGTATTTCTTCATAAGGGAAGCATTACCGGTATCGGCACACATGAAGAGCTGGTGAAAAGTCATGAGATGTATAGGGAATTCGCCCTGCAGCAGCTAACCTATCAAGAGCAGCTTGCCTAATCACGTATATAGGAAGGCGGCTGGAAGTAGTCCCCTCCCCATTTCGCAGCATTCCATTAGTTAACAACATTAAATATTGTGAAATTATCGCTTCCGCCATCTAGGCTGGAAGCTTTTGTGATGTGAATCACACCCTCTTGAAAGTTAGGTCTGTCGATTTATGTCCTCTTTCGTTATGATAGAGAGAAAGTATGAGTACATTTTTCCACTACTGATGATTGTTTTCTATGAATTTCGCTAACAGATTCAAAGAATGTCGGGAGGTGTGATTCTGTATGTTCATGTCACTGCGTTTCAAGATCGTTATCGTGATTGTGTTGCTTAACGTCATTTCCTTCGCCGCAATTAACCTCATCAATTATGAAATATCGAACAAACAAATGAACGAGCAGCTTATCAAGCAAAGTATGTCCAACTTGAAGAACACTGTCGCCAATCTTGAAAGCGCACTCTCTCTTATGAAGAAGGAAGTAGAGCTTGTTGGTCGATCAATGCGCTTACGCTCAGGAACTATAGGCCAGAAGCTCCAATATCTAAGAGACGAGAAAGCTCTAGTCACCATACCTTTTGTCAATATGGGGGTGGATGATGGCTTAGGTTCCTTGAAGATGATTGATGGCACCACTATACGTGTCGATCATCTTCCAGCCTATCATCAAGCGTTATCCGGAACGTCCGCTTACTCGGATCCCTTCTTAGACGCTAACGGTAAGTCAATCATGTGGCTCATGGTCCCTTTATATGATTCAACCTTATTAACTCTCTATGATATATCGCATCAGGTGCAAGGTGTTCTCGGTGTGGCCCTCAACTCTTCTAAGGTGTTTGAGAATGAACTGAAAATACATACCGACAACTATAAGGATAGCGCGTTTATTCTCATCGATAGGGATACGAATGTACTCTATTATAAGAATGAATCTATTGTTCTGCGGCGCAATTACGTGCAGGACGATCCCGCAGTCATTGACTTTGCAGAGCAAATAAGAGCCAATCAAGAAGGTTATGGTGAAACAGAGGTATTCGGTCGTCTGCTGAAAATGTTCTATTCAAAGGTATCGGATCAAGACTGGTATTTAGTATTTTCAGTGAATAAGAAGGAATTCGAAGCCCCTCTGCGTAACTCAATGTGGATTAATATTTTAGCAACAGCTTTAGTCGTCATCTTGTTAGGGACAATCTTGTATATCTTTACTGAACGTGCAATTCTAAGACGACTTAAACAAGCTGTTGAGGTTACACAGAAGGTAGCATCTGGAGATTTCTATACCCATCCTCTTCTGATAAAGAGCAAGGATGAAATGGGTACACTCGCAAGCTCTATTAATGGAATGATCGAAAATTTGCAAGATTTGTTTGAGCCATTTCAAGCCTTTATTCGGCACAATCAATATGCGATGATCGTAACCGACTCTCAATTCGTCATTACTTCTTATAATAAACGCGCGGAAGAGATGCTGGGCTATTCGGAGAATGAGGTCATCGGCCAGAGAACCCTGCTGCTGTGGCATGACGAAGTTCAAATCCAAGAACGTGCTAGATACTACACCGAAAAACTGAAGGTATCGGTACATGCGAATGAAGAGGTATTGTTCGTCCTCTCCGATGAAGTTAATCTGCAAGAGTGGGAATGGACATGGATTAACCGGAACGGTCTACGTACGCTCGTATCGTTGAATCCAAGCGTCATGCGCTATCCCGATGGAACAATCAAAGGGTACGTCCTAATTGCAAGAGACATAAGCGCGATTAAGAAAGCCGTTGAGACGAACACGAGGTTGCTAGAAATCATGGAAAGCGCACATGATATGATCGCTTCCTTCGACCTGCGCGGCCATATCTTCTATCTCAACAAAGCAGGTCATTCCTTCCTAGGTGTAGATTCGCTTAATGAACAGAATAATCGCCTCAGCCTATATATGCCTATACCGACTACGATGAAATTCGCAGATGGCTTATCGGAGGCGCAGAGGCTTGGGTTCTGGCAGAGTGAGACCGAGTTCATCGCCGTCAGCGGCGAGACTCACTTCGCCTCGATTACCGTAGTTGCCCATCTAACCGAGGATAATAAGGACAGCTTCTTCTCAACCATCGTCCGAGATATCTCAGGTCAGAAGGAAATTGAGCGTCAGCTAGTCAAAGCCAAAGAACAAGCAGACGAAGGAAATGCAGCGAAGAGTTCCTTCCTCGCGCGCATGAGTCATGAGATACGAACACCTCTTAATGGAATCATTGGTTTAGCCTATCTGCTGCAACGGTCAGAATTAACGGAGATTCAAGAGGACTACCTGAGTCAAATTACATCCTCCTCGCAGAATCTTCTACATATTCTGAACGACATTCTTGATTTCTCAAAGCTCGAAGCCGGTAAAGTAACGATCGAGCAAGTTCCCTTCCAATTAGAGGAATCATTGCAACGGCTTAGCAGCTTGTTCTCTGTACTCCTAGGACCTAAGCCTGTGGATTTTATCATTCATGTAGATCCGGAAGTGCCTGATCGTCTCATTGGCGATCCATCGCGCTTAGAGCAGATATTACTTAATTTAGGTAGTAATGCTATTAAATTCACCAATTACGGATTGATAGAGCTGCGAATTGGCTTGATTGAGCTTGATGGCGGATCAGCTTGCTTGAGCTTTACTTTGAAAGACACAGGTATCGGTATGACACCAGAGCAACGCCGTTTATTGTTCATGCCCTTTGTTCAAGCCGATGAGAAAACAAGTCGTAAGTATGGAGGAACGGGCCTCGGGCTTGTTATCTCTCATACCTTAATCGAAAGTATGGGCGGGACGATTAAGGTAGAGAGCACCTATCAAGTTGGCAGCACCTTCAAATTCCAGCTTACCTTCCTGATGGAGGAGCAAGATCCATTAATCTCTATCCCCCATGAGCCCTTTCATTTTAAAGTTCTGGTCTTGGAGGATCACTCTCAGGTTGCGACACATTGGCAGATCATGCTCTCATCCATGGGGTGCAAGGTTGTCACCATTAATACATGGGAGCATGCCCAGGTTATCCTGCATGCACGGAAGTGGGATTTATTCATTGTCGATATGGAACAAGAAGACATGCACGGGGAAGAAACATGGACGGCATGGAAGAACGAGCTTGACAGTCTTGGAGTTAAAGTCATTTCCTTCACGACCTTGCTCGGCCGTGATGCTTTGCAATATTTACCGATGAGCCTTAAGCCTAGTGCTGTATTAGTGAAGCCAACTTCCGCTAGACAGGTAAGACAAACATTGTTATACCTAAGCAACTTATCTTATCAGAATCCGTCGACAGAACTTTTGTCTGAAGATTGTTCTGACATGCGGCTTACAAATTCAGCTCCGAAGGTTGGACGAATTCTAGTCGTTGATGACCAAATTATTAATCGTATAGTCGCAGAGCATCTGCTAGAACAACAAGGCTTTGATGTGGAAACAGTTGAGAGCGGTATGAAGGCCTTGCAGGTATTGAATCAGTCCTCCATGGATTTAGTATTGATGGATTTACATATGCCGGATATGGATGGAATCGAGACCACCATTCTGCTGCGCAACCGGTTCAATTCCGAGGAACTGCCTATCGTTGCTCTGACAGCAGACATAACTGAGGATATGCATGTGAAATGCTTGACTGCCGGTATGAACGACATTGTAACGAAGCCGATCCAACCTGAGATTCTGTTCTCTGTTCTGCTGCGCCTCCTTCCAACCAAGCAGTTCTCTCCTACGATGGTAGATACCGATGAAGCTTGGCCGGAGACGCCGGGCTTGTATGTGTCTCTCGCGCTGAATCGCTTGGATGGTAAGAGCAATCTCTACTTGCAGCTGCTAGAGAAGTTCCTTCAACAATATTCCGATACAAAGAATCAATTAATAAACTTCATGAATGCAGGGGACCGAGCCAGCACAATAAGGCTTGTACATTCGCTAAGCGGGGCTGCTGGACACTTAGGTGCGACAATCGTTCAGGAAAAGGCTTCCACGTTGGAGCGCTTGCTACAATCCGAAGAGTCTATCGATATCCTCATGGAAGAGTTAATCTTATCTCTTGATCAAGTGCTTGAAACTATGAATAAACTCGTATTACAAAAAAGGAGTTAGACGAACAACCTTCGACAATATATAATAGGTATAATGGCAAATGTTAGTAAAGTATTAGCGTTCTTAACAATTTCCTAAAGGGGGGTGACGTTAATTGACGAGAGTTCTCGTTATTGAAGATGACCCCATCATCGGAGAAATGCTTACTCTCTACCTCACCGAAGAGCAATTCACCGTACAACGCGTTGGGACTGCACGCGAAGGTAAGATGGCTCTTAACACCTTTCAACCCGAAATCCTATTACTTGATCTCATGCTGCCAGATGCATCGGGTACTCAGCTATGCTCAGAATTCCGACAACTGACTCATTTGCCTATTATCGTAATTTCAATGAAGACATCTGTTAATGACCGAATTCAAGCCATCAGCTCGGGTGCAGACGACTATCTATGCAAGCCTTTCAGTATGCATGAGCTTAAGGTTAGAATGAACGCCGTACTACGGCGTTCATCTCACCATGTGGCTCCATCTATGCACTTGTCAGCTCCTAATGCCGCACCTGTCGCTACCCTGCATCAAGGTCTCTCACTGGACCTCGAACGCAGAACCATTGTGCTAGACGGAGAACACATCGAGACGACATTCTCAGAATATGAGATTATGAAGCTGTTCTACCAGAATCCAGGTCGCGTATTCAGTCGCGAGGAATTAATCAATGCTGTCCGTGGCATTGATTCCTTCATTAACGATCGAGCGATTGATGTACATGTGACCAACCTTCGTCGCAAGCTGGAGAAGAACCCCAAAGAGCCTCTATACATTAAGACCGTCTGGGGCGTCGGGTACAAATTCATTCGATAATCGTCAGAACTTAAGGCTCCTAACCGGGAGTCTTTTTTTTCATTCCATTGCGCTAATATTGGACCGCGAACTTTCTAAACGAATTGCCTTTATACTTAGCTAGATCAGCTAATGTGGAGGGATTGTATTGTTCAGATGGGGCAGCATGATACACCTTGTGAAGAACATGGCAGTCTTTAAACGGTCCCGACAACGCGAATTGGTAATCGATGAAATGACTGGTCTCCCCCGCTCTAAGCCGTTCATGATCCAATTGCAGATGATGATTAAGCAACGAATTTCCTTTCACCTTATCCTAGTAAGAGTTGAAGAGCTCAAGACGATTACGGAGCATCAAGTTGAAGCCTTTCACGATGAGCTGCTTAAGCAAATCAGCCAGAGATTATTGCAATGGCTTCCTCGATCTGGATCCTTGTGCCGATTAAATATACATGATTTCCTGCTCTATGTTCCGGAAGAAAACGCCGGGAAGGTCCTGAGGCTCCAGCCTGAATATTTACGAGAGATGCAGACTCTGCTCACCGACCCATACCTTATTCATGAAAGTGCCTGCCATGTGAACATCAGCACAGGAATGACGACTTATAAAGATGAAGATATCTCGGTCGAACAAGTGCTGTCGCGTACGGTTACTGATCTTAAACTTGTCAAAACGCAAGGGATTAATCAAATCGTTCAAAATCGTGAGAAGCAATCCAAACAAATTCGTGAACGCACACTCATGGAGTTCTACTTAGGTACTGCTATTAAAGAAAGCCAATTGACCTTGCATTATCAGCCTCAATACGACTTGCAGACAGGCTCCTTAAGGGGTTTCGAGGCACTTCTTCGCTGGAACCACCCAGAGATCGGAACCGTGATGCCGCTAGATTTCATACCGCTGGCAGAAGAATCCCAGCTTATTATTCCAATTGGAGAATGGACTCTTCAGGAAGCATGTCGAACGCTACAGCAATTAGCGCCTTCCCCATCGATGCTCACAATCGCCGTTAACATTTCTGCTCTGCAGCTTATGGATGAGCTGTTTGTTGAGCGTGTTCAGAAGGTACTAACCAAAACAGGCTTGAGCCCCAATCGGTTGGAGCTAGAGTTAACCGAGAGCAAGCTCACGAGCTCTTTTGACATGGCGGAGCGGCAGCTAAAGAAGCTGCAACGGCTAGGCGTTCAGCTCGCTTTAGATGATTTCGGAATTGGTTATTCTTCTATGGACTACTTACGTAAACTGCCCTTCAATATCATTAAGATCGACAAGAGCTTTATTGATGATATCGGCCAAACTCATGAAAGAGATGTAACTGGCTTCATGATTCAGTTTATTAAGCAACTTCGATATAAGATTGTTGCCGAAGGAATTGAATCGTACGATCAATTGACCTTTCTAAAAAGAGTGAATTGCGATTTTGCACAAGGTTACTTATTCGGCCGACCGATGCCCAAGGATCAGCTCCCTGCCCTTATTCAATCAGTGAATGAGGCCGGGAACTCAGTAGAGAAACGGAAGCCCTCCCCCCCTTGATTATTGCACTATCGAGTGTTTACTCGAACTACCAGCCCATCCGTTCGCGCAACGATGTAATATGAGCAACATGATGGCGGCCGTGCCAGGAGTAAGTCCCGAGAACGATATCTAAATGGAATACCTTGAGCGACTCGGGATGATAGAAGGTGCGAGCGAAATCCTCACTGGACATGGAGCGAAGCAAATAAACCCACCGATCATGCAGCGCATCGATTAGTGCCGTAGATTTCTCAACTGGCGCTTGAAGCGTATCGCCAAGAAGTGCCCACCGCTCTTCATAGTAGGGCTTAACGGCAGGCTGATCTTCCGTTAAAGCTAGCTTGAAGCGCGTGAAGCTATTGATATGGCTATCCGCGATGTGATGGGTCACTTGCCTTACGGTCCAGCCTTCAGGACGGTAAGGCGTATCAAGCTGTGCCTCGTTTAGCCCATCAAGCGCCGCTGCTAATTGTACCGGTAATTGCGCGATATCCGAAATCCAAGCTACTCGCTGCTCCTCCGATATCTCGCCATCAGAAACAAAATGTCCAATCGGGTATCTTAAGTCTGTCGTCATCGCTCGTCCTCCTCATAGTGTATCCGACGCAGCTCGGTTCATTAACCAATCCAAGCCGAAATCCACGCAATCTCTTTGCTTGAAAAGCTTGCATGCCGAAGCTGCAACCTGATGGATGGTGACCGGATAGCTCTTCTCGAAAGCAATCCCCATATCTACGAATAGCTCCGTCTGGTATTCAATCTCGGAGTAGGTCGCCCATACACGCTCACCTGCTTCTATAACCGGTGCACTTTCCGCTTTGACAATTCGATTAGGCAGGCGATTCTCTGCTAAGTGAAAAGAAGTATTGCTATCATAGTCGACTCCAAGCAGAAGCACAGAGCTATCTAGATCATATAATCGGGCTAATGGGGATTGTTCTCCCAAACCGAAGTCCAAGGAATGTCCATCTGTTATGAACCTCGCATCCTTACCCCACGCCGCGAAGGAGACGGATGGATGATAGCTGCGGATAACCTCCGGGAATGTCCGGAATACATCCGGCACCTTCCCCATTCCCCTCGTTGGACTATAAGTCGGATGGAACGCTGGCATTGTCTCTCGAATGGTATCCCACCAGTCTTCGGGAACGGATGGACATTGCCAATGGGAGGGATCTGAATTTTCTCCAGAATGAGTTGGCATCACTAAGGTTCCTTCTTCTGTAATGACCTCCATGAGCGCTTGAACGACAGTAACAGGACCACCGCTGACCCAGCCCAATGAACGAAGAGAGGAATGGACAATTAATGTCATACCTTTATAGAGCCCCAATCTCATGAACTCCTGAATGAGCATAGTCTTCGTTATGACATGCGGATACCTTTCTATCGCCTGCTCTTCCTTATCGATGTTCAATGCTTGCCATTCCTTCCATAGTTCAAGGTAATTAACCCACTATTTGACCCATAGCAGCGACGAATGTTTCCATTTCCTCATCCGTTCCGATGCTGACTCTAAGAAATTGATTAATACGCGGCTTGTTGAAGAAACGAACGAGAATCCCTCGTGCTCTTAGCCCGTCGAATAAGTGCTGTGCCGATTGCTGAGGATGTGTGATGAAGATGAAATTGGCCTGGGACTCTATGATTCGAAACCCTATTGGCTTCAAGGCTTGGATTGTACGTTCCCTAGTCGCTGTAACTTTACGTGTTGTTTCCTCGAAATAGGATTGATCCTCAATAGCAGCAATGGAACCGGCCAATGCCAGGCGATCCAGCGTGTAGGAGTTAAATGAATTCTTGATCCGATTCAAGCCTTCAATTAAATCCTTATGTCCCATAGCCATACCTACGCGCAAGCCAGCAAGGGAACGGGATTTGGATAACGTCTGTACAACGAGCAAATTCGGATATTCAGCTATGTAACGGATAGCAGAATCTCCGCCAAAATCAATATAAGCTTCGTCCACGATAACCACTTGTTCACGATTCGCATCGAGTATGATTCTTAAGGATTCGAGGGGCATATAACGGGCCGTTGGAGCGTTCGGATTCGGGACAATAATGCCGCCGTTCGGAATACGGAAGTGCTCAGGCTCGACTTTGAAATTCTCATCAACAGGTAAAGTCTCATAGGTTAGACCATACAGCTTCGCGTAAACCGGATAGAACGAATATGTAATATCTGGGAAAAGGATTGGTCTATCCGGGGAGAAAAATCCTTGGAATGCGAATGCAAGAATCTCGTCCGACCCATTACCTACAAAAACCTGATCTTCAGTTAGTCTATAATAATGGGCAATTTTCTCGGTGAGCTTCTCACATGTGGGATCTGGATATAGTCGCAAATCTTCGTTTACTGCCGCTTGTATAGCCTCTATAACCTTTGGGGAAGGCGGATATGGGTTCTCGTTCGTGTTGAGTTTAATGTATCGTTGATCCTTGGGCTGCTCCCCAGGGACATAAGGCACTAAAGAAGCCGTAAGCTTACTCCAATATTTACTCAAACTGTCATTCTCCTCTCCATTTTGGTTCCCTAAACTAACTGCTTCCATGATTATACAACCCGAGCGCGTATCGGTCTATTATCTCGATCGGAAGCCGGATGGCAGCCAATAATGGCTTAAAGATTAAGAACTGGCCAGAAAGCCGTTGAGTTTTGCACCCTGCGCGGATTATAATGAAAATTAGTGTTTATAAATCGAGAATCGAAGAAAAAGGTGTCGAGAGATGAGTATTCTTACTGTAAAAAATTTAACCCACGGTTTCGGAGACCGTGCCATATTTAATGACGTCTCCTTCCGTTTACTGAAGGGCGAGCATATTGGATTGATTGGCGCCAATGGCGAAGGAAAGTCCACGTTTATGAATATTATTACCGGGAGCCTGGAGCCCGATGCGGGCAAAGTCGAGTGGGCTAAGAAGGTTCGCATAGGCTATCTCGACCAGCATTCCGTATTACAAAAGGGTATGACCATTCGTGACGTCCTGCGGGGTGCCTTCCAATACTTGATGGATCTCGAGACAGAGATGAACGAAATGTATGACAAGATGGGCTCAGTGACACCGGAAGAGCTTGAAGAGTTATTAGAGGAAGTGGGTACTATTCAAGATACTCTTACTAATAACGACTTCTATTTGATCGATGCTAAAGTTGAAGAAATCGCACGTGGATTAGGTCTTGGCGATATCGGGCTAGACCGTGACGTACATGACCTGAGCGGCGGACAACGGACAAAGATATTGCTTGCGAAACTTCTGCTGGAGAAACCGGAAATCCTCCTGCTCGATGAGCCTACTAACTACTTGGATGAGCAGCACATCGAATGGCTGAAACGGTATTTACAGGAGTATGAGAATGCCTTCATCCTCATTTCACATGATATTCCATTCTTAAATAGCGTAATCAATCTCATCTATCACATGGGTAATCAAGAGTTAAACCGTTATGTCGGCGATTATGATACGTTCTTGCACCAGCATGAGGCTAAGAAGCAGCAGCTTGAGTCTGCATTCAAGCGCCAGCAACAGGAAATCGATGAACTGAAGGATTTCGTCGCTCGGAACAAAGCACGCGTCTCTACTCGCAACATGGCGATGTCCCGTCAGAAGAAGCTAGACAATATGGACGTCATCGAGCTGGCTAGAGAAAAGCCGAAGCCACAATTCCTATTCAAGGAAGCTCGTTCGTCCAGCCGTCTAATCTTCGAAGCGAAGGACCTAGTTATCGGTTACGAGGAGCCTCTCTGCCGTCCTATCGATCTGCTGATGGAACGAGGACACAAAATCGCGATCGTTGGTGCTAACGGGATTGGTAAAACAACGCTGCTACGCAGCCTTATGGGAGAGATCCCTGCTCTATCCGGTTCCGTCAAACAAGGCGAGAATATGTTCACGGGTTACTTCGAGCAAGAGATTAAAGGCGGAGCAGACGAAACCTGTATCGAAGCGGTGTGGAGGAACTTTCCTTCCATGACGCAATTCGAGGTTCGCGCCGCGCTTGCCAAATGCGGATTGACCACCAAGCATATCGAGAGCAAAATATCCGTCTTAAGCGGCGGCGAGAAAGCTAAAGTCCGTTTATGTAATCTGATCAACAAACAAACGAACGTACTCGTGCTCGATGAGCCGACCAATCACTTGGATGTAGATGCCAAAGACGAGCTAAAGCGTGCGCTTCAAGCTTACAAAGGCAGTATCCTCTTGATCAGCCATGAACCCGAATTTTATCGCGAAGTCGCCACTGAGGTTTGGAATTGCGAGGCCTGGACGACTAAAGTGTTCTAAAAGCATTCATGCTCCCCTTTTCAGTAAAATGGGGAGCTTTTTTTGTTGGACTTGGATTAATCATATTTGTCCTCATTCTATTTTGTAAATCATCTTCATTTGATCTTTATAAAACCTTCATAAGATCTTCATGATCGCTTAACCTTCCCATGTTATTATTAATCTATATTTAGATTAAGTATAATTATTGAGGAGGAATAATATGAACACGATCGCTTATGTACTGAATCAGCAAATCGCTAACTGGACGGTGCTGCATATGAAACTTCACAATTATCACTGGTATGTTAGAGGACCACACTTCTTTACTTTGCACGCTAAGTTTGAGGAGCTTTATACGGAATCCGCCGCGCGCATCGATAATTTGGCAGAACGACTCCTCGCCGTTGGAGGAAAGCCGGTTGCGACTCTCGCAGAGATTGTCCGTCTGTCATCCATTAAAGAAGCTGCAGGCGGTGAATCCGCAGAGCAAATGACCTCTTCGATTGCAGCTGATTTCACACAGCTAATCAGTGAATTGAAGCAGGGAATCAAGGCAGCTGCTTCCTATGAGGATGAATTCACAGCGGATATCCTCCTTGAAATTCAAGGGGAATTGGAAAAGCAAGTCTGGATGATAAATGCGTTTAGTGAATCTAAGCTTGTTACAGCAAACTAAAAAATTAAAGAAATGACAAAAGCCGAGTAAGTTGCTCTCAAAGCACTAATTCGGCTTTTGTCACTTGAAAAAGCCAGACCGGACTAAACGGTGACCATCCTTGATCCAAATCTGAAAAGTTTTGTAGGTGGCATCTGCCATGATTTCACCTCCTTCAACTACTACGCACATATGTTCGCTAATCTATTTTTATTTTACCATAATATGTGCGATAAAGAGAGGTCTTTGAAGATATTTCACGGAAGTCGCCGATTCACACCCTCTTAGCTCCTTGTGTCACTTGAAGA
This sequence comes from Cohnella sp., assembly GCF_041640265.1. Lineage (GTDB taxonomy): Bacteria > Bacillota > Bacilli > Paenibacillales > Paenibacillaceae > Cohnella. Next base: position 18,929 of record NZ_JBEQAP010000046.1, read on the forward strand.
GGGCGTTCTCTCGGCGGATATGATGGAACTTACGGAGCTTCTGCAAATCAATCGCGCCAATCGTAATCAAGCTAACTCTTTTGGGAACCAGATGTCACCTTCCACTTCAACTACTGATTCAATTCATAATGCTCTACGGTTGGGAATGGATCATAGAAACGATGCAGAAGCGCCTTCCATTCTTGATAAGGCTGTGAGCCTCTGAAGCCAATTGTGTGGTCTTCAAGCGTTTCCCATTTGACTAGCAGGATATACTTGTTCTCTACCTCAAGGCATTTCTGAAGCTCATGGATTATGTAACCCTTCATGGAGGAAATAATACCAGAAGCGATCCTGAAGCTCTTCTCGAATTCTTCCGCTAACCCAGGTTTAACTTGCAACATTGCGACTTCTAGAATCATGTTTGCCACTCTCCTCTACACTCGTCTGCCCATAATAACCAAATCTCTTTCAATCCCGTCTAAAATAGCCACTCGAGGCAAGCAGCCCCATTGCTCAAAGTCAAACTTCTTAAGCAATGAGATGCTGGGCTCATTATGGCCGAATACCAAGCCCACAATATTAAGAATATCAAGGCTTGGACATTGTTTAATCGCCTCATCCAAGAAAATGCTGCCGACTCCCTGCGACCGGCACGACTCCGCGATGTAGATACTGATCTCGACGGTTGCATCGTAAGCTGACCTGCTATGGAAATTCTGAAAGCTTAACCAAGCGATGACCTCGCCCTCAACCTTCATTACCCATAGCGGTCTATGATTCTCTGAATGCTCGTTAAACCACTTCAACCTGCTTTCGACAGTGACCGGACTTAGATCAGCTGTTACTTTGCGCCCAGCTATTGTCGTATTATAGATGGCCACAATACTTGCTAGATCGTCCATTACGGCATGAACGATTTCGTACTTCCCAATCAACTGTCATTCCTCCGCTCAATCTATACTTCTGTAAGCTTATTGATTATTCCACCCAGCAATCAATCGTGCTTCACGATCCAGCGCCATTCCCGCCTTACGAGATGAATCTAGTCTTTGGGAATCCCACTGTAAAGTATCTATAATCGTTTCACTTAATGGGCGGAACACAAGTCCTTCAGAAATGGCTTTATCTACGTTAACAGAGAGCATAAAAGCAACCTTCTCTGTATCGCCTATACCCGGAATCCATAGAGGCATCTCTATCCATGGGCCCACGCCCTGCTGAAGCAGAAAATCATTGCTTAGCCATGTGAATTCAGCATTGCTCCTCGTAACCTCTCTGCACTTGTCGAGCAAGGTTTGCATGGTTAGGGGATAATCTGGCCCTGTTGCATTATAAACCCCAGTATTGCGAGCTTCCACCATACGAATCGTCCAGTCCGCTAGATCCCTAACATCAATCATTTGGATTGAAGCTTCTGGATGACCGGGAGCAAGAACCGTTCCGCCCTTATTCAACCTCGTAGGCCAATAAGTAAAACGATCCGTCGGATCCTGAGGTCCTACAATTAAACCTGGACGAATAACAAGCGCTCGATCCGGCATTCGAACCATGACCTCATGCTCACAGAGTGCTTTCAGTCCACCATAAGCTGAGCTTATATCTTCTGTTATAGGATCTTCCAGCTCTTCGGCAGGCGATTGCTCATGAGCACCCGCTTCAAGAAAGTCCCGATAAACCGATATACTTGAGATGAAAGTATAATGGTCTGTTGCGTCTGCAAGCAAGCTGACAGAATCCCGAACAATTCTTGGTAAGTAACCAGAAGTATCGATGACTGCATCCCACCGCCTGCCTGCTAAAGCATTAAGGTTACCGTCTCGATCGCCAACTAGCTTTTCCACTTCAGCAAACCACTCCGGATTCGTCTTACCGCGTGTAAAGATTGTTACGTTATGCCCCGCTTTCATTGCGCTTTGGACGAGATGGTATCCTAGAAAAAAGGTTCCCCCTAAAATTAGAACTTTCATAACCTACTCCACCAGACCCCTGTCCATGAAGGTACAATTGGGCTCTCTTTGCGATTGATATCGTCTCCAACCTCATCTCCGAAGAAGTCTCGGCAAAGCGTCTCTGCTTGCTCAACTGTATCGAAGTGAAAGTCTGTTTGTATAACCTTCTTTTGTAGTCCGAAATCGCGTTCCAACGATTCAAAGTAAGGCAGCAGAAAATGAGGTGGATTAGGCTTTTCCACTCCGGTTCCCATCGTTTCGAATATAATAATTTTACCACCAGGCTTTAACACCCTTCGCACCTCAGAGAAGAACAGCTTTAAGTTTTCTTTCCAATCCGGAGAATTACTGGAGGCCACATAACAGATGCTCCAACCTGCAACAATCAAATCGAATTCCTGATCTTTAACAGGCAACTCCCGTAAATCAGCGACAGTCGTCTTCCAGTTATCCAAACCCAGCTCAACTAATTTAACGGCATTAAGCTTCAGCATATCTGCTGCAAAATCAACTGCTTGAATAGAAGAAACATGAGGTGCTATCATACGAGTCAGTCTTCCAGTACCCGCCCCAATATCCAGCACATTCTTCCCCTCTAAAGTAGTAATGTCCGTTATAGCTCGCGGGATATTGTTAAACCGGTCCTCCTTAGAAACCAACACATCGTAAGGAGCAGAAATATGGTGGTACACATCTTCATTTCTTAACATCTTTGCTCTCCCCTTTCTTACAAACAAATATGAGTTCAGGTCCTTCGCTGATCGGTCGTCTGTCATAGTAGCCGTATTCATTAACGATACTAAAGCCAGATGCTTGTAGAAGACTTCGCAATTCATCCACATAATAATATTTCATAGCAAGTTATTCGATATATACCTTCTCATGACCTTCCGAATCCTCAATATAATATAGCAATTCCGGATAAGTAACTTGATTTTTAAGATCAATTCGTCGTTTTATATTAGTCCTTCTTACCTTTGTTCCACTTATAGGAACAACTTTAATCCAATCTTCACTCTCAGGCTGCACCCAGGATTCATCGAGCACGGCGTACGGCTTGAATGCAGTCACGATAAATATCCCTTCATCCGTTAGATGAGAAGAGATTCTATTCAGGCACTTCTCTGGCTGCAATTCCTCCGTCAGCAATTGAAAGGAACGAAAAGGAATGATCAGGAGCGGGAATAGCCTATCAAGCTGAAACTCAGTCATATCCGCTTGATATAAGTCTACTCGTTTTCTCACTGCTATTGGCTCTTGTTCAAGCTTTGCTCGGAGCCTGCTAAGCATATCGGAGGAAAGATCAACTCCCGTAATGTCATAGCCAGCTCTCGCTAAAGGAATAGTCACTCGACCTGTCCCGCATGCGACTTCTAATATTTCTCCGCCTGCCTTATTCGCAAAATCCATATAGAAGGAGATGTCATCCTTAACAATCTCTCGTTCATCTAAATCATAAAGCTGGGCGGTGTTCCGATAACTGTTCATCTATACCTTTTGCTCCTTTCGCGGCTTGTCACCAAGGCTGAGCTTCATCTAAATTTAACTCGAATTCCTCTAGAAACAATCGAAATATAAACTCGCAGTTCTCATCACTGCCGCAAAATGAAGGTGATAAAGCTATAGTAACCATGTCGTAGGAATATAAGTTTTTCAAAAATTGCAGCTGTTCTCTGATTTGTTTCTCTGGGTACAGCTCTCGATCCGCCAAATCACTAAGCTTCAACTTAAACACATCTAAATCCAAATCCAGAATAACTGAGTTCGGTGTGTTAAATACTTGCTCCAGGTTCTCTGCCTTCAGCAAATGCTGCTTAAATTGTTCAATAGACTCGAATCTCAAACCATTATATTCTCTTTCCCTCAAAAGCTGCTTAATAGGCTTTAACTGCTCCCCTTCAAGATTCCAGCTAGAAAGGTCGAATGGTTCGGAGGAATCTATGTCTTTGGGACAGACATAGATGATACGATCTATAATCTTTGCAGCAAAACCAGCCCATATGAAATTATCAATCTCAAGCTTACCGGCGACCTCAAGGATCTCCTCGGTATTTCCCATCTCGTGAAGCCCCTCAACAATGACGCCATCCCAAGTGTCATCTAAATGCGCATCTACGTGCAGTAATATCGTTTTATCACCGATTATGCCCGAACCTTTACCTATCGTCCATGCAGCGAATGCCCATTGATGATTTCGAGAGATAAACACTCGTTTTTTAGGGAAGCAAATACGGTAATTATCTTCAAATATACTCATCCACTTTGCTCCTCAGAAACCTCTCATTAAGTCCATTCTTATAAAAGCTGAAAGGCTTACCCGTGAGTTCCTGCGCTCTATCAATGATTTGCCCTAAGTGATAACTCGTATGCTCTACAAGATTGTAAAGCTCGTGTAGATCTTCAAACTCAAGTTTCCGTGTGTCATTGATATACTCTGATAGGACTTCTCTCCACTCTGTAATCTGCGTACGGAGATCAGTAATCACTTCAGCAGGCTCCGTATCTGATCTAGGAAAGAAGGTAACATAATCTTCTGTAAACGTATCCTTGCGATTCTTAAGTGAAATTTCATTCATTCTTATGTGTTCGCAAATATGGTTGATCATTCCGCCAATGGAATTGTTGCTTATCGCTATTGGCTGCCACAATTGTTGTTTGGTTAGCGTAGCAAGCGCGACCTCTAACTTGCCCAAATAGAGGTCACAAATACGATGCAAGGAAATTTTCAAGAATACTTCTTGGAAGTCCTGCTTCTTCATTTTCATACACCTCAAAACCTATTAATAATTCAAAAGCCCATTAATATTAATGTCGTTAATTGATTGTACAATGTGATCTGCCTCAGATAAATCCTGATTCCCCGAGTTTTCATTCACATACCCGATACACTTCATTCCTGCTGCCTTCGCTGCTTTTATTCCATTTCTGGAATCCTCGATTACGATGCAGTGAAGCGGATTTACCCCCAGAAGCTTAGCTGCTTCAAGATAAACATCCGGTGCGGGTTTTCCTTGATTTACTTCTTCTCCACTAACTACACAATCGAAATAATGTCTGATATGAAACTTTTCTAGCACCTCTTCAATAAAAACCCTTGGAGAAGAGGATGCGATTCCGATGGGTAAATTTCGATTTTTAATTTCATGAATAAGCTCTTTAATTCCCTCAATCGGCTCGATGACTAACTCTCTCAGAGAACGAATCTTTGCTGATAGCTGATATTCTATGATCTCCGAGACTGTCTGCGTAACACCGTATTCCTCTTTAATAAGCGCCCACATCTCTGGATTTGTCATGCCTACGAATCTCTCTAACTGCTCCTTTGTAATCTGAGCACCGAGGTAACTCATTGTCTGAATATCAACCTCGAAGTGAAGTGGTTCGCTGTCTATGATGACTCCATCCATATCAAAGATAAATGCTTTCATCATTCTCCCCTCCGATTAGGTGAGCTGCTCACTTCCTAACCTTAAATGATTTAGGAGCTTTGGTAAGGTAAGCATCACTTATGACACTCGCGATTTCTTCCCAGTCGGCGTTACGATCTAATCGCAGTCCCACCCACCCAAGGTGAGCAACATAAGGGGGGAGGAAGTAGATTTCTGGGTTGGATTCGACAAGCATAGATTGTATCCCTGGCGCTGCTGCGCACCAGAGTGCGATCCGGCCGTCCCCGTGGTGATGCCAATGATATTGTACGAATGACTTCTTATCGCGGACAAAAAAAGTCGGGGAACCATGACTCACGTGCTCGTTCGTCTCTGGGAAGGATAAACATAGCTGTCTGATTTGTTCCAGAAGTGCTGCATGAAATGGAGAATCGTTGACTTCACTATTTCCTTCTTGGCTCATTTCCCTTCGCTCCTTCATCAGACGCATCTAATCGAGCATAACCTCTTTGGTATCACTTCTGATCATCTCGAAGAGCTTCTTAATCTGCTTCTCTGTATTTCGCTCAGCAGATAGATCTGGTAAGTGATCTTCATCGAAGAATGCAACCTCGGAGGTTTCTAACCCTGCCGCTATCTGACCGCCAACTATCTCGCATAGAATGAATATTTTATATACATGGGAGGCTGTCGGTGGATGATCATGAAACTTTTTGTCCAGAACTCCTAATAGCCTTATCGCCTTCACATCTAGACCGGATTCTTCCTTCGTTTCCTTCACGGCAACCTCTTTGGGTGACAGCCCAATATCTGCCCAGCCCCCTGGTAACGCCCAAGCACCATCTAGCCGTTCTTTAACGAGTAGAATCTTATTGTCTTGGAAAATAACACATCGGACATCAACCTTAGGAGTGGCATAACCCGTCTCGTTCGCGAACAGCTCTTTAATCTTCTCAACTCCAACATCCGTATACTCATTTAGAATCTCGACACTCATGTCTCGGAGCATCTCAAACCTCTCGATATCGTAAATGTCCTTAGAATATTCAAGCCCCGTCTGACTAATCGCCTGAATTTGTTTGGCCCACTCCAACCATTTGAGTTGTACGATTAAGATCGAACTCCCTTCTATTATAAAGACGAATGAGCATTCAATTTAGTTATCATGTCTTCCATTCTTTTCTCCTAATTCTTAGAACTAGGTTAAAGGGTGAGATAATAATTGTAGAATTCATTGTCTCTCTGGTAGCCATTACGTTCGTATATCCTCTGTGCGACTATATTATCGATAGCAGTCGATAGAGATAACCCCTTCGCGCAGGTACTGTTGGCGTAGTCTTGTGCCGCATCTAATAGCTGCTGAGCCGCTCCTCTACCTCTGAATTCCTCCAATACATACAGATCATTCAAGATCCAGGATCTCTTCATCGAGATCGAAGAGAATGAAGGGTATAGCTGTGTGAATCCAATGACTTTGCTGAGCTCGCCATCCTTGACCTTAAAGATGACCGATTCATCCTTCTCTATTCTCTCAAGCAAGAATGCTCTTGCTTTCTCCAAATCCGTTGGCTGCTTATAGAATATCCGATACTCGTTGAACAGAATGGCTATTTGCTGTAGATCTTCAAGGGTTGCCTTTGAAACTTCTAATAGGTTACTCATCTATTTTTCACCCTCTGCTATCTCTATTGTTCATACTCTATAGTCTCCTAGCCATTCATTTATTTCTTTCGGCTATTTTCTTCAACTCTTCAATCCGATGCTCTAAAAACTTCTTCATGTAGCTTTCTAACACAAACCTCTCCACGATCCAGCCAATTAATCCAAACGGAGCCTCAAAATAAAGAGTGTCCTTCATGATAGTCTTATTGCCGTTCTGCTCGAACTCATGAATATGTTTTAAGCTCTTAAAGGCACCCTTCTGCATCTCATCGACGAAGTGGTAGGGCTCTCTGATTTCCGTTATCCGCGAGGTCAACGTTTGTCTCACCCCGAGATGTATAGCTTCAAAGGTAAGAGTCTGATCATAGCCAATCGGACCTGTAGTTACGCCACGGATGGCTCTTTCCTTCGTATGTTTCTATACCGTTTGTGTATGTATATGGATATCCCTAGCCAAATCGAAGCAAAGCTGAATCGGCGCAGCAATCTCAATCTGTGTCTTTACAATAACCATTTCGTAGCCACCTAGCCTTATGATACAACCCAGCCTAAGATAAAGATATCTTGGACTGGGTCGCTTTATATGCTCATAAAACAAATATACCACTACCCCTAAAAAATGGTAATGGTTTTTGCTTGAAGATAACCCGAGAAACATTCAGCCAATGCTTCGGAAAATGGTAGAATCGTATTCTGATTCCATTCCGACCTTCTATTCTTATGGATCTCTACCCACAAGCGTTTCTTAGAGGGCCAATATGTCAGCTCCATCACTCCTGAGCTTTCACCTTGTTTGAGGGAGCATTCGTAATCTCGTAGTGTATCATTACATGTTTCCCCACCTACATCATATTCAATTGACCTCTTAACGTTGTAACGGATTGCCCTGAAAGGATGATTCTTTCTTGTCCTACCTCTAGCTTTAATGTACCTTGACGTGCAGAAAGTTGAATGGCATTAAGACTGCTCTTGTTTAACTTGTTCATCCAATAAGGTCCTAGGCAACAATGCGCCGAACCCGTAACGGGATCTTCATCTACGCCTACTGCTGGATAGAAGCATCGCGAAACGAAATCATAGGATGGATCTTTCGACGTGCTCGTTACAATAATGCCTCTTGCCCCAACTTCCTTTAGTAAGCTGTAATCAGGTTTCAGACTCCTAACGATTTCTTCGCTTTCTACTTCAACGATATAATCCATACGGTTTTTACCTATATATTTGTATTCTACACCCAAACCCTGAACCAACGCTTCTGGAGCTGAGCATTCTGTAGCAATCTCCACAGGGAAATTGAGATGAATCCAATTATCGCTCTTGAACGCCTTGAGTATACCACTTTTGGTCTTGAAAACAATTCCTGAGCTCTCGCAGAAATTCTCTTCCCAGAGAATATGTGCACTCGCTAGCGTAGCATGACCACACAAATCAACTTCCGCCAGCGGAGTGAACCATCTTAGATTGTAGGCATCATCTTCCTGATATAAAAAAGCAGTTTCTGACAAGTTCATTTCAGAAGCGACATCTTGCATCCACTGATCAGGTCGGATGGAATCAAGCATACAAACGGCAGCAGGATTACCTTTGTAAGGAACATTAGTAAACGCGTCAACGATATAGATCTGCATAATTACACCTCATATTAATTCCTTTTATTTAGGAAGCGTGTTGTCCCATCATCATTCCCAACGATTACTGTATCTGTCATCTGAATAAACAAACCATGATCGACAACTCCAGGTATAGAGCTAAGAATCTCACTCTGCTCCTTGGGATTAGCTATTTCTTTAAACTTACAATCGATAATCAGGTTTCCGTTATCCGTAAAGAAAACCTTCTCATCCTTTTTCCTTATAACAGGTTTACATTGAAGTGCTTCTAGCTTCTTAAGCGTTAACTCTGCTGCAAAAGGGACGATCTCGACGGGTAATGGATATTCCCCTAGTGTATTCACTAGTTTAGACTCATCAATGATAACAATAAACTTGTGACTGCTAGCTGCAAGGATCTTCTCCCTAAGCAGAGCGCCGCCTCCACCCTTGATCAAATTGAAATCAGGATCAACTTCATCCGCACCATCAATAGTGATATCAATGACACTGATTTCGGCAAATGTGACTATGGGTATTCCCCATTGAATGGCTAGCTCTTCTGAGCTTTTCGAGCTTGCTACAGCTCTAATCTCTAAGCCTTCCTGTACCCGGTCGGCAAGCTTGCGTATCGCCCAATAAGAGGTTGATCCGGATCCAAGGCCTACAACCATCCCATCCTTTATGAATTCAACAGCTTTATCTGCAGCAGCCTGTTTGGCTTTCATCTACTCGTACTCCTCTACTTCATATGTACATTTAAATCTTTCAACACCGGGATATTTCTCCCCTAGGCTTTCAATCGTAAAACCAATGTTTCTATAGAAATTAATTGCATCCTCATCGGTTTCCACTATAATCTTACTTGGCGATTTTTGATGAAGAATTTCAAGAATGATCCCTCTACCATACCCATGACCTTGTTCCTCGGGAACGACTGCAATATGCATAAGCTCTAACGTGTTATTTCCATGCATTCGATACCCTATCAGTCCGATCAATTCCTCCTCTGAATAATACCCCATAATCTCTTGGGTGGAATCATTCTTATAGCTCTCAATCACTTTTTCAACCCGCCCCGGTTCGGGAAAAATAGCAAGTTCAATCAGCTCGTGAATAGATGGATCCTCAAGCTTTGATTTAATGTCGATTAACAATTATATCGCTCCTATCTATCCGATCATTATTTTTGGTCTCTGATATCGAGAAGCTCCCCATTCGGAATGTCTTTGTTAGCTATTATTTTAAGGATATAGGCTGCGACATCACTTGGTGACTGGAGATCACCGTTCTCCTTTAAGGCAAGAAATCGATCTAAGCTATGGAAGTTTTCTTTCGGCGTCATGCGGATTTCCTGCTGCATCTCTGTGTCAATCACGCCTGGTGAAATGGAGAGTACCCGTACTGGATATTCCTCAGCCGCTTGTTCGACTCCAACACACCTGGTAAACAGATCAAGACCAGCTTTGGCACTACAGTAGTTACTCCAGCCATAATAAGGCTTCTTTCCCGCTCCAGAGGAAATGTTGATAATCTGTTTGTCGGATTGCATGTCTGATGTATTGGAAATAAATTCAGATGTGAGTATCATCGGGGCAGTCAGATTTATCTGAGTATTCATTATGATTTCCTCACTTGAACATAATTCAATAGGTTTAATCGGAGCTAATATCCCCGCATTATTAATGAGAACAACGGATCGTACGCTTGTCTTCTCCATCTTCAAGAAGATGTTCTTCATCATCAAGTCGATATCGTTAACCCGAGCTAAATCGAACTGAATATATTCTAATGGAACTTGGAGATCATCAGCTAATTCTACCAGCTTCGCGTTTTGATTCCTAGAAATACAGAATACGTGATTGCCTTGAACAAGAAGTTTCTCGGCAATGGCCTCGCCTAAGCCGCGAGAGGTGCCGGTGATGATGTAGCAGTTCATGCTTTCCCTCCTCTATTGAGCAAGCAAAATGACTCCTAAAGTTATTATAATGGAAGCGAGAATACGATTTCTTCCTTGAGATTCTTTAAGAATGAAAATCCCCATTAGTGTTCCGAATACAGTGCCAATCTCTCGCATAGGAGCTAGTTGGGAGACGGGCATGATTTCGAGACCCTTCAGAAATAAAATGTATCCACCAGGCGCCAGAAGTCCGCCTAGTATAATGGTTCGCCAATTCACCCGCCACTCCTGTCGGATTCCATTAGACTTGAAAGTTAAATAAGTAAGTGCTAGTAAATTACCGATATTCGTTGCTTGATTTAAGGTTATAGCAGGAAAGTACTCCAATGTAACCTTATCCACTACAGTGTAAGAAGTGATCATTAATCCAACCATAAAGGCCAACAAGATCGAACGGTCAAAACCTTTCCATCGATTTTTTGACTTGTAATCCCCTATAAGAATAATCCCGCCAACTATACTCATTATGCCGACCCACCCTTGAAAACGGAGTGACTCTTCTAAAATAAGAACACCAATAATGGGCACTAACAAAGGGCTTGTTCCTCGCATGATGGGATAGACTTGAGACAAGTCACCTATCATATATGTTTTTGCCAGTAAGAAGACATATGCACCATGCAGAACCATGCTAGCAACAATGAGTAACCAGCCAATGGAAGGTACAGCATCTAACGTTCTTACTTCAATAATAAACAACGGAAGGAAAATAATAATGGCCGCCCACTGACAGAACCAGAGAAATACGATCTTATTTATACTTTTCTTGGTGAAGAGGTTCCATATTGAATGAATTAACCCAGATAAGACGACAAGTACAATAGCGATGAAGGTCATTTATTCACCTTTCTTAACCACTAATCAAGATAAAATGCTGACTAATAGAATAACCGCGGCTACCCACATTACAATAGCGGACACCTTATTCAATAGAAGAACTATGTTGCCTGAATGATCTTTGCTGCCAACCAGACGTCCTAATAAGGTTAAAAGGAAAAACCAGATCCATGAAACAGTAACACATGAAAGTGTAAATACCAGCTTTTCCGATCCTTCATAATTTAATGAACTGGTCCCAATCACCCCAATAGTGTCAATAATGGCATGAGGATTAAGGATAGAAATCATGATCGTATAAGCGATCAGCTTGCTGTTTTTCTGAATTCCATCCATATTGTTGTAACTTTTCTGCGGTTTTGCCTTCCAAGTCATGTATCCCATATACAATAGGAACAATGAACCGCATAACACGAGTATTGTTTTCATCCATACAAAATTAAGCACAACTACAGAGACACCCGAAACGGCAAGCACAATGAGCAGTGTGTCGCATAATGAAGCGGTTATCGTGATTGGCAATACGTAGATCAATTTACTTTTTGTTGCTCCTTGGGAAAAAATAAAGAAGTTCTGAACACCGAGAGGAATAATTAAACCTAGTGCGAGTATAAATCCATGGAAAATGGCTGCTGTCATTGCTTCTCCTTTAGTTTTAGCATTTTTATTCTTCCTTCAACCTGACCTAAACCCATTGCTTTTCTTTAAATTTATGGTAACTAGATCTTGTAAGCTCTTCAAGTTCTGCCAATTGTTCTTGATTTATTTCCTTGAAATTAAAGCAAGATTTCCCCTGCATTCGTTTCTTAAGCATATCTGATAATCCCGCAAGCAATTCCGGAAAAACATAGACTGGCATGAGATGATAGCTAACATAGTTCTTCTTAATAACCGATGCCGCAAAAAATATAGGCTTTTTATTATTTGGATTAATCGTGTAAGTATCAAGGTAATAGTTATCCAATGAATCTATTTTTATATCTAACTCAGATTCGTACACCTTGAGAATGTCTCTTAATTGATTAAAAACTTGTCGAAAGTCTTTTTCTTTGGACATTTAAGATCCTCCTAGTCAGCTATTTTGATATTCATTTTCATCAATAATACTCAATAATTAATTCGTTAACCACCTTTAATTCGTATTCGACAAAAAATACACTCTTTAGAAGTTATCAACTTCTAAAGGGTGTATTTTTGATCTGAATTATCACTAGTATGATGTTATTTTGAATGCGAGTGTTCCCTGGTAAGCTCACGAATTCTATTTAAAGTTAGTCCAGTATTGTGCATCACATCAATGACACTAGCATTTCGATGAATCACAAGGTACTCTTTAATCTTTGTAAGATCATCCCTTTGAAGCTTGATACAGTCGTTGCACAAATCAATATATTTCTTGAGAATTACTAATCCGCAATCCGAGCAATTAATGACCCCCATATTGAACCTCCTGCATGATCATCATGACTTCATTTAGCGTCTTTACGTACTAATACGTAGAAGGCTATCATTTTTTGGGGGTCAAATCTAAAGTTCATGAATTTTTTCGAGTATGATCGACATTTTAGCGCTTATTTTGATTTTCTTCTTGTATTTTATCATCATTTTGGTTTTTCGCTTTTTCTTTCTTATTATCGATTTTATCTTCTTTCTTATCAACTTTCTTATCTTCTGCTGTGACCTCTATCTCAACTTCTTCCATCTCTTCTTCCTCATCTTCATCTAGGACTTTTTCTTCAACTTCTTTCTTATCTTCTAATTCTATATCTTTCTCAACTTTTTCGGTTACATCTTTCTCTTTATGCTTTTCTTTGACCTCGACTTTTTCTTTGATCTTGGCTTTTTCTTTGATCTTGGCTTTTTCTTTGATTTCGTCCTTTTCTTCCTTTGCCCCATTTTTATTAACGTCCTCTAACCTAACCTCTTCTTTCTTTACTGTATCCTTCTTGTCTTCTTTTTTTGCCTCTGCATTCTTGTCTTCCGTTTCCTCTACTTTTTCTATCTTTTCTTCAAACTTTTCCTCAACCACTGCTTCCCTTTCAGTTTCATGGGGAACTGATACTGGATTTTCTTGATTACTAAAAAAGCTCTCAGGATCCAAGCTTACATGGGATAATGATGCCGTTATAGAATGGGTCCGAAGCTCATCGATGTTTAGGGTAATCCCCTTTTGTTGAGCTTGCTCATAGACCATGTATTTGTTTAAGGATAATCCGATCTCTTTGGCTTGTTCTTGTTTTTGAGGGGTGAGGTGATTTAGTTTAAGGTTGTAATCTTTCAGTGTTGGCGGTAACTTCTTGAGATCGACATCAAAGATTTCCTCTCCTAAATCCACAACCGACATAAAAATATATTTCTTCTCGGATTCTGCCTTTAGATACCCTTGCTCCTCTGCTTTGGTTACGATTATTTGCATAGCATTATAGAAGGGGCTTCCAAGCAATTCCTTCTCTGCTATCAACAGCTTTGCATCGTCATTAACCAACGTCACTTTAGTCACTTTTTCACCCTTATCCACCCATAACTCGACGCTTGGATTAATATCTATAGCAATCATGGCTACTGGCTCGGATACACTGTCTACAGATCTAAGCATCCATACCAATCCGATTAATAACATCAACGAGGCAGCAACACTTCCAAACCACAGCTTACCGAACACCCTGCGGTTTGCTTGCAGCTTGGATATTGCCGGTCCTATGGGAACATCTATTTTCTCTCCTAATTTAGGCATGACAGACTTATGTGGCAGGTTACGGAATTTACCGTCTTCGGCAAGGACGATGATACGATTTTCTGTTATTTTCATGACGACTCCACGCATCATCTTCACTCCCCCAATCCAGCAAATGATATTGAACTGCGTATACGACTAAAATCTTCAAAAGTAAAGATCAGAATAAGAGCAATTAGATATTTCCGATTGCGCTCCAATGTTTTTTTACTAACGCCCGCGATCTTGAGCATTCCTTTAATCGGTAGCTGCTTCGTTCTTTGCAAAGATTCCCGCAATTCAGTGTGGTCGACTACCTGTTTGGCAAGCCGAATCATCTGTCTACGTGTATCTTGATGAGTTGGGGAACATTCCTCCAGCTCCTCCAGTTGAACGCCATACCTTTGGAGCATTTCGTCATAGCGAATTAATTCATGAGTTAATTCTTCTGATGACTTTTCTTTTTCATAAGCTTCAAGAGAACTGAAGATATCGCTAGAGGATAGCTCAAACTCATCATCGTCATTGAATACCAAATTTTCGGTTTTCAATTGTTTGCCGTTTCTACGAAATTCATCGATGAGACGATTGCGAATAATCATAAATGCAAAATTATCGAAAGTCTTCCCCTGCATCGCATCATAACGATCAATCGCCTCATTAAAAGCAATCAGACCAACGCTTGCTTCATCGTCATTCCAGTCCATATGACTTTTGCATATGTGGCAAACCGCTCGAATAATAAACGGTCGATATTGTACGATCAACCATTCACGTTGTGACGTTTCCCCGCTATGTATCTCCTGAAGAATCTGCTCTAGCGACTTATGCATATATACATGTCACTTCCTAATTCGTTATGCTTAGTCTATTTGTGAGGGTGATTTAAAAATATATTTAACAACCTACTATATATATCGAAAATAATGTCGAAATCTGTAACGTTTACTGAGCTTTCTGGCCTGAATTCAACAAAAAAGATGCCGCGATCAGAACGATTTCACGTTCCTCTCTTGGCATCCCAGCATTTCAATGGATCAACGACTTGCAAAATACTCTTTAACTTCGAGCCAGCTATCCACCCGGTCGTAGCCAATTTCATTAACGTTATGTGAAGCTGTAAATAATATACCTTGACCCTTGAAGTTCTTAAAGTGTCTCGAATTATCATCAATTAAATAATCCGCATGAATAATGCTTTTATCACCGCAGAACACAAAATTCATATCATCCAGATAATCAAAATGCTCCTTCAACCATTCATACTTTGCTGTGAATGAGGTTGGGAATTCCATTGCTGCTGTCGTAATGAATATTTCATATTGTGTGCTTAGATATCTAATCACTTCTTGGCTGTCTTTAATCGGGATAAGATCTCTGAAGAATAGAGGATCCCTGATTAGTTCTAATATTTCATTCGTCCATTCGGGTCTTATCTCTCGTAGTTTCGACCCCTGAATATCCATTAAGGTAAGACTCTCATTAAATTTCTCGTTAAACAATCTAATGTGCTTAGAAGTAAAATCTGCGATTACTTCATCCATGTCAATAGCTATTCTCTTCATTAGAATCTTTCGTCTCCGATCTCAAGCCATTTATTGTTGCAAAGAACGACCGATGTCTCTATTTGCCTATCCGGTATCTCCCAATATTTCTTTAATAAACTTACCTTCTTATCTTGAGAGACGAGCTCAAAGCCATTCCTTAAATAAAACTGTATAGCCCATTCTGCCGACTCCCACGTCCCAATCAAGAATGGTTTGTCAGTTAAATGCGTTAAATGAGAGAGTAATTTCGTTCCTATTCCGCTATTTCTTAGAATTGATCTCACATATGCATGTCGGATTAGAGAGACATCACCTTTATCCTGAATACCCATGATTCCATTTAGCATTTCATTCTCTTCATATCCCCAGAACGTAACTCCCGCCTCAATTTCAATGACTAGCTCATCCATGGTCATATAAGGCACATGATACCGATCTGCTGGAATAATTCCTTTATACGCTCTAGCTGCATCATTGATGATTTGAAATATCACTTCTAAATCCATGCTGTCGCACAATCTAATCATGATATAATCACCTCTAGTCCCAATTATTAAATATTATCTCTTCATACGTTCTTGGCTTCCAATACTGAGCCTGTTTTATTTCGGCTTCATCTAATGATTCTACTTCACTCACTAGGAGATCCTGGTTAAGAACTTCTCTGCTCAATATTTTATATTTAAATTGTTTTAGCTTGGGAAATTGTTCTTCGATTTCATCGGCATTCAAATATCCAAAATTACTTTTGGGTGACTCTCTCCTAATCGCGACGAGCGGGTAAAATGCATTCAGAAAAAAACTGAATTCTTGATCGTTCGTCGATACTAAAAACCAATAATAGTTCTTTCCTACGATATCAATATCCTCCCACTCCACCTTCCCTTGCATAATGGAATGTATGCACGTTAAAAATGATTTTGTATCTTCAAGGGTTTCATTGTTACGCGTACTAGAGAAGCCAGTAATCCCTTTCTGGATCAAATCGTTCATTATACACCTGCTATCTTTTCGTAATTTCTTCCTAAATACCATTATAATCCAAAAATCAAAAATAAAAAAAATGTTCTCTCTCACACAAAAAATGATGTTTTATAATTTCGTTATCTTGCTGTTATATACTAAAAAACATACAAACCTTCGTTTTCGGGGTTATACTGCAGTAGAGGTGAATGCGAATGGAAACACTGACGGACGATAAATGGCAAGCTATCATCAACAATGATACTTCCTACGACGGACAATTTTACTACGCGGTCAAGACCACGGGCATTTTTTGTCGACCCTCCTGTAAATCCAGACAGCCAAACAAGGAAAATATTGGCTTATTCTATACTGCCGAGCAAGCGTTGTCCGCTAAATTTCGTCCATGCAAACGTTGTAAGCCAACGGGGGAGCGGCTTCCGGATGATGAATGGATAACCTTAGTAACGGAATACATCGATAGGAACTACATGGACAATATAACGCTGGACATTCTTGCAGATATTAGTCATGGCAGTCCATACCATCTGCATCGAACTTTCAAGAAAGTTAGGGGTATCACTCCGGTTGAATATATTCAGCAGCAACGGATCGAACAGGCCAAGGAACAGCTTATAACGACGGGAAAAGCCATTGCTGAGGTAGGCTCGAGCGTAGGCTTATCGAATTCACCCTACTTTATTACTCTGTTCAAGAAGAAAACCGGATACACGCCTGCAAGCTACCGTCAGAAGCAGATTCAAAAATTGGGGGAGGTATTGGAAAATGGGAATTAAAACGGCTTTTCCGATTTATTGGACGTTATTAACGCATGAAGATTGGAATATGCACATCGCGGCCACCTCTAAAGGTCTTTGTTATACGGGGTCTCAAAATTTACCCTTCGAGGAATTGGCACACTGGGCAAAATTACGGTTTCCACGCAGCACATTGATTCAGGATAATGAAAAGCTTCAGGCCTATGTGGGAGAGCTTATCGAATATTTCCAGGGGACGCGTATAAGCTTTACAATTCCATTCGATTATCATGGAACTCCTTTTCAATTGGCTGTATGGAACGCGCTTTGCAGTATTCCCTATGGTCAAACCAAGTCTTACTCAGATATAGCCAACCAAATCCAGAAATCAGCCGCAGTTCGCGCAGTCGGCGCTGCCATTGGTGCAAATCCCATATTGATCACAATACCCTGTCATCGTGTAATCGGGAAGAACGGAGCTTTAACCGGCTACCGCGGCGGCATAGACATGAAAACGAAGCTGTTGCAATTGGAGCGCAACGGTGCACTTATTGATGAAGGTTATCTGAATTCCAGATAGTATTCAAACGTACTTTTTAGGAAACCATATTCCAGGTACATAAAAAGGAGTGAAGTTCTTGGACAGAGATATAAATGATGTTGATTCCTATACTGAAGCATCGACTCCGACGCCGCCAAATCAAGAGGATGTCTCAGCGCTCGACCTGGTCAGTGATGCAGTTGAAAAAGTTATCGATAATGTGCGTGACGGATTAGGATTGAATAAAGAAAACCTAGATAATAACAAGTAACACCTGAGGACGCCATTATTGGTGTCCTTTTTATTCTATGACTAGAATGTTTTCATTCAGCTGGTCTTCAATGTTACTAAATTCGCTCATGTTTTCTCTCCCCTATTCCCCGCAATCAGTTCCAAAATACTCCATTATTATTACTATCTACAATTAATAGTTGTTTTTCAAAGCTCTCATCTGGTATTATATCATCTACGAAATGCCATCTGTCTTTACTGTCTTTCCAATAAACTTTCCAGGTATTGTTCTCGAACCTAAATTGAGCTACTGGAAATTCGACTCTTCGTCCAGGCATGTATGACGGTCTTTCTTGAGACAACGTTAAAGTATTACCCCTGAACTTATATCTGATTTGAATTTCTTTTTTAAGATGTATAGGTATCTTTCGTTCAATGTAATGATCGAGAATTTTTTCAATCCTCTTCTTTGTAAATGCATCCAGCAACATAATCACTCCTCTATATTTAGCTTTGGCCAAATTTCTTTCCAGTTCTTATTCGTAACTCTACTTTGATAATATTCCCTATCCTTAAATAATGGACTCCTTCTTACTTTCATTTCATAAATATCATCCACCCCATATGGAGCAATTATTGTGATACGATCATCCTCTTCTAATCTTATACCGACAGCTGTCACTGTCTCAGGCCATCTACTAATTGCGTCATCTATTGAGTTATAAGGTTCGTCATTGTTCTTTATATGCATTCGTGCCTGATTTTTTACAGACCATATAGATAAGTTGGTCATATGGTTTAACCAGTTTTCAAGGTTTTTTTCATAATTCTCACTAAGATTACTTTTATCATAGTAAATAACATCAATATCATTAAGTGGTGTACAAGTAGAGTAGCCATGTAATTTATCCCAAATGTGATTCCTTACATATCCTGCTGCAATATACCAATTTGGCAAGTTTAATTGTCTTACCAGTTCAAGATCCCTCACCAAGTGTTCATGTGTCTTCATGTTCATGATAAGTTCTTCTACTAACATCTATGAATCCACCTACTTGTTTATAGAATTCTTAGTGAACTGCTATTGATTCCGCAACAATATAAAATGATTGCTTGTTGTACGTATATCAAACTTTTCTTAAACTCATACCCGACAAAGTAATTCGAGGAAATAGCTTCATCATTAACTTCTTCATTTCTAAAAAACGGTGGACAGGGATTTAGGATCGAATCCTTTTTAGTTAACTTCATTCTATCTAAGGTTATTTGAAATTTATCGATATACTCATTTGTTCGTAAATTAACGGGCATCGAATCCGTCAGAATCACATCGCTGTTCTTTAGTACAGGTATAAGATCTGTGTGAAACTTATAATTACGGTTATCCGCACTTAGTTCATTACCTCGCAAACAAACGTGGTTAAAATTGAGATCCATAATTTTCGCCATATCCGTCCATGATTTAGAGATATTACCCGCAGGACCAACGAAGGTATATACAAGGTCTCTATAATTTTCCTTTATATTTCTAATTGAGTAAAGGTCAGATATAACCTCACACGGATGATTTTCAGTGGTCATCGCGTTAATGATCGGAATTGAAGTATACTTTGATAATTCTTGAAGCTTCGAATAATCTGAGTGTCTAATGACAACCCCATCCGCCCAGTTTTCGATATATTGAATACGATCTCTTAATTCTTCTCTACCATCTAATGATTCAGGAGGAAATAATACGCAATTTGCTCCCATATCTTTTATACCTCTTTCAAAAGTAATTCTAGTTCTTATACTTGTTTCAGGGAAAAATAGTACAAATGTCTTTCCACTTAATACATTTGAATGTTTTTGCTGTTTCAGAATATCTGTTAGGTTAAATATCTCTGATACTTGGACCTCTGATAAATCATTAATATCCAATAAATGCATTTAAGCTCCACGTCCTTCTTTTAACACCTTATTAATTGTTATGACTTCTATTACCAAAATTAGTAAATACACAATTATTAACATCTCTGAAGGTAAAAATAGCCGATCATCCATATTCATAAAAGAAATCAACAACAAAATGATAGAGACAATAAACCAGGCATAAATAGATCTGTTCACCATACTTTTTTATCACCCTCACCTTTATGTTTTTCTATTCACGACTCATGTATTTATTGCCTTTGCGTCTTTCGGAAGAACACGTACCTTCTCTAAATATGCCACCACATTTGTATGATCATGGGTAGGATATCCATAGTTAAGCTTATCCCCAATCTCCTGGCCAACATCCTTTGTAAGTCTAATGACTTCAAATAGAGAGTTCCATATATCCGTATTAGCAGGACCACTATATGTATTCTCAAATGAATCCCATAACTCCACAGGCAGGTATTTCTTAAGCCATTTCAATGCGGTTCCTGTATTAACACTCCAATTATTATTCATTCCAACATACCAATTCAATAAATTCATAAAATCCTGTCTGACTATGATATCCAACATGAATTTTGCATATGGTAACTCGCTTCTCCACAAACCTTTTGCCACATTGGTCGAGCACCACAAAATATTATTAATTTTTTTATCGAATTCTTCCTTTGTCGGTTGCAATGTGAGATATGATTTCTCTGATGGAGGCTCGAAATTTTTTAGACAATTATCTTTATCCAAAAGCACCTTAGTCAGACTATCGTTAAAATGTTGATTAATTGTCTCTACTCTTCTAAATGAAAGATCAATTCGTACCCCGTCAGTAAAGAGCATTAAAAAAATATATTCATCTTCACTTTCAGTTTCAATATTGTTCTGTTGCATCATAATTAGACCACCAAAATTATTTATCCAATCTTGGTGAACTAAATAGTTTTTAGGGTCAGTAACAACAAATATCACATCATAATCACAGAGTAAATCCTTTGTAACATTCGGATTTACTCTCGACCCATTTAATATGACTGCCATTACCTTCTCGTCAGCTTGGGCAAAATGTAATAGTTCAGTTTCTATTTCTGTTTCTTTTCTCACCTGTAATCCCCCATACTTACCATCCCTTACGGGATATTAAAGATTCTATTTGAGAAATGTGATGTTGGTTGTGCCATAGAAACCTTTGAAGAGCTGTATCAATAGTTATTAACCCTAGTGCTTGCGTTCTTAATTTTCTATTAAAATCTCCCGGGTTCAAACCACCAAGTAGAACCAGAAACCGTCTGTGAAGTGTATCAAGTAATAATAGTGAGATTTCAATAGGGACAACCCTGTAATCACTTAGTTCTGCCCATAAATCCTCACGATAAGAACTTGACATTGGTTCATCTTCGGTTAACGCCCTTTTAAAACGTAAATAAGCGTTCATATCATTATCAGCTAAATGATGTACGATTTGTTGAATGGTCCATCCATCTTGACGATAAGGGATATTGAGCTGTTCAGGCTTTAGATCCTTCGTTATAATTCTAAGTTTCTTACTGATTTCTCGGATCTGATTTATGAAATTTGCTCGCTCTTCAATAGAAGGATTGATAATTGGTTCAAACTGACCGATAGGATATCGTATTTTATCCACTCCTTAACTAGCCTCCTCATTTAACTGCAGTAATTTCGCATAACGTTTCTGGACCTTGTTTTTAGTATTTTCCTTTTGACAAAATTAGAGCATCATTTATAAAAATCCTACAGCATGCAGTAACCCAACCACCTATGGAAACCTTTATTATTTCATTTGAGCCTTCTCCAGTCTTTATTCGTCCATATAATCGGACTCGTAAATCAAATCCAACTTGTTCATCTTGCAGTTCACCATCAACATATAGTTTTTCTCCACCAAACCATCTGTTTTCAACTCTTATAGTGTGACCCTTGTAATCAATTTCCCATACTTTAAGCATATTTGTCCTCATTTCATAATAAATTTTGGAATAGATGCTGTCCCGCTGCTCCGTTAGTATTCCATTGTAGATTGTACCCATCAGGATTATGTAATCTATCTAAATGTTCCTTCATTACTTAAAACTTCCTTTTGTCTCTTCCTTCATCAAGGTCCTAGCGTTTTCTAAACGCCCTACGTTCCGCATAAGGAACGCACTTAGCACACACCTTGATCCGTTTGCCTTTATCGTTCAGGTATTTTCGAGATTCTATTGCTTTCTTATTGCAAACTGCACACTTTGATCCGAGTATCCATGAAAACATTAACTTCACCTTGATAAAATAAACCTCGAATAGGTATTATATGCATGGGGAGCGTGAATATAGTGTTATATTTGGGGCCCTCATCAAATTAGCTGACTCAAATTTTGTTTTATTTCTTCGCTTAATTCCGTTTTATTTAGCAATTCTCTTAATATATCGCTATTCACTTTTTCAACATTATTTCTTAAATATTCTAGGATTAACTCCGCTTTTCTTTGCCTTTTCATTAAGGAATAAGCTACATACCAAATTTCCGGACTTGATAAGTTTATGTTGTCCCACTTACCAACGTTTTTCATTGGCAAGTGAAAGATCCCTTTTTCAGTATGAAACGCAAAATATCCTATGAACTCAACATTAATTGAAGGTAAATTTATTCTGTACTGACTTGCGAATGGATAGTCACCACTTCTTCCTTCTACCCAATCAAATTCATTAATTGCTTCTAATAATTTTTCCTTTGGACATTCTATAGTAATATCCCAATCATTTACTGTATCTATTAATCTCAAGGAATACAATAATCCACTGCCACCTAGAGAATATGAAATGTTATTTTCTTCTAATCTTGTAATTATTGGAATAAGATCATGATGATTCATTAATAATCAATCCTTTTATTGGCAGTTTCCTTGAATAACCTATACATTAATTTTCACCTGCTCTTGTTGATTGTCCGCCGGTTTAAATTTTATTCATTTAATAGTATTCATGTCGACTGATTTCATAAACTTGACCATTTATATCGATTACTGCCAAACCGCTCCTATTGCTTTACTAATCTTCATAATGAACACTCCTTCCTTCAAGAACTAACTTGTTTATGGTTTTGAACTAACGTTCTGGTATTCAGAAAATCCATATATATTCTTGCAAGAGAACTTAGAATTTCTATACTTTCTTCAACGTTATCAGTCTCCAATGAATGATTTGCATTAGGAATTTCTATTACTTTTCTATTATTGGTCATGAAAATTTGATTTGCCATTTCATTATTAAACAATTCATCCTTTGTTCCATAAATCACAAGTCCGTCTGATGAATTAATGTACTGAATTGTGTCATTGAGAGGGGTCAAATAAATATGTTTTATCGGTATTTCAAGCCTTTTATGAACTTCTCCAGCTACTATTGTCCCTAAGCTCTTACTAATAAATATGACATGATCATAATCACTAATTATTCGTTGAATTGAATCTTCGATTTCTTCTATTACTCTTGGCAAGTCATTAATATCCAAATTAGTTCTTGCAGCCTGATAACCATACTCTAAAACCATTAAGTCAAAACCACATTGAATTGCAGAAGTTCCAGCATAATGAAGACTAGGCTTCTCACATGGATAGTTCTTTCCGGGAAATAGAACAACTAATCTTGAATTTTTCTCTTTAATTTGAAAATGTCTTTGTTTCATATCCGTTTCCCAAAACGATGGAACCGTTAAAATGTCTAATTTCATGTTTCCCCATCCTTTCATGCTTCGGGTGGTTTTTCTAATCTTCTTGTATGCTATTCCACTCTTCTTCTTTCATATCCAGATTCATAGATTTACTTTCTATTATTATTGCTGTTAGGCCTTTATCTGTTCTTGTTTCATGCCATTCTTCTGCTTCCCAAAACACAGCATAACCAGTTTGTATTCTATATTCGATCCTTTCGTTGCCTTTCACCCATCCTTCACCATTAACTATTAGCAGCAGTTGAGGTATTGTGGCCTGGTGGAGGCCGACTTCTCCATTTTCCTCTATATGCATACAACCGACATAGGTATGATCAGAGTCCTTCAATATTCTTGTCATAAATAAATTATTACTATTGAATGCCTGAATGTTCTTTCCAAGCTCTTTACTAAAGTTATAAATTCTCATAATTTAGTCCTCCTAGTTTAAAAGCAGTGGTTTCTAATATAATGTTCTGCAATTTTCTTATTTATCACTTGATCGTCCCTCATCGAAAAATGTCATATGGTGCTTTTCTTTTCTATAATATTCCATACGATCCTCAAGTTTACCTGTATGAAATTCAAATTTGTGCCCGTCAGGATCTGTAAAATAAATAGATCTTTTATCCCTATCGTCTCTAGTTCTTCCTGGGAGGATAGTTACATTAAGTTTCACTAGCTTATCTATTGCTTTGTCAAATTCATCGTCGTCAATTGTAAATGCGATATGAGTATACGATTCGTTAATCTCAGTCCTTGGAATGCCTGCTTCTTCATTTAATGCAATCCATATTCCGTTTAAATCAAAATAAGCAAGCTTTCTGCCCATTACTAAAAGTTTGGCATCAAAGACTTGCTTATAAAAATCAACAGAGCGTTCTAAATTAGAGACTGAAAAACAAAGATGATTGATCCCATTTAACGACATATGCCAGAAGTCTCCTTCCTCAACGAAGTAGGTGGGGGATGAATGGCGTTTTACCGAACCTCCGAACCCCTTCGATATACGAACATATGTGTGGTATAATGAACATACTACATACCAAACAGATGTTCGTAAAGGGGGGGATAGCCATGATCCGAGCCCGAATTGTTCATATTCAGGCATCTAAACGAAATATCGACCGATTATTTGCCTGTAACCGAGAGTCTGCTCGGGTCTGGAACGAATGTTTGCAGATATCCAAAGACTATTACGCTGAGCACCAGAAATGGATATCTCAATCCGAGATTCAGAAGCAAACCAAAGGCAGGTTCCATCTGCACAGTCAATCCATTCAGGCCGTCTGCCACAAGTACCTATTTGCTCGAGATTCCGCGTATCAAGCGATACAAAAAGGAATCAGAACCGCACGGTACCCCTATAAAGGCAAGAACCACTACAACACAAAATGGGCAAAAGATGGATTCAAAGTGTATGTGAACGGCAGAATCGAACTATCCATGGGTAATCATCATGGAAAGAGAGAGAGGCCCATTGTGGTTCAAGCGACCCATCTACCCGAGGGGCATATCAAAGAAATAGAGCTTTGCTATGATAACGGATTATACCTCGCCGTCGCTTATGAGGATGGGATCGAAAGCAAACCTTATCACAAGAATCGTTCAATTGGTGTAGATCCAGGTGAAATCCATACAATCACCGCTTTTGGAGAAGATGGCGAAAGCCTGATCATAACAGGTCGAAAAGTACGTGCCATTCATCGTTTGCGCAACAAAAAGTTGGGTGAGATTCAGCGATTCCAGTCGAAATGCACGAAAGGTTCTCGCCAATGGAAGAAATACCAACAAGCCAAACGGTATATTCTCTCCAAGTCTGAAAAACAGTTGAGAGACGCCCTGCACAAGACAACGAAAAGTTTTGTGGATTGGTGTATCGCGCAGTCTGTATCGGATGTCCATATGGGAAATGTCGATGGTGTACAACGTAACACACGCAAGAAGAAACGTGTCAACCGTAAGC
>NZ_JBEQAP010000047.1:0-44011 GCF_041640265.1 Cohnella sp.
TTAACTGCACCAACCCCTTGTCACTTATGGTTACTATCCCTATACCCCATTCAAAGCTTATCCAAGTTATCTGAAATCCTGCGAATAAGCGAGCATACGTGAGATAAACTCATCATACTGAGGGAGAACCCCTACTCCTTGCTGCTTTTTGACGGTATCCTCTTCGCTAAAGAACCTCAAATGAGATCCCCTGAGTCAATGGGATATGGTCATAAAGGCTAGGATTATGTACGGGTATGTGAAGAAATTAAGAGATTAGCTCCTCCCGTTCCTTCTTCGTCAACTTGCGATAGACAAGCTGATAGGATAGCACCAGCATGCCCATCACCTCGTGATCCGGAACGATTCCATCAAGGACGACCGTGTTCCAATGCTTCTTGTTCATGTGATACCCCGGGAGCACCGTTCCGGGATACTGCCCCCGGAGCAGCCAAGCCTCCTCTGGTACAACCTTTACGTTAACGCTCTGCTTTCCGTCAGTCATTCCGAATAATGCGAACATTTTGCTCCCGACGAAGAGAACCGGCAGGTCCGGATCGAAGGGGTACTGCAGGGATGTTCCGGATAATTGTAGACCGTGGGCGATTAAGGTTTCGTGATTCATTGTTTTATGATCTCCTCCTTTATTTTCAATAAAAAAGCTGCCCCTAAATTACTTATGGGACAGCCTCTGCGAGTTTTTAATTAAATACTATTCCAATGCGCCTTGCTTCAACACTTCGACCTTGTCGAGACGTTCCCACGGAAGATCGACATCCGTACGGCCGAAGTGGCCATAAGCGGCTGTCTGCCTATAGATCGGACGACGGAGGTCGAGCATCTTGATGATGCCGGCCGGGCGGAGATCGAAGTTGCTGTTGATCAGATCAACGAGCTTATCATCTTCCACTTTGCCTGTTCCATAAGTATCAACGTTGATCGACACCGGACGCGCTACGCCGATCGCGTAAGCAAGCTGAATCTCGCACTTGTCAGCAAGTCCGGCAGCGACGATATTCTTCGCTACGTAACGAGCCGCATAAGCAGCAGAGCGGTCAACCTTCGTTGGATCCTTACCGGAGAATGCGCCGCCGCCATGACGAGCATAACCGCCGTAAGTATCAACGATGATTTTACGGCCTGTCAGACCCGCATCGCCTTGCGGTCCGCCAATTACGAAACGGCCCGTTGGGTTGATGTAGTAGTTAGTATTACTATCAAGCAATTCATCAGGAACAACCTTTGAAATGACGTGCTCGCGAATGTCGCGGTCGATCTGCTCGGAAGTGATTTCCTCCGAGTGCTGCGTGGAAATGACAATCGCATCGACACGAACCGGCTTGCCTCCGACATATTCGATTGTTACTTGTGTTTTGCCGTCTGGACGCAGGTACGGAAGCGTTTCGTCCTTACGAACTTCAGACAAGCGGCGAGACAACCGATGCGCAAGAGCGATCGGAAGCGGCATGAATTCCGGAGTTTCATTCGATGCGAAACCGAACATAAGACCTTGGTCGCCAGCGCCGATATCCTCGTTCTCCAGGCGAATGTCTTTGCCAACGCGGCTCTCAAGCGCAGCGTTTACGCCTTGAGCGATATCGGCAGATTGCTCGTTAAGAGAGGTCAGTACTGCGCAAGTGCTGGAATCGAAGCCGTATTTCGCGCGAGTATAACCGATTTCCTTGACCGTACGGCGAACGATCGCCGAGATATCGACATAATCCGCTTTACTGCTAATTTCACCAATGACGAGCACTAGGCCCGTAGCGACCGACACTTCGCACGCAACGCGAGCGTAAGGGTCCACTTCGAGAAACGCATCTAGCACCGCATCCGATATTTGATCGCATATTTTGTCCGGGTGGCCTTCCGTGACCGACTCGGACGTGAAGAGATGCCGTTTAAGCGTCGACAATTTTCTTCAACCTCCAATAAATAAAATAAACCTTTTCCGAATGGAAAAGGTTGTTAGGACAGACCTTCGAGTAATAATGATACCTGAATGGTCAAGGGGTGTCAATGCGCATGAGCCTACAGCGAAGCGGTCAAATCGCATGTACGAAATGCTGCTTTCCTGCCCCCTTGGCCATGACGAACCGTGTCGTATGAGGTCGGCAAAAGTTATAGCACTGTTTGCTGAGCTTGACGAACCAACCTTTTCGTTATTTCGCCGCCGACCGAACCCGTTTCCCGCGATGTTAGATTACCCATATAAGCTTGCCCGTTAGAAGCTGCCGATATTCCACCAAGCTCACCTGCGAACTCCGTGTCTAATCCGGCGAAGCCAGCCCCTCCCATTGGAACCCCTAATTCTGAGGCAATCTCATACTTCATCTGCTCCAATGCTTTGTGGCACTCCGGCACCAGCTTGCGATTTCTTCCTGCCAAGTTCATGCACCTCCTTATTTGATGTGGTCTTATTATGTGCGGGACCTTCATCGCTAAGGCGTATGAATTGTTGGGTGTATGGGGAAAATATAGTCGAATCTCATAAGTGCTTCAAAAACTCGTTCAAAGCTTCCCGCCAGTGGCGTAATGGCTTTAACCCCGCTTGTATAAGCGCCTCATGTCCGAGTACCGAATACGAGGGACGCGGAGCCGGACGAGAAAATTCCTCCGTTTTGCAGGGGATTACCATCAGCTTATCAGAAAAACCAGCTTCTTCGAAGATCGCTTGGGCAAAATCGTACCACGTGCAGGATCCGGTATTGGATGCATGGTAGATGCCATAATGTTTGGTTTGAATTATGTCAGCTATAAACCTGGCCAGATCTAACGTATAGGTGGGAGAGCCGATCTGATCGTTCACGACCTTCAGCTCATCGTGCTGCTGCGCTAACCTTAACATCGTATATACAAAATTCGTACCATAACGACCATATACCCATGAGGTACGTACAATAAATGTTTTAGAGCAAGCCTCACGCGCAAATATCTCACCAGCCAGCTTCGTTCGGCCATACACCGTCTGCGGGTTTGTCTTGTCATCTTCACGGTAAGGCTGTGTCCCACCTCCGTCGAAGACGTAGTCCGTGCTCACATAACACAGCTTTGCCCCAACAACCTCAGCAGCTTCTGCGACATTCCTCGTCCCTTCGGCATTGACCTGCCAAGCTTTTACTTCTTCCGTCTCAATCAGATCCACAGCCGTGTAGGCCGCACAATGGATTATCACATCCGGAGCGATACGAGAAATGACTTCAGCGCACTGCTCGGAATCCGTAATGTCCATTGCTTGACGATCCACACCGACAAACTCTAATCCAAGCACATCAAGCTTAACCAACTCTTGCCCGAGCTGACCTCCCGCTCCCGTCACCAATACCTTCAACATTTTCGCCGCTTCACTCATGTTGCCGATACGCTCCCGTCGCTATTCGCTCCATCCAAGTACTATTGTCCAGATACCACTGAATCGTCTTCCGAATTCCCGACTCGTAGTCAAATTTCGGATTCCAGCCTAGCTCATCGCGAATTTTACCAGCATCGATCGCATAGCGACGGTCATGGCCCAGACGGTCCTCCACATAGGTGATCAATGCTTCAGGCCGTCCGAGCTCCGATAGAATCGTCCTAACCACATGCAAATTCGTCCGCTCATTGTTGCCCCCGACATTGTACACTTCCCCATCGCGACCGTGATGCAGCACAAGATCGATCGCACTGCAGTGATCCTCTACATACAACCAGTCGCGCACATTCAGACCGTCTCCGTATACAGGGAGCGGCTTATTCGCTAATGCATGGTTAATCATTAGTGGGATTAACTTCTCTGGAAACTGATAAGGACCGTAGTTATTGGAGCAACGTGTGATGTTGATGGGGAGCCTGAAAGTTTCGTGATAAGCTCGAACGAGCAAATCCGCTCCAGCTTTACTTGCGGAATAGGGACTATTCGGCGCAAGAGGTGAATTCTCGCTAAACAATCCTTCTACTCCAAGCGTTCCATATACCTCATCGGTTGAGATTTGCAAGAACTTCTGCACCTTATATTTGCGAGCCAAATCCAGCAGCGTCTGAGTTCCAGAAATATTAGTCCGAACGAATATGCCCGGATCTTTAATACTCCGATCGACATGCGACTCTGCAGCAAAATTAATGACTGCATCGACGCCTTCTCGGAATAACGGTTCCATCGCCGATTGTTCCGCGATATCTGCTGCAACAAACCGATAACGTGTCGAGTCTTGAACGCCTATTAAATTATCGAGATTGCCTGCGTAAGTCAGCAAATCTACATTGATTAATTCATAAGAAGGATGTTCCCTTCTCATGAAGTGGATAAAGTTACTGCCGATGAAACCGGCCCCGCCTGTCACAAGCAATTTCAAGTTTTTCACCCTTTAATATGTGAAGTTATATTCAGCATCCGCTAGCAAGGGGTGCCGCGAATCTTTATCTGATAATACCGGATCGTTCGTAGGCCAATCAATTCCTAACGCAGCGTCATTCCACGCAATGCCTCTATCATGTTCAGCCGAATATAGCATATCCACTTTGTACAGAACTTCTGAATTCGGAGTAAGTGTGCAAAAACCATGCGCGAATCCTTTAGGCACGAGCAGTTGATGCTTGTTCGCAGCCGATAACTCGAAACCTTCCCACTGCCCGAATGTCGGAGATCCACGGCGGATATCGACTACCACATCATAAATAGCACCTGCAAGCACTCTTATAAGCTTAGTTTGCGCCTTTGGTTCCAACTGATAATGTAAGCCTCGTATCACACCAGATTGAACGGATAACGAATGATTGTCTTGGACGAAAATGGTTGATATCCCCTGAGCAGTCATGCGCTCTGCATTATAACTCTCCATAAAGAAGCCTCGATTATCCTCATAAACGGTTGGCTCAATTACCTTGACTCCAGGTAGTTTGCTTTCTTTCACATTCATCTTATCACCTTAAAATTTAAGTTTACCGAACTCTTCTCCGTAGCGCACATCCTGTGCCATTTCATTAGCTTTCATTAATGAGCTGTAGGTTCCAGCATCTGTCCACCAACGCTCAACTCGTCGTAAGAAAGTGTTCCCGCTTCGATATATGCATTGTTCACATCGGTAATCTCAAGCTCCAAGGCTTCAATGTACGAACAATATTAAAAACTTCGGCATCGTACATGTATATTCCCGTTACCGCGTAGTTGCTCTTAGGTTGTTGCGGCTTCTCTTCGATAGAGACGATTATATCTCCCTTTAACTCCGGCACTCCATATCGACTTGGATCAGGTACCTCTTGAATCAGAATTTTGGCGCCCTTAGCTTGCTTACGGAAGTTATCTACATAAGGCGCAATGCTATCTGCAAACACATTATCCCCTAAGATGACGACCATCGAATCTCCGCCGACAAAATGTTCAGCTAACCCTAAAGCTTCGGCAATTCCGCCTGCTTCGTCCTGAACTTTATATGTAAAGGAGAGCCCGAGATCACGTCCACTGCCAAGCAAGTTCACCACGTCACCCATGTGGTCCCTTGCCTGTTGAGATGAGGATATCGGTGATTGCTGACTCTTTCAGCTTGGCTATTGCGTGAAAGATCATCGGGTATTTGCCTACAGGGAGCAGGTGTTTGTTGGTGACTTTAGTCAATGGATACAATCGAGAGCCGGTTCCTCCGGCCAAGATGATACCTTTCATTCCGTTCACTCCCAGCTAAAATAAATCTTTCTATTCTTTATCGGTCTTTAGTATGGACAATCGAATATGAGAAAAATGGAAAAGTACCGCACTTCCGAATGAGCTTGAGCACGACCGTCTGCCAATGCTTTCGCAACATCTCAAACGGAATGAAATCATCCGTTTAACATGCCTTCGTCGATGATCGCTTTGAGTAATTTAATCTCGATGAAGCAAGCATACGTTACGTAACCCTTCATGTCATCGTGAAGATGACATGCGAATGATTAACTTGGAACACATCTTCCTCTAATAGTCGTGCCCATTCTTCTGTCTATCCACAGGAACATGTCGTACAGAATCGACCTTTACAGCGATACGGACAAGCTTCAAATCATGGCAGCCTTCGTACACCAACAATTTGAAGCCATTCTTCAGATTTCCGCATACTCGGAACAACTCAACTTTTTTATAACATTTTGACGAAGCTTGTCCTTATGATTGGCGACGAACCGATCCCAATGTCCATGCTCGTCAAAGAAGATTTTCTTCAGCACGTTGGTTTCCATAGATAAACCTTACCAAAAACAAAAACGAGACGGAAGACTGCTCCACCCCGAAAAACTTATAAATTCTATAATATTAATGTAAAAAAAGACCCCGGGTGATAAGTTCATATACACCCGGAGTCTTCAAATCATAAATGATAAACGTTACTTCTTGAAAGATAAGAGCGTATAGATTACTTGCGCGCTTTCCGCTCTGGTCGCATTGGCTTGCGGGTCGAACATCCCGTCTTTTTTGCCTTTCATCAAACCGGTCGCTTGTGCTGCATTCACGGATGAACGAGCCCATTTACTGATTTTGTCGGTATCCAAAAAGTCGGATTCGCCTCCTGACAATTCGGTACCAGTCAAGTATGCGTAAGCGCGGACGATCATGGAGGCCATTTGCTCACGGGTAATCGTCTCATCCGGCGCAAACCTTGTTTCGTCCTTGCCGTTGACGATACCCGCTTCACTTGCCGCAGCGATGGACGAAGCGTACCATTTTGTTCCTTCAACATCCGTAAATACGGCGGCCTTGCTCGCCTTCAATCCGAGTGCGCGGACAATCATAGCCGTGAATTCTGCTCGAGTTACGCTCTTGGAAGGCGCGAATTCAGTATCACTGACGCCGGCAATGAGTTGTTTTGCCGCCATCGAACGGATCACTTTATTCGCCCAATGGCCAGCCTGAACATCAACGAACGATTTGTCAAAAGAGAG
The DNA here is from genome assembly GCF_041640265.1 of Cohnella sp. Classification (GTDB taxonomy): domain Bacteria; phylum Bacillota; class Bacilli; order Paenibacillales; family Paenibacillaceae; genus Cohnella. Next base: position 6,865 of record NZ_JBEQAP010000047.1, read on the forward strand.
AACGGCGTATTTGCTGAAATGATGCACATCAGCCATAATGACCCCGCCGACGATTTCACCGCCCGCATATTCGAGCTTACCATTGGATCCTATGAAGAAAATGCCGGTCACATCCGGGTCGGTATTAGCGTCGACCTTAAGTTCAAGATGGATCGGCTCGCTGAACGTCGACAGCGTTCTGACTGTGCCGTCCATTGCCACGATCGACAGATTGAATTCGTAAATTTGTCCGGCTGATTTCACCGAAACTTTGTTTTGTTTGCCGGCGGTTGAGAGAAGCACCGAAGCTTGATCTCCTGTCACTAGAGTTATGCCGAACGAAATGTTAGCTTCCTTCAACAAATCCGAGCCAAGAAGTTCCTTCAAATCCTCAAGTACATTTCTTGGGATGTCAATGGCGACGGATTCATTTTTCAGCGTCAGTTTGTTTCCCGTTTTTTCGAGTACGGCAGCAGCTGGCAGCACAACCTCTTTAGCTTTTGAAGGCAGTTCGACCTGGACATTTCCGGCATCGTTCGGCTTCAAATCTTCGGACTTAAGCACGACCTTTTCAGGATCGGTGGATTGCAAAGGAGGAATAAATCCGCCACTACCGCCACCAACGAAAGGTGCGCTAGGTGTGGCGCTTGCAGTTGCTGATCGGGCAGACTCATGGCCGGTTTGATCTATAGCAATTATATTAAACGAATATGGTGTCCCATTCGTTAAAGAAGAGATCGTATAAGTAACGCCGGTTACCGTGAATTGCGTTTCCGTTTCTCCTTGCATATAAACATTGTAGCCAGCAATGTCGTTCTCCGTATTGGCGTTCCAACTCAGCGTGACAGACTGATTGCCGGCTGACGCACTCAATCCTGATGGAGTTGCCGGTGCAACGTCGACCACGGTTACATTCAAGACGCTGCTTGTATTCCCCGCTCGGTCAGTTGCTGTAACAACAAGAGTCGAACCATGCGGCTGTTTCGCAATGGTCACGGTAAAGGCACCATCCGATCCCGCAGTTACCGTTCCGACCGTTGCCCCGTTGCGCGTAACGGTGATGGCGGCGTTCGGTTCAGCATTCCCGGTTAGTGTCGTGTCATTGTCGTCAGCCGGATTAACAATTGGAGGGGCTGGAACAGTCAGGTCGACGTTGATTGTCGGTACGGTAGCCTGACTTGTATTGTAGACGGCATCGGTAACCGACACAATCAAGCTGTGAGCTCCTTCGGCCAAAGTGTCCAGCGTAATGGAAACCGGAGTGCTGCCGGCACCAACCCCGCTGCCGACTTCCGTGACACCTTCCAACACTTTAATCGCAGAACCCGCTTCTACCTGAACAATGAGGTCAGGAGTATTGTCGTTTGTCCAAAGTTCCTGCGTCGGGCTGAGAATAACGGGCGCTCCGGGAACGGTCACATTATAACTGCCGGACGCTTGTCCCAAAGGATCCGTTGACGTCGATACCGACAAGGTGTACGGTCCGTCGCCAGGATTAACGATGTTGGCCGATGCATTGATAATCACCGTTGCCGGTGAAGAAGGATTGACCGTATTCGGCACATTAAACGTTACGGATTGACCGATGCTAGCGATCAGGTCTGTTGAAGTACCCGTTTGCACGCCGTTTAGTGAAACCTTGTCGGCAGATATGGTAGCCGGCAATACGGTTCCATTCGGGAAAGTTACCTTAATGGTGTCGCCAGCCTGCAGCTTGCCGACGCTGCTGGTGTTGAAAGAAATACTGTATTGGGAAGCTCTATTCTCTACCGGATCACCCAATGACACAACCGGCTGGGTTACCTGCGAAGCAATCGCGTTGTAAAGATTAGCCATTTTCCCTGTGCTAGTCTTACCTGCTAGAGACGGAAGGCTGACGCCGGTAGCGTTGATTCTTGCAATCGCTTCAGCTGCCGTCAAGTTTTTCTGACCCATTAACACGGCAGCAATTCCTGCTACATGCGGCGCGGCCATAGATGTTCCGTCCAAATATTCATAGGCTGCGGAATAATCAGGATCGCCGACGTATTGCAATACCGCTGAAGCGCCGTTAATCGGATTAATGATGTCACTAAAAGGGCTAGAGCCAAATGCGGACTCAAATGTGTAGCTGGCTCCATCGTAAGGGCTGGATGCAATGCCGTTTAGAGTTACATATCCTTCCTCACGGTCGCCGTACACTTTCGCTCCCAATGTACTCGTAACAAATGGGTCCGATTCATTTCCAAGGAGAGCATCATCACCTGTGATCATTAATTTTTTACCTGTACCAAGGTAGGTAGAAAGCGAAGCAATATCATTACTTGTGAGCGGCTTTATTCCAGGGGCCCCGTCCCCATCACCTGCAAACCATATGACTAAGTCGTAATTATTTAAAAAGGTAGCACCCGGACCATCGGTATCTGTGTTTACTATTTGTGTCGTAACGGTTACAGCGCTAAAGCTCGAAGCGGTAATTGCGGAAGTGTAGTAGGAGGTATAATCAGTATAAGGAAACGATCCTGTCGTCTCTCCATCGTTAACTAGCAACACATCGGTTGAACTATTATTAGTTAACCCTAAATGTGTAAAAGCTTTGTTTATGAAATCGATCCGATTTGCAGAAGTTAAGCTTTCCATTCCGAAACCGAAAGTGATCGTTTGTCCTTTCGATATACCTGCGGTTTGATCGTATCTATTCTTGGGAATCGTGCTTAAAATATTTACGCCGGGAGCGCCGACATCCACCTTCGTGGCCCCGTAGTTTGAAAAGCTCGCAAGCTCGCCGTCATTGCCGACCGCAGCGACGCTGATAATGTTCGGAGAATTTAACCCGGAAGGTACATCTGGTGTAACATCATTATTACTTCCCAAATTCCCCGCAGCGGCTACGAACACCATGTTGGACGCCGTTATTGCATTTTCTAGGGCTAGATCATCCACGGGACCTTCAGATCCTCCGCCCCAACTGTTATTCGATACCTTAGCTCCATGAGCAGCCGCATACTCAATTGCTGCAATAGCATCGGCTGTCGTTCCTCCATCTGGACCTATAAACTTTAGCGGCATGATTTTTACGTTCGGTGCAACACCTGTAACACCTAAGCTGTTATTCGCCACCGCCGCAATCGTTCCGGATACGTGCGTTCCGTGCTCGTCCCCGTCAACAGAATCAAAAACGGTCCCGTCGTTATTGTAAAAATCCCATCCAAAGCTGTCGTCCGTTTTTCCATTGCCATCATTATCGATACCATCAGGCAAGTCCGATAGATTTTGCCAGATCTTTCCCGCTAAATCCGGGTGGTTAATATCCGTACCGGTATCGATAACAGCAACGATAATTTCATCCAAATTCGCAGCTAGATCCCATGCTTCCGGAGCGTCGATGTCGTAATCAGCCGTTCCGCTGTCCGCAGGAGAAGTAGCTAGAGTCTGGCCGATATTATGTAAGCCCCACAATTCGTTCCATTTCGTATCAGTAGTCGATGGGTAGTAAATATAATTGGGCTGAGCGTATTCTACTGAACTATCAGCGTTTAACGAAGCTACCACATCTTCAACCTTACTCGTAGAACCGATTTTTAACAGCTCGGCACCAATTTGGGGAACATTGCGCTGTTTTACAAGCTGATAGGCAAATTTGATATTGGATACCTTTGACGAGCTGACGTTGTTTTTATATTTGACGATGACTTCCCCTTCAACAAATGCAGGCCGCTGAATGGAATTCGCCGCACTTTTGTTGTACGCAGGCTGCGGGTCGGCAGCAAAGACACTCATAGGAACAATTTGAAAAGTAAGCAAAGATAACAGTACAAATATACTAATCATTCTCTTAATTCTTTTTCCGCGGTTCGACAATAGTCTTCCTCCTCGATTTGAAAAACCTCTCATTTTGCATGTCTCTATGCAGATGCGCCTTCAACTGCCTCGCATAGAATCCCTCCGTCAATTCTATAAATCTAGCAAAGTATAACTCCCTATATTTTACCTTTTTTTTAATAAAAATCTATGGTTTTATTTGGCAAGTTAATAATAAACGTCCTCAAGTATCCACCCATAAATGTGCGCATCGCTATAAAACCAAACACGCCGTTCCTCCGGATTATATCCTGAAGGAACGGCGTGTCTGAGTTGTTATAGAGATTTAAGCCTGCAAAAGCTCCGAATACTGAAGCATGCGAACGATCATTACCGCTGCTTGCGCACGAGTAGCATTCGCTTTCGGCTGGAACGTAGTCGTCGTGACCCCTGCAATGATACCTGCATCGACGCAAGCCGCAACCGCGTTAGTTGCCCAGCTGCCGATCTTCGTGCGGTCTGTGAACTTCGTCAGGCTAGCGCTGGAAGGCTGCACCCCAGCATAGTTCATGGCTCGAAGCATCATCGAAGCCATCTCTTCACGCGTGATCGCGGCGTTCGGATCGAAATTACCGTCCGTCTTACCTGAGATAATCCCCGCGTCACTGACGGCACCAATATAAGCAGCGTCCTTCCCATTCGTTCCGACATCGCGGAAGCGTGCAGCACTGCTCGCATTCCCCGTCAAACCAAGTCCGTTCGCGATATATTTCGCGAAATCCGATCTTGTTATCGCCTTGCTAGGACTATAGGCAGTGAAGGATGTGCCGCTGACAATCCACTTCGCGGCTAACAGCGAGACATAATCGTTAGCCCAATGATTTGCCATATCGCTGTACGTCGCAGGAGCTTTGCGAACGAGCGCATAAGTACTATTCCCTTTACGTTTGAAGGAGACATGAATGCCACCTGTACCACTCTCAGCAACCGTTGGTACATAAGAGAGTACTCCTGTGCTGTCATCCATTCTCACAACGGTAAGCTGCGACAACTGCGATGCCGAGCTGGCAGGTACCACGAAGGTCCGCGTTACGTATTGATCGTACTGCTTCACCTCTGATTGCCTGCCAGCTGAAACGATTTTAACGCTGAAGTCGACCGGCAGGCCAAGGATAACCGCAGAGGAGCTGCCGATTGCGCTCGTTAGTACTGAATCGGTCGTCCTCTCCATCGAAACCTCTAAAGTGGAACTCGTTAGACTTCCGCCAAGGGCTGTCACCTCTTGCGTATACTTGACGGCCGACAACGGAAGCTCGAACCGTAAATCGCCGTAATCGACACGAATCGACCCGTTGGAAACCCTGCTAGAAGCATCTACAAGCGCATAGATCGGAATTTGAACTACCGCCCCCGCTTCCGTGCTTGGAACCCGAATGGAAATCGTAGGAGACTTAAGCTGACTTCCCGAAGATTTAACCCACGTGAATGCGCTGGACAGATAATCACTATTCACCACATAGCGGTTAATCGATCGACCATTAGAAGTTGTACCTGGTTGCGTTGATATCGCCGTTGAATTAAATTGGATCCCACTTTCGCCGTCTGATACGAGATAATTCGGCAGGTTAACTATTCCTGATGAAGAAGTCGTAACGGTATAGTCGCTGAAGGCTGCGACAGTCTGATTGGCCAAGTCCTTCAACAGAGATCCAGTAGCATAGTAGCTTACCTTGACCGTTTGGCCGGCTTGAATCTGTGAAGTTAAGGTCAAGATAACTTGAGTACCCGATACCGATACCGTATTCGCCCCCATATAGGAGCCATTTACCCGGATAACGTATTGAGCATTCGAAGGTACAACGGCGCTGCTGAGTGCAGCGGAATAGTTCAGCGTTAAGAGGTTGCCACTAACAGTTGCTGAACTTAATGTTGCTGTAGAAGTTGTACCCGATATAATCTGGTGGCCTGCTAACACCTGAGCAGGATTACCTGCCAAATCAGCAAGCGCCGGAGTTCCAGGCAGGTAGGTGACGAGAACTGACTGTCCTGTTGCGATCGCTTGGCTCATCGTTAGCTCAACTGTATTATTGTTGATCGCAACACTTAAGACAGTTGCCGTTATACCATTCACCAGGACAGAGAAGCTGGTAGTTGGAGGTACCGTTGTTGTACGAAGTCCCTCATTGTATACCAGCATAATCTTATTACCTGTCGCCAAACCAGTTGATAGGATAGGCGCCACTGTATCATTCCCATTAGCGATGAAGAACTCCGAGAAAGCAGACACTGTGTAGCCTGTCGTATCCCTTAAATGATCCCCGCCCACACCCGGCGTATAGGATGCTGTTACCGAACCCGTCCCTTGATAAGCATTAGGCAGGATAAGGATAAGATTGGAGCCGCTCGTATAGGCAACGGTTGGGGTATACAAGGTTCCGTTCAACCGAGCTTTGAATTGTGAAGTCGCATTCGTACCCGTGATGGCAGCCAAGGGTTTACTGAAGGTAAGCGTCAATATCGTACTCGCAATTGTACCGCTGGATGGACGTGGCAACGTCGTATCCGTAGCGTTCGTCACCTCTCTCGACGCAAAGCTTGCCGCCAAAATAGCAGGACTGCCTAAGTTCTTCAATGTCCCGCTGGAAAATGATACTTTAACCGCTTGTCCGACCAGAACGCCGGAGGATAGCGTTAGCTTAACTTGCTTACCTGTGACCGCGACAGAGGTTACGGATCTAGGCAGCGTATTTACGCTGACATAATATTGCGCTGCGCTTGGAATAGCCGTTCCATCTAATTCCTGATCATAGGTTAATACAATAGCGCTGCCATCGATTGATACGGTAGACAACACGGGAGCAGTCGTATCTGATACGACGGTCTTGAACGACCAGCGATAAGGATTAAGTATGCCTTGGAAGGCGTTACCTGCCACATCTGTAATCGAGCCAGTCGGAATATTCACATAATATAACGTGTTTACATTAAGAGTAACTCCGCCGGGGAGCGTGAACGAAACCTTTTTCGCATCGGAAGAATGTCTGGTTAGGGTCAAAGCAATCGGCGTCACAACGGAGCCCGCAGCCGTATTCAAAGTTGCTGTCGCACCAGAGGTTACCTGTACAGCTTCACTGAAGGTCCCAGTTAATACAAGGTTATTCCTACGCACACCCGTCGCATCGTTAACTGGATCCGTTACGATCAGCTCGGGAGCTGAAGTATCTGTACTGATTGTGAAATTCCATGAGGTATAGTCACTCGTAGCAATCCCTGCATAGTAGTTGTCCGAAGCATCACGGAATGCCGTCGGGGAGATTTGAACCGAGTAGGAGCTGCCCTGCAAGAAAGAAGCACACGGGGTAATCGTAATCGTATCCGTCCCCCCTCCGACAACTCCGCTAGCTGTAACCGGAATCGAACAGAACAGAGAACCATTGCTATTGCGGATCGTGATGGAGCCGCTAACGGGATAAACCCGCTCATTAAACTTGATGGTCAAAGTACCCGTAGTCGATCCTAACTTTCCATTATCCACAGGTGTAAGCACACTCACAACAGGCTTGGCCGAATCTACAGCAGCAATAGTTGTGAAAGTCCAAGAAATCGCATCTGTTATCCCTAGATAAGGCTCGTTCGAAGCATTCAGCAACGCTCCAGAGTCAACCTGGATATAATAAGCCGTATTCACGGCCAAATCATTAAGCGGCATCGATACAACGAGCCCGCTCGTGGAAATGAGTGAAGCTGTAACAGGAACCGTCTGTATCGTTTCATTCGTAGCAACCTTCTTAATTCGTAAGGAGCCTGTGCCCGCATGCATAGCCGAAGCAAAAGTCATCGTCAGCACCGGATCGTCGTAAGCCACTCCTGATCTCCCGTTCACGGGCGAAAGTTCCGGGGCTGAGATCGTAGATGGACTGGTATGAAAAACCCACTGCGTGGCAGTCGTATACCCATCGAACACATTCCCTGCTCGGTCAACGAAAGCTCCCTGATCAATCAACACATAGTAATCCTCGTCCGCATCTAGACGCAAAGACGGTTGGATCTGAATCTGCGTCGTACCATTACCGGTAACACTAGAGGATAGGACCGATATCACTTTCTCTTCCCCATTGTCTCTTCGGATGATACGGATATTTCCGCTGGCGGCAGTAACAATTTCACTAAAAGTAAGAATAAGCGCATTCGTTGCGCCAATTGTGCCGCTATTCACAGGGCTGCTGCTCGTAACTGCAGGTTTCACCGAGTCGCTGCCAATTGCAGTAAAGTTCCATGCCGTTGCATTCGTTACTCCAGCGAACACACCGTTAGAAGATACGAATGCTCCTTGATCAACTAGCACGTAATAGGCTTTACCGCTTACAAGACTCGAGCTTGCAGGATAAATCTTTGCTTCTTTTCCACTAATACTAATTTTTGATGTACTAGATGTCGCAACGACAATCGATTCAACCAGAGTATTCGTCAACTGTTCATAGATCGAGACAGAAGCTGAGCTCCCACTGACTGAAGCCTTCTGTACGGACTCGTCAAAGCGTATTTGGAAGATCGCATTGGCGGGAACGACCGCATCATTATCGGCTGGGTACGTAGACTCGAGCACAGGTCCGCCTACAGCAGCTATGTGAACCTCTTGTCCCGTAGGGGCAGCTAAAGCGACTCCAGAGGCAGTCCAGATCTGTATAATCATTGAAATGGAAATAAGGAGAGTGAGAGGACGTTTACTAAGCAAAATGAATACCTCCGATAAAAGTACAGTCTAGTACTTTATATGTCGGCTTCCAAGCGCTGGAACTTTAGAGATATTAGGCCATTTCTACATCGAATCCACCTGCTCCGAGTCGGTTCGACAGTTTCTCCGTCCGGTTAAATTCGTTATAATGAACAGACGTACCTGATTCTGCCAACCATTGATGATTCTGAGGTGCCTTACATGTTCTTTTACTCACCGAATTTTCTGATCTTCTTGCTTGCACTTCTGATTCCATACTTATTTCTGAAGAAACAACGCCTGCTTCTTCTAGCCGTGGCCAACGCCGTCTTCTACGCCGCCCATCCGGAAGGTTTTCTCATCTTATTCCTTATCATGTGCATCCTCACCTTCGTAATCGTTCACTTAATGACTAGGGAGCGATTCCGCTGGGTATTCTGGATCGGGATCGCCCTTAACGTGCTGAATCTGATTTTTTTCAAATACACCTTGTTCATGCTCGACAATCTCAACCTGCTCGGCTTCGAGACTAGCTGGTCCGGCAGCTTCGTCGAGTCGATCCTGCTCCCGCTCGGAGTGTCCTTCTATACCTTCGAATTTATTTCTTATCTTATCGATGTTCGAAGAGGAGATACGAAGCCGACTCGTTCCTTCGTTAAATTCTGGGTATTCGTGTCCATGTTCCCGCATCTCATAGCGGGTCCAATAATGCGCGGCGACGAGCTGATTCCCCAACTGGACAAGCTCTCCGAGAAGAAAATCTCGTGGGACGCCATCAAGTTCGGTATTTATTTGTTCATTATTGGAATCATTAAGAAAATCGTTATCGCCGATCAGCTGTCTCCAATCGTTAAAGAATATTTCGACAAGGGTTCAGCCCTGACAGGCACCGAATCCTGGATCGCCGCTTACACGTTCAGCTTCTTCATCTATAATGATTTTTCCGCTTACACGGATATGGCGATTGGACTTGGGATCCTGCTCGGAGTACGGTTCGCCGACAACTTCAAATCACCGTACCTAAGCGCGAGCCCGACCGAGTTCTGGCGCAGATGGCACATCACGTTATCCCGTTGGATCAGAGATTATATCTACATAGGTCTCGGAGGAAGCCGCAAAGGGTTGATTCTAACCCAGATCAACCTGCTCGCAGCTATGCTTATTTCCGGTCTATGGCACGGAGCGAAATGGACATACGTGGTTTGGGGCGGTATCCACGGTCTTCTGCAGGTCATTCATCGCCTCTCGCTTTACCTTAATCGGTGGAGCTGGATTCATAAAGTACGCCAAAGCCGCATATACCAATGGATTGCTATTTTCATCTTCTTCCATGTCATCACCTGGACGTGGGTGTTCTTCCAAGCACCGAGCATTGAGATGGCACTAGATATGACTTGGAAAATGCTACACGCACATGCCTTTAACATTGTCGTACATCCACTCTTCCTGATGATTGTCGGTTTGTTTTTACTTCATGTCGTTGAATATTTACTGCGTACACACGAATCCGCAATCGGGCGGATCTGGCATTACGTGCCTTTCCCGCTGCGCAGTGCCGTATATCTGCTGATCACCATATCCATCTTTTACTTCGCAAAGGGGGACAAATATGAGTTCGTTTATTTCCAATTTTAGGAAAATGCGTCTATACAGCTTCGGGTTAATCGGATTCTTCCTGCTCATCAACACCTCGGAGGTTACCGTCTTCCGTAACCTAGACTTCTATGGCTTATCCAGCGGCTTCATAGGTCAGTTCTCTGAGATGGATAAATCCTTACACAGCGGCGACCCTTCTAAGATTACGACTGCAGTATTCGGTGATTCCATGAGCATCGATGCCCTGCGTTCAGACTATCTCGCCGAGGCTGCTGGCCGAAGTAAAGACAGCTTCTACAACTTCAGCATCAGCGGTGGCAAGGGATACGATATCTATAAAACTTACCAGAAGTACCAGGGTGAGCTCATACATCTGAAAGAAGCCATTGTAGTCGTCAACGAGCACCAACTTAACTCCTACAACATGGAGGATGACGTGAAGTTCAAATATTACTCCGGTCTCAAAGACAGAATTCGTATCATGAATTGGGATAACTACGGAGAGCTGCTTGCAGGTTGGGCGCTGAAATCCTATGACATGCGTACCATATGGGCGAAGATGTTCGACTCTTACCGCGAAGGGAAGCTTAAGAACTTCAAACCAAGAGCAGGCGGACTGACTCCTCAGGCTCCCGATCCGACAGACCCTGAATATATGATGGGTAAGACAAAAACAGTCGAAATCGCGGAAAATACCGCAGAACGTTGGTTTGAGGGTTATAACATAAAAGGACTGCAGTCAGAGTCTCTCGAAAATCTACTTCGGAATCTACACGACGATGGTGTTCGCATTCACATCCTGCAGATCCCTCGCACCCAACGTTTCGAAGATGCTGTTAGGAGCAAGTATACTGCTGAACAACAGCAATACCTTGACTTGATTAACGGATGGGCAGATAAGTACGATGCAGAATTCACTATTATGTCCAATGAAGGATTAACTTTGGAGAAGCATTTCCGCGACACGAACCATGTCACGCCACAAGGCGCTCGGATTGTTACCGCTAGGGTGGCGGAGGCATTGTTGAAATAGTTCACTTAACTTAAATAGGCAGCCGCGACGATAATGTCGTGACTGCCTATTTTTATAAAAGATATATAATAGCTGTTTTATTGAATAGCGTAAGAACCGCGTACTAACACGATCAGTCCATTCTTCTGGTTCGGATTAGCCTGAACGCCTCTGTCAGCCCTCGGGAACAGAATCAGGTGATTCGTTGTGATAGGCTTACCTGGAGCAATGTCCACCCCGTCCGTCATATCAGACAACCCATTCGCGTCAGGACTATAGGCAATTGCCTTCCCATTTCGGACGATCAGTTCCCCACCAGCACCAACGATAATCTTCTTACCGAATGGCACTGTGACCACGGCTAGCTCAGCCGATCCACCGCCGCCGCCTATCGGCCCTAGCTTGTCCAATTCCGCCTTAACCAGCGCTGCTACCTTCGCATCTACATAGCTTTTGGTGACAATAGGATCATCAGCTAGGCCTGGGGCTCCGCTAGAATCTGCTTGAGCAATTGAAGAATTACTAATAATAAATACACAAATGACAGTGGTGACGAGAAGACACAACGATATCCAGATTTTCCGCCTCATATTACCCGCTCTCCGATCTTGTAGCCTCGCATTTTCTGATGCTGTGAAGTATTTAATCTCAGTTTTCATAAGTGTACCAACTCAACTCTTTCGAAGCTAGTAGAAATTTATTGTCATTTAATAGATGATAGACATTTAATTTGTATTTTTTAAACTCTTTTATTTTACCCATAACATCTGCATCTTTGAATACAACCGATTTAGCTGTATTTAGACCGTCAGCTAGCACATCGCTGCCCTCTTCAGTAGTACTAATGCTGAATTTCTGAGTAAACGTTGCTTTTTTCTCGTCTTGATCTACGATTTCCAATAGAATATTGTGTTTCTCGGCAATGTCGTCATAAGTCGCTATTTTCTCCAGATCGTATTTAAAATCCAATCGAATTCCATCTATTTCATAGGTTCCTCCACCGGTTAACGATACATTAACGGAAGCGATGATGTTGTTAAGCGATAGTTGGGAATCGACAAACTCTATTTTTTTGAAGTCATTTTTGGTCGTTTGATTTGAATCTTTATTGATTCTGAACTTCACTGAATTGGCCAATGCGATCGATTCAGTTGTATTTTCCGGTGGATTGGTCAGTACGTTCTGGCCCATTACAAAATCAGCAAAGTTAGTTGTGAACTTCTTAGGAACATCTGCCCAAGCAAAGAGCAGCACTTTTCCGTTCGGGAATATCTTTTCTTTGTATTGGGAGAAGGACACCGGCATCGTAATCATGTTTTCGTTTTGCAAGTATCCGCCAAGCAAGGAAGGCAGTATGGATCTGGATTCTTTATTTGAATATTCAAATTCAACATATAAAAGATCGCTCTTCACTCCGCTGTAGAGCGCCGATTTTTTCAAAACTACTTCTGATTTCTTGCCTGCGCTATTAATCATATATGATGTCATAATATTGCTAGTCGGAACTGATGATGTTCTACTATCGCTAAAGTAATATAGTGTTTTGCTACCTTCCGTACCGGCCTTCTCTGTAATCGCGAAAGTGATTTTTCCAATATTGGTCGTATATGGTATTTTTGAATAGACGAAATAGGAATACGATGAGTTAGGACCTAGAAGTGCAACCTGATCAAGAACGGACGTTTTTGTTTCCTCAGCGTTAAGCTGAATCCCGTTTATCGTATATAGACCGCTTAAATTTGGTAGTGGTTTGTATTCTGTTCCTTTGTTCGTCACCTTCACTTCAGCTATCACCATATCGCTATCATCGAGCGGTGATCTTGTTATAGAACGCAGATTGACTTGAAAATCGTTATATGTGAAAGACCCGCCAATTTTTTGTTGCTCATTGACCTGATTAGACGCTTTGTAGGGAATAGAAAAAGAGCCCACCGGAAGCAGGATATTATTAGTTTCATCATTATTGGCCATCGTAAGCGACATGCCTTTCTTGGCACTCTCAAGCGGAATAGAGGCAAATAAAGTGATACTCTTCTTCTCCTGAGGCTTTATAATGATTTTGCTTAAATCTTCACCCTCTACCTCAAACACTTTTTGGTCATCAGTTTGTAGAAATAACCTGGTCTTATTGAAATTACTCGATTTATATCCAACATTTTCAATTAAGTAATTAATAGTCAAATAAATGTTGCTGTCGTCTTGGCTTACAACATAATTCTTAATCGTCCCTTTTACTTTTGAATTATCAAATATCATAACCTTCGATTGCTTATAAGTTATCTTCTCTGAGGTGGCCGTAGGAAATGTAATCGTGCCTAATTTACGCTCATAGTTCTTGACCGAAAAATCCCACTTGATTACATGAAACTGTAAATCAGTAATCATCGTTTGATCATCAACGGTTGCGTAATACGTCAAATTTATAGATGACTTTGCAGCCAATTTTGTTTTGTTTTTGTCAACTCCACTGACATTGACACTGTAAGACTTTCCCGATTTGTTTTTTATGCGTAACCAGTAATCTAGCAAATTTAAATCTTTGGTATCATTGTTCGTTAGTGTCACCGTAAAGGCGAGTACTTTGCCACGATCCTGCATTAGAAATTGGGCATCCCTTAGCACTAAGCTGCTTTTTGTGTTTAGTTTAATAACTTGTTTAGATATATCCTGACCTTGGGCAGAAGCCTGTTGAATGGGTGTTGCCAATAATCCGGTTGCGTCTGTTAGCAAAAGTGCTGCCGCCAATGTAGCCACTGAAAGTTTCACTGCCTTAAATCCCACTTTCATTCCTCCTAAAACATGATACCTATTAAACGTTTACGACAGGGAATAAGTTTCGATAAAAAAGAAAAAAAGCAAGGGAATGAATTCCCTTGCTTTTTCTTTATTGATGGCTTACTCAGAAACTACATTGATCGATGCGTTAGTACCGTTTGGAGCGACAACAGTGATTTTCACTGTGCCACCTTTAGCAGTAGTCGTTACAGCACCCGTAGCAGCGTCTACTGTAGCGATCGTTGCATCGGCAGAGAACCAAGTAACTCCACCAAGAGCGATTGTTGCTCCGTATTGATCTTTGACAGTCGTCAATTTAGCAGAAGCAGCTGCAGATGCTGCAGTTGATTTAGCAATCGTAACCGATTCTCCGTCAAATTTCAACTCAGAAACAGCTGGTGTTGCAGAAGAAGTCGTGAAGCTAACTTCTTTTACTTTAACACCGTTTTTCCATACAGTTACTACAGAAGCACCATTGTTTACAGCGGCAACTGCATGTACGGAGCTGCCATCAACAGCAACTGCAGAACTGTCGGAAGTTGTTACCGTGAATGCAGCTTTGTCAGCAGCGGAAAGACCTACTTTTTTGCTGTCAGCAGTAAGACCGTTGCTAATAGCGAAGGTAACAGCGTGGTCGCCAGCTGCAGCTGCAGAAGCATAACCACCAGCATGAAGCTTCGTGTTAGCAACATCGTTGATTGCATAGCCAACTACTGCGGAAGCTTCAACAACCGAAGCAGAGAACTCTTTCGTCAAAACGATTGCGCCAGCTGTATACGTTAGAACGATAGTTTTGGAAGCAACTTGATCGTCAGCAGCAGTCAGCATTGCGCCAGCAGCGGTGAATGCGTTAGTCGTAGCGTCTTTAACAGCAACCGTTACAGCGCCCCCAAGGTTAGCGGTAGCAATAACACGGTTGTATTGATCGACTACTTCGATGTCGGCAGCAGCATAAGTGTGTGTGCCAGCATTTTTGTTGAAGAGTGTAATGGAAGAATCAGCGATTTTGCTGATTTTCGTAGCTACAGCAGCAGCTTTCACGTCAAGCGTGATTTCGCTTTGCTTAGCACCATTCAGGAATACGCTGATTGTAGCAGCACCAGCAGCGCCTGGCGTGATTGTGATCTCGCCTTTAGCATTTACAGCGATGTCCGTAGTTACGTCAACAGCAGTAGGGTTCGTGCTGAACCATACTACGTCAGTCAAGGCAGCCAGTTTCGCAGCAGCGCCAAAGGTGTCTACAGCAGTGTAAGTAACTTTAGTGCCTTCACCAGCTACAACGAGGCCAGTCGGTGTTTGAATACTTACAGAAGCAAGAGCAGCAGGTGCATGTACTTGGAAGGTAATGCTGGACGATTTGCCGCCTTTAGTAATTGCGGAAATCGTTACATTGCCCGCCGTAGCGCCTGTGCGGTAAGTCAATTTGCCGTCTCCATTTACAGCGAAGAGAGCAGGATCGACGATAGTAGTGTTAGAAGATACGAAAGTAATTTCTTTCGTGAGAGCAGTGATTAGGTTCGCAGTAGTAGCAGTCACTTTTTGACCGTATTGGTCAAGTAAAGTGATTGGCAGAACCAAAACATCGGTAGCGTCACCAGTCGTGATACGAGCCGTGTCAGCTTTTGGCGCCGGTTGTTCAAAGGATACGGAGTCAATGAATGCTGCCGTAGCTACTTTGAATGTTTTAGTTTGCGATTTGCCGGTTGTGTTGTGGATGATAGTAACAACAACATTGCTATCAACTTCGCCAACAAGGCTGGTTCCAGTTGTAAATTTGTTTCCGTTTCCGTTAACCGCTACAGCAGTTCCATCAGTAACATTGGTTGCGGAAGCAGTAAAGTTGGAAGCCGCAAGATCATAGTTCTTACCATACTGGTCAACAGGCTGGTAAACGATGTCCTGTGTAGCAACTGCAGTAAGATTAGTCGTTGTGATTGTGAAGGACTCAAGCTTTTGAGCTTCGATCTTCACAGCGAACGACTTAACAGCAACTTCTACGCCGGATACTTCAACTGTGTAATCACCAGCAATAAAGTTCGTCTCAGAAGTCAGCGTAATGCTCTTCTTGTCATCGGAAACTTTTGCAGTGACGTCTTGTGGGAGAAGACCGAACTTCACAGCGAATATTGGAGCTTCAGCATCAGCCAGATCACGGTTGAGTTTCACAGTCAATTCGTTCGCAGCTGTTGCCTTGACCGATTCGATTGACAGTGTAGCTGGTTTGCTAAGAGCAGCGTCAATAGCAAAAGCACCACTTACTAGCAATGCGCGAGTAGCGTTTTCTGTGTAGTTAGTTGGAAGAACGATTCCAGCAGTTTCAACTGCTTTGATGTAGCCAGCAGCCCATGGTGCTGCACCTTCAACAGTTGCATCAGCAACTGGAGCAAGACCTAGTACGTTAGCAAGAACGACTGCAGTCTCTTGAACGGTGATTTTTCCGTTTGGTGCGAAAGTACCGTTAGCGTTACCTTTCATCGCGCCAGATTCTTTAACGGCTGCGATTTCTTCAGTGTACCAAACACCTAGGGCAACATCAGGGAAAGGCTTAACTGTTACAACTTTAGTATCAGGGTTGCCGATACCTTCAGCACCAGTAAGAAGTGCTGCAACGCGTGCGAATTGTGCACGAGTCATGTCTTGATCTAGTGCAGCCTCACCATTAATACCTACGAAAATACCTTTTGCTGCGAGTGCGTCGAATTTCTGTTGTGCTGTTAGATCAGCAGCTGATGCAAGGGATCCGAAACTTCCGAACGCCAATGCTGCTGCAAGGATTACTGATAAACTTTTCTTCATAACCTTTTTTTCTCCTCCTTGGGAAAACTTCTGTTTAAGTTGTTTAGAAAAATGATAGCCCGTATCTCTCATATGTATGTCACCCCCTTTCCTGAGTAGAGCGTTGTTTATAATAGATGTCTGCAATCATGCTCTCTAGTAGAAACATGTCGCAGAAACTTGTAAACAGTAGAATTAGTGCATATACATGCGAAATATGGGCAGGGTAAATTATGCCACATTCCTCATTATACATGAGGCGCTTGCACACCGTAAAGAACATTTTCATAGATTCTGTTGCTTCTTAGGATCCCAGCACATCTTTGTTGGCTCCTAATGTTAAACGCTGCAGCTCGGAAAAAGTTGCGGGTAAATGAAAATTCGTATAACTTTTTTTACACCGCACTCAACTTTTCTAATCTTTTGTGAATCTATTCTCCTATGTACTATGAGTTCGCTTGTTAAGTATAGCTTGGACACACAGAAGTGTCATTGCTCAACTTTTTCCTGCATATCCAAGTTGGAGGAAGTTGAAACGCTATAGATACGGAGAAAGAGGGATCGGCTAACAGCCTGCTCCCTCCTTCTCTTTCTATTGCAGCTTAATTATAAAGCTTCGGAAGTTTCTTCAGGTCCGCCATCACCCTAGAAATAATAATGGATGCATCCCCACGCAATAGGCGGGCTCCCGGTTCGAATACGTATCCTTTGGTTAGATCGTTCGAATCAACTGGCGAGCCACTGATGAAGCCTTTCTTCTGGATAGCTGCAACTGATGGTTTAGCATAGAAGTCGATGGCCGTTTCATCCTTAAACACTTTCGCAAGAGTTGCTCGGACCTTAGTGGAACTCGTATCCGTCTTAAGGTTCAAAGCCTTGGTCAGCATAACCGCAGCGTCTTGGCGAGAGATAGATGCATCAGGGTTAAACACTCTTGGCAAAGTGCCGCGCACAAAACCAGAACGAGCTGCCGTCTCAATATAACGATAATCCCATAATGCGTCCATATTAATTGCATTTCCCGTGTTCGGCACATCAACGAAATGGTTAGGACCGTCGTAATTTAGCGGTAATCCCAGTGCTCTTACTAGCATGCGGGAGAATTCACCACGAGTTACATATTGATCGACTCCGAAAGCGCCGCTAGGATCAACTGCGTTCATGACACCTTTACCATAGATCGCTTCAATAGCTTCACGTGCGTATGGATGTGCAGTTACGTCATTGAATCCGTAGCTGACCTTAGCAACAACATAGTAGCCAAAGCGATCGAACGGTACCTTCACTGAATTTTTCTTCTCATCCACGACGCCCCCGATATTCTCCCATTGCTGGACGAATGGATCAAAGCGGAAGACGGTTATGAGAGTACCTGCAGATTGACGCATGCTTGGATCATAAGACATCTCAAGTTCGCCGCGTTTGGAAGGAATAAGCTCGCGATTGGCACTCTTATTATAGTAAGAATTGTGGCTTGTGCCCTTAATCACGTCCAGTGGAAATGGATCTACACCATAAGTAACCGGATCAAAGCTAGCCGTTGTCGTTGGGTCATCCGCTTGTCCAGCATCAAGCCAGAATACTGGGCTAGCTTTGACGAACCGGCTTGGGAAGCTTGCTGTAAATAGAATTTCACCCATATTAAGCTGCGTGTCATAGTTGAATGGAATCGTTTCGAAATCGTGACGATCCACAACGCCGTCCTGAGGATTTGCAATGGCTACAAGCAAGTTATTATCCTTGTACACTTGGCCCTTTAGATTATCGGCGACATTGTAATCCTTTCGAATTAAGTTCGTGCCGCTCGGGAACTTCAGGTTCAGTGCACCGCCGAAAGCTTTCACCGTATTTTTCATCACCATCATTGTCTGTGCACCAGGAATATTCTCTGGGGCATAGGTGACATCGAATGAATCATTAATTGTATCGTTTGCATTTTTGATTGTCAGTTTAATTTCTGTAGCTTTGTTAGCTTTAAGATTGGTTACGAGCGCTCTGAATGCAGGGACTTCAGTCGGATTACCGAGACCATCAAGCGTTCCGTAGTCTTTATATGTTATTTTCGTTGCTACCACTTTGTCCACGGTAATTGAATCTGCACCCGGAGAAGTCAAAATGACCTCAACGAAGCTCTGGTTCATTGTTCGCTTCTCTGATCGTGGCGAGATGATCGTGTATGGAATGGATGTTGGGTCAACTTCCAGACGGTACGTCGCCCTCGGACCATTCAGTCCACTGTTGTAAACGGTTATACTATACACCTTCGCACTTCCATCAAAAGGCAGCTGCTGATCGTAAAGAATAAATGAGAATGATTGCGTATCATAGTTATACATGACACTTAAATTACTAGGATGAGCATCCCCGCTATTCGCACGAATCGCTGCACCGCTAGGGTTCGCCGCGTCTAATAAAATGTCATTACCCAGCTCCCAACGCATAGGTGTTGCGAAATCCGGTGCGGCGATCTCTAGAATGTAGCCATCCGCTTCGGCAGCGGTCAATTGTGTGAATTTGCCAGTTACGTCACCTAAAGTCTTACCCAGGTCGATAAAGTCGAACGACCCGAAAACATTCATCTTAGCTTCTGTTGTTGTAAAGATTGGTCCCTGCTTGGTGAAGTTAGGATCATTCGGCAGTGGAGAGTTCAAGTTTGTAGAGAAAGGATAAACACCGTCCGTATTTGGTGCTGGGATAACTGGCAAGTTCGTCGGAACTATGGTTACTTTGGTTGTGCTCTCATAATTATCCGTAGCTGTTCGATAGACAAACTTGATGTAGTTATCGCCTGTCAAATTTAATGCCGAGAAAACTGAAGTATATATTGTAGGAAGATCAGTAGCGAGTACAGCACCTCTTCCGGCCTGCGGCAAAATAAAGTCATTGATATTTGATGTGGCGGATTCCTTTTCCAATTGAAATTCCGTGTTATTTACGTATAGCGTTACTGTCTTGATATCTGTACCCGAAGTCGCATAACGAATAGTATTTAGATTTGGCACATTAAATAATGATCCGCGGAACCCATCGAACTCATCCTCGATCAAGGTCCTTACACCTGCTGTTTGCTGTGTCGTATCGTATTCGATCTTCATTCCGTCAAACACGCTGTCATATTTAACGTACGGTCCATAGAGCAGCGTAACAGGAATCTCGGGATAGGGGTCAGTTGTTGCATCTGCATGGTTAAGATTAAAATCGAGCTTCATACTTCCCGCATTTGGAAGCTTATTAAGGGAAACAAACACTCGTAGAAATGGAGTGTCCACTCCATCCACGTTAATCACTGTAACGTAAGAGTTAGGAAGTTGATCATAAATATAATCATAATTCCCTTCAACATCAGGTAGCACGATTTGGTCCACATCGGTTCCATCAGTTGTTGTCCCAGTGGCAGTTGTTATACTGTCCAATTCAACCAGCCCTGCTGGCAGGGACGTTGCCCAGCCCGGAGTATAGTTCCCAATTAGGACCTCCACAACAGTCGGAAGCGAGAATAGCCTTGCGTTTTCCAAATCGGAGCTCTCAGATGCCTGTAAGTTCGTGGTAGATGAATAACCAGGTATATAATTGATGTCTTTGATATACGCCTCAGTGCTATCGCGTAGTTTGTAAATATATAAACCTGATGATTCAAAACCAGGCGATGGAAGCTTAGATTGATTCCAGCCGGAGAATTGTAAGTTAGCGGCTGTATCGAACGGAAGTGATCCATTGGAATCACCGAGTGCTTCAGAGAATTCAACCGTAAAGAATTTATCGGAAATAGCTGGAACCGTTGAAGATACATTCGTGATTGTATCCGCAGCATTCCCATTTACTCTAATCTGTGGTCCCGACGCTGTTGTAAGTTGACCATTATCTGAAACAAAAACAGGGGCAGGAACAGCCGCAGAATCCCAAGTCCAGCCAGGATTCGGCAAGAAAGCAGGGGAAGGTGTCGCTGTATAAGTCAAAGGAACGATCGATTTACCGACGACCGATACATTAAAGCCAGCCGGTACCGAGAAGTTCGTAACTGAAGACAACGGCGTCGAGTAAGTATCAGTACCATCAGTCGCAACAAGCTTTAGATCATAATAAGTGACTTCTCCGTTATAAAATGCTATTTTTCGTGTCGTCTCTACAAACTGTGTATTATTGAAAACACGAATCGTTACAAGATTCATGCCTTTCTGTACATTAATAGGAGAGGCAACAAAGCTCCAATCGGAAGAGCTGGAGATCGAGTAAGTATTGCTCTTGCCATTCACGATTACAGATACCTTAGTAGCGTTCGGCGCTTTACCGCTAATGCTAATGTCGGCGCTGCCCTTGCCGCGGGATGCTGTTGAATGTACAACCGTCGTCTCTGACTCAGCGATGTTAAATAGGCTTCCGTCAAGTCCGGCAGTCAGGTCGAAAAGCATTGGACTATCACGGTATTCTATGTAAATGGAGTCAGAGATCGTTGATGCGCCCGATTGCCCGGTAAAGGTGATCTTATTCATCCCTGGGTACAATTGAACATTAAAAACATTAATCGTTGATCCACTGAAGGTCATGTTGCCAGTTTGGTTCTCGTTAGAAGTGATTACTTTCTCGTTAAAAGGATTAATTTGATAAACGCTATATTTTATCGAATTGGCATTTACGTTATTTATTGTTCCTGTTAAGTTTACACGTTCATTCGTGGTAATCCGCGCAGACCCTACCGTGTACTGTTCATTGTTGAAGTCAAAGTTGTGCGCAACAGCAGCCTGCACACTGTTGTTCGACCGTGTTGGGAACATGGTAACGAGCAGCGCTATAACTAGTAGCGCCGACAATAATCGTTGCATTCTCACTGGTTAATCTCCTCCTAAAAATGTGTGCTTATGTTCTGTGCATTTACAAGATAATGGTCATGAGAGCGATGGGATTAATTTTTATCAAGGTGCTTCTGTTATAACGCGTTTAAGCCCAACTCCTTCTGGCGGTTTTCGCCTATTTCGGCAACATGTACCATTAGACGCAATTATTCCGCAAATGTTTCGTATACATCTTATCGGTTTATAGGGAGAAATGTTGTATATATTCACAAGAAAAAAAGACCCTAATCTCATCAATCGATGAGAAATAGGGTCTTTAGACCGATAAGTGCTAGTATAATGGCTGCTTATTTCGAGCTTGTATCCGTCTGAGGTTTCATCCGCAGTCTTGCAAGGAAGTTAAGCACGGGACGGCGGGTCTGATCGACGATTCCGATGAGCTCCGCACCGATTTGAAGCAAGAACACGAGTGCGCAGATAACAATGAAGGTTATCCAGTTACCAAGGCCTGAGTTCGAGATCACGGACTGAATGACCGCACATGCGCCGAAGAAAGCTGCGATTCCGTAAATAATCAGCACCGTCACCCGATGGCTGAAGCCCAGCTGTTGAAGGCAATGATGCAGATGACCCTTATCCGGAGCGAAGATTGGTTTCTTCTGAACCCAGCGGCGCACAATGGCGAAAAAGGTATCCGATAACGGTACACCAATAATAAGTAACGGCGTTACGAAAGATACGACTGTAATTTGTTTGAACCCGAGCATAGACAATGTCGCCAGCGCAAAGCCGAGGAACAATGAGCCCGAGTCTCCCATGAATATTTTCGCGGGATGGAAGTTGAAGTAAAGGAAACCGCCAATGCTGCCCAGCAGAACCGCCGAGAGAAGAATAACGGTTTCGTTACCCATCAGAATACCCATGACGAGGATCGTGGTAATAGCGATACCGGATACGCCGGCAGCCAACCCGTCCAATCCATCGATTAAGTTAATGGCGTTCGTCACACCAACAATCCAGATGATCGTAAGCGGAATACTGATCCATTCGCCTACAGGCTGCATCGCAGAGCCGAAAGGTATGTTCAGCAAGTTGATCTTAACGTCAAAACCGAAGACAACGATACAGGCCGCAGCGATCTGCACGAGCAGCTTCAGCTTGGCGGACAAGTCATACTTGTCGTCCAATGCGCCCAGCAAGACAATTAGCGTACCGCCAATAAGGAGGGCACTAATCAGATTGCGGTCGTAAGCGCTGAGCATACCCTCGGGCAGCCAAGGCAATATAAGTAATAGTCCCGCCGTGAAGGATGCGTAGATCGCCACTCCGCCCAGTCGGGGCATCATTCTCGTATGAACTTTACGTTGATTGGGCACGTCAATCGCGCCAATGCGGATGGCCAGCTTTTTCACCAACGGTGTTAACACAAGTGCAAGAACCAAAGCCAATATAAATGAGACCAACCCAATTCCAAGCATCCAACCAGACACCATTTACAACTCTCCTTTTTGTGTACCGGAATGAATTATACTCCGGGCGCAAGGGATTCAACAAGGCGTTAATTCTGTCGTTTTGGTTCATTTTCATCGATTTTCACGATTTTCATGAAAGTTTTCACGATGGATTGATTGGTTTCAGGACTTTATCTCCGTCTTTAATCACTTTTAGCGCAAAACGGGGCAATACCAGCATTCTCTTATAGCGGGAAGGCTCCTGCATTAAACGGTAAAACCACTCTAAACTAAGTTTGCGGAAAATAGCCGGTGCACGCTTAAGCTTGCCGGACACGACATCGAAGCTGCCTCCGACTCCCATAATAACGGGTACGCCGAGCACTTGCTGGTACTTCTCAATCCAAGGCTCCTGGTTCATAGTGGCACGCGCCACGAATAGCAGATCCGGATTCGCTGCTCTAACGGCCGCGACAACCGCTCCATCTTCCCTATCGGTAAAATAACCATCTCGGCAGCCAACGAAACGCATGCCCGGATATTGCTTCTGCAAATTGGCATAAGCCGACTCCACGATTTCCGCGGAGGCCCCTAGCAAATACACGCTCCAGCTCCGTTTTTCTCCTTCTCTCAGCAGCTCATGCATGAGATCGAAGCCAGCCACACGTTCCTTCACCGGTTGCTTCACATGGCGGGCCGCCCAGACGACTCCCGCACCGTCCGGAACAACGAGCTCTGCAGTTGCCAGCGCACGGTGGAAGGAAGGATTCTCCAGACCAACGGTGAGCATGATCGGATTGCCTGTGATAACGCGCTGCGGACGGCGCGAGGCGATGGCTTCAGCCAGGTAGGCGACGGTTTCCCGCATGTCCATTTTGGAAAAGGGAACGCCGTACAAAGTTACCGTAGGATACGGTCTTGGATTGGGATCGAGATTAAGACCGGGATTCGGCTTGGGATCGAGATTCGATCCGGGATTCGGCTTGGGATTCACTTATTGTCACTCTCCAAACTATCATTTATTACGTATATAGTCGATGATTTGTTGCGCTGGCTGAGAAGCTTCTAATTTAAGGCGGTCAATTCGTTGGTTGGTGTTCTCGCGCCAATGCTCGGGATTTCGCAGGATTTTGGCGGCTTGACCGGCCAGTTCATCGGGATCAAGCTCATCTGTTGTTCCGACGGCGCGTTGTCCTAGCCGCCCGAGGAACTGGTCGATCTTGGGGTCGTAAGACAGCCCCAAGAGAGGCACGTGTTGATTCGCTGCATAGATGAGCGAATGCAGGCGCATTCCGATGAGCAGCGCGCATCGGCCGACCTCCCGCAGCATCTGCTGCGGGTCGTCGTGCGCCGGGGCCAGCGTAGCCGGGGCCCCGGAGAGCCGTTCCATCACGTAGCGGGACGCATCCTCGTCCGCCCCGTGATGGAACGGCAGGAAGCGCAGCCGGACGGCATGGCGTCCGGCCAGCGCTTCAAGCGCTGCAGCCGCGCGGACCAGGTCCGCGCGGTCGCTGCGCCAGAACCTGACGGACACGCCGACTATCGGGCGCGTGTCCGTCTCCTCCGCGATCGCGGCGGCGCTGCCTCGGAGCTTCGCTTCAGCTCCGAGGCTCGCGCCACCGCTGCGGGAGCTCGGCTGAGCGTCGAGCTCCTCCGCGGAGCCCTCATGCCCTCCCCCTGATGGCAAGCCCATCACCGGGTCGGGCACAACCTCTATGCTCCCCTGCGGAACGCCGTATCGCCGCAGAAGAATCGCAGACTCCTCATCACGTACAGATACGTAAGCTGACTTCCTGAAAGCTCGCTTGATGAACGGCTGGAACATTTTCCGATTAACGGGACCAATCCCTTGCGCATACACAAAAGTCGGCTTCCCGCACCAGCGCGCCATCTCCATAATGCCTAAGTAATAAGGAATTGAACCCAGTCCTGTCGCATCCTGCAGCAGACTGCCTCCGCCACTGATCAGTCCGTCACTGCTCTTCAGAGTTTTCCATACCTCGCTGAGCTTTGTCCGATGGACAGCTTCTACCCCATACTGGCGGGACGTCCACTCCGGGTCACCGGATAATACGATGGGCTCAACCTTCATCCCCGCTTCTCTGCCCGCAGTTTCCAGCGCTGTCAGAATGCTCTTAAGCACCGCCTCATCCCCACTATTACGAAAGCCATAATAACCTGAAAGCACTAAACGGCTCACCCGACGAAAATCACCCATTATACCCTCCACAAATTACACTTACTTATATTGTTACTCTATATGCTGCAGCATTCACTTAGCGCTCTAGTTCAACTTTAGTCCTATAAAGTACCGTTGTAGCACCCAAATGATACTTTAGATCAACTTTAGTCCTAAAAAGTACCGCTTCAGCACCCACCTGATACACTTAACCCACTTTAACCCTAGAAAGTGCCGTTACAGCAGCATTTGGTGTACGTTCACTGAGCGAAGGGGATATCGTCATTAAGACCCCACATCCCTTGTTCAACCTCAAACTGAGCGAAGGGGATATCGTCATTAAGGACTTTAATCCCACCGATTCCTACCAACACCTGAGCCAACGGGATACCGTCATTAAGGGCTTTTTTTCCGTACCAACTCTAGCCTGTCTCGCCTTCAGCTACCTGCTCAGCCACCGAGTCTTCTTTAGACCTTCGCCTACCTGCCATACGGCAATGGCGCCAAGTCCAATGAGTGTGCCGATGCCAAGACCGAGAAGAACTCTGATTAGCGATAAGAGGAACGGCGTATGGATATGGGCGAAAGTATCGACCATAGATAACTGGGCAATCGTTCCAGGAATAAGCAAGACCATTGCCCAGCGGTAACGCAACGCTAAGAAAATACCGACTAAGAACAGCGGATGCCCCAGCATAAATTCCTTAATCCGCGGGCGTACTCCGAAAGCATTTTCCATCATGGAACGGAATTGTAATTCAAGCCCTGAGACCTGACCGGCGTTACCCGTTCTGGACAAATAGTACATCCCAACGACACCTGCTAGTCCTATACCGACAATCCACAATACCGTAAGCGGCATCGCGAGTATTTTTTTAGCATTACCAATTACTGTATTACCCGAACCGTATAAGAAAACATACAAAGCAACTAAGCCGATCGGAGCCATATGCAGCAAGCCGACACCGCGGAATTGCTGAATCACTAAGCTGTAGGTGATATCATTAAGCAGCGCCGTCATGAAAGGAACAGCTGCCAAAGAAAGCACTGTCGTCCGAACGAAAAGCAGCAAAGCCCCGCCAAGCCTCCTTATACCCGATATAGGCTTCGTTTCCGCAGCGACTCTGAGCTGTCGAAGTCGTCTAACCAGCAGAATGACTGAAGCCGTTGGCGCGGCTATAGCGGCAAACAACACTAAAGCTTGGATCATGACCGTTGAACTTAGTACATAGAGTCCCGCTGCACCCACCCCTCCGACCACAAGCACTTGCGCAAGCAATGAAGGAAAAAATAGACCAATCGTCAGCGCAATTAACGCAAAAGCCCCGAGAGCAGCCAGTCCGCGCAAAATCATTTCCTGCGGAGCCTTATGTACCTCTGCCGAATGCGGTTCGCCAAGCTCGAAGCCGAAATCCTGAAGCTGTGAAACGGCACCCTTCAACTCTTCATCACCTTGAAGAGCGGTAACTATATTCTTAAACGGATGTGAGACTTGTCCCTTTACCGCATCCTTGACCGTTGTCGCATTTAAGTATAGAAGTCTAATATTACGATCCTTAACCGCCAAAACGAGTCGATCCTCGATCTGGGGCGTCTTGAGAATCATCATCTCCGCTTCGCCTATAGGATGCGAGCGAATGGTATCGAAGCCGAGAAGACTGGCTAGTTTATTAATCCCTTTTTGAGGCACCTTGAGATTCTCAAAAATCGCAATGCCAATCTTATGAGAACGCAATTGATTAGCAAATCTCTTCAAATTGCCAAGATCGCTTTCATCACCAAAGCCAGTTACCGCATCACCATCGAATACGACTCGGGTAACCCCGAGCTCCTCGAACGATTTCATCCACCTGCCCATTTCTTGGTCATCATACGGAACGAAGCGATCCGACAATCGCGGAATGATCTGAAAGCCTTCTTCTCTGAGCGCCTTCATCGCAATTGGGTTAGGCTGCATCGGACGAAGCAGCGCATCGTCATAGCCGAGCCCAATTCGCAAGCCTTCACGGCCTTTGGTTGACCAGCTTGCAACCTCAGCGCCATGGTGTTGGAACGCCCATTCTATGATAGGACGAAGCGTTTGTGCATGCTCCGGACTGTTAAACAAAACATACGTGCCGTTATCGCCGGACTCTGCAACACGTTGCTCGAGCAAGGCGGCTTGAGCCGCATTATAGACGATGACCTCGCCCGCCCAAGACAGCTCTTCCAGCGTACTTTCGAACACAGCCATGCCGTTAACTCCCGCTTGCTTCAGCTCCATTAATTGCTTCTCCACGAATGCCTGCGGATTTGCCTGCGTGTTGCTTACCATTAACAAGTCACGGTAGTCCATAACGATTGCCACTTGCTTAGCAGAGGTTTCCGTCTCCACTCTCGCATAGATGACCGGCAATGCCGCAACAATACCTATAAGCACAACCACCCAAAGCAGGCGAGCTAATCTCGTATTCCATTTGTTCAGCCATTGCGGCACAACAGTCACTCCTTATCCATTCGTCAAAATATGCACCTATTCGCAAAAGCAGCGGCAGGTCAGTCGTTCCCCTGCCGCTTCTATTTCTACATCCACTTAGGCCAGCGCGTCTACTCGAGCCATTACAGCACTTACGAGCTGGTTAATTGCATTCGTAGCTTCACCCAGTCCAATACCGCGTACCGCGAAATACACCTTAATCTTCGGCTCCGTTCCCGAAGGACGCAAGCAGAACCAAGAGCCGTCGGCGAGCAAGAATTTCAGAACGTTCTCTGCAGGCAGGCCTTCAAGACCTTTGGCATAGTCAAGGAACTGAGTAACAGCAACACCCGCGATTTCGGCGGGCGGATTAGAACGCCAATCATTCATGATCGCTCCGATTTGAGCAAGACCATCTTTCCCTTTAAGCGTGCGGGATTCTAATTTCTCTAGATATGTACCGTATTTTGCATAAAGCTCGAGAAGTACTTCGTATAATGTCTTTCCCTGTGACTTATAATAAGCTGCCGCTTCACAGATCAAGAGTGCAGCCACGACGGCATCTTTATCTCGCGCATACATACCCGTTAAATAACCATAGCTTTCTTCGTATCCGAAAAGGAATGTATGTGAGCCTGTTGCTTCGAATTGTGACATTTTTTCTCCGATATACTTGAAGCCAGTCAGGGTGTTGATTACTTCACAACCGTAAGAAGAGGCAATGTCCCCTCCCATTTCACTCGTTACGATTGTCTTAATTACAGCGCCGTTAGTCGGTAGTTTGCCCTGTTCTTGTAAATTCGATAGCAAGTAATTTACCATCAGAGCACCGGATTGGTTACCCGTTAGCACAACGAATTCACCTTTATCATTTTTCACTACGGCGCCCATACGATCGCAATCGGGATCTGTACCTACAATGATATCTGCTCCCACTTCATTCGCCAGCTTGATGGCGAGCGTGAACGCTTCTTGCTCCTCCGGGTTCGGGGATTTAACGGTAGGAAACAGACCATTTGGCTGTTCTTGCTCCCATACGACGTTAACATTCGTAAGACCTGCCTGTGCAAGCACGCGTTGAATGGAAATATTACCTGCTCCATGAAGAGGTGTGAAGACAATGCCGAGCTCTGCTCCCGCTCCATTCTTAAGCATATCCGGGAGTACAGACTGTTCCACGACAACATCGATGTAGCGTTGATCGTCCGCATCACCGAGCCAGATTAGAAGCTCCTGCTCCTCCGCTTGCGCTTGTGTCAGACGTTTCACTTTATCGAAGGAAGCGATATCGCGGATATGGCTGATGACCTGCTCCGCTTGGTGAGGTACAAGTTGTCCGCCATCCGCTCCATATACCTTATAGCCGTTATATTCCGGCGGGTTGTGACTAGCCGTTACAACGATGCCGCCCGTTGCCTTCAAGTCACGGACAGCAAACGATAGCTGCGGCGTTGGACGCAAGGAACGGAACAGATATGTACGAATACCATTCGCCGCGAGTACACATGCCGCTTCCAATGCGTATACGTCCGAGTTGCTGCGGGAATCGTGCGCGATAACAACAGCCGGAGAGTCAGATTCGCCGAGCAGGAAATTGGCAAACCCTTGTGTCGCTTTGCCGATGACATAACGATTCATCCGGTTCGTACCCGCGCCCATCACTCCGCGTAAACCGCCTGTCCCGAATTCTAAATCCCGGTAGAACCGATCCTCGATTTCTCCGCTCTGATCCTTAATATCTCGAAGCTCTTCCTTTGTTAGCTCATCCACATTCGGATCATTTAACCAAGCCTCGTAAAGCTGTTTTGGGTTTGCTTGCATGTTTCACTCTTCCTTTCGGTTTATTAACCCTTTGATGGGTCAGACAAAGCAAACATAAGCTCACCTTCGGCTACGATGGAATCTCCGACTCGAGCGGTTCCACGCCCTTTGCCAATTGGGCCCTTCAGACGGGTTACTTCTAGCTCCAATATTAGGGTGTCCCCCGGTTTCACTTGACCACGGAAACGGAATTCATCAATTCCAGCGAAGAAACCGAGCTTACCTTTGTTTGCTTCTACCGCCAGCATGGCCACTGTTCCAACCTGCGCAAGCGCTTCAACGATCAGCACACCCGGCATGACAGGATAACCTGGAAAATGGCCAACAAAAAAGGGTTCATTCATAGTTACGTTTTTGAGTCCCACCGCCCGTTTGCCCGGCTCAAGCTCAAGGATCCGATCAATCAGCAGAAAAGGGGGGCGGTGAGGAATTAGTTCTTGAATTTGTACGATGTCCAGCATTTTATTGTCCTCCTAGGATATAGATGTATAAGCTGATTGTACTAAGTGAATAATATCATCATCCCTGCGGCGAACTGCAGTCGCCAAGGTTGATATAAGAGAGCTTCCCGCCGTCCGCCGTTCTTTCAGCTGGCGGCGGGCTCTTTTGGTTGTTTAATGTTGTTCCCTGTTTATGCTCTTAAATTTCATGAAGTAGATAACGGATGTAAAATAGGATAAAGCGATTCCACACCAGAGCAATGCTACTCCGCCTGGCTGTTCCAGAAACATCAGCGTGATTGCCGCATAATAGATGACTGTCGTTGTTTTGCCGAACAGGTTGGCGGGCAAGGTTTTTAAACCGCGGAAATGATAGATTGCCGAGCCTACAATCATAACGACTTCTCTGAACGCCATTACGGAAAATGCCGCCAAAGGCAGTATATCCTTAATCAAGAGAGCTAAGATAACCGTTAAGATGAGCAACTTATCTGCCAGCGGGTCCAACATGCTGCCGGTTAACGTAACTTGTCCCGTTCGACGCGCTATGTATCCGTCAAGGAAATCAGTCATTCCCGCTACTAACAAGACGCAAAGAGCCGTAATCGGTTGATCGTTAACATATAAAACAAAAAACAGGGGAATTAAAACAAATCGGGACGTAGTCAATATGTTTGGTACATTCATCCCCCAGATTTCCCCCATTTCTCTAAAGTTCCCCATCATTATAACGCGATTACATACCTCGCTACAAATAAAAACTCCCCAGGCAGATGCTGAGGAGTCGCTTTCTCGGTTGCAAAGGTGCCAAGCCAGCCATCAGCCGCCCTTTGCGAACACGAGGTCATACATATGCTTCCAGGTTCTCGCATCGAATACGTCCGACAGAGGCTGATCCCCTAGAATGACATAGCCGATTGCCAAACCAATGATTAATGCAGCAATACAAAGTATAGGAATGATTAATATCTTGATGCTGGTCCATATCACTCGAGCAATAATCCGTCCGGAGGAATCATTGCTTTTGTCCGTTGGATTAGAATGTGCTGTCATGAAGTCGTCTCCTAACCGCGCAGATTGTTGGCCATTCCCATCATCTGCTCACCCGAGGAAAGAGCTCTTGCGCTTAGCTGATACGCACGTTGTACAATCATTAAATCAGTCATTTCATCCGCCATGCTTACATTGGATTGCTCAACGAAGCCTTGACGAACCGATAAGCCAGACTCCCCTTCAGGGAGATCAGTTACATCACGCACGACATCATTTGGATTAACATCTGTAGGAACGCCGAACAAGTTGTCGGAAACAGCCTGTAGAAACTCTGGATTCGTTACCTGCACTAGCTTCAGCTTCCCGAGGTCAATCGGAGTTGTGCCTTCGTTGCCTACTGCTCTTAACGTTCCATCGGCTCCAATACTGAGATTGTATCCAGCAGGGACTTGGATGAAATTTTCCACTCCGCCATTGTTTGCCACAACCGGATGACCCGAGTTCGTGACAAGCATCCGGTCTCCACCGCCAGTCGAAATCAACTGGAATGACCCATGCCGCGTGAAAGCTCTAGGACTATCAATCCTATCAGATGTACGAACTTCAAACAAGCCATTACCTTCAATGGCAATGTCGTTCATATTCCCGGTCTGTTGTAGAACACCCTGGGACATATCCGTTTGTATAGCGGAGAGCCGCGCTCCCCAGCCTTCGGTGAAGCCCATCGGAGTACGGCGTCCTGGCTGATTGAAATCTTGCATTTGAGTATTAAGACTCGTCATAATATCTTCGAACACCGCGGTTTTGCGTTTGTAGCCAACGGTATTTGCATTAGAAATATTTTCCGCGAGCAAATCCAGCTTTTGCTGAAGAGCGCCCATGGAGACAGATGCAGTGATCATAGAGCTATTCACTTAGGAGTTCCTCCTCATCGTGTATGTTATACCCGGCCGACATCGTTGACTGCTTTGTCCAAGCTTCGATCATAGGTTTGAATAACCTTCTGATTCGCTTCATAAGCGCGAAGGGCCGCCATAATATCCACTGCCGATTGGGCCGAATCCACGTTGGATCGCTCTAAGAAACCTTGTCTGACGGATACTCTTTCATCAGCTGCAACTTGGCGAATACCCGCATTATCACCCGCATAACGGAAACGACCGTCACCTTCGCGGACGAGGAGGTTCGGGTTGTCCACGCGCATTATGCGAAGCTGAGGTTCGCCGGCAAGCGGCAGACCCGTCGTCGCATTTACCAATCTTCCGTCCCCGGTTACTCCTACCTGCTCCCAGGGGAGAGTCACCACGATCGGTTGACCATTTGCGCCTACAACCTCAAGCCCGTCTAATGTTAATAGGGTACCGTCCTGTGCTGTCTTGAAGCTGCCGTCCCTCGTATAGCGCTCCTCACCTTGCGGTGACATGATCGCAAAATAGGCTTGGGGCTGAAAGCTCACCTCGCCGTTCTCGCCGACGTTCTTACCGGAGGCATCAAAGGTTGTGCCTTCTACCAAAATGTCCGAAAAAAGCGCCAAATCCTGCGATCGGAAGGTTTCCTGCAGATCTCCTTGCGTCATGCTCATCAAGCTCTCTTCGGAGAATACCCCAGTGCTGAGCTTACCTAAGCTCCTGTCTGACGGATTAGGTCCGCCAAGTGCCGATATTAGCATATCGGGAAAAGAACGGTTGACCGCATTACTCGCCTTGAAGCCAGGAGTATTGAGGTTAGCTATGTTATTCGTAATCATATCGTGACGTCGCTGTTGAGCGATCATTCCCGATGCCGCAGTATATAATCCTCGTAACACGAAGCTGCCTCCCCTATCTTAGCTTGCGGGTCATCTTGTCTAGGTGCTCAAGCATAATTCCTGTGCCTTTAACAACGCAATGCATGGGATCCTCCGCAATAAGCACCGGAACCTTTATTTCGTCTGCCAACAGAGCATCCAAGCCGTCCAGAAGCGCGCCGCCACCGGTTAGAATAACCCCGCGGTCTATGATATCCGCGGACAATTCCGGCGGTGTACGCTCTAGTACCGCCTTAGCAGAAGCAACGATAGACATGACCGGCTCCCACAATGCCTCACGCACTTCGTCCGAATGAATGGTTACTGTCAGCGGCAGTCCAGTAACCATGTCCCGTCCGCGAATGTCCATCTCTTCCCTGCGGCCGCCCATATGGACGGTTCCGATCTTAATCTTGATATCCTCGCTCGTACGTTCGCCGATGAGCAACTTGTATTTATTCTTTATGTATTTAGATATCGCAGCGTCGAACTTGTCCCCTGCGACCTTAAGAGAAGAGGCGGTTACGACGTCGCCCATGGAAAGAACGGCAACATCCGTCGTACCTCCGCCTATATCAACGACCATATTTCCACTTGGCTGGAAGATATCCATGCCCGCTCCGATCGCAGCAGCCTTCGCTTCCTCCTCGAGGAAAACTTCCTTGGCTCCGCTTCTTTCGGCTGCCTCGCGGATCGCTTTCTGTTCCACGGACGTTATGTTTGTTGGAGCGCAAATCAGAATGCGCGGACGGCTATACCAGTTTCTGCCCCCAACACGTTGGATAAATGCCTTAAGCATCATATCCGTAACTTCGAAGTCAGCAATAACGCCGTCACGAAGCGGACGAATCGCAATGATATTTCCCGGGGTGCGCCCTACCATCCGGCGAGCTTCCTCCCCGACTGCAAGCACTCTGCGGGTGTCGCTTTCAATGGCAACTACAGAGGGCTCATCAAGTACCACTCCCTTGCCTTTAACGTGTATAGATACGTTAGCTGTACCCAAATCGATTCCGATGTCTTTGCTGAACATTCGTTTATTATCCCTCGCCAAATAGGAAGTGTCTGTTATCGTAAGTGTATAATATTCTCTTCGTCCGCGGAAAATCCTTCTTTTCTCGACAATATTCGCTTATATTCTCTTTTTTATGCTTTTCCTGCTGTCATAACTTCTCGTTTTTTGATCGTTGTCTTCTTATACTTGATCTTGGTCGCTTCTCCTCCCCTTAGATGACGGATCGACTTATGATACTCGAGGATATGCTTAACCTGGTCCGCCAAGTCCGGATTAATCTCCGGCAGCCGCTCAGTCAGGTCTTTATGCACCGTGCTTTTAGAGACGCCGAATTCCTTGGCTATCGTTCGAACCGTATGGCGCGTCTCCACAATGCATCGGCCAATCTTGATCGTGCGTTCCTTGATGTAATCGTGCACGCTCCCGCCTCCCTGCTGAAATAGATTGGTACAGTATATGAGGGGCGCGGTCACTTATTCTAGGTTGCCAAGCCTTACATGCTAGGAAAGTCCCGTTTAAGGGGCAATTTTAGGTTCAAACAATTCAATAGCACATCTTTAGCCCTACAAAAAAAAGACGAGCGAGAGGTTCCCATCCGTCTTCAAAACCTGTTTATTCTTTTATTTGTCGGCTTTTCCAACGATTACGATACTGGGATGTAACTGCAAACTCCAGTTAGTACGGAGACTCCGCGTCGAACCGCTCGTTTTTTAAAAAACTTCAACAACCGGACGCTGATTAGGACGACCTACCGTCTCCACTGCCCTATAATTGTCGACAAAAAGAAACGGGACGAGCCTATTTGCATCGTCTGCAAAAGGTTCATCCCGATTCTCTAATTCAGTTGCTTACTCAGCTGATTTGATGAGCGTCAAAGGATTGACAGATTGTCCGTTGTTGCGTACTTCGAAATGGACATGCAAGCCTTCTTCGGTTTCTAATGAGCTTTGTCCGGCAGCTGCGATCATATCGCCTTGCTCGACTTCATCTCCGACTTGAACCTTCAAGTCGGTCAAGCTTTGGTAGACTGTGACCAAGCCGTTCGGGTGCTCAATTTGCACCTCGTAACCATTGGTCGGCGTCTGACTGGCAACCGTAACCTTTCCACTTAGCGCAGCTAGCACATCGAACGAAGCGGCATCCTTACGAGCTAAGTCTGTTGCCATGTGCGGCGTGAAAGTGTTGTTATACTCGACCATTGCTGCTTCGCGATCTTCCAAAGATGCCGATGCCTCATAGAACGGTACGATCGTCTTCATTTCCTCGAACTTGTCTACCGGCCAGCGAAGAGATTCTCCGCTTGTTGCCGCTTCGACGGCTTCACTGCTGCTTTGCACTCCTGCGGTCTCTTCGCTCTCGACACCTGTGATTCCAGGGATAGCTTGCTGGTCTTTCTGACCCGTCCCTGAATTCAGCCAGAGAATCGTTACGATAATTGCTGCCGCGGCCATGTAAGCTGCAGGGAATACCCAGCGTTTGGAAAGCAGCTTTTTCCATCCGGAAGGCCTGACAGCGGGAGACGATCCCGCAACCGACTTGTGAGACTCTTCGATCTTACGTGGTGTTTTGTTTCCATCATTCATTATTATCATCACCTCAGTAAGCCATTCTTACCAGGTGAGAGCCTTTTATACCTGTTTTCTTTGAAAGATTACAATTTTTATAGCAAGAACCTACTTAAAGTCGTTTTCCGGTGCTATTCACAAGCTTTGAAACTTTCTCGATGCGGGTTCCAGAATAATAGTGTTGTACAATTTGTTCCGCTGTTTTTCCCGCTCTCGCCATGCCTTCTGCTCCCCACTGACTCATCCCCACCCCATGACCGCTTCCATAGGTTGTTAGAGTTATCCGGTTTTTACTGATCACCCAATCGAAAGACGAAGAACGTAGTCCTAGTAAATGCCGCACTTCTTCTCCGCTTAATCTCTTGTTGCCCACCACTAGCTCCTTAACACGCCGACCTTTCGTCCACTCTATAATACGAGGCGCAAGCTCTATTGAGATGTTTCGCGCAGCAGGAACCGCTTTAACACCCAGCCTGTCATAAAAATCATCCAAACGCATCTCAACCTTTTCCTGAGCTCTTGGTGAAGCTTCTTTGTCCCACGGGCTGGCTACCGATCGTAAATAAGGAAGCACGGAAGAGAACACCTCTTCCGAGTTTTCCGTATATCCATTACTAGTAGAGAAGTACAACGCCTCTATCGGTTGATCTCCGAAAATAATGATATCCCCGGACGTCTCCCTAACCGCATCATCTACTTTACGCCAACTTACTTCGTCGTTCTCCTGAAGTTGCTTTACCTGCTTTAACGATCTGTATACCTGATGAGCTTGAGTATCCGTTACATCAGCGACCTTCACGTATACGCCCGTTCGGTCATCAAGCCATAAACGACGTATGATATAAGTCCGGGCAGCCATCGCCTGCGCCTCAAGAGCGGCTTTCCCGAAATCCAGTGGCATTTCAGCAGTGACAACCCCGCGAACATAATCTTCCAAAGCTACTTTCTCAATACTCTTAGTTTCTGTTATATAGACTCTAACTATCGGCTGATTATATTCCTCTTGATGATTAGTCTTGTCCGAATCCAGATTAGACTGCAGCTTCTTATCCACCTTCTCTCCTGATTGGACACCAACCATATAAGTCATATTTTTTGATGGCTGAGTCTCATCAGAATCACTATGTTCCTGCTTGATTGTGCTGCGGTTTGCTTGTTCTGCGATGCCTTCTTTCCACCCTGCACCCTGTCCCTCTTTATGCAACGCCAACCAGATAATTGCAGCAAGAATAACACCCCCGCTAAACGCTAGCCATAAATTCGGCTCATCATGAGACCTTCCTTTACGAGTCATCTCCCGAGTACCAAAAGCCTGCATTGGGTTCACATTCGCACTAAGCGGGGTCTGCCGCACATTTTTTCTTTGCGACTTTATAGCGGCTCACCTCTAATACTTTTTCTCTCGGATGCTTTCAAAATATGCGAGATTCCGAAAAGGTAGAACCATCTTCAATAGGAAAAGTATCCTCGCCCTCTTGCTCAGCAAGTCCTCGCTCCCGCGCCTTTACTACGATATCCCGTTCGCTCAGAGCAACCTCGCTCCCGCCTCCTTACGACGATATCCCTTTCGCTCAGAGCAATCTCACAATGCAACCAGTAAAAATAAGCGCTTCAGATAAAAGTTTTTCACCATTTTCCCTTGAAATAAGAACGTATGTTTGCTAAAATAAGAACAAATGTTCCGTTACTGAAGGAAGGGGTGATTTGGAATGTACAGAGATCACGCTGCTTTTAAGAGTTTCTGCTGCAATTCCGATAATGAGGATGAGTGTATTCAAGCACTTTTTGAAGCAAAATGGCCGAATGGCTTTCGCTGCCCCCGTTGCGAACACACCCTTGCTTATCTCATTTCCACCCGCAGATTGCCATTGTACGAGTGTAAATCATGCCATCAGCAAACTTCCCTCACCGTAGGCACAATATTTGAAGGCAGCCGTACCCCATTGCACCTTTGGTTTCAAGCCCTCTTCTTACATACACAAACAAATAGCGTGAATGCGCTGCAGTTGTCCCAGATTATA
>NZ_JBEQAP010000048.1:0-42621 GCF_041640265.1 Cohnella sp.
GCTCTGGATTAAAGAAACTCGTCGGCTAGGAGAGTACCGTAACGCGGAAGAAAGAAGAACATCGGAAAGCCGGATGAGGGAAAACCTCACGTCCGGTTTGATGCAGGGGGAGCTGAAAAAGTAAAAAAAGGGCTTGCGCCCTCCAATGAAATTTCAGTTCTCTACTCTACTAGCTTGAACTTAGCTAAATGATGGATTAAATTCTCTTTTCTTAGAATTTCCAATTGCTTGGGACCGATCAAATCGAAATGGGGAAAAGGCGAACGATTATGAATATATTTGGGATTCAGCCCATTCTCGATACACCATTGCGTTAACCGTCCTAGGTTGGCATTCCCCACTTTGGTTACAGTGTTAAAGTTGGGGAAGCGAGGATCGAACCAATAATGGGTCAAGAAGGCAGTTTCTCCGTGAGTGACGGATGTTTTCCAAGCATTCAACTCTACTCTCGTAATACCAAAGGCCAATTTGCATCATCCTCTGCAGTATGAATTGGTTTTGTCGTGTAAGCTTAATTAAAGATAGTATAGCATGACTGAGTTCAGCTCATGTCCATCAGAAGCGTGGTTTGACGATTTGAGAGCAGGTGTGGATAATAGACGATATGGACATTTTTCTGCACATTCTCTGGAACAACATACTTCCTTTATCCCTAATCATCACAATTGGAATTGTAATGCACCGTATTTTCACCTTGGATATAAAGACCCTCTCCAAGATGAATTTCTATTTGTTATCGCCTGCCATTATGTTTGATTTATTATACGACACAGCGATATCCATGCAATTGTTTGGCCAGGTGATGTTATTTTTCATCCTGTTTATGCTCGCCCAGTATGCCGTGCTAGAAGCCGTCATTCGTCTGCGGAAGTATGACGGAGGCAAGAGAGGCGCGATGAGGAATAGCGTATTATTCTATAATAGCGCCAATTATGGGATACCGATCAATCAGTTGGCATTCGCCGGCAATACCTTCACGTTGTCGATCCAGATCATTATCATGATGATGCAATCGCTGATCCCTAATACATATGGCATATATAACGTAAACGCTCATAAAGCGAATTGGCGCGAAATACAAAAGGTCATCTTATCGATGCCGGTTATTTATGTGATTCCCATTGCTTTCCTGCTGCGAGGGTTTGATATTCCCATACCGGGCTTCTTGGATATTTCCATCGGATATATGTCGAATGCATTTATCGGTACGGCACTTTTCACCCTTGGGGTACAATTAGGAAGCATTAAAGGCTCGATTAGCAGGGCGCTGGCGTTGGATGTCAGTATCGCTTCTGCTCTGCGGCTATTGTTTGGACCATTGCTTGCGTGGGGTATCGTGCTGCTCCTGGGTTTAGAAGGAATGATGGCAGCGGCTCTAATTGTTTCCTCGGCGGTGCCGACATCCTTGTCCAGTGTGTTGCTCGCAGTTGAGTTTGATAACGAGCAGGACTTCGCCTCGCAAACCGTTCTGGTTACGACAGCGGCGAGTATTGTAACTGTAACAGCGGTTATATTTCTGCTGAGGGTAGGCTCTTAACTAAATGACAATGGCCATGCTGTAGTTCGCATTATGCAAACTGTAAGGCTGATCGCGAAGGCTTGGGGTGTTGTAGTTTGCATGATGTAAACTGTATGGCTGGTTGGGAAGGTTAGACGTGCTGTAGTTTGCATTATGCAAACTGCCGGGCTGGTTGGGAAGGTTAGACGTGCTGTAGTTTGCATGATGTAAACTGTATGGCTGGTTGGGAAGGTTAGACGTGCTGTAGTTTGCATGATGTAAACTGTATGGCTGGTTGGGAAGGTTAGACGTGCTGTAGTTTGCATGATGTAAACTGCAGGGCTGGTTGGGAAGGTTAGACGTGCTGTAGTTTGCATGATGCAAACTGCCGGGCTGGTTGGGAAGACTGGGCCC
The DNA here is from genome assembly GCF_041640265.1 of Cohnella sp. GTDB lineage: Bacteria > Bacillota > Bacilli > Paenibacillales > Paenibacillaceae > Cohnella. Next base: position 1,913 of record NZ_JBEQAP010000048.1, read on the forward strand.
ACTGTAGTTCGCGTTATGCTAACTACAGTGCTAGTTAGGTTTTGGCGTGCCGCCGATTCACAGCAGCATTGATGACTCGAACGAGGTAATTTTGGAGGGATGTTTTCTCTTCTTAGTCCATTAGCAGGGGGCTGAGTTGATCCGTCTTATATTGAAAATTAAAGAAATCGTTCCTTGGTTGGTGGTGGGTAGTGCTTCCATTAAACTGAAGGCGGTTTCTTTTTGTTATTTCCCTTTTGAAAGTAGACTCACAGTTAAATAAAAGAATTTATTCATGCCTAGGAGTAAAGTTTACTCACAGTTAAAAGTGATACAATGAATTCATTGGCAAAATAAATTTCTTCTTGAAGGGTGAATCCAGATGAATCAAGTAAGAATTGGAATAGTTGGGCTTGGGAATATGGGCAGCGGTCATGCGCGTTATTTGATTGAAGGTCAAGTGAAGGGCGCTGTTTTGACGGCGGTAAGCGATATAAGTCAGGAACGGCTAAAGCAAGCAAGGGAGCAATGGGGAGAGAGCGTACAAACCTTTAGTACTCCGGAACAATTGTTTCGTTCGGGTACGGTAGACGGCGTTATTCTATGCACGCCCCACTTTGATCATCCGAAGCAGGCGATCGATGCATTTGCCTGCGATCTTCACGTGCTGGTGGAGAAGCCCGCAGGCGTATACACCCGGCAGGTGCGCGAGATGAACAATGCTGCGGCGGTAAGCGGTAAAGTGTACGGAATCATGTATAACCAACGTACCAACCCGCTGTACATCAAGCTAAGAGAACTAATCTCATCGGGGGAGCTTGGAGAGATCAGACGTACGAATTGGATTATTACGGATTGGTACCGTTCCCAAAGCTATTACAACTCGGGTGGCTGGAGAGCAACCTGGGCGGGAGAAGGCGGCGGCGTGCTTATTAATCAGGATCCGCATCAGTTGGATTTGTGGCAGTGGACGACGGGGCTTATGCCGACCCGCATTCGGGCATTTTGCTCCTTCGGGAAACATCGCGACATCGAGGTGGAGAACGACGTGACCGCCTATGCTGAATATGAGAACGGCGCATCAGGCGTATTCGTGACCTCCACATACGAAACACCAGGCACGAACCGTTTTGAAATTACGGGCGACCGCGGCAAAATTGTAATCGAGGATGATCAAATCACATTCTGGCGCTTAAGGCAGCTGGAATCGGAATTTAACGAGAGCAATACGAGTCCTTTCGGCCAACCGGAATGCTGGAAATGCGATATTCCGATTAACGCGGGCGGACCTCAGCATGTGGGAATTACTCAGAACTGGACGGATTCCATTCTGCACGGGACTCCTTTACTTGCACCAGGCGAAGACGGAATTAAGGGCTTAATGCTGTCTAATGCGATGCTGCTATCCACTTGGACAGATAATTGGGTTAACCTGCCGATCGATGAGGATTTATTTTACGATAAGCTGCAAGAGCAAATCGAGAAATCGACTAGACGCAAATAGAAGGAGGAGAATAAAGATGTCCAAAGCAAACGGAATGAATTACGCTCCGCAAGGAAAACCAAAGCCCGTTATCGGCAAGGGAGACTTCAAATTCGCGGCCATGTCGTTAGATCACGGTCATATTTATGGCATGTGCAACGGCTTACAGGAAGCAGGGGCTTCGTTGGAATGGGTGTATGATCCCGATCCGGAGAAGGTACGCAAATTTATCGAAGCGTATCCTCAAGTTCGTATTGCTGAGTCTGAGCAGCAAATCCTGCAGGATGCTGAAATTCAATTGGTTGCGGCTGCTGCAATCCCTAACGAGCGCGGGCCGCTTGGCGTAAAGATTATGGAGCACGGAAAAGACTATTTTACAGACAAAACACCTTTCACGGCATTATCTCAACTAGAGCAAGCGAAGCTTGCGGTGAACAAAACCGGTCGTAAGTATTCGGTTTATTACAGTGAAAGGCTTCATGTCGAAAGTGCAGTTTTCGCGGGTCAGCTTGTCAAAGACGGAGCCATTGGCAGAGTCGTGCAAGTGCTAGGCCTAGGGCCGCACCGACTTAACGCGGCGTCAAGACCCAATTGGTTTTTCAATAAAGAACAATATGGCGGTATTCTGTGTGATATCGGAAGTCATCAAATCGAGCAATTTCTCTATTATGCAGGCTGTACGGATGCTGAGGTGCTCCATAGCAAGGTGGCGAACTATAACAATAAATCATATCCGGAGCTTGAAGATTATGGCGATGCAACTCTCAGCGGCAATAACGGCGCAACCAACTATTTCCGAGTGGACTGGCTGACGCCTGACGGGTTATCAACTTGGGGGGATGGACGGACGGTCATTCTTGGAACGAACGGTTACATCGAATTGCGTAAATACGTGGACATCGCTCGTGATTCTCGCGGAGATCAGCTTTATCTGGTTAACGGAGACGGAGAGTTCCACATGGATCTCGGTGGAAAGGTCGGATTTCCATTCTTCGGCGAGTTGATTCTAGATTGTATCAATCGGACCGAGAATGCCATGAATCAGGCGCATGCCTTCAAAGCTGCTGAGCTTTGCTTGGAAGCACAATCCAAAGCCATTCACATCGAATAGTTCGTGACCATACAAGGAGGAATACATTATGATGAAGCTTTCCGTATTTACAGTATCGACACCGGAGCTCAGTCCCGCAGAGCTTGCTGCAAGCGCGCGCGAAGCGGGAATACAAGGGATCGAATGGCGCTATAAGGAAACTTCTGCAGATGTTGCGACACAAACACCATCCTTCTGGGGAAACAATCGCTGTACGATATCACCTTCCGGAGGCGAGGCGGAGTTAGACCGCTTCAAGCTTGCAACGGAGCAGCAAGGCCTTAAGACGTTAAGCGTCACGCCATACTTGCAAGCGGGTGACCTCGAAGGTACGGAGCAGGTGCTGCGGGCTGCACGCCATATGGGCGCTGCCTATATCCGTCTGGGAGTTCCCGGGTATGACCGAACCAAAACCTTTACCGAGTTATTCGAGCTGGCGCGAACTTACCTTAAAGCTTGCGAAGCGCTCTGCAAGCAATATGGCGTTAAAGGCTTGATCGAAATTCATCACGGCACGATTGCCGCTTCCGCATCCGGAGCGCGCAGGTTGTGCGAGGGGCTAAATCCGGATTTCGTCGGCGTACTGCTGGATCCCGGTAATTCCGTACATGAGGGCTTCGAGAATTACAGGATGGCACTTGAAATATTAGGGCCTTATTTGGCTCACGTGCATGTGAAGAATGCCGCCTGGAGCAAGAAGGGTATCCTCGAAGACGGGAGTGCGAGCTGGCAGTGTAATTGGGAAGGGCTTAAGAATGGTATGGTCCCTTGGAGACAGGTAATCGAGGACTTGGCAGCTGTCGGATATGACGGTTATCTAGGAATTGAGGATTTCAGCAAGCAATTCTCGAATTCCTCGGACATGATGAAGTATTTTGCCGAATATATAGGCTCGTTGCTCTCAGAGCTTCAACGTGATGTTTGAATACATCTACCGCTCCGCAGGATCTATTGAGCCGATCTTTCACTCCCACGTGTATTACGAAGTTTATTACTTTCATGAAGGCAAATGCAACTATTTAATCGGGGATCAGATTTATAATCTGGTTCCCGGCGATTTAATTCTTATGTACGGGATGACACTGCACTGCGCGAAGATCGATCCTTCCGTCCCCTATATTCGATCCATAATCCATTTCGATCCGGCGATCCTTCGTCCTTTTTTGGCGTTTCCGCAAGCGTTACCCGTCATTGAGCCTTTCGAGCAATTTAAGAACTACCGGCTCTGCTTGCGCGGAGCGGAGAAGGCTGAAGCGGAACGTATTCTGAGTGTCATACAAGAGCATAAGCTGCGCGGCGATAAGGTAGGTGAAAGCAGGCAATTGCTCGGGTTCCTAGACCTGTTGCATTTTATTTATGACCAATGCTTGCAGCCGCTTCGGGAGCAGCGTGATTTTCCTTCTGATAAAGAGAAGACCGTTCAGAATGTTATTGCCTTGCTCGAGGGCAGCTACACAGAAGATGAACTTCATATGGAGCAGCTGCAAAATCAACTGCATTTGAGCAAATCGTACCTGACCAAAATTTTCAAGGAAGTGACGGGAGTTACGATATTCGAATATGTGTACCGCAAACGCATCAATGAGGCGAAGATCTTGTTCTTGCTCCATCCTGAACTGAATGTTACGGAGGTATGCTTCCGGCTTGGCTTCAAGCATCTTGCGCATTTCAGCAGATTATTCAAGCAGCATATCGGAGTCTCGCCTGACCGTTACAAGAAACAATTGAAGGACGAGCGTATGGATGCGCACGATGAAGGGACAGTCCATAGTGAACGTTAGTATCAAAAAAAAGTATATTTTTGCAGGAATGAATCCTTTCCAATAAGTTGTCGATGATGGTAAACTTGTATACGTTGATTGTGAAATTGGGTTATTAAATGCAACTGGGGGGAGTATGTTATGTCTTCTGAATTAATGCAAGCATTGGCACGCGAGAAAATTGTAGCGATTATCCGGGGAATATCCGCGGAATCCGGAGACGCAACCGCAAAGGCGTTGGCTGATGGCGGTATCGTTTTTCTAGAGGTGACCTTGAATACGGACGGCGCATTGAACATGATCTCGAGGTTTCGTGAAAACTACGAAGGTCGCCTGTGCATAGGTGCCGGGACGGTACTTGATCTGGGACAAGCCAAAGAAGCGGTAGCGGCGGGTGCGGAATATATTATTTCTCCCAACTTGGATGAAGAAGTGATTTATTACGGTGTAGAGCAAGGTGTTCAGGTATGGCCGGGTACGATGACACCTACTGAAATCGTGCGTGCATACAAAGCAGGTGCTTCAGCGGTCAAGGTGTTCCCGATGGGCACGCTAGGAATTAATTACCTCAAGGAAATCCGCGCTCCGCTAAACCATATCCCAATGGTTGCAACGGGAGGCGTAAACCTTCAAAATATCAATTCCGTCTTGGATGCAGGTGCAATTGCAGTCGGGCTGGGCGGTAATCTGGTAGACAAGCAGCTGGTGAAAGACGGGAAATTCGAAGAGCTGACTAAGCTTGCTAAATCGTTCGTAGCAGAAGTTCAAGGGGCGAAGACCGTATGAGTTCGCTGCGGGAAACGGATGTTGTAACAATAGGGGAGAGCATGGTGCTTCTGCAGCCGATGAATGAAGGCCCGCTAGCCTATGCTCCTATGTTCACGCGTTCGATTGCGGGAGCAGAGTCCAATGTTTCCATCGGCTTATCCCGTTTAGGTTTCAAGGTACGGTGGATTAGCCGATTGGGTGCGGATCCTTTCGGCGATGTGATCTTGTCCACGTTAGCGGGAGAAGGTATTGACGTATCGCAAGCGGTTAGAGATACCCAATACCCGACAGCGGTATACTTCAAAGAGTTTAAGGGCTACGGAGATCCGAACGTTTATTATTATCGCAAGGGCTCTGCGGTTAGCCAATTAACGCCGGCGCATGTGGAATCATCTTGGCTGCAAGGAGCCAAACATCTGCATGTAACGGGTATAACTCCTGCATTGGGTCCCGAAACCGCGGATACGATCCGCGAGTTAATGGTGCAGGCGCGTAAAAATGGGATGACCATCTCATTCGATCCGAACTTGCGCCGGAAGTTATGGAGCGAGGAGGAGGCCAGAGAGACGTTGCTTTCTCTGATCCCCCTCTGCGATATATTCCTTCCCGGAATAGAGGAAGCGGAATTTCTTGTAGGCGAACGGACGGAAGATCAGTACGGTGCGCACTTTCTTGAGCTCGGCGCTAAGGCTGTTATCTTAAAGCTAGGCGAGCATGGCTCAATCGGCTACGCGGGTAATCGAGCCGTGAAGGCTAGGCCATATCCGGTTACGAGAATTATAGATACTGTAGGAGCGGGTGACGCTTTCGCTGCGGGCTTCCTCTCGGGTTTCTTGGAAAATGGAGATTTGGAGCAGGGGGATAATCTCCTGCGCGCACTGACGAGAGCTAACTTTATGGGATCTCTTGCAACGCAATATAAAGGGGATTGGGAGGGACTTCCGAAGCGCGATGAGCTTCTTCGCTTATTATCAGGCGGCAAGGAAGTTACCCGATAACCAGAAAAAAACCGAGCAGGGGTAACTCCTTTGCTCGATTTTTTTGGTTTTTTAATTCTCCACTTTGTCATACACGCCCAAACGAATGAGTATTTCCTCAAAATCCCTCTTCAGGGAGGCTTTCTCCTCAGCCCCCAAGAAGGAAGCTTCTACCCCATTCAGAATAAGTGTTGTTATTTCACGTATGGTGAAGCCGAACTTCTCCGTAATCACTTGATATTCCTTCGTGATATTTGTCCCGGAAACGCCGGGGTTATCCGTATTGACAGTAAAAAGTATGCCTTGATCGAAATATTCCCGAATGGGATAAGCGTCCCAGCCGCTCACAGCCTTGGTCTGAATGTTGCTCGTTGGACATAGCTCCAAAGGTATCCGCTGGTCGCGAATCATTTGCATCACGCGTGAGTTTTCTTTTAATCTAACTCCATGTCCAATTCGTGCAGCTCCAAGGTTTAACACGGCTTCCTCGATGTTGTCAGGTCCTGCAGCCTCCCCTGCATGAATGGTTATGGGTATTCCGTACGTGCTTGCCAGCGCGAACACTTCACGGAATAGGAAGGCTGGAAAGGAGAATTCATCTCCGGCCAAATCAACGGCAACAAGTCCCCGGCCGATATAACGAGAGGCGGCTTCAATGACCTCCAGGTTCGCCTTAAGAGAATGATTTCTCATACAAATGGCAATTACGCGCGCTTTAATTCCGAAGTCCTGTTCTCCTCTTCGCAAGCCTTGAATGACATAGGAAATGGTTTCTTCTGCATTCATGTCAGAATTGCGATGCAATTGCGGGGCGAATCGCACCTCGATATATTTAATATGATGGTCGGCTGCTTGCTCTACAACTTCATAAGCGACTTGCTCCAGTGCTTCCTTTGTTTGCAAGAAGGGGAGGACAAAATCAAATTTTGTCAAATATTCAGAGAGATTGGTGCACTCCTCGCTTACTTGTACGTAGGGAATAAGGTCAATGGTATTCGTGGAGGGTAAGCTTAAGCCTTGCTGCTCTGCGAGTCTCATTAAGGTTGCGGGTTTAATGCATCCGTCTAGATGTACGTGTAGATCAACTTTAGGCAATTCCGACAACAAGTGTAACATATCCATGGAATAGTCACTCCTCTCAGAGTTAATGTGAATAAATATAACATAATTTTCTGATAATTTGAATCATAATATTCGCGGGAATTCATTTGTGTTAGATTAACTGACAAATAATTAGGGAATTTGACTCTAAAATCAGAATTGTCCATAGTGAAGAGGTAAGATCAACCTTTCTTAGAGGTGGGAGCCAGAGATGGGACACGGAAGTATTTTTGACAGAAATCTATTGATCGGCCATTATTCTCCGCGCATATACGCTTATTACTATAAACAATGGAAGGAATTCCACATGGGGTTCCACAAACATAATTCTACGGAAATCATGTACGTCATCCAAGGGGATTGCTCAGTGGAGTGGGATGAGGGGACGGGGAAAAAAGAGACGGTTAAGCTCAAAAAAGGTGAGTTTATTTTGCTGGATGCGAATATCTCCCATCGGCTTGTCGTCGAGAAGCTTTGTCGAATGCTTAATGTTGAATTCGGATTTGTTGCACATTCGGGTGAATTTCCGTCTATAAAGCAATTAGCCGCAAATGAGCAAACGCTCGGCACGATGGTGGGAACTCCCGCTTCTTACTTGATGCTGCAGGATCCTGATGAGGTTTACCATATTCTGAAAAGCTTGGTTCTGGAGCTTGATCGTCGGGGCAGTGACGGCGGAGCGCTGGACCGCATGCTGTTGTACCAATTGCTAATCCGTATAAGCCGCTTGAGGCGAGAGGCACACAGTACGGGACAGCAGTTAGTCGAACAATATGTGAAGCAAAGCATTGAATTCCTGCATCAGAACTACGATCGCAATATTCAAGTGAAGGAAATCGCTGCCTATGTTAATCTGCACCCGGGCTACCTTCAGCGAATATTCAAGGCACATTCCGGGCAATCGCTAATGGAATATTTGACGGCGCTCAGAATGGAAAAGGCTAAAATGTTGCTTCTCCATACGGATATTGCGATAGCGGATATATCTGACTACGTAGGAACGGGAAGTCGGCAATATTTCCATGCCTTATTTAAAAAGCATACGAATCAAACCCCGATCGAGTATCGGAATTCAATGGATTCCCATTCCCAATTGCTAGACATTGTAAAGAAGTGAGGATTTCTGACAGTATGCCTGAGAGAAGGTCATTATTTTGATAACGCTTTCTGCCTAAGCTTGGTACAATTTGAGCTAAGGAGTTATCCGATAGAAACCAATTGGAGGGCATGTGAAATGGCTTTTAAAATTACTTTTGTGGGAGCAGGAAGCATTGGATTTACACGGGGATTACTTCGCGACATGCTGAGTGTGCCTGAATTCAATAACATTGAAGTGGCTTTTACTGACATTAACCCCCATAACTTAGAGATGGTTACTAAGCTCTGTCAGCGGGATATTACGGAAAATGGATTATCCATCAAGATTCAATCCACGACTGATCGCCGCAAAGCGTTGGAGAACGCCAAATACGTATTCTGCACCATTCGTGTCGGAGGTCTTGAAGCCTTCGCTGCCGATGTGGATATACCGCTTAAATATGGCGTCGATCAATGCGTTGGAGATACTTTGTCGGCTGGAGGGATTATGTACGGTCAGCGCGGAATCATGGAGATGCTTAACATCTGCAAAGATATTCGCGAGGTTGCGGCCAAAGACGTAACGCTGCTGAATTATGCAAATCCGATGGCTATGCTCACATGGGCTTGCAACAAATACGGCGGAGTTAATACGATCGGACTTTGCCATGGCGTTCAAGGCGGACACAGACAAATTGCTGAAGCATTCGGCTTGAACAAGAAGGAAGTCGACATTATTTGTGCAGGAATCAACCATCAAACCTGGTATATTCAAATTCGCCACAATGGTGAGGATTTGACAGGGAAGCTGCTCGAAGCATTCGAGAAACATGAGGATTTCAGTCGCACGGAGAAAGTTCGAATTGACATGCTGAAACGGTTCGGGTACTACAGCACGGAATCGAACGGTCATCTTAGTGAATATGTTCCTTGGTACCGCAAGCGTCCGGACGAAATCGAGCAGTGGATCGATCTGGGATATTGGATAAACGGGGAGACCGGGGGATATCTTAGAGTTTGTACCGAAGGACGCAATTGGTTCGAGACGGACTTTCCGAACTGGATGAAAGAGCCTGCCTTTAAGTACGCAGCCGAAGAACGCGGAGAAGAGCATGGATCTTACATCATTGAGGGCTTGGAAACGGGACGGGTTTACCGCGGACACTTTAACGTTGTGAACGAGAATGTCATCTCCAACCTGCCAAAGGATGCTATTATTGAAGCGCCGGGTTACGCGGATCGTAATGGGGTCTCCATGCCGCTCGTCGGTGATCTTCCTCTTGGTCCTGCAGCCGTCTGTAACGTGAGTATATCGGTGCAACGGTTAGCGGTCGAGGCAGCCGTGCATGGCGACGATAAATTGCTTCGTCAAGCGTTCATGATGGATCCGCTCGTGGGAGCGGTTTGCAACCCGAACGAGATTTGGCAGATGGTTGATGAAATGCTGGTAGCCGGGGAGAAGTGGCTTCCGCAATACAAGGATTCCATAGCTGCAGCGAAGGCACGTCTTGCGTCTGGCAATCTGATTCCTACGAATGAAGGCTATCAAGGTGCAGCGCGTCTTAAGGTGAAGTCCGTCGAAGAGATGCAATTAGATCGCGATGCCGCCAACAAAAACGCGGGTGAATCGGACAAAGGCAAGGAACGAGCTAAGGCTGCTCACTAAGCGATTAATCGAGAGCTGTCCCCAGAATAGGAAAGCTGACTTACGAGCTAGTGTGAACTGAAGAGAAAGTGGCGGGGCAGAGGTTTTTTGAACTGTGTCCGCCACTTTTTTAATGTCTCCACTCCATCCAACGGGCCGCTTTCGAAGCTCTAACACGCAGGCAGCGTCTTAATTCATCCCAACGGGCCGCTTTCGAAGCTCTAACACGTTGGCAGTGTCTTAATTCATCCCGACGGGCTAATTCCCCGCCTCTAGCACGGTCATACCGTTGTAAATAACTCCGTGCTCACTTTTTACTATAGGGCAGCCCTTTCATTACTATCTGGGCATCGCTGCATCCCGAGAAGGAGATACTAATCAACGGTAAACTACCATTATGACAACATATAAAATGACCATTGTATATATTGTGTCATAAATCGATTTGTGTTATACCATATATAGCGACAAATGCTTTCAATTTAAGGAGGATAATCAGAAGATGAAATTTTATTTGGATACGGGTAACGTTGAAGAAATTAAAAGAATCGTTAAGCTTGGTCTGGTTGACGGAGTCACTACGAACCCGAGCCTGATTGCCAAAGAAGGCCGCATTTTCAAAGACGTTATCAAAGAGATTACCAGCATAGTATCAGGTCCTGTCAGTGCAGAAGTTATTAGCCTTGAAGTAGAAGGTATGCTGAAAGAAGCTCATGAAATCGCAGAGTGGGCACCGAATGTTGTCATTAAATTACCGATGACTGAAGCGGGTTTGGAAGCAACCCATCAACTATATAAAGAAGGCATCAAAACGAACGTTACCCTTATTTTCAGCGTTGCCCAAGGCTTGATGGCTGCTAAAGCAGGAGCAACCTACATAAGCCCATTCGTTGGTCGTCTAGACGATATCGGTGTAGATGGAATGTTATTGGTAAGAAGCTTGCGTCAGGTGCTGGATCAATATGGACTAGCTTCCGAGATTATTGCTGCAAGTATTCGCCATATCGGACACTTCGAGCAAGCTGCCCTTGCAGGTGCTCATATTGCTACAATTCCAGGGACGCTGCTGCCTGCTTTGTGGAAACATCCGCTTACGGATAATGGTATCGATCGCTTCCTCAAGGATTGGGAGAAAGTTCCTAAGCTATAGTAATATACTGTAACGATACCGATAAATGAAGCCAACCGTTTTATTAGGATCCGAGAGGAGGGGGCTTTGCATCGAACTCACGGTAAGGCAAATGACTATTATCGAATTAGTTAAGAAACACGCCCCCATCACCGGTGAACAAATTGCTGAATGCCTAGGAATCAGCCGTCCGACAATCCGGTCGGACTTATCAGTATTGGTCATGCTTGGCTATATTGATGCTAAGCCCAAGGTGGGCTATTTTCTTGGAAAAGTAATGACCTCAGAAGGACAGCTTAACGAAAAATTTATGAATATGAAGGTCAAAGATGTTATGAACCGACCTGTTGTTATTGAAGAGAGCTCTACCGTTAACGATGCCGTTATTTCTCTGTTCGTAGAGAACACGGGATTCTTAACGGTAACGGATGAGCAGGGTGCGATAACGGGAATGGTTTCCCTGAAGGATCTGCTTAAGGTGACGCTGGGAAATCCCAACGCTGCATCCATTCCGATCAGCATGGTTATGACAAGGCTGCCGCGCATCGTGTTGATTTCTCCCGAGGATACGGTGCTGGAAGCAGCCAAGAAGATGCTGGATCATCAAGTCGGCGGCATGCCAGTCGTCAGTCCATCCGGAGATCGGAACCGATTGGAAGTTGTCGGACGAATTACAAAAACCAACATGACGCAAGTCTTGGTAAGCTTGACCAGGGGCTTTATCGCTGAGTAGGGGGGGAAAGAATGCCTGCGGAACAACAGAAGTTTATATTCGTATGTTCGGACGCTGTAGGAGAAACAGCGGAGGCCGTAGCGAGAGCGACAACCCGCCAATTCGCGACCGAGCAGGTAAAAATAAAAAGATTCGGTAATATTAAGCTCGAGGAAGAGATCAAATCGATTATCAACGAAGCTTTAGCGGTTGGAGGATTCATCGCTTATACGCTCGTTCAGCCCGAATTGCGCGAGACGATGCGCGAAGAGACGATAAGGCTTGGCGTTCGTGCTGTTGATGTAATGGGTCCCATGATGCAAGCCTTCATCGATACCTTCAATGATTCTCCTAAATATAAGCCTGGCTTGCTGCATGAGATGGACGAGAATTATTATCGTAAAATCGAAGCGATCGAGTTTGCGGTCAAGTATGACGACGGCAAAGACGCTCGGGGACTTTTGCAAGCACAAGTCGTGCTTGTCGGCGTTTCTCGTACGTCCAAAACACCGCTTAGCATTTATCTAGCCCATAAGGGAATAAAGACTGCGAACTATCCGCTAACGATCGAGGTAAAGCCGCCGCAGGAGTTATTCATAGCATCGCAGAATCGGCTTCTAATCGGATTGACCATGCAGCCCGAACGTCTGCTCAAGATCCGCGCAGAACGGCTGAAAACATTGGGGCTGCCAAGTCAAGCTCATTACGCATCTTTAGAGCGGATTGAGAAGGAGATCCGATTTGCTTCAGAAATTATGGAACGCTTGAACTGTCCGATTATTGACGTGACGGAGAAAGCAATCGAAGAAACGGCTGGACTTATCATGGAGCTTCTTGTTCCCAAACAATAAAAAGCCTGGGACCATCAAGGGGAGTATCATTCCCTTGATGGTCCCAGGCTTTGCCTTTTTTTTACCGTAAATCTAACGGATTAATCAGGCATCAACTGACGAATCATTTGCTGCTTCCGTTTGGAGCATGAAATCTGTTTAGAGCTGTCTCCGAAGAAGAGAAAATCATCACTCATGACTGAAATTTTAAGTACGTTTACATAACAGTCCGAGGATACTCGGCAGAAGGTTGAAGTATCGGTTATGAGACGGTTTCTTTCTTCGGCAGACATTCTTTTTTTGATGTTGTAATTCCGCCCGTGAAAGCTGATTAATCCATGAGCCCCGACTTTGAAGAACAATGTGTCTTGACGAGGCTCGAAATCCTCGTACACATTTTTCTCTTGCAGCGCTGCATTCATCGTTCCAATCCCCCTTAGAATGATGTTGCTTTGGTAGCGCTTTCATTATAACATAAAAAAACCGATTTGGGCAAGTCTCCTAAAAAAATGATGATATATCACAAGGGCTAGAATACTGGTATCATATGCGCTTTAAAGTAGTAAATTTTCCGAGTAAATTTTACATAAAATTTTTATATGTTATATTAAGGGTACAAAGCTATCGAAGGAGATCGGTTATTATGGCGGCAGGATTGAAGGAGATTGCGAAGATTGCAGGCGTTTCGGTTTCTACTGTGTCCAATGTGCTGAACGGACGTATAAATGTAGGACAAGAGACTAGGGAGCGAGTGCTGCAAATCTGCTCAGAACACGGATATTTTCCGAATAAAATGCGTAATAAGGAAAAGTCAGATAAAAGCAAAACGATTGTATTTATTTTCAGTGACTTTGATCGTGGTTTTTACTTAAAGATAATTAATGGACTCAGTGATTATCTCACAGAAAATGGGTATGATTTAATTATATGCACTAATAAGTCCAGTGAAAATTTTATGCGAAGCAACTTTGTGAGCGGTGCCATAAGTCTGGATGGAAGCGTAACAGATGATTTTTTAATCTCTATTGCAAAGCCGGATTTTCCCATCGTTCTGATGGATAGAATCATTAAGCATGAAAATGCGAATATCAAAAGTGTGGTTGTCGATAACTATCCTGTGATGTGTGAAATGGTGCAGGTGTTGGTTGACAAGGGTTTTAAGCGGTTTGGATTTATCGGCGGACTTGAATTTACGTTAGATAATATAGAACGATTTGCTGGGTTCACGGATACGCTGGCAAAAAATAATATCACGTTTGATCGCAAATATTATTTTCATGGTAATTATCGTGAGAAAAGTGGTTATCAAGCGGCGAATATCATGATTTTGAGCAATGATTTACCTGAGATCTTGGTTTGTGCGAATGATAATATGGCCATTGGAGCTATAAAAGCATTCGAAGAAAACAATATCAAAGTGCCCGATAATATTTCTGTTACAGGGTTCGATGATGCCGATATGGCGGCTATGGCAGGGTTGACGACCATTTCCATCCCTCGTTATGAAAGTGGTTATTTAACAGCCAAGGAACTGCTGGGTCTAATAGAAGGAACGACAAGCAAGGAACCGTTTAAGCTAAGCGCAACAATAAAATGGAGAAACACAGTAAAATAATAAACCTGTAATAATAAAATAGTAAAATATATTATATAATAGCTAGAATTGTAGTAAAATTTACTTATTAACTAAGTAAATTTTATTGACTATTGTAAGCGTTTTTAATATAATTCAAATTGAAGCTGTAACCAAAATTGTTTTTACAGGGGGAGTTCAGTTTGAAAAGAGTAAAAAAAATGTTCAGTTTAGTCATGCTAATGGTTTTGATAGCGGCAGTAGCAGCCTGTGGCAACTCCACAGATAACAATTCAAGTCCAAGTCCAAGTTCACCGGCCGCTTCAGGGTCGTCGCCGGCAGCAGCACCTGAAAAGCAGGCAAAAATCTCGATTTTCCAATCGAAGGTTGAAATTGCGGAATCTTTGGAAGCGTTAGCAAAAAAATACACAGAAGAGACCGGCAATGAGATTGAAGTATGGGGTTCTGCCGGCGATGCTTACATGACGCAACTGCAGGCTAAGCTTACAGCTAATGAAGGTCCAACGATCTTCAGTGTCGCTTCCGGTTCGGAAACGGAAAAGTTTAAATCTTATTACTACGACATGAGCAACGAGTCTTATGTAAAGAATATTGCTCCTAACATGGAAGTGAAAATAGACGGCAAAAACGTCGGCGTTCCGATTGGCGTAGAGGGCTTCGGTCTGGTCTACAACAAGAGCTTGGTTGATCCTAAGGACGTAACGGATCTCGATTCCTTCGTTACTATGCTGAAGAATTTAAAGGCAGATGGGAAGAACGGGTTCAGTCTTTCTTCAGAAGCTTACTTTCTGATCGGGCACATCATTAATACTCCTTTCGCATTGCAACCTGATCCGCAAGCCTTTGTAGATAAGTTGAACAAAGGCGAAGTCAAGATGGCGGAGACTAAAGAGTTTCAAGAGTTCGCGAAATTCATGGAAGCGATCAAAGAAAATTCAGTTAATCCGATGGAAGTAACATACGATTCCCAGATGGGCGACTTGGCAACCGGCAAAACGGCTATTGTTCATCAAGGTAACTGGAGCTACGGCATGTTAACAGATTTCCCGGATTTAGAAGTGAGCATGATGCCGCTCCCGTTGGCCGGCAATAACAAGCTCGCTGTAGACATTCCGGGAAGTTGGGTTATTAATGCAAAGAAAGATGCCGCTGAGGTTAAGGCAGCGAATGTCTTTATCGAATGGCTCTTCAATAGCGAAACAGGTAAAAATACGATTGTAAACGAATTCAAATTTATTCCAGCTATGACGAATATCGAAACAACCAGTTTGGATCCGCTGTCCCAAGCTGTGTCAGAAGCAACGAAAAGCGGACTAACGATTCCATGGGCAAATAACTTTTTCCCGCAAGGTATCATTGTTAATGATTTAACTCCGGTCACGCAAGAATTCTTCCTTACTAAAGGCATGACCGGCGAGCAATATTTGCAGAAGCTGGATGCTGTGTGGACAAAAGCTGCCAAATAATAAGCTGTTTATTATTTAATTAAAACGAAAGCCTAACCTGCATGTTGGTGTTAGGCTTTCGTTCATATTTTCCTTTTGAGTTGAACCTCTCCGGAAATGAGGGAATGGATGTGCATAAAAAAAAGGATAAGATTTGGTTTGCCTTATTTACGGTGCCATTACTCTTTATTTTTACTACGGTTGTGATCATACCGTTCATTATAGGTATTATCTATTCTTTCGTAAGCTGGGATGGTATTGCTGCAAACCCTAAAGTCTTTGTCGGCTTTGATAACTATGTTAGGTTGTTCCAAGATGAGCGTTTTCTTACTTCGGGGTGGCACACCGTTAAATTTACTGTGCTGGCGCTTATCCTTGTCAATTTATTGGGATTGGCTTTTTCGTTGCTCGTAACGATGGGGCTTCGCGCAAGTAATATGGCAAGAACGATGTTCTTTATGCCGAATCTGATTGGCGGTTTGATACTTGGGTACATTTGGAAATTTATTTTTACGGATGCATTCAAATTCATTGGCCAGAAAACAGGCTCCGAAGGTTTTTTCTTTAATTGGCTTCTTAACCCGGAATATGCTTTATATGCGCTAGTGATTGTTTTTGCCTGGCAAATGGCTGGTTATACGATGATTATTTATATTGCCGGCATTCAGGGAATTCCGGATGAAATGCTCGAGGCTGCCAGGGTAGATGGCGCGAATCTGTGGCACAGACTTACCAAAATCATATTTCCGCTTCTAATGCCTTCCTTCACGATCTGCTTGTTCTTGACGCTTTCCGGTGCATTCAAAATATTCGATGTAAATCTGTCCTTAACAAACGGAGGACCAATTAACGCGACGGAATTGCTCGCCATGAATATCTTTAATGAAATATTCGGCTACGGCCGCTATGGACTCGGTCAAGCCAAAGCCATTGTATTCTTCTTGATCGTGGCGATCGTTACGATGACCCAAGTTGTCATCACGAAGAAAAGAGAGGTGCAAATGTAATGAAAAGAACAAGTAAACTGATGCTTGAAGCATTGCTTGTTGTTATTGCACTTGCCTTCTTATCTCCGGTTTATATTATGGTCGTAAACTCTTTTAAAGACCGTGCGGAGTTATATGAGAACGCATTGGCCTTGCCTTCTTCTTTTAGCTTTCAATACTACGCAAAAGCTATGGAAAAAATGAATTTTCTAACTGCTTTTGGCAACTCATTGTATGTGACCCTTGTTTCGGTGCTCATCCTCGTTACTTTAGCTTCAATGACGGCATGGATGCTGGTAAGGACAGAGAATAGGCTGAGTAAAATCATCTTTATGATTTTCGTCTCCACGGTACTCATTCCGTTTCAAACCTTGATGATGCCTTTAATGCAGGTCATGGACTGGATTCGCGATAATCTTCATATCCCGATGTTGAATACGCATGGGGGCTTGATCTATATGAACATAGGCTTCCATGCCAGTATAGCGGTATTCCTGTATCACGGCTTCATTAAGTCTGTTCCTATTGCGTTGGAGGAAGCCGCGACCCTAGACGGCTGCAGTAAATTCGGAGTGTTTTGGAGAATCGTGTTTCCGATGCTGAAGACGATTACGATCACCGTTGCGATATTGGACGTAATCGCGATGTGGAATGACTACCTGCTGCCGTCTTTGACGCTTTCGGATAAAGCTCTGCGCACGATTCCGTTGTCAACCTTCTATTTCTTCGGTGAGTTTACAATAGTGTGGAACCTAGCGATGGCCGGTTTGACGTTGACGATTATACCTGTTCTTATTTTCTACTTTTTTGCGCAAAAATATATTATTAAGGGAATTGCTGCAGGAGCGGTAAAATAAAATCATTGATAAGTCTTCACGAATAAACGGAGGGTATTTCATTGTCATATAGAAATAAAAATTGGTGGAAAGAATCCGTAGTTTACCAAGTCTACTGGAGAAGCTTTTATGACTCGAACGGAGACGGCTATGGTGATATGGAAGGTTTGATTCAAAAGCTGGATTACATTCAAGAGCTGGGTGTTGATATTATCTGGCTGAACCCTGTGTTCGAGTCTCCGGATATGGACAACGGATACGATATCTCCGACTACGAAGCCATAATGCCAAAAGCAGGGACGATGGAGATTTTAGAAAAACTGATTTCTAGGGTCCATGGCCGAGGGATGAAGCTGATCATGGATCTGGTCGTCAATCATACATCGGACCGGCATCCGTGGTTCTTGGAGTCAAGGTCATGCAAAGAAAATCCTAAAAGAGACTGGTATATATGGAAGGATGCGAAAAACGGAGTAGCTCCCAACAATTGGCGTTCTTATTTCTCTCCGTCAACATGGGAATGGGATGGAGAAACGGAACAGTATTATTTTCATTCCTTTGCAATCGAGCAGCCGGACTTGAATTGGGAGAACCCGGAATTGCGCAGGGAAATCTATCGAATGATGAAGTGCTGGCTGGATAAAGGCATAGATGGCTTCCGCTTAGACGCGATTGCTTTATTGGCTAAGCCGGAAGGATTTCCCGTTTCAGACAATCCGGAAGATATTCAGTATTTAACAAACAACCCTGGTTTACATTCCTATATCAAGGAAATGAACGAACAGGTATTCCGTCATTATGATATTGTAACGGTTGGGGAGGCGGCATTCGTAACTCCCGAGGAAGGTTTAAAGTATGTTGGGGAAGACCGCAGGGAGTTAAACATGCTGTTCCATTTTGAAGTGTGCGATCAAATGCCGACGTGGGACATGCTTCGATTCAAGGATATCCAGAGGCGTTGGTATAAGGGACTTTGGGGCAAAGGATCGAATTCCCAGTTCTTGAATAACCATGATCATACCAGACAAGTTACCCGATATGGAAACGACGGCGCATACAGGGTGGAATCGGCTAAGCTGCTCGCAACTATGCTTCATACCCTTCCAGGTATTCCTTATATTTATCAAGGTGAAGAAATCGGAATGACCGGCGTACGGTTCGATTCTATTGAGCATTACAATGACATCGCGATGAAGAATCGTTACATTGAAGAGGTTGGGAAGAGTAGACACCCGCAGGAGGTTCTTCAAAGCCTGCAAGCCTTAAGCAGGGATAATTCCCGCACGCCCATGCAATGGAATGATTCGAATTCCGCAGGATTTACGTCCGGCACCCCATGGATCAACATTAATCCGAATTATAATGAGATCAATGTAGAAAGAGATATGTCAGTCCGGGACTCGGTTTATCGGTACTATCAGCAGTTGATCAGGCTGCGCAAAAATCATGAAGTCATGATATATGGATTATTCGAAGAGTTGCCGGAGTGGTTGGAGGACAAGCATCTTTATGTCTATACTCGAACTTTAGGTGAAGAACGATGGTTAATCGTACTTAACCATTCGGATGAAGAATCGTCTTTACGATTGCCATCCACCTTTAAGGGGACAATCCTGAAATTATTGCTATCCAACTATTCGGTGAACGAAATTGAACCTACTGACAATATAGAGCTTCTTCCCCATGAAGCTCGAATTTATGCCATACAAACAGAGTAATAAGCCAGATTCAAAACCCAGTGAATCAGCAATAGGATAAAAAAGCTTGAACAGATTAATGTCTGTTCAAGCTTTTTTTTCTAATAACCTATTGCAGGCTAAGCCGAATTACGTTCCAGGAAGCTTTGCTCAGGCTGGCGTTGACTTTAGAGCCGTCCGCTTTGGCGTTACCATTGGTATGAGGCGTAATGCGATTAGGCTGCGCCAAGGAGTTAACGGCTTTGAGATCGTTATTTTCCAGAACCAGGTGCTCTATAACCTTGCATTCACCGAAGCTGCGCAAATCTACCTCTAAAGGCAGCGAGTTCTCTAAATCGCGATTTACGGCGAATATCGTTACTTCATTCTGTTCTTCGTTGTATACAGCGATCGACTCCAGGTAAGGAATGTCAGTAATGACCTTTGTATCGTATTTAGGAGACTGAACAAGGGGTACAAGGGCTTTGCCGCGTCCGTAGATGGAAGTATGCATGTAAGGATAATAGATCGTCTGTGCCCAAGCTGGGCCACCGTTCTCGGTCATGATCGGAGCGATGACATTTACGAGCTGGGCTAGACAAGCCATTTTCACGCGATCCGCGTTTTTAAGCAGGGCGATTAGCATACAGCCTACGACAAGGGCATCCTCCATTGTGTAAATATCCTCGAGCTGCGGAGGAGCGATCTGCCAAGGGTCCATTTTCCTGTCAGCCTCGTTGGAGTGAAACCATACGTTCCATTCATCGAAGGAAAGCATCATTGTTTTCTTGCTTCTCTTTTTAGCCTTAATATAATCGCAGGTTGCCGTTACGCTTCGAATGAAATCCTCCATTTCTATGGAGCGTGCAAGGAAGGTAGGCGTGTCATTTTCATGATTTCCATAATACGTGTGCAAGGAAAGATATTCGACATGATCATAGGTATGATCCATAACGGTAGCTTCCCACTCGGGGTAGGTAGCCATGCCTTTGCCTGAACTGCCGCAGGCTACCAGCTCAATCGTAGGGTCGACCCACTTCATGACTTTGGCGGATTCGACTGCTAATCTTCCGTATTCTTCAGCGGTCTTATGGCCGATCTGCCAAGGTCCGTCCATTTCGTTGCCAAGGCACCAGGTTTTTATAGCATGAGGCTTCTCGTAACCGTGTTTAATACGCAGATCACTCCAGTAAGAGCCAGAGGAGTGATTGGCATACTCGACGATATTCCGAGCTTCATCAATTCCTTGCGTACCCAAATTAATGGCCCACATAACGTCGGTTCCTGCTATGCGAGACCAATCGACGAATTCGTTTAAGCCGAATTGGTTAGGCTCTACGGTTCTCCAGGCAAGCTCCAAGCGGCTCGGACGCTGATCCTTCGGTCCGATTCCGTCCTTCCAATCATAACCGGAAACGAAGTTGCCGCCCGGATAACGAATAATAGGCACGCGAAGCGCCTGAATTAAAGACAATACGTCCTTTCGGAACCCTTGCTCATCGGCTTCGGGATGACCCGGCTCATAGATGCCTCCATATACAGCGCGCCCGAGATGTTCAATGAAAGAGCCATAGATACGCTCGTCGATATTCCCGATAACAAAATCCTTGTCGACAATCATTTTAGCCTGAATTGACATATTACTTTCTCCCCTTTAATTAATATAATTATTAACTAAGAAACAAATATGACTGCTCAATAACTATTAAACGCGATAAGAGATCTTTTTGCAAGACTGAATTTCTGTTTTTGTATTTGATTTTTCAAGAATTTATATTTATATTAATTGAATAGATATTTTTGGGAGGTCCCCCCATGATTAAAGCGAATACGCAGAGGAAGTGGCTTCCTCTTTATGAGGCGTTAGCCAGCGAGGTGCGACTTCGGATATTGGAGCTGCTTGCTGAAAAAACGATGAATTTGAAAGAAATCGCCGGCAGGCTTGAGCTTAGCAGTGCAATCCTGACCATGCATATCCGAAAGCTCGAGGTTGCCGGATTAATAGAGACAAAGATGGTTCGCAAAGAGGGAGGCACTCATAAGATTTGTTCTCTTGCCGAGACGAGCGTAGAAATTACGCTTCCTCAGGCAGGAGCGGAAGAAAGATTGTTTTACGAGCAGAATATTCCTATCGGGCACTACACTTCCTTCGAGGTGCAGCCTACTTGCGGTCTAGCTACTCGTGACAAGATGATCGGACAGTTTGACGACCCGCGTTATTTTCTTGAACCCGAACGTATGAGTGCGGCTATTCTCTGGTTTGGCAAAGGATACGTAGAGTATAAGACGCCGAATTATTTGCATCCTAGC
Organism: Cohnella sp.; assembly: GCF_041640265.1. Taxonomy (GTDB): domain Bacteria; phylum Bacillota; class Bacilli; order Paenibacillales; family Paenibacillaceae; genus Cohnella. The sequence goes on from NZ_JBEQAP010000048.1 coordinate 23,311, forward strand.
CAAGTACCTGAAGAATTGGAAATCTCGATGGAGATCGCTTCGGAAGCCCCAGGCTCGAATGATCAATGGCCTTCGGACATCCGGTTCTATGTAAATGATATTCAGCTTGGGGAGTGGACAAGTCCGGGTGATTACGGAGAAACTTCGCGCGGCAGGTTCACTCCGGATTGGTGGGCAATGCCGCTTAACCAGTATGGGCTGTGGAAGGTGCTCAGAGTGAATCGGACGGGTACCTACATGGATGGACAGCAGATTTCGAACGTGAAGATTAGTGACTTGCAGTTAGAGAACAATTTCTGGACATTGCGGTTCGCCGTTGAGGAAGATGCAGACCATGTGGGCGGGCTGACTTTGTATGGAGCGGGCTTCGGAAACTATAATCAAGATATACAATTTCGCGTGTATTACAGCCAGAGGAGATAACGATATGATCAACCGCAAGGTCACCCCTTCGGAGGGGGGCAAGAAGCTGCACCGATTTCTAAGAAACTTAATGCCTAACATTCCGCTGGGACAAATTTATAAAATGATCGATCAAGGGAAAGTAAGAGTAAACGGCAAACGGAAGAACCAGAACTACGAGCTAGTAGCAGGCGACGAGTTAATGCTGTACGTAGAGGATGCTGCGTATCAGGAAGCCAGCATAGGTCAGAAGAAGGCGAAGTATGTAGGTGTTAATGCCAACATCGACGTCGTGTTCGAGGATGCGGAACTGCTCGTAGTCAATAAGCCCGTGGGTATGCTCACACACCCCGACCAAGCGGATCAGAAGGATACGCTGGTGAATCGCGTTCATGCCTACTTATATCGCAAAGGGGAGCTGGACAGTCCTTTGTTCATGCCTGCGACGGCTAACCGCCTTGATCGGAATACCAGCGGACTTATTCTTGTTGGTAAGACAGCCGGAATGCTGCATCAGCTGAATCAATGGATCCAGAAGCATCAGTTGGAGAAATATTATGTGACGATAGTTGAAGGAAATCTCACAGGTGAAGGGACGTTATCGGGGGATCTCATTCGCGATGAGAAGAAGAACCGCACGTATGTCGTTAACAGTCCTGCTGAAGCCGAGCGTCACGGAGGGGCTGAGCTCACAAAGACGGCCGTCACGAAATACAGTGTGCTGCAAACAGGGACTTCTTACTCGTTAGTTGAAGTTGAATTAATTAGTGGACGCACGCACCAGATCCGCTCCCACTTCCAGGACATCGGTCATCCGCTGATCGGTGATATTAAATACGGCGGGAAGAAATACGGCGACATCAACTACCAGCTGCTGCATGCTTGGCGTATTATTCTCCCGGACGGTCGAGAGTTCAAGGCGGAGCTGCCAAATGAAATGAGAATTACGGCAGACAGGGTAGGGTTGAGTTGGAAATCATAGCGGTGCATTATATTAACGCAGATTGGAGAGATAATAATGGGAAATACTGATAAGTTTGAAATGATAGCTAGTAGTTATGATACTTCTGAAAGAGTTCAAATTGCAAAGGTATCATCAGATGCCATTCGTGAATATTTAGTTGATGCTAATAATAAGAACGCTATTGATTTTGGGTGTGGAACTGGTCTTGTTGGAATGAACTTGTTAAATGATTTCAATACTATGCTTTTTCTGGATACATCACAAAATATGATTAATCAAATAAAACAGAAAATTGCTGACTTTAATATTCAGAATATTGATACATTATGTTTTGATTTCGAAAAGGAAGATCGATCGGATATACATGCAGACTATATTTTTATGGCTCAGGTTTTACTCCATATTAATGATGTTGAGTTAGTTTTATCGAGATTATATGATGTTCTAAATCTAGGAGGGCATTTAATAATCGTAGATTATAATAAAAATGAAGAAATAGTCTCAGATATGGTTCATAACGGATTTGATCAAGAAAAGCTTATTGACCTGATGACTAATATAGGGTACAGAGAAATTCAATCTAAAACTATTTATACTGGAAGTAAAATATTCATGGGCCATGATGCATCTTTATTCATAATAGATTCTCAAAAATAAACTGCCGAGAACTTAGATGCACCCCCATAAAACGACAGCTCTCGACGTAATAATAAATAGCTGAGAGATTTCAATGGGGAGGAAGAATATTATGACTAGGATGAAAAGTGTTTTCAGTTTATTGCTTGCCGTATGTGTGCTGTTCGGGTTGGCAGGGAACGTTTTTGCAGCGCAAGAAGTGAAGACAACCATTGCGGAGGATGGCCGGGTTCAAGTCGTTTTGGAATTTGACGATATTGAGGAAGCCGCATGGGCTGCCGGTTACATAGGGAAAATGCAGTCGAAAAGTGTGTTCCAGGGTTATGAGGACGGCACTTTTCGTCCGAATCAGCCGGTAACCCGCGTACAGGCTATCGTAACCGCTGTGCGATTAATGGGATTGGAAGAAGAAGCGAAAGCGAAGTCCCCCGATGCCAAACTTCATTTTAAGGATGCAGCACAGATAGACAAGCGATTCAAATCGGCAAAAGGACATGTTATTGTTGCATTGGAAAACGGACTTTTTGATACGAGTGAAGATCAACTTCAACCGGACAAGCCCGCTAGCCGGGTCTGGGTAGCCAGATTACTTGTGAAGTCGCTCGGATTGCAAGCAGAAGCACTACGTGAAATGACAACCATACCGGATTTTAAAGATGCAAATCATATTCCGGCAGGATCGGTCGGCTATATTAATGTGGCAGTTGAGCATGGCATTGTCAGCGGGTATCCGGATGGAAGCTTTAAACCGAACAAAAATGTGACAAGGGCAGAAATGGCTTCTTTGTTGGATAGAACGAACGATGGTTTACTTGAGAATTCCGGCGCCATTCATGTAAGCGGTAAAGTCCATGACCTTGATTTTGATGACGTAAGCGTAACAAGCAACGTCTATCATTCAGTTAACGGTCAGATCACAATTGATAGTTTCACCGGAGAATCATTATCCTACGGTATTTCTTCGGAGTTGCTGGTGCAGTATCACACCAAATTCATCCGTGCTGATCAATTAGCTGCGGGTGACCCGGTAAGCCTTGTCGTGAAAGATCAAATTGTCATTGAAGCTTCGCTATTGGATAACAAGGATGTCAGCGATACGGTTTCTGCCATTCTAAAGTTTGAAGTGGATATGGAAATGGGGAACGACCAAGAGTACAAACTGAAATATAAAAACAAAAATGGGAATGTAGAAGCTGAGGTGGAACAAAAATCGGAAAAGGATAAAGAAGAGCTGAAAGGGAAAGAAGCAATTGAATTTATTGAAAATATCCTTCAGCAAGCTAATTTATCAGAACAAATGACGAGACAAGAAATTATGGAAAATATATTATCACTCTTGGAAATAGAAAAGGATGAGCTGAAAGAGCTGAAGATTGAAATCAAATTTTCCAACGGTAAAAAGCTGGAAATCGAGTTTGAACATAACGATGACGATGATGACAAGGATCACGATTAGTGTGTATTTCTGAATCTGATGAGAGCAATCAAATATGCAAGAAGGGCGATCTTTTTCGGACTTTTTCGAAAAGGGTCGTCTTTTTTTGTCCAAAGGAGAGGCATCATTTATAAAATGGGTAATATAAGTAGAGTCGTCGTATGAATTCCTATAAGAGAAGAGGGAGTCGCGTATGAGTTTAACCCACGAGCAACGTATTACTCTGCATGGCTTTAATAATTTGACGAAATCCCTGAGCTTTAATATGTACGATATTTGTTTTACCCGAACGAAAGAAGAACGCGAGGCCTACCTCGCTTACATTGATGAACAGTACAACTCCGACCGTTTAACGCATATTTTGCAGAATGTGACCGAAATAATAGGCGCACATGTTCTTAATATTGCTAAACAGGATTATATTCCACAGGGCGCGAGTGTCACTTATCTTATCTCGGAGGGACCTATTGTTGAAGTGCCGACTGAGTCGTACGATGAGTCGCCTGGGCCATTGCCAAAAGCTGTTCTGGCGCAATTAGACAAAAGTCACATCACGGTACATACGTATCCTGAATACCACCCAGACGAAGGGATCAGTACCTTCAGGGCTGATATCGACGTATCGACCTGCGGTGAAATATCTCCTCTTAAGGCGCTTAATTATATGATCCACTCTTTCGATACGGATATTATGACGATCGATTACCGGGTTCGCGGCTTTACTCGCGATATTGACGGGAATAAGTTATTTATTGATCACGACATTAGCTCTATACAGAATTATATCCCGGATGATGTTATAGACAATTACGACATGATTGACGTGAACGTTTATCAGGAAAATATATTTCATACCAAATGCAAGCTAAAGCAATTTGATCTGGACAATTATCTGTTCGGTTACTCTAAGGAAAAGCTGACTTCAGAAGAAGAAAAGCAGATCACCAGCCGCTTGAAGGTCGAAATGGATGAAATTTTTTATGGGAAAAATACGCCTCGAATAACACTAGGCAGACTTGATTCTAATTACAAATAAGGGCAGTATTATAAATGTTAGAGAAGTTTAGGGAGGAATTGGAGGAATTGATTTTATGGGTAACTTAGACGATATTATTCGCGGACGGCGAAGCATTGGAAAAGTAAAAAACGATCCGGTGCCCAAAGAGCTTGTGGAAGAACTCATTGAATCGGCTGTTTGGGCACCGAACCATCATGGGACTGAGCCGTGGAGATTTATCGTCATGACCGGAGAAGGCAGGCGAACATTAGGTCAAGCGTATGAGGATATTGCAGCAGAAGGTTTGCTGGATGTGCCGGACGCAGAACGTGAGCAACGCTTAAATAAAGAGATGGCAAAAGCGTTCCGCGCACCGGTTGTTATCGCCGCGATTTGTGTGCCTTCGGACATGCCGCGAGTTAACATCGCCGAAGAATTGGCCGCGTCGCATGCAGCGGTGCAGAACCTGCTGCTTACTGCACACGCAAAGGGACTTGGAGCGGTATGGCGCACGGGAGACCCTGCCTATCACCTGAAGATGAAGAAAGCTTTGGACCTGAAAGATCGTGAACAGGTCGTCGGACTTATCTATGTCGGTTATCCGGATCTATTGCCTCCAGTCAGTCGCCGTACAGCGGGTAAAGAGAAGACAATCTGGCTGGAAGGGTAACAGACCTGCGAATAATCAAGTCTGCAGGGAGGACGATTTTCTTCCATGGAATTCCCGTCTCGCCGCGTTGCCCAATTCGTTCGATAAGCAATTGCATGCCTAGATAGCCGAATTGATAGGCTTGCTGCGCGACGACGGTCAGGAAAGGATCAATCTCTGAATAGGGACCGAGATCATCGAAGCAGACAAGCGAAATCTGCTCCGGGACCTTGACGCCGCGGCTATGGAGCGTCCGTATGACCTCTACCGCGAGCACGTTATTTCCTGCGACGATTGCAGTTGGCATTGGATCCATACGATCAAGCCATGCTTCGATATCCGACAAGTCGTTACGAAGCTCAAATGCCGTCTCCAGAACATATCCCTCGTCATAAATCAGATCATTTAACTTCAAAGCCTCTCGATAGCCTTCCAACCGCAGCCTCGCGCTAGAAACATAGGGAGAACCATTAATTAGAGCAATCTGGCGATGTCCCATAGAGACCAAGTGATCAACAAGCTTGCGCGCTCCTTCTTTACTATCCCCAAGCACGACATCGCTTTCCATTCCGGGTACTTCTCGATCGAGAAGCACAAAAGGTACCCGATGCTTGCGCAATGTCTCCAAATGCGGAAGCGAAGGATCACCGGCAGGTGCGACTAAGACGCCATCGGCTCTTGTCGCAAGGATCGTGTCCAGGTAATCCTTCTCTTTCTCCACGCTCTCGTCCGAGTTGCCGAACAGCAGGCGGTAGCCGTGTTTCTTTGCGGCATCCTCTGCGCCGCGCGCTAGTGTTGTATAGAATGGGTTAGTAATGTCTGTTATTAGCAGAAACAACAAATTACTCTGTTGAAGAACAAGACTGCGAGCCATGTGATTGGGGACATAGTTTAGCTCTTCCATTACGCGACGGACCTTCACCTTTGTCTTATCACTTATTTTCCCTGTGTTATTGATAACTCTAGAAACGGTCATCGCAGAGACACCGGCTTTGGCCGCAATGTCGTAAATTGTAACCATAGTCGAAGCTCCTTCATGTCAATACGTTCTTTTATCTTACAAAATTAAAGGATTGACAGCAAGCGTTTACACTGATAATTTAAGGTTATCGGTAACATTTAATTTGACTATTGGAGGGAAATACATGGCTGAGCAGCATTTCAGATGGAATGGCGGATTTCCGAAAATCGGTATTCGTCCGACAATTGATGGCAGACGTAATGGTGTACGCGAGTCTCTTGAAGAACAAACCATGAACATGGCCATTGGTGTGGCTAAGCTTTTCTCTGAAAACTTACGTTATCCCGACGGTTCACCTGTTGAATGCGTTATCGCGGATTCTACGATAGGCGGCGTTGCGGAATCTGCTGCTGCAGCGAGTAAATTCGCCAAAGAAGGCGTAGGGGTATCGATAACGGTAACGCCATGTTGGTGTTACGGTACAGAAACGATGGATATGGATCCATCGATACCGAAAGCGGTTTGGGGCTTCAACGGTACGGAACGTCCTGGAGCAGTATACTTGGCTGCGGTGTTATCTGCATATGCGCAAAAGGGGCTTCCCGCGTTCGGAATTTATGGCAATGATGTTCAGGATGCAGGAACGACGGATGTACCTGAGGATGTTAAAGCGAAGCTGCTAGCATTCGCCAAAGCTGGTCTAGCCGTTACGATCATGCGCGGTAAATCGTACCTGTCGATGGGTTCTGTCTCTATGGGAATTGCAGGCTCCATCGTAAACGATAGCTTCTTCCAAGAATACTTGGGTCTTCGTACGGAGTATATTGATATGTCTGAATTCGTACGTCGTATAGATGAGAAAATCTACGATCCTATAGAGTTCGAGAAAGCGCTATCTTGGGTTAAGGAGAACTGTATCGAAGGTCCTGACAATAATGCTGCGGATATTCAATCGTCTCGCGAGCAGAAGGACAAGGATTGGGAAACGGTTGTAAAAATGACGATTATCGCTCGCGATCTTATGATCGGAAATCCGCGGCTCGCAGAGCTTGACTTCGGAGAAGAAGCACAAGGGCATAATGCGATCGTGTCCGGTTTCCAAGGCCAACGGCAATGGACGGATCATTTCCCTAATGGAGATTTCATGGAATCGATCCTGAATTCCTCTTTCGATTGGAATGGTATCCGCGCACCTTACATGGTGGCAACGGAGAATGACAGCTTGAACGGAGCTGTTATGCTGTTCGGCAGCTTGCTGACGAATACGGCACAAATCTTCGCGGACGTGCGGACTTATTGGAGTCCGGAATCTGTTAAACGAGTAACAGGATACAAATTAACCGGAGCCGCAGAGAACGGCATTCTTCACTTGATTAACTCGGGATCGGCAACATTAGATGGATCCGGAGAGCAGACGAAGGACGGCAAACCGGCAATGAAGCCTTTCTGGGAAATCTCCACAGAAGAAGCTAAGAAGTGTTTAGATGCAACATCTTGGCGTCCAGCCTCAGTTGAATATTTCCGTGGAGGCGGTTTTTCCTCAGATTTCTTGACACGCGGAGGCATGCCGATGACGATGTCCCGTTTGAATTTGGTAAAAGGAATTGGTCCAGTGCTGCAAATCGCAGAAGGCTATTCCGTTGAATTGCCGGAGCACGTGCACGACACGCTCGACAAACGGACGGATCCTACATGGCCGACGACTTGGTTTGCGCCAGTCTTGACTGGCAAAGGCTCCTTCAGCAGCGTTTATAATGTAATGGATAACTGGGGTGCGAACCACGGATCAATTAGCTTCGGACATATCGGCGGCGATCTGATTACGCTTGCCTCGATGCTTCGTATTCCGGTCAGCATGCATAATGTGCCTGAAAGCCAAGTCTTCCGTCCTCGCGCATGGGGCTTGTTCGGTACGAACGATCCGGAAAGCGCGGATTACCGGGCTTGCAATAATTTCGGACCGCTATACAAATAAATCATAAACGACATCGACCGTCTGTTTTCCATAAGGGGCAGACGGCTGTTGTCTCTGCTGAAGAATGGAGAAACCTAATGAGCAGCCAAGATATTCGCCTTGAATTATGCAAATATGCGCAAAAAACCGTCTCGAACAAGCTTGTTGTCGGACCCGGAGGTAATCTCAGCGCTCGTCACGAGGGCAAGATGTATCTTTCTCCGAGCGGCTTCGCTCTGGACGAGATTAAACCGGAGCAATGGGTAGAAGTGGACATTGAGACTGGACATATTACGGATATCGGTCTGCGTCCTTCTTCCGAAGTGCTTATGCATCTGTATGCTTATCGGCAGAATCCGAAAATCGGCGCGATGGTGCATACCCACCCGCCTTATTGCATTGCTTTTACCCTCGTGGAGAAGGATCTGCCGATTATGTTCCCGGACCAAGCGGCGCTTGTTGGCAAAACTGTTTATGTCGATTACGTATTGCCGACTACAGATAAGCTGGCTGACGCTGTTGTTGCCCAAATCGAGCATTCCTCGATTCTGCTCGGCAACCATGGGCTTGTTACGACCGGTCGTAATCTTCGCGAAGCTTATTATCGTACCGAGGTCGTAGAGGAAAGCGCAAAGATTTTCTTGATTGCAACTGCTATCAAACAACCTAAGGTGCTGACCAAGGAAGAATTCGAGGAAATCGCTTCGTTAGAGAGCGAAGCTTATCGGATCGAATTATTACAGAAAATGAAATAAAGGCTATCGGTGGAGGAATTCAGATGACGACGGGCAAGTCGGTATTGGCTTTCGATATGGGAGCGAGCAGCGGTCGGGCTTTGGTCGGGCAGTTGACTGAAGATTCAAATGGTCAGTCTAAGCTGCAGGTGACGGAAATCCACCGGTTTCCCAATCATGCCATTCAAGTGGGCAACCATTTGCACTGGGATATTTTACGGCTGCTGCATGAGTTGAAGAAGGGAATTCGTCTTGCCTTTCAGCAGGGGTACTCTCCTCTTACATTTGGAATTGATACTTGGGGAGTAGACTTCGGATTAATAGATGGCAATGGAGAGCTTCTGGGAAACCCTTATCATTATCGAGATTCGCATACGGAAGGGCTCATCGAAGAAGTTAACGCTATCATCGGCCAAGAAGCTTTGTTCCGGCAGAGCGGGCTGCAATTTATGCCTTTTAATACGCTCTATCAGTTATATGCGATGAAGAAGGCTGCCTCTCCGAAGCTCGACATTGCTCAGACGTTGCTATTAACCCCGGATTTGCTTACTTATTTGCTAACGGGTATCAAGATATGCGAATTTACGATGGCCACAACAACCCAGCTTTTCAACCCGGGCACGCAAGCTTGGAATGAACCCCTTATGGCGCAGCTCGAAATACCTTCCCGTTTGTTTCTGAAGCCGATTCATCCCGGCACCTTAATCGGGCCGCTCACACCTGCCGTTACCGCAGAATTAGGTATACCGACAGCTATTCAAGCGGTTGCCGTCGGAACACACGATACGGAATCCGCGATTGCTGCCGTTCCTGCGGGGGAGGAGCCCTTCGCCTATCTCGTCTGCGGGACGTGGTCGTTGCTTGGGACAGAGATGGCGCAGCCGCAGCTTGGCCGAGATACGATGGAGCTGGAATTTTCCAACGAAGGCGGCGTCGGCGGGACCTACCAATTGCTCAAGAACATCATGGGCTTATGGCTGCTGCAGGAATGTAAGCGAGAATGGGATGAAGGGGGAAACGAGTTAAGCTTCCCAGAGCTTGTACGCATGGCAGAAGAGGCAGCGTCATTCCGCAGTCTGATTCATCCGGATGATCCGAGGTTTTTTGCCCCGGCAAGTATGGTGGATAAGATTCGGGAGTTCTGCGGTGAAACCGGTCAACCCATTCCTCAAACAGAAGGTGAGGTCATCCGCTGCATCCTAGAGAGCTTGGCACTCCGTTATCGACAGGCTTTAGAGCAAGCGGAGAAGTTGACGGATACGCGGTATGGCGGGTTGCACATGGTTGGGGGCGGCACCCAAAACCGGCTGCTCTGTCAATTCACGGCGAATGCTTTAGGTCGCTCGGTGTGGGCAGGACCGGTTGAAGCGAGTGCGATTGGCAATATGCTATTACAGCTTGTTGCGCTGGGACAATGTGCGAATTTACAGGAGGCCCGGAAGCTCGTGGCTAGATCTTTTCCAATTGATGCGTACGAGCCGGAAGGCGACAAAAATTGGGCAGCTGCCTATGAAACGTTTATGGGGTTCGGAAGGGTGTAGAAGAGAGGAGAATAATTATGTTAATCGGAATTCCTAGACAGATCTCTCCAGAACTCATGAAGGTATTAATGGAGATGGGACATAGCGATGAAATCGTATTAGCAGATGGCAACTTCCCGGCGGCCAGCCATGCACAGAGGCTAATACGCGCAGACGGCCATGGGATTCCTGAGCTGCTCGATGCCATTCTTCAATTGTTTCCATTGGACCCGTATGTAGATAAGCCGGCGGCACTTATGCAGGTCGTGCCGGGAGATACCGTAGAAACTCCGATTTGGGGTACTTATGGACAAATCATCCAGGATCGTACCGATTTCTCGGCTCCATTCGAGGAAGTGGAGCGTTTCGCCTTCTACGAGCGAGCGAAGAAGGCTTATGCCGTGATCGCGACTGGAGAAAGCGCACTCTATGCGAACCTGATATTGAAAAAAGGTGTTATTAAGGAATAGATGGTTGTGGATCGCACAAAGCCCTGAACTCCCTTCGATAGGAGTCAGGGCTTTTTTTTCTACATTGCTGCATTTTTGCGATAATGGTGCCATGCTACTGGTTTAGACGCTCTCTTTGCTGCATTTTGAGGCTGCCGATTAATTGTGGACAGTTTTAACATGAACGTACACATGCAGAGAATGTATATGATTTTTCGCATACATTTCCAGAATCCGGGCTCAAATTAAATTTTTTTGTATGAAATTTCGTATAGAATCGACTGATTCGATGTGTGTGACGCTCATTTTGTACGATTTTTCGCATACATTTTGTGGTCTCCCGCAGATTTCCGAAGTTATGAACTGTTAATCGACAGCCTCATTTTGTGACAATGGAGCTACGCTTCGAAGTTGCGTCAGATTGTGCCTTCGTAGTTTTTTAGGAAAAGTGTATAGCTGGCAAGGGATGAAGTAGGTATTTCCAATTGCACGTCGAAATAACATCAGGGAGGAGGGATTATATGGATAACCAACAACTATACCAAGATCAGAATTTCACCATTACGAGAGAAATGTTTATAAGCGGAAACACTCGATTTGCCTTACGGCATCTATGCTCGATCAAGCTTGAGAGAGCTTTCAGGCAGTTTCCCTATACACTTTGCATCCTTGGCATTATCTTGATGGGGGTCGCATTGTATTTTCAATTTAAATTCAATTCGCTTGTGGTCGCTCTTGGCAGCTTGTTAGTAATCAGCTCTATTCTTCTCGTTATCTTCCGTAAGCCGATCCACAAGCTTTACTTGGCTTTCTCCTCTGGAGAGAGGGAGGTTATTGAAAATACCGATTATGTTTATCTTGAAGGGCTCGCCCATGCATTTAGCCGTTCAATAAGCCGGCCAGTAGCTCATACGAATGTAAGCGTGCTTGATGATCGTAAATTGTCGATGAAACAATAAGTTCATCAGCTTGCGTTTGATCAATAACAGACTGTAACTGCTCGCGAACCTTATCCGGATGTCCGATAATACTAAAGCTTAGCTGCTTGCGAACAGCAGCGGCTTCTGATTCAGCCCACAAGCTGTCCATGTTTTCTACTGGGGGCTCCAGCTGGACGAAACGACCCCGAATGAGGTTAAGAAACTGTATTTGCTGCGAGGTGGCTAGCATCTGAGCTTCTTCATCCGTGTCAGCCGCAATTATGTTAACGCCTACCATGACGTGAGGCTTGCTCAGATTCTCGGATGGCTGAAAATTGCTGCGGTAGATCTCTAAGGCTGGAAGTAAATAATCCGGCGCGAAATGGCTTGCAAAGGCGAAGGGTAATCCAAGCAAACCTGCCAGCTGAGCGCTGAAGCCGCTTGAGCCCAGCAGCCAAATCGGAATGTTGAGGCCTTCGCCTGGAATGGCATGCACCATTCGCGAGCCGGATTCGTTAGAAGGATTCAAATAAGCGCGCAGCTCTCCTAAAAGCTCAGGAAAGTCGTCCCCGTTCGTTCCTAATGTGCGCCGAAGCGCACGCGCTGCATTCTGGTCAGAGCCCGGTGCTCTTCCAATTCCAAGGTCAATCCGATTCGGGTACATCGTTTCGAGCGTTCCGAACTGCTCGGCGATCACTAGGGGGGCATGGTTAGGCAGCATAATTCCCCCTGAGCCTACCCGGATCTTCTCTGTGCCTGCAGCGACATATCCAATCACAACAGAAGTAGCAGAGCTTGCGATTCCAGGCATATTATGATGCTCGGCAAGCCAGAAGCGGTGGTATCCCCACTTCTCGGCATGGCGTGCGAGGTCAAGCGTGTTACGGAACGAATCCGCTGGAACTCCTCCTTTAACAATATGAGCGAGGTCAAGAACGGATAAGGATATATTTTCTATGGATTTAGTCATTGCGGGAAAGCCTCCTGCCATACAAATTTATCGGTAATTGTGTAGATATCGTACCCCGTATTGCTCTCAAAGTCAAAGTGTGCAAAAAACCGCACAGTTATGCCTTAACCTCGCATTCCATGAAATTTCTTGAATTGTTCAGGGGTCATTCCTTCTATCTTCTTAAAGACAGAACTGAAATAGCTCGGATTATCGAAGCCGACTCTAGCAGCGATTTCTTGGATTCTCAGGTCTGGCTCGCGGAATATCCATTCCTTGCTTTTGTTGATGCGCTCCCGATTTACATACTCCATAGGCCGCATCTTAAGCGTGATTCGGAACAATTGGCAGAGATGCTGAGAGCTCACTCTAATACAATTTGCCATCTCTGCAATCGTTAGGGGTCTGTGGAAATTGGCCTCGGTGTACTGAAAGACGGGTTTGAGTTTTACATAGTTCTGTGTGGTCGAGGGTGTGCTCGTCCAAACGCTTCTCATGAGATCAAGCAGAAAAGCATATAACAGCTTCGAGCATTCCATACCGACGAATGGGTGTCCGGAGATAGCCATGTCGTATATATTTTTTATGTGTGCAATTAGAATGCTCGAATCAATCGCGGTATACACTCTTGATTTGGTAATGCCTGCTTGATGAAGAAGAGAAGAGGTTATACTACCGTTAAAAGAAATCCAGTGAACATCCCAAGGTTCAGTCAGGGGTTGATAGGCATGAGGTTCATGGGGAAATAAGAAGAAACCTTGTCCCGGCTTCACGAGATGACGTTGGTCTCCGATTATAAGTTCGCCGGTGCCCGCGTCACATTGAAGCCATTGATAGTCGAGGAATCCCTCCGGCCTTCTCATTCGTTCCTGATGATCCCAATGACCTACGGTTGTAAGATGAATGGGAAGCTGTGAATCTGTCTGAGTCAGTATCGGCATGGAAAGGAAATCCAAGGCATTCATCTACTTTCATATTTTGATAGACATCTGAAAATGTTTGAATAGAAAAGGGTTACCATCAATTTTATAATATGAATATAGTTATATTATGATTGGGAGTGTGCTTCTTGTCCAAAACAAAATTTACGTACTCGTCTCCAAGTAACGGTTATCCCGAATGGAACAACAATCCGACTATTTTTCAGCTGAATCGAATGGATGCACATTCGACCTTAATCACCCACGATTCTTTAGAGGAAGCACTAATCGGCGATAGGCAATCGTCTGCGCATTATCACCTTCTTAACGGGCAGTGGAGGTTTGCTTTCGCCGAAAATCCAGATAAGCGGATCAAGGACTTCTATAAATCCGATTTCGACTCCAGCAGCTGGAATGAAATTAAAGTACCTGCGCATTGGCAGCTGCAAGGCTATGATTATCCGCAATATTCGAACGTCCGTTATCCGTGGATCGATTCAGAAATACTAAAGCCGCCATTCGCGCCTACGAAATACAATCCTGTGGGCTCTTATATTCGAACATTTCATGTGCCGGACGGCTGGCAAGGAAAGCCTGTATTCATAAGCTTTCAAGGCGTTGAATCGGCTTTCTACATCTGGTTGAATGGCGAATTAGTCGGTTATAGCGAGGATACCTTTACCCCGGCAGAATTTGATTTGACCCCATACTTGATCGAAGGGGAGAACAAGCTGGCAGTTGAAGTATACCGCTGGTGTGATGCAAGCTGGTTGGAGGATCAGGACTTCTGGCGGATGAGCGGAATATTCCGCGATGTGTATTTGTTCACAGCCCCAGAAGCGCATATCTACGATTTTTTCGTGAATACGGATTTGGATGAGGATTTCCGGGATGCGGACTTAAGAGTGGATGCGGCAATTATAAATTACTTTGGAGAAGATGTCGGAGATTTGACGGTAGATGCCCAATTATATGATGGAAAAGGAAGTCCATTACTTGCGCAATCGCTGCAGATGAAGGCTTCGCTTGGAGCGAATGCATCATGTGAGGTTAAAGGAACCGTTGCGGTATCAAATCCACTCAAGTGGAGCGCAGAGCAGCCGAACCTATACACGCTTGTGCTCAGGCTTAATGACGCTCAAGGACAAGCCGTTCAGTTTATTAGCTGCAAGGTCGGCTTCCGTAAGTTCGAAATCCATGACGGTCTAATGAAAATCAACGGTCAGCGTATCCTATTAAAGGGCGTAAACCGGCATGAATTTTCGTGCGATACCGGACGTGCGCTCGGAATAGAGGATATGATTCGTGATATCCAATTAATGAAGTCGTATAACATCAATGCGGTTCGGACATCGCACTACCCGAATAACACCAAGTGGTATGATTTGTGCGACGAATACGGATTGTACGTCATTGATGAGACGAATCTAGAGACACACGGAAGCTGGACTTACGGCGCGACGGAAGAGGGAGAGACGGTTCCTGGCAGCAAACCGGAATGGCGCGATAACGTAATCGATCGTTGTAATTCAATGCTGCAGCGCGATAAGAATCATCCTTCCATTATCATTTGGTCGCTAGGTAATGAAGCTTTCGGCGGAGACAATTTCTTGTACATGCATGATTATCTCCGCGAGAAGGATCCTTCTCGCGTGGTGCATTATGAAGGCGTATTTCACTGGCGGGCTTCTGAAGCGGCTTCCGATATCGAAAGCCATATGTATACTTCACCTCGCGGCGTCGAGGAATATGCGCTTAATAAGCCAAAGAAACCTTTTATCCTATGTGAATATAGCCATGCGATGGGTAATTCATGCGGGGGACTGTCGAAGTATTGGGAGTTATTCGAGAAGTATCCAGTCCTTCAAGGGGGCTTCATCTGGGATTGGGTCGATCAGGCGATCCGCGTCCAGTCCGCGGACGGCGCTTCCCATATGGCATATGGCGGCGACTTTGGAGAGTCTCCACATGACGGCAACTTCTGCGGCAATGGACTGATCTTCGCAGATCGCGAGATTTCACCTAAAATCCATGAAGTCAAAAAATGCTACCAGAACGTTAAGTTTACGGCTGAGGATTTGGACGAAGGCCGTTTTAACGTGATAAATGGGCATTTGTTTACGGACTTAAGCGCTTTTGAGCTTGTATGGTTGCTTGAGAATAACGGAACCCCTGTCAAAGAAGGGAAGCTTGATATCCAAGTTGCTCCTGGAGAATCAAAGACGATCGAATTATCGTCCATTTATCCAGATCAAGCTGATTTCGGAGATGAGTATGTGCTTACGCTAAGCGTCCTTCTGAGAGATGCGACCGCATGGGCTCAATCAGGGCACGAAATCGCCTATGAACAATTCATCATTCCGGCACCGGTTATTGCTGCCGTGGGTCAGCAAACCGAGGATCAACAGTTAGAGGTTCAGCTTATCGGCAAAGATTTAATCGTTAAAGGCGACAATTTCTCTGTGAGATTCGATACCCTTAAGGGAGATTTGGAATCTTATCAGGTGAAAGAGACCGAGCTGCTAAAGCAAGCGATTACGCCGAATTTCTGGCGTGCTTACACGGATAACGACAGAGGCAACAAGCATCATGAACGCTGCGCTATTTGGCGGGAAGCCGGACAGGGACGTACACTGCAACAGTTCACATGGGAGCAGTCATCTTCTGGAGTGCGCGCTGCTGTAGATTATATTTTACCGACGGTGCCTGCATCTACATGTACAATCGAATATACGATTCACGGAGACGGCGAAATCGCTATGCAGCTGCAGCTTAACCCAGCTCCTAATCTTCCGGAAATTCCGGAGATCGGTATTCTTTTTGCAATGGACAAAGAGTTCGATACAATTTCCTGGTATGGCAGAGGCCCGCACGAGAATTATTGGGACCGTAACACGGGAGCTCGTATCGGTCTTTTCACTGGTAAGGTTGCGGATCAGCTCGCTCCGTATTTACGCCCGCAGGAAAGCGGCAATAAAACAGACGTTCGTTATGCGTTAATTCAGAACGCAGAGGGAGTCGGAGTCCTAGTCGAAGGTGCACCGTTATTCGAGCTCAATGCGCTTCCCTTTTCTCCGTTTGAATTAGAGGAATATGATCATCAGCATTTGCTGCCGATATCCGATAAGACGGTAGTTCGCGTCAACTACAAGCAGATGGGTGTCGGAGGAGATGACAGCTGGGGTGCTCGTACCCACCCGGAATATTTGCTTTTTGCTAACCGCTCTTATGGATGGTCCTTTGTAATGAAGGGTATTGTCGAGTAAACTCATATTTGTAGAAAATGAAACTACGAATACCATGCAGGAGGATTCAAATGGGCATTACTTATCATTCCGAACAGGGATTGTTTCATCTTCAAACGCCGAATACCAGTTATATGATCCAACTGCTCCCCAGCGGTGTTCCCGTGCACGCCTTTTGGGGACGTAAGATTGCGGAAGCACCTCAGAAGGGGCTGCTGGATTTTCAGGAGCGAGCTTCTTTTTCACCTAACCCTTATCCGGAAGATCGTTCGATTTCTTTCGATACGCTCCCTCAAGAATTTCCGGCCTACGGAACAAGTGATTTTCGCCATCCGGCTTATCAGGTTCAATTAGAGGATGGGTCCACGATTACAGAATTAGTCTGCGTCGATCATAAGATCGTTCAAGGGAAACCTAAGCTGGATGGAATGCCATCCACTTATGTTGAGAATGTGAAAGAAGCCCATACCCTTGTGCTGGAGCTTAAGGACGAGAAGAGCGGTCTTCGCGTCGTCTTGTCCTACACGGTATTCTCAGAACATGATGCGATTGTTAGATCAGCTAAGCTAGTGAATACGGGAGGTTCAACGTTAAAGCTGCTGAGAGCCTTAAGCGCTAGCGTAGATTTCAAGCATGACCGGTTTCACTTCCTTCAATTGTCAGGCGCATGGGCTAGGGAACGGGATCTCGTAAGAAGACCGCTTGTACCTGGTATGCAGTCCATCGAAAGCCGTCGCGGCTCCAGCAGTCATCAACAAAATCCATTTATCGCGTTAGCTGCTCCTAATGCAGACGAGGATCAAGGCGAGGTATATGGCTTCAGTCTCGTGTACAGCGGAAGCTTTATTGCCCAAGCGGAGGTCGATCAATTCCGCACGACCCGGGTGTCTATCGGAATTAATCCCTTTGACTTTCAATGGAACCTTGAAGAAGGTGAGTCTTTCCAGACTCCGGAGCTTGTTATGGTGTTCTCAAGCGCTGGGTTAGGTGAGATGTCCCGCACTTATCATCGCTTGTATCGGACAAGGCTGTGCCGGGGCGTCCATCGGGATCAGACAAGGCCTGTACTTGTGAACAATTGGGAAGCTACCTATTTCGATTTCAATGCGGAAAAGATCGAAAGCATTGCGAAGGTCGGGAAGGAATTAGGTATTGAGCTATTCGTGCTTGATGATGGTTGGTTTGGTTACCGGGATAGCGATAATAGCTCCCTTGGAGACTGGAAGGTTGATAAACGCAAGCTGCCGGGTGGATTAGCAGATTTGGCCATGCGAGTGAATTCCCTTAACATGGAGTTCGGGCTGTGGTTTGAGCCTGAGATGGTTTCACCAGACAGTGATCTATATCGCGCACATCCGGACTGGTGTTTGCATGTTCCGGGTCAACGGCGCACCGAAGCTCGTCAACAGCTCATTCTCGATTTGTCACGGGAAGATGTTTGTGATTATTTAATTGAATCGGTTAGCGCGGTGCTGCGTACTGCACCCATCACCTATGTGAAATGGGATATGAATCGCAACATGACGGAGATCGGCTCGGCATTGCTGCCTCCGGAACGTCAGCGTGAAACCGCGCATCGTTATATCCTTGGCTTGTATCGAGTGCTGGAGGAAATTACTTCGGCATTCCCGCACATTTTATTCGAAAGCTGCTCCGGCGGCGGAGGTCGCTTCGATCCGGGTATGCTGCATTACATGCCGCAAACCTGGACGAGCGATAACACGGATGCTGTCAGTCGCTTGCGAATTCAATACGGTACTAGCATGGTCTATCCTGTAAGTACAATGGGTGCCCATGTGTCTGCCATACCGAATCATCAGGTGCACCGGATGACCTCCCTCCAAACGCGCGGTGATGTAGCCATGTCAGGTAATTTCGGCTACGAGCTGGATTTGACCCAAATGACGGACGAGGAGAAGACGGAAGTCAAACGTCAGGTGCAGCAGTATAAGGATATTCGCCATCTGGTGCAATTCGGCGATTTCTATCGCCTGAGGAGTCCGTTCGAAGGCAATGATACAGCTTGGATGATGATTGCTGAGGATCGTTCCGAGGCTTTCGCGGCTTACTTCCGAGTACTTGCTGAGCCTAACGCACCCTTAGATTGGCTCAGATTTAAAGGGCTTGATCCAACTGCCAAGTACTGCTTAGCGGAAACAGGATCGATTTATGGCGGAGACCAATTGATGTATGCGGGATTGCCGATTCCACGTCTAAATGGTGATTACCAGAGCTGTGTTTGGCGATTTACCCGAATGATAGGATAAGGTGTAACGCCGAATTGAAAAGGCGATGTAAAGATATACTTATGTAAGCTTAACCAACCCCGATCCGCATCGCGATCGGGTTTTTTTGCGTGCAGTTAGCAAAAGTCAAACTGCATCGCACCCAAGTAACCGAAATCGCCGTGCAGTTAGCAAAAGTCAAACTGCATCGCACCCAAGTAACCGAAATGGAGTTCTGTCAAGAAAGTAGACACAAACTTATGCGGCCTGCTGCTGCTCGTAGTACCTCTTTTCGCATAAATGCGGGGTTAAGTAACCAATGGAAGAATGAATGCGGATTCGATTGTATTC
>NZ_JBEQAP010000049.1:0-41965 GCF_041640265.1 Cohnella sp.
GCTGCTGGCCATAGGCCTTTGATCTGCCTGAGGAATTTTCGAAGAAGAATAATCGGGCAGATACATCCATTCCCCTAAGATAAGAGCTATCTAAGGGGAATGGACGTCGCGAATACGACAACGTTATCTGAAACCGGACAAGTGAGAAAGGGGGATTTATTTTGAAGCAAAGTATTCTATTTTCAATTGTCGCATCTTTATTTTTATTTTTATTATTAGCATGTAATTCAGAGCAAAATCCAGTGCCTCACGTCACGTCAACAGATATTGATCAAATCAAATTTGAACTCTTAGATAAAACTATAATGCCTGAAGGGATAATCTTTGCAATTAAACTGAAGAACCTATCAAAATTCACAATCGCTCAAAACAATGTATATATTAGTTTCCCAATAAAATTGTCTATTGGATCTAGAGGTAATGAATTCAAAATAGAGGCTAAAAATAATAAGCTGCAAATTAAACCAAAGGAAGAGATTATATTAAATGCTTTTGCCCCAATTGAAGAATATGAAAAGAATCAAAAATTAGATATTGAAAACTTTGCTATTGAAATTATTGGATATATAGAAGAAGTTAAAGAAGAGAGAAGATTTCAAAAATATGGTGGATTAGAGGCATATAATAGGTGAGAGTAAAGCTTCGAAGTGTCCGGCATCAGATAACACCATATTCACGCTTCGGGGCATTCGCCCCTCGGTCCGGACCGAGGCTAGAAGAGGATTCGGGGAGGCATTTTCAGTAGCAGGGAAGCGGATTCAGCCGGACACACCCGCACCACCCAACCGCGTCGCGGCCAGTCGCTTTGCTCCTTTAAGGTGGTGGGGCGTCGTGAATACCAGAACGTTATATGAAATCAGCACAAACACACCAAAAAACCTATTAGTATCATAGCAACTGATAGTTTCTCTCTTAACTCCCAGATACAATCTACAGAATTAATAAGGAGGTATCACCATGCAAATATTTTTTCGCTATAACTGGATGGTAAGAGAACAGTGGTATCAATGGTGTGAAGATGTAGTGCATGATGAGTTGCTTCAGCACCGAACAGGCGGTGTCGGTAGCATTTTACAAACTTTATTTCATATTATTGATGTTGAATGGAGTTGGATCCGATTACTGCAAGGGAAGTCAGATTTCCAGGAAAGTTTTGAGAATTATAAGTCTTTAGAGGAAGTAAGAAATTTAGATAATAAACTTCAGACAGAGATAAAGGAATTTGTTGAATCTTGGAACGAAAGTATGGAAAAACGCCCTTTTTTGGATCCCCAGCCTGACGGAAGTATTGCTATAGACGCATGGGGTGAAGTTATGCGTCATGTAATTGCACATCAAATCCATCACATTGGACAATTATCGGTTTGGGCGAGAGAAGTTGGAAAAAAGCCAGTATCTGCAAATGTTATTGGTAAAGGTTTCATAAGACCAGAAGCATAAGAAGAAGATATTAACCGATTTATAAGTATTTCGAGGAGGGCACTGACATCCTATAACACCGTATTTACGCTTCGGGCCATTCGGCCCTCGGTCCGGCCGATGCAGGTGAAGAGGATTCGAGGAAGTGTCTCAGGCAAGGAAGCGGAATCAGCCGGACACATCGATCTCCCTAAGATAAGAGCTATCTAAGGGAGATCGACGTCGTGAATACACAAACGTTATCGGAAATGAGCGCTAGTACGAAAAAAAATATAACTCAGTAGAAGGAGGAGAAACACAATTCGTAAAGAGCGAATTTATAAATTCATTTATTTAATCTCTGCATTGCCAGTAGGTTTTGGATGCTTTTATGCATTTTTTGTTTTTGCTCTTAATTTCGAAGCTAGCATCATAAATGAGGAAAATAAACCTGTTGCTTTTTTAGCAGTGATACTCGCCCTTTTGGGCCTGGTGATTTATTTATACATTGGGAAGTGGCTCTATAAATCATATATATTCGTTCCTCAAATTCTTGGCGTAATATTTATTTCAGCTGTTTTATCGTTACCCGCTATTCAAATTGTAACTAATATTTATGATTCTTATAGTAAATACTATGCTAAGCACCATAAAGATAAATATATTACTGATTTGCAGACACGATTTGCAAATGAAATTGAACCATTAGAAATTGATCTAAAAAAGAGTAACTATGAAACTCTATATCATAGAGATAAAAGAGTCTATTTAACAAAAACTAACGATCAGAAATTGACAGTAGAAGAAATTGATAAAGTTATCAGTAGTTTACCTATGGCAAATATACAAATTAGTATCACTATCTATTATCTCAATATCATTGATTCTTCACAGGAAAGATTCCATTTATTGCTCAGTCAGGATAAAACACCGACCACTTTATGTGAAACAAGGAATAATGATGACTATGAACTACTCTGTAGTAGGTATGTAATGGAAGCATATTCGAAACAAAATAATTTAGAGAAGTGAGAGTTTATCGAAGAAGGCGCTGACATCCTATAACACCGTATTATACGTAGTGTTTTTTGACCTCTCAAAAACGCCTCAAATCCTTGTGTCATAAGGGTTTTCGCAGATTCCCCACTTCGCTTTTGTCGCTTTGTCCACGCATTACTTTGATTTTTTCAGCCGAGATATACGAGCCAGACGCATAAAAGATATGCGCGGAAAAGATATACGCAGCTGATGGTTCGAGCATAACTCGCGTCAAATCAACAGTCAAGACCTCATTGACGAACAGGTGCATGAAACCATAATGTCCGCTGACAGACGAAAAATGGAAAATTGTCGAAAATGGCGTGGAGTCAGTGTCCGTTTCATCAGAAATCGAAGTGAATTGCCCCAAAAGTTTCCTCAATCATAACTTAACGGTCAATCACTGCTTCAAAATTCGAGCTTAAATCATTTTTATTAATTCATCGATTAAGTTGATTAAGAATGTTGAGCAAAAAAATACCTCGATTAACATGGAGTAAAGCAAAACGGAGCGCACACGACGCTTCTTTTTTATGTGGGCTAAGCATGAGCGCTATCTATAGAATTTAAGCCCGAATGGTCAAGGCAGTAGTCTCGAGAGCTTAAAGCACGGGTATCCATCGCGAAGTAGATTCTGAAGGAAGCTGGCGGCAACTCTCCAGTCTTAGAAGCACAATTACATATAAGGGTAACATTCGTTGAATGAGCTTGCATAACAAAGCAAAGTCCATGCTGCCGAAGGCGAACAATCCAATTCTTAAACGTACCTTAGACAACCGATATTGGAATCCTATTACGGTACGGAATATTACATAAACTGCCATTTACCGAACGGTACGTCAGACTGTCTAACAATTATTAAAACCTTCGTTTTTGGCAAGAAAATGGATGTCCTTTGTCGAATCTCTATATCAAAGGAGATGAGCATGTATGCCTTATATCGAAGGTGAAGATAGACATCAAATTTATTTACTGCCAAATACATTGGACGACTTTGTAGAAGAAGAAAATTCTGTCCGAGTCATCGATGCCTACGTCGATAGTTTGGCCCTGGAAGAATTGGGGTTTCAGATGTATCCGGGTACCAAAGCGGGGCAAAAACCTTATCGCCGGGAGGATCTTCTCAAGCTCTATCTTTACTGCTATATGAACGGCATCCGTTCCTCTCGCAAGATGGAAACCGAAACGAAAAGAAACATTGAACTGATGTGGCTAATTGGCAAGCTCCAGCCGGACCACGGCACATTATCTGCTTTCATGAAGAATAACCAAATGGCTGTAAAAAAGCTATTTAAAGAGTTCACCTTAATGTTAAAAGGTTTTGGGTTGATCGATGGTCAACTTGTCGCGATTGACGGTACAAAATTAAAGGCGGACTGCTCTAAAAAACAACACTTTAATACCAATATTGTCAGTAAGAAGCTAGAGTATATCGATCAAAAAATCGATGCATACTTGCGTGATTTTTTAACGGAGGACAATCGTCAAAAAAAGCAGGAAATCACGGAAAAGTTAGAGGTTTATCAAAAGCGAATGCATGAGTTGCAGGTAATTAAACAAGAACTTAAGGAAACAGGTGAAAATCAGCTTTGTGTTACCGATCGGGATGCCAAATCCATGAAAAACAACGGGAAGCATGAAGTTTGTTTCAATGTTCAAACTGCGGTGGACAGCAAGTATAAACTAATCGTGGACTGCGATACGGTCAATGATGTCAACGATCAAGGGCAGCTGTCCAATATGGTGCAGAAAACAAAGCAAGTTTTTCGTGATCAAAAAACCACAATTGTGGCCGATACAGGATATTATAATTACCTTGAAATCATCGACGTTGTCGACGAAAGCACCGAACTCTTAATTAAGCCCCAAAAGGGAAAGCAAGACAAAGTGGCAAGTGGATTTGATAAAGCGAACTTTGAATATGATGCCATAAACGATAGATATATTTGCCCGTTGGTTTACGAATTACCTTTCAAATGGAATGGAAGACAAGATGGGAAAGAGTATAGGCGTTACACTTGCGAGGCCTTTAATATTTGCGGACAAAAAGAGTCCTGCACGTCTGCCAAAGGCGGAAGAGCGGTAACCAGGCTTAAAGACGAAGAAGTGATCGAAAAGATTGCCGAAAATACGCGTATTCAAAGTAATATTTATAAGCAAAGAGCAGCAATCGTTGAGCACCCTTTCGGGACGATTAAACGTCACTTGGGCTATACATACTTTTTAACACGAGGGTTGGCATCAGTAGGCACTGAGACCAATTTGATTTGTCTTGCCTATAATCTCAAGAGAATGATCAATATAAAGGGCGTGAAGGAGCTCGTACGTTTCTTCAGAGACCGAGCTGGTACGAAATCTATTACGTACGACGTTTTTTTGAGCAAAATTGCATAAACCCACGTTTATAAGTGTACTCAGCAATGAGTTGTTAGACAGTCTGACGTACGGTGGTGAAAGATCGGGGATTAATCATCCCCTTTTACTCGATGTAAATGGTATTGGATCATTCAAAACTTGTCGACAGTACAGGAATCTAAGATATTATGTCGAATTTATTCCTTGATACAAAAAATGGAATTTAAGAAGTGTCAGAATTACATCATACAAACAAGTGAGTGAGCGATATGAGTGAATGCAATGTTTTTTGTATTAATTGTTTCAATGAAATAAAAAGTGTTATTAGTAAGCTAAATATAAAAGCAAATATAAATAGAAGACCTCGTACTGTAAAGGTATTGGATTGTACCATATATAAATGCCTTCAATGTAATTCAAAAATAGAATCTCTAGATCAATATTTTCTGGAAGAATATTTTGAAGAGGAGATAAGTCCATTATTTGAAAAGGTAGGTAGTCAACTATCTAAAAAAATTTATGGTTGCTTTAAATGTGTTGGGGAACAACTTGATTATAATGTTTATCGTTGGAACAAAGACGAAGATGATTCAAGCAATTATATAGAGAATAATGCAGGACAAACTATTGAGAATTTTCTATGGGATGGAGATATAGCAGATCAGTTTCATGAACCCATTTTGGAATATTTACAATGTCAATCATGTCATTATGGAATAGAGTTAACTCACCACTCGCATAATCCCGACGGAGGTATCTTCGAGCTTCATGATCAAGTTTATGACGAACACGAGACAAATTCAGTATATGGATTGGATGATTTTGACC
Organism: Cohnella sp.; assembly: GCF_041640265.1. GTDB lineage: Bacteria > Bacillota > Bacilli > Paenibacillales > Paenibacillaceae > Cohnella. Next base: position 5,620 of record NZ_JBEQAP010000049.1, read on the forward strand.
TTTTGGAGTTTTCGGAATTTGCCCAAAAGTACGATATTAATTTAAGTTTGTTAGAACTTCATGAATTTAAAGATCATCTATTAAAGTATCCGCTCTTAGCTTATATGCATAAAACTGGACAAAAGGTTTACGCTCTCCTGAAAAAACATTACGAAGAGGAAAACTATATAAAACTAAAATCTAGCTCTCAGCTTTACAGGGGGAGAACACGAAAAAAAGAGAAGGAGCAGCCTTTTACAAATGATGAAATGTGGAATCCTCCAGAAGGGCTACCACAGCATGGTCGATACAACACAGTGGGAGTATCTGTTTTATATCTGAGTAATCGAAAAGATGCAATACCATATGAAATCAACCCATTTAATAATGAAATAATCGACATAGCACAATTTAAGACGAGGAAAAAAATGAAGTTATTTAACATAAGCTCGTTTGATCCAGGGTTTCAAGGTTTTTTTAATGAAATAAACGAAGAAAGTAAACCATTAAAAAGAGCATATTTATTAACTAATTTTATTGGAAATTGTTGCACAGAAATAGGGTACCATGGACTCGTTTATCAAGGGGTTAACAAAAGGAAGTACACTAACTATGCATTATTTAATTTTGAAAAAGGTACTGAACTACAAGTAGTAGAAGTGAGTAGTCATGAAGTTGAAATTTCTTACAATTTAAGAACTGGTAAAGATCATGCAGATAAAGGACGACCAGGGGATCGGGAGTCACCATTCTTAGGATTTTAAGTAGGATTATTAAAAATAGATCGGGTGGTGGGTCAATGTATATATCAGAACTAAATATTACGGGATACAAAAACGCAAAAGAAAGCTCTCTAATAAAATTTAATAAAGGACTCAATGTCCTAGTTGGAGAGAACGGATCGGGAAAAACCACAATAATAAATGCCTTAAGGTTAATTCTTAAGGAAAATGAATTTTCATATATGAACATTTCTGAGGATGATTTTTTTATATCTTTAGATAAGCAGTATTCTTCTGAAAAAATAAAGATTGATCTCATTTTTGATGTGTTAACTCCAGATGAAGAAGTAACATTTTTATCTTGGTGTGATGCTGAATTCAGAGCACAACTCCATCTTGAAGTGAATGCTAATCCCAATATAAAAGGTTACTACAAAAAGGAGGTTTGGGGAGGGAAATCAAGGGCAAGTATTTTCGAAGAAGAAACATTTGAGTGTATTGATTGTATATTCCTGCCACCTCTAAGAGATGCTGAAGAAAAACTAGTAAATGGAAAAAAGTCACGCTTGGCCCAGCTTCTTAAGAAACAGTATGGTGACAATAAAGAAACTCTTGTTAAAAGCATCAAGGGTTTTAACGACTTAATCACAAGTAACACAGATGGAAACTATAACGAAATAGAAGCAGCTAAAAAGAATATAAATACTAAATTAATAGAAACCTTGGGGCATCGTCTTGGACAAAGTGTCAACTTGCAATTTGCAGATACGACCTTCAACAAAGTTGTTGAAAGCATAAAGATGGTTTTCTTTCCTCGAAGTAAGGAGACAGATCCAAACAAATTTAGAGATATTGCTACAAATAGTCTAGGATACAACAATCTGTTATATATTGCTACTGTATTTGCTGAACTTGAATTATTAAAGGATACAAACCTAGTAACCGTACTGCTAATTGAAGAACCTGAAGCTCATCTACATCCTCAACTTCAAGTAAAATTCATCAAGTACTTAAAACAGTTAACAGATTCATTAGAAAATACTCAAGTTATAATTACGACGCACTCTCCTGTTTTGGCCTCATCAATAAGCACTGACAACTTGATTCATATTGCAGAAAAAAATGACCGTATCGTGGCAACTTCACTGAAAAACATTGATTTAGGCAGCAGTAAGGGTTATTTGAATCGATGGCTTGACGTTACAAAATCAACCTTACTTTTCTCAAAAGGAATTATTCTAGTGGAAGGTATTAGCGAAGCTATGATCATACCAGCATTAGCACAAATAATTTTGGCCAAATATAATAGCACGGCACTTGAAAATTCAAGACCGCAATTACCAAACTCGTTGGAAGAGGCAGGAGTTTCTGTCATTAATATAAATGGTATTAACTTTAAACATTTTTTGAAGTTGTTTTCTGATTGCGATGGTAGTAAGGGAGATGAAAAATTACCTATACCATGTGCTGGCATTACAGACAACGATCCTGAAAAAACAGAAATCACGTTGTTCGATAAGGACGGATTACTAATTTTAAACGGTGATGGGGAACCCAAGAAAAAGTTTGTTGATACCTTTCCACTTCAAAGCCTTCCTGTAGATGGAGCAAATGTTGCGCTTTCCTTAATTGAAGTGATAAATAAAAGTAAGTGGGGACGATTATATCATTCACCTTTAAAGACTTTTGAGTACGACTTTGCGATGGAAAGAAACACTAAACTGATGGCTCAAACAATTAAAGATTTATGGCCTACAGATAGCGGATCAGTTAGTAAAACCTGTGAAAGCATTATTGAGCACGAAAATCATTATATTAAAGATGAGATTTTACGTGAACATGCAAAGTATATTTTTGAACATATTGATAATGATCACATTGGGAAAGGAAATTTTGCTCAGGAATTAACAGATAGGATAGAAATGCAAATTAATAAAGAATTGCTCAAATTTTCTGTAGATAAATCCAATATTTCTGAACTGTACAAAAACATCATGCAAATAGCAAATATACCAAAATATATTGAAGATGCAGTGATTTGGTCACCCCCTAGGTTAGGATAGTTGTCATAGGCCTCTAGCAAAAGTATAGTTAGTTAAGAGGCACCAGAGAGGCGTGGTACTATGGCAAGATACAGCGAAGAATTTAAATACTCAATCGTAAGAAGAATGATGCCACCCCAGAACGAGTCCGTAAATACAATAGCAAAAGAAACAGGGCTATCGGAGGCAACCTTACATCAATGGAAAAAGAAAGCAAGAGCTAAGGGGATAGCGGTTCCAGGTGGTGAGACAGAAGCAGAGCGTTGGAATACACAGGATAAGTTTTCGATTGTGGTCGAGACCGCTACGCTTAGTGAAATCGAATTGGCAGAATACTGTCGTAGTAAAGGTCTTTATGTAGAACAAGTACAGGCTTGGCGTGATGCTTGTATGCAAGCCAACGGGGGTATTGCACAGCAAGCCAGTCAGATGCAGAAGAATATTCGCCAGAAAGACCGTGAAATCAAACAACTAAGTCAAGAGCTTCGGAGGAAGGAATCTGCCCTAGCAGAAACGGCAGCATTGCTTGTACTCAGAAAAAAGGCCCATGCGATTTAGGGGGACAACGAGGACGAATGATCAAGGTCTCAGATCGCAAGAAAGCTATTCTATTGATCAAAGAAGCAGTCACTACTGGAGCTAGAGAGCCGCTAGCTTGTAAAGAGTTGGGGATTAGTCGGCGGACGTTACAACGCTGGAGAAGTGACCTCACGCCACTTGAAGACCAACGTCCCTTAGCAGAGCGACCAGCTCCCAAAAACAAGTTAAGTGAGATGGAAAAAGAGACGATCGTCAGGACAGTCAATCAACCGGAATTCAAGAGTCTCCCACCTAGTCAAATCGTGCCGCGACTTGCGGATCAAGGCGTTTATATCGCGTCAGAATCCACTTTCTATAGAGTCTTAAAAGAAAAAGACATGCAGCATCATCGGGGAAGAAGCAAGAAACCCTGCTCCAAACCGATCTCTACGCATTGTGCAACGGGTCCTAATCAAATTTGGATGTGGGATATTACATGGCTTCCTGGACCGGTTAAAGGTATCTATTTTTATCTGTATCTCATATTAGATTTGTATAGCAGAAAAATTATTGCATGGGATATTTGGATAGAAGAATCCGCTGAAAATGCTAGTTTACTAGTTAGACGAGGGGTGTTATCCGAACAGCGCCAAGCGTCGCTTTGCCCTCTTGTGCTTCACTCTGACAATGGTAGCCCTATGAAAGGGTCTTCGCTGCTAGAAACTCTGTATCAGCTAGGCATAACGCCTTCAAGAAGCCGTCCGAGAGTTAGCAATGACAATCCCTATGCAGAATCTATATTTAGAACTTGTAAATACCGTCCAGACTATCCATCCAAGGGGTTCACGGATCTATCAGCAGCGAGGACATGGGTACTATCCTTTGTACGGTGGTACAACCAAGAACACAGACACAGTGGGCTTAATTTCCTGACTCCAAATCAAAGGCACAATGGTTTGACAGATCACATTCTCGGACAACGGACAATCGTTTATGAACAAGCAAAATCTATGCATCCTGAAAGATGGTCAAGGGAAATTCGAAACTGGACGTTAGAAGAAGAAGTATGGCTTAATCCTGAACGGGCCAGTAAGACATTAAACGAAAATATACGATCATCTTAACCTATATATATTTAGGTGGTCTACGACAACTAGCTTGACAAACGCCGGTCATGTGTGGGTGAAAATTATGAATAAAGTAGAAATGCAAAACATAGTTGCGCAAGTCTTATGTGATGATGATACTATTTCTCGTGATCAATATAATAAAACATTGCTTCGCATTTTAGAAAAGACAGAGGAGCAACTTCAATATATCCTTTCTTCAATTAAAGAAAATATATTTTTAGAAGCATGTGCAGGTAGCGGGAAAACTGAGGTTGTTGGAATGAAAATGTCATATGAGATAAACAAGTGGTCCAAAAAGAATAACGGAATTGCTGTGTTAACATTTACTAACGAAGCCACTGATACAATAAAAGCTCGTGTTGCTCAATTTTCTAAACTGTCGTCTCTTCATCCTCACTATATAGGCACTTTGACAGGTTTTATTCATGGAAATATAGCTCAAAAATATGGCTACAAGTATGTTAAGAATAATGGAAAAAACGGGGACTTTTCATATCGACTTATAGATAAATCGTTAGATAGTTTCAAACATCATTGGTTAGAAAACTATAAGTCAAAAATTCCATACGTTCACGGATTCGGAAAACAAGAGAGTATCTATGCAAACCAAATTTATTATAATTATCAATCAAAAGAGTATTTTATACAATTTTCCGATAATCACAAATTATCTATTACTGAGTATTATAATTCGAAAAATTTCCAAGAATTTATGAAAAGTATACGTGATAAAAATAATAACAACGAGTTATATAAATATGAATATGTAAGAAATCAAATCATAAGTGATAAAGTTAAATTTTTTAAAGATGGATTTGCAAACTTTGAAGATATGAATAACATTGCATTTAGAGTTTTGCAAGATAATGAAAAAGTAGCCTCAACTATTGCAAAGAGATTTTCAATAATTATTATAGATGAATGCCAAGATCTATCATGGATTGAAATTCAAATTCTGAATAAGTTGAAGGATGCCGGAGCCACACTTCATTTTATTGGTGATTTGAATCAAGCTATATATGATTTTAAGAATGCCGATCCGACATATACGAAGGAATTTTTATCAAATTTCATCTATTTTAGTTTGACTGATAATTTTAGAAGTTGTCAGCCTATTGTTGATTTAGCAAATCGTATATCTTCTATTATTACACCGATTAGGGGGAAATCTAGTAATACATTAAATGAGAATAGTGTTTGTTATTACGAGTATGATGATTTGAGTTTGCTTCAAGAAAAATACTTGACTTTCTTAAATTTATTCAATATTCAACCTGAAAATTCCTCTATTTTGGTTCGTCAACTTTCTTTGAAATCAAATCTTCAAACCAATACAGATCGAAATAATGTTCACTTACTATTAGATGCTATCCAACTATGGAGATCCGATCAACCACTATTCAGAAAAACAGCTTTAGAGTATGCAGGAAAACAATTGCAAAAATGGATAGGCGGTGCTAAAAGCAGAAGCAATTATTTCTGTCCAGTTGATATTAAATCTGCTTTTAGATGGCGAATTTTCATCAAAGACTTTCTTGAAGCTTGTTGCTCAAACCCTCTCATTTTTAATACTGAAAATAAAACCTACGGGGAATGGTATAAAGCGGCTAGAGGACAACTTCCTATTATTTTGCAGAGTGCATATAAAAATCTGATAAAATATGATGAGAATCCCCGAGATTTTAATAATTTCCCCATATTCCGAACACCATCAGGTACAGCAGAAAGTATTATCGACTTTATCTATGTGCTTGACAGGCTAGGGCCAATAAAAATTAATACAATTCATTCCGTCAAGGGGTGTGGTTTCGAAAGTGTAATGGTAGTTTCGAGCAAAGATCAGAAAAGCATTGGAGGGCACTGGAAACAGTGGATTGAAGAAGAGGGAGAAGCAAAACGAATAGGTTATGTCGCAAGTACAAGAGCCAAGTATTCTTTAATTTGGGCTGTTCCAAAACTAAAAACAAAAGACAGAATCCAACTAGAATCATATGGATTCAATCGGATTGAATAGTTTTTTATTATTACTGAATTAAGCAATTACATAATATAAAACCTACAGAAAACAAGAAACTTCAGTCAAACATAAAAGGAAACGACCCTTGATAGAATCGCTGTTCCTTTTAAGTTTGCAATTGGAAGGATCTATCTATGGACGATTATATGGGTCAATCTTTGAATGGGGAATGAGGCATAATGAAGTCGTTAGTCAGGTTTTATATGGTTCATGAAACACTGGAAGTAGACGACCGACAGGTTTCCTTGGAGAATATTTTCAGAGAATTGGAAAGTCGTGAAAATGTGTTTTTAATAGTTTCCACAGGAGAATTTGATCCCTTTTGAATTGATGAAACGGCAACGACTCTATGTACGAGTTCTAAGGATGATGATAAAGAGGTTTGTTGTTCTGTTGAATTTACATATGTAACCTTTGCAGTAATAAAGCACCGTTCAGTTAATATTTTTGCGAACGGAACGTCATGCCAAAAAATATTCTGCTGTAGTAACGGTTCTTCTTGATCCCAAGCAGATTAAATTGAAAGAAACCTCAGCGGGTAAGTACTTGTTTATCTCCAGGTTCTGTGCTAGAAATGCTTGAAAAATCACATATCGTGGGAGGGCAATCAATGTCGAATAAGCAGGTCATCGCAAAAGTTGGGGAAGAAATCATTCACATCTCAAATTATCAGAAATCAGAGCATTGGGGAAAACTACATTGCCCTTTCTGCGATCCACCTTTAAGAGTGACTTTTAATGTGAATGGGTACTTTAAAGCTTGGCCGGATGAAGGAGGACACAATTGCCGGAAGATAGAAGCGCACTATTTTGATGCGGATTGGGAAGGAAAGGATTACGTAGAAATTATTAAATCCGAAAAGAGCTCCCTTCATGTTACTGTTGATATGGAGTCTTTAATAAACCCATTCACAACAGTTCAGAGTGGAAGCCATCGGTTAGTAAAACCGGACGATTCCTATTCCGAATTTCCGAAATATGAATTAAAAAAGAAAGTGTTTCGGGATGTAATTCGCAGTATTTATCAAATGAAAAAGCTTATAGAAAACAATAAACTCGCATCACTCGAGAAAATTCAATTCTTCTTTAAGGTGGGCAATAACAAAAGGCTTAGCATTCGCGAGTTGGTTTTGTTAGGAAATAAAATAGAAGCGGCGCCGCATTATGAACAGAGGTTTTGCATTTTTAAGGTGGACCGAATCCATCAAAAAGAAGGCGCTGTTTTCTACAATGGCTTTATTATGAATGGGTGTCAGGTTGTAGCGACATTAAAATATCCGTACCCGGTCTCGAAATTGAAAAAATTAGAGAAAGAGTTTGTTATTGCTTACGGATTAATAAAACGAGCAAAGGATAATCCTCATAAAATATTTTTGGAACTGGCTCATGATTTTCAAATTCAATCAATCGATGACTCGAGTGTCGAACAATTGTTCAGCAATAGTAACATTGAATCGTACTTTCGTACAACACAAACAAAGAAAGAATTGACCATAGCTATTAATGAAGATGAGGTAATAAAATTAGACAGTGGCAAGATCGATCGAATGGACTCTCCCCAACAAAATCCTGTATCTTTCCGAAATCAGATAGGGGTGGAGTATACTAACCCTGTCAGCCCCCCAAAAGAAAAGATGATACCTGATATTCAAGTTAGAATAAAGCCTGTTCAAAGTATAGAGGTTCCGGTTACGCCTATAAAGAAACCAGAGAAGAAGAAAGGGATTATTAAAAGTTTTTTCGAGAAGCTATTAGGATCAATGTAGTGTGTAGTAGCATCAGGGAGTCACCAAGACCCTTGAGTTCGCCGCGGGACAGAGTCGAATCAACCTGCTGCCAAGCTTCTTAAGTGCGGCCGACAACTTACTCCCCCATTACTTAGGGCTTGCTGAACAAACAAAAATCCCTGTATCCACAAGGGTTTCCGGCACTTTTCGTCGAATTCATATGCAAAGAAAACCGTGAAAAACGGATAAAACCCTTGCAGATGGAGTGAGCAGAGTTGTTCATGCTGAATGAAAATATGCCGAATTTGTTGAAGAATTTTTATTTGCCCTTTGGAGGGAAATTAAATCCTGATAATCGCTGGATTCAGCTCGCAAAGCTCATCCCGTGGGAGCGAGTTGAAGAAAAATATGTAACTTCATTCCAATCCCCGACCATCGGCCAACAGGCATATTCCGTTCGTGTGGCGCTCGGCTCACTCATTATCAAGGAGCGGCTGGGCTTAAGCGACCGCGAGACGACGCAGCAGATCAGGGAGAATCCCTACCTGCAGTTCTTCATTGGCCATACCGAATATGTGGACCAAGAGCCGTTTCATCACTCCCTCATGACGCACTTTCGGGAACGCTTAGGCGCTGACGTCATAGCTGAGGTCAACGACTGGATCGCCAAGGAAGCGTTGAAAGCGGAACAAGAGGAAGCGGCGAAGGCGAAATCAAAATCAAGCAAAGACAAAGATGACGACGATCCGGACGGCGGCCAGTTGACGATGCTTGTAGGGGAAGCCCTGTCCATCCCGGAACCGTCTCCTGTCACGGCCAAGAAAGCTCGTAAACCGATGAAGATGTTCAAAGTGCTATCATCCGAGTCCATGTCAGGTTCGAACGGGACGAATAAAGGGACACTGATGCTGGACGCCACGTGTGCGCCTGCGGATATCAAGTACCCGACGGATTTGGGGCTATTGAATCATGCTCGAGAAATTCTGGAAGGGATCATCGATACCTTGCACCGCCCGCACATAGGGCAGATGGAGAAGCCACGCACCTATCGCGAGCAAGCCAGAAAAACATACTTGAGCGTATCCAAGCAACGCAGAGCGTCAGGAAAAACGATCCGCAAGGCAGTCAAGAAGCAACTGGGCTACGTGGGCCGGGATTTACGAATCACCGAAGAGCTCACGAACCACACGCCTCTTACGGAACTCAGCAAAAGACAATACCGCCAGCTCCTCGTGATCTCCGAGTTGTACAGACAGCAGCTCGAGATGATGGAGAAGAATACGCATGCCGTCGCAGATCGAATTGTCAGCATCGAACAGCCCCATGTGCGTCCGATTGTACGAGGCAAAGCAGGCGCAAGTGTAGAATTCGGCGCCAAGGTCGCTGTAAGTTTGGTCGACGGGTATGCATGGATCGAAACGATGCAATGGGACAACTTCAATGAAGCGACAACGCTTCAAGCATCCGTGGAATCTTACAAGGAACGGTTTGGCTATTACCCTGTCGTCATCTTGGCAGATAAAATTTATCGAACCCGTGACAATCTCAACTATTGCAAAGAGTTGGGAATCCGACTAAGCGGCCCTAAGCTCGGGAGGCCCTCGAAGGATAGCCCCGGCGAAGAAAAGAAGCAAGAGCGCCAAGACGCAGCCCAGCGAAATGCTATAGAAGGAAAATTTGGAGAAGGCAAGCGCAAATTGGGGCTAGGCCTCATTCGAGCACGCGGTTCTGCGTCAAGTCAAACTGTAATCGCGCTTCAGTTCCTGGTCATGAACTTGGAGCGGCGACTACGGGTTCTTTTTTTCTTTATTTTCAAATGCTGTGGATTTAAAGATTTACGATGGGCGTAGACTGAAAAATTTTTGTTCAGCAAGCCCTATTTAAGGATGATTCCGAAGTGGCCGACATGATCCTGTCCTTGTCCAATCAGTTGAAATACGTCATAGATTACGGAGAAGAATGGGTGACTATTCGCCGAGAACTGCAGCATTTGAAGGATTATTTCTATATCATTAGCGTTCGGTATGAGAATCAGATTGAGTTAAGGTGTAAAGTTGCAGATGAAGTCGATTTAGATTGGCATATCCTGAAGCTTTCTCTACAGCCGATCGTGGAGAATGCGATCCAACATGGGCTTAGGCCTAAAGGTGGAAAAGGGACGGTCTTGGTCACAATTGAAACGAACAATGAGTTGTTAAATATCACGATTTATGACGATGGTGTCGGCATTGATGAAGAAACATTGGTTAAGCTGAATGATCAGCTCAACCATGCAGGACCAGCGGCCAAAGGCATCGGGATGAAAAATGTGCACGAACAAATTAGAACGTTGTGCGGGGAAGAGTATGGCCTTACGATCAGCAGCAGGAAGCATATCGGTACATCAGTGAGAATGCAGCTTCCCATTAGAAAGGAGATGGATAGCAATGACAATTCGAGTGGTGTTGGCAGATGACGAGCCGATCATCATCAAGGGCTTGCGTAAGTTGATCGATTGGGAAGGTCTTGGAATGGAAATCGTCGGACAAGCTTATGATGGATTAGCCCTCATGGAAGCTATAGAAATGCACAAACCCGATCTCGTTATTAGTGATATCAGCATGCCCCATCTAACCGGCATTGATATTATCAAGGAAATAAACAGCCGATCTCTGCCTGTTAAAGTCATCTTCATAAGTGCTTATCAGGAATTCTCTTATGCTAAGGATGCCGTAGTCTACGGAGCGGTCGATTATTTGGTGAAGCCGTTGATTAAATCCGAATTGGACAATGTACTCTCCAAGACTGCTGCTCTGATCGGGCAGAAGGATGAAGAGGAAAGAAGGAAAGACAAGCTTCAGCTTATCGAACAGAGAAGCCGGAACGACGAAATCCAAGAATGGCTTGTAAGGCTTACGGATCGGTCTTTATCAAATCGGAGTGAAGCCTATCAGGTTGTTCAAGAAAGATTTCCGGGACCATTTCATTCCATTGGCATAGTGGAGATCGATAGAGTGCTTGACGAACCGGAAAGATGGCCAGTACAGGAAACAAAACTCGTACATTTTGCATTGGAGAACGTCTTGACCGAGCTTCTGAGCGAATACGGCCGCGGCCAAGTGTTCTATAAGAACAATAGGTATGTCCTCCTGATGGATCATGTGCAGCAAGAGGAGCCGATCCGGTTAGCGAATGACATCAAGGAAAAAATCGAATCTTATTTGAAGTTAAAAATATCTCTGGGCATGGGTCTTCCCGTTGCGGATATCGGATTACTCGCAGACTCGTACAATCAAGCTGAACAAGCCCTGCAGATGAAATATTTTATAGGTTTGAACCTAGTCATCATGTATGAACAAGTCGAGCAGAAGCAGGGCTTCGAAGATGAAATGTATACCCTTCAATCGAAGGTCATTAGAGATCTTTCTTCGAACGCTTGGGGGGATGCTTTAATCTCCTTGGAAGAGCTGCTTGAAACGATTGAATCAGCTACGGTCGGTAATGTCGAACTAGCTGTCTCTACTTGCTTCTCTTCCACCTTGTTTATGATTCAGGAGATCAAGAATTCGGGTGTACCTCTTTCAGAATCAGGCTTCGACATCCATGATCTGCAGAAACGTCTTGCCGAATTTGAAACTTACTACGCGATGAAAAAAGGGATTGTCGAGATCATGGAAGAGCTCCACCATAGGATCGACGATAAAGCCAGTAACAAGGAAAAAATGCTGATCTTAAAAATTAAGCAATATATCGACGAGCATTACGCCGAGGAAATCACGCTTGAATCGGTAGCCGCTATTGCATTTATGAACCCGTATTACTTTAGCAGTTTTTTCAAAAAACATATGAAACAAAATTTCAAACAGTATGTGACTGAAGCGCGGATGCAGCAAGCGATGCGGCTTCTCACCCAAACCTGTATGATGATTTATGAAATCGCGGAAAAAGTCGGGTATAACAATGCGCGCCATTTCAGCGACATGTTCAAAAAAAGATTTGGAAAGCTGCCTCAAGAGGTTAGGCTTTCCCTAAAAGAGTAAAGATCTTAAATTAACGACATATTGCGCTTAAAAAACTTCATTCTAAGCCTAATTGCATGATGTTAGTCTTAGAACAAGGAAATTATTCATCATGCTGCGCACATTATGAAATAACTTCCCACTGAACCAATTACCGTCTGAAGATAATAAGGGAGGTTCTTATTCACATGGCAAAAAAACAGATGTTCACACTTTTATCCCTAATCTTGGCTCTATCCGTGATTCTCTCAGCATGCGGAGGCAACAACAATAAAGCTTCTGAATCACCAGCGGCGTCATCACCTGCAGCTTCATCGCCAGCGGCATCAGAGACTCCAGCACCGAAGGAAGTAGAATTTACAATTGGTTACGCGCCAGGCGACCCGGCAACAAGACAAGCCATGGTCGAATCCATTAAAGCATTCACAGATGCGAATCCTAATATCAAAATCAAAGATATCAGTGAAACCGGATCGGCTTCCTACCTTGATTGGCTGAAGACGAAAGACGCGGTAGGCGAATATCCGGATTTGGTTGAATTACGTGATGTCCAGGTGTTCGTGGAAGCAGGTCGAGTGGCCGAATTGCCAGCGGATTTGTTGGACATTTTCAATACTGTTCCTGAATTGGACGGCAAGAAATATGTCGCGCCAATTCTTGGTAATGCACCTCAAGGTATTATTTACAGCAAGAAAGCATATGCAGACGCTGGCGTTACTGAGCTTCCAAAAACATGGGATGATTTCATTGCTATTCAGGAAAAGCTGAAAGCAACCAACATTTCACCAATCGTGGTTGGCGGTAAGGATATTTGGCATATGGGCTTCTGGTTGAATAAGTTCCTAATCGATCAAGTTTATGTGAACGACCCGAAATGGAACTCCAAACGTACAGCCAAGCAAGTCAGCTTCACCGATGCCAACGTCGTACAAGCAATGACCGACTATAAAGACTTGTTCTCGAAATATGTGGACAAAGGCTGGTTGAGCACAGCAGATAACCAGACGGCTTCCATTCTCGTATCCGGCAAAGCGGCGCAGCTATTCTCAGGTCCTTGGATGTTCGGCCAAATTGCAGAAGCAGATCCGTCTTTTGAGTTCGGATTCTACGCGATTCCTGACCGGTCGGGCAATGTCATTGTAAACGGCTTGCCTCAATTGGCTGGTTGGTCCCTCTCGGCAGAAGCATCGAAGGATGCTGATAAAGTTGAAGCCATGAAATCGTTCATCCGCTTCTTCTACAGTACTGAAACATACACTAAATGGCTGAAAACCGCGAACGCGCTGCCAGCAACTAAGGAAGCGATCACTTATGAAGCTTCCGAGCAATTCACGCAAGTGCTCGCTTATGTGAATGATGCGAACGTGAAAAAATCGCTCATGATTAATAACTGGTGGGGCGAGGATGCCATTCCACCGCAATTCCGCAACTGGTACTATAAGCTGATGCAGGAGCTTGTGGTTAAGAAGGACGGAGACGTTCTCGAGTACATGAAACAAGCAGATACAGAATATGACAATCAAGTTGTTGCGAATAAGCAATAATATCACCAACAAAGTACGTTGATAACAAGAGCAACCTCTGCGAACGCAGGGGTTCTCCTTGTCTTCAGACAGTATTAGAGGAAGGTGGAAGAGAGAGCCATGCTTGCTAAATCAACTATAAAGAGAAAATGGTTCAATTATGCGTTTTGGTTTATTTTGCCGGCATTTTTACTTTATACTGTGTTCGTTATTGCTCCTACGGCAAGTGCATTATATTTGAGCTTTACATCCTGGAACGGGATTAGTGATGATATCCGTTATATCGGTATTAGTAACTTTGTTGAAATTTTGAATAGCACGCGGGTACATCATGCACTTAAAAATACATTAATTTTCACAGTCGCTCTGGTTATTCTGGAAAATGTTTTGGCAATTGCTTTAGCTATCCTTGTGGACAAAGTACGTTGGTTCCGCAACTTGTTCCGCAGTATATTTTATTTGCCGGTTCTGATGAGCGGCGTCGTTATGGGTTTTATTTGGGTTATCATCTTGAACTATAACTTCGGTGTCGTCAATCAATTATTGGATATGCTCGGGTTGTCGTCCTGGAAGGTGGATTGGCTCGGTGATCCTGATCTCGCTTTGATCTCGATCATCTTGTCCACTGTATGGAAGGCAGCCGGATATTATATGATCATCTACCTTGCTGGACTTCAGGGTATCCCGCCAGAGCTAACGGAAGCCGCAAGTATCGATGGTGCGAACGGCTGGCAGCAGTTCCGTCACATTACTTTCCCGCTTTTAGCCTCAGCGATGACGGTATGTATGATGCTCTCCATGATAGGTTCCTTAAAGATATTCGACCAGATCGCTGTTATGACTGACGGTGGTCCAGGCTTCGCAACCGAAACGTTGACGTATATCATCTATAAGGTTGGTTTCGGAGAGCTTAGACAAGGCTTTGGTACCGCGCTTGCGATTGTATTGTTCCTGATAACACTGCTTCTCTCCCTCATACAAATTAAAGTTCTTCGCAAAAGAGAGGTGCAATATTGATATGCAAAAGAAAAAGCTGCTTATCGATATACTGATCTTTGGCGTAACGGCATTGCTTGCGATCGTATTCTTTTTCCCCATATTTTTCAACTTTATTTCCGCGTTTAAGAGTAATGGGGAGATTCTGCGGGATGCAGTAGCTTTTCCGAAGGGCTTCTATATCGAGAGCTTTAGATATCTATTGACGGAGACGGATTATCCGCGAGCGATGGTGAACAGTGTGATTCTGACCGTTGTGTCCGTTTTCTTCATGGTTGTTGTCATTCCGATGGCTGCCTATGCGATTGAACGGACGAACAAGAAGTGGACCAATGCCATGTTTATATTCTTCTTGTTTGGTATGATGATTCCGTTTCAGGTTTATATGATTCCGTTAATTAAGGAATTGAATATGTTCCGCTTGTACGGCACTCTGGCCGGTCCAATTTTTATCTATATATCCGGCTCAGTTGGATTTGGGGTGCTCCTATTCACTAGCTTTCTGAAAGGTATCCCTCGGGAAATCGAGGAGTCGGCGGAAATCGATGGGTGCAGCAGGACGGGGATTTTCTGGAAAATTGTTTTCCCTTTGCTTGGACCCTGTACAGCTTCATTAATTGTTCTGCAAGGGCTGGGAATATGGAATGACTTCCTCATGCCAATGCTAGTTCTGCCGTCGGGCGTACCAAAAACGATGATCGTTGAAATCTTCTATTATGTCGGAGAATTCACTTCGCGCTGGGACATGATTTTTGCAGGAACCACAATGTCGCTTATTCCTGTGTTTATCGTATTCGTCTCCCTTCAGAAGTATTTCGTAAAGGGAATAGCTGCAGGTTCAGTTAAAGGATGAGGATAAAGGAGCGAGTTGAAATTGAGTCACCTAATCAATGATGAAACCAAAGCTTGGCTACATGAATGCGGCAATCAACATTCTCAAGGCTACGGACCGCCGGTTCTGCAATTGGAATGTCGATGAAGATTCGATTGTGGCGAACGGTACCGGAGCTTACCACAGTAGAAATGGGGATTTTGAAGTACCTATCATTTATGGGGACTATTTCTTCATTGAAGCGGTATTAAGATTAAGAGGTCAAGGGTTCTTGATCTGGTAGGCAATTGGAGAGGCTATTCCCTTGATTTTGAATCCGGGGAATAGCCTCTTTTTACCACAATGATCCAGTCGGATTCGGGCAATGCTTATCCAATAATTTAGCTCTTACCCGGACAAAACAGCCGCAATGTGCGCAGGTGGTTCCGTACAGCATAGCGGGACATTGCCCACATTGCTCCAGTCTTTTTGCATACTGCTCCTCGGTCACGCAGTCTTCAGAGTGAAGAGATAGTTTACTCAATATTCGATCGAGCTGAGCTTCAGTAACGTGAACATTCGCACTGCAGCCTTTGCAGTTCGCTTCTTGCTTACGTTCTTGAACCATCGGATCAACCGACTCTTAGAATGCCGACTGAAGCCGGAGGCATCGTAAGACGAATCGTTCCATCGTCTCCGCGAACGATACCGGAAAGTGGAGCAGGCTGTACGGTATTCGGTTGCGCGAAGGTGTTGTGAGCGTTCAACTCTAATGCGCTAAGTACAGTTCCCTCTGTCGCCCGATCGCTTCCGTCAGTGCCGCGCAGCTCAATCGTCAATTCAGCCTCGCGGTCATGATGGGCGTTGCACAGACTGATTTGAATCGTCCCATCGGAGCTTCGGGATGCTGATACGCTAATTTGCGGGATCGATTCGCCGCTCATTTCGTAGGGCTCGGACTGTAGGGCGATATCAAGCGCTTCCGCGTCTTGATGAACCTTAAACATCTCGAAAACGTGATAGGTTGGGGTAAGTATCATGGACGCGCCTTCCGTCAGCACGACCGACTGAAGCACATTAACGGTCTGAGCGATGTTGGCCATCTGAACGCGGTCACAGTGATCTTGGAAAATATGCAACGTTAAAGCTGCGACAAGCGCATCGCGCATTGTATTCTGCTGATAGAGGAAGCCCGGGTTCGTACCCGGTTCAACATCGAACCAAGTCCCCCACTCATCAACTATCAACGCTACTCGCTTAGCCGGATCGTATTTATTCATGATTGTCTCATGTTTGTCCAAAAGCTCGTCCATCGCAATCGCTTTGCGGAGAGTGACGAACCAATCTTGTTCGCTGAACTCCGTCGCCGAGCCTTTCTCCTGCCACGTATTCGGTATTGTATAGTAATGCAGCGTCAGAGCGTCCATGTATCGCTCTCCATCACGCATCAGCACTTCCGTCCAGTGCGTATTATAATCGTTTGCTCCGCAGGCGATCTTGACAATTTTGTTATCTCCGTAGTTACGCACGTAGGTCTGGTATTGGCGGTACAAATCGACATAAAATTCCGGACGCATGTTGCCGCCGCATCCCCAATTCTCGTTCCCTACTCCGAAGTAAGTAACCTTCCAAGGTTTCTCGCGCCCATTAGCTCTGCGCAAATCAGCCATTGGAGATTCACCATCGAATGTCATATATTCGACCCACTCCTGCATCTCTTGAACCGTTCCGCTGCCGACGTTGCCGTTAATGTAAGGTTCGCAGCCGAGCAACTCGCAGAGAAGCAGGAATTCATGGGTACCGAAATGGTTGTTCTCCACCAAGCCGCCCCAATGGGAATTTACCATACATTTTCGCGTTTCCCGAGGTCCGATGCCGTCCTTCCAATGGTATTCGTCGGCGAAACAACCGCCCGGCCAGCGCAGCACTGGGATATTCAATTTGCGCAGCGCTTCTAAGACATCGGTGCGAATACCTTGTATATTCGGAATTGGAGAATCTTCCCCGACCCAAATTCCTTCATAGATACACCTCCCAAGATGCTCGGCAAAATGGCCGTAAATATGACGGTTGATGTTCCCTTTCGTGCGATCCGCGTTGATAACGACATGATTCTTCATCTCAGCAACTCCCTTGAATTAATAACAATACTAACTGATTAATAAATATATACTCCACAATACTATTTAACCGTAAAATTTATATTAAAACAACTATAATTTTTCTGAAGCGAACCAAGCATAAGTCCATACCCAATTATTCCGTCGTTTCTTTGATCTCTCCCCCGCCAACCTCGCGTTGGAAGATCAATGGTTATGACTATTGCTCCATACCCTGCCCTTTTCCGCTCGCTGAACCATGCTTCCAACCACATCAAGGTCTTTTCCCCAATACAACTGAAACCAGCGCGGAGAATTGCCCATAACGGCGCATTGTTTAGTAATTGGGGTTGAATACGCCATTATTGGAATGCGTCGATGTTCGCACGCATGGTATCCTCGGAGCCTGCACCGCCGGCAATATAACCCAACGGTCCGTTCTGTAAAACTTGACGCGCCCTATATTCCCACTCGTAAATAGAAGACAGGAAGAGGCTGTACGGCGGAGAAATCTTGTCCTTGAATCAAAGCATTATGAGCACTATAAGCACTATGGACACGCATTTTGCATGTTACTCTCTATCACTA
The DNA here is from genome assembly GCF_041640265.1 of Cohnella sp. GTDB lineage: Bacteria > Bacillota > Bacilli > Paenibacillales > Paenibacillaceae > Cohnella. Next base: position 23,770 of record NZ_JBEQAP010000049.1, read on the forward strand.
CCCGAACTGGGCTTCTGACTATAATAAATATATGAAATCGAGTGATCAAAGTTTACAATTTTTCAATATCATTATGAGTAGAGGCTCTTGCCGCCGTTGACATGAATAACTTGGCCGGTGACGTAAGCGGAATCTTTGGCTGCAAGGTACACGAATGCAGGCGCAACTTCGAACGGTTGACCTGCTCGTCCCATAGGTATATCAGTACCAAAGGTGGCCACTTGCTCAGAGGGGTATATGCTTATAATCAAAGGTGTCCATACTGGTCCGGGTGCCACCGCGTTCACTCGAATGCCCAAATCTACAAGCGACATTGCCATCGTCCGGGTGAAAGTGACAACGGCTCCCTTAGAAACCGAGTAGTCAATAAGATTCTTCTCCCCTTCGTATGCGACTCTGGAGGCCGTATTGATGATAGCACTACCGCTCTTCAAATGGGGTAAGGCGGCCTTGACCATGTAAAATAGCGGGAAGACGTTCGTACGAAATGTGTTCTCCAGTTGTTCGTCTGATACATCCAGGATGCTCTTTGTATACGACGCAACAGCAGCGTTGTTAACCAATACGTCAAGTCGACCAAAGACATCCATGGTACGGTCTACAGCAGTCAGAGAAGTGGCAGGGTCTCGTAGATCACCTGGCAGCAACAGGCAGCGGGCGCCGAGCCTCTCCACATATTGCTTGGTCACTTCCGCATCCCGATGCTCGTTCAGGTAAACAATGACCAAGTCGGCGCCTTCCTTGGCATACGCTGCGGCAACTGCCCGCCCGATTCCGCTGTCGCCGCCAGTGATGAGTGCCACCATACCCTTCAGCTTGCCGCTCCCTTCATAGCCGGCATAATCAAAGATGGGCGGGGGCTGCATGATCCACTCCAGGCCCGGTTGCTGCTCTTGATGCTGCGGCGGAAAAGCGATTGGCTGAGTTACCACACGCTGTGTGAATCCAAGATATGGATAGACCGGGTAATATTGATCCATAGTCAGTCTCCTTCTGAAGTAGCAATTTACTTCATCGTATGAGAAAAAGCCCAGATTCGTAACCATAAAGGATGATTGCTTGGTCCGAGACATAAGAAATTTCAGTTCGGTCATTAAAAAGCATGATAGGTCAGTTTTTCGCCTTTATAATGGATTGTTTTCGGGTGAACAAGCGCTTAAAATCGAATGAAAAGCGACTTATTCGGCATTTTTCGAGGATCTTTAGAACCGCACTCAGGATCATGCCTGATATCGATATTGAGAGGAGTATATCATTCTAATGGAAGCCTATTTATTCGTGCATTTTAAGGAAAAGAAAACCCCTGATGGCGAGCAAGTATATTTTGCTCTCAGTACTGACGGGTTTAACTGGGAAAAGGTAAACGGAGGACAACCCATTCTCTGGAGTGAAAAAGGTGATAAGGGAGTCCGAGACCATACAATCGTTCGAACGAAGTATGGAAAATTTTATATCCTTGCCACCGACTTAAGCCTTGCCAACTGTTTTCATACCAAGTACGAGGGAAACTGGGATAACATTACTAAGGGGGGGAGTAAATTTCTCTCCTTGTGGGAATCGGACGACCTTGTGAACTGGTCGGAGCAGAGAATGATCGAATTAGGGGGTAAGGATTTCGGCTGTCTTTGGGCGCCGGACGTGATATACGATCAAATGGAGGATGATTACGTCATTCACTGGTCGTCGGCTCATACATCCAATAATTTCGGACATAAAGCAATCTATTTTACTCGAACAAAGGATTTTGAAAGCTTTACTAAACCACAGTTACTTTACCGGAAGGAAGACAGTGGAGTAATTGATTCTGCCATCTACGAGGAGAACGGCATGTTCTACCGCTTCTTGAAAAGCGAATCAAACCCCATTGGGATTATTCTGCAAAAGGGAGAAACCCTAACTGGTGAATACGTAACAATTGAGGAATTTAATGGGGAAATGGCTAAGCTTGGCCACCCCGCCTATGAAGCACCTACAGCGTATAAGCTGAGCAATGGTAAATGGTGCCTGATGCTGGACTTTTTCGGTGTCGAAGGAGAAGGACAGGGATATGTTCCTTTTATAGCAGATGAGATTGATAGTGGACTCTTTATCCGATCGGATGAAAGCTTCAGCTTCCCTTACCGCTTCAAGCACGGAACTGTGCTTTCAATAACAATGGAAGAGTACAACAAAATAAAAAACTGGTATTAACAAGGACCAGACAAGAGAAATGGCTTGTCTGGTTTTTTCATAATCATCCGGCATGTGCGCTCTGTTGGAAGCGTTATCTTATTGACCGTGATGACTGAACTATATAATTTTTCAAGCTTAAGGAAGTACTATCACTTATAGAACAATAATCGATTGGCAGCTGCATTGCGGAAGCTGGTCGGCGTAAGATTCGTCATCTGTTTGAACGATTTCATGAAATGCTGGCTGTCATGAAAGCCGAGCTGCATCGCGATTTCATTTATGTTCATATTCGTGTCAGTCAACAGGAAGGAAGCGGCTTCGATCTTCTGCTGCAAAATAAACCGTTTGAGCGGCACCCCGGCAATTTTGGAGAAAAGGTGCGATAAATATTTGGCATTGTAGCCGAAGTGCTCCGCAATATTTGAAGTCTTAAGCTGTTTATCCTGGTTCCACTTGATGTAGTCAACAATGTCGTTATATAGCTGCAGCTGTTTCAACTTTGGCTGGGAGGCTTTCCTGACTCTAAAAGCTTGATTGCATAGCTCGCACAGAATACTAGTTGCCAAATAGTTATTCAGCGTTGGATCTTGATAACTTCGAATAGAATCCTGCAGTTGTTTCATCATGACAATAAGCTTGTCCGCACTGCTTAAAGTGCCTTTGCTTGGAATCGCGATTGATCCGGACGGGCATTCATAAGCTTCTTCATCATAAGCAACGGTCGGTTGATTGTCTGATGTAAAATGCAGCCAATAAAAACTGCAGTCGGATGCCCGGTAGCCGTACTGATTGGTCCGAGGAGGCATGAGCAGATAATCGCCTTCGTGCAAGACGTGTTTCTCCTGTTCATCCGCGATATACAAAATACCCTTCGTCTGCACGAAAAGTTCGTAATCCATCAGCATTCTTCTCATGTGCATCCAATCGGGAGAGGGAGCAATGAACTTCCCCGTCATAACCAGCTGCAGCGGTTTCTCTACTTGAAAAGTATGGACCGTCACATGGATCGCCGCCCTCAAACCTTTTTACACCTGAATGAGGTGCACTGTTCTAAGTATACAAGGTATTCGTACGATAACAAATCCTGTTGATGTGTTGTTCGCTGATTTCACGCATATGTCTTTTTTACACGAATTCAATCGTTTTTCCATTTACCACTCCATTCATTTAACGATAATCTGTAGAGGAATAGTTGAGTGGGAGGGGTAAGGATCATGAAAGCTAAGTTGATGCAGGACACATTGCAAGATTTCGGATTAGATCAGGTAACGCTTACCGGCGAATATCAGGTTAATGCCTTTGAGAAAGAAATTCAATATTTACGGAGCTACGATGTCGATCGCTTGCTGGCCGGATTCCGGGAGACCAAGGGGCTGGCGCCCAAAGCCGAGAAATACCCCGGTTGGGAAAATACAGAGATTCGCGGACATACGCTCGGTCATTATTTGACAGCGTTAGCGCAGGCATACTCCCAATTGAGAGATCCAGCATTGAAGGAAAGGTTATCATATATTGTTAGCGAATTATCGCAATGCCAATTTAGCAGCGGTTATCTCTCAGCGTTTCCTGAGACACTCATCGATAATGTTGAGAAGAAGCAGCCGGCGTGGGTTCCCTGGTATACGATGCATAAGATCATTGCAGGGATAATCGCCATTTATCATGCAACCAAATCGCAAGAGGCACTCGATATTGCAGTGCGATTAGGCGACTGGGTCGCGTCCCGAACATCACAATGGTCAGATGAGCTTCAAGCTACCGTTCTGGCAGTTGAATATGGCGGGATGAATGACTGTCTCTACGACTTGTACAAGATTTCCGGCAGCCGGAAGCATCTCGACGCGGCTCATAAATTTGATGAGCTTCCTTTGTTCGAAGCGATCCAGCAAGGCAGGGATATTCTAGCAGGGAAGCATGCCAATACGACGATTCCTAAATTTTTAGGAGCCCTGAATCGTTATTTGGTCATGGGTGAGAGTGAAAGCTTCTACCTGGATGCCGCCAAGAAGTTTTGGGATATCGTCGTCTATAATCACAGCTACATGACCGGCGGCAATAGCGAGTCGGAGCATTTCGGCGAACCGGATATTCTCGATAGGAAACGTACGGATATCACCTGCGAAACCTGTAACAGCTACAACATGCTGAAGCTGACCCGCGAATTATTCAAGCTCACAAAGGATAGAAAATACGCGGACTTCTATGAGACAACCTATATCAACGCGATTCTCTCCTCGCAGCATCCGGAGACCGGGATGACCATGTACTTCCAACCGATGGCAACGGGGTACTTCAAAATCTACAGCTCGCCCTTCGAGCATTTCTGGTGCTGCACTGGCACGGGGATGGAAAGCTTTACGAAGCTGAATGACAGCGTCTACTATCATAAAGATGATGAGCTTTATGTGACTCAATTTGTAAGCTCGACCCTTGACTGGCGACAGAAGCAAGTGAAGCTAATACAGAGCTCCGGCATCCCTGATTACGATCAAGTGACGCTAAAGATTGAGACCGAAGATCAGCAAGCCAAAGTTTTTAAGCTCCATATTCGCGTTCCGTATTGGGTCAGAGGGAATATCGAGGCCAGATTGAACGGCGAACCAATCGCTTTAGACACTCGTGATCACCGCATCGTGATGGATCGGGAATGGCAGCATGGCGATACGCTTGCTTTGACTCTGCCTATGAATGTTATCGTATCGCGGCTGCCGGATAATCCGAATGCGGTTGGTTTCCAATACGGACCTGTTGTGTTGAGCTCTGCATTAGGCACTGAGGATTTGAGCAAAGCTCAAACGGGCATTATGGTTGAAGTGCCGACCCGCAAAATGCTAATAAAGGATTTCTTGATTCCGACCGGAATGCTCCCGGACCAGTGGCTGGAAGGGATTGATCGGCATCTTGTGAAGGAAGGCAGTAGGCTTGTATTCAGGCTGCGAAATACGGACGAGGATGACCGGCTCATCTTCACCCCCCATTACAAGCAGCATCAGGAGCGATACGGCATCTACTGGAACATCGTCGAACCGGATTCCAAGGAGTTGAAGCGGCACTTGGAGCAAGCGAGAGTGGAACAGCTTGTGAAAGAAGCGACGATTGACAGTGTTCAAGTAGGCAACGATCAGTATGAATTGCAGCATGAAGTTAAGGGAGAAGAAACAGTCAGCGAAGCAAGGGAAGGCCAGAACGGGAGAATGGCGACTCCCGGCGGATGGTTCAGTTATAAGCTGAAAGTGATTCCGGGCACGAAGAACCTGCTTCAGGTGACATACCTATCCCTGCATAATGACCGTATAATGAATATTTATGCGAATGGCAAACTATTGATTAGCGAACGGTCGGCTCCGGAGCACAGACGCGAATTCGTTACGAAAACCTATTCTATTCCGGAAGCAATGATTAATGGGCAAGATCAAGTGGAGTTTAAGTTTGTGCCGGAAGATAAGCGTAATGGAATTTTCGGCGTCCTGCGAACGATGAGATCAAACATTAAAGAATAGAACCTTAGTCATCATAACCTAAGTTCGGTTTTGTCGAGCGATCTTTCTTGACGTAACCCGGGCTTGGGTTTTTTAAAAAAGTGATATAAGGTTTCATGCGAATTTCACAAAAAAGCTGGAGCTGATGTATTCGCTCGAATACACAGCATTGTTTCCACATGCCTAAAACAAAGCCTCCGCGTTTTGAATTAGATTTACTTATGTAACATTCTATTTCTGTATGAAATTTCATACATAACAACTCCCGCTTCGACATTCTGCTTAATTGTGTATGAAATTTCATACACAATAGCTCCTGTTACAACATTCTACTTAATTCTGTATGAAATTTCATACACAATAGCCTTTAATTCCATTTATACTTTTGTTCATAATTCCAACATTTATCGATAACTGAGCCTTAAACATAAAGAAAAAGTCTCCGTATCTGGAAGACCTAAGTAGTAACGATAGTTTTTGTGTGCTCGGAAAATTGGCGGAAATATTCACAATAAAGCACGATAAGTCAGTTTTTAGCCATAATAATTGATTGTTGCCGAAAGAACAAGCACTTACAATCGAATCAAAGAAGAAAAGGAGATGAAAAGCGGTGACCGTTGAAGAAAATCAATTAAGAGATTCATTTTCAAATCCAATCGTTCTACAGCGCGCAGATCCTTGGATCTATAAACATACAGACGGATACTACTATTACACGGCTTCTGTCCCGGCGTATGATTGTATTGAACTCAGAAGGGCTGCAACGATACAGGATTTGGGGACCGCCATTCCTGCGGTCATATGGACGAAGCATGCCGAGGGCCGGATGAGTGCTCATATTTGGGCGCCTGAAATCCATTTTATAGATAACAAATGGTATATTTATTTTGCAGCTGGAGGATCGGATGAGAAGAAGGACGAAGTATGGGAGATTCGTATGTACGTTCTTGAGAATGAAGCCGCTAATCCGTTGGAACTAACATGGGTAGAGAAAGGTCAGCTTATATCGAATTGGGAATCGATGGCTCTGGACGCTACGACCTTCGAGCATCAAGGTGTACGATATCTCGTTTGGGCGCAAAATGACCCGCAAATGAAGGGCACGAATCTCTATATAGCTGAAATGTCCAATCCATGGACCCTTAGAGGCAAGCAGGTCATGCTCACGAAACCGGAATATTCATGGGAAACTGCAGGCCATTGGGTTAATGAAGGTGCTGCTGTTCTGAAGAAGAACGGGAAAATATATATCGTTATTCGGCAAGCGCCACGGATGATCGTTATTGTATGGGGCTGCTAACTGCTGCGGATACAAGTGAATTGTTAAACCCGGATTCATGGACCAAATCGCCGGAGCCTGTTTTCAAATCCAATGAAGCGACCGGACAATACGGACCTGGCCACAACTGCTTTACGGTATCGGAGGATGAATCGGAGGATATTATGGTCTATCATTCCCGCAACTATAAGGAAATTGTTGGCGAACCGTTATATGATCCTAACCGTCACACACGAGCGCAAAAATTAGGTTGGAATGAGGACGGAACTCCAGACTTCGGAATTCCTGTTGAGGATAGTGATATTCGATCTATGAGGGGAACACGATCATGAATATCCAAGGCGAATTAAAAATACAAACCAATCAAAAAGGTCCTGTTTTATGGAATAAAGATTATAATCCAGTGGCAGGCAATCGGATCGAAAACATTACATTCCGAAACATCACGTATAACGTCATTCAGCGAGAAGGAAGGTTGATGATCTATGAAAGCACCATTATTTAGAGATCCTATATTTGATGGAGCGGCGGATCCTGTTGTCATATGGAATAGGGAGGCCAAGGAATGGTGGATGATATATACGAACCGCAGGGCGACAGCCGAGGATCGGAAATATGCTTGGGTTCATGGAACCGACCTCGGAGTAGCTTCATCGACGGATGGGAACGAATGGGTGTATAGAGGAACGCTTACGGGGCTTGAACTGGAATGGGGGCACAATACCTTTTGGGCGCCGGAAATTTTCTGGCATGACGGAATCTACCATATGTACGTTTCGTATATTCAAGGTGTCCCGGAGGATTGGGGCCGACAGGCCGATATGCTTCATTATACAAGTCCCGACCTCCTGAAATGGACGTTTCAGTCCAAGCTTCAAATTAGTGAACAGAGTATAATTGATGCTTGTATTTATCAGCTTCCAAGCGGAATATTCCGGATGTGGTTTAAAGAGAATAACCATACGTATGCTGCGGACAGCAAGGACTTATATCACTGGGACCGTGTAGGAGCAGTGATTTTGGGACGCGGACATGAAGGGCCGAATGTATTTCATTTTAAAAATTATTATTGGTTGATTGTGGATGAGTGGAGAGGGCAGGGGGTGTATCGCTCCGATGATTTGATCAACTGGGAGCCAAACGGGTTAATTCTCGATAAGCCAGGCAGCAGAGAAGATGATGGAACAATCGGTTTGCATGCAGATGTTATTGTTCAGGGAGAAGAAGCTTTTATCTTTTATTTTACGCATCCTGGAAGGATAAACGGAATCGAAACACCGACCTACGAGACAAGACGTTCATCCATACAGGTGGCAAGATTAGAAGTAATAGACGGTCTATTGATCTGTGAGCGGGATCAACCGTTTGAATTAATGCTGAAGCCGGAAGTATAACATTAGAGGAGGCTATCCCGTCGCTTTTCAGCGTCAGGATTGCTTTTGTTTTTCAATATGACGATAAAATGATGTGGCTTAATTTCTACGAACGGCGTGTCGTCGAACTTCGCTAGGATAGAGGTTATAATTGTTAAGATTAGGGCATATACGCAATTCCTCTCTGTTTGTTACGATAAATGAGTAGCAGATGAACATTTGAGAGGGGACACACAATGAAAAGAAATAAATGGGTCGCAATGTTGCTTACGCTTGTTATTACAACTTTGGTCGGATGCTCTTCCGGGGGGAACGGCAATTCAAATCAAGCCAGCGAATCGAATCCGGCTCCCAGTGAATCGGCGACGGCGCAAAATGCCGACGGAAAATTCGAGCCTCCGGTGACGATTACGACCGCTCGCCCGGTTGGAGGAGACTATACCTTCTACAATGGAGAAGATATTCACAACAACGTTCATAATAAATGGGCGAAGGACAAGCTAGGCATTGAAATCAAGGATCTTTGGAACACGGCTGACAACGATGCTTATCATACGAAGCTCAGACTTTCACTGACAACGCAAGATCAACTGCCCGACGTGTTCATCGTGCAAGACGTCAACTTGATTGCCGACCTCATTCAATCCGGCAAGGTGAAGGACATTGGGGAAGATTTCGACAAGTATGCATCTGAACGGATTAAAAAGGTCTATTCGGATAACAGCGGCGCATTGAATCAAGTGAAGAAAGGTTCGGAGCTATTGGGGCTTCCGATCTTCTCGGGCGGCGATGGAACGAACCCCGTCCTATGGATTCGCCAGGATTGGCTGGATAAATTGAAATTGAAAGCACCTACGACTATCGAAGAATTCGAGACAGTCATGGATGCTTTCACCAATCAAGATCCGGACGGCAACGGCATAAAGGACACTTTCGGATTTAGTTTATCGACTCGGAACGGATTCTCCAACTGGATGTCCGACGTGAGCTTTATCTTCGGCGCGTATACCGGTAAATTTATTCCGTTTCATTGGCAGAAAGCCGATGATGGCAGCTTGAAATACGGATCGATTCAGCCTGAAATCAAGACAGGCCTTGGAAAGCTTGCGGAATGGTACAAGAAAGGTTATTTGGATCCCGAAATGGCGGCAATTGACGAAGTGAAAGCAACGGAGAGCTTTATCCAAGGCAAATCGGGTATGATCGCGGCTCCATTCTGGGCTGGCGGATCGAATGGCTGGCCGCTCGGGGATGTTAAGGGGAACAACCCGGATGCCCTGCTCAGAGCATATGTGCTGCCGACCGGGCCAGATGGCAAATCTGCTCGATATACCGGATTCGTCAATGAACGCAAAGTTATGATGTTTAACAAAGATTTCAAGCATATGGATGCTTTCTTCCTCTATATGGATAAAATATATGATAATCCATTCGAAACGGGCGATTTCAAAGACGGCTTCTTCGAAGGCTATGATTATGCGATTGTAGACGGCAAACTAGAATATGATTCAAAGAAGTTTCCAACTCCTAATGATAAGGTAGCTTCGCCAAGTAAGTATACTCTGTTCTGGAATACGCCTGCCATACCGTTTCAAGGTTCTGTAGATTTCGACTATATCTACAAAGGCGGCGAGCCTACGAAGAGAGCACACAATCAAATACTAGTCGCGGATAAAGAACAAATCCGCGCGGGCGCTTTGAATTATGAAATGACCGGCATTAATGCGCCGACCGAGTTCCTGGGCGCTCCTACAGAAACGATGAGAAGTAAAGGCGAAAACTTAAAAACGATGGAACTGGAGACTTTCGCCAAAATCATCTATGGCAACGAACCGCTGGATCAATTCGATAAGTTCGTAGCGGATTGGAAAAGCAAGGGCGGCGACCAAATCGAAAAAGAAGTTAATGAATGGTACAAAAGCGTGAATCCGTAAGGAAATCGAAAAAAGGCTGAATCTGAGTATGTTGTCTCAGGTTCAGCCCTTTTTTTATCGATTCCGGAAGCTCTGGGGTGTGCAGTCATAATACTCCTTAAATATATGAATAAAATACTGCGTCTTCTGATAGCCAACCTCCTTGGCGATATCGGCCACTTTCTTATTCGTAGACGTCAGCAGTCGGGCCGCGTTCTCCATCCTAGTCCGTGTAATATAGGAGGATAGACTTTCTCCGGTTTCTTTCTTATACAAGCGGGATAGATAAACCGGGTGAAGATAGACGTGTTCGCCGATACGAGTGAGAGACACATCTTCCTGAAGGTGGCGTTCGATAAATTCATGTATTTGCCGGATGATATGACTTCGACCAGGCGTATTGTCATGCAGTGATCGTTTGAACTGCTCGATAAGCGCCAAGGCCCATTCTTTGATTTGATCCTTGGATTGAAAATAAAAAGAATCCCGAAGCAATGAGGGGTTACCGATCATTTCCGCAAACGAATCCCCTTGTTTATGGGCAATATAGGAGAAGTTGCTGAACAAGTAATAGACTACCTCTATGAGATGCTGTTGCGTCCGGAATGGAGGCATATCCAACTCTTCGAGGATGAGCTCGAGTTTATTAGTGACATCTTCCCAACGACCCGATTCCATTAACTCTGATATCGTAGGGGATTGATGAAGCCGCGTTAAAGGTTTCAGCCCCTCATCTCCATCTGTCTCGTTCATCGTAATGACAATCCCGCTGCGCGTGCCGATTGATCGCCAGAATACGTTTAGTGCTTGCTGGTACTGACGATGAAGCTCATTCCGGAAGGGGAAAGGACGCGTAATCAGAATGGAAACGGTTCGTTTCATATAAATTTGCACGGCTTGCTGAAGAGCAGCTATTCGTTTATGAAGCTCCGGTTGTTCAACGTTTGTATCGAGCGGAAGCATAATAATGACAAAACGATGCGAATCCTTGCATGACCAAAGAGAGGGCATCTCCTTGATCTTTCCGAAAATAATCTCCTCCGCTATATTCAGAAGAGCATAACTGAAAAGCTCGAAATCCTCACGTTTTATATATTCGGTTCCCGTTTCGATTCTGATTAAGGCCAGCATACAGCTTTGATCCGGCACGAGCGGCAGATGGAGGGTTCTCAGCTGCCGATCCAGGTCCTCGAATGAGTATCTTTTGCCGAGTAATAAATCGTGAAGCAAATGCTCACGCATGCGGGTAATCCCAAGCTTCATCAACTCGCTTGCAGTCGAGAGATTTTCCTTGTGCAGCTTTTCATTCTCGATTAGAGTGAAAACTTTCTTCAAGCACGTCGATACTTCCTCTTGTGTGACGGGCTTCAGTAAATAATCAACGGCGCCTTGCTGCAATGCTTTCTTGGCATACTCAAATTCGGAATACCCGGATAACATTATGACCTTTATATCCGGGTACTGGCGTCGCAGCGACGTGAGCAGCTCCAGCCCGCTAATCTCGGGCATTCGGATGTCCGTTATGACAAGCGCGACAGGTATCTCTCCTGCAATATCGAGCGCTTCCTCCGCGGAGCTTGCTCGATATACACCGGTTATCCCGAAGCTTGACCATACGATCTCATCTGCCAAGTAATCGAGTACATAATCCTCGTCGTCAACTAGTAAGACGTTCATTGGAAAACCTCCAGCTCTTTAGACGATAGTTGAATAGTCACCCGAAGGCCCCCCCATTCGTTGATTGAGAAAGACAAGCCGGAATGGCTTCCGAAGCGGTGGACTAACCGATTATGCACATTCCACAATCCGCAGCCCATTTCATCCGTTATCGCAAGGTTATTTCGGACGCGCTCCCTCAGCGATTGTAACTCCTCATCGGATAAGCCGGCGCCGTCATCATCTACGTGGATAGAGTATTGATTATCTATTATTGTCCCTCTAATTAGAATGTACCCAGAATCCCGTTTTTCCTCCAAGCCATGAATGACCGCATTCTCCACAATCGGCTGCAGAAGCAAGGTAGGGACGGGGAGAGTGAGCATGGCTGCAGGTATTTCGATTTTGTATGTCAACCGTTTATTACGCAGCGACTGCACCTCAAGATAGCTCTCAATTAGGTGGATTTCATCTTCCAACGTCGTTTTCGTTCCTGGTTTGCGCGTGATATAGCGATAGAATTCCGACAAATTTTTGGCCATTGAGACGACAGCCGTAGGTGATTTATTCGCCATGCTTACGATGTAAAATAAGCAGTTATATAGAAAATGAGGGTTGATTTGCGACTGCAGATGTTTATATTCCGCTTCTCTCGTGCGAACCTTCTCTTCGTATACATTCTCGATCAAGGATTGAATACGGGAGGCCATATCGTTGAACCGCTCAAATAAATAATCGAATTCGGTGTTTGATTTTACTAATGCTCTGCTGGCATAATCACCTGCACCCAAGCTTTCGATTTTACGTACCAAATAGCCAAAAGGCATGCGGAAATGGCGGAAAAACAAATAGGATATCATGATTCCCGCAATAAACAGAAAGAGCAGGCTGCCATTTACGAGCCAATTTACCTTCTGGAGCGGACTGAGAAACTCGTCCAATTGGATATAGCTGACTACCGTACCTCCGAATGAAGGAATACTTATCGACTGGACCATATACTCTACGCCTTCCATCTTCAGAACGGTAAGTCGGGGGTGGTCTGAAGGATTACTGTCAAACACTTTCTCTTCAAGAAGTCGCGGAAATAGCTTCACTTCTTCGTCTTCATTACTCCCAATCAGTTCGGCTCCGGGATAATAATAGAGAGATTTACCGTTACCGGATGCATCAAGCCCCCGTAAGACCGAACGTAAATAATCGCTCGAAATAGTCATCTCAACTATCGCAACAGTATTACTCAAATCCGGTTTAACAAGCGATGGGTAAGTAAACAACAAGTGAAAGGCAAGCTTCCCTTGTACATTGCTGATAAACCAACGATTTTTAGGCCTTCTAATGAGCTCTTCGTAATTGAACTCGGTTGTTCCCGCAGTTGATATTACCTCCCGTATGGATGGCCAATACACCGTTAAATTGTGAATGAGCGGTTCAGCTTGACTTTGCAGGGTTAGCTTCTCTTCGACGGTTTTCCGAATCAACAGATGATCCAAATATTCGGGAAATTCAAGCGAGCTGGCATAGGACTTGATTGTGGAATCGTTTACAAGAAGAACCGTCTGTCTTTCGAGCTGTCGAAGCGATTGCTCCAGCTGCTGCATCGAAAATTCCAGTTGCCTCGAAGCTGAATTCTCGAGCGTTTCTCTTACGACGTTCTCGCTCGTGTGATTCGCATAGGCAAATAACAAAGTAGCCGGAATGAGCAATGCCGCCAGCATCACGAGAAGCTTTTGAAATATTTTATATTTTATCATGATGGTCACCGCCTAAGTCTGAATATATGAAAGAGGTTATGAGAGGGGATATAGATGTTAAGACCTTATCATAGGTCAGCTCAAAACCTGTTGATATAATAGTAGCAGAAGTTAAACGTTGTGTAATTGGTACTTACAGAGAGGGGATTTACGTATGAAAAGCGGGCTTGGAGAGATAGTCGTACAACCTGCCAGAGTTAAAGAGGTTTCAAAATGGCGAAGAGGTTTGAAAAAAACATGGCCTCTGCACATGATGATCTTACCGGCAACGATCATTGCCATCGTGTTTCACTATTTGCCTATTCTCGGCCTCGTTATGGCCTTTCAAGATTATAAGCCTTGGCTCGGTTTTCTGAAATCGGACTGGGTTGGTCTGAAGCATTTCGAGTCGTTATTTATGTTCGAGGATTCGGTTCAAGTCATCTGGAACACATTGATTATCTCAGTGTTAAAGATCGTTTGCGGATTGTTTGTGCCGATTGTGATTGCCTTGCTGTTGAATGAGCTTCGCAAAGAAGGGATCAAACGCAGTATCCAAACGCTCGTCTATCTTCCGCACTTTCTATCGTGGGTTATTCTCGGAGGTATTCTAATCGATTTATTATCGGTTAAGGGAGGGATTGTCAATCGGATGCTTGTCGATTGGTTCGGTATGCAGCCGATCTTCTTCCTCGGAGATGGAGACTGGTTCCGATTCGTTATCGTTGTCAGCGATATATGGAAGGAATTCGGATTCGCTATGATTATTTATCTAGCCGCAATTGCCGGCGTGAATCCGGCATTGTACGAGGCAGCCGAAGTGGATGGTGCAACCCGGATGCAGCAGACGATTCACGTGACGTTGCCGGTTATGCTGCCGATTATCGTCGTAGTGGCCACGCTGCAGCTCGGTAATGTGCTCAATGCCGGGTTCGACCAAATTTTTAACCTCTATAATCCTCTCGTTTACGACAAAGGAGATGTCATCGATACCTTCGTCTACCGGTCGGCTATGCTGAAAGGAGATTTCAGCTTTGCAACGGCAGTCGGGATGTTCAAATCGATCATTAGTTTTGTCCTGATTATCGTATCGTATCGGATGGCGTACAGATTCGGAAACTATCGGATTTTCTAAAGAAAGAGGAGGCTGGAGAGTCTTGTATCATAAAACGACTGGTTATAAAGTGTTCAATATGTTCAATCATATTTTCCTGATTTCCGTATCATTGCTCTGCTTGCTGCCTCTGTTGCATGTGCTTGCGGTTTCCTTCAGCGGGAAGTCAGCGGCAACCGCTAATATCGTTAATCTATGGCCGGTGGATTTTACATTGGAATCGTATAAGAAGACGATCGATAATCCCGCTTTTATAAGAGCGATCTTATATTCCTTATACCGTACCATTCTCGGTACTGCTATCGGCATGGCTGTCATTATCCTTTCGGGATATGCGTTGTCCAAACGTTATACAGAGTTCAAAAGCCGGAACGTTTACATGTGGTTTTTCGTGTTTACGATGTTGTTCTCCGGCGGATTGGTTCCGGGCTATATTCTGATTACGAATCTTCATCTCATCGACACGATCTGGGCGCTCGTACTGCCGATGGCATTAAGCGTCTATAATATGATACTTCTCATGAACTTTTTCCGTACGATTCCAGTTGAGCTCGAGGAGGCCGCGCTTATTGACGGAGCGGGACTATTCCGGATATTGTTAAGTATTCACTTGCCGGTTTCGATGCCCGCGCTAGCGACGATTACGCTGTTTACGCTCGTAACTCATTGGAATTCTTGGTTCGATGGCCTGATTTACATGATGGATACGAAGAACTATCCGCTGGCAACCTTCCTGCAAACCGTCGTCGTGCAGCAGGATTTCAGCAAGATAAGCATCAATCCTCAAGATATGGAAAACCTATCGCAACGGACGGTTAAATCGGCGCAAATCTTTATCGGAGCGCTGCCTGTACTCATTATTTATCCGTTTCTGCAGAAATACTTCGTTAAGGGCATTGTTCTTGGGGCAGTGAAAGAATAGATAAGGAGTTGAACAAACGTGGCAACATTCGATCTGCCTGCCGCAGCGTTTCGCTGCAGCACGGATACCCATATGGAGGTAATCGGAGTGAATGGGTTTCGGATGGAAACCTCATCGCAAGGGGGAGGCGTACATCTGGATGCCAGGGGTTATGAAGCTAGCATCTGGACGGACTATGAATTTGTGGTTGCGGACGTGTATCATGAGTCGCATGACGTTCTGGTCGTACTATTCTCGTTCCATGATGAAGCAAACCGATCGATCACCGTCCATTTAGGTATATTACCGCGTGTAACGACGAGAATCTGCGTTCCTTTGACTGCCCTGAGAGGAGAAAAGCTATTTCTCGACCGGTTTCCAGGAATTATGCAGACCGTTATACGGGGAGATGTATATGTAGATCGGAACCTTATCACCCGGTTCGACATCTCGACCATTCCTTCGGTCGCTTCTAGAAGCTTGGTAATATCCGGACTATCCCTAAGTCGGTCCGTTCCGCAATTCCAGTACGAATCGATGCCATATATCGATGAGCTTGGACAGTTGGCAGGGAAGGATTGGAAGGGGAAAACGAATAACCCTGAACAACTCGATCGTGCTTTAACTCAGGAGTGGCAGCGTTCGCAGGAAGGCGATGCGAGGTGGCTGGATCACGGCCGTTATGGCGGGTGGAAGAAGCTGCAATTTGGCTCGTCTGGCTTTTTCCGGACAGAACATGACGGGAAGCGGTGGTGGTTCGTCGATCCCGAAGGCTACGCCCTGTTCAGTACGGGGATGGATTGCATTCATCCTTCCGATAGTATGAGGGTCACGGGAATGGAGCATTTGATTCCGCCGCTTCCGGATAAAAACGGGCCATTTCGGGATGCATGGATACACGAGGGATACAGCTTTGCGATTGCCAACCTGATCCGTGTATTCGGAGAGGAATGGCGGGAGAGATGGGCCGATTTGACGGAGCATCGAATGAAGGAGTGGGGGATGAATACGATTGGCAACTGGTCCAGTCCCGATTATATCCGGCAATCCGAACTCCCGTATGTGTATCCGATGGATGGCTTCCCTGGTACGGAGCAGACAATATACCGGGATTTCCCGGACGTATTCAATCTGGAATACGAACTTAATGCCGAGGAATTCTCCAAACAGTTGATTCCGATGCAGTCAGATCGGAGGCTGATCGGTTACTTTATGCGGAACGAGCCTCATTGGGCGTTTGTCGATGGTTTGAATTTGATGGAGCAGATGCTGCAATCGCCCATACGTTTAGCAAGCAAAGTGCAATTTGTCGTAGGGTTGATTCAAAAGTATGAAACTGTTGACTGCTTGAACGCCGCTTGGGCGAGCGAATATGAACGGTTCGAGGATTTGTACGAGGCGGCCTCTTCTGATTGGTCGGATAATCTTAGCCGAAAAGAGGATTTCGCCGCCTTTAACCGTGTGCTTATTCGACGGTACGTGGAAGTGCCGGCCAGGTATTGCAAACAAGCGGACCCCAACCATTTGAATCTAGGAATGCGTTACGCATGGGTAGGCAGCGACGACATCCTGGAAGGATGTGAGGCATTCGATGTGTTCTCCGTTAATTGTTATCAATTTGAGCCGGATCGTGAGTTCACTCAGCATATTAGCCAACGATTGAATAAGCCAGTCATGATCGGCGAATTCCATTTCGGCGCTGCCGATGTCGGCATGCTGGCCTACGGTATTCGCGCGGTAGCCAGTCAGGAAGACCGCGGACGAGCGTACCGGTACTTTGTCGAGCAAGCGGCTTCCCTACCGGAGCTGATTGGCGTTCATTATTTTCAGCTGAACGATCAACCTGTATTGGGACGTTTCGATGGTGAGAATTATCAAATAGGGGTCGTTGATGTGTGTCAACAGCCTTACCGTCCGTTTATTGAGGCAATGAAGCAGACTCATGAACGGATGTATGGTATCCGCGTCGGAGAGGTTCAGCCGTACGAGGACTGCCCGGATGAAATACCGAAAACGGGGTTTTGATCAAAAGGGGCAAGATAAATGGCAGTGCCGAATCCAATGGGTTCGGCGTTTTTTTTTCTACGACGGCATAATCAGCGAACAACTGCTCTATCCCACCAGATCTTTTAGATTTTGCAGGAATAACATAGGGTTGCGGTTAACCGTTGCGTTGGACACTACCAAATAATTGTTTGCCCCATTATTCGCTCGCTGTATTCTGCCGGCACGTTCCACCATGTCGCAAAATGAGCCTGTCGATTAATAGTTCATAACTTCGGAAACCTGCGGGAGACAAAATGTATACGAAAAATCATACAAAATGAGCGGCACATACATCGAATCAGTCGATTCTATGCGAAATTTCATACAAAATACGCAATTTGGGCCCGAATTCTGTAAATATATCCGAAAAATCATATACATTCTATGCATGTGTATGTTTACGTGGTAGCGTCAAGAAGTTTGTGTAGTAGGTTTATCCATCGGGACGATGGATCGTTAGGTTGTAAATGTTACACTGGAGGGCAAAGCCCAAGCGAATGCGCGGGATGAGTAAAGTTCTAGGAATTTAT
>NZ_JBEQAP010000050.1:0-41598 GCF_041640265.1 Cohnella sp.
GATTTGCCGCCGACTTCCTTCAGATTCCACCTCACGGAGGACACCCTTGTCTTAAGCTAATGACTACTACTGCCTTCGCCATTCGGGACTTGCACCCTATAGATAACGCCCATGCTGGGCGACACTACAAAAAAGAGCCACTAAGCGCTAGAGTGGCTCATTCAACCTTATTGTTTCTCACCAACAACAAGCTCTAATGATATCCATCGACCATTGTCTTGGGTAATGAATTGCTGTTCTGTTTCCGAAATCAAAATCACTCATGACCAACGATCCGGTGGGGTGCATACGGTTCTTCCAATGAAGCATATTTTTTCTGAAGTTAACCTAATCGAAAGAGCGGCTACTGCATCCTCGAGATGGGATATTTTCGTCGCCCCGACAATAGGAGCGGTTACCGGTTCTTTCTGCAGCAGCCAGGCAAGCGCGATTTGAGCACGAGGAACGCCGTGTTTTTCTGCAATAGCCGCTACCTGATCCACGATCAATCGATCGGCTTCCGCAGTCGCATCGTACTTCCATTTAGCAATTTCATCAGTCTCCGAACGATGCGTTGTTTCCTGCGGATCACGCGTCAATCTTCCCCCGGCAAGCGGGCTGTATGGGATCACACCGATTTTTTCAGCCCTGCAGAGCGGCAGCATCTCTCTCTCCTCTTCACGATAGATAAGGTTTAAATGATTCTGCATGGATACAAACCGAGTCCATCCATTTTTCTCGGCAACATGGATCGCCTTCTGGAACTGCCAAGCGTACATAGCCGAAGCGCCTATGTATCTGGCCTTCCCGGCCTTCACCACATCATGCAAGGCTTCCATCGTCTCTTCGATGGGCGTACTGTAATCCCAGCGGTGAATCTGGTACAAATCTACATAATCGGTTTCCAGACGTTTTAGGCTTTTATCAATCTCACTCATGATCGCTTTACGAGAAAGACCGACTCCATTGGGACCTTCATGCATGCGGATGTGAACTTTGGTTGCGATGACGATCTCATCCCGATTTGCGAAGTCCTTTAACGCCCTTCCAACAATCTCCTCGCTCATACCTCTTGAATACACATTTGCCGTATCAAAAAAATTAATGCCTAACTCCAAGGCTCTCTTAATAACCGGACGACTGTTCTCCTCATCGAGCACCCATTTATGAACCCATTGTGTGTCACCGAAGCCCATACAACCAAGACAAATCCGCGATACATCCAGACCCGTATTTCCAAGCTTCACATATTCCATTTAATTGACCTCTCTTTTCTGAATAAATTTCAAAATATAATGAGTCCCGCTGATATAGATTCCCATGACTGCTAGGTAATCGATTAAAAAACTGACGGTAGATTCTTCGAAACCCCAATCACCAAATGGATTATAGATGAGCAGCTTAGAACCCATATTTCTCTCAAAGGAAATCTGCACACCATAGACAACAATTAGCACCGCCAACACACGAAACACAATTGTGCGTACACGGCTGGCAGTTGTAATTCCCGCCATTTTTCGCGCTGCATTAATCATTCTTCCCCAGGACATTCCGATATGAACAGCCATGAGTATAAAAGCCCAATATGCCGTAAGAACATGGATTTCTCTCATGATCATGTTATTATTCATGGAGATCAAGGGAAATAGGTCACGTGAAATCGGAACGGAACTTATCAGCGCCACAGCTATAGTTACAAGAAACAGCAGATTAACGACTATACTAAGAATTTGTTGTACCTTGTACTTCCTCTTAAAAAGGGTTTTATACCACCGTCGATTAAAGAAATTGTGGACAATAAACAGTACAAACAGGAAAACACCAACCCACTCATGGACTGTATTCCCCGTAATAGGATAAGCCATTGCCACTAACATGAGAACCGTCATAACAAGGTCGATTACCAGTCTAATAATCATATTTGGATTCAAAAGTTCCCTCCTACTATTTGATTACTCATAATCTTATGTTTAGTCGGATGAAAGATTAGCCAGGTAATCTGTTATAACAGCGACCTCCCAATCTGCCAAAGCGATACTATCAAGTTGGGATTCCGTAGCGTTATCCTTCGATGCCGTAAAATCCTCAAGCTCGAAATCCTTCACCTCATCGTACGTGTATACGAAATCATCCCGTTCCTCAGTTGCGTGGCAAGAAATGCAGCGCGCGAGGTCTCTCTCGTTATTTAACTCCCTGTCCGCCGTGTAAGCCTGGTATCGCCAATCTCCATTGCTCTCATCAGATGAGGTCTGGTCGTTCCAGCCAGTGCGCTTTTCCGACACGAAAATATCGGATAGTTCTCCATCCCGGTAAATCTCGAGAGTGAATACGGTTCCGCTGGGCATCG
Source organism: Cohnella sp. (assembly GCF_041640265.1). GTDB lineage: Bacteria > Bacillota > Bacilli > Paenibacillales > Paenibacillaceae > Cohnella. The sequence goes on from NZ_JBEQAP010000050.1 coordinate 2,327, forward strand.
GTTCGCCTTTCTTCACCGCTTCGATCGTTTCCCGACTCGTGTACAGGTATTCTTTGGCATTTCCACGAGTAACTGTCGTATAGAGTACACCCTCATCGTAGTTTTCAGGGAGTTTGACTACTTCACGATTAGGACTAGACTGCTCCGCTGACCCAGTACTGTTTGTCATGTCATTGCTGTTGCTTCCACAAGCAGAAAATGTGAAGGCAATCACCAATCCGAGGGCAAGAAATATTAGCTTTTTCATAGTTGTTTTTCCTCCTTCAAAGCAGTATCAACTTATTATGCAACATTACAAAGAAGAGGCGATATCTCGATTATCTCAAATGATTGCCTATTTCTCCCAGATGAACAACTCACCTATATATCTGATAAAAAAAAGGCCAAATTAAAGTTCTCCATCTGACATAGATGAGAGAATTTCATTTGTCCTTTCTTGTTTGGCTTGAACTGGCTTGCTTTCATACATTGGATTCGGCTAGGATTTGATCGGTAGATCCCTGTGTTTGGTCGTATGTTTCCTTCAGACGCTTTATGTCTGTTTTGGGAGGAGAACCAAACATGCGAGAATATTCACGACTAAACTGAGAGGGACTTTCATAGCCTACCCGATATGCAACCTCCGAAGCATCCGCTGACTCTGTTAACAACAGGCGCCGAGCTTCTTGCAGCCGAAGCTGTTTTTGAAGTTGCAGAGGGCTCATGGCAGTGATTACTTTAAAGTGTCTGTGGAACGTAGAAACACTCATACTAGCAATCTCAGCAAGCTCCTCAACCCGCAACGGCTGGTCATATTGGTGGATAATTTCATTGATCGCGTCTCTAATTCGATAGGTGTTGCTTCCTTCCAACGCAATTTGCGCTAAGGCAACGCCGTATTCTCCTTGAAGGAGCCTATAAATGATTTCCTTCTTATGAATCGGAGCCAAATAGGGAATATCCTGAGGGTGATCCATCAGTCGAGCTAATCGAAGCACCGCATCCAATATCGATAACTCGATCTGACCGACAAACATAGCCCGCGAACCATTTTCTTTCGGATTGATTTGAATCCTAGAGTCGTTCAAAACCTCTAAAATTTCATTCTGGGTAAACTCCAGTTTCAAACTCAAATAGGGAACTTCGGGCGAAGCTTTTATGACCTGTCCGGTCACTGGCAGATTCATGGATGTAATGAGGTAATTGGAAGGACCATATTCGAAACGCTCCTCCGCAAGAAAAAGCTCCTTCAGTCCCTGAGCGATAAAACAAAAGGAAGGATTATACACTCTATATGCACGCTCAGTCATCTTGTCGCAATGAATAAAGGTCAGAGAAGGGACAGTTGTCTTGAAAATTTGGTCATGATGAGCATGATGCTCGATCAGTTTTGTGAGTTCATCCTGCCGCTTTCGTAATTCCTCAGACATGGCTCCTCCTTGTGTTGCTTTTTATTCAATTATAAAACATTTACATCCTTCGTGCGAATGTGGCGAGAGGATTAGGCAATCATTTGCGACAAATGAGATAACGGTTTTTTATCTGTTGGAGCATAATGTGGTAAAGCTTAGTTTTAAGTCAATTTACACATAATCATTGAAAACACTGGAGGATTGTATCATGCAAAAAGTAATTTTGAACAATGGTGTTGAGATGCCTATACTCGGTTTTGGTGTTTTTCAGATTGCAGATGCTAATGAATGTGAACAAAGCGTTTATGACGCTATTATGGCAGGCTATCGGCTGATTGATACAGCTGCCGTTTATCTAAATGAAGAAGCAGTTGGCAGAGCGATCAAACGTAGTGGCGTGGCAAGAGAGGAATTATTTATCACTACGAAGCTTTGGGTTCAGGATACTGGTTATGAGCGCACAAAAAAAGCATTTGAAAAATCACTGGATAGATTGCAATTGGATTATTTGGATTTGTATTTAATTCATCAGCCATATGGAGATGTGTTTGGTTCTTGGCGCGCTATGGAGGAATTGTATCGTGAAGGAAAGGTCCGTGCAATCGGCGTTAGTAATTTCCATGAGGATCGCCTGATCGATTTGATTATTCATAATGAAGTAGTTCCTGCCGTAAACCAGGTTGAAACGCACCCATTCAACCAGCAAATTGAAAATGCAAAATTCATGAAAGAGAATAATGTTCAGATCGAATCCTGGGCGCCTTTTGCTGAAGGGAAAAATAACTTGTTCCACAATGAGGTATTGGGTTCCATAGCTGAAAAGGTTAATAAATCTGTTGCCCAGGTGGTTTTACGCTGGTTGACACAAAGAGAAGTCGTTGTGATTCCAAAGTCAGTTCGTAAAGAAAGAATAATCGAAAACTTCAATATTTTTGATTTTGAATTAAACCAAGAGGATATGGAATCGATTGCTTCGTTAGATATGAAACAGAGCCTGTTTTTCTCACATCGCGATCCTGAGATGGTGAAATGGATCGGTACCCGGAAAATTGATATTTAATCAATACTAATCAAAAGGTTGCAGCCACTAACTAGCTGCAGCCTCTTTTCATGCGGAGAATATTGACACACAGTGCAAATATTATTTTTACCTACCTTCCCTAATCAGATCGGTAATTCCTTGCCGGAATAATCGACGAAGGTGACAAATTTTGTTTTCATATCTTTTTCCCTTTCTTTAACTCACAATTCAAGTCACCTTGCAGCTACCATCGCTTTGCGTCCCCAAACAAGATAACAGATCAGAAAAATGACCATGAGCCCCGCCGAAAAGCGGTACATAACGGCATAGCTTGAAGCGGAAGCGATCGCGCCGAGCAGCATGGAGCCGAGCGCCACGCCTAAATCAAGCGTATTGTAAAACAAGCTGTTTATCGCTCCGCGCTCCCTTGGATGGCTTTCCTTCAGCATCCAGGCTTGAAGGGTCGGTTGAATGGCTCCGAACCCCAATCCGTACAACAAAGCGGAGCCTATCAGTAAAGGAACAGATGTGCTGATGGATAACAGCCATAAACTGCCCGCGACAAGCAAAGAAGCCGGAATGAGGACGGGCTCATGCCCCTTCCGATCGTACAACCGACCCGATATGGGGCGTACCGCAACGATCGCAACCGAGGCGAACAGGAAAAATAAGCCGACCTTCGCGATCCCAGACTCCTTCCCGAACAGAGCCAGGAAGCTTAATACGCCGCCGTACGATGATGACATCATAAAATGAAGCAGAGCCGGGACGATGAATCGTCTGGTTCGCAAAGAAACCCCGGAGGAGTCTTCCGAAGTCGGCACCGTCTCAGTCTTCGTGGGGCGTGTCAAAAAAATAGGTTTGACAGCTTGCAAAAGCGGAATGATCATCAAAACGGTGACCGTACCCAGAAGGCTCAGCGCAGCAAAACCAAATTCCTCGAGAACCGTCAATCCGATCAGGGGACCCGCACACATGGCGATGGTGGTGGAGAGCCCGAAGTAACCGATCCCCTCCCCCATTCGGTTCTCGGGGATGATTTGCGTGACCAGCGTCGGCAGCACGGAACTTGCGACACCGAACCCGAAACCGAACAGAACCCGCAACAGCAGCAAACCCGCGACAGAATCAACCAAGGAATAGGAAACAGTCGAGATCGCGGCGAGTACAATACCTCCGTAGAGAATTCGGGTACGGGAAACTCTTTTCATCAATGGCACGGTAACTACGCGGGCAATAATGGCCGAAACCGCTATCAAACTTGTAACCAAGCTGACGACCAGGTCGCCCGGATGATATTGCTCCTTCACGTATGACGGGAATGGGGATAGCAGCAGCTGAAGGCACAGAAATAACAACAGAAAGCACAAGGTCAGCACGATAAAAGATGAAGTCCATATGGCCTCGTCGCGCCGATGATCTGGCTGGCGATCCATCTCGATGATTACCCTCTTTCCGTCTATAGCAGGCACTTAAGATAACAAAGAGAGGCTGCCCGCAATTCGATGGCGTTTGGGACAGCCTCGTTTCTCTTTTAGCGATTCAAGCGGTTAAGCAAAGACTCCAGCATTTCGTCCGTCACTACGCCTCCGCTGAAGGCCGTCAATCCCCGGAGCGGCAAATACTTGACGAAGGCATCCATCATCTCGGCTCCGTTCTCTTCTTTCTTCGAAGCGTCGAAGGGGGTGTGCTTCAGCATATCCGTCAAAATATTGGCAGCTTGCGGATTGTCCATCAGATCGCCGACCGTCGAATTGCGCGTATAAGTATACTCGACCGGCACCGATGAATGGACTAGAATCGTTCCCTTGAGAGCAATATCCGCCGAAGTCTTGCCGATCAGAATCTCGAACTCCCCTGTCTCGACGTGCCAATCTTTCCTTTCGACGTCGAAGTAAGCGAAGGATCTCTTGTCGAGGATGAAGGAGACGGTCTTCACTTCGCCGGGCGCAAGCGACACCTTGGCGAATCCCTTCAGTTCCTTGTCGGGACGCGAAACACTGCTTGTCGTATCGCGCACATACAGCTGTACGATTTCTTTGCCGGCGCGGCTCCCGGTATTTTTCACATTGATCGAAACATTCACCGTTTCGGTGTCACTTATGACCGTTTTGTCCATCGCTAGTGCGCTATATTCGAAAGTCGTGTAGCTGAGGCCATGGCCAAACGGGAACAGAGGTCGAATCTGCTTCTTGTCGTAATAACGGTAGCCGACATAAATGCCTTCCTTATATTCAACCCGGTCCCCGTCGCCGGGGAAGTTCAAATAAGCCGGGGTGTCGGCGATACGCATCGGGAACGTCTCGGCCAGTTTACCGCAAGGATTGGCATCGCCAAACACCAGATCGGCAATCGCTCCGCCGAGCGCCTGTCCGCCCAAATACGCCTCGAGCACGGCTTTGACTTCTCCGATCCAGGGCATTGCCACCGGTGCTCCGTTGCTGAGCACGACGACCAGATTCGGCTGCGCCGCGGCCAATGCCTGGATCAGCTCATTCTGATTCGGCGGCAGGCTCAAGTGCGTCCGGTCATAGCCTTCCGATTCATAGCGGTCCGGCAAGCCGGCGAACAGAACGGCCACGTCCGCTTGCACGGCGGCGCGTATCGCTTCTTCGAACAGATTCGGATCGGTTGCGTCGCCGTCCAGCTCGTATCCTTGGGCATAGGAGATATGTGCCCCCACGCCTGCCGACTTCACGATCTCGTCCCGGATGCTATCCAGCTTCGTCGGCTTGATATGCGAGCTTCCGCCGCCCTGGTACCGTGGCTTCTCGGCGAGCGCTCCGATCAAAGCGATCCGGCCTACTCTCCCAAGCGGCAAGATGCGGTCTTCGTTCTTCAACAGCACCATGCTTTCCCTCGCGACAACTCTTGCCAACCGGTGATGCGCCTCTGCATCGTAACTTACGTTCGGCTTCATATTGTCCACCGCTTTGAAAATCACCCGAAGAATCCGCTCGACCGCCCGGTCTAGTTTCTCTTCTGACAGCTTCCCGGCGCGGACCGCTTCCACGATTTTGAGGTCGCCCTGCCCGCCGCTGGATGGCATCTCAAGCTCGAGGCCTGCTGCCAAGCCATCCGCGCGTTCGTTGACGGCGCCCCAATCGGACACGACAAAGCCCTCGTGCCCCCACTCGTCCTTCAGGATATCCGTCAGTAAGGCGGCATTCTCGGAAGCGAACGCCCCGTTCACTTGATTGTAGGCGCACATTACCGTCCACGGCTGGCTCTTCTTGACAGCGCTTTCGAAGCTCGCGAGGTAAATTTCCCTCAGCGTCCGCTCGTCCACGATGGCATCGGTCGTCATCCGGCGGTGCTCCTGGTTGTTCGCCGCGAAGTGCTTCAGCGAAGTGCCGACGCCTTGGTTCTGTACCCCTTGAATATGGGCGGCCGCCAATTCTGAAGATAAATAGGGATCCTCGGAGAAATATTCGAAATTGCGCCCGCACAGCGGCGATCTCTTGATATTCGCCCCCGGTCCGAGCAGCACAGCGACGTTCTCGGCCTGGCATTCTTCCCCGAGCGCGACGCCGACCTCGCCGATCAGCTCGCGATCCCATGAAGAGGCAAGCCCCGCGGCGGAAGGAAAACACGTGGCCGGGACGCTGTCGTACAGGCCCAAATGATCGGCCGAAGCACGCTGTTTGCGCAATCCGTGAGGACCGTCGGTCATCATGACCGACGGAATACCGAGTCTTTCGATCCCTTTCGTATGCCAGAAATCAAGGCCCGAGCAAAGCGAAGCCTTCTCCTCCAGTGTCATTTGTGAAATCAATTGCGGAATATCCCGTGACATTGTTGGCCTCCTATTATCCATTCATCCATTCAAACGTTGCTTCCTTTAGAGCGCGGAGAGATCGGCTTAAATAAACTTTGAATTCTCCATGTTCTTATTTCGGAATAACACACTGTCCAGAGAATAGCCGGTTTTACCGGCAAATGCTAAGCAAATGGACATGGAAAAGAGCGCGATTTCTAACTCAGATCCTCCCACAAAACCGACACCAAGCTTCACTTTCACAATGGCGACCAGCATGACGATAGAGAACAGGGCAGCAATAATACGCGTACCCAATCCGAGTACTAATGCAACACCGCCTGCGAGTTCGAGGATGGCTACAACATATACCGCAAACCCCGGCAACCCAATACTTTGAAACCATCCTGAAGTATTAGTGATGCCGCCTTGAAATTTCATGATCCCGTGGATGAAGAACGTTAATCCTAAAGCCAATCTGAGCAACAGTAATCCAACATGCACTTGTTTATTCATCATACAAAACACTCCCTATGAGTTATTAATATCTCGCGTCATGATTGCCCGCTTCCGTTCCCAATCCATAAGAAGATGAACATGTTATAAGTCAGGATTCCATACGGCATTGAAACCGCCCCGCTCCCTGCAGCGTACTCTCGGTGCCATCAGGAAGCTTGACCCGCGCGGAGACGCCATCCGGCAACTTTACCCGCAGTTGGAAGTCGTTCGCTTCCAGCTCCCACTCCACCTCGACCGTGCCTTGTACTGTCGGGATGCTGCCCTTCGCCCACTTGAGCTTTCCGGGCCAAGGCTCGATCGATATCGTCTTGAACCCCGGCTCGGCCGGCGTCACGCCAAGGAAGGATGCCGGGAACTCGGCCAGAGGGACGGCGCTCCAGGCATGGCAGTCGCTGCGGGGATTGACTTCTGTCTCGGGCAATGTCGTCAGCCCCTGCTTGGTGAATACACGCCAGCGATCCCAGAGCCCGAAAGCTTGATGGTGGAGGCCGGTCTTCTTCAAGGCTTGGAATAGAAGAAAGGAAAACGGCAGCGTCACGAGATGAATCGGTTCACGCAGCGTGCGTTCCATCAGCTGCCTGGCTTCCTCTCCGATTACGGTGCCGGCCAGGACGGCCATAATTTGCGTATGCTGGCTGTAAATTTCCGTGTCGGGCAAATCGCGGAACAATTGCCGCTCCTCCGACCATGCCAGCCGCCGTACGGCCCCGCACATCGAATCCGCTCTCGCCAGCATTTCGCCCGCCGCGTCGCTCCATCCCGTCTCTTCCAGCAGCCAGGCTGCTTTGCGCAGCGACGCGGCATACATCAAGCTGAGCAAGTACATCGGCCGATCCTTGCTTTCCGGCGGCGCCCCAAGCGGCCAAGCTTCCACCCAGTCGAAGTACGTCCAGTAGCGGTCCGAAGTCACGCCGACGATTCCGCTATCCGTCAATCGCGCATCGTACCAGTCCATCAGCTCGATGAGCGCCGGGCGGTACGCCGCGATGAGCTCCCGGTCGCCGAAGAACTCGTAATGCTCGGCCAGCATGTCCACCCAGTAGAGGGCAAACGACGGAATGATCTGCGGCTCAACGGACGGGAATCGGGACTGCAGCAGCCCGGAAGGCTGTCTCGACCGGTAGAAATCCGCGATCGTCCTCCGCGGCAACCTGTCATCCGCGCTGACATAGTAAGTGAAAAGCATCATCAACCGGCTGTCCATCGCATATTGCAACTGTTCATAGTACGGACAATCCTCATACGTCTCGTGCATGCAACGCTTCAACGTTCTGACGCTCAGCTCCCAGATCATATTCAGCTCTTCGTCCGAGCACCGGAATTCCCCCTTCACTTCCAAGGGGTATCCGGTTTCTTGATAGGTGAATGAAACGAGCTCGATCGGTTCTTCTCCCGCTTCAATCTCAAGCTGCACATATCTGAACGTTCGGAACCAGAACGGTTCATACACTTCGATCGACCGTTGATCCGCATGACCGGCCACACGATAGACGTCGTACTCCCCCATCAGCTTGCCGTTCGCATCAGCCCGATTGCCTTTGATGCGCCGCATGGCGCTGCTTGACGGGTCTTCGTAACACTCCGAACATAACATCCTGATGACGCTGCCGCGGCCTCCGCGCACACCGACCGTGAGATAGCCGGTCGTAAGCTCGCCGGCATCGAGTTCCAGGGCCAGCTTGCAGCCGGCCGCCAGTTGAAACGTCGCGCCAGCCATCAGCTTCTCCGCTTGCTCCGGTCCGATGCCTTCCGATCTCGTCACCTTGACGAATGTCCGCTCCTCCTCATACAGGAACGGAATCGGACGAGGTACCAAGTTCCACGGACTCAGCAAGCCCCAGTCCCCCTTCGTTTCCGCGAACGGCAACGCCTGCGCCCATTCATCGTCATTGAAGCCGGGATTCTGCCAGCCTTGCGGAGCACCGGTTCCGTCGACTTCCTCGACGCCTCCCATCCATTGAATGAGCGGTTTGGGAACATACCGGTAGCCCCGATGCCGATAAACCTTCCATTCCGGACCGCTATGAAGAGGCTCCAGCTCCGCATCATGCTCGTCGCGCAGGCTGGCTTCAACCAATAATCCCGCGGATTGGGAACGCCAGACGGAGATTGGGCCGCCTGCGCCACTGATGAAAGGCTCCAGCGCAGGATAACGCAGAACCTGGACGGCGAGCACATTATCTCCCGGCCTCAGCAATGAGCTCACATCCACCGTCTCGTAATGTTGCGTATGCCGGTCTCCCTTACAGGGGCCAACTGCGACGGAGCGGCCATTGACGAACAGCCGGTACCGGCTGTCCGCGGTAATGTCCACGGCCAGCCTCGGTTTCACACCTTCAGCTACATGAAAGGATCTCCGGAAGTATACAAGCCGGTGCTCCATGCTTCCGCCTTCTTCCGGCTGCCGAACGTCCCAGATCCATTGGCTGTGCCAACAACGTTCCTTCTGTACATCATTCCATACACGCAGCATCATTCGTACTCCTGCATCAGGCCTAGTTGTTCAATCATAAACCGGGCAGTTCGTTCCAATACCATGGTTCGATGTTCGAATCGTTCAAACATGTGTCCCGCGCCTTCAACGATTTCAAGCTTCGCCTTCCCGCCGTAATGCTCCATGAATTGACGGGTGGAGGACAGCGGAACGGCTGTATCACGATCGCCTTGCAGGATGAGAATCGGTTTATCATAACCGGAAGCCAATCCGGCGATATCCAATTGCAGCACATCTTCCACAAACCCGCTCCCGAGGCGCAACCCTCCGAACCCGATCTGCACATAACCTTCTTCCTTGATGTTCGTAATGTCCATCTCGCCCACACGGCCGCTTCTGACATGCTCGGAAGCGACGAAGGCAGGCGCCCACAGACATAGCGATTGGACATCTTGCGTATGTTTCCCTGCCAGGATGCCAGCTACCACGCCGCCCAGGCTCATGCCGAGCACGCCGATTCTCTCCGGATCGACAAATTCGAGCGACTTGGCATATTCGAGGATCCGCTTTGCATCGGAAACTTCTCCGGAAATCGTCATATCCATGAAGTCTCCATCGCTTTCCCCGCTGCCGCCAAAATCGAATCTCAAGCTCGCGATGCCGCGACGCTCCAGCATTCTTGACAGGGCGACGAACATCCAGCCCGTCTCCATCTTGTTGTTGCTGAAGCCATGGAGCATCAGCACCGCAGGGACTGGATGCTCCGTATGTTCCGGCTTGTGAAGCATCCCTCGCAGCGTTAATCCGTTGCTCACCATTTCGACCGTAGTTTGCATTTCGCAAATTCTCCTTCCATCGGATGAAAAATCAACCTTTTACGGAACCGGCCGTCATGCCGGAAACGATCTTTTTGTTAAAGAAAATGAACAGAATCAAAAGCGGGACGGTAATGACCAGAATGTTCATGAAGAGCAAATTGTACTGGGTCGTGTACTGACCCATAAAGTTGTATAAGGTCACCTGCACGGTCACGTTCTTCGCTCCCGGGAAGAAGTAGAGCGGATTCACGAAATCGTTGAAGATCCCGACCGAAGAGGTGACGATCGTGGTCGCCGTGACGGGCTGAAGTAATGGCAGGATGATCCGGAAAAACAAGCGGAATCCGCCGCAACCATCGATAATCGCCGCTTCGTCGATCTCCCGGGGAATCCCGGCCATGAAATTCCGATATATGATGAAGCCGAAAGGAAACCCCAAAGCGACTTCTACCGATACGATGCCGGTCAGCGTTTTGAACAATCCGAGGTTGTCCAAGACCCATATCGTCGGAACGATCGCCGGCGGAATGATCAAGCCGGCAAAGATGATAAACATAATCCACGGCGTGAACTTGTCTTGCCTGCGGTGCATGATAAATCCTGCCATCGCGCAGACGAAGATCATCACGATAATAGAGAGCACCGTGAGGACAATGCTGTTATATAAGGCACGGATTAGCATGTAATCGTTAGCGGCAATGACTTCTTTGATGTTGCTCCACAGATGCACGGATGACGGCCATTCGATGCTGAGCTCCGAAGCGCTGGGCGCGTCTTTTAATGCATTGACGAATACATAATACAAGGGCACCCAGAAGATCAAGCCGGACAGAAGCACGGCAACGATCTCGATCGTCAGTTTTTTCGCTTTACCTCTCATAGCTCTACCTCTCTGCGGTTCAGGAAGTATTGAAGCGGATACGCGAACAGGGCGACGACGACGAACAGAATGACGTTACCGGCCGTGGAAAGCCCGTAAAATCCGGCCTGGTACTGCTTGTAGATGATGGAGGCGATGACGTCCGTGGCGAAACCCGGACCTCCTCCCGTCATCGACCAGATGAGATCGAACGAACGCAAGCCGCCGATGAAGGCGAAAATGATGACCGTGTTCGTGGCGGGACGGCTCAGCGGAACGATGATATGCCAGAATTTATTGTACGAATTGCCTCCGTCGATTTGCAGCGCCTCATAATATTCTTCGGGTATCGACAGGATCCCGGCTATAAAGATGACTGTCGCGAATCCGACGCCTTTCCATACGTCTGTCAATGCGACGGACAGAAGAGCGATGTCCGTATTCCCGAGCCAATCCACCGCGGGAATCCCGAACCAGGCGAGCGCCTTGTTGATCAAGCCGTACGTCGGATGCATCATCTTGCTGAAGGCGATCCCGACGGCTATCGTGCTCACCAGCGCCGGGAAGAACACAACGGATCGCAAATACCCTCTCACTCTGATCTTGGAGGTGAGGAATACGCCTAAGAGCAGCCCGATCACCACTTTCAAGGCACAGGTGACAACGGCATAGATCAACGTGTTCTGAAATCCGATCCGGAGCGACGCTTCCTCGAAGAACATGACGAAGTTGTCGAATCCGATGAACTTCCAGTCGAAGAGCGTCCACCTTGTCATACTGAAAAAGAACGACATTACCGTCGGCACGATAAAAATCACCAGGTAGATGACCGCAGCCGGCAAGAGGAACGTGTAGGAATACGTGCGTTTGATGACTTTATTCATCATGATCCCCCTTAAGGTGTAACAACGGCCCTGCAAAAGTCTGCAGGGCCGAAGGATCCACTTGGATTGATGGCCTTACCAACCGGCCAAACCTAGTTGCTGCGCTTGCTTTTCAACGTCTTTGTCATAGGCCTTCGCCGCATCTTCCGCGGAGCGTTGACCCGCACCGACCTCTACCGAAATGCTCGGGAGGTTCGGCCCTTTGACCGGAGTCAGAAACTCGAGCGCCGGAGCCGTTTTTCCATTGTCGAAATACGGAAGCATGTCTTTCACGACCTGCGGCGTGTCGGCCGGCAACTGCGCTCCTTTTACGACATAAGGACCGACAGGCTTCGAGACGGTGCCAACTGCGGCCATGCCTTCGACCGATCCGACAAAATTCGCGAACAGCTTGGCTTCGTCAAGATGTTTCGCATTCTGGTAGACATAAACGGCGGAAGGCATCCAGACGGTCAAACCGTTCTGATCCGCGCTGTCTCCCGGCTGGGCGAAGAAACCGATATCATTGATCTTGTCGGGATGGTTCTGAGCGATGGTCGCGGAAATCATGCTCAGCATCGGGTAATGCGCGCCTTTGCCTTCGGCCAGCATCTTGATGCCGGCGTCGAACGTGGTAGCCAGATAATCCTTGTTCATATTGCCCGATATGTCCTGAAGCTTCTCGAAGCTTCGGAGAGCGGCCGGCGTCGTTGCATACTTCGCCTTGTTGGCGGTGTAATCCGCAGCGAAACTCGGGGCCTGCGCCTGAACGTTATAGTAGTCGGCAAGCAGGGGCAATTGGGTAGTCCAAGAGTCCTTATACGTTCCAATAATCGGAGCGACACCGTTGCCCGCCTCTTTAATCTTCTTCACGTTCGCCATGAGTTCATCCCATGTCTTCGGCACCGACAACCCGAGGTCGGCATAGACCTTCTTGTTGTAGAACCAGCCGCCAGCAGCCGTCGATTGATACGGAGCGCCGTACACTTTGCCGTTGGCAGTGACAGTTTGCTTGAAAGAGTCGTAAATATTCGCCTGGAATGGTTCGTTCGTGAGATCGACGAAATTCTTTTCCGGATTAAGCGCTTGCATGACCGAACCGGAATTGAAAAAGATAATGTCTCCCGCATCGCCGGTTGCTAGTTTCGTCTTGAGCAGGTTTTCGCCTTCCACGCCGCCAGGGGTTAATTCGATTTCGACCTTGATGTTCGGGTTCTTCTTCTCGAAAGCGGCGATCAATGCCTTCGCAGAGGACACGATTTCGTTAACGTTGCCGATCAGGGCGGTAAGTTTGACTTGTTGTGCCTCAGTGCCAGTTTCCTTGCTCGTTTCGTTCGTTGCTGCAGATGACGAGCTTGTTGCGCTGCTCCCGCTGTTGCCGTTGTTGCTCTTGCCGCATGCGGCGAGCAAGCTCCCGACCAACATGACGCAGATGAGAATGGCGGACCATTTTCTTGCTTTCACTGTCGTTTCCCCCTTGTTCTGTTGTGCTCATACGAGCCGGGTGCGTTAGCCCCTGAATCAAGTATAGGGGTAAGTTTTCCCGTCAAGTATCTGCATTTTTCATAGATCGATGTCCGTTTTTTTGTGGAATGCATCTACACCGAATCATTCGGATGCCCGCATTTCTCTTTGAACTGTCCCGGTGATAACCCCGTGTATTTCTTGAACACCTCGGAAAAGTGCCGATACGTATGGTACCCGACCTTCTCGCTCACCTCGCTTACCTTCCGACCGCTTGCAAGCAGCTTCTTGGCGAGTTCAATGCGAAAACGCGTCATGTATTTGATATAAGTTTCTCCCGTTACCTCTTTGAACAGAACGCTTAAATAAGATGGACTAATTCCGACATGCCGGGCGACATCCTGGAGCGAAAGGTGATGGGACGCATGGCTCTCAATGTAGAACTGCGCTTGCTCCACCGTCGAATATTTCGTATCTTCGCGAAGTTCCAGAGCGGATTGGACGATCTGCTCGAACTGTTTGCGAAACCAAGCGAGCATCTTGTCTCGCTCATGGATCGCCCTTATCTCCACATGTGGCGCGAACAGGTCTTTCTTGTTCGGACTTACGCTTTCTTTGGCAGCCTCCAGCGCAACATAAAGCAGCTTGACCATCTCCCGCTCCACGACTTCGGGATCGACGAGCTCCGTCTTGATCCATTCGATAAACGGTTCGATCTGCTCGATAAGTCCCGTGTAGTTGCCGGCACGCAGACTAAGAATGATCGCCTCTTCCCTCTCGGACAAGTCCTTCGGTGAAGTGATCAATTCGCCCAAATCCTCAAATCCCACCAATCCCTTCTGATGGAGATAGCGCCCGCAGCGCAACGCTCGCAGCGCTTCGCGGTAGCTCTCGGGAATTTGCCCGAGGTCAAGGCAGGTATGGCCAGCGCCTACGGTCACGCCTCTCTTCTCGGCTTCCTGATCCAGCTCCTCCCACAGCGCTTGGCTTGGGGGTAAGCGGTGCAGCATTACGGCGAGGTACTCTTCCCCGTGCCGGATGCGGACGACGTCACAATCCGGACGGTCGCCGATCGGCAGCTCTTCGGAGCAGGCCAGAACCGTCACGCCCGAGAGAATGTCGGCTTGGGGTCCCAGCAACTCATTCCATTTGTGGAGAGCGTCCTTGTTTCCCTGCAAGAGATCGAGCGAAGCTTTCTCCAGCAACACTTTCCTGCTTTCCTCGTAATTTTGCTTGTGCGTCCGGACTTCGACCCGCTTGCCGATCTGCACGATCGCTTTGCGCAAAGCCTCTTCAATATTTTCCACCTCAAGCGGCTTCTCCAAATAATCGGATACGCCGATTTGGATTGCGCGCTTCACGTAAGCGAATTCGTTGTATCCGCTGAACACGATGCAGTAAGTCTCGGGCGCTTGCCCGAGAATCGCCTGGATGAGCTGCAAACCGTCCATCCCCGGCATCGAGATGTCCGTGAGCACCAAGTCGGGCTTCTCCTTTTGAAACCGTTCCAAAGCCGACGGACCGTCCCCCGCCGTGCCGACGACCTGGATACCGAAGCTGCTCCAATCGATAATGGTCTGCAATCCTTCGAGTACGATATGTTCATCGTCAAATAACACGGCTTTCAGCATCTGGCTGCCACTCCTTCTCATACGGCCTGAAGCGAAGCGTGACCTTCGTTCCTTTGCCTTTCTCGCTCATGATGTCAAAGGAACTGGACGGCCCGTAGTAAAGCGTGAGCCTCTCTTTGACATTCCGCATCCCGAACCCTTTTTCAATAACGGACAAGTCCTCCATGCCGACTCCGTCATCTTCCACGACGAACACCAGAAATTCTCCATCCCGTTTTCCCGTGAGGCTTACCGTGCCCTCGCCGATCTGAGGCTCCAATCCATGAGTAATCGCGTTTTCTACCAAAGGCTGAAGCAGAAGCTTCAGCATTTCGATCCGCATGATGGAATCATCCACATTCTGATGAAAGGTAAATCGCTCGTTATATCGGATATTTTGAATCGTCAAATAATGTTCGATATGCATGAATTCCTTATAGACAAGGATGGTCTCCCTGCCATTGTTCAAACTAAGCTTAAAGCTCTTTGACAAAGATATGGCCATCTGGGCGATGTTTTTGTGCTTTTGCAGCATAGCCATCCAATAAATCGAATCCAGCGTGTTATAGAGGAAGTGTGGATTTATCTGCGCTTGCAGTACGCGCAATTCGGCTTCGCGCTCTTTTAATTTGGATTCGATCAGTCGATGGTTTAACTCGTCGTTCTCGAACGCCATCCGCCTAAACGTACTGCCGATGACGCTGACTTCGTCTTTGCCGGAAATCTCGTCGAATTCTCTCGCGCCCTTCGTCCAATCCACCATCATTTTTTTCAGTTTCAACAACGGACGGGTAATCCCGCCGGAGATAAAGTAGGAAAGCAAGATCGCACCAAGGGCGATGAGGAAAGCAATCGTAGCCGTAAAAACGCCGATTTGATTGGATTGCCGAAGCAGCATGTTCGCTTTGATCGCATGAAGAAACGTCCACTCCGTCGTTTCGTTCACATACTTGCTGTTCAGGTACCCTTGATTCTCCAATTGCGCGAAGATCGAGGTGAGATCCCCCTGCTCCAAAGTCGGTGTAAGTTCGGATTGCCCCGGATAGATGATTCGGACCGGGGTTACCGAAGAGTCGATGGCGAGATAAGTTCCCCCGTAAGATTTGGCTCCGATAAAGATTCGGTCGAAGATCGAACTGGAAATATTGACGATCAGCATACCTATCGGCTTTCCTTCCAAGTTGACGGCGTCCCGAAACAACTTGACCGACGAGAAGGAATTCGGATTATTTTCAAGAACGTTGCTGCCAAGAAACACGACTCGTCCCTGGGCGTCGCTCGCGGTTCGATACCATTCTTCGCTGGGGATGACCGCCAGCTTGTCCGATCCTTCATATTTACCGGCGTCATCCGAGCGTCCCAAGCAGTAAGCCTCCATATTCAAGTTGAGCAGACAAACGGAATCGACGTAACTGGAATCGATAAAGTTGTTGTTCATCACTCTTTGCATCCGGCTTCTTATTTTCTGTGGAAGATCATACAGTCCCCGATCGGATATTTGATTGCTTAAACGAAGTTCGTCCCGGGTCCCTTCGTCAAATACGATCGCTTGATTTAAATTCTCGATGTTCTGAAATAACAACTCCGCGACTTCGCTTGAAGTCTTGAGATGATCCTGATTTGTTCTGGTATTTGTTTCCATCAATGTATCTTTTGCGGTGTTAAAGGATACGTAGCCCAATAAAAACAACGCTGGTACTGAGATAACGATCATTCCTAAAAGCACACGGCTGCGAATTCGTTGAAATCGAAAGGAGTCGAATAGTTTCCCAAGACGTGTTTTCATAGACGTTTCCCCTTTTGTTTCTGACTCTTCTTATATATTGATTATCGTATCATGTTCTATTGATCCAAGTGTACGAAGTATCTTCCAATAATAAAAAAGACAGAGATTTCAGCCGTTGAATCTCGGTCTTTTTGTGTTTTATCGGTTCTATAAATTTGCTGATTAGTGATCAGAGACCTCCGATATTATTATAAAATAAGGGATGGAGTAAATCAGTGGTCATTTTTTTTAATGAATGTCCGTTTTTTTACTATCGTAGGGATGCGGAAAAGGTGGGGAATTTGTTAGAGAGGATTGTATAGAGTTCAAGAAAGAAAATATACGGTAAGCCCTCGTCTGTATCCGGCTTAGCGTTATTTTTTTATAGTTTCTGATATTGTAAAGAAAAGGACTGTCGCACAAGTAAATTTCTACTTTTACGACAGTCCCTCGTGGGCTTATTACCCCTTAACCGCCCCGCCGACAATTCCTTTAATGAACTGCTTTTGAAGGAAGAGGAACGTAATGATGAGCGGAAGAGTACCTAACAATATGGCGGAGAAAATCATGGCCCAGTTGTTGTTGTATTGTCCTGTAAAACTGAATATCGCGATCGTAATCGTGCGATTTTCTCGGGCTTGAAGATAAAGAAGCGGCACGAGAAGGTCATTCCAGATCGTGAGGCTGTTCGTAATGATAACTGATGCAGTTACCGGCTTCATTAACGGAAATACGATGGTCAAGAACGTCCGGAACGGTCCGCAACCGTCAATCAGAGCTGACTCTTCCAATTCCCTCGGAACTCCCTTTAAGAACCCCGAATACAAAAACACGGAAAAAGGAATGGTTAGCGCGATGTAGATGAAAATGACGCCCTGATGCGTGTTGATCATATGCATCATTTTCAAGAGCTTATAAAGCGGAATCATGGCTAACGGAAACGGCACCATGATACCCGAAATGAAGTACAGGAAGAACGAGTTCGTCAGCTTGGTCTTGGATCTTGCGATCGGATACGCGGCAAACGCGCTGACGAATACAACGCCCGCAAGCGATACCACCGTAATCAGCAAGCTATTCCCGAAAGCCGAGAAAAGATGCGCGGTCTTCCAAGCCTCCGCGAAATTGCTCCACATCCATTGCTTCGGAATCGAAAGCGAGGATTCAAGCAGCTCCTGCGGCGATTTCACGGCCACGTTAACAAGTACGACTAGAGGTAACGCAACGATAAACGCCCACAACGACAGAACCAGACCGGATAATGATTTTCTTGCGAGAGATGCGGGCATCAGGCTTCAATCTCCCTTCTGCGAAGAATGCGGAGTTGAAACACCGAGATCAGCAGGATAATGACGAACATGACGATAGCGATCGACGTTCCGTATCCCATCTCGTTGAAATTAAACGCCTTTTTATATAAGAGAATCGAGAGAGACTCTGTTGCCGTCCCCGGTCCTCCTTTGGTCATGACGAATATGAGATCGAATACTTTCATGCTTCCGATGATCGAGATCAGGATATTAACCGTAAAAGCAGGCGCGATTAGTGGAAAAGTGATTTTGGTGAATTTTTGCCACCTACTGACTCCGTCAATATCCCCTGCCTCATATAGATCCGCAGAAATCGCTTGGAGACCAGCAAGATAGATCACAATCGAAAGTCCTGTCCATTGCCATATGTTCGTGAAAACGACGCTATACATCGACCACTTCGGATCTCCCATCCAATCCTGAGCCCATTGTCCAAGGCCGATGCTCTCCAAGCCCGCATTAATGATTCCGAATACCGGGTTATACAAATAACTCCAAATAAATCCGATTGCCAGAGCGCTTAACAATGCGGGAACCAAATAAAAAACGCGCAGGAAGCGCATGATCCAACTCGACCCGTCGACTAAAATTGCGAGCAACAACGAAAGGATATTCTGAAGGATGGTGACAAGTAAGGCGAATACGACCGTATTCTTTAATGCGATCCATACTTCGGAATCATGAATCAGTTTTTCGTAATTTTTGATACCGATAAAATGAAAAGACGGATTTAACCCATCCCAGTCCGTCAAGCTGAAGTAAAAACTGCCTGCCATCGGAATCATGATGAAAAGAGTGAAGATAAAGAAAGCCGGCAACATAAATAACAGCTGAATTCCTGGTTTCTGCATTCGCTATCCCTCTTATTTCCGTGAAGACCAGGCGGATGGCTCCACCTGATCCTCATCGTTTTTCTAGTCTAGAGTTCTTACTGGCTTTTTTTCTCCGTGAATACTTTATCCATTTCTTTCAGCATTTTATCGATGGAATACGATTTGCCGCCGTCGACCAATACGTTCTGAATTCCGGTAAACATCGTATCTTGAACGCCTTGCGGCCATTTCTGGTCAAGGAAATTGTACGTTCCAACGTTCAAGTAGGGAACGAGCTCTTTCAAGGTATCGCTGAGATCCGGATTCATGTCCGTAAAGACCGGGAAAGCTTGAGCTTGTTTGAGCAGCAGTTCGTTGTTCTCAGGCTCCGCCCAGAAGTCGATGTATTTCTTGACCTCTTCTGGATGCTCCGTCTTCGCGCTTGCGCCGATGCCGAGCGCGATCGCGGACGCCACGTATACCGGTTTGCCCGCTTCTACATACGGCAAGGGGAACATTCCCAAATCTGCATCCTTGTTGACCGCCAGTATAGCTGGCAATGCCCAGTTGCCCATGACCATCATGCCTGCTTTGCCGGTCGCCATCAATTGAACCGATTGATCATAACTTGTACCTAAGATCCCTTTATTGAAGTACCCTTTATCATTCAACGAGATGTAATCTTCCATCATCTTCGTCCAAGCCGATCCGGCGAAAGTCGCTTTGCCGTCGTACATATCTTGATCGAAGTTTGGTGTATCCCGGTAAATCGCCGATGGTGCCATTGCGAAAGGGATAATCTGCGTGACCCACAGATCCTTGTTGCCGATCGCAAGCGGAGTGATACCGGCGGTTTTCAACTTCTCGCTAAGTGCCAGGAACTCTTCCCAATTCTGCGGAATGGCAAGGCCTTGATCTTCGAAAATCTTCTTATTGTAAATGACGCCTATTGCGTTCTGGTCGAGCGGAAGCGCGTAGACTTTGCCGTCCATACTTTCCATGTCCTTCGCGCCCTGCTGAAGGCGGGACACCCAAGGACGATCGGATAGATCCATCAAGTAGCCCGATTTCACGAAAGGCTCTTTCCAAGTGCCTGGGAATACGCCTAGAAGATCGGGCGCGTCTCCCGAAGCAAACCGTGTCCGGATCAACGTCTGATATTGATCGACGGGAGCGTTCTCATATTCGATCGTAATATTCGGATACTTCTCGTTGAAACGCTTGTTGATTTCTTTAAGCGTTGGACCTGCTTCCGCTTCCATGAAGTGAAGCATCTTGAGCGTAACCGGTTCAGCATCTTCAGACGGCGATGCTTCGGCACTTCCACTTGCCATGGGGGAACTTGTCGCGGCTGGGCTCGCTGGGGAAGACTCTGCGGCGTTATTCCCGTTATTGCCTCCGCATCCCGCTAATGCGGTGGATAGCAATAATACAAGCGCGATAGTGGATCCGACGAATCTCTTTCTAGATGACATTTGATGACCTCCTGATATGTTTGTCAGTTACAATATCAGTTTAACGGGATTTCACTTTAAGAAATGCAGGGTCGTTTTCCAAAAAAGGTAGGCTCGTTTTCGACAAAAAAACTTCGACGGCACAATCAACTAACAGAATTCCCGTTAATTAGAAATAACCGCGTCACGCGAGGCTATTGGACCGTTGACGCGGTTACTACTTAGGTCTCCCAGGTACGGAGACTTTTTCTTTATGTTTTTACCGTTTACTGTTGAATTATGAACGAAAGTATAAGTGGAATTAACGACTAATGTGTATGAAATTTCATACAGAATGAAGCAGAATGTTGTAACAGGGGCTATTGTGTATGAAATTTCATACAGAATGAAGCAGAATGTCGTAGCGGGAGCTATTATATATGAAATTTCATACAGAATTAGAATGTAGAGGCTTTGGTTTAGACATGTGGAAGCAACGCTGCTTATTCGAGCGAATACATCTGCTCCAGCTTTTGTGCGAAATGCGCCTGAAACCTTATGTTCCACTTTAACGATATGGATATCACGTTCCACTTGGTTGTTATCGAATGGTATCTCTCGTATCTGGGAGACCTAAGTAGTAACTATTACGCGAGGCTATTGTGACCGTTAACGCAAATTCGCTGAATTTGTGAAACATAACTACTATATAAGGTGCAAATACTCGTTAGCTAATTGTGCCGTCGACAAAAAAAAGCCCCCGCGAAACCGCCAAGGGACTCATTCATAACTTGATTTTGCTTCCTCGAACACTTTGTCTAGCTCGCTTAACGCCTTACCGACCGGGTATGTTCCTCCGCCAGCCATCAAATTTTGGAGTACTTGGAACAAAGTATCCTGTACGCCTGAAGGCCAATTCTGATCTAGGAACGGATACGTGCCCGCTTGGAATGCCAGTTCGATCTCTGCCTGCGCTGGGTCGAGTTCGGGCGTAACATCCTTATAAACGGAAAACGATTTCGTTTTCTCTAGGAACAAGGTATAAATATCGGGACGACTCCAGTACGCCAAGTACTTCTTCACATCTTCCGGATAGGGAGTAGCACTGGATGCTCCAATACCGATGCTTACGCCAGAAGATACCCAATTCGGTTTGTCCGGGTCTCCATAAGGCAGCGGAAACATTCCAATATTCGCGTTGGGATTCGTTAATTGAATCGGACCGAGAGACCAATTCCCCATCACCATCATGGCTGCTTTGCCTGTTGCAAGCATCTGTACCATCTGATCGTAGGTCGTACCGAGAAATCCTTCGTTAAAGTACCCCTTCTTCTCTAACCCGGCATAATCTTCGAGCATTTCTGTCCAAGGCGAGTTGGAGAATGAAGCTTTCCCCGCGTACATCTCCGCATCGAAACCAGGACGATCCCGATAAATCGCCGATGGTGCCATGGCATACGGGATGATTTGCGTTACCCA
Source organism: Cohnella sp. (assembly GCF_041640265.1). Lineage (GTDB taxonomy): Bacteria > Bacillota > Bacilli > Paenibacillales > Paenibacillaceae > Cohnella. The sequence continues at coordinate 23,862 of NZ_JBEQAP010000050.1, forward strand.
TTGATCCTTCAACCCCAAAGCGATCGGGACGACTCCCTTCTGCTTGATTGTTTCGCATAGGGATAAAAACTCATCCCAGGTGTGCGGAGCCTTTAATCCCAATTCGTTGAAAAGCTTCTTGTCGTACAAGACGCCGATAGCGTTCCGATTGACGGGCATCGCATAGATTTTGCCGTTCGTCGTCATAGTCTTTCTGGCGTCGGGCAGCAGACTGTCCGCCCAATCGCTTCCAGATAAATCCATCAGAAACCCCGCTTGAGCGAACGGCTCTTGCCACTTGCCGGGGAATACGCCGAGAAGATCGGGAGCTCCGCCGGCGACGAATCGGCTGCGAATGATGTTCTGATATTGATCGACGGGGGCATATTCCACTTGGACCATTATATTGGGATATTCTTGATGAAATCGTTCGTTTATTTCCGATACGACCGGACCGGCTTCCGTCCCGATCCAATGTACCATTTTGAGCATGATCTGATCGGGCCCGGTCTGCTCCTTATTCTGAGCGTCATTCTCCGTTTCCCTTATACAGCCGGAGCAGAATACGACTGCAATAGCGATAATCAATAAGATGGAACCCGTTCTTCTCGTTGCCTTCATGCTCATCCCTCTTTAATAGAAATCATTGTTCATTCCGTTTGTACTGTTGAGGAGTAACGCCTATCCAACGTTTGAACGTTTGGCTGAAGTGCTTAGGATCTTCGTATCCAACCAATTTACCGATTTCGGTGATTTTCTTGTAACCGGTGTCAAGCAACTCCTGTGCCTTGTTCATTCGAACTCGAATGAGGTAATCGGAAAAATGATCACCGGTTTCGGATTTGAATAGCTTGGACAAATAACCGATGCTCACATGATATTTCGCGGCGAAGTCTTTCAATTGAACCGATTCCCCGTAATGTTGTTGGATATAGTCCAGAAGCGGCGGAATAATTTGCTTGGGATTGGGAAGGACGTGTTCCGAATCTGCCATTAGGCTTGCCATTCGCTCGGTCAACAATGCCAAAACCATTTCATCTCCCTGGCATGTTTTGAGATAATCGTAAATCGAATCGGCATCGACCGCTTCCAATTCGCTTTGCATATCCGAGAACTTGAATTTTAACGCGTAAAACAAGTCGGAGAGAAGGACGGAGGATTGCTTCAACGTGATTCCTTCACGCCGTAGTACGTCGAGCAGTCGTCTCAGTTCCATTTGCATTTTGGCATACTCTGCATCCCGAACGTGCTGCTCGATGCGCCTCGCTCCATCCCAGAACGGTTGAACTGCAACGCTCCGCCCGAGGACCGGCATGAATGTCGATTCTCCGAGGCGCACTTGCGATTCCAGTAATTGAAGGCATCGCTCGTAAGTTTCTTTCATGGATTCTCGGCTGGTTTTTAATCGATATGCCGTATGGACGACGTTCGCCGAACGGCGAATAAAATCGTGAATCCGATTCGCTTTTTGCCGAATACCGCTCTCGCGGTCCGTTTCGACCGCGGGAATCAAAATCATTCTCAAGTGTTCGTCCATGTCGAAGCAGTCTGCTCCAGGATGAATCTCAGTTCGGAGCCATTCAGCGACCATGACCGCGGAAGTCTCGTTCTGCGGCCAAATAATCGGGCTATTCCAATTGTCCAGCAAGACGGAGATCATTATCCAATCCCCAATAGGTTCTTGCCGTCCTTCCGCTTCTTCGCCGGCACCGTTCAAACCGCGAACCTTCATAGATAACGTCCAATTTCGTTCCTGACGGCTTTTCTTTTCTTCCCTTCGCGCAGCCTCGACCATTCTATCCATAGCGGCATAGAGTTCGGGGGCGGGAACCGGCTTCAGGAGATACTCTTTGGCGCCCAGCTTCAGAGCGCTGCGAGCGTATTCGAAATCGTTGTAGCCGCTAAGCATGACCGCTTGCAAGCGGGGATATTGTTCGATCAGCCTTCGAATGACTTCCAGCCCGTCCAAGCCCGGCATGCGGATATCCGAAATGACGATGTCGGGTACCCATCTGAGAGCGTGGGCGAGAGCATCTTCTCCATTATCGAAACCGACGATCTCGTGCTTGTCCTCATAAGGCTTCATCAGATGCCTGAGTTCGTCCATCGCAAGCGATTCGTCCTCAATCAGCATGACCTTCATGGCGTTCTTCCTTTCCGTCCAGTCGAAGGGGCAGCTTCAGCATGACGATTGTTCCTTCCAAGGCCCCGTTCCTGAATGTCAATCCATACTCGCTTCCGTATACCAAGCGCAGCCTCTGCTGAATGTTGACTAGCGCGATTCCCATGTGCTCCTCATCCGTATCGGCTCCACGCATGGCTCCATCGTCGATGCGACGTGAAAGCTTTTCCTGAATTTTCGCGTCCATGCCTACGCCATTGTCTGTTACCGTGATATCAAGTGTGTCGCCGCTAGCACTCACACGAACGGAAACGATGCCGCCCGATTTCCGTTTCTCCAAGCCATGGACGACCGCATTCTCGACAAGCGGCTGAATCATTAATCGAAGAACTTGGGCATCTAGCAGGTCTTCTGGAATATCTTGTTCAAACACGAATCGATCCTGAAAGCGATACTTCTGGATTTTAATGTAGCTTTCTATCAGGTGTAACTCTTCTCGCAGCTCGACCGTTCTATTCCAATCGTACAAGCTATAGCGGAACAAATGGGCGAGCGACTCCGTGACCTCCACGACGTCCTCGGACGCGCCTTTTCTTCCGAGAGATTTAAGTATCGTCAACGTATTGAACAAGAAATGGGGATTGATCTGAGCCTGCAACGCAACCAATCGCGCGTCCTTCTCACGAATTTCCGCTACATACACTTTGGCGATCATATCTTGCAAGCTATCCAGCATCTGATTGAATACTTTGCTGAGCAAGCCGATTTCGTTGCGGTTGCCCGACTGCTCCGCACGAACGGTAAAGTCCCCGCGCTCGACGTGCCTCATCGTTACGATCATTTTGCTCAGCGGGCGCGTCACTCCCGTAGCGATAAACCAGGCAAAAACGAAAATAAGAACCAACACGACTGCTTCGATCCCCATGACGGTGTTGCGAATCACTTTTAACTGCTTCGTAATGGCATCCATCGGCGTTAGGATCAGCGCCGTCCATTGCGTATAGTCCGATCGATAAACGCCATACAGGTATTGCCGTCCCTGCTGGTCGATAGCACCCAAGGAACCGTGACGAGTCAGGTGCGATACAGACATATCGGCGAGCTTTCCGCCTGTCAGCTTATCTTGATGGTCGTACACCACTTGATCCTTGTCGGTTAGTACATAGAGCATGGAGTTTAGCGAACTCTCGTTTTCTTGGAAGGAAACCAAGTTATTAAACACGTCGGAATGGATATCGATTTTCATGTATCCGATGCGTTTGCCCGTATTTAATTGGTTAATCGGACGAACGAGCGAGAATACTTGCTCTCCCAGGAAATTCGTAATCGTGTTTTCTTTCATCGTCGGCCAAAGTATAAATGGCGTCCTCGCACCGGCATCGCTATATGGATACCATGGCTCTTGTTCGATGGAATAGCCGACAGGCGGACTTCTCTTTGACCAAAAATACGTAAGCTCTTTTTGCTTTTCGGAGTACAGATAGATCCCTTGAACGGCCGGCCAAGATACCGTCAAATTCAGAAGATGGGATGTCACTTGTTGAGCAAGATTCGCCTGTTCTACCACGGTCATTTTCTCGTCCTGCCCTACCGCCTTCTGGATAATCGGATCGTTAAAAACGGATAAGCTAAGCTTCTCCAGGTCTTCCGTGTATAGCTCGAGCGAACGCGAGATCTGAGCGCTGTTGCTTCCTAACAATTGCAACGATTGATTCTTCAGTTCGTTAACGCTGCTATAGTAATAGAACACTCCACTGCAGATAAAAGAAAACGCGAATAAAAAGGAAAAGCTTATGACAAGCTTCGTCTTAAGATTCCACGATTGCCAATGTTTCATAATACCCTCTTGTGCATTTCTCTGAATGCCTCAGGCGTGATGCCTTCAATTCTACGAAGGAGATATCGATGGGCGAAACGAACAAAAGGCCTAATTGTATTCCACTGATGGTACTTCATGAATACTAGCATTAATGTTCCCCCAGGTTGTATAAGAGTAAACTCAGTGCCCCAAATATAAACGACAACGGACAGCACATAGGTTGGCAGCAAAGTAAGGCAAAAGAGTGAAATGCCCCCCTGAACCGCCTTAGCGACCAGGAGAGCTATAATTATTTATTTAGGCTCTGTTCAGGAAGGTTGTTGCTTACGTACCCTCTATGAAATATTCTGCATACGTTAGCCAGCGGTGCACGATGACACAGCTTTAACTGTAAAAAAGTGCATCTAATTGTTTGATACTAGCTCATCTTCGGGTAGTTAACTGCATTTCCTACATCTATTCGAACCGAAATTGGCCCATTCATCCGAAAACATCCGAAATAGATGTATATTCTGCAGTTGTGAATCATCTCAAACCTAGTAACCCAATAATTAACTGTATGGAATACATCTAATGTATCAAGCTAGCTAGTTAGTTAAACCTTCACTTTTTTTGCAAGTTATTCACTAGAACCCACCACCATCGGAGTTTAAGCAACAATGGTCTGGAACACAGCTTTTATTTATGAGGAATACGTAAAACAATAAACCCCTGATCCCAGAACAACCCGTACTCCATTCTCAACAGACTGAATACCGTGGATTCCAGTTACCTTCTCAGCCGCTTGACCGCTCTCGATCAATCCTTGTTTTCTAGCTCCAGGTAGAATCACAACACCTGAAGCATTCGCGGGAATCGTAACATCAATTTCCATAATTCCGCCGTCTAACCTCTTCCAAGATGAATTGACTTTACCATACATCGTCTCAAGGCTTGCTCCTGCCCAATCTAACCCTTGACCCGGTTGAGGTGTAATGTGAATGACTTTGAATCCTGGCTCTGATTCGTCAGGTCCAATACCAGCGACATGGCGGTATAGCCACTCTCCAATAGCACCGTAAGCATAATGATTATAAGAGTTCATGTCGGCACTCCAGAAGCTGCCGTCCTCCTTAATTCCATCCCAGTGCTCCCAAATCGTCGTAGCGCCCTTCGTCACCTGATATAGCCAAGATGGATAGTCTTTCTGGAAGAGTAACCGATAGGCAAGCTCATTATTTCCCGTCTCGCTGAGCACCGGATTTAAATAAGGCGTACCAACGAAGCCGGTAGTTAAATGGTCGCCTGCTTCAGCCAGTAGATCCGTAAGCTTTCTAATCGCTCGTTCTTTAGCAACTCCTTCTAAAAGACCAAAACGCAAAGCCAATATTTGAGCCGTTTGGGTTGGGACAGATATCCGACCTGAAGGTGTAACAAATTCGTTATGAAACTCTTTAACAATTTTCTCATGCAAATCAAGAAAATATTGTATATCCTCTGTTCGATCAAGTGCCTGAGCGGCTTTCAATGTGAGCGAAACTGAATAGGCGTAGAATGCGGTTGCGATATAATCGCGGTCTGTAGCTCCAATATAGCTATCTGGCTTAGAATCGAGTGCAAGCCAGTCTCCGAAGTGAAATCCTGTATTCCACAGATACGGGTTGCTTCCTTGTCCATAAATGTAAGAAACCCAATTTTTCATGCTATCGTATTGCTCTTCAAGTAACCTCTTGTCACCATACATTTCGTAAATCGTCCAAGGGCAGATCGCAGCCGCATCACCCCAAGCAGCGGAGGAGTGGCTCGTTTCCCCCCAGCCTGAAGAGAAAGATTCCTTTAAATTTGGAATATAGAATGGAATACCGCCCTCAACCGTCTGGTCGGCTTTCAAATCCCGGAGCCATTTGGTGAAAAATGGGGCTGTATTCATTAGATATGACGCTGTGCGAACAAACATCTGCGCGTCGCCTGTCCATCCAAGCCGTTCGTCCCTCTGCGGACAATCGGTCGGAACATCGAGGAAATTTCCTTTTTGTCCCCACAGAATATTATGATGCAACTGATTTACGAATGAATCGGAGCATTCGAAATTTCCGGTAGGCTCCATATTTGAATGCAGAACAATGCCAGTGAAATCCTCCAAACGGGCAGTGGCCGAAAATCCTGTAAGCTTCACATATTGAAAGCCTTGAAAGGTGAAATGAGGCTCATAGGTTTCCGGTTCTCCGCCTTTTAACGTATATCTAATTTGCTGTTTGGCTCGGCGTATGTTTTCTCGGTAAAAATTCCCTTCCTTATCCAACACTTCCGCATGCTCCAATTGTACGGTTTGTCCGGACTCGCCTTGCACGTTGAAATTCAACCATCCCACCATGTTCTGTCCCATATCCAGAACTCGATCACCTTGCGGCGTTATTAATAGGGCAACAGGCTTCAATTTCTCGACTTTGGTCACTGGAACATTTTCTTGAGCGACAATAATGGCCTTCGAATGGTTAATCTTTTCTACTTGATACCAGCCATCATCTGAAGGATAGGTCCAATCCTTCTCAAGCCGGGCATCATAGGTCTCACCCATATAAATATCTGACATCCGAATTGCACTTTCCGCTGCCTGCCAATCCGGATTGGAAACGATGCTCACTTCAGAACCATCTTGATAGCTGATATGAAGCTCCAAAAGCAGCGCTGTTCTCGATCCGTACATTTCCTTATGGTTCTGCCAGCCAAGATAGCCTTTATACCAACCGTTTCCAAGCAAAGCACCAAGTGCGTTTGTACCCTCTTCTAGTAGATCAGTAACATCATAAGTTTGATACTGCAGCCTTTTCCCATAACTGGTCCAGCCTGGTGTAAAGTAATGTCCACTTACTCGAATCCCGTTCAGCTGCAGCTCGTACAAACCAAGTGCTGTCACATAAACTCTTGCGGATGAAATTTGACCGGTTACTTCAAAAAAAGTGCGAAGCTGTGGACATATTTCAGAGTCTTGAGGAAATTGTGCGATTGGCGCACTGATCCAGTCTGCTTGCCATAGATTTGCATCTAAGAGCCCCGTTTCAAAAAATGCTGGCTCAGACCAATCCGAACACGTTCCTTTACTATCCCATGCCTTAATACGATAATGATAGCGTTGCTTAGCCACTAGTTGCAGCTCGTCCAATTCAATATGAATAGACTGCGAAGACTCAATTCTTGTGGAATCCCACAGTAATGTATGAAATAAAGTGTCTTTCGAAATTTGTATTTGATAAGCAGTCTGTACACAATCTCTTTCGTTTGAAAGCAACTGCCAACTAATTCTAGGAACATTTACATCAATTCCTATTGGATTTTCCTTGTACTCGCACCGAAGCTTAATAATAGCGAACATTCAACTACTTCCTTTCTAAACTAGAATAGAATAAATCTTGTTATCACAATATAATTATAGCTGTGAAGCTTGGGATAACACCCGCTGAAATGGACTAATTATCCTTGCAATCACGCCAATCTCTTCAAAGGGGAGGGTCTCCTATGAACAAGCCGACTCAGTTGTTCAAGGGTGAAGTTTTTTTAGAGAGTAATCTTCATTTATTGGTCAATCGCTATACGGAAGATTTTATCGTTCCTTTTCATGCTCACGACTTTATTGAATTTTGTTATGTTGCTGAAGGAAAAGGATTTCACCATATTGAAAATGAAACGATTCCTGTGAGTAAAGGACAGCTGTTTGCAATTCCTGTAGGGATTTCTCATGTGTTCCGTCCTACTTCTCCTGATTCTATTAGTGACCCTCTTATTGTCTATAATTGCCTGTTCGATTCCCATATGGTCGAACAATTAATAGTTATTCTGCAGGACCAGCCAATTCGAGAACATCTGACTGAGCTTGAAACCAGCACCTTGTCGTATTACTCCATCTTCGATCGGGACGGTTCAATTGAAAGTTTAATGCAAATGCTTTACCGTGAAATATCCGTTCCGAGAATAGGTTCTACAACGATGCTGCATACATTGTTGAGTCAGCTAATCGTAACTGTATACCGACAGAAACATACGGAAGCGGGAAAAACAGCAACGCAATTTGCCGACTTCACTCAAGTTATTCAATATCTGGAACGAAATCTTGCAGAGACAATCACATTATCTGATCTAGCTCAGATGTCAAAGTGGAGTATTAGGCACCTGCAACGTATGTTTCATCGTCAAACCGGCCAATCCTTTGGTTCATTTCTGCAAAATCTGCGTGTTCAAAAGAGCTGCGAGTTTCTACGTATTTCCGAGCACAAAGTTAGCAGCATTGCCGAGTTCGTAGGTTACCACGACATTGATTCATTCAATGGCGTTTTTAAGAAGATTGTTGGAAAAACTCCGACGGAATATCGTAAAATCTACAAGTCCTAAAATCTATATTTAGACGACAATGTAGGGACATTTGTGCATTTTCATATGACACAAATGTCCCTACATAAAAAATAAAAAGCCTTGAATCTCAACCAACTGAAATTCAAGACTTCTTCATGATTTGATATTCTTATGTTCATGTTGACCTTTTTTCATTCCACGCCGTCCGTAAAGCATTGAGAAACTTGTCGCTAGGCTGTGCCCCCGATACGGCGTATTTGCGGTCAATAACGAAGTACGGCACGCCTCTGATGCCAAGCCGACTTGCTTCATCTTCATCCGCGCGCACTTCGGCGGAATAATCGGTACCGGCAAGCACCTTGAGCGATTCATCGCGATCCAACCCGGCCTGAACTGCCAATTCAGCCAACGTTTCATGATCACTTAGATGCCGGGAGTCAGTAAAGTATGCCCGAAACAGCTCCTGCGCCATCGGATTCGCTTTATCCTGCTTGGCCGCGTATTGCGCCAACCTATGGGCATCGAATGTGTTCGTCAAAATCAAAGTGTCAAATTGGAACGAAAGCCCGACTTCCTTCGCTTTGCTGCCTAGATTCTCGTTCATCGCAATCGCTTGCTCTCGGCTCATGCCATACTTGGCGACCAGCATGTCATGTACATCATGATCAACATCCCTTTGAGCTTGTGGATCGAGCTCGAAGCTTCGGTAAACGACCTTCACATCGTCTTTTTGCGCAAATTGCTCAAGCGCCGTTTCTAGCTGTTGTTTTCCGATGTAACAGAAGGGGCATGCAAAATCAGACCAAACTTCAACCTCCATATCAGAAACCTTCTTTCTCCTTTTGAATTTTGAGGCCTTCTTGTTGTAATCATTATAGTTACAACGAGAGAAGGTGTCAACACGAAGACGCAGAAATGAACCATAATTTCGAATTTGTTTTTAGATTCAAACTATCTGGCTTTTTAGCAGAGCAAAGGACTGTCACAAGACAACCCTTCCTGTTAACATTGACTGGTAGCCCGATTGTTCTTTTAAGCAACTCTGGCGCATAAGGAAAAGGCGCTCCTAATTTGCAGAATGATACGGAAGATGATGAGCTGCTCAATAGTCTGGGCGGCTGCACAGGCGCTGAACTGATCGTAAATAAAACGATGGTGATTATAAAAATGCGTTTAGCTCCGAATTTGTCCGTCATCCAGTCGGCAAGCGGAATAACGGCAGCAAGTGCTAAAGTATAACCGTTAAATTTTTTAACTCAACATGTTAAAAAGCCTCAGCGAGATAATGCCGAAGCTTTATGATCATGACTCAGTTTTGTTGGGTGTCTGGACATCCCCCACCTACTTCGTTGAGGAAGGAGACTTCTGGCGTATGTCGTTAAATTGTCTGTTTGGACAACGCTCCGAAATATTCCACGACAACCTCACGGAATTCCAGAGCAGCCCGCGAAATGTACCGACTCCTGTGCCATAATAAAGCTATTTCCCGTACCAATTCATGATTCTCTACTTGGAGATATTTAATTTGTTCCCGTGAATTCCTCGCCGTGCTAGGTATGAAGGCTATGCCAATTTCGGCTTCCACAAGAGTGCTTAGCCTTGCGGGTTCATCCCCCTCATACACATATTTAGGTACAAATCCAACCGATTTACATTCAGAGTCCACTAAATCTCGAGTACCGTAGCCTCTCTTCACACCGACAAACCATTCATCCCTTAGTTCTGTTAAGGATACGCTACCTCGGTCTGCCAGTCGATGTCCATTTGGAACAGCTACAAGGATTGGGTCGATGAACACGGTTTGACATTCAATGTCATCCCCCTGTATTGGAGGTGAGGACAAGCAGAGATCGACCTCTCCTCTATGAAGAAGCGTAACCATTTCCTGCGTGGTCCGCATTTGCACATGAAATTGGATATATGGCCGCTTTTTCCGAAACTCTCGAAGGATATTTGGTAACGTGCTTGCGGTGGTCACCGCCAATTCGAGTGTGCCATGTTCCGGACCGGACAAATCGCTAATCTCCTGCTTCCCCTGTTCCAATTCAAATAAAGCTCTTTCTACACGGTGAAGGAATCTGTTTCCGAACTCATTCAATCGCAGCTTCCTCCCTATTCGATCGAATAGAGGGACCCCTAGATCCTCCTCCAAGCGTTGAATCGTTTTGCTTAGAGACGATTGAGTAACGTGCAGAATTCGTGCAGCTTCGGTCACATGTTCCAATCGAGCTACCGTGAGAAAATATTGCAGTTGAAGAAGTTCCATTTAGCACCCTCCACTCATTCCCTCGAGTTAATGAAATCATAACATAAAATGCGTTGGAATGAATAATCGATTTCAAGTAAGATGACATCAATACACTTTAGGGGGGACAAAAATGAATGTTCGCAGCAGGTGGTTGTTGATTTCCGTTGGATTGGGGGTGCTATTGAATCCATTAAATTCTTCGATGATTGCTGTTGCTCTTGCAAGGCTGCAAAATGCGTACCACCTTGACTTTACAGGTGTTTCCTGGATTATTTTTTCTTTCTACATTGCTAGTAGCGTCGCTCAACCTGTCATGGGAAAGGCCAGTGATTTATTCGGTCGCAAGAAGATATTTCTTACCGGGCTTGTTGTAGCCTTCGTTGCATCATTATTAGCCCCACTATCACCAAACTTTGGTTGGCTCATCGTGTTCCGCATTGTGCAAGCCATCGGAACTAGCATGATGGTTGCAGTTGGAATGGCCATTGTGCGAATTCATATAACGGAGAGACAAGTGACTGCGCTGTCAGTTATGTCCATATTCCTATCAGGTGCGGCAGCAATTGGGCCCTTTATTGGCGGGGTCTTGATTCACTGGTGGGATTGGCCTGCAATCTTTTTCGTCAATATTCCGTTCGTGGCGGCGAGCTTTCTATTAGCTTGGAGGACTATTCCTAAGGACGAACCGCCAACATACATCGCACGCAATATGTCCTTTCGTAAATGGTTTGATTTGATTGATGCGTCTGGGATACTGCTCTTTACAGTGGGTCTGGTTGCCCTGCTCGCCTCCTTACTGTCAGCAAAATCATCTTGGCATGTCTCCGCTCAGCATGTCATTGTCGGGCTAATAGGCCTTGTGCTGCTTGCGGCTTTCGTACGATATGAGTTAAAAGCGACGTCACCCTTTATTCCTTTGCGCACATTCGCCAAATATCCTGCGATGACTAGGGTCAATGTCGAATTCATGCTCGTTAACGTACTTTTTTACTCGCTCTTTTTCGGGCTTCCGTCCTACTTGCAAATGGTACGTCATGTCAGCGAATTCCATACAGGGATTCTCATGCTAAGCTTAGGTTTGTGCTCGCTCCTTGTTTCTCCAATAGCAGGACGATGGATCGATAAATCAGGACCCAGGCCGGCATTACTCGCGTCCGGAATTCTGATGACATTTGGGTCAGTTTGGCTCGTGACATTGAATCAAACTTCACCGGTTATCAGTGTCTGTTTGGCTTTAGCTGCATTCGGTATTAGCAACGGATTGAACAATGTTGGGATGCAAGCGGCCTTGTTCAAAAGTTCTCCAAAAGAAATTATCGGTGTAGCATCCGGACTATTTAATACATCAAGATACCTAGGAACCATTCTCTCTTCATTGTTGATAGGTATCGTAATGGGAGATGAGTTCAGCGGCGGGGGATTGCAAGTGCTTGGGATTATCTTCACGGTAATTGCATTGTCCTTGGTATTCATGAGTCGGCGGCGCCAGGAGTCAGGACGATTGGCAGAGTCGTAGGTTCACCAAGTAAGGAGAATACGAGAAATATCTTGAAGCACTGGAGCATGTTCACTTAATTAGGAGAGGAATGATTCAAATGAATTGGAAAGAAATCACGACGCTTGAAGAATGGAACACCGTGTTGGAACGTTCCACCGTGCGCGGACAAGTGATTCTGAAGCATAGCACGACTTGCAAGGTTAGTTCCAACGCTATGGTAGAATATAATCATTATTTGCAAGACAACCCGAATAGCGATGTCGATTATAGCCTCGTGAAGATAATCGAATCCCGTCCGGTATCGAACCAAATCGCCGAAGATCTTGGTGTCAAGCATGAATCACCGCAAATCATCTACGTCAATAATAAAGAGAAGTACTGGACTGCCTCGCATTGGTCGATCACGACCGAGCATATAACGGCGGTGCTGAAATAAGCGCGGATTCGCCAAAAAAGCCACAGCCCGAGAAGCATCGCTCGCTGTGGCTTTTTTATAAAACCCTTTAACAGCGGACAGTTTCTTCATCTCAATCATAGAAGCTTCTGATTACAATATCCTGATCATAATTACCAAACCCTTTGCCAAAAAGCGTTAACCCGCCTCTACCCCGTTCTGCATCGTCTGCGCTTATCCGGAGAGTCCAGTTCTTCTCGTCCGCTTGCACATCATAGATTCGTACGTCTGAAATCCGCTGCCCGTCCATGAATGTACCACTCGCGTTTACCCTTAGAACTTTCATTAATCCATATTGATTGACGTCCGTATGCCACCATTCTGGTGTCAGCCTGCCTTGTGTCTTGCCAAAATCTCCTGGGCTTGTCCATACTCCAAGCAGCTGGTCATTGAGAGAAAAACGTATATCAGAAGGCCAATTCTCATTCACATTTGGAGCTTCGGATCCGATTTCCATCGAGATTTCAATCTCTCTCAAAACTTGATCCTTAAACAAATAATTAGGTACTTTATATTCTACGAAGCCTCTTGAAAACCAGAGAATGCCGGCGTTAACTCTTTCCGGATCCATAAAATAGATCGGATTATCATAATCCCCGATCACACGATTCGTTGTGGCGATTCCACATGTCGGCCATACCTTATAATCCGTATAATGACCGACTGGCAAGATCACCTCTTTGAAGTTGATCGTTGCCCTAATATCAGGTGACAGCTTTATTTGCATATATTCCGTGTTCACGAAGCAATACTTGTATGTACCTCCGTTAACCCGCTTCATTCGACTACCAACCAGCCCCGCTTGCTGGAGCTTGCTGACATGACTACTGACAATCGCGCTGCTGAGAAACAGTTTGGATGCTAACTCCTTAATATGCATCTCCTTCATGAATAGTTTATCTATTATTTGCAGTCGAACCTCGCTCGCCAATGCCTCGTAAACCTTAAGTGAAGCTGAATCTGTCCTGAGATACATATAATCACCCTTTAGAATTAGCATTTTAGCGAATTCTTAATCTTAATGTTGTAACTAGAATTACATTATGATACAAATTAAATGAGATATCAACAGTTTTGAATTCACCATTTAACTAATTGTAAACGTAACTTAGGAGGATAATTAACTATGTCACTTCAATCGACCCTGCTTATTGACAAAGATTTTGCCATCTCCCCCGTCGATCCCCGTCTCTATGGATCTTTTATCGAGCACTTGGGACGCGCAGTCTATGGCGGCATCTACGAGCCGGGCCACCCGACTGCAGACGAGAAAGGATTCCGACACGATGCAATCGAAGCTATCCGTGCATTGCAAATTCCTATCATTCGATATCCAGGCGGAAATTTCGTTTCAGGTTACAATTGGGAGGACGGCGTTGGACCTAAGAACAAACGGAAACGACTGTTAGAGCTTGCATGGTGGACGACTGAGACGAACGAAGTGGGTACCAATGAATTCGCCGATTGGGCCAAGTTGGTTGGATCGGAAGTAATGATGGCTGTTAATCTCGGCACTCGTGGTATCGATGCGGCAAGAGACCTCGTCGAATATTGCAACCATCCTTCCGGCTCCTACTGGAGCGATTTGCGCATCTCACACGGCTACAAGGAACCTCACCGCTTTAAAACCTGGTGCCTAGGAAACGAGATGGATGGTCCTTGGCAGATAGGCGCCAAAACAGCCGTCGAATACGGACGCTTGGCTAATGAGACCGCTAAAGCCATGCGCTGGGTCGATCCTTCAATTGAGCTGGTGGCATGTGGGAGCTCATCAAGCGGCATGAATACATTTGCGGAATGGGAAGCAACCGTACTTGATCTGACTTATGATCATGTTGACTATTTATCCTTGCATACGTATTACAATAACAACAGCAACGATACTGCGAACTTCCTAGCCCGCTCGCTTGATATGGATCAGTTCATCGGAAGCGTAGCGTCGATTTGCGACTATGTGAAAGCAAAAAAACGCAGCAAGAAGAAGATCATGCTCTCATTGGATGAATGGAATGTATGGAATTCGATTGGGTCCAGCCGCGCAGAAGAGCGCTGGCAGATCGCCCCGCCAGAATTCGAAGACGTTTATACGCATGAAGACGCGTTGGCCGTCGGTTGCTTCCTCATCACACTACTCAAACATGCTGATCGCGTCAAAATGGCTTGCATCGCACAACTTATTAATGTCATCGCACCTATCATGACGGAAAATGGCGGTCCTCTTTGGCTGCAAACAACTTACTATCCTTTCCTTCATGCTTCGATATACGGCAGAGGCACCGTGCTTCATCCTATCATTTCTTCACCGAAACACGATACCAAGGATTTCACGGACGTTCCCTATCTAGAAGCTATCAGTGTATATAATGAAGAGCAGGGCCATATTACGATATTCGCTGTCAATCGACATCTGAGCGATCACATGGAGATGGACGTCGACATCCGAAGCTTTGGCGATGTCAAATTGCTGGAGCATATCGTTCTGGAGAACGCAGACCTAAAAGCGGTTAATACCAAAGCCAACCCGTTTAACGTCGTACCACATTCAGGAGGCAAAACCTCTATAGACAATGGGCGCATCAAGGCCGTATTAGCCCAAGCATCCTGGAATGTCATACGTCTGCAAACTAAGATCTAAAATTCCACAGACAATAACTAAAGGGACGCAAGCACAAATTCGTGTTTGCGTCCCTTTAGTTAAGAGGAAATAGCCGGCAAAGTAGACGAACAGGTATACGAAATATTCAACTTCAACAGACATTTCCCGTTTCAGCCTCCCTTTTCCACAACCAGCTTGATGACGGTATCATGCGGCTCCCAATTTTCTTTAGGAACTTTGATGGAAATCCCTTGCTCATTTTGTTCGAAAGGAACCGCGCTGCCGTCCAGCAATTGGCAAAGTAGGATTTTCTGTGAAAGCACCGGTAAAGACATGTTTTCAAAAGCTGGCATATTCTGTACATGCAAATAGAGATGATTTCCCTTGCAGGTCATACCATAAATATGGTCTACCGGCTCGAGCGGCCCCCCTCGGGTTCCGTAAATGGCTTCGCCGGTTTTCTTCATGAAGGCGCCGATTTGCTTTAAACGCTCTACTTGGCTTGCGGGTATTTCCCCTTCCGGATTGGGAGCAACGTTGAGCAGCACATTGACGCCGCGGACAAAACTATCGATCATGATTTTGATGATATTCTCGAGCGGCATGACCCGTTCCTGCGAATCATAGGACCAATGAAACGAGATGGTGAAACATTTCTCCCAATCGATGGGAATGATGTTCCCGGTAATGTCGTGCGGGCCTTCGTCGCATTGAAAATCGCCGACCCAGCCGGATCGCGGATTGATTACGCATTTCGGCTGATTGCTCCTTACCATCTCGTTTAACCTTACCGGCTCCCAGAACCATGCCGCATCGGCGTCTGATCCTGAATGAGCAAGCCAGCTTCCGTCGTACCAGAGAATATCGATCGTCCCATACCGCGTGGTCAGCTCCCGAATTTGCTCATAGCCTTGCTTTTTCATCAACGCCGCATTGTCTGCCAGCTTCTTTGGCTTGAAGTAGCCGGGAAACCGCCAATCCATTGGCGAATAATACAGACCGATCCGGAGTCCAGCCTTGCGAAAGGCATCCGTATAACCTTTAACAAAATCGTATTTCGCAGCGGCATGCATGCTGTCGAATCATCCATAGCTGCCCGGGCTGTCCCATAGCGCAAAGCCGTCATGATGCCGGGTTACCATAACCGAATACCGAATACCGGCTTCTTTGGCCAGGCTAGCCCATTGCTCGGGGTTCCATTTTTGCGGTTTGAACTGTTCGGCCAGCTTCGCATATTCTTCTACGGAAATTTTCTCGTTGAACATGGCCCATTCACCACGCCCTAGGATAGAGTAAAGTCCCCAATGGAAGAAAAAGCCGAGCTTGGCATCCCGCCACCATTCCATATCCTCATCGCTCAAGTTCAACCACTGTGCCTCTACGCCATCCCGGCCGTTCAGTCGAACACTGCTTTTCATCATGGATGCATGCTCGGCGTCTTGTAATTTCTTGATGGACATGTTTCGTCAAACCCCTCAAATGAAATAATATTATTACCTTCCATAAGTATAAAGCAATGTTTTTACTAGGAAAATAACATAATATTATATTCTATATAATAAAATTACGTTTAAATGACTCCCTATCCGGCTTATTTTCCTATATAATCGATTTAGTTGACACGGATATGAATGTGATTATAACCAAATAATATGGGAGTGGTTCGATGTACCGCAAATATATGTTGCCTGCCTTCGACGAATATAACTTTTTTTGTTTTCCGCATTCGATCGGGAAAAACACCACGCCCCTTGAACATAATGTCAATCGCGAATCAGGGGTAAGAGATTTCAGCTTGCATTTCGTGGTAGGCGGCAAGGGATATCTAGAATTGAACGGGACCGTCTATGCCTTAAAACAAGGAGATGTCTTCCTTCATACGCCGTTTCAAAGAATGCGCTACTACACATCGGAAGACGATCGCTGGGAGATTTTCTGGATGCAATTTAACGGAAACGCCTTGGCGAACTTTATGCTGGAGAGAGGTTTTCACGAAACGTCCCTCTGGTATATGAATGAGAACGGACCGCTCGAGAAGGCCTGGCTGGAGCTGCTTGATGAAGTAGAAGTAAACAATTTTTTGCGACCTGCCAAAATTTCCGCCTTGACCTATGCTGTGATCGTTGAATTTATGTGCAATGCCATACCTTTTTCCAATAAAAGGGGTACGCACAACGTTGACCGAATCATTCATCTGCTTCCGATTATGCAAGAGGACGCTCATCTGCCATTCATCCTTGATGAGTGGGCGGACAAAGCGAACCTAACGCCGAATTATTTCTGCAGTCTGTTCAAAAAGGTAACGAAAATGACACCCCTCACTTATATTACGAAATGCCGGATCCAAAAGAGCAAGCAATTGTTGCTAGGCGATCAAAGTACTCAAATCAAAGAGATCGCTATCAACTCCGGCTACCCCAGCGTAAGTTATTTCAATAAAATCTTCATGGAGATGGAAGGCATGACCCCGGGCGACTTCCGAACCATTCATTACAAATAAAAAAGCCTTCGATATAAAGAATCTCAAGACAAATTGTCCGATAAAAACAAGAAGGGCTGCCACACGGCCAATGTCATTTAGTTTAGCTCAAAGACAAGAACAGGAATAAAAATGAAATCCGAAACGGCATGGGTAAAGTCCTGTGCCGTTTGTTTTTTTGGTGAAAGCAAAAAAAAGTGCACAGCAAACAAAGCG
>NZ_JBEQAP010000051.1:0-41379 GCF_041640265.1 Cohnella sp.
GTAGCGGTAGCTATAGCTACCGCTACAGCACCAAAATGAGCAATACCTCGTAATTCCTCGTTGCTGGAGCTTTTATTGGTTATTCGGCGCCTTTCTCCAAAGCAACATCCATCTGGAACTCAGCATTAAGAAAAGAACCAAAAGAAAAGGAATCCAAACCGTCAACCTCATTGACAGTTTGGATTCCTTAGCGCTAGACTTCGAAGCTAGGTCATCCTTTTTTCATCTTTTCCAGAACCTCTACATGGAAAACCTGCAAAAACTTCTTTATGTTTACTTTACCCTTTTCAGCATATCGCTCTTCGTCCATTTCCCTCATTTTCAAACGGACATCTTGAAAATCAAAATACAGCGGAGCATAATATTCAAACTTAGGATTACTATAATCCGTTAAACCGATGGAAGCTATATTGGCCAACGCAGCCATAACGGTTCGTCTAATTCGCTGTTCAATCGCTTTACTTTCTTTCTCGATCTCTTTACTTCCTTGTTTATAGGTTTGGGCTGCAGATTCATATAATTCCCTTAACGGCGGAAAACCGGTTGTCTGCCGATGTTCTACTAAATACTCCATTATGGATGTGATATCCTTATTTCCTATTTCACCGATTATTCCCATGTCCATTAGAATAAGTTTCACGAAATCACGAACGGGTCTTTCTTTACGGGCTGTCGGTAATTCAAGGGAACCCAATTTCGCCAAAGATTGCTTGATTTCCATAATATAGAGCTCGTATTTCAACCCTTCGCTTACCTTAAACAATACGGCTTCAACTTCCACGCGATTAATCGGCTTATGAATAAAAAACTCGATGCCTTTTTGATAAGCTTGCCCTACCATTTCTTTATTTTCAATTTGCGATATCATAATATATTTCCCGCTAAAGCCTTTATCCTTCAATTGCATTATCGTCTCAATTCCATCCTGATCGGGCATTAATAAATCAATCAATACGACATCCGGCCTGACTTCAAGGATCATTCGGACCCCGTCAACCCCACCTCCGGCCGTGCCTGCAACTTCACCAAGTTCGCAATCCTCAATAATATTTTGCAGCATGCGCCTGCTAACCATATCGTCATCAACTATCACGATAGAAAGCGACATCGGCTTCCCCCTCTTCTATTAAACCGGAAATCGGAAGACGAACAATAAATTTGGTACCGATTGTTTTCCCTAATGAATATACTGCGATCTCTCCGCCGAAAGAATGAACAATATCGCGTACATGAGAAAGACCAATCCCTGTTGCCGCAAACCCTTCTTCGCTAAATTTTGTTGTAAACCCCGGTTCAAAGATAATGTCGTTATTTTGCTCAGGTACACCTTTTCCGGAATCCGATACAATAAAAATAACTTCTTTTTCCTCTTCAGCAACTTGTACTTTAATTGTCCCGCTTCTCTCTATGGCTTCTACGGCATTAGACACTAAATTGTTAAGAACTGTCAATAAAGGAATATAATGAGGAGTAAAGAAATGCACTTCTACTTCTTGTTCTATGGTAATCTTTTTCTTCAGCATTTCACTATATTGTTGATTTCCTTTAATGACAAAGTGGAGGACCTCAGAGAGATTCATGCTAACAACGATTTCGCTGTCATATAATTTAAGCAATCCTGCCAGAATACGCTGAGAATCTTTCTTCACTTCATGGATCTGCTGAGCGATCCCTAAAGCCTGACTGCTGTAACCATCCAGATTGTCTTCTTTTAATTTACGATAAAGATCAAAGCTATTGGCAGTAATCCCCTCGATCGTGTCCATTGATTTTCTTAAATAAAAGGTTTCGCCGTATAGACCGGCTCCAACATTCAACATTTGCTCTATCCGTTTTTCCTGTTCTGCATGGAGGACTCTCATTTGGCTTATAGAAATACTGCTGAATAACCCGATTACAAAGTAACTTCGCACAACCGCAACGGTCACTAGAAAGAACCATTCATTTAGATGGAATATATTTGTACCCAGTAATACCCCGCGCAATAAGAGCTCTGTCATGTTGGAAATAAAATCGATCATGGCAACAAGAACACCTAGAACAAGGGGCGGAAGATGGTTTATTCTTTTCTGAATCCTGCTCATTCCGAATGCAAAAACAACATAATACAAACCGGCCGCCAAACTATTTTGAATAACCGCACTCAAAATTCCTGTAATGATCCCCGTTTTTATATAAGGTAAATGACGCATGAATAATAAAAAAAACAAAAAAGTGCTGACACCTAGGCCAATTCGAAAAAAATCACCGTTGAAGGGATTAATCTTGAACTCTGCGCAAATGGCTGTCGCTATAGCAATAATGATTATCTGCAGTCGTTCATTTTTGATAAAATGATGCATTCTACGCCGCTCTTGCTGGAGAGTCAGACTTAATTCCCCTTTCACGAGCTAAAATTATGATGATATATATACTAACATACATTTCACATGTTTAGAATGCAGGTAGTGTTGGAAACAACAGGTTAATGTGGCCATCAATCCGAATTCGAAAGCTTGGCTTAGAATATCGCAAAAGGAGCCCAACCATCTGTCATGGTGGGCTCCTTTTACTTTCTGAAAGTTGAACAGAAACTTGTTCAGTCGTCCTCCAGCAGTTCTGCTAATTCCTCGCGGTCCGCCTGATCGGCAGTCTTATGAATGGTGCCGTATGGGTGTTCGGAAGGCGCGTAGATGCTATAGATTTTGAGCGGTTTGCTGCCCGTGTTGATGACGTTGTGGAACATTCCGGCGGGAACCATAATCGCATAATCCGTTTGTGCCTGCTGCTCGAAGGAAAGGTCGTCTTCACGCGGTCCCATTAGTACGAGGCCGTCGCCTTCCTCAATTCGCAGAAACTGGTCGATATTTTTGTGTACTTCCAGACCGACTTCGCCGCCAACCGGGATAGACATTACCGTGACTTGCAGCTGCTGTCCGGTCCAGATCGCCGTGCGGAAATTTTCGTTATCTATAGTCAGCTTCTTGATATCCTTCACGTACGGTTTGCGGCCAAAATCAGTCTCGCTCTGATAATCGCGTTGCCGAGTAGAGATCAGGTATGCCGCAAGCCCTACCGCCAACAATCCTGTAATTGCAAAGACCGTATTAGCGCCAAAGCCCGCCCAAGCGAAACCAATCACGAGCGTTCCAATGAGTGTCGCGACCGCCTGAAAGGCCATCATCACTCCAAGGCCTGTTGCACGGTCTTTCTGTTTAATATGGAGCGACATCCAAGCGCTCGTCAAGCCTTCGTAGACGCTCTGGAAGACAGCATAAATGATGAAAGCGACAAAGACGAGCATGAGCGGCAGCTCGTTTTGGCTTAGCAGCATATAGGTTGCGCCAAGCGAGAGCGCACCAATAGCAAAGGTTTTGGCGAAGCCAATCCGATCGCTCAGCGAGCCCATATAATAGATAATAAGTGTACCCGTCAGGTTATAAGCAACGTAGGCGCTAATAATCAGAAGATCGCTCAAGCCCAGCTCGCGGGCACGGAGAAGCAGGTAAATGTCGGTGCTCTTAATTAGCGTAATGGCCGAAATAAGATATAGAACGCGTTTATAATTGGGAGAGGCCGTCTGGTAGTGCGTTTTCAGGCGACGGTACAAACCTTTCATTCCACCCTTTTCGGTGGTGGGCAGCTCCGTCTTTTTCTTATACTCTTTAATAAACCAGCCAGCGACGACTGCGCCAATACCCGGAATAATTGTCAGGGCAATGATTAGCGAAATGTTCTCGCTGTAAAAATACATAATCGCCAAGGTAATCAATGGACCGAGCGTGGCGCCGAGCGTATCAGCAGCACGATGGAATCCAAATACCCGACCGCGATTAACCGGGGTAGAGACATCCGCAAGCAAGGCATCACGCGGCGCATTGCGTATCCCTTTACCAAAGCGATCAAGCAGACGAAAGCCAAAAATCGCCCAATAGGTTGGGAATAGTCCCATCAGCGGTTTAGCGAGCGCCGAAATCGTGTAGCCGGCATTGACCAGGCCTTTACGCCGCTGCAGGTGATCGGAGTAGACACCGCTTGCCAGCTTAATCACACCGGCAACAAGCTGAGTAATCCCTTCAATCAAACCGATTAGAATAACACCGTAGCCGATATCGCTGAGGTAGAGCGGCATAATGGGATATAGCATCTCGGTGGCGATATCCGTAAAAAAGCTGACGATAGATAGAACTATGACATTTCGAGATAAAAAGGAGACGGTTTTTCGTTTAGTCGTTGTTTTCATCGTTTAATAGGCCAGTACAAAGGCTCCCCCTGCTGCAATTTGAGTTTCATTTGAAATACTAGTGAGTTTCGGGGTAGCGTTATAGGCGGTCTGTTCGATTCCGGGTGTTTGGCTGTTCTTATTAACACCCCATGCCCATACACGCCCCTCTTCGTCGAGTCCTAAGGAGAAGTCATGGCCAGCGGCAATATTCGTAATCGTCGGCAGGCCCGCAACTACCTCGGGTTCAAAAACTCCCTCAAGATTGCCAAGGTTTTTACCTAACTGACCAGAGTTGTCGGCACCCCATGCCCACACCTTCCCGTTACGATCCAGTGCCATGGAGTGGCGCGTGCTGGCAGCAAGCCCTACGATACCTGTCAGCCCCGGAATGGTCTCGGCCGGTACGATATCAGCCGTCGGATAGCCCAGTTGCCCATATGCATTGCAGCCTTTCGACTTGACTGTGCCGTCCGCTTGCAACGCCAGCACATGGCCAAAGCCCGCCACGATTTGGGTACTTCCGGCTAGCTCGGGAATTTCAATCGGCGTCAGGCTGCTAACGGCCACGAATCCTTGAAACTCGCACAGCTCCTGTGTGTCGCTGCTGCTTGGATCGGCATTGGCATCGACATAGTAGCTAATGCCCGTGGCCGACTGGCCGATCAGCCGCATGAGTTCTGCAAACGTCCGCTTGGTATCGTTCTCGCATTTGGCACCCCAACCGTAAACTTTTTCGTTCTCAAGCGTCACCAGCGAGAAGCGGTGACCGGCGGTGACACTCGAGACTTTGTCCGGCAAGCTGATTTGGGTTGGCTTGCGCTGATCAGCCCGGTCGCCCGTACCAAGCTGCCCGGCGATGTTATT
Source organism: Cohnella sp. (assembly GCF_041640265.1). Classification (GTDB taxonomy): domain Bacteria; phylum Bacillota; class Bacilli; order Paenibacillales; family Paenibacillaceae; genus Cohnella. The sequence goes on from NZ_JBEQAP010000051.1 coordinate 5,069, forward strand.
GCCCCATACCCAAACATCGCCATCGCTGTCAAGAGCAATACTATGACGAAAGCCTGCGCTAATTTCGGTAATGATCGGCAGCCCCTCGATCTTCTGCGGACCGCTCACGATACCCTTGGCGCTGTTAATACCGACTTGCCCGTAGGTATTATCGCCCCATGCGTACACCGTACCGTTCTCGGTCAGCGCCAGCGAATGGTCAAAGCCGGCAGCCACCCGAAAGACTTTTTCAGGAATATCAATGCTGCTGCTCGTGCCGCTAGTTGAGTAATTAGCGAGCTGCCCGTGGGAGTTCCTTCCGTTACCCAAGATGACCGTTTCACCAGCAACGCTTTTTGGAAACAAGCTATAAATCGCACCGGCAACTACGACTAAAGCTGCAATGGTAAAGATAACCCTATGAGGGGCAATATGTCTGCTCATATACTAGTTAGAGGCGATTCGGTAATTAAAGGCAGTTGTAGGTACGCTGTCAACATCGGTGAATGTGACCTGATTGTACGCTGGCAAGCTTTGGGCGATATTATCCTGAGCGGCGGGCATTTGGTCACCAGACAGACTTGGGATAATTAGTTGAGTAATTACGCCTTTGTAGCCATTTGCCGTTGTGTTGGTATGAATATGGCGTGTACGGCCCGAGTATTCACCTGGATAAATCGTAGTGTATTCGTAGTAACCGTTCTCGTCGGTCATGACATAGCCGCGAAGCGAAATATCATCGGTACTAAAGCTGCTGGCCGCACCATTGCCATTAGGCTGGTAACTGCCGCTGTCGTCGGCATGCCAAATTTCAACCTTGGCGCCCGCGACCGGTGTTGTGCCCGAGGCACCTGCATAAACATAACCCTGCACCTTGATCTTTTCGCCTGTCAGGTTATCATAGTTCAGGTTGCCAGCCATCAACTCACTAGTACCTGTAACATAGTAGGGACCTTGCGTGACTTGCTGGGTAAGCCCGCTGTCATCGGTATCCGCTTGAGTGCCGGTGGCGGCAGACGTTCCATTGCCGGAAGACGTACCGCTTCCGGAAGGTACATCTCCTGGCGGCTGTCCGCCTGGTCCGCCGCTGCCGCCCGGAGGCATTCCCCCGGGGGTCCCGGCGCCGTTCGTAATGACAACGGTTTTGTTCGCGCTCTCGTAAGTAACGTCCATGCCCAGCGCTTCGGAGACACCACGCAACGGTACATACACCGACCCGTTATAGTTGAACGGCTCCAGCTCCTTACCCGTTGCATCTTTCAATGTGACGGATTGTCCGTTCACGGTTACTTTAATGTTGTTATAAGTTACCGCGATCGTCTTTTGAAGCGATGCGGCGAATGACGTGAACGGAAGCGTCAAAGAAGCAGTCAACGCCACCCCGATCACAAATCCTTTGTATCCTTTTGTGAGGTTTTTCAACATATATATACCTCCATTATTTCGATTTGGTAAGTTGCTACTGACAACACTTGCGATTAGCAGTTGGAATTATTCCTCTGCTCATATACTAGTTAGAGGCGATTCGGTAATTAAAGGCAGTCGTAGGTATATCGTCAACATCGGTGAATGTGACCTGATTGTATGCCGGCAAGCTTTGGGCGATATTATCCTGGGCAGCTGTCATTTCGTCGCCCTCCAGACTAGGGATGATCAGCTGAGTGATCACACCTTTGTAGCCATCTGCCGTTGTGTTGGTATGAATATGGCGCGTACGGCCTGAGTATTCACCTGGATAAATGGTGGTATATTCGTAATAACCGTTCTCGTCGGTCATGACATAGCCGCGAAGCGAAATCTCATCGGTACTATAGCTGCTGGCCGCACCATTGCCATTAGGCTGGTAACTGCCGCTGTCGTCGGCATGCCAAATTTCAACCTTGGCGCCCGCGACCGGTGTTGTGCCCGAAGCACCTGCATAAACATAACCCTGCACTTTGATCTTATCGCCTGTTAGGTTGTCATAGTTCAGGTTGCCATTCGTCAACTCGCTAGTGCCAGTGACGTAATAGGGACCTTGAGTGACCTGCTGGGTCAGTCCACTATCGTCGGCGGCGGGTTCTGGTGCAGCGGTACTGGTAGATGAGCTACTAGCGGACGGCGCACTAGCGGATGGCGGATTACTGCTAGTTGACGGCTCAGAGGAGTTGCTTGTTGAACAACCTCCAATAATCAGCATTCCTGCTAATATCGAAATGATAAATGATTTGTTTTTTTTCATAGTGGTATTTCCTTTCGCTTATATCTATTTTTATAACGTAAGCGAATAATAATTAGGCTTTATTCAAAACAAGCTCAAGCTGCACGGTAAGCTCATTTTCGGTATCCAGCAGGATCGTGTGCGGACTGGTCATGCCGAAGTCGGCGAATGTTACCTTCGTCGTACCGGACAGAAGCAGATTCCCGTCCCGGTACATCGCTTCCCCGTCGAACGTCACTTCCTTCTCTTTCCCTTTTACCGTAAGTATTCCTGTAGTCGCAAGCGGCACCGCGGTTCCTTCTATCCATTCCGCCGGTAGAGAAGAGAAGGATTTCGTATTGAACATCGCCTGCGGGTATGTGCTAACATCCAATAAATCTGCGCGTTCTTTCACATGTCCGTCGCGTTGACTGTTCTCAGAATCTAACGCTGTCATGTCGAGGACTCCTTCGCCGGACATGGCTGCCGTGTCGTTCAGATCAACGGTCCATGAGCCCGTCACCGCTTCGTTTACGAAATTTACCGTTTCCTTCGACGTCGTTACCGACCAGTATACTTTTGAGCCGCTCGCGATATTCCATGCGCCTTCCAGATCGCCGGACGATACTTCTGTACTCGCTGTCTCCGAAGCTTCACTAGCTGCTTCAGTTGTCGCTGTCTCCTCCTGCGACGCCATGACCGATTCAATCTCCACATTGTTACCGAGATAACTGTTAAACGCTGCATACGCACCAATTCCGATCAGAACCACAAAAACTGCTGTCAATAAGATAATCTGTTTTTTCTTCATGATTTCCCTCCTATTTATACGGCTGCTGCCGTTCGTTCTCGTCTACTTTAACTGTTGAATGTGTCGGTAAGATGTCGGCGCACAAAAATTTCCAAAACCCCATGTTTGGCAACATTGGACTATTGCCGGGGTGCTGGCGGGTTGTTACAATGGGGCTGTTGGAACGAAGGGAGTTGTCCCCTTGAAAACGATTATGGTAGTTGAAGACGAACCCGCGATCGCCCGCGTGCTGGTCGCTTATTTGCGCAAGGCCGGCTTCGAAGTTAAGCTGGCGGTCGATGGACGTCAGGCGCTGGAATTGTTCTCGATGGAACCGCCGGCGCTCATTCTTCTCGATGTGATGCTGCCGCATATCGCCGGCTGGGAAGTGCTTCGCCGGATACGCGAAGCAAGCAGCTGCCCAGTCATCATGCTGACGGCGCGCGACGGGATCGATGATCGGCTGTCCGGTCTGAACGGCGGCGCGGACGATTACATGCCAAAGCCGTTCATACCGGAAGAAGTCGTCGCCCGCGTTCAAGCGGTGCTGCGACGCCCTTCGCAATGGACGGACGGCGTCAGACAGTGCCGCTTCGGACGTCTAAGCATCGACTTGCTGTCGCAGCGCGTTTCCCTGAATGGCGCGGAAGTCACTATGTTACCCCGCGATTTGGCAGTGCTGCTCTTTCTGGCGGAACGACCGAACCGAACGTTTACTCGAGACCAACTTATCGAGTATGTATGGGGCTCCGATTATGAAGGAAGCGACCGCGCAGTCGATTTGTCGATCAAGCGGCTTCGTCAGGCGCTGTCCCATTGGCCTGCCGAGGAAGGGGAAATACGGACATTTCGCGGAACGGGGTATCAACTATGGATCGAAAGCTGAAGCAAACTTCCCTATTGTCGTATTGGACGATGCGATACTTCCTTATCCTGTGTATCGGGCTGCTGGCGCTTGCCGCCACCTTCGTCTGGTGGGCCAATCGTGAAACGTTGGACCATCGTCTGAAGTCCGTCGAGCTGCTGTCACAGGAAATTGCCGTCCGTATTATTGGACCGAACGGAACCATTATAGTGCCGAATGACATGAAACAATTGATCGATTCACGTTCACGCTTTTTAAAGCTTGGCCCCTTATGCCTCATCGTTACGGACAAGGACGGCAAGCTTCTGTATAGTACCGATCCGCTGACGCAAGAGGATCTGCCAGAGAGGCTGAACGACAAACTCGATAAGGCCGTTCAGCCCGGATTCAAGGCGGTGACGGCTCCGATTGAATATCACGGCAATAAGATCGGGCAAGTCTCCCTGCTGCAGCCAACCAAATCATTGAAAATTCCGCCCGAATTACAATGGGCATTCAGCCTGCTGCTCATCAGCTTGACTGCGCTCGGCTGGCTGACGATTTATTTGTTGTCCAGAAAGCTGGCGCATCCGATCCGCAAAGTGGCGTCGGCTGCGCGCGAGATCAGCCTCGGAAACTATGATGTTCAGCTCCAGGCGAATGCGAAGGAACGGGAGCTTAATGAGTTGATCATATCGTTCAAGGAAATGGCCTCTCGGCTTAAGCAATTGGAGCATTCCCGCAACTTCATGCTGGCAGGTTTAACGCATGAGTTAAAAACGCCCGTCACGTCCGTCAAAGGCCTCGTCCACGCCGTCAAGGAAAAAGTAGTGGCAAACGAAGAAGCGGACGAATTTCTCGAGGTCGCCCTTCAAGAGACCGGCCGACTGGAACGGATGGTCGCCGACCTGCTTCATTACAACGAGTTGGCTGCCGGGCTCATACAAGTAAGCCGCCATCATATCGATGCGGCTGCGCTATTGTCCGAAATCTCCTATCAATGGAAGCTGCACCAGAGCGAGAGCATCCGGGAACCTGAGCTTTCGGTGTCCGGTCGGCTTATTGAGGTGTTAGGCGACCCGCTCCGCATTCAGCAAATTATTGTGAATTTGTTCAATAACAGCGAGCAGTCCAAACATTCGAGCCGCCCGATCCACATCCTAATCACATTAAGTGAACGGAATGACGGATTCGCTGAAATTGTCGTCTCCGACAACGGCTCTGGCATCCCCTCATCCGAACGGGATTTTGTGTTCGAGCGGTTCTTTCGCGGGGAGAGCAAGAAGCACACCGTACGCGGCCTCGGTCTCGGCTTGGCGTTCAGCAAGCTGCTCGCACAAGCCCAAGGCGGCGATCTTGTTTTGAGGGAAAGCTCGGAAGAAGGAAGCTCATTCTGTTTAACGCTTCCTCTTGCCGCTTTGAAGCATGACTAATCCTGTTCATGTCTCAAATTCTTATTTTTTTCATACCGTAACCTTCTCATTCCAATCGACATTGTAATCGTACATCCATCTATTCGTGTCATTATTGAATGATTTCAGGAACAGCGGCAGCATCAAATCGCGGAAGAATACCTGCACCGGGTTGGTCGCATGCTTACGTTTGCCAATGCTCCTGGAATACTTCACAATCCGCTCCACCCTATCGCGGCGTAACCTCTGAAATTCGGAGAACGCCAGCTCTACATCGGGGATATCCCGAACGCATTTAGCCAGCACAAGCGCATCCTCAAGCGCTAACGAAGCGCCCTGTCCAGCGCTTGGCGATGTTGCATGGACGGCGTCGCCAACCAAAACAATAGACTTATCATGCCAAACGGGCAACGATGGCATATCGTAAATCGGATAAACACCGATTTCTTCCTCCGTTGAACGTACGATTTCTGGAATAGGTGCGATATCATTGGCGTACAAACCGTTTATCGTCCTGCGCCACTCCGCTTGCGGGATGCTCTGCAGCTCCCGCCGATTCGGCGTCCCAGGATAATTCATGTTGCCGAACCAGTATACCTCTTCGGCGTTTCTGACCAGATAACCGAAGAACGCACGTTTCCCGAATACCATGGTCTGAATACCTCGTTCATTAGGAATCGTATTGCTATGCAGAAACCCGCCAAAGCTTAATAATCCCGTATAAGATGGAGCCGGCGCGCTCGGCATGACAATCCTCCGCACTCGAGAATGAATGCCGTCACAACCAATCAGCATATCCCCGGATACAATTCCTCCATCCTCGAAAGAAACCTTAACCCGATGAGGCTCATTCGTATCGATGCCTATAAGCCTCTTGCCATATTCGATCGAAATCCCTTGACACAGCGCTTCCTCGCGCAACATTTTATGCAGTATCCCTCTCTTAATCGTGAACCCCTGAGGCTCTCCCGACATTTGGCCAATATTTCCGAGCAGCTTGCCCTTCCCGCTGACCATCTTCATCGCATGCATCACGATGCCCTTCTGCCGGATTTGTTCATCTAGTCCCAGTTCCTTCAGCACATGCATTCCATTGCGCGCCAGATTGAGGAACAGTCCGGCATAATCGTCGATTTGTTCTTCCGCTTCATAAATAATTGAATCTATCCCCACCCTCTTGAGGAAAAGAGCCGTTGCGGGTCCCGCAATCCCACAGCCGATAATCAGTGCCTTTTTACGCTGATTACTTGTGTTTGCCATTCTCATCATCCTTTTTTATATTTTCTTATTATAGTTTATTTAGACTATATTATTTAAACTAAACTTAGTCAACTAATGTTTATCAAAATAATTAAAATAGGCTATAATAGGTCGAGCCAATAGCATTACACATTACTGTTTGTATCCAGAAAGGAGCCGGAAGCGGCATGCCCAAACCGAAACGAAGTAATCTACTTGCTCTGGCCATCCTGTCTCTGCTGAATGAACGTCCAATGCATCCTTATGAAATCGGGGTTACGATGCGCCAGCGAGGACTTTCCGATAGCATCAAATTGAACACGGGTTCACTTTACGCCGTTATCGAAGGTTTATTAAAGAACAATTTGATTCAGCCTGTTGGAACGGAGCGAGAGGGAAAACATCCCGAGCGGACGATCTATGAACCTACTGCAGACGGTAAAGTGGAGTTTTTCGATTGGTTGCGTTCCTTATTGCGCTTGCCCGCGAAGGAATATCCGCAGTTTGCGGCCGGGCTTTCTTTTTTAGCCCATTTGACGCCTAAGGATGCTCTTGATCTTTTGAAAGAACGGTCCGATATGCTTATTAAGCAAATTCAAGACGTCCGTTCTTCAATGGAGGCTACTCTATTAATGGGAATTGACCGGATTTTTGTCATCGAACAGGAATATTACCTGGCTTTACTCGAAGCTGAATGGAATTGGCTGGGGCAGTTGATGAAAAATATGGAGGGTGAGGTCATAACAGAACGGAACGGGGACGATTGGTACTGGGCAGTTAAGCTATAAAATTGAATTTACAGTTGTAAGATTTCTCTAAAAAATGGTTGGGCAGAATGTAATTCCTGCACAACCATTTTTTATTGTTGATCAATATATTTGTTACTACTTAGTCTCCCAGATACGGAGACTTTTTCTTTATGTTTTAGGCTCAGTTATCAATAAATATTGAATTATGAACAAAAGTATAAGTGGAATTAACGGCTATTGTGTATGAAATTTCATACAGAATTAAGCAGAATATCGTAGCGGGAGCTATTGTGTATGAAATTTCATACAGAATTAAGCAGAATGTCGTAGCGGGAGCTATTGTGTATGAAATTTCATACAGAATTAGAATGTTACATAAGTATTTCTAATTCAAAACAGGGAGACTTTGTTTTAGGCATGTGGAAACAATGCTGCGTATTCGAGCGAATACATCAGCTCCAGCTTTTTTTTGTGAAATGCGCCTGAGACCTTATGTTTCACTTTAACGATAAGGATATCACTTATAGTTATCCAAATAGTCATTACCTTCTAAGATCTAGCACGAATACGAGCTTTTAACCTTGAAGCGAAGATTTCCAACAGGATAGCAAAGGCTAATACGAAATAGGTGATCGTTCCGATCTCCCTTATGTCAATATAAAACGAGCTGGCCATGAACATTTCAAACCCGATTCCACCCGCTCCAGCCGCAGCGCCCATCGCAACAGCTATCCCGAAGTTAATCTCAAACCGGAAGAAGGTCCAAGAAAGAATGGAGCTTAATGATGTGGGCAGCACCGCTTGAAAGACGATTTGCCACCAATTCGCACCGCTTCCCCTTAAAGCTTCAATTACCCCCTTGTCCAGCTCTTCGAAGGACTCAGAGTAGGCTTTAATCAAATAGCTCACCGAGTGAAAGGTCATCCCCACTACGGCAGCAACGCTGCCAAGGCCAGCCGACACAGCAAAAATCAGCACCCATAATACCGTCGGAACAGCTCTAACGAAAGCAGCGAAGCTCTTGATTATATTGGAAACTTTAGCGTTGGATAAGTTTTGAGCAGCGAACAATCCAAGTAATAAAGCGATTATTCCACCGAATAGAGTCGTTAGAAAAGCCAAACCAACAGTCACGGTCATTTGGTAAAGGGCTTCGCCAAATGTAAAATGCTTAAAATGCGGCTCTGTTAACATGGTTTTGAAGTTTCTAAGAAAGGCTGCCATACCCTCCATTGCATTAACGCCCCGATAGTCAAACGTAAGAAAGCCAAATATAGAGATGATCACCAATGAAACCAAGGTTGCTTTAATTACAAAAGCAGCTTTATTGAATGGCTTAGCCGCAATTGGAAGGTAAGGATGGTTCATTTATAAAATCACCCTTCTGATGTAATTAGATAGGCTTTCAATTGTGAAGATGGCTATTATGGTCAAAATGACAACCAAGCTTGCCGCATGGTAATTTAAGCTTTTGTAATACAGGTCAAAGGCAAACCCGATTCCCGTTCCAGTAAGAATACCAATTAGTGTCGCGTTGCGGATATTCGTCTCGATCACGAATAGAATCCAACTAATCATCTGAGAAATGCACGACGGGATGACGGATTGAAAAATAATGGCGAAATAACCGGCTCCGGCCGCGCGTAAAGCCTCTACCGAATCCGTACTGGCTTCATCGATGGTTTCCATGAATACACGCGTAAGAAATCCGAAGCTCACAAAGAATAATGCGAAATAACCCGTTAATGCGCTTTGGCCAAAGGCAAACAGCAGAATCAATGCCCAGGCCGCTACATCAATATTCCGGAAGATCGTGGCGATTCCTCTGCTCAGGACGGCGAATACGCGATTCACCTTGGTTGTATTCGCACCCATAATGGCAAAGAAGCCCGCAAACAACGAGGCGACAGTCGCTGAAGCAATTGAGATCAGAACCGTTTCTATCAATTTATCCAGAATACTCGGGAGCTTCTCCAGCGACTTCTCATTCGGATAGAAATTCGTAATGGACCATGTAACGGCTTTTGGAATCGAAGTGAAGCCCTTCATGACGTTATACTCTGTTAGAGTAATAAAAAGTACCGTCAGCAGAAGTATACAGCCGAATGTCAGAAGTGATTGCCATCTCTTCTTGGCAAAGAACTTATCCGACATGTCTGCCTCCGACATTGATGATGAGATCACCGGCTTCAGAACCGTATACCTGGTATATTTCTTCGGATGTGATTTTTTTCGGCGATCCATCAAAGACAACCATTCCTTTATTGACCCCGACAATTCGGTCAGAGTAATTAAGAGCAACATCTACTTGGTGTAAATTAATAAGCACCGTTATTCCCATTACCGTTGAAATATTTTTCAGATGATCCATAATCACTTTGGAAGCATTCGGGTCCAAGGAAGCAATCGGTTCATCGCACAGCAGCAGCTTCGGATTCTGCAATAACGCTCTGGCAATGCCCACCCGCTGCTTCTGACCGCCGCTTAATTGATCGCATCTCTTGTAAATATGTTTGGTAAGTCCAAGTAACTCCAGAATTTGCATAGCCTGCTGTTTTTCCTCTGAAGTATACCAGCCTAACGAACCCATTAAAGTTGATTTGTACCCTAACCTGCCATGAAGCACATTCTCAAAAACCGTTAATCGATTGACCAGATTATAATGCTGGAAAATCATACCTATTTGAGTCCTAAGCTTTCTCAACTCTGCCCGCTTCAAGCCCATAACCTGAACGCCATCGAAGTTAATTTCCCCGCTGCTTGCATCAATCATTCTATTGATGCAGCGAAGAAGAGTTGATTTACCGGCCCCCGAGGGGCCGATAATCGATACAAACTCTCCTTCTTTTACAGAGAAGTTAACATCTGATAACGCCAATGTATCATTACCATATTGTTTCGATACATTCTTGACTTCCAATAACGTTGTCATAGTAAACTCCTCTGAATAGAAGTAATAACTTTATTCTTCATTACTTGGATAAGGCTCTAACCGGTTCAAACCAGGAATCCTCAACTGCAAGGAAAGCTTCCTTACCCGTTTTACTGAACATTCCTTTGAGTCCGGAATCCTTAACGATGAAAATGTTTGTATTGTTGGTGGTTTTCTCCGAAGTGAAAGCATCTACCAGCTTTTTTACCGTCTCTTCGCTTACCTTATCTGAGTTCACTACAAATGGAGAATTGAGAACTGGAGTTGAGGAAATCAGTGTGAATTCTTTACCTTGTACCGTATTAAACGGTTCAACCGCATCATCCTTCACTTTGTAGAGAGCTCCGGCAGCGTTAAGCTTTCCATTGACTAACTCAACATAATTGGTCACGCAACTATCGCAGAAAGCGGCAACGTCAACTGTTCCATTCAATAAATTAACCGCTGATCCTTGATGCGAGCCTCCAAACTGTACGTCACTGAAGAATTGGTCTTTGCCGCCCTCCATCAAATCTTCAGCCGTCAAATCCTTGTACTTGTCCATTGCGCTAAAGTAATTCACGATGTTATTCGAAGGTACCTTAAAGCCGGATGTAGAGCTTGTAGATACGAAAGAGAATTTCTTCCCGGCAAGATTGTCGAGCTTAAAACCAGATCCATCCTTAAACGGCTCTTCATTTCCTTTGACAACGGCTAACCAGGAATAGTAAACCGCATCCTCCAAAGTGCCTGATTTACCGGTTGATACAACAAGGGGCAGCACCTTATCGTTCTTATTATGGGCTTCCACATAACCCTGTGGTCCTAAGTAGGCGATATCGGCATTTCCGTTTGCGATTGACTCAATCGTTATGACGTAATCCGTGGTTGTTTTGTGTACGACCTTTTTCCCCGTTGCTTCCTCGACTAATTTACCGATTTCATCACGTGCAGATTTGACATCCTCACCCGACTCATTAGGCAACCAGGCAATGGTAAGAGTATCGCTTTCCTTCGCTGTAACGCTGCAACCTGCAATAATGGCAACTAGTATGCTTAACACGATCAAGAACCCTGCTTTTTTCACTTATAAAACTCCTCTCGTCTATTAGAGCGAATGATAGATACAGTCCTGCAATTTCGACATTTCTTTCTTGCCAACCGTTACGCTGCCAATCGGAAATTTACCGTCTCCGTACAATCCGTGATAATCGGAACCGCCTGTAACAACCAGTCCATACTGATCTGCTAGCTGCAGCGCTCTCTTGGTGTCCTCTAGCGAATGACTTGGGTGAAACGCCTCAACCCCTCTCAAACCCCAATCGGTCCATTCCTCAATCGCTTCGAAATTGTTAAGCTGCCCGGGATGGGCGAGAACAGCTGCTCCGCCTGCTAGCTGAATCGCACGGATGGCCTCCGCCGCATCCGGATATTTAAGGGGAATAAGCGCCCGACCCGCTTCGTTCGCGGATCTGGAGAACAGCTTTTTGTAGAGCTCCCCATTGATTTCATTACAGTAGCCGCGATCCAATAGAGCATGCATAATATGCTGCTTATATACCGCGCTCCCATTCTTGGCGTAGCCGCACACAAGCTCCCAATTAATGTCGTAACCCATTTGCTCGGCGAGAGTGACCATTTGTCTTGAAGCTTCATGCCGCATTTTAACCGTTGCTCCACAAAGCTCCTCAAGTGCCGGGTGATTAGGATCGATATACAACCCCAGAATATGCGCTCTTCGATTACGCAAGGTGTCCCATGCGGATATTTCAATTCCCGGGATAATATGAAGGTCATATTGCTTGCCGTATTGAACCGCTTCTTCAAGCCCTATCGTAGTGTCATGATCCGTTATGGCCAGATGGCTAAGCTGAGCATTCTTTGCTTGCACAACTACATCATGGATACTGAAGGAGTTGTCGGAAGCGTTCGTGTGGCAATGAAGATCCGCCTTTATAGGTGAACTAAGCATAGACTTGCTCGCTAGACTGACTATGAAAGGGTTTAGCATAATAAATCGTCTCGCCGTTAACCATTGTCCGCTGGACGAGCGGGTATCCATTATGCAGGTTTACGAATAATAGATTGGCTAGCTTCCCTGCTTCAATGGAGCCTACCTGATCGCTGATTCCCAGAGCGGCCGCCAGATTGGAGGTTACCATTGCAACCGCTAGATGAAGCGGCATATTCTCCACCTCATGCAGCATGAACACGGCGGGAAGCATGGAAGAAGGTAAATAATCCGAACAGATGGCATGGGCGAATCCCTCTTTAACGGCATCTACCGCCCTCATATTATTGCTATGCGATTGACCTCTTACAAGATTAGGGGACCCCACGCACACCAGAAGGTTATGCCCATAGCTATATTCCGCCGCAGTCCTATTAATAGGAAACTCGCTGATCGTAACGCCGTAATCAATCATCTGATCAATCTTGGCCTCCGTATCATCATCATGGGAAGCGACTACGATCCCCTGGCCGATAGCATGCTGGGCGATGTCCCTGATTCTTTCCCAATTAATGATTTTGGCGTCGCTCTTCAGCTTATTGATCATAATCCTTAGCTCTTCGTCGCGAACTCCGTAGGTTTTGACCAAATAGTTCTCATACGATTCCTTTTCCGTGAATTGTCCTTGCCCTGGCGTATGATCCATAAGGGACAACAGGTCGATCTTACGATTGTCGATCAGGTTTCTAACCGTATCAATGCCGGGCAGATTGGTCACCTCGTAACGCAAGTGAACACGATGGTTGATCATAGCTCTCTCTTCGCGAAGCTTGATGATGTGCTCAATAACATCGATAACCATATTGTCATCCCGGACGCCTACCCCATCCGCCAAAGACAGAGAGTGGTAAATCGTCGTAACTCCGCAGCCCGCAAGCTTCTTCTCTAATTCATAGAAGGACATGTGAAGGGGGAAAAAAGTGTTCGGTCTCGGCTGAATTTCCTTCTCCAACGCATCGCTGTGCATGTCGATCATTCCCGGCATGACATAACAACCATTAGCGTCCAAGCTATCTCCGTAAACTGTGGTCTCTTGATGTTCGCCCGGTATAATTCGTGCTATTCTACCGTCTTCAATCCAGAGTCCCCCTTCAACAACCCCTTTCGGAGTAATAATCTTGGCATTGTGGATGCTTATATGACCTTGAATCATATTTAACCTCTCCCCGTTTGCAAGTGGTAATTTCCGCCCGTAACTGTTTCCGTTCGCTGACGAAGATGAGGCCATTCGCCCTCATATCTCTCTCTAAGCTCATGAATCAGATAACCATCGAAATCTGCCGATAATTCATTAAAAATGGACTCCATTGGAATTTCACCAAAGCCGATCGGCATATGCATGTCTCCCCGACCTAATGGGGCAAGCTCGTATTGGTTCTTCTCGGCGGAATAACAAGCCTTGCCGAAATTGTCATGCACATGGAGATGAATGATATGAGGCGCCATGCGCTTTAGCTCGCCTATTAAATCCAAACCATACAACTTATGCGATAAATAGAGATGTCCGATGTCCAGCGTAATTCCAATAGAAGGGTGATTTATCGCCTCCACCTGTTCCGCTAGCGCGCTTGGAATGACCGAGTAACAATATTCGGCGTTATCCAGATATGGGCGCATATTCTCCATTGCAATGCGAACATTTAACTGCTTAGCCCTGTGACTCATCTCTGCTAAGATAAGCCGTTCGTAGAGCAGAAGCCTTTGCTTCTCCTCGTTCGTGTAAGAGATCCACCTATTCGGATACAAGAACTCTTCTTCACCAATGTATCTGCCGACATGATAGACCATGGTCTCTGCACCGATCGCGCCGCTAACCTCTAAGGAAGCAGCCAACGATGCCTTCTCCATGTCCGGATCGTCCTGACGAAACAGGTTAATCGAATACGGAGCATGCGTCGTGTAACTAAGGTCGAAAGCATGAAGCACTGATTTATATTTCTCCAACCGAGGATAGTCAATAACGCCGTTGCGGATGACATCCATGCCATGAAGCGATAATTCAATGGCTTCAAAGCCTAGTTCTCTCGCTCTGGTTAACTTACTCTTCAGCTTATCTAAATTGTTTACGGTATCTGTCGGCGGCAAGCTAACTCCTATACCTCTAACCCTCATCTCATAGCTCCTCCGCTTAACTTGATACATGTGCTCTAACAAAGGCTTGCAGATCGAGGATGTTATCCGATATTTGTTCCATAACGTCCCAATCGTGGAATACTCCGATCATTGTCGTTCCTTGCGCCTTCATTTCGCGAAGCAGCTCAAGGACGCTTTGTTTAGTCTTAACGTCCAATGAGGCCGTCGGTTCGTCGAGTATAAGCAGCCTCGGACGCATGATAAATGCGCGTGCTAAATTAACGCGCTGTTGTTCTCCGCCGCTGAAGGTAGCCGGATAGGCCTCAATGAGCTTGGTTGGAATACGAAGACGCTCCAGCATCCGAGCCGCTTGAATGCGTGCATCGTCTAATTGCATTCCTGAAGGCAGAAGCTTCTCTGCGACGATGTCCAAGGCTGATACACGGGGGATAACTTTAAGAAATTGGGAAACATAACTAATCTCGTTCTTACGCAGATGCGAGATTTGTCGTTCATTCGCTTGTGCCAAGTCTATGGAGCCATACAGCTCTGATTCATATCTAATCTCGCCTGAAGTCGGGAGATACGTCCGATAAATACACTTCAGAATAGAGGATTTACCGATTCCGCTTGGTCCGGCTATACCCATAAACTTGCCCTTGCCGACTTCGAAGGATAAGTTCTGGAACGGGTTTACGTTCATATCTTGGTTTAACGACAATTGGAATCTTTTCGTAAGATCGGTTACCTTAAGGATGCCAATCCTCTCCTTCTTCTAGGGCTTATAATAGCGAATGAACGAGTAATTGCGTGTAAGGGTGCTGCGGATCCTCTAGAATCTGATCCGTTAAGCCTTGTTCAACGATTTGCCCTTGTCTGAGAACCATCGTCCGATCCGAGAGCATCCGGATAACGCCGAGATCATGAGAAACGACGATCATAGCTACGCCCAGCTCCCTTTGAATGCTGCGAATTAAATCCAGAACCTTAGCCTGTACGGATAAATCCAAACCGGTCGTCACTTCATCAAGCAATAGCAATGGCGGGTTATTCGCCAGAGCTTTGGATATTTGCACGCGTTGCTGCATACCTCCGCTGAAATTTTTAGGAGGTTCATCCATTCGCTGCAGCGGAATTTCCACCTTTTTGAGCAGCTCTGAGGCGCGATTGCGGATTGTTCCGACATGATAATGATCCGCGGCTATGAGCTTCTCGGCAATATTGCCGGAGCTGGAGAAGCCCATGCGAAGTCCAAGATAAGGATTCTGATAAACCATGCCCATAAGATGGTTTCGAATATATCTTTTCTGCTGGGCTGATTCGTGAAATAGATTAGATTCGCTGTCTTTATACGCAGCAATGGACATCTCACCCGACGAAACTTCCTCATCGTAATAAAGACACTTCACCATCGTGCTTTTACCCGAGCCGCTCTCGCCCACTACGCCCAGAATCTCCCCGGGGTATAAGTCGAAGCTAATGTCTCTGCAAGCCCATATCGTTCCGCAGTCCGGACAACGACCGCCTTGCACAGAATAGTGCCCATTCACGCAGGAAGCACAGCTTTTCCCGTATTTCTTGGACAGGTTATGAACCGTCAGCAAGGGGCTATCGTTCTTGCCGCCATGCTTTAACAATGAGTCTATGTTTGACATGCTTGAGACCGCCATTAAGAATTCCCCTCTCCCGACTGTTCGCGTCTTCTGTTGCAGTAGTCGGTATCCGAGCATTGGTAGATCGTCTGACCGGTGACTCCGTCCGTAATCTCATCCATGAAAGACTCCTCAGCGCCGCAATGACGGCACGATAAGCCTGGAAAGGATTCCACTTCAAAGGGATAATCATCGAATTGCAGCGATCTAACGTTGGTATAGGGCGGAATCGCATAGATCTTCTTTTCCCTGCCTGCACCAAGTAAGGTAAGATGACTCGCCTGATGAAATTTGGGGTTATCCCAGCGGGGGATAGGGCTTGGAGCCATAATGTAACGTTCATGCACAAGCACCGGATAATCCGCACCCCGTGTGACCGCACCCCATTTCACGATGCTTTCATAGAGCGTTAGCCATATGCCGCTGTAATTCATCTCTCCATGCTGAATCTTGGTTATCTCTTCTCTAGCCTCCACTTGACGAAGCGGCTCCGGCTCAGGCACTTGCAAAACAAGGATTTGGCCGTCTTGAAGACGTTCTTCCGGTATACGATGACGCGATTGAATAATTGTCGCTTCCCTACTATTCTCTGTCGTTTGGATGTGACTGGTTTCCTCGATTAATCGCCGAATACTCACTGCATTTACGCTGTCATCGCTTCCCTGGTCAATGACCTTCACGATATCCGTTTGCCCTATGAGCGACAAAGTAAGCTGTAATCCCCCCGTGCCCCAGCCCCTGCCAATCGGCAGCTCTCTGGAACCGAACGGAACCTGATATCCGGGTATAGCTACGGCTTTAAGCGTCTTGCGGCGAATTTCCCGCTTTGATCCTTCATCAAGAAAGGCAAAGTTATACTCCGCTGTATTGAACTTCTGTTTGTCCATTACCTGCATCGGGTAATGCCTCCTCTGTCGTTTCCTTAGCCTTTCGAGTTTGCGTTTTGCGTATTTGATCCAAGAAAGTTTGGAAGGTAATGTAATGCGGCAGCTTCAAATGAGAGACGAAACCTCCTGATTCCACACTGTCGATATGCGTCAGAACAAATTCTTCATCCTGGGCAGGTGCAGTCCCCTCGGTCTCGAGGCTTCGTTCGAGAATCGACATCGCAATTGCCTTTAGTTCGTTCTGTCCGAATACTAGCCCATAACCAAGCAGGAATTGTACCTTTCCCGATTCCTTATCTTGCGTGAAGGAATTGATGGACTCCACCTCGGTCATCATAACCTCGCCAATATAGATCCCCTCACCATCCTCATCGTTGCCGAAGGGGTGAGGGATATAAACGGGCGTATAGCCTACGCGAAGCTCCCCGATCGTTGGATGTACAACACCATAACCGCGCATGGAGCTGTACGCTAAAGAGGTCATCGCCCCCGTTTCACCCCTAGAGAGACACTGCAATCTTGCTGATCGGCTGCATGGGAAGGTTAGCTTTTGCCTTGTCATATCATAGGGCTCTTCCTCGTAGACGGGATCTGCTGCAGCCATTAAATTCTGGTCTCTAAGCAAATCCGCGATTTTCGTGAAGCTCATGCTGCTCTCGTCCCAAACCTCGTCACTTAAATATTGCTTAACGAAGGATTGAAGATCCTCTGTACTTTCGTTTCTTAGAGAGAAGTTCAGCATCCGATGCGTATAATCGCAAGTAGGTCCTAACACTTGACCGCCCGGCATATCCCGGAAGGATGATGAGATCCGGCGAATGACTCTCATGTTCGCAGGATCCGACATTAAAGAATAGTGATTGCGTGGTAACGTCGATCGATATGCCCTTACTAGGAAAGCCGCTTCGGATGGATCTCCTTCAGCTTGCTTAAGGGCTAACGCCGCATACTCCGGCGCGTACATGCCGCCTTCCCCCATAATGCGATCGACCAGCAGTCGAAGCTGCTTCTCAATAAGGGAAACATCCAGCACGGCGCTTGAGTCCTTCGTTCGGTAGTATTTGACCAGCTTCTCAGCTTGTTGAATGGCTTCTTGACCGCCTGTTACTGCAACGTAGGCCATGCACCGACAACTCCTTCCACAACTGTCGTTCTAGGTAGAGCTAGAACTTCCCCACTCTCCGTAAACAAAACAAAATCAACTCCCAGCGGATATTCCTGAACTAGGCCGGACCTGCTCTCTATCCATGCAGAGGATAGACCGTCAACGCAACAGATCGAAGACCCTTCTATGCCGGGTCCTGTTAATTTCAAGGAAATGCCTGCTTCATTCATATCCGGCTCAGACCGTAAGCTGTTAACTTTAATGCACAGAGTCGCGGATTGCTCTGGGGAGGAGAGCGTACCTATCTTGAGCTTGGAGATCATGATTTCAATTGATCCTGCGTCTTCCTCGCCATTAACGAATACATAGTCGGCAACTGACATTTCCACTAGCTTGGAATAAGTCATTCTACGAATATGTTCCGGCCAACCTACCTGCTCCCACATACACGAGGCGAAGGAAACCTCTCCGTCCAGCAAGGTATAAGCAATCGCGGCAGCTGCCTTGGATGTTCCTGAAGGAACATCTATTCTTTGCACAAGTTCTCCTAATTCGCAGATAACGCCTGGTCTGGACATCGCATGCAATAGAATCCGATAAATATGCTGTGTATCATGGACTCTATCGAAGCCCGCTCCGCTAGGATTTAGCATGATATTCCTCCATCGTATCGAAATTTACCTTTGATCTCATGATTCGCGAGTGCTCCAACCGTTTCTTGCGATCCGTTCTTTGCTCTTCTTCTAGGAGCAGCCGCTCCCATTCCATCGCTTCTGGCAGCTTGGCATTTAATGCGCTGTCTACAATGGCCAGCTGGTACGCGCGATCCGCATCCTCGCCCATAATGGCGCCAAACCCATAAGTTTCTCCTATGGCAACGGTGCATTCCGTAATTAGAATTTCCCCCATATAGAAGGGGTTTCCCGATACTGAATCTCTTGATTTATTCATGACCAAACTTTTTTCCGGCTCTCTAACGATGGTTACCGTATATTGTTGATCAATTTGCAAGGCAAGCTTTTCTAATAAACTTGGATTACCTTCAATGAGAATTTGCGTCAATCTAGATTTCTTCAATTCCAAAAACTCCTTCGCTCGCTTCATTATTCGAATTGTATAGATACTCTGCACAAATCTCCGCGATATTTGGCGGATGTATATTCAATGATTCGATAATCCTGGTCTCTCATTACGCTGGCGATGTGCAGCAAGGATGTGTTCGGAGAAATTTGCAAATGCAGCGCCTCTTCAGAAGAGGGATAGCTTGCCTCGAACGTCGACCAAATCCGCTTAAGCTGCATCTGGTATTCCTCTCTTAATAAGGCATACAACGAAGTGAAAGATGTGTATTTATCCAGAAAATTCTGAAAATACTTCATAGGCAGCCATGTTTCATTCCATGCCAGCGGTATCCCGTCCGCATACCTGAGAATTTCAAGCCGAATCCCCATTTCATCAGGCGCCATTCTCAGCATTTTGGCTATCGGTTCCGGCGGAAGAGACTCTTCCCCTTTCAATAGCTTCGCGTTTGGTTTGCATCCAAGCTGGAGCATGACATCTGTAAAACACATCGCCGGAGTGATCGTATATTGAATTTCCATCGGTTTTTCGCAGACATAGTGCCCTTTGCCCTGAAACGAGCGGATAACCCCTTTTTTATTCATAAAATTCAACGAGTGCCTTATCATGTAGCGATTGACCTTAAATCTCCTGCTTAGTTCAGCCTCTGACGGCAACGGTTCGCCAATGTTATAGACGCCGCTATCAATTTCCTTCTGTAGAATCTCTGCTATAACCAAGTAAGGAGCAACCTGTACGATCGGCTCATGGAGCATACTTTGAGTACCTCCTTCAATAGTCGCTAGTTTGCAATTTATCACTTGGATGAAGCTTAACTTGGCGACATGATGTCTATATTATCTACAGGTAAAGAATTGTTAATTTAATCGGATACGCGACAAAACAAAAGGGCCCAACCCACTTCTCAGTGTGGTTGAACCCAGGGGATTGCCTTCATTTAACTCTTTAATTTTTAGTTTCCATCCATTCATTGGCGATATCCATGGCCCGCTTAAAACGTTCTCTGCCTTTATTAATTAGACCCTGCTTGGCTTTATCATACTCGGCTTCTAGCATCCATTTGGCATTTTGATCTTTCACCACGCTGAATTCCTGCCATGAGCTTCCCAAAGAGTCAAAATAAGCCTTGTTAATCTTATCAGTCGATTTCTCTCCGAGAAGCTGAAAGCATGCTGCCAGTTCACTCTCCATCGCTTCTTTTTCCCGGTACCAGTAGCGAATTTTCTCATCACCCCGCGAGTCAATCATAGACACCATGATGGATCGAATACCCAAAGAACATTCCACCCATCTGTCCAATTCCTTTTGCAGAGGGTGGGACTCGCTGCGGGAAGGAAGTTTAAACTGTGATACGACCGAACGAAGCGACAGGCTGCTGCGCGTGGCTTCCCGGATGTCCTCGTTTATTTGTAAAATATTCTCCTGCTGGATTTCAGTCGAAGCGAGTACTTCTTGGCATCCTGCAGCTACTTCTTCGATCATAGCCGAGGTTTGATTGAGGGAATCGACGATGGAGAAGCTATTTGCCGTAATGACTCCGAATTGCCCATCGACTTCCTTCATTTGTATTAGAATGCGGCCGAGGAACGTTTCCATTTCCTCATATTTGTTTACGGACTCCTCCATCGTATGTACGCCTACACCCACTGCCTCTTGCATGTTATCAATTCCTGTTTTCAAGCCTTGAGCGTTGCCCGTTACCCACTGGATCTGCTCATTAATGCTACAGGTAGCCTGTTTCGTCTGAATCGCCAGCTTCGAAATTTCACTGGCAACAACTGCAAAG
This sequence comes from Cohnella sp., assembly GCF_041640265.1. Classification (GTDB taxonomy): domain Bacteria; phylum Bacillota; class Bacilli; order Paenibacillales; family Paenibacillaceae; genus Cohnella. The sequence continues at coordinate 25,766 of NZ_JBEQAP010000051.1, forward strand.
CCTTTCCCCTGCTCGCCTGCTCGAGCTGCTTCAATATTCGCATTCAAAGCAAGCAGTTGCGTTTGACCCGAGATTTCCTCAATCAGCCGGACAATATTCGTAATTTGACCAAGCGCATGGTTTAATTCGTTCATTCCTTCATGAATTCCCGTGCTTTCATTAGATATCCGGTTCATCTGCTCCTTCGCGGATATCATCTCTTGTTTGCCGGCAGCGACTTCCTCCGAAAAATCCAGAGATGCCTGAACCAACGAGGCATTATTTTCACTTGCGTTCTTTAGAACAACGTTAATTTGAGCCATATCATCCGCCATCTTCTGGGCATACTCTGAAGTATCCTGCATGCCGACCGCAATTTCCCGGATCGTGGATGTGACTCCTTCCACCTGCTCAGTAATCAGCTCGGATTTAGCTCTCATATCCATCATTTTTTTGTGCAGATGCTTGGATGATCGATCTACTAGGCGTATTAGAGCCTTTAAACTGCTTATCGTTTTTTTGAGCGCAACCATTAAAAAATGACCTCTACCGTTGAAAGACAGATTTGTACTAAAGTCGCCAACTGCCATGTTCGCCAATTGCTCTTCAATCCAGCGACTTGTAAAAGACCGAAACAGCTTCATCCAATACCACTCCTATAATTTTCTCTTTATAACAACAAAAAAAACCTGCACGACCTTTTAAAGCCAGACAAAAAATCTTTGTCTATTAGCTTAATCAAAAGGTTATGCAGGGCCCCATTGCCCAAAATGGCATTAACAGGTAATGTAATTGCCATCCTATTTTGTCGTTAGTGTATCGCATAATTATATTAATTAACTCGAAAATTGTCTAGCTAAAGTATAATTATGGAAAAGCAAAATAGTCTTCTAGCTACGCAATAAGATCCACGCCTGCGGAAGGACAAGCCAGAAACCCGAAACTGGCATAATGACAGCCCCTGTCAGGCACAGCAACAGCAGCATCCACCCGAAAACGGTCGGCGGTTCGATGCCCTTCTTTTTCATCAGCCAATCCGCCGTATATCCGAGAATCATCAATAGGAACCCAAACATCATAAACCAAAACGCAGTAGTACGCTCCCATTGCCCCTCCTCTACCGTGTTCCATAGGCCATCGGCGGCAATCAACTGAAGCTGCTCCATGTAACCAAACAGTCCGACAACTGTATGAAGCAATCCGGTTAGCATAAGCAGGAGCCCGACTTGGCGCTTAGTTCTACTCACCCACGAATCCTCTCCTCTCTTCTCCCCTGCCAAAATCCAGATTACTCTGTCGAAATTTTGATTTTTCGAGCAGCCGGTGTGTCCTGCTCCTCCTCTAACGTATCGATAATACTGTTAATGACTGAACTCGATGCGAGCAGCCATTCCTTGAAGGCGTTTTTTACATGCCGCTTGGTTTGGTGCCGCTCCAAGTGTCCTAACAACCGTTCCATACGTTCCAGATTTTCCAGCACTCGCTCCATTCCGAAACCGGCGCTTCTCATTGCTCCTCAGCCCTTTCCCTGGCAGCCAAATCCCGCTTGCCGAAACGGATGACAAGTCGGTCCTCGGCATACCTTGCACCCGCAACCTGTCGACCCATCAACGGTCTTGGCAATATAACCTTGCGTTTGTAGGCGCCCGCATCTACCGTCAATTCGTCGCCTGTCTGAGTTAAATCCAGCTCCGCCTTGTCGACAAAAGGAATCATAAGCTCCAGAAGCATTTCCCCGTCATCCTCCCGAATGATTTCCGTTCTACCTCGATAATATATTTCTGAAGGATCCTGAGTTCCGTAAACGATATCTGCTAATTCTTCAAGTGCAGACAGTCCGATAACCTCTTTAGGCATCATGGGTGCTTTCAGAATCGGCAACGGCTGGAAGTTCGATACGATTTCTTCCTCGTACTTCTTCTGGAGATTTCTCCAATGCGCGAAAAATCCCTCGCCTGCTTCATCTGGCAGTACCCGATTCACAATAACCGCGTCAGTGTTAAACCCGAACAGGTTTAAGTAGGTAAAGGAACGCTTTGATTCGGCAAGCACCATCTTCTCGGGATTCAGCACGATCCTTACCGAAGTAATCTCCGGGTTCAGCACGATCCGCTGCATTTCCTCCAAGCCGCGTGCAAAAAATTCAATACTATCCAGCACATCATCTGAAGGCAGATCTATGCGGTTTACGAGCTTGGCGACCGGTCGTACGAGCTTGATAAGCTTGCGCTCGTTCGGGAATATTTTCTCCAGCCACCAATTCAATACATTAGGATAGCTGAGCAGCCGGAGCGTCTCTCCGGTCGGGGCACAATCCACCACCAATACGTCGTATAGTCCGCTCTGAGCGTGTTCCTTGATCTGCAGTAAACTGAACAACTCCTCCATACCGGGGAACACAAGCATTTCTTCCGTTGTGATATCTTTAAGCTGCGCTTTATCCAGCAGCTTCGTCAGCCAGCCTTGGACTGTTCCCCAATTGCGCTCGGTCTCCCTGAGGCTGTTCACTTCCTGTCCCCATAAATTTTCGCTGATCTGTATCGGATCCGGACCAATTGGCATGGCCAACGAATCTGCCAAACTATGCGCCGCATCCGTGCTGAGAATAAGTGTTCGTTTGCCTTGCTTCGCCATCTTCACCGCTGTCGCCGCCGCTATACTCGTCTTGCCAACGCCGCCCTTGCCCGTGTAGATAATAATCCTCATGTCTACCCGCTCCTTTTAGTACGATTTCGTAGTAAATAGCCAAAAAAGAATCCGGCTGCGAACCGGTCATTCCTCAATCCTAATCTTAATCGGTTGGGCCTTTATCTCATGAGGCTTTAATGGGCCCGCATCCTGGAAGACCCTAGCTGCCTTAAGCAGGAGCATGGTGAATTGCTCCATTTCTTCCGGCGTAAATACCGCCTCCAGCCTGCCCAACATTCCCAGCATGATTTGCTCCCATTCCTTCGCTATCTGCCGCCCTTCCTGTGTCAGCGTCACGAGCTTGACCCGCTGGTCCTGCACAGATGTAGCCCGGGCGATATAACCTTTACGTTCAAGCCGCTTAGCGATGCTTGTCATTGAGCTTAGAGGCGCTCCCATCTCCGCTGCCAGCTCCGACATCGTTAAGTCTCCTCGGAAGAGTAGAATAAGCAGCGTCGACATATCCGATCGGGTAACATTCTGTTCGAGCTGCAGGGTGTCTGACAGGAAAGCGAACGGACGTAGACCGGTTTTGAGGAAGAGGTCATATAGCTGCAGCATACCGGAAACTCCTTTTAGTTCGATTTCGTAGTAATTCTGTGTTCATTTTAGTACGGATTCGTAGTAATGTCAACTTCCACTTTACCTGAAGAACACTTTGTCTTCATTGTATTTAGCTTTGAACTCATTAATAATATACGTCTCATAGATTTCTCTGTGGACAGGGTCTTCGACAACGCAAATATCAATTCTGGTTACTTCTTCTCTATGCTTTTTGATTACAGATACGGTATCCTCAAAATGTTTTTTTATTCTTGGTCTTAGCTTCCTTGCTTTGCCAACGAACAATAGCTCCTCCTTGTTGTTGTAAAACATAAAAATACCGCCCAGTTCTCTAGAAATCAGGTGAAAATCAGTAAATCCGTAAATATTACTTTCCTTAGGCGCAATCTGTTTGGTAATGGAAACATCGGGTGTTGGAATGGTTATGTTTATCACTAAAATTCACTTCCTCTTTCTGTATTAAACCTCATTAGCCAAAAACTGGATCGCTCAAGTTAAGCTTTTCTAACATACTGTTCCTCGTCGCCCCATTCTAAACCTGGTAGGTATTACAAATTTGTTGAAAATACAGGCAATAAAATTTCGACCGTTGTCCCTTCGCCTATCTTACTTGAAATATGTAGAAACCCTTGATGTGATTCAATAATTTGATGGCAAATCATTAAACCCAGCCCAGTCCCGCTCTCTTTGGTTGTAAAAAAGGGACCTCCGATTTTATCAATAATTTCGTTTGGTATCCCTTTACCTTGATCAATTATACGCACACAAACATATCCATCGTTGCTTTTTGCTGTTGTAATGGTCACATTCCCGCCTTGCGGCATGGCTTCAATAGCATTTTTGATAACATTAATGAACACCTGTTTAAGTTGGTTCTCCTCGCAATATACGTAGGGGATTGATTCATCTAACAGCGTCTCCATATTAACGTTTAATAGTATGGCTTGCGTCTCTAATATCGACATCACGCTTTTCAGAATTTCGTTTACTGATCCGTTGGTGAACTGGGTTATATGGGGCTTTGCCAATGTCATAAACTCATTCACAATCATATTAATACGGTCCAACTCGTTTAACATAACGTCAATATAAGAAACTTGATCTCCAAACCTTGACTTCAATAATTTGCAAAATCCGCTCAGCGAAGTGAGTGGATTTCGGATTTCATGCGCTACCCCTGCTGCAAGTTGTCCAACCACAGAAAGCTTCTCCGACTGAATCAATGATTCTTCCGTCCGTTTTCGTTCGGATAAATCCCTAATTACAGACAATGTAGCCATTTTACCCATGTAGTTATGAATTCTAATACTGGATATTTCAACTTCGATAACTTCTCCGTCTGTACAGATTATTTTACGATCCTGAAAACTAAAGGGCTCATCCGTTTGTAATACATCACGCATGATTGCCCTCGATGCTTCGTGGTATTCAGGATGAACGAAATCGAAAGTGCTCTTGCCGATTACATCCTGATCTCTCGAGGCTTTGACCATTTTCATGGCTGATAGGTTTGCATATAAAATTAAGCCATCTACGCTTACCACAATGGGTTCAGGAAGAAATTTCACCAGCGCTTGATATCTTTGGGCACTCTCAATCAATAAATCTTCCGATTCCTTTTTATAGGTAACATCTAGAATGGCAACGAATACTGCAGGCTCACCCTTGTTTATAATCGGTATGGCGCTTCCCTCTAGATAAATAACACTTTGATCTTTTTTCTTTCCCCGGATATGAAAACGAAACTTGGATTCTGGTTCTATAAGCGTGTTCCGCGCATCTTCAAAAAGCTCTGCCCAGTCTTCTTCAAATGTAAGCTCCGATGGTTGTATTTCCATAAATTCCTCCATGGAATAACCAAACATCTTTGCTAAGCTGAGATTGGCATAAATCGTTTTTCCAGCTTGACAGATATAAACGCCGATCAGTGCATTTTCCACAACATTCTTGTATAGACTTTCTGCTTCGTACAAAGAATTCTCAACCTTTTTACGATCTGAAATATCCCTGCAAAGAAGCTGCACAGATGGTTTCCCTGAATAATGAATGGGTATCGCTTTTACCTCAACGTCAATTATTCGCTCATCCATTCGGACAAACTTATTTTGAATAATCTTCGACGCATTTTCGTTATACACCAAGTCATCGATGAAATGGTGAGGAAGAATTTCAAAGATATATTTACCGATTACGTTTTCTCTATGTTTAGCTCCGATAAAATCAATGGCCGCAGGATTTGCATAAACGATTTTATATTCCGTGTATACAATGATTGGCTCTAATGAATTTTCCAGAAGCTGCCTGGAATCATCTCCTCTTTCAAAAAGTCTTTTTTCAGCATTTTTATGAGCGGTTATGTCTCTCTCAACCCCGATAAGAGCAATGATATTGCCTTGACTATTTTTAATAGGCGATATCGTTACACTGACATGAATCAGGTTGCCATCTTTTCTAAGGTTGCAGGTTTTATAGTCATTCACTTTCATTCCTGCCAATGTCTTATGATGCAGCACCATAGAATCAACCATTTGATATGGCGGTGTCGTCGGCAATATCTTTCCAACAACCTCTTCGCTTGACCAGCCATACATAAATTCAAAAGCATGGTTTACTGCTAGCACTCTACCTTCTAAATCCATAATAACAATCCCGTCCGATGTATTATACATAAACGATTGCAAAAGTTCATTCTTCGCTGTTTGGTCATGTGGAGATAATATTGCAGAAAGTTTCCTTGCACATTGCTGTTCCACTTCATATCCCACCTTATTTTGATTTCATTGGAGTATTTGCGTAAAAAAGGAAGCTATCCCCCTAAGGGAATAGCTTCCTTTTATATCCCTTGGTAACCCAGCCGTCGTAGCAAATGCCTTAGACCCGTATGCTTTGCGTCCCCGTCTTTCGAAGAGTATGCCATTTTCAATTAGGATAATTGTATTGAATCAATAGTACTATGATGGAAAAATAAAGTAAATGAAAATCACGTTCATCTTGATAATCCTTCCGCCTTTGCAGGTTGAGCTGCTGTACCCAGCATCGGATAGGGATGGTCCTTCACTACGGGAATCTTCTTTTTGGTCAATTTCTCAATATCCTTAAGATACGGAATTTCTTCTTTCTCACAAAAGGAGATCGCGATCCCGCTAAGTCCCGCTCTACCGGTACGGCCAATTCGATGAACGTAGGTTTCTGAAATATTAGGAAGATTGAAGTTGATCACATGAGAGAGCTCCTCAATATCAATTCCCCTTGCTGCGATATCCGTAGCTACCAACACGCGGGTTACGCCGCTTTTGAAGTTGCTTAGCGCAATTTGGCGGGCATTTTGAGATTTATTACCGTGAATAGCCTGTGCGGAAATATTCACTTTAGCCAGTCCGCGTACAACGCGGTCAGCACCATGCTTCGTACGGGTAAACACTAATGCCGAAACAATAGATCTATCTTGTAAAAGGTGATTCAATAGGCTTTGCTTATTTCCCTTATCTACATAATACACAGATTGCTTTATCCGATCTACCGTTGAAGACACCGGAGTGATTTCTACTTTCACCGGATTAACCAGCAGCGATTTAACCAATATGGATATTTCCGGAGGCATCGTGGCCGAGAAGAACAGAGTCTGTCTTTTTTTGGGCATTTTTGCGATGATTTTCTTTACATCATTGATAAAACCCATATCCAGCATTCTGTCCGCTTCATCAAGCACTAAAATTTGGACATGCTGTAAATCGACACGCTTTTGATTCATTAAATCGATGAGTCTGCCCGGAGTAGCAATAATAATGTCCGCACCCTGATTTAGCGATCGCTCCTGCTCTTTTTGCGAAACGCCGCCAACGATAGCCGAATAACGTAAATCGGTGTATTGGCCGTATGCTTGCATGTTATCCGATATCTGAAGAGCAAGCTCTCTTGTCGGTGTTAAAATCAGTGAGCGAATATAGCGTTGCGTATTCGATTTACTTTGCTGCTGGCTTAATAGTTGGATAATAGGCACAGCAAATGCGGCCGTCTTCCCTGTACCTGTCTGCGCACAGCCCAATAAGTCTCTGCCGGCAAGTACTGCTGGGATCGACTGTTCCTGAATGGGCGTTGGCGCAGTGTAGTTCTCTTTGCTCAGAGCTTTCAAAATCGCGGGTGTAATATTCAAGTCGTTAAATGTCATTTTGTCTCCTACTTTTTACATATATTTTCCCTTTACGTTATAACACACAAGGATAACACAAATTTGCGGTAACCGTAATCCATTTACTACCTGTACCATTAAACTTGTCCCTTCTTATTGTATGCAATTGGCTGGATGGCATCCCTCTGTGCTCGCTGGACTGAACAAAATCACCCTAACGGGTGACTTAGCCTTCTAGCCAACGGTGTGCTCATCCGTTGGCTTTTTTTGTTTTCTTACCATTGTCTTAACACATTCACAGTAAATAAATATTAAAAATAGCGCGTATATGCAGTTATTCGATGGCTAAAAGAAGCTTTTGGTGGAAATAACAACATAGTGCATTAATTATCCGATATTCTAGCTATCGAATCATGTTCCCATCTTTTAGATGTATCTCTGCAGTTATTCCTCAGTTGATAGACTGCATTAGGTGAATTAGATGTAACTGTGTGTTTATTTTTCTGTGACGGTGTTCTTCTCTACCCTCATGCTGCTTGAACATCCTGATTACCCTTTCTATTTTCAACCGTCGAGTTATCCACAGTTTTTTATCGTTCATAATATCCTATACAAACACAAAAACGCTGCTGACAACAACCTGTCAGCAGCGTTTTCTAAGCCTTCCATGCAGGTTAAAACTTGCGATAAGGCAAGAACTTACCATTCATAGTAAAAAGCACACGATCACCTTTCGGATCCTCTATCTTATCAATGTGCATCTCAAAATCAATGGCGCTCATGATGCCGTCACCGAATTTCTCATTTAGAATTTCTTTGAAGGCAGGTCCATAGACCATAATGATTTCATATAACCGATATAACGCCGGTTCCGTTGGAGGCATCTGGATCGCATTCCCGCGAAACGGTGGTACAGTCAACGAAGTAACAAGCTCAGCATCCAAACTCAATATTTCACCTGCCTTCACTGCCTGTTCAGTTGACATTGTTGCTTGCCCCAGTAATGCCGTTGCTACCCATACCTCTGCTGCTCCGACATGCTCGGCAATGGCTTGCCAGGTGAGTTGCTTTTCTTCTTTCGCTTTTAAAATTTTTAAGGTGCTGTTTGTTCTTTCCATATAGACGTACCCCCATTAAGTTAGATTAAATATGAAAGGGCTTATTCAACCCTGTTTGACTTCCAGCCTCTGCGAAAATATAGATAACATGTAATTGACGGTAAAATAAAATATTGCTGTCAACATCAATATCGGTATGACAAAGCTAGCATTTTGTCCGTTTACAATATTCGCATTGTGCATCAGCTCCGGCAACGCGATAATCACCGTAAGGGAAGTATCTTTAAGCAGAGAAATAAATTGACCGACAGTAGGTGGAACCATGCGTCTGAGCGCCTGCGGCATAATAATATGCCGCAAGGTTTGAATATAGGTAAGTCCAGAAGAACGCCCAGCCTCTATCTGTCCCTTGTCAATGGAGTTCAGGCCACTGCGGATAATTTCCGCGAGCATCGAAGATTCAAATACGGTAAGAGCTATGATTGCTGATGCCATAATACTGAATTTAATACCTATCTCCGGCAGTGCAAAATAGACAAAAAATATGATTAGAAGCAGCGGTAGATTTCGAATAATTTCCACATAGGAAGCCGCAAGAGGAGCTAGAACTGGAATTTTCGCATACCTTATAACAGCCAGCAAGCAGCCAAATAGAAAGCTAAGAATAATTGAAACGAAGGCAACCTCTAACGTAATGAGGAATCCCTTTAATAAGAACGACACATTATCTGCAGAATAGGCTCCAGCAAAATCCATATATTCCCCTCCAAGCCCCTTTAATAGTTGCGAGCAAGTCTGCTCTCCAAATAACGGACAGCAAAGCTCAAGGGTACGGTTAATACTAAATAAAACAGGCCAACGAAAATATATACACTAAAGGTAACAAATGTGTCAGAGGAGATAATATCCCCATAATACATAAGATCAAATCCAGAGACGACACCCAAGACAGATGAATTCTTAATCAAATTTAGAAATTGATTCCCTAGAGGTGGAATCACGATCTTTATGGCTTGAGGCAAGATTACAAATCTCATCGTCTGAAAATAAGTCAATCCGGAAGACCTTGAGGCTTCTGTCTGCCCCTTGGAGATGGATAAAATGCCCGCTCGCAACACCTCTGCGATAAACGCAGCCGTATATATGGTTAATCCAATCGTTCCTGCTTGAAAACCATCAAGAGGGATGCCCATGGATGGAACAGCAAGGAAAAACAAGTATACGATTAAGAGCAATGGAATGTTGCGTACAAATTCAATATATACCGAACTGACGACCTGTAATATTCGATAAGCAGATATGCGCATGATAGCTAGCAGTGTGCCAAGTATGAAGCTGCCGACGAGAGCAAGCAAGCTTGCCTTCAAGGTATTGCCAAACCCCTTAAGATAAGTATCCCAGTTATCAAAAAGTATTGAGAAATCCATTCTCTTCCCTCACCTCTGCTGCCCTTTGAAATAAATAGGATGAGTGGAAAGCCGCTCATCCTATTTAGAAACGAATTATTTACTAGGTTTTTCACCTAACCATTTTTCGTAAATTTTGTCGTATTCCCCGCTGGCTTTCATTGATGTCAAAAGTTCATTAATTGTTTTGGCAAATTCGGTCTCGCCTTTTTTCACTGCAATACCATAAGGCTCGTCGGTAAAGTTGCCGCCTACCATAATGTAATTTGGATCTTGCTGTGTCATTCCGTAAAGAATTGCATTATCGGTTGTCAAGGTATCGCCTTGGCCAGCTTTCAGCGCAGTGAAGGCATCTTGGTAATTTTCAAACTGCAGAACTGTGGCTTCAGGCGCTTTTTCAGCAATATTTTTAACGGAGGTTGATCCTTTTACGCCTAATACTTTCACGCCTTTTTTCAAATCTGCAATGGATTGAATCGGACTGCCTTTTTTTACGAGTAAAGATTGCCCTGCGTTAAAGTACACATCGGTGAAGTCTACTTCTTTTTTACGTTCTTCCGTAATCGTCATGGTAGCTACAATTGCATCAATATCTCCGTTATTAAGCATTGGAATCCTTGTTTTGGAGGTTACTTCTACCAGCTCGATTTTAGTTTCGTCGCCCAAGATGTTCTTAGCAATAGCTTTAGCGATATCGATATCAAATCCGTTGACTTCGCCCGTTCCAGGATCTTTTAATCCGAATAGATTTGTATCGTATTTAACGCCAACTACAAATTTTCCGCGTGTCTTGATATCCTCGATAGCTTTCGATACTACAGCATCTGCTTTAGGACTCTCAGCTGCTTTGTTTGTTGAATCGTTCGCCGCTCCGCAGCCGACCAATGCAAGTGCAACAGAAATCATAATCAAACCTGCTTTAAGCTTCAATTTCATATGAAAAATCCCCTTTGTCATCCTGTTTTTTTAATGATTTATAAGACGGCTGAGAAAAGCGCGAGCACGCTCTTCACGCGGATTCGCGAAAAACTCAGCCGGTACTGCCTCTTCGACAATCTGACCTTGATCCATAAAAATGATTCGATCCGCAACCTCACGGGCAAATCCCATTTCATGAGTAACAACGACCATGGTAATCCCTTCTCGCGCAAGAGATTTCATAACATCCAGCACTTCGCCAATCATCTCAGGATCAAGTGCCGATGTAGGTTCATCAAACAGCATAATCTTAGGTTTCATAGCTAAGCCTCTTGCAATTGCAACACGTTGCTGTTGGCCGCCGGATAATTGCGCGGGGTAAGTCTCAGCCTTTTCCGGTATCCCTACTTTGTTCAAATAAAACATCGCTGTCTCTGTAGCCTCTTGCTTGGATTTACCAAGCACTTTCGTAGGGGCTAAGGTGATATTATCGATTACCTTTTTGTGCGGGTACAAATTAAAATGCTGAAATACCATGCCAATCTCTTGCCGCAGCTTATTGATATTCGTATCTTTGTGATTTACGGGTACCCCATTTACCTCTAAAACTCCGTCAGTAATGGTTTCCAACCGATTGATACAACGCAGCAGCGTACTTTTGCCTGATCCCGAGGGACCAATAATGACAACCACTTCACCTTGCTTCACATGCAGGTCAATGTTTTTGAGTACATGGAATTTGCCGTAATGCTTGTTGACATCGCTAAATGTAATCAAAAATATCCCACCCTCAGTGCTTAGCCCTATAGTCTATTATGTCATATATCATAACACAGTTTACAATATTCTGTTACATATGTAATTATTTCTTACAGATATATAACATGAATTAACAACTCTTTATGTTCTGATAGTATATTAAACAATTTTATAGATATGCAAAACGCCTGAGGAAAAAGTAAATTAGCCTAACCCTACAGGAACAAAAGAAGGGACTGTCCTATAGGTCTAAAAACCCTAGGAAAGTCCCTTTGTTTTCAAACTATTCAACAATCTAGTCGAGTAACCTGCTCTGATGCTGAAGCTTCGTTATCGCTTCATATTCATCTTCCAGCTTTCGTGGAATTTGGATAAAAATCGGCAGCAGCTGCTGATAGATTTCCGCATTTTCCTTAATGGGTTTGTGCACATGCGTAGCGCCAACCATGCCCCCGACAATTCCCAGCGAATCCGTATTTCCAATGGCATATAACCCAAGCACAGCAGCACCGAGGCATGAGCTTTCAATGCTTTCTGGAACTACTACTTCCTGGTCAAATATATCCGCCATCATTTGGCGCCATACCGGAGAGCGGGCAAATCCTCCCGTAGCTTGGATTTTTTGGGGACGGCCGATGCTTTCTTCCATGGCTAACAGAACGGTATAAAGGTTAAATATTACCCCTTCCAGGACAGAACGTATCATGTGTTCCTTCCGATGGTGCATATTTAATCCGAAGAAGGAACCTCGTGCGCTTGAATTCCAAAGCGGTGCGCGTTCACCAGTCAAATAGGGATGAAATAATAACCCATCTGAACCCGGTCTAACTTTTTCTATAACTTGCATTAATAAATCATAGGGATCCATTCCAAGACGCTTTGCCGTCTCTACTTCCGCTGCGGCGAATTCATCCCGTGCCCATCGAAACAACATGCCTCCATTATTGACTGCTCCCCCAATAACCCAATGTTTTTCCGTTAAGGCATAACAAAAAATTCTCCCTTTCGGGTCTGTCACTGGTCTGTCAACAACCGTCCTTATGGCACCGCTTGTACCGATCGTCGCCGCGACGACTCCCGGGTCGATTGCATTAACACCAAGATTGGAAAGAACACCGTCACTGGCTCCTACAATAAATGGAGTCGATGCAGCAAGTCCGATTTCTTCGGCGAAGACGGAATTCATCCCACTTAGCGCATGCGTGGTAGGTACGAGTTTTGATAGTTGGTTTCTCGATACCCCGGCAATCTCCAGAGCCGCTTCATCCCAATCCAGCTTTTCCAAATTCATCATTCCGGTCGCTGACGCAATGGAATAGTCGACAACGTATTCGTTGAATAGTTTGGCTAAAACATATTCTTTTATCGAAATAAACTTGCTTGCCTTTTGAAACAAATCCGCGTTATCGTAGCGAAGCCACATTAATTTCGTTAATGGAGACATAGGATGAATCGGCGTTCCCGTTCGCAAATAGATCTCATGCCCGTTCATTTCATGCTTTAACCGTTCAGCCCATACCGCACTCCGGTTGTCCCCCCAAGTTATGCATCTCGAAAGCGGTTTACCATCGGCATCTACAACAATTACACTGTGCATGGCTGAACTGAATGAGACAAACATCAATTGTTCAGGCTTAACTTCGCTTTGAATCATAACCTGTTTAAGCGTTTGAACAACTGCTCCAAAGATTTCGTCGGAGTCTTGTTCCGCCACAGAAGAAGTAGGTGTATATAAAGGGTATCCCACGTCTGCTTTTGCAACAATTTTGCCGTTTTCTTCGAACATAACCGCCTTAGTGCTTGTTGTTCCGATATCAACGCCAATCATATACATAGACTGTCTTTCCATGTGAATTGATTCCCCCTAAGGTTTGCGGTAAAAAATTATCGAGATATACTGCTGCGAAGCGTTACATGGGAATCTGCAAAATAATCTTGAACAACTTGTTGAATAAGCTTTACATCCTTAGACTCTAAGCCTTTAACGATCTTACGATGCTTTTCAATAACCTCGTTTAGCTTAGTCTCGCCTTCCAAGAATATTTCTTCCGTTGTTATGAGCATTACTGTCAATACGATGTGTCTGATGCTTTTCCATAAATGTAATATTCGTTTATGCTCAGCATCTATTATTATCGCTTCATGAAAGCAAAAATCTAGATAGGAAAACTCTACGCTATCATTGTACTTTACGGTTAATTCCAATTTGTCGATAAATTGATTTAGATTCGCACATAAACGCTCATGGTTACCGCTTGCCAGACGCTGCTGGGCAAAGCTTTCAATCAAATACCGGACGTCGTACAGCTCCTCGATGTCTTGCAAGCTTAACCCTAATACGACCGCTCCCATCCGTTCCAAACGAATAAGCCCTTCATTTGATAACGTCTTCAATGCTTCCCTTACGGGAGATCTGCTTGTACCGAAATCAGCAGCAATCCGATTTTCGGATATAACCTCATTGGGCTTGATCGTTCCATTAATAATTTGCAGCCTTAATTCACAGGCAATCGATTCCCCTAGGGAAATACCCTTCAACCACGCAGAAGGAAACCGCATCAAAAGTCAACTCTCCCATATCATCAAATTCATGCTTAATAAATAGCCTGCCAGTATACTTGTATACAAGTTGTGCCTTCATAATACTGCTTTCTAATGAATCTGTAAATGTGAATTTGATGCGGCTTTCGGAGTATGTAATATGCCTAGATATAAATCTGCCACTAATCTTATTGCATTTTCCTTTATTTGGAGATATAGCGGTAAATCTACTTCTAATTCGATGCCAGCAACCTTTTATCGGCTTATATTGATGATATTACAGGTACTTTTGCTACTAATTGCTCTTTTAATCGTTTTTTGAAGCAATTAGAGGTAGATATAAAACTAATATCGAATTAGTGTAGCCCTAACCCCTCGGAATTATATATGAACAAAAAAACAGCCCTGTTAGGCTGTTGTCAAGGTACTGGGACAATCAAGATGATAGCTCTAGCAAACCAGGCAAATTTATGAAGCCTTGCGGAAGAACCGCTGCCAACTGTGATAAAAGAACCGGTGAAAGTAACTGCGGTGCCCCTTCGTTGAATATATCCTTCATAAACTTGATTGTTTATTCCCACAGGGCTGCCGATGTTAACAAATCTAACGAAAGTAATCTTCCCTGAATCCACATCGTACCAGCCTCGGATGGGATTACCATATACGTTCATGTTAACGCCGCCTACCGGACAACTATCTCTGACCGATTATTCTTGGCTACATATAATTAATAAATCAGTCTGAACATAGGGAGATGTTGCGGGTGAAAAAAAAGAAAGACCAAATTACTATAATTATTGAAAAAGCCAAGAAAAGAATAACCGCAAAGGCCCCGTTATCAGGAATTAATAGAGTGGTCTTCGTTATTAACCGCCAGTTTACTAACGCGCCCAATACTACACAAATCTCAAGCGGTGCAGGTCGAAGCAGTGCAGCCGGCAACAACGCAGCTATTAACTCACCGAATACGCGTCAGCAACAAAGTGTCGGCGCAGGAGGAATTGCGAAGAACAAAGGCCTGAAGGGTCGTTCGAGTCTTTATAATCCCTCAGCTAATAGGCGTGGTTACGGTAAAGAAGTGGTCATTATTATCAATGATCAGATTGTTAAGCTTTCTAAACGCCACATGAATGCGTCCGCTACCCAGGTTACAAGCGGCGGTGGTACTTATAGCACAGGAGGAACGAATTCCGCCATCGAAAGCTCAGGCACCAAACAGCAGCACGCTGTCGGTGGAGGTGCCGGAGGAATTGCGTTAAACAAGTGGACCAGCAATAGAAAGAAAATATCGAGAAGCAGACGGACTCCACTTAAATAATAGCCTGATAGAAAGGCCTCCCGCCTTGATTCGAGTTTCCAATTGCATGGTTCCTGCCTCTTTACTATACCTCCGCAACATTACGACCCCCGCAGCGGGGGTAAAATAAGTCTGTAGATATGATTTTTGGTAGCGTCAAGAAGTTTGTGTAGTAGGTTTATCCATCGGGACGATGGATCGTTAGGTTGTAAATGTTACACTGGAGGGCAAAGCCCAAGCGAATGCGCGGGATGAGTAAAGTTCTAGGAATTTAT
>NZ_JBEQAP010000052.1:0-40211 GCF_041640265.1 Cohnella sp.
TGAGGCAGTGATTGGTGACCATTTTACACAAATACGCCTTCGGTTTCTCCAACCGTTCGGGATGTACGTCGAACGACTTAAAAAACACGTCCTGCACCGCATCTTCCGCATCTTCCACAGATCCTGTCAGCTGATAAGCCAGCGTGAACAACAGCGCTTTATATTGATCGTACAGTTCTTCCATTCGCCGTCTCACCTTCTCCGGACTGTTAACATACTGCAAGCTTGGTCTCTTTGATTCTACAGTAGCTTACTGCCCGCCTTCCATGCAATATTCCTGAATTTCCATGCAGGCCTCCCCGTTATAATCATATTAAGTCCCCACTTGCGTCCCCACACCAATCCGCGATTTTCCCCCAGGCCAATGCAGTAGAAATCCAATGGGAGCTTTTTGTGAACCGGGGCGGGGCGGCCCTCTAGATCGGCCATCACGATTTTCCCCAGTCGATCCGCCTGAATCCCGCCTTCTTTGCACGTCATCTGATCGGCCTTGCCGTCTCTCGGATCAAAGATTCTCGCACAATCGCCAATGCTGTACACACCCGGCGCCCCTTGGACGCGATAGCACTCATCCACCAGCACTTGACCTTCAGAAGTAAGAGGCAAGCCCATGCTGCGCAGAGCCGGATTCGGGATCAGACCGATCGTCCATATACATAGGCTAACAGGCAGACGATCGCCATTAGAGAGCGTCACTGCTCCTGCTTCCTCCCGCATCGCCTTACAATTGTGAAGCACGGACACTCCACTACCGTTAAGCGTCTGCTCTAACTTACGTCCCACGATCTCCGGCCCATCCTGGAACAGCCGATCCTGCGCATTCAGCAAATAAACGGAGATATCGGACGCCTTCAGTCCAAGAGCCGCTGCTTCCTTCCGCATGGCGAGCGCCAGCTCGGCGGACGTCTCAATGCCGCTGATGCCCGCTCCCCCAACCGCGACTGTCATTAGTCGCTTTCGTTCTTCAGGGTTCGTCTCGTCAGCAGCCTTCCTCAGATTGCCACGCCAACGTTCCCGGATGTCTGCCGCGGTATACGGATCGGTTAAGGCGACGCCGCCCTGATCGGGATCCGGTCGCCGAACGATACTGCCGACCGCCACGACCAGAAGATCATAACGGATTTGGGCATCCTTTCCTTGCGTATCCCTATAACAAATCCGTTTCTCCCCGCTTTCCACGGACGTAACCGCGCCTTGCACGAATTCGACTCCCTCTGGAAACCAATGCGTCCAGGGAATCATAATCTCTTCCTCGCCAACGGCCGGCCGGAACAACAGCATTTTACGCACATGACCGGGCTGATTGTCGATCAGAACAAACCGAATCCGCCGTCCGTTCATCATGCCTTGGGTCGTTTCCTTGATTGCTTTGAGAGCTTGAAGCCCTGCATGGCCGCCTCCGATGACGATGCATGTCAAATCGTTCATTTTTTCTCAGCTCCTTTACGTTGCAAAGCACACCGTGAGCGTCACAGAGCATCGTGCCTTGCGATCGGTCAGCCGATGAAGGACTCGGGTCCGAAGCGGCCCCACGCTATGAATACGGCCAGCGCGAGATAGATCAGGTTCGCCACCACTGATTTGTTGTCGCCGTGGCGGAGGTGGGTGATGATCGCGCCGATCATCACCAGCACCCAGCAGACGGCAGTCACCGGAACCAGGATCGGCGCGATGTCGATTACGGCGGGCAGGATCAAGCCTACCGCAGCCAGGATCTCGAGGATGCCCAAAGTCTTGAGGAAGCCGACGCTAACGTCTTGGACCCATTCCCCGGCAGGGAACTGGGCCAGTTTCTCCTTGGGAATGAATGCCTTGCTAATGCCGCTGGCCAAGGCTACTAAGGCGAGCAGCCCGGTTGCGATCCATAGTGCGAGGTTCATGTTTTCCTCAGCTCCTTTACGTTTTGCACATATAACAAGGTAAGGCTCTAATTTGTGACATTGGAAATGAACGAATATGAAAATCGAAATAACCCGATGACCTAATCAAGGGTCATCGGGTGCGACTCCATACTATCTGTAAATATTGATCCTTCAGGAAACTACTTCATGTGCTCTCTCTTCATTCGGATTCGAAGAGCCGCTCTCCGCGATGCAGCCGCCAAGCAATGCGAGCCGTATGCGGCAGCTCTCTCGCCGTCGGAGCATGGGCGGCCAGATAGCGGGCGCATGCAATCAGCATCGTATCCGCGGCTTGATCGGCTAAAGCCTCGGTTCCTTTCAAGGAACGCCAGTGGTCGTATTCCGCGACAGCGGCCTCGTACATTTGGAAAGAATGAAATTCGGCGTCTTCGCGCAGCAAGCTGTGGCCGAGCGCATTGAGCAGCGGTCCATGGTCGCGGCCCGAATCCAAGTAGGCGGCAACCCAACTGGCCGCCTCTTCCACCTGCTGCCGCCGGTCCAGCAGAGACAGGAAGTCATCGGTCGACGCTTCAGCCATGCCTTCCCGATATTCGTCCTTCCTCGGCTTTGGAGCCCGCGGCACGTTCAAGAAGCGGTCATGATAAATCGCGATCGCTCCGTAGAACAGCGCACGATACAGCAGGGGCTCCTTCGAGCGCAGCAGCCTTTCGTGCACGGCATGAGCGTAAGTGAACGTATGCAGCACGGCCAGCCAATCCCCAAAGTCGTTCTGGGTGTGAAAGCGAGCAATGCGCTCCGCAGCCGCCAGAGCAATCAGTCTAGCCAGCCGGGCAGGAGCAACGCCTACCAGCAGCGCTTCGGAAATTTGTTGAATCGTTGCAAGCGGCTGATCGCCGAGCAGCTTCTCTACGAAAGCGTCTTCATCAAACGAAACGCCGGAATCTGCTGATAGGCGGGACAAATCTCCGTGCTTTAGTCGCTCGAATGCCTGCTTAAGCGGCTTGACCAGATCGACCGGTGATTGCCAATGATGCTGTTCTTCGCTGCGCGACGGGTTTCTCATCAAGGGCGTAAGCGAGGCGAGAATGGATTCGGCGGTGTCCGGCCCAAGCGCATCCAGCGCTTCGAACGCTTTATTATGAAAATCGAACGTATGCCCTCCGTCCAGATAGAAATGGTCCGTGGCGGCAATAAGCAGCATGTCCGCAATATCATCCGGCGACATGCCAGCAGCAACCGCGGTCAGCAGCACTTTCTCCGCGCCTTGCGAATCCCGTACTTCCACGCAGCTGCGATACCAATCAGAAAGCCGCTTGAGTGAAGCGTCCGCGGACGGCAGCGGGCCGAGCAGCCAGCGGGGAGAGCGGCCGGCTCCTGCCCGGGCAACGTGCACCAGGCCGTGATATAGGGCGAGGATACGACCTTGCTTATCGAGCTTCGGAAGAACGTTGCGCATAGCGGTCAAGATCGTTAAGCCGCTGCCCCAGCCGCTGCTTAGCGATGTCCCAAACAGAATGCCTATTCTCGCAATTTCGTTCTCGGACACGCCTGCTTCGATCAGGCCGACGACCGATTTGGCGATGACGATGCCGATGTTTTGCTCCAAGCCTTCCCGCAATCGCTGAGTCAACTTCTCAACACTCATGGATTGCCGAGAAGCTGCGTTGACCCATACTTCTCCGTTCTCGATCTTGACGTCGTGAGCCAGCGCGTCGTCCGCCCAAGGATCGAGCGTACCGCCGCTGCAGATGTCGAAGCGCGCATGATGCCAGTGGCAAGTCAATATTCCTTCGCAGAGACTTCCCAGATGGAGTGGAAATCCGAGGTGCGGGCAGCGATTGTCTACTGCCGCCGCTCCGTCCTCATGGGCAAATACGGCGATTCCCCCTTTGATGACTTTGGCGCCGTCAGACTTCAGTTGATCCAGCGTTCCGGCAGATATCCATTCCTCTGTTCGCATTGCTTTTCCTCCCTTTTTGAATTATTTTTTCTTTGTATTAATTCTAATCTAATACTTGATGCGAAACAATGCCATTTCTATGACGATATAACTAACTGGTAACTGATAGACTGCCGCTGGAGCGCTTCTGCAAGGCTCTTTTTATTTTAAGGAAAAAAATGAACAAATCACTTGCACCTTACGTAACGTAAGGTTTTATACTGAGGCTACCGGTGATCGAGCTAGCGATAAGGAACGGAGATGATCAATGAAACGATATTGGAAGGTCGGGGATCTGGCCAAGCTGACGGGGCTAACGGTGCGTACGCTGCGCTTCTACGACCAGATCGGGCTGCTCTCGCCGTCGGCTGCCACGGAATCGGGACATCGGCTCTACGACGACGAGGACTTGTCGCGGCTCTATCGAATTGTATCGCTGAAGGAGTTGGGTCTGTCGCTCGACGAAGTGAAGGCGGCGCTGTCGGGCCGCGGAATTGACCCGCTCGAGGTCGTCGGCCTGCAGATGGAGCGGGTGCAGGAGCAAATCCGGCGGCAGCAGAAGCTGCTGGATCAACTGAGACACGTGTCTAGGCTGATGAAAGGAAAGGAGCAGGTGACGGTCGACGATTTCACCACGCTGCTGCAAGCGATGAAGAACGACTACGAGAAGCCGATCCTGAATCGTCGACAAAGCTGGGAGCAACGTTTGGGCCTGCTAGGGATGTTCTTAGCGGGCGGAGATGACAAAACAAACCATAAAAAAGAAGAAAACAAGGAGGATTAAGATCATGAAAGAAAAATTTGTAAACCACGGAACATTCGTAATTGAAAAAACGTATCCGGCATCCAGGGAGCAGGTGTACGAAGCAATGGCTGACGCTGAAGCCAAAGCGCGTTGGTTCACGAAGCCGGAAGTGTTTGAATTCCGGGTAGGCGGACGGGAATTCAGCAGCGGCGAAACGCCGGACGGCAGAGTGTTCACGTTCGACGCGACTTATCAGGAGATTGTGCCGCTCGAGCGGATTGTTTATACGTACGTGATGGACCTTAACGGCGTGCGGTTCTCGGTATCCATTACGACGATTGAGCTTGCAGACGCGGATGGCGGCACGAAGCTGACCTTTACGGAGCAAGGCGCCTTCTTCGATGGGTTCGATGCGGTGGAGAATCGGGAACACGGATCGAGGGAACTGCTGGAGCTGCTGGGCAATTCGCTTGCTCAGAGCGAAGCCGTTGCGGCGGAGGACTGCGCCGACCTGGCTCCCGGCGAATTGGAGTTTGCTCATGCGCGCTGGTACGACTCCCCAAGGGAAGAGGTTTACAGGGCTTGGGCGCAGCCAGAGCTGCTGACGCAGTGGTGGGGGCCAAACGGCTTCACGAGCACGTTCCGCGAATTCGACTTCCGCGAAGGCGGCTTCTGGCGCTTTACCTTTCACGGACCGGACGGCCAGGATTATCCGAACGAGAACAAGTTCATCGAGATCGAGCCGGGAGAGCGTATCGTACTGGAGCATCAAGGCGCTCCTGAGTTCCGGTTGACGGCGACCTTTACCGAGAAGGGCGGTCGGACGCAGGTGACATTCCGTCAGCAGTTCAAAGACGAGAAGATATTCGAGCAAGTGAAATCGTATTGCCCGGACTGCAACGAGCAGAACCTGGACCGTCTTCGGGCTGTGCTAGAGGGACACCGCGTATAGTAATAGTAAAGTAACTGCAATGGTCACCCTAATTTTGTCAAACCTATATATCATCCTTTCCGTAGTAGCAGCTCGTAACTATTTCGGCGACCTACAAAACGGTTTCTTGCTGCTCCTATACCGACTAAAAAGAGCAAGACCGCAGCGCCAAGCAGAATGAAAAGTGGCAGGTTCCAACTATTTGTCGCATCATGCAGATATCCTATTAGAGCAGGACCGACTGCGGCAAAAAGATATCCGATCGATTGCGCCATGCCAGACAGTTTCGCTGCTTGATGCGCATTTTCAGTACGTAACCCGAAAAACATCATAGACAAACTAAAGGCGAAGCCTCCACCAATTCCGAGCATGGTGATCCACAACAGAATCATATTGGAGCTTCCGTAAAGAAGTCCAATCGTTCCCGTCAAAAGCAAAATGGTTGTAATGACCACTAACAACCGTTGGCTAGACATGCGCCCAGCAATAACGGGGACAATAAAGGCAAATGGAAGCATAACTAACTGCAT
This sequence comes from Cohnella sp., assembly GCF_041640265.1. GTDB lineage: Bacteria > Bacillota > Bacilli > Paenibacillales > Paenibacillaceae > Cohnella. The sequence goes on from NZ_JBEQAP010000052.1 coordinate 6,008, forward strand.
GATCGAGAGGTACCATCCTGATTGATTTGGAGAAATTCCTTGCTGCTTTAAAATTTCAGGCAACCATGCGATCAACACATAGAAAACCATGGACTGTATACCCATAAACAAGGTTACTTGCCAGGCAATGAGGGATTTCCAAACATTCACATCATTGCTGGCCATTCGTTGACTCGTCGTGGTTGTTTGCTTCGTTTGATTTCTTAATTGGGGTAACCAACAGAGGATCGATACAAAGCTTAGAATCCCCCATATTCCCAATGCACCCTGCCATTTTAGACCTGCGTTCACGGCTAGAGGCACACTGATTCCCGATGCGATTGCTCCACATAAACTCATTGAAATGGAGTAAACGCCTGTCATGGAGCCAATTTTATTTGGGAAATCCCTTTTGATTATACTTGGCAATAATACATTACATACGGCAATTGCAAATCCAAGAATTGCTGTCCCAATAAACAAATTAGCTGCGCCAGATAAAGAACGTATTCCAATACCAACAGTCAGAAAGATTAGGGCAAAAAAAATGATACGTTCAACCCCATACCTTTGTCCTAATTTTGGTACTAGAGGCGATAATAAAGCAAATGCAAGCAAGGGTACCGTTGTGATAAGGCCTGCTAACGTATTTGAAATATGAACGTCATCCCTTATTAGACCCACTAAAGGACTGACTGATGTTAAGGGAGTACGTAAATTAGCTGCAATTACAATAATGCCGAGAATAATCAGCCCTATAGAGGATGGTACGGATTTATTATTTTGTTCGTTCGGCATTCTTAATTTCTCCTTCCTGAATTCTTACGTATTATTTGCTGCCTGCTGATTGAAAAAAAGCAATACATCCGCGCGATTAAACAAAGTATATTATAGTATATTATTTTTATCAATAAATATTTTATAACATACTTTATTTCATCTAAAAACAAAAATACAACTCTAAATTCCCGTCATGGAATTCAGAGTTGTATTTAATAAATGGAATTTTCGACTTTAGAAATCGTACTTTAAGGATATATGGAGCACTGTTTCGCTATCCGTATGATTGGTATAAGAATGAGGACAATCTGCACGAAAACTGATCGTATCATATTGATTCAATGTGTAAATCTCTCCATTGACTTGAATTTCAATGGACCCCGTCATGACTGTTGCAATTTCAGTTGTATTCACATGATGACCTTCAGGCTGATACGAGCTATTTGGCTGTAAGTAAGCCCGACACATTTCAATATCGTTACTCTTAAAGACTGGTTCAATGATCCAATTTTTTTGATCATTAGAAAACCGCAGTCCTTCGCCTGCTCGATACAAACTAGCAGAGTCTTTTGATTTGAACAAAGCCAATAGCGGTAAAGATATCCCTTTTGAAATTTTCCATATTATCGCCAAAGTTGGATTTGTCTCGCCACGTTCGATATTCCCCAGAGTAAGTTTGCTTACGCCTGTTAGCTCTGATAAGTCGTCTAAGCTCATGCTTTTTTCTTTTCTGTACTTTTTCAAGGCGACGCCGATTTGTAATACAAGTTCTTTGGATTCATCTATTCCATCCATTAGTATCACCTCAACAAAAAACAGTTATAGCTAGTATATTATTTATCTAGATTCGTTTCCATACGATTCCTTAAAAGAAAACAGGGCTACCCGCAGGCAGCCCCATTTGGAATTTTGACAGCATAGCAGCAGCCAAATCAATTCCCCAAACTCACTCCACCGTAACACTCTTAGCCAAGTTCCGCGGCTTATCCACGTCATGCCCCAGCGCGAGGGAGGCGTAGTAGGACAGCAGCTGCAGCGGAATGACCGACAGCGCCGGAGTCAGCAAAGGCAGCGTACGGGGGATCGCCAACTGGCGATCGACCGACTTGGCGACCTCCTGCTCCTGGCCTTCGTTGACGATGCCGAGGACGTGGGCGCCGCGCGCTTTCGTTTCTTTAATGTTGCTAAGCATCTTTTCGTACAGATCCTCTTGGGTCAAGAGCGCGATAACCGGCGTGCCTTCCTCGATCAGCGCCAGCGTGCCGTGCTTGAGCTCTCCCGCCGCGTAGGCTTCGGAATGGATGTACGAAATTTCCTTCAGCTTCAGCGAGCCTTCCATCGCCACCGCGTAGTCGACGCCGCGTCCGATGAAGAACAGGCTGCTGTGATGAGAGATCGATTCCGCGACTTCCTTGATCACTTCGGCCTGAGCGAGAATTTTCTCGACCTGCTCCGGCAGAGCTTGCATCGCGGCCAGCACCTGAGCGACAGCGGCCTCATCCCGCGCGCCAACCGTCTGAGCCCAGTAAAGTCCCAACAGGAAGAAGGCGATCAGTTGCGACGAGTACGCTTTGGTGGAAGCGACCGCGATCTCCGGTCCCGCGAGGGTAATGATCACATCGTCGGCTTCGCGAGCGACCGAGCTGCCCACGACGTTCGTAATCGCCAGAACCCTGGCCCCGCAGCGCTGCGCTTCGCGAAGCGCGGCCAGCGTATCGGCTGTCTCGCCCGATTGGCTGACGACGATGACGAGCGTGTCGGGCGTAATAATCGGCGAACGATAGCGATACTCCGACGCGACGTCCGTCTCGACGGGCACGCGTACGAGCGATTCGATGACGTTTTTGCCGACGAGTCCGGCATGAAGCGCCGTACCGCAAGCGACGATATGCACGCGATTGATGCCCTTCAACTGTTCGGCCATCATTTTCAGCTCGGGCAGCTCCACGGAACGACCGTCGTCGCTGATCCGACCCAGCATCGTGTCGCGGTAAGCTCTCGGCTGCTCGTGAATTTCCTTCAGCATGAAGTGGTCGAAGCCCGCTTTCTCCGCCGTCATCAGATCCCAATCCACGTGGAAAATCTCCTTCGAGATAAAGTTGCCCTCGATCGTCAGCAGCTCCACCGCATCCCGGGTCAGCACGGCCATCTCGCCGTCGTTCAAGATGTAAATGTCGCGCGTATGCTCGAGAATTGCCGGGATGTCCGACGCGATATATTTCTCCCCGTTGCCGACTCCGATAATGAGCGGACTTGCGTAACGCACGGCGACGAGTCGATCCGGTTCGTACTCGGTCAGCACGCCGAGCGCGAACGCGCCTCTCATTTTCTTGACCGCGCGCTGAACGGCCTTCACGATGTCCCCGTCATACTCGACGGAGATCAGGTGCGAGATGACCTCCGTGTCCGTCTCCGACAGAAAACGATGCCCCGCCTGCACGAGCTCTTCCTTGAGCTCCAAGTAATTTTCAATAATGCCGTTATGAACGACGGAAAACTTCAACGAATTATCCGTATGCGGATGGGAGTTGACGTCCGACGGTTTGCCATGGGTCGCCCAGCGCGTATGCCCGATACCGACCGTTCCGCGCAGCGGATCTCCGCTTAACCGGCTCTCCAGATTAGCCAAGCGCCCTACCGTCTTCGTCACTTCCAAGCCTTGCTCCGTCTGCACAGCGATGCCGGCAGAGTCGTATCCCCGGTACTCCAGCTTCTTAAGCCCTTCGATCAGAATGGGCTGCGACTCTCTATATCCAATATATCCAACGATTCCGCACATAATTATATAAGCCTCCGTTTATGGGTTCTCGACGCTTTCCGAGTTCCCGCAACCGGGCCGAATGAGCAGCACATGCCGTATTCCAAGCAAAAACGCCTTTAGCGTCCTCCAGACGCAAAATCGAGTTTTTGTCGAAGGTGTTTCAGAAAAGTATAGCGAATTTAATACTTTCTGAAATCACCAAGCAAAAACGCCTTTGGCGTCTCCGATTCAGAGAATCGCGTTTTTGTCGGAGACGATTCTGGTAAGGAGAGCTGACTCCCATCCACGACAATCGTAAATAAAGGGGCCAGCTCTCCCCCATCTTCCCACGTCATGCCCCTCAAAGCGACCGGTAACAGGCCGCCGGGCAGGTCTGGTTCGTTCCACGAGCGTGGTACTATCGACATCGTGCCGGAATTTTGTTCGCCCGGTTGCCCTGAGCGTTTTGAGTTCCGGCTGTCGGCTCCGATGGTGAGCCGGGAGGTCCCCGCCGAACGTTTCGAACACCTCCACCTCGTCAACTTGCATCCTTATGGCTCTCCGCCGAAGTTTCCCGCTCGGATCAGCTTTCCCGTCCCTGATCTTTGCTCTTCCGCGTCTCCCCATCTTTCAACAAGTTCTGGCGCTTTTGTTGCCTATTTCACTCTACCCTGCCCTTCCATTCCAGAATCTATTCCTATATCTTATTCGTTTTGCGGGGATGATGCAACTTGGGCGCAATTATTTCCTTGGAAATGACGTTTTTCTACATTTTCCCTCCCATCGAACGAATCGCTTGTAAAAATGATAAGAGCGTCCCCCTCCTGCTGGAAAGGAACGCCCTCTATTGCGCGCGCCATCGCGCGACCTATCTCTCCAATGCTACACCAGCTCCGCCTTAACGACATCCACGATCGAGGCGACATGACGCTCGATTTCCTCCCGCTCCGGCCCTTCGGCCATAACGCGGATAAGCGCCTCCGTGCCGGAAGGACGCACGAGCACGCGTCCGTTGTCTCCCAGCGCCTCTTCGGCGGCCGAGACGGCCGCCGCGATCGCCTGATTGCCCGGATAGCGGGATTTGTCCGCCACCCGTACGTTCACGAGCACTTGCGGATACTTGCGCATCATCTGCTTCAACTCGCCGAGCTTCTTGCCGGATGCGACGATCGTGTCGAGCAGCTGCAAGCCCGTCAAGATGCCGTCTCCAGTCGTGCTGTGATCCAGAAAGATGACGTGACCCGACTGTTCGCCTCCCAGGTTGTATCCGCCGTTCACCATCTCTTCCATCACGTAACGGTCGCCGACCGCCGTCTTGGACGTCTTCAGTCCCAGCTTTTCAGCCGCTTTGAAGAAGCCGATGTTCGCCATGACCGTCGTCACGATCGTATCCTTCGCCAGCTTGCCCGCGCGTCTCATCGCGTCGCCGCAAATGCACAGAATGTAATCGCCGTCGGCTTCTTCGCCGTTCTCGTCGATCGCGATCAGCCGATCCGCGTCTCCGTCGAACGCCAGGCCCAGATTGGCCCCGTGCTCCTTAACCTTCGCCGCCAACATCTCGGGATGCGTCGAGCCGACGCCTTCGTTGATGTTCAGGCCGTTCGGCTCGGCTCCGTAGGCGATCACTTCCGCCCCCAGAGCCCGGAAAATTTCCGGCGCCAGCTCGTAGGCCGCCCCGTGAGCGCAGTCCAGCACCAGCTTTACGCCCGCGAACGAATGACTTACCGTAGACTTCAAGTAGTCGATATACAGGCTCTTCGCGCCCTTATCGGACGTCACCGAGCCGATGTCCCCGCCAATCGGTCTTGGCAGCGTATCTTCCGCCGCATCCATGAGCCGCTCGATCTCCGCCTCGGTCTCGTCCAGCAGTTTGTAGCCGTCGCCGCCGAAAAACTTAATTCCATTATCCGCCACCGGATTGTGCGAAGCGGAGATCATGACGCCCGCATCCGCTCCCATCGTTCGGGTCAAGTATGCAACCGCCGGCGTGCTGACCACGCCAAGCCTTACGACGTCTGCGCCGATGGACAGCAGGCCTGCCGTCAAAGCGCTCTCCAGCATTTGACCCGAGATACGGGTGTCCATGCCGATCAACACTTTCGGGCGCTTGACCTTGCCCGCGAGGACGACGCCTCCGCAACGACCGATCCGATAAGCCAATTCCGGCGTTAACTCCTGATTCGCGACCCCGCGCACGCCGTCCGTTCCAAAATATTTCCCCATATCCCGATACCTGCTCCTTCTGCTCCTGTTGTTGCCCGAGCCCGCGGCCTTTCTCTATCTCGCTCTACACCGCCGGCTCCTGCGTTTCGCCGCTCTCCGGCGGAGGATTGCCGCCTTCCGACACGCCCTCTCCCAGAGGCTCCTCCCCTTCCGTGGAGGTCTCAAGCGCCGCCTCGTCGATAATCTCGACGGTAATGCTGTTCGTTCCGCCCACCTGCTCCATAAACCTCTCCAGACTGACGACGAGAGGCAGCGTATAGACGCCCGGCCCTCTTCCGCTTAGATCGACGATGACGTCGACGTCTCCCGGTTTCAGTCGGTCCAGCGTCTGCGGAGCGCCTTGAATCGTAATGTCCGCTTTGCCCGTTGCCGGATCGAGAATGTTGACGATCAGTCCTTCGCCCAGCCCTCTCAGCTCGATCGGAAGCCCTTCGAGCTTTCGGGTCGTCGACAGCAGCACCTCGATCTGAATGTCGATCGCCGCCGGCGAAATCTCGATCAGCGGAGGCGTTACCTTGAGCGGCACGGAAATCTTCCCGGAATTCCGCACGTCGCCGAGCGGAATCTCCACCTCGATGAACTCGATTTTGTCCAGCGCGTCTTGCGGTCCATATACCGTCACCTGTTCCACGTCCGGCTTGAAGGAGGCGACGCCTAGCCCGGACTGCACGCGTCCGACCATTTTGAATTGCAGCGGCACCGTCTTGAACGGATTCGTAATCGGCACTTCGACCTCGAGTACCGCCGGATCGATAATCGCTCCTTCGATCGGCTTGCCTTGCTTGTCGTAGACGGCCAGCTTAACGCTCTTGCTCTTGATCGTCTCTTTCTCCCCGTCGATCTCGATCGTCGCCCCCACGCTATCCGCCTCGGCCAGCTGGCTCTTCGGCAGCGTCACGTGAACCCGGTTGCCCGGCTTCACGATCGGCGTTCCGACCTTATAGCCTTTCGCGGGGTTTCCTTTCGTCTGGATCGCCACTTCGAACTCCTTCGTCTGAAGCGCCTCGATGCTGACGACTACCGTGGACGGCGAGACCAGCACCGAAGTAATGCCTTTGGGCAGATTTTCTTCTAGTGGCAGTGTATGCTGCCCTTCTCCCACCGTTCTCAGATCGACCCGGATCCGGTAATCCTTCGTCTGGGCGACCCGAAGATCGCTCTTCGTACCCCTGACCGTCAAGTTGACCTTGAGCGGCTCCATGCCGTTTAGAACGAAGTTCCTCTCATCCAGCCCGTAAGGCTGAACGGTGACGCCTTCGATGACTTTCGTATCGTACAGCGAAGCGACGTTGTTCGGAGAAGAGTCTTCCGGATCGAAATGCACGACCGCCCACATCAGTATGCCGAGAGCCAGCGCTACAAGCTTGGCGATCGTAGGGTGGTTTAACCATTTATCCACGGTCGCCACCTTCTTTCCGCTTCCAGAAGGCCCAATCCGCGCTCTTCTGCTTGAACTGCGGGCGAAGCTCCTCGAACAGCTTGGAGATCAGCGACTCTTCCTTGATGTCCCGCACGATCTGTCCGTTCATCGCCAACGAGATCTGTCCCGTTTCCTCCGAGACGGTCACTGAGATGGCGTCGCACACCTCTGTAATGCCGATGGCGGCCCGATGGCGAGTCCCCAGTTCCTTGCTGATAAAAGGGTTCTCCGACAGCGGCAAATAACAGCCCGCGGCCATAATCAACCCGCCCCGGATGATGACGGCTCCGTCGTGAAGCGGCGTATTCGGAACAAACACGTTGCTGAGCAGCTCCGAGCTGAGCTTCGACTCCATCTTGATACCCGATTCGATGTAATCGTTCAGACCGGTATTTCTTTCGAACACGATTAATGCCCCGATTTTTCGACGCGCCAAATAATTAACCGACTTAACGACTTCGTTCACTCGGTGGCTAACGTCCTGCTCCTCGGGCGAAGAACGCTGAAACAGCTTGTTTCTTCCGATCTGCTCGAGCGCTCTTCTCAGTTCCGGCTGGAAAATAATCAGCACGGTGACGACCCCGAAGGTAAACATTTGGTTCATCAGCCATTTGAGCGTATATAGGTTAAGCAGGTTGCTTAACGCCCAGACGAGCACCAGCAGGAATATCCCCTGCAGCAGCTGCACCGCCCGCGTTCCCCGCACCATCATAAGCACTTTGTAAATAATGTAACTGACGATCAGAACATCGACGATGTCTTTGATCGAATTTTGTAATGTCAGCCCGGCAAAATAGTCCAAGACGCGACCCCCCGTCCCGGCGCTGGATTAATTGCGACGAATCATGTCGAAATAGCGCATAAGAGCCCTAACCTTATTTATCTTCTCTACTATTGCCCAGAAATCCTGTCATTTACGCAAAAAAAACCTCCCCGACATCGGAGAGGCTCCTATTGCCCGGTTTGCGGTCGTGCGAGACGTTCTGTCGGATGCCGTCGAACCTAAGCTACGAGCCGTAAGCGAGCGTTCCGAAGAACGAGCTTACCTTGTACCAGAGCCAATCGACGGCGCGATCGATCGTCTTGATCTCACCCGCGATATGGGCCGTCGACGCCAGCGGCGTCAAGTGGCCGTCGATCACGGTCAGATTGCCGTCAAGAGCGCCGAGCACCTGAACGTCTCCGTTCACGACCGTCAAATCTCCGGATACTTTCTGCCCTTCGGGCACGATGACTTTCTTACCTTCGATGACGACATGCTCCAGATCCGGCCCGGATACCGAAAACTCCTGGCTCTGATTCCACATCGACACGAAGCTGGACAGCATCACGACCAGGAAGATGGCCGCGGCGGATACCGCCGGATGCCGGCGCACCCAGGAGGTCCATGCCGTCGGACGCCTTGAGCCGGGCAGCGATTTCATAATCCGGTCTCCCAGCTCTTTCGGAGCTTTCTCTATAGGTTGAGCCTTGACCAGCGCATCCGTGCGCTCCAACGCTTCATAACGGGAACAGCACTGGGGACATTCACGCAGATGCTGCTGCAACTGTAGGATATCCTCGCGCGCCAGTTCTCCGTCCAAATAATCATGCATGTACATGACGGCGACGTTGCATTTCATATCAGCCATCCCTTTCCTCGGCGGGTTCCCCTCACCCGCAATCGATGCTTCTATACTGTACGTGCGGTTAAGCGACACGGTTTCACCTATTTTGTAGAGGAGGTCCAAAAAGTCCGATTTTGATCACGAAGCTTAGGCGGGCGAAGCGGATTCGGCATCGAATCGCCTCAAAGCTTATGCTCCAGCTTTTTCCGCAAAAACTCGCGGCCTCTGTGAACCCTCGTCTTAACGGTCGTTACCGGCATGTCTAGAACATCCGAAATTTCCTGAAGGGACAAGTCCTGCAGATAACGCAAAATCATCACCGATTTATATTTGATCGGCAACGTCGCGATCGACTCTTGAATCAGCCGCTGCGTCTCCGAGAGCAAGAGCTCGCTCTCCGGCGTCCGGTCGTCGCTCGGCAGCATCGCGTAGCCGTCCAACCCTTCGTGGTCGGACGATTCGGCGTCCAGCGAATAGACCGCCCTTCTCTTCCTCAGCCGGTCGATGCATAGATTCGTGGCGATCCGGTAGATCCAGGTCGAGAACTTCTGGTTCTCGTCGTATCGATCCAAATTTTTATACACGCGCAGAAAAGTTTCCTGCACGACGTCTTCCGCCTCTTGACGATTGCTCGTCATCCGGAAGGCCAGATGGTACAGCTTGTCCTTGTACATGTCTACGATCTCCGCGAATGCCCGCTGGTCTCCCTTCCGGGCCAATCGCGCCAATCGCGTCTCAACTGGCTTCAATGTTGCGACTCACCTTCTTTCCCGTCCGCAGCCTGCCGGTGCTTGCGTTGCGCTGCCATGATGCCTGCGAGAATGAGTACTACACCTAACCCCTGCCAAGCGGTCAGAGGCTCCCCCAGAAGGAAATAGGCCGCTGCGACGGCAGCCGGAAGCTCCATCGAACCGAGCAGCGCCGCCAGCCCTCCTCCGAGCCGGGGAATTCCGTAATTAAAACAAATAAAGGGAAAAGCGGTTCCGAGAAATCCGAGCAGCAGCCCCCAGCCGAGCAGCGAATATCCGTAAGGTTCGGCAGCCAAAGCAGGGAGGTGCGCCAGCAGAACAAAAGCGAGGGAAGCGGTCGACATGACCGCGGACTTCGCGATCGGGTCCAGATTCTCAGGAAGGCGAGCCGAGAAGAAGAAAAACAAACTGTAAGTAAAGGCGGACAGGAGCCCGAAGAAGACGCCCAAGTCATCCAGGCCGCTTAAATCCTGCTCCAGCAGCCCGACCGCCAGCACCGTGCCCAGCACGATGAACAGCACGGCCGCCTGCTCGCTTCGCTTCGGACGGCGCCGCGCGCGAATGCTTTCTAGCAGAATCGTAATCCACGTAAACTGAAAAAGCAAGACGATTCCCAACGAAGTGTCCAAACGCGACAAAGCTTCGTTGTAAAAAATCGTCGTCAGCGACATGCCCAAGACTCCGATCGCAGTCAGCTTGGCCCATGCGCGCCAGGTGGCCGCCAGCGAATAGGAGCTCTCTCGCCGTCGAATGACGGCTAGCAGCGCCCACAGCAGCGCCGTCCCCGTCAACACCTGCATGAACGTTAGGCCGTTCACTCCCCAACCGTCCCGAAGCGCCAGTTTGAACACGGCCGCCAGCAGACCGTAGCTTGCCGCTCCCGCCAACACGAGCACTATCGCCAGAACGGGCTTTCTCGACTCGTCCATTGCAGACCAACTTTCCTCCGATTCAGATAAGGATAGCGGATTTTGTACTGTCTGAATCGTGCGCAAAAGGGCCCGGGGTTCTGCCCAGGCCCTTCTTCTGCTTATGAATCAGCCCGTATTGCGGAGCCCGGCGGCTATGCCGTTAATCGTAAGCAATACTTCGCGCAGCAGCTCCGCATCGTCTTCGTTCTGAGCGCGCAGGCTTCTGAGCTCGGTCAGAAGCTGAACCTGCAAGTAGCTGAGCGGATCGACGTATGGGTTGCGCAGCCGAATCGACTCCTGGATGACCGGAACATTATCCAGAATTTCGTCTTGGCCAGTAATATTCAAAATCATTTCTTGAGTTTTCGCGTATTCTTCCTCGATCTGCGAGAAAATGCGGTCCTTGATCGCGGCGTCTTCGATCATTCCCGCGTATTGCCGGGCGATCATCAGATCCGCTTTGCCAAGCGCCATCTGCAGATTGTCGATCAGCGACTTGAAGAAAGAATATTCGCGGTACATCGTCCTCAGCGTCTCCAGACGCGCCGGATCGCCGTTCACGAACTTGGAGAACGCCGTTCCCGCGGCATACCAGGCCGGCAGCAAATAACGGCTTTGCGTCCAGGCGAACACCCACGGAATCGCGCGCAGATCTTCGAAGCGGTCGCTGCCTTTGCGTTTGGAAGGACGCGAGCCGATGTTCAGCTCTCCCACTTCCGGAAGCGGAGTCGACTCTTTGAAGAAAGTCATGAAGTCCGGATCGCGGAAAATCAGGTCCTGGTACTTCGTCTGGGCGTCGACGGAAATGTCGCGCATGATCTCTTCCCACTGCGTTTCGACGGAGCGTTCCTGCGCCGGATTGCGGGACAGGTAAGCTGCCGTGATCAACGCGCCCGTAGCTTGCTCCAGACTGCGGTAGGCGATCCCCTTCATCGAGTAGCGGGAGGACAGCACCTCGCCCTGCTCCGTGATCTTGATGCCTCCGCCGATCGTATGAGGCGGCTGCGCCAGAATGCTGCGGTTCAGCGGCATGCCTCCGCGGCCCAGAGCGCCTCCGCGGCCGTGGAAGAACTTCAGGCGAACGTTATGAGACTTGCCCATCCGAGTAAGCTCGTTCAGCGCGACTCGCAGCTCCCAGTTCGCCGTCACCATACCTCCGTCTTTGTTGCTGTCCGAGTAGCCCAGCATGATCTCATGCAGGTCGCCCATGGCGGCTACGCTCTGACGATACACCGGCAGCTTGAACAGCGTATCCATGATTTGCGGAGCGGCGTGCAGGTCGTCGATCGTCTCGAACAGCGGCGCCGCTTGCAGCGTACAGAAGACGTTGCCGTTCTCGTCGCGGCCGAACAGTCCCGCTTCTTTCGCGAACACCATCACTTCCAGAATATCGCTGGCGGCTTCCGACATGCTGATCAGATAACTCGTGATGCAGCCCGTGCCGAATTCTTGCTGCGCTTTATAGATCGTCTTATAGACGTCCAGGCATTCTTGACTGGACTCGCTAAGCTGGATTCCGTCCTGAAGCAGCTGCTTGTCGCCGCTAAGCAGACCGTGAAGCAGATCGATCTTCTCCTGCTCCGCCAGCTCCGCATAAGAGCTTGTCACGCCTGCCATGGCCAGCAGCTCCGTCATGGCGTTCTCGTGCTCCTTGCTGTGCTGGCGAACGTCTAGCGCGGCCAGATGGAACCCGAACAGCTCCACTTGGCGGATCAGCTTCTTCAAATGCGTATTCGCTACGTAATCCGCATAGTGGTGACGAAGACTGCGGTCGATAACCTCGATGTCCGCCTTGAACTCCTCGACGGAACCGTAACGCTGCTTGGTGCCTTCGAACTGCTCTTCCCTCATGTTCTTCAGCTTCTGCAGCATGTATCTCAGCTTGACGCGGTACGGTTCCTTGTCGTTCGTCCACGGTTCGATCGTCCGCAGCTCCACGTTCTCGCCGTCTTCCTTGATCGAAGCCAGCAGCTCATCCGACACGTTCACGATCGTCGTGCTGAAGCTGAGATGGCGAGCCAGCTCGCGAAGATTGTTTTCGTACTTATGGATGGCGAGGTTTCGCTGCATTTTCAACGTCTGCCACGTTACATCGGCCGTTACCGAAGGATTGCCGTCGCGATCGCCGCCGATCCAAGATCCGAAACGCAGATAGGCGGGAACGTGCCACTGCTCTTCCGGATAATATTTGGTCAGGCAGCGCTCCAACTCCTCGTACACGTTAGGCAGAACTTCGAACAGCGTCTCGTGGAAGTAATACATTCCGTTGCGAACCTCGTCAAGGACGGTCGGCTTGCGATCCCGCAGCTCGTCCGTCTGCCACAAGGTCAGCACTTCGTTCAGAAGCTTCTCGCGAAGCTTCTCCCTCTCGCGGTACGTCAGCGTCGGATTGTCCAGCTCCATCACTTCGTCCGCGATCCGCTTATGGATGTCAAGGACATCCCTGCGGGTGGCTTCCGTCGGGTGGGCGGTCATGACCAGCTCCAGCGAAATGCCGTCCAGCATCTGGCGCACCTCGTCCACCGGCAGGTTTTTCTCCTTCAAGCCCTGCACGACGCTCTCGATCGAGCCCGGCTGAACCGACTCGCCCGCCGAACGCTCGTAATCGCGTTTGCGACGGATGCGATGATTCTGCTCCGCGATATTCACGAGCTGGAAGTAGATCGCGAACGCGCGAATGACCTGGTGACGGATTCCCGGCTCCAAGCCCCCAACGGTCTGAATAAATCCCTCGTACAGTTCCGGCAAATATTCCGCGCGCAGCGCTTTGCTCATTTCCCGTATTTTCTCGACATGTTCCAGCAGCTCCCGACCACCCTGATGCACGAGCACTTCTCCCAGAATGTTGCCTAGAAAGCGCACGTCTCTACGCAGCAGATGATTGGAAGGAGAACGTTGACTTACAGTCGTTTCCGTCATCTCACTCACCCCAAACCTTGCTTCTCGAAATTAGAATGTCAAACCGCCCAATAGGACGGGAATTGCCGACGCTCCGAGCGATCACATCTGAAAACAAGCCTTGCCAAACATTAAGCTCATTGTTCACCGATCGTTCACCAAAAGCTCTAACCTTTATCATACTACATTGGTCGGCGAAAATCTCCTTTTAATTCATCATTTCGCGTGAAATATCGATCTTGGATGAAAAATCCTCATCTGCGCGAAGAGGCGGATTGAGGAAGCGATAAACAGAAAAAGCTGCTTGAGTTTCATTTTAGCTAAAATTAACGAAGCGTTTGATGAAATAGCTATCAAAAGTTATAATTACACACATAATAGCTATAAGGGGTGAGCGCCTTGAAAGTCCCTTCGACGGAGGTTCAGAATAACTTCGGTAAATATGTGAAATTTGCGGAAGCGAATGAGGAAATCATTGTGACTCGGAAAGGGAAGGCAGTTGCCAAAATCGTGCCTTGTCTTCCGTCGCATGCGGCGGAAGAAGCTGCGGAGTACAAAACGAGCGACGGCTGGGTCACCTACGAGGAATTTCGTGAATTGACAGAGAAGTCCGAGCAGCGCTTCGAACTGATTGACGGCGTGATCTATTTCTTGACCTCCCCCTCCTACAAACATCAACATGCCATACATGAACTGCACGGTGCGTTCTACAACTGGTTCCGGGGAAAGTCATGCACACCGCTCACTTCCCCGTTCGATGTGACCTTCTTCAAGGCAGAGAATAACATTTGCGTCGTCCAACCGGACATTGCGGTAATCTGCGACAGAGAAAACATCAATGAACAGGGTAGATATATTGGGACTCCGACGCTTGTCGTCGAAGTGTTGTCTCCTTCCACGCGAAGCAAAGACATGCTCAAGAAGCTGGAGTTGTACAAGCAATGCGGGGTGAAGGAATACTGGGTCGTCGACCCCGTCCAAGACCAGATTCTCATCTACTCATTCGACGAACTCGATATTAAGGATAGCAGAGCCTTCTCCAAGAGTGCGCGGGATACGGCGAAATCTTATTGCTTCCCGGGACTGCACGTGGACTTGCAGGAGATCTTCATATCGCTTTCTTAGTTCGTGAGGAAGTGCAGCATCGTCGATATCGACAACTCCTGTGAAGATGTGGGTGCGTGAGCTCTACGCCAACAAATACGGAGACAGACTTCCCGCGGGCAGCCCTTTACCGCAACCGAAGCCGCAACGGCAGCCAGCGAAGCGGCCTGCGCCAGCAATCTCGATGAACGACGATTTGCCATTTTAATAGTAACGAGTGCCGCAATCGCGAATGGAGACCGATTTCAGTGCAAACAGATATCGTTCACAGGGAGGAATTCACATGGCTGATCAGGCATTCACAGTGACAGAAGACGATGTACGGGCCATGCTGCTTGCAGCGGACAGCATTGCCGGACAAGCCGGCCGAAACATGCTGGCGAAAGTTTTGAAAGGATCGCGCGACAAGAAACTGCTCGCGCTCGGATTGGACAATAGCCCAGCATACGGGTATTTCCGAATGTTGACGTTGGATCAGATCACTGAGCGCGTGGACTGGATGATCCTGAACGACTTTCTGGCGATTGATCGTAATCGGGACATGCCGCTGCTTGTATTCACGGATCGGGGCTGGGATATCCACATCGAAAATATGTCGGAACTGCTGTTGAAACAATGGGAGACATGGGACAAGACCGTTCCGACGGATATGACCTATTTGAAAGATCGAAACCGCAGCATGATCTTGCTGTTTCTAGAGAAGGTCGCACACACGGGCGATGCCCGATACATTCCGTTGCTGCAGCAATGGGCGCCGCTAGACTATCGGAAGGTGCGAGAAGCAATCGGAAAAGTGATTGACCATCTGGAAAAGGGGCATTCTGAGCCATTGATGCTGGAAGGCGCTCACAGGTCATTCTATTGCACGCCTGGAGAGCCGATCATCGAGCCGCGCGGCAGCGAGCGCCTGAAGTGCTGGGAGTGCGGCAAGCGCTTTGAGTGGACCGTCGAGGAACAGGACAAATTCCGTATGCGCGGTTGGAATCCGCCTAAGCGGTGCGAATCGTGCCGGGAGCAACGCCAGAAGCAACGCGAGGCCTGGTTGTGGGAATGAAAACTTTTGGGCACAAAAAAATTGCGGCCATAGACCGCAATCCCTAATTATTAAGATGGTCGGGACGACACGATTTGAACATGCGACCTCTTGGACCCGAACCAAGCGCTCTACCAAGCTGAGCTACGTCCCGACGATTATGAAGTTCAAAAAAAAGCCCGAAGGCTCTGTCTCTCGCTTATTTAACTACTCAATTAAATGAATGGAGCGGGTGATGGGAATCGAACCCACGCTATTAGCTTGGAAGGCTAAAGTTCTACCATTGAACTACACCCGCGCAAAACTTGAATGGTCGGGACGACACGATTCGAACATGCGACCCCCTGGTCCCAAACCAGGTGCTCTACCAAGCTGAGCTACGTCCCGACAAGTTTTGAATAAATCTGGCGCGCCCTGAGAGATTCGAACTCCCGGCCTTTTGATTCGTAGTCAAATGCTCTATCCAGCTGAGCTAAGGGCGCATATATGGAGCGGAAAACGGGATTCGAACCCGCGACCTTCTCGTTGGCAACGAGATGCTCTACCACTGAGCTATTTCCGCGTATTTGAGATATTTTTGCCGCTCATTCGTTCAGTCCGAAGTGCTTGAGGCGACAAGAAATAATATAACAAATACCGAACGGGATTGCAAGCCTTTTTGCGGATTTTTTTATTTTTTTTATTCCCGCCCTGGTTCTATGCGCTTTTCCCGCCTTTCCCTTCTGATTCGGGGCATGCCGCGAGGCAAAACGCGGCAGCCCCGATTCGCATTCACGGAGCTGTATCCCCCTGCAGCGCCCGGTTAAGATCTTGCCCGGTAGGATTCTGAAAAACGCGCAGGTCAAACGACGGAGCGGCGGCGAAAAGATGGTCGAAAATATCCGACTGGACCGACTCGTATAGACTCCAGTTCGTATCGTTCACGAAGGCGTAAATTTCCAACGGCAAGCCGTTTTCAGTAGGCGCCAGTTGTCGAACGAGCAACGTCAAGCTTTGATGAATTCTCGGATGATGCTTCAAATAGTTTTCGACATAGATGCGGAACACGCCGATATTCGTTAGCTGCCGCCCGTTTACTTCCACCGTCTTGTCGACGCCGTTACGGTCGTTGTACTCCGCGATTTCCCGTTCCTTGTTTTCAATATAGTCGGTCAAAAAATGGATTTTCCGAAACCGCCCGAGCATCTCGTCCGAACAGAAACGAATGCTGCTTGTATCGATGTAAACGGAACGTTTAATGCGTCGCCCGCCCGCTTGCTGCATCCCCCGCCAATTGCGAAACGAATCGGAAATAAGCGCGTAACTGGGAATCGTCGTAATCGTCTTATCGAAGTTCATTACCTTGACCGTATTCAGAGAAATATCGATCACATCGCCGTCCGCGTTGTATTTCGGCATTTCGATCCAATCCCCGACGCGCACCATATCGTTCGCCGACAGCTGCACCCCGGCGACGAGCCCCAGTATCGAATCCTTGAAAATCAGCATAAGAACGGCGGACAAGGCTCCCAAGCCGCTTAGCAGAAGTAGCGGGCTTTTGCCGATCAGGCTGGCGATAACAATGATGGCGCCGATAATGAAAACGAAAATTTTGACGACCTGGATATACCCTCGGATCGGCTTAACCTTGGAAATCTCGTAGGTGTTGTAGATGTCGTTGCAGGCGTTCAAGAAAGCGTCGATCGCCATCATGCTGATTAGGATGATATATACGGCGACGCCTTTCTCGATCAGCGTCTGATAACCGGGAAAGATCGAAGCAAAATAATAAATAAGAATAGCCGGAACGATATGGGACAGTCTATGAAACACCTTGCGTTCCAAAAAAACGTTGTCCCACGTGAAGCGGTTCTTCATGATGAACGCAGCTATGATTCGCAAAACGATCTTCTTGGTGACCAAATTGGCCAAGGCGCTCAGCCCGACGAGCAGCATGACGACGATAACATTCGCGAGATATACTGCAATTTGAGACGTTATTCCCTGTTCAATCAATAGCTGTTTAATAAATTCCATGCACTTCTCCTTACGTTTGTATCCTCTTATCGCTCTATTATAACATCCCTGACGTACGGGTAAAATGGAACCGTAAGCTCATCCCCTATTTTCGAATCGATTAAATTAATCGTGATTGGAAAACAATATGATTATACATTCGAACTAGACGTCTGGGGGCTATAAGATGATCCGACTCTTGCTGAAAATGATACAATTCGGAAGGAAATTAAACGGGACTATGGATCCATCCCCTTTGGCTTCACCGCTGCAAGCCGAGCTTTCCCCTAAGCTTGGGCACAATCTGGAGCGGCTGAAGCAAGTGCTCGGCCCCAGCAATGATATTGTCCTGCGTGAATTTTCGTTCGGGCAGGGAGGAAAATTGCAAGGCGCTATCCTCTATGTGGAGGGCTTGACTAATAAATTTCTAATTAACGAGAGCTTAGTAAAGCCTTTAATGTACGGTAGCCGTATGTTCGAAAGCAAATTAGAAACTGCGACTTTAGAAGCGGTTAAGAGCGGTATGATTTCTTTGGGAAGCGTGGAGGAAGCGACCACATTGGAAAGTGTGGTCGACGCATGCCTTTCTGGGGATACCGTACTAATGATTCAAGGTTTTCGCGAAGCGCTGGTCTTAAATACGAAAGGCTGGGAAGAGCGCGGCGTAGAGGAGCCGAAAACCGAATCCGTCGTGCGGGGGCCGCGGGAAGGGTTCACCGAAACGCTGAGAATCAATACCTCCCTATTGCGGCGTAAAATTAAAAATCCCACCCTGACGCTGGAACCCTTGAAAATCGGCAGAAAAACGAAAAGCGATGTTTGCCTCGTCTATTTAAAAGGCGTTGTCAATCCCCGTCTTGTCGAAGAGATCAGACGTCGGCTGAATCGGATCGATACCGACGCCATCATGGAATCGGGCTATATCGAGCAATTGATCGAAGACGCTCCCCACTCCATATTCTCTACCGTGGCCAACAGCGAAAAGCCCGATGTTGTTTCCGCCAAAATACTGGAGGGACGGGCGGCCATTCTCGTTGACGGCACGCCTTTCGTGCTGACTGTCCCCATGCTGTTCATCGAAAGCTTTCAAAGCGCGGAAGATTATTACTCCCGACCGTACTTTGCATCGATGATCCGTATGCTGAGATTCGGCTGTTACGGAATCAGCATCCTGGCGCCGGCTACTTATGTCGCTCTAACGACCTTCCACCAGGAGTTGATTCCTACTCCGTTGCTTTTTACCCTCGCCTCGTCGCGTGAAGGCGTCCCGTTTCCGGCTGTGCTAGAGGCGCTCGTCATGCTCGTGGCGTTCGAAATTCTGCGCGAAGCCGGCATACGGCTGCCCAGGCCCGTTGGCTCGGCGATCAGCATCGTAGGCGCCCTGATCATCGGAGAATCGGCAGT
This sequence comes from Cohnella sp., assembly GCF_041640265.1. Taxonomy (GTDB): domain Bacteria; phylum Bacillota; class Bacilli; order Paenibacillales; family Paenibacillaceae; genus Cohnella. The sequence goes on from NZ_JBEQAP010000052.1 coordinate 24,851, forward strand.
CGCCGCTGGTCTGATCGGAGCGCCTATGGTTATTGTCGTCGCATTGACTGCCGTATCCAGCTTTGTGGTGCCGGCGCAAACCGACTCCGTATCCATTTTGCGTTATTTTTTTTTATTTCTGGCCGGCGTCATGGGCGGATTCGGCGTAGCTGTCGGCATGCTGGGCCTGTTTATTCATTTGTCCGGCTTGCGGTCTTTCGGAACGCCTTATCTGTCGCCCGTGGCTCCGCTAAGCATCCATGACCAGAAGGATGTGCTTGTCCGTGCGCCTTTATGGGCCATGCTAACCCGCCCCAGAACGATCGGATGGCGCGATCCCGAGCGACAGCAATTCAGGCTGGAGCCCGCCCCTCCGACCAATGAAAGGGAGGGTCCAACATGATAAAAATAATCGCCTCTGCGCTTTTCATTTTCGTTATCGCCGGATGCTGGAACCGTCATGAGGTTGACTCGATAGCCATTATCATGGGAATCGGATTGGATAAGCCCGAAGACAGTGAAAATGTACGGTTTACGGCTCAATTGTTCAAACCGGTCGAGCAAAAAGAAGGCGGGAGGGACGGCGGCGGAGGCGAAGTCACCTACTGGAATATTAAAAGCTCGGGGGAGACGGTTTCCACCGCTATCCAGAGCGGGATCCATAAAGTGCCCCGCGAATTGTATTTCGCTCACAATCAGATTGTCATTTTCGGCCAAAATCTCGCAAAGAAAGGGATTCAACCCTATATCGATTTTTTTGTCCGCGAACATTCCAACCGTCTAACGGTTCAAGTCCTCGTTGCAAGAAATCAAGCGGAAGAAATATTGGATACCCCTGCTCATCTGGAGAAAATGCCGTCTCTGGATATCATGGATTTGATTGAATCTCAAGCTGAAGCCTCGCAATCCGGCACGGTTAATCTGAAGCAAATGTTGACCCGTCTGATGAGCAGCACGACAGCGCCGATCGCTCCGTTAATTGAAGTAATAGGACAAGGAAGCGAAGAAACCGTTCGTCTCTCGGGAACAGCCGTTTTCAAGAAAGATAAACTGATCGGTCAATTAAACCAAAGCGAAACCCGGGGCATGTTATGGGTTCTGGGCAAGGTAAGGAGAGGAACCGTTGAAGTCGCATGTCCCGAAGACGACGGCAAAGCCGCACTCATCACGACCCATTCCGAATCGAAGGTCGTCCCGATCGTGGAGCGCGGAAAAGTAAGGATCAACATCCATGTTAAAGAGGAGGGCATTCAAGGCAGCCAATCGTGCCCGGAAAATCTGGCCACTCCGCCGAAGAACAAGCAGCTCGAAGAACTTAAAGCCGATGCTATTCGCGAAGAAATGATGAAAGCGGTAGAAAAAGCTCAGAAGCTGAACGCGGACATTTTCGGCTTTGGCGAGGCGGTGCATCGAAAATATCCCCGGCAGTGGATCGAGTTGGAGAGCGATTGGGACAATATTTTTCCTGATATTGATGTCGCGTTGACTGTAGAAACGAAAATACGAAACCAGGGAAGAGCGTCGAAGCCGATTGCAGAGGAGTAGAGGACTGTTAATGAGAGTAGAGAAGGGGATTATTTCAAGCTCGCAATTGCTGTTTATGGCAGCAGCATTTGTTCAAGGAGCATCGTTGGTTGTCGCGTTTGCTTACAATGTGGCTAAACACGACTCCTGGCTCGTTGTTCTAGCCGGTTTAGCGGCGACTCTGCCGTTCGTGTGGGTCTGCATCTCCCTCGTCCAACGATTTCCCGGTCAGAACATAGTTCAAATCTTGGAGTCGGTTTACGGAACTTTCTTGGGCAAAGGGTTGTCCATTCTGTTCGTTTCGTTCCCTTTTCAAGTGATTTCGCATAATTTGAGATTTATCGGAGATTTTTTTGTCACCTATATGTACCCGAAAACGCCTTTAACCGTATTTCTCATTATGTTCATCGCCGTATGCGCGTGGGCGGTCAGAAGCGGAATTGAAACCATTGCCCGAATTGCGGTAATTACCGTAGCCATTACGATATTCGTCGACGTTGTAACCTTTTTTTTATTGCTCGGCGAAATGGAAGTCAACCATTTTTTCCCTTTGTTTGAGTTGCCTTTGAAGGATTTTTTTCATGGCATTCATATCATGTTTGCAATTCCCTTCGGAGAGCTAATGGTTTTCCTGATGATCGCTCCTTACGTGAATAAGATCAAACAAGCAAAAAGCGCCGTATTATGGGGCTTGACGATTGGAGCGGCCACATTGGCGATTCTTGTTGTCCGGGATATTGCCGCTCTCGGCATTCTTACCAACGTTCTGGTTTCTCCTTCGTTCGAAGCGGTCCGCCTGATCGATATCGCGCACATCATTACCAGAATGGAGCTGCTCGTTGCAATCGTCCTGTTAGTCACGGTATTCATCAAGATCAGCGTTCTCTTTTATGCGTCCGCTCTCGGGTTTGCCCAAATTTTCGGATTGAGGTCGTATGAACCTTTGGTGCTTCCGATCGCTATTTTCAGCGTCAGCTTCTCGATCCTCCTCTATGATGCGGCTGCAGAACAAATGTATGTAGGGGTAAATATATGGCCCATCTACGCCATGCTGTTTTACTCGCTGCCGGTGATCACGCTTGGACTCGCCATAATCCGTCGGTTGCCGCGGACACGGGAAGGAGGAGTGCGCCTATGATTTTTTTGCTGCTCGTCTTTTTCGCGGTTGTCGTTTGGTTGGAAGTCCCCGCTCTTATCCGCAAAAAATATTGGCGCGAACTCGCTGTTTTCTCGCTCTTCCTGCTCCCAACCTTCCTTCTCGCTTTATTGCAACTGCTGGATGTCCCTATTCCCAGTCCTGTGAAGGGAATCGAATACGTCATTAAAGATCTCTTGCATCTGAACTACAAATGAAGATTTTCACCCGGTAAATGGCTTAATCGCCTTTCGGGAGCTGGCTTCCAACGAAATCAGTTTATTTCCTTTCCGGCAGATTAAACATTTGCGGAATCGTGACAAATTCCGCGCCTTCCTTTTTTAGGCGGGGAATTAGTTCATCCAGCGCCTGGACCATCCCTGAAAGGTCCTGCGTCCAGTGACCGCCGCTGTGCATGAGAACGATAGCTCCCGGATGCAAATTACTTAAAACATTTTTCTTCACGGCAGCGGAATCGATCTGCGTCCAATCCATGGAATCCACAGACCAACCGATGACACTGAAATTCATTTTCCCAAGTTCCGCTAGAAGCTGATCATTCAGTCCCCCGTATGGCGCACGAAAGAGCTTCGGCGAATACCCTACCACATTTTTAATTGCAGCGTCTGTTTGCGTAACCTCCCACCTCATGCGGTCAATGCTTTCCTGCCACAGTTTTGGATGCCAATACGTGTGATTGCCTATAGAATGACCCTCCTGATGAATCCTTTTCGTGATATCCGGATGACCGGCTACTCTGGAGCCCATCAAGAAAAATGTCGCTTTCACCTTGTACTTCTTAAGAACATCCAGCACTTGTGGAGTGAACCGGCGGTCAGGACCATCGTCGAACGTCAAAGCGATGAGATTTTTCTGCAAGGAACCGCGAAGCACAAGAATATTCGGGAATTTCTTCTGGAGCTCATAATTGCTGATCGGGCGAAGAACGCGTTCTGTCGTCTCGGAACCTCCCGCCAGCGCATGCATGTTGCCGGAGGCGCTCTTCATCCCATATTCGGACCGCATTTTAATTCCAGATGGCGCGTTTTGAGTGTGCATTTGTTGCTCCTGGGTAGAATTGGAACATGCGGAAAGAAGAGCATGAACGAATAGGATAGGGATAAAACATCTTTTCAGGTTCATCTCTGGTGTACCTCCATTCAGATCGTGTCCATTCTAATTTGGACGATTTGACATGGAAATATCCTGATCCAAGGAGCCGGCACGAGGACCTCGACGGGCTGAGCGACGAGCGTACGGTCATGGTCTACATTCACAATCTGTCGGCTTATTGTTCCATCCCTATCGCTTCATCCTCATCCTGCGTGCCCGGAGCCTGGCGATGCGGGATCGGGCCCCCGCATGACTTTCGCACCTGTAAGCTTCCCTTGAAAACGACGAGATGAGATTCCGGTTCGACCGTCGTCTGTCGCGTTTTGATTTGATCGAGCAGCATTTCCGCTGCTTTTCGACCCATATGACCGACAGGATGCTTGAACGTAGTTAACGGCGAAGGAAGAAAGTCGGTGAAGTTAACCTCATCGATCAGCACAAGCGCAATATCTTCAGGAAACCGAATTCCTTTCCCCATCATATAGCTCAACACTTCCATTAGAATCAAGTCGTTGCCCGCCAGCAGGGCGGTCGGACGCTCTTCCATGGACAGCATTCGCTCCAGCTCCGGTATCGCTTCGTCAATGCGCGTACTCTTGATGTATTCCGGGCGGATCGGGAGGCCGTGATCGCGCATCGCAGCCTCGTAGCCCTCGATTCGTTCCGCGCGAGAACTGATGTGGCGCGGAGGGGTCATGATGGCAATCCTTTCATGCCCGTGAGCAATAAGATGCGACGTACAGATGTAGGAGGAACGGATGTTATCCATAACGACGGTATAGAGAGGAAGTCCTTCCAGCTTTCGATCAAGAAAAACAACCGGATAATGGTCGTCTACAAACCTCTGATACAGCTCCATGTTTTGACATGTCGGAACAATAATTAATCCGTCCACTTGTTTGGCGATAAGCATCTCCACGTATTTCTTTTCCTTGGACGGATCTTCATCCGTATTGCAAATAATCACATGATAGTCATGATGATGGCAGTAGTCCTCTATAGCGCGGGTCACTTCAGTCGAAAACCGATGGAGAAGATTGGCCACGATCACGCCGATCGTTGCCGTTGTTTTTTGTTTGAGACTTCTGGCTAAAATATTGGGCTGATAATCCAACTCGTTAATCGCAGCTTCAATCCTGGCCTTAGTCTCGGCGGACATATACTCGTAGCGATGATTCAAGTACTGCGACACGGTGCTTTTGGATACGTTCGAAGACTTGGCCACATCGGACAATGTCGCTCTTTTCCCTTTTGCCATTACTTCCCCACCTAAACCGTGATTTCATGTTCCATCCGGACCGAAAAGCCTTACTCGCCGTGTCTTGCGACATCCCGACCTTGATGGAAGCCCGGACCGCCCGCGGCCATATAACCGCCGCTGCGCCCTTCTTCGTCCGCCGTTATCCAGAACGCGTATAAAGACGCCTTCTCCAGATAAAAACGCAGCCTAATTGTACGATTCGCCATCGCTTCCAGATTTCCTCCAACCCAACGAATCTGCGCACAAGTGCTGTCGCCCCCTAACGGCTCGCATTGATTCTTGGAAAACCCGGGAATGACCGCTCCGTCTTCGTCCAGCACCTCTGCATAAAGCTTGCCTTGCGCGGCATCCGCATTTACAATAGACGGTCCCCCGAGAAAACGAGCTTCTTGGTCGTCACGCTGCCGCCTTGACCGCCATCCGTCAAGGAGGAGAAGCCGTCTCTCCTTAGCTTCGCAAGTCCAAGAGAGCCTCCCGCATATTCATGAACGCCCAGATTGGGGGAAACTCCGGAGAAAAAGGATACATAAATATAGAGCTCGTCCCCTACGACCAGACATACCCCGTTAGGAGCATGCGCATAGCCGTTGTCCCAGCGCCCCGCAACCTTGGAAGAGGCGATAAACGGTTCATAAGTCGGACGATCCCAATGAAACCCGTCTCTGCTGAACGCGATTTTGAGATCGTTGATCTTCGGACTTCCGGTGCGTTCGCAGACCGTGTTCGGCGGGCCAAGGAATACGGTATACACTCCTAACATGAGGCTTTCATAGGGCGTAGCGTCCAGATTGTACAGCTGCGTATAATAACCGAGCTCGGGATCGGGCCTGTCATAGATATCCGTTCGGGCCCAGAACCGAATGTCCTCGGCTTTCCATTGCGTTCTGCGGAAGAAATCGTCCGTCTCATAATATCCCCGGGTCCGCACGCGGCTGTCCAAGGCCGAGAAGGTTCTTAAGCTGAACGCCCACTTCCGCGTAAACGGATTATAGAAGAAGGTCGAGTTATCCCCGGCCATCCCGGTCTCGCCGGCCTCTGCCCAATCGATGCCGTTAGCCGACTTGTACAGCTTGATCGTCTCCTTAGGCGGTAGGGAGCCGGGGACATCGTGGAAGTGCTTGGGCATGGTCAAATACGTCACCGGCTCTTCTCCGAATTTGCGGAAGAAGACCATCATTTTGTACCTTTCATCCGGTTCGGCGGCATGATAATCAATCCAGACCGCAGCTCCGTCGCGCAGTGCTCCTTGCTCCACCGGAATGACCCGATCGGTCGAGCGGGCCGCATCGATCTCCGTCAATCTCTTCCAATGAATCCCGTCGTCGCTTTCGGCGTACGCCACGCCGTCAAACCAGCCGGCCTGATACCACATTTTAAACTTTCCGTCCTCGTCGTCGTAGAAGATGCCGTCGTTGAACGGGCAGGCGCAGGGAATATTTCCTCCATCCATCTCCAACGGAGTCTCCGGAACAAATACGGGCTGATCGCCAAGCGTCGGCTGGTGGAACACCCGGGTCAAATCGGTCGATTCAATAAGAAAATCATCTACGAACAGCTGCCTTCCCACGGTAATATTCACGACATCCGGCCACTGCTTTCTGTACTCCTTGGAAGGCGGTTGGTCCAGCGTCGTCTCGGCGTTGCGCGGCGGCCATTGCTCCGGCAGCTCGATATGATTGTATAGCTTCATCCTGCGTCCACGCTCCCCTTATTGCAAATTCGTGTGTCTCTTGGCCATCAGCTCCTGCGGATCCGAAGATGACGCCCGGACGATATGAATCATGACCGCATCCAGCAACAGGTGCAAGCTTTGATCGAATTGGTTGCCCAAAGGCTGCATCGTCGCCGGTTCATCCGCCAAGCGCCGTTTCGTCGCCGCAGGCAACCGCAGTACAAAGTCGCTGCTCTCGGCTAACGGCGAGGTTTCGTTCGTGGTGATCAGCGCAATGTCGGCTCCGATCTGCTTGGCCTGGCTGACGTAGAGCTGGATGCTGCCCGTCGTGCCCGATCCCGAGATCGCAAGCAGCATATCTCCTTGTTCAATATTGGGGGTAATCGTCTCACCTACGACAAAGGCCGGATAATCGGCATGCATGAGCCGCATGGCGAACGCCTTGCCCATTAATCCCGATCGTCCTTCTCCCGCAATAAAAATGCGTTTGGCCTTGCCGATTCTCTCCGCAAAGGCCAGACACTTTGCTTCGTCCACATTCCCCAATACGCCTGCAATTTCGTCCATAATGCTCTTAAGCAATGCTTTCATCCCGTCATTTCCCCCTGTATTCTTAGCGCTGCCGCTCTTCGGTCCGGCGCTCCCGTAATGGCGCTGCCCACGATCAGCACATCCGGCCGGTACGGGCGAAGCCGCGCTATCGCGTGCTCGTCGACCCCTCCCGCATAGGAGAATCGGACGTCCGATAGCTTGCGGAGATGCTCCATCATCGGAATACCCGTATAAGCCTGTTCGGGAAGCTCCTGCATATCCTTGCCGCGATGCACGGAGAAGAGTCTGACTCCCAGCTCGTAGAGCCGATTCACTCGTTCGAGGTCGACGACTCCCAATAAATCAACCATGACTTGCTTGCCCTGCTGGTCGGCGATTTGCAAGGATTCTGCGATTGTCCGGTCATCCGCAAAGGCCATCACCGTCGTCACGTCCGCCCCTGCTAGAAAAGCTTGAGAAGATTCGCTTCTTCCAGCGTCGCAGGTTTTCATATCGGCTACAAGAACCGCATTGGGCCAATCCTTCTTGATCCTTGCAACAATAGCCATGCCATATTGTTTAATCACGCCTGTTCCGATCTCGATCCACTCCGCCAGATCGCCGATCTCCTCCAACATAAGCAGGCATTGTTCCTCAGTTAATCGATCCAGTGCCACTTGCAGCTTCACGAAGCATCCCCGCCTATCGTTCCAATATTTCGCTTGCTACCACTTCCTCATAGTAAGGAAGACCTTCGTTATCTCCAGAAACGCTTACCACCATAGAGCCGACTTTATTGGCGAATGCGGCTGCTCGCTCCAAAGGCCAATTGTTCAAATAACCCAGCAGAAACCCGGCATTAAAGCCGTCTCCGGCTCCGACCGTATCCACCACTTGCGGAACCGGCACGGCCGGCATGCGGATCGCTTCCTGTCCGCGGACTGCCGTGCATCCTCTTTCTCCCTGCTTAATCGCGATGTGGGAAATGCCATACCTCCTGAATTCAGCCAGCATCTCGTTGACATCGGCGGTGTCCAGCAGCAGGGCCGCCTCCTCTTCGCCGGTCAACAGAATATCGACATAGGGCAACAGTTCGGTCAGCGCCGACCTCGCCTCCTCCTTCGACCATAGCCTCAATCGAATGTTAGGATCGAAGGAAACCCGAACATCATGTTCTTTAGCCAGCTGAATCGCCTTCATAATGACCGACATATCATGCTTGCGAATTGCGGAGAACACCCCTGTAAGGTGCAAGACGCGGGAGCGCTTAATGTATTCGGCGTGAATATCCTCCTCCGACATCGTCAACGTCGGCGAATCCGATCTATAGTAGAAGGTCCGCCCGCTTCCGTCTTCGCGAATTTCCTTGAAATTCACGGATGTGGCGTAGGACTCCAGTAGTTCGACCTGAGTTACATCAATGCCTTCGCCGCGAGCGTAATGATACACGTACTTGCCGAATTCATCATTGCCCAGTCGGCTGATCCAACCGGTTCTGAGTCCCAACCTGGCGCAACCGATGGCCAGATTCAGTTCGGCTCCTCCTACCTTGCGCTCAAATTCGTTGACATGGCGCAACGGTCCCTTGCTGCGGGGATTCATGGTTACCATTCCGTCGCCTATCGTAATGACATCCAAATCCTTCTTCAAGGCAATCTCTCTTTTCTGTAGGTATAATCTCCGTTGCTACTTTACCGCTCCCTGCGTTACTCCCTGGATGATGAACCGCTGCACGAACAGATAAATAACGAGCACCGGCATGATCGTGAGCAGGATGCCCGGCAGGAATTTGGAGTAATCCGTGGAGTAGATATCCTTGAACACCTGAATGGCAAGGGGCAGCGTCAGATAGGCCTTACCCGCATTCTGCAGCACGATCAACGGCAGCAGGAAGTCGTTCCAGATCCACAGGACATGCAGAATTCCAATGGTCACCGATGTGGGCAGCACGATCGGCAGTACGATTTTGAAAAAGGTCTGCCTGCCGTTGCAGCCGTCGATAAGCGAAGCTTGCTCAAGCTCCAGCGGAACGCTTTTGATAAAACCATGATAAATGAATACGGCCAGCGGCGTACCGAAGCCGACATACATAAAGATTAGCGCGGGATGCGGCGCTCCGCTTATCCAGCCCAGCATCTTCCCGTACACGCTGACGAGCGGGATCATAATCGCCTGAAAGGGGATAATCATGGAAGAAACCATCAACAAAAACATGGTGTTATTGAATCGGGTGCGATTACGAACGAAATAATGAGCCGTCATCGAAGAGAACAGTAAAATAATCAGCACGCTTGTAAATGTAATAAACACTGTATTTAAAAAACTGCCGAAATAATTCATCTGTTCGATGGCCAGTTTGAAATTTTCAAAATGGAAGGTCTTTGGAAAGCTCATGGGCGATTCAATAATCTCGGCATTGGACTTGAACGCATTCAGCAGCAGCAGCATAAAGGGGAACATAAACAGAAGCAAAGCCAGGAGTACGATCACATATACCGGGAGCTTCCGAAGCCATAACGTGATGTGCACTTAATGTTCGACCTCCATTTTCTTACTGAAATACACTTGGGTAATCGTAATGATCGCCACGATCAGGAACAGGACGAACGCCTCTGCCTGGCCTAACCCGTAATTGTAACTGCGAAACGCTTTGTCGAACACATGCATCGAAGCTAGGATCGTACTTCCGTAGGGTCCGCCTTCCGTTAAAGAAAAGTTAAGATCGTAGACCATAAAGCTGCGTTGCAGAGACAAGAAGACAGTGACGATAAAGGAGGGAACCATCAGCGGGAGAATCATTCGTGACAATTGCTTCCACCTGCCCGCCCCGTCGATGGTAGCCGCTTCCATAATATCTTTAGGCACATTCATCAATCCGGCAATGAAAATAACCATCATGTAGCCCGCATAATGCCATACCGTGACGATCACAAGCGCCCAGAAAGCTAATTTTTCATTTCCCAGCCAAGATTTGCTGAAGAGCTCCCAGCCGAATTGATCGCCGATCTTTACGAAGAAATTGTGGAAAATAAACTGCCACAAAAACCCGAGCACCAATCCGCCAATTAGACTCGGAGCAAAAAACGAAGCACGAAGGAAATTCTGTCTTTTCATCCACGTGACTAACAAATAAGAGAGCAGAAATCCTATTCCATTAATGAGGAGAACCGATATCGCCACATACCGAAGGGTTAGCGCCATGGACTTCCAGAAGGCATTGTCGCGAAATACGTCCAAATAATTCGTAACGCCGACGAAGGGCATCTGAGACGCTATGCCGTCCCACTTGAAGAACGTAAGATAGATTCCGTATATAAATGGAACAAGGATGACAGCCGCAAAAATACTGATCGCCGGACCGGTATAAAAGAGTTGCCTTCCCGTGTTTCTGAATAAATTCTTCTTCGCATTCAACACGATCACTCCAGTTCTTCCTCAATAATAAAGAATGTGATGGAGGTGATCTCACATCCACCACATTCTTTGGTCCGGCTTACTCCTTGCCCTTCCAGAAGGCCTCGATTTCTTTGGCTAAACCTGCGCGATCCGTGCTGTCGGCCAAATACTTTTGCATCGATGCTCCGATTTCCTTCGAGTGATCGCCCGGCACGTAGTTAGCCGCGAACGAGATGGTCAATCCGCTGTCCATGTAGCTCTTGATGGACTTTCCGAGCGAGTCGGACGGCTCGAGCGGGTTATTCGAAGTTGCTGGGATGATTCCCATTTTGTTGACCAGGAAGTCTTGTCCGGTCTCATTGTATACAAACCATTCCAAAAACTGCTTAGCCGCCGCTTGCTGCTCCGGGGTGCTTTCGCTCTTATCGATGAAGATCTGCTTCGTAGCGCCTACAGCGATCGATCCGACGGCTTTAGGATTAATCGCATGGTCGATCGGTACCGGCAAGAACGCATATTCGCCGTCAGGATTCACTTCGTGCAATTGACTGATCATCCAATTCCCATTGAATGTGAAAGCCGAGGTTCCATTCGCTACGGCAGCGGCAATATTTTCGGCGGTTACCGCCAGCGAATCCTTTTTGCCCGCGTTGTAGGCTTTCATCAGATCGAAAGTGTCAATCAATCCGTTGAAGCTTGCGTTATCCGCGAGATTCGCTTCCCCGGCCTTCAGTTTGGCGAGGAATGCAGCCGTGTCTCCACCGTCTTGCGTTGCGTAGGATAGCGGCAGGAAGTGATTTCCTAACGACCATGGCATGCTTCCGACAAGAATAGGGGAAATGCCCGACTTCTCAATCGTTTGGAACAATGCCTCCAGATCGGCCAAAGACTTTATCGATGCCGGATCGAATGTACCTCCCGTTGCCTCTTCCACGACCGCTTTATTATACACCAGACCGTAACCTTCTACCGCGAACGGGAATGCAAGGGTCGCGCCGTCCAGCTCGTTAGGAGCGGCCAAGTCCTTCACCCATTGTTCTCCGGACAGATCCAACGCCTTGTCCTTGAATTTAGGAATGTCCCCCGCATCCAGCATGTTCAGAGTAGCAGGCGTTCCGGACGAGTACAGGACGGAGGCTCTCTCGAACGGAGATTGTCCGCTTGGCACGGTGAGGATATTCACCTTGATATTCGGGTTTTCATTCATGAAGGCTTCTGCTGCGTTCTCAAACTCTTCGTGAATCTGACCTTTGGAGTTCAGCATGACAATTTCGACGGTTTTGCCGACGTTTTCTGTATTGTTGCCATTGCTGGCCGTTGGTTCGCTGTTCTTGCTATTGCCGTTCCCGCAAGCTGTAACCACGGCAACAACCAAAGCGACTAATAGAAATTTCCACGATTTCATGTAAGTTATGCCTCCCTTAAGTAGATAAAGCCATGAACGTACTGCAATCGATTCTCTCTCTGTCCTCCTTGTTTTCCTTGTGAAGAAATGCTGTCATTCTGTGAAAAGCTTTAACATAAACCGATTTACTAAATCGGTTTATGTTATTATCATAGTGGATGCGCTCCCATTTGACAAGCCTATTTTTGTGGATAATACCTATTTCCGAGCTGTCATCGAGGGGGGTTCTTCATCCGTATGTTGGCTCGAATCCCCGGCGTTCGCGTTTCGCCCCATACCTTTCGCCACACCATGGCGAAAATGTGCAGCCGCAATGGCGGCGACCCGTTTTCGCTCCAACAAATACTGATCCGGATTAGAAAGATAATCGCTGTTTTCAACCTTTTGCGTCCAGCTTGTTCCATTAAAAACGGTCATCCATTTCGAAGTTATCATTATTACTCCGTTGTACAGCGTTTCCTTGCATGAAAAAAGCCCTGATGCTTTCGACATCAGAGTTGTTCTTGTTGGGTAGTAAAAAAATTCGGTAAACACGGAGATTGATTATGGTCCCTCCGGCAGGGAACACCACGTTGCCAATGGTGCGAGCAAAACGCTCCGACAATTTTCGGGTATTCGGATTTTATAGTGGAAAAGGGCTTATAACTCGCCCTTCTCCAATTTCTCAATCAAGGTGGAAATGTCGATACCAAGAGGCAATTCGCTACGCTCACGAACAACTCCAACAGGAGGCATTCTATCAAACGAAGGATAGTTCATATCGTAGCGGTCAAGGTCGGCAAGGAAGTCTCGCTTCTGATACTTGGGCTTGCGTTCCTTTTGAAGACCTTCTGTAAAGAGCATTTTGGCTCTAAGAGCTTCAAACGAGTATCCTCTACCCATACGATTCATCACACGTATAAGGCTGTTCAGAGACTCCGTATAGGCGTTTGTGATGCGATGGTCGAAGTAAGCGAATATCTCTGTCTCCCAGTTCGCCATAGCCTTTGTAAGAGGCTCAAAAGCGGATTGCAGTTCCTTTGGTATCTTGGATTTCCAATCGTGGTATTTGAGGAACGCCTTTTGTCTTGTGTCGCTTTCCCAAATATCGAAATAGGATTCCTTTAAGTCATATGCAGTCCCGAGAGAGGGGTGATTCTTCGTCCACAGGTCAAGCGTTATCTTGTCCATCTCTGTTAGCTCTTTATGGCGTTTCAGGAGGATAAAGCGGTCGTGCATAAGCCCACGCCGTTGCTTAGGCGATAAGCCCTCTCTAAGCTGTTTACGGATAGTCTCTAATGCCTGATTCGCCATTCGGACAACGTGAAACTTATCTACGATGATTGTAGCATTGGGCAGTACAGCCCTCACAGCGTCCCTGTATGGTTGCCACATATCCATAGTGACGTATTGTATTCGCCCTCTGTTTGGAAGGCGTGAGAGGTAGCCTATAACGGTCTCCTTATTGCGATTGGGAAGAACATCTAACAACGTTCGTTCTTCAATGTTGGTCAAAACGCAACGAGGCTTGATGATGTGGATTTCGTCAATACCGAGCCAGTTAGGAGTTTCGAACCGTAATGTCTCTTCCAGGCGATTAATGTAATCACGAAAGATGTTTCGTATCGTCTTTTCGTTAAGCCCAACGTCCTCAGATATGCTGACAAACGTTCGTTTAAGGCTTTGCTTCTCAATGTAAGCCAATAATCGTTTAGTACAGTTTCTCTTCTCGTCTATCGTGTGGTCTAAGCGTTCCCAGAAGGTTTGGTTGCAATCTCTACACCGATATCTCTGACGCTTTACGAGAAGCCCTACACGCTTTCCATGGATAGGTAAGTCCATACTCAACTGCTCACGGTTGTCGTGCTTATAGAGGTTCGCTACGCATCCACAATGAGGACAGGCAAGAGGTGGAGAGTTCGTCTCCACCCGTATCTGGAAGTCATGTTCATTTTCAGCGACTTGAACGACATTGAATTTAGGGAGGCTTAATATGTCCATTACACCATGTTCTCCAAGTAGTGTTTATAGTTGTCCAACTTGATATAAGAACCTGTTTTATCGGTGTAAATCGTGCGTGTTCGACCTTTACGGAATGTCATCGGGTAACGCTCTCCACCTTGATGATTAAACACTGCGACAACTTCGGCACCATTTAAATGATATTCGTATGTTCTCAATTCACTCTCTTTTACCATTACAACTTGCATCCGAGGAGTTTCTGTGCCATTCATGACCATTTCCTCCTCTCCTTACGGACGATTTTCGTTTTCGTATTGTTCGATGATTTCAAGTTGCTGTTCAACGTCAAGACCATCAAACTCTTCTCGAAACATGCGATAATCATTCACCAACCATTGATTGAATCTTTCTGTGTCGATTCCGTTCATGAATACTGTCCCTTTCATATCCATCAACCTCCAAATCCGATTTTGTTTACATTTACATCATACCATCGGTTAGGGGGGTTGTCAACCATGTAATCCGATTTTATATTCAAATTACATTATGGACTTTTCAACCAAACTATCCGAAGAGCCCAATTTTCTTGCCCTTACATCATAACGCCAATTACTTGTTCATGAAATCGGTATTTAAAAGTCTGCCTAAATAAAAAAACCCTTCTTTGGAGGGTCACTTAGAAACAAGATTTTGGTGCGCGTAGAGGGACTTGAACCCCCACGGTTTCCCGCCAGATCCTAAGTCTGGTGCGTCTGCCAATTCCGCCATACGCGCGCGTTTGCTTGCATTCTACCCGGTGTCGGAAGAATGGTGAGCCATGAAGGACTCGAACCTTCGACACCCTGATTAAAAGTCAGGTGCTCTACCAACTGAGCTAATGGCTCGAGAGTGGCTGGGGATCTAGGATTCGAACCTAGGAGTGACGGAGTCAAAGTCCGTTGCCTTACCGCTTGGCTAATCCCCAACGGAAGGAAAATATGGTGGAGGCTGAGGGGATCGAACCCCCGACCCTCTGCTTGTAAGGCAGATGCTCTCCCAGCTGAGCTAAGCCTCCACGGCGCTTGCGGTATGAAGAAAATGGTGACCCCTAGGGGATTCGAACCCCTGTTACCTCCGTGAAAGGGAGGTGTCTTAACCACTTGACCAAGGGGCCATGGATAGTAGGGAAATGGAGCTCTCAACCGGGATCGAACCGGTGACCTCATCCTTACCATGGATGCACTCTACCTACTGAGCTATGAGAGCATGGTCCTTACTTATACACAGCGATAGAGAACAAATTGCTCCGGCCTGGCGACGTCCTACTCTCCCAGGACCCTGCGGTCCAAGTACCATCGGCGCTGGAGGGCTTAACGGTCGTGTTCGGGATGGGTACGCGTGGAACCCCTCCGCCGTCATCACCAG
>NZ_JBEQAP010000053.1:0-39479 GCF_041640265.1 Cohnella sp.
TCAAGTCTTATTTCTCTTTTTCGTACAAAAAAAGAGCGGGCTATCTTTTTCGATAACCTGCTCTTTTTCTTGATATTTGGACCTGCACCTTAACTAAATGACATTGCCCTTGTGGATGGCCCTTTGCTAGGCAGCAGCACGTTACGTCAGTTGCATAAAAATGGTCTCCATTGCTCCCCAAGGTGCTTCTTTCTCATCTATCTTCACGAAGCCATATTTTTCGTACAAATTAACATGGTCACTGACAAGGTATACTTTATCAAAACCCAATCCCTTCGCGTATGCCAAGGCAGATAAAATCAACTTTTCGCTTAATCGATTGCCTCTGTACTGCTCTCCTACAAACACGAACCCGATATAAGGTGTATAGGGAATATCAGGTATGCAGTCGGTTTTTGCTAAAGTGCAATAACCAGCAATGTGATCACCATCAAGTGCTGCAAAAACTCTTTCCCAGTCTGAAAAATGGCATTCTTTCATTTGTTTCGCTAAAGTGGCCCCAGCTTTCCATGAGCAATTCTGCGCATACTCAGCAACGACTTGCCACAACTTATCGCTATAAATAAGCGATTCTATTTGCATAGATACTCCCTTTCTTAAAAGCAGCCATCCGATAGATGGACCTTTGTTTTTTATTATACTAATTGCACTCCGTTATTAAAACAAGTGTTCAACTCTCCTGCCAGTTAGTTGAGCGATCAGTTAAGTAACGCAAAAAAAAGCGATGGATCCGATTCATCACAGCATTACCATTGGGCTTCAAGTATTGATCTAATAATTTCTTACATAAAAAAAGGCTCGTGTTGTTGTTTCACGCGAGCCTTTTTTTATGCTTCCCTTTAATAAACCATCTTCTTAATACTGTCATGAGATAGACAGTATAAATTAACGAGGCGATCCAGATTCTCATCCTGTCGAAAAAGCTTCCGAATCTCTGCGTTTCGATTCAAAAGAAATTCTCGCTGCCCTGAATCTTTCCCCCATTTTTTCCTACACCCTTTGGGTGCGGGGATATATTAAGTCTTGCCCTTTATATACTTTTGTATTTCACGAACTATTACTTCAGTGCCTTTGTAAGAAGAATCTCCAATGGCTCGTTTTCGAGTAATAAACACCCCGAATCTCGATAACCCAACTTTCTATAAAAGTGCTGAGCCCCTTCATTGGCCAAAGTGGATGTCATAACTAATTTAAACCCCTGCTGCTTCATTTTTTCTTCCCAGAATAGAACTGCTTTCTTACCTAAACCCTTGTTTCGATAAGGTTCGTCGATCCAAATCATATTCATAAAAGGAGTATTATCCCAAAAATAACCGTACCTCATCCATCCAAAATTACTTTCATCTTGGTTCCGCAGTATGTATATTTCATTCCCCTTAATTTTCGGCAAAATTAAGTTCTCTAAAATATGATTATCATGGTCGCGAATATATCCAAAGTCTGAAACAGATGCAGCAACGATCATCAATTGAACCCCCCCTAAGCGTTGGATGGTGTTACGACTACCAATTACTTACAACGTATAAATCGTTTTCGCCACCACCAACTGGATTTTCAAAAGTCTCTCCTATGTCTATATTCCCATTCCATTTGTCTATCGAGAGTGATTGAAGCAAACCAAACCCACCCCCGCTATAAAATACTCTAACAAAATCGTACTTTCAGCATTTCTGCTAATCCATAATCATGTCAACGACTTGTTTCGCAAACGCAGTATAGGGTTCGATCAGATCGGGACTTCGATCAATAGCCCACCTAAGGTTATCGAAAGCCCTTAATAGCAGAAAATGCCTCGTGACAGAAAGGTCTCTCTCATTTATTCCGTACCCGTCCATAAACGCTTTAAATTCCTCAACATTTGGGCTTTCTTCTAGTCCTAGGATTTGGTAATGCATCAATTGAGCAACAGTTGCATGCGGTACCACGCTTACTTCTGCATTCCAATCCAGCAATATAACTTGGTTTGCCTGATTGACAATCGTATTCTTTAAAGAGATATCTCCATGGTTTAAACCGAAGCGGAACGGTTCACTCTTCAAATTTTCAAACAGTTTTCTTACTCTCTGCGATTTCATCTGAGTGATTACTCCAAGCTCAATCAAGCGATCATGCTCAGTCAAACTATTGATATTATACTGCACATACCCTTGCCAACTGCCGTCTGATCCGGCATGAGAAGGTGACTGAAACTCACCATGGACTGGATCAATCAGATTCCCTCCATATCCTTTCACTTGAATAGAATGAACAAGCCTGGCATATTCGCCCAGTTTCCTCCAAACATCGGACTTGGGAACCGTACTGTCTAACCCGTTGTCTCCCTCAACAAAGGCTTGAATCATATATGCGGTTTCATCAACAATACCAATAGACAACACCTCAGGTCCGGGAATGCCAACTGCGGCTGCTTGCTCGATACACCATTTTTCTTTGATAAAACTTGAAAATGTATCTTTATCGTTCATGCGGACAACAACTTTATGGCTCTTAGTTTCGACTACGCAAACCTGATTTGTGATACCTTTACCTATGATTTGGTATGATGTTTTCGTTTGTTCTAGCAGAAAATCGCCTGCAATTCGTTCTGCTTGTATAACTACAGAGTCCTCCATAGTATCTTTCATCCTCCTTCAATAAGCTCCGCGATTATTTGACTGTAAGTGAATATGTCTCAAGTATGAAGGAACATTACTAAGTTAGTGCAAGGTACAGAACTGTAATATATGGTGATGCTATAAAGGCACTTATTGCCGTTTGAAAAACCCACTTCTTCTTATAGGTTATAAAAAATGAAGGAATGGTTCCGAGAAGAAAAGCCAGAATCGAATAGGTACAAAAATTAAAAAAAGCGTTTCCAGCCCCATCATGTCCACCTAATCCTACTAGGTTTACTGGTAATTCACCAAACCATTCGTGGAAGCCATGAAAGAGAATTAGATATATCGCTAAAACCAAAATACTAGCTTTACCAATCATGTTGCCCCCCGCTTTATGCTATGCAATTCTTCAAAGTGATTACTACACTATGCTGCACTTTAGCTAAATAAACAAAAGGAGCAGTTGCTGAGGCAAACTGCTCTTCATTGTTAAACTATAGTACCCGTTAGCGCAACAATGACACAACATTCTGACTGGTCTATGCTGCAGTCACGATGATGGGCTGATTCTTTGTAATTATTATCGTATGCTCGTGTTGTGCCACATAACTGTTGTCAGGCACACATAAAGTCCACCCATCCGTTTGCTCAACGACATACCCCGCACCGGTAGATAAAAATGGCTCAATTGTAATTACCAAACCCTCTTTTAATACACGTTTATCGTGCTTGTTATAAACAGGGAGAATCTCTTTGGGTGTCTCGTGCAGGGATTTCCCAATACCGTGACTACACAAATTATTAATAACATTATAGCCGCCTTTTGTAGCCTCGATTTCAATAATCCTTCCGATTTCGTTCAATTTAACTCCATGCTTAAGTGAAGAGATTACTTTCATCATCGTATTGTGTGTGTATTCACATAAACGCAATAATGATGGATTGTATGGAGGTATCGGAAAAGACTGCCCCGCATCCGCATAATAACCTCCCAGTTCTGCCGAAACATCGATGTTTATTAAATCGCCAGGTTGGATGATGCGATTTCCGGGTATTCCGTGGGCAACTTCATGGTTAATGCTAATACATGTGTTGCCGGGGAAATTGTAAGTTGCTTTCGGTGCTGGCACAGCACCATGCATTTTCAAAAACCTACCTCCGATATCATCAAGTTCCTTTGTTGTAATACCGACACGTGTGTGACGTTTCATTTCACTAATCGTCATTGCAACGATTTTGCCGATTTCCTTCAGACCATCGATATCGTATTGGGATCCTATTGTCATAAAAGTCCCTCCATTTTTCGGATATCATTATTTTACCCATATTAAGAAGAATACTCCACTATCCTGCCCGTCCCTCGGTTTTAAGGGTTTATCTCACATTTACTCACTCATTCGCAGGTTATTTCACCTTGTATAACAGCTGTCGTCCAGAATTGTGCATTTTTATAGTAAGACCCAAGTGTGTCAATAGTCGGGATCCAAGAGTAGTTTGCAGGTGCTTCGACCTTTTCACCTTTGTTTTCTACAAAAATATTATAAATTGTTTCGTTATATGCATTTCCATTAATTTGCTGAACTACGCCGCCCATAGTCATATGGTATTCTTGTTGCAATGTTTTTACTTGAACACCATCTATCAAACAATGGCCCGATTCGCGATACGTGCATCATTTCGCTTGTCTGGCATAGTTCATTGGTAGCTTTTTTCACTCGGCCGGAAAAGGGAAAGGCTTTTCATAGATGCTGATTTCGTGGTCGGGCTTCATGCCGGCCTTCTCATAGAGGCGATAGGCGCCTGAAGGGTTCGCGGCGTCGACGCCCAGCGAGATGAGCGGCTGCCCGGAGCGATAGGATGTCTCGAACACGCACTGCAGCAGCGCAAGCGCAAGACCCTGGCCACGGAACGGCCGGCGTACGCCGACTTTTTCAATGAAGAGCAGGTCTTCGCGCATGCGGCCGAGCGCAAAGCCAGCGACGACGCCTTTCGGGTCGAAGGCGATCAGCCACCATCGTTCGTCGAAGGTAGGCAGTTGCGTCTTTTCGACCCATTTCTCGAAGGTTGGCACCGCGAAATCCCAGTGGTCGGCGAACGATTCTACATAGGCTTCATAGACGGCTTGTTCGTCGCGATCCTTCACAAATGGCTCGATTGTGATGCCCTCCGGCGGCGCGGCCGCAGCCGATTCGGCATCTAAGCGAATTACCATGCGCTTAAAGTACCGGACCGGGGCGAAGCTGTGAGCCTCGATCAGGCGGACGGCATCTTCGCATAACGTCGGGATCATGCTTTGTAGGCGCTTCGAGACGCCGGATTCATTCCGGAGTGCCGCAGCGCGTGCTTCGAGCGCTGCGACGAGCGCCGAGCCGACGCCTCGGCCGCGAGCGGTGGGCAGCACGCATCCGCAGCTGAACAGCTTCTCTTCGCTGTCATCCTCGAGGAAGGCGTAACCGATTAAAGCGAAGTCTGCGTCTTCAACGACCCAAACATTGTTCTCGAGATCGAAGCGGGACCACATGTCTAGGACGTCGTCGAGAACGATGTCGGGCGCGCCGAGGTCTTCGGTATCGCAGGCAGCCACAAGGTCGCAAACAGCTTGGGCATCATCCATTGAGGGGCGGCGGATGCGGAAGGTCGTTTTCGTCATATAGGGGTAATCTCCTTAAAGGGTAATCTATTACGTTTGGTTTGATTATATACTAATGCGGATTACTGCCCGTCAGTTCAATGCCTTGCGGTCAGTCTAACAATTCAATTTTCTAGTCTGCAACTTTATTTTCACGATCTAACCCTTTATTTTCACTGAACAGCAGTAGAATTCCGCAAGACCTATAAATTTCTAAAACTTATAAAAAAGAAGCCAAATGAACAAGAATCGCCGGATGACAACACTTGTTCATTCGCTTCAAGAAGCTTATACTCTTGCGGTTATCTTGTCTCATGAAGCCTCTTCCGGAGAGGTCAACACAATCTTGCCCTCCACCAGCTCCAGCTTAACCCTGTTTGTATCCTTCACACCGATAGATTCCAGATAGTTCGCCGGAACTTGAAGACGGCCTGCCTTGTCTAGAATCGCATATTCCACATGGGAATCTTCCTCAGTTTGAGCGATTCCGCGCTCCAGCTCCTCCAGCTCTTCGACGTAAGACTTGCGCCGCAGCATCTCTGAGGATATCTTGCCATCGCGAATGGAGACGACGCGGTCGACCTTCTTTGCAAGCAGCGGATCATGCGTAACGATAACGATTGTAATGCCGATCGTCCGATTGAGCTCGCGGAACAAATCAAGAATTTGGTCTGCCATTCGAGAATCGACCGAACCGGTCGGTTCATCGGCAAGCAGTAGCTTCGGATGGTTGGCCAGCGCGATGGCGATCGCTACCCGCTGTTGTTCACCTCCGGACAGCTCATGCAGCTTGTTGTTCTTTCGATGAATCAGACCTACCGCTTCCAACAGCTCCATCGCCCGCATGCGTTTGCGTTTCCCTCTAAGCAAGATCGGGAGCTCCACATTCTCGAGTGCGGTTAAGTAAGGAATGAGGTTCCTTGCATTATTCTGCCAGACAAAACCGACGTTTTCCCGCTTATACCGCACGAGATCGCGCTCGGACATCTTCAGCATGTTCTTGCCATCAATCGTAAGCGTTCCTGCAGAGGGACGATCCAAACCTCCGAGCATGTTCATCAAAGTCGATTTGCCGCTTCCGCTGTTGCCGATGATTGCCATCAGCTCTCCGCTTTCAATCGTTAGATCGAGCCCTTGCAGCGCAAAAACCTCAAGGTCTGCCGCCTTGTAGATTTTGACCAAGCCTTCGCAATGAATCATCAATTAGTCCTCCCCCAACTTCAGCGCTTGGTGGACACGGATACGAGAGAGCATGTAAGACAGAATGCCCAGACCGAGTATAAGCATGAAGAAAACAATTGAATACAGCCGGATGAAATCGATCGCCTCGAACATCACCTTGAAAGGTGGAACTAAACTGCTTGGATTAAAGGCGATCTGGAAGTTCGGGACGAACAGACGGCTTGCTAAATTTCCGACCGCGACTCCAATCATAATCGCGACTCCGGAGGTTAATAACTGCTCTAAGGCCAGCATACCGATCAGTTGGCGAAGCGAAAGCCCGATAGCCCGCATGATTCCGTTCTGCAGCGTCCGCCCTTTGAGTGATAAGATCCAATACAGCAGGAACCCGACAAAGCTGATTAGAATGGAAATAATAAAGCCAAGGGTTAGAATCCCATTCAGCGCTAGCAAGAAAGGATCGTTCTTTGCTTTGCTTAATAATTCCTTGGTATTTACGATGCTCACAAGAGGAATTTTGGACTCTGCTATCCCTTCATAAAATTCAGAGGTAGAAGAGCCCGGTTTCATCTTAATCCATATCTCGTAAGGCTCTAGCGCCAACTGGAACTGGATACGGCTCAAATGTCCGACGATTAGCATGGGTGCATTTTTTTTAGACTCTTCTTCAGAGGCATCTATCGAGCCTAGCGGCGGATTGGGGTTAAAAGTCGGGAAATACTCAATCACGCCAAATACGACGAACGGCTGGGAACTCACTTCCTGCCAGCCAATATAGATGGTATCCCCTTTTTTCACGTCCCTCTGATCCGCCAACGTTTTGGAAATAAGCACTCCGCGGGAATCGCCCGCGATTAAATTCAAATATTCATAGAAAGGATATTCAAGCAACCCATTCGGGAACCAGGATGTATGGCCGAATTCATCCGTATCGACGCCAATAAGCTTGGCCGTACCATTCTTATCACCGACAGAGAAGGAAGCATTTTCCTTCACAAAAACCTTTGCCGCTTGCTCTACGCCAGGCAGCTTCGTGTAAGGCTCGAATGACGGCTCTAAGTAGTGAATAACCTTAGGCGCTGCAGCTTGAGGCGGACCTCCCGGCGCTGCAGGCGGCGGCGCATCGTTAGGCCATTGCGCATTCGTTACGAAATCCGCTCCGTTGCTGTAACGGATCCGATCCTCCGTATTATTGTTAAGAGTCCGGGCCGCTCCCGCGCTGAATACGCCAATGGCAATGGTCATTATCAGGAACACCATTAAGAATTGGTATTGGCTGTTAGACCTTCCCACTTGAATTAAAGTGGCATATAGGGATGGCGGCCACCATTTTCGACCGATCCAATACACAAGCTTTAGTACGTATGGATATAACCTTAGAAGCAATAAACCCGCTCCGAGGACGAATAAAGCCGGCATAACAAACTGTAACGGATCGATTTGCAAATCGTCCGTGTTCAACCCTAGGCTTTTCAAATCCTTCAAGCGATTCTGGAACGTATAGAGGCCATAGATGGATACCGCTAAAGCTGCAACATCCAGAAACGCCTTATGCCAGAACGGCGTACGCTGCATGCGTGCAAGCTGCTGCTTATGTCCGACAATGGATACGCGGGTAGCCATAATTACCGGAATAAGCATCATGAGGAACGAAACAGCCGCCGCAATTCCTCCATACAGGAAAGACTTGCTATTCATATGAACCGGCATGCTTGACCGATCCACGAACTCCAAGAATCCATTAGAGGCTCCGAGCACCTTCGTTAATCCCATTCCGATAAAAGGGCCTGCCAGCCAAGCAATCACGCATAACAATAATCCTTCAACGGCAAAAGACAGAACGATTTGCCATCTGGAAGCGCCTCTGCTGCGCAATACAGCGATTTCGTTCTTCTGCCGATCCACGATCAGATTGGACACCATGAACATATAGAAGCCCAGCATGATCAATACGGGTACGTTCAGGGACCACATAAGCTTGTTCAGCTGCTTCGCCCGTTCGAAGTACTCCGAGATCGTCCCAAGCGCAGGCACCGTGAATTCGCTCTGGAATTGAATGATTTGCGACTTCACCTTTGCTTTGATCAGCTTATCGGTTTCGATAAAATCGTTGACGTTAGAGAGCTCCATCTTGGAGTAATCAAGCACGAAGTACCAACCGGTTGCCGCAACCGGAATTTTGCCTGCTCGGATAAATTCTTGAGTAAACAGCTCTTCATTAATAACGAAAGCAGAATTGAGATCGCTCAAGCTTGCATTTCGGAAATACGGATCATCCAGACTCTTCTTCGTGAACACTCCGACCGGCTTGATTTTAACCGTTCCAAAAATCTTGTCGTCGGATAATTGAAACACGGAATTGAGCACCATTTTATAGTTGGATAGCCCCTTTTCCGTAACTAGCACCTCATAAACCCCGTCAACCGGCTGCTTAGAAGGCATCCTGCCGTCTTCAAGCGCGATATGGCTTTCCAATCCGCTGTATGATCTCAATGTCCCGGTCTGCTTAGCTTTCTTCTCTCCAACATCCGCGATGGGGATGATTCCTACAGACTTTGTTCTTCGCTCCTGGACAAGCTCCTTGACTGGAATTCCGAAGCTTGGAGCGGCATCGTTAGATATAAAACGATTCATTTCCGCTATGATTTGGAAGCGTTTTTCATTGGTTTCATTATAAAAACCAATCATCGACCAATGGCTTCCCGGGTAAATCCCCTTCTCATTCTGGAAGGTTTCTAAGTCTTTGACCAGCATCCGGGACAAAATCGCTTCAGAGTAGATCGGCATCGTGCCTACGAGCGCAACGGTCATCAGAATACCGAGAAACATACTGGAAACGAGCCATTTATTTTGAACCATTTTACGGATAATCATGACAAATAAGGCCACAAGTAAGCCTCCCTAACCTTAGGAATGCGAGATGAATTACTGTAATACGATCACTTGACCAGCTTCCAGGCCTTTAACAATTTCAACCTCAGTGGATCCTACGAGTCCTGGCTCGACATCAACCTCGCGAAGCCGTTTCCCTTCTTCTAATACCCGCACGAAATTCCGTCCCAGATACGAACGGAGTCCGCTGCGCGGAATTTTAACGACGTTATCGCGTTGCTGCGTAATAATCTTTACGTCAACCATTGCTCCAATTTTCGCTTCAGCAGGCAATGTCGGGACTTCGATAAATAAGGTTTTGGAGTATTTCTCGGCTAAATCTTTATTTAAGGTAATCGGTGAAGAAGAGGGGGTTTGAACCACTTTGCCCGCGACGACTTCATCTTTCACCTTAATATCTGCTTGCAAGCCAACCTCGACCTCACGAATATCATTCGCATTGTCTACACGAATGGCGACTCGAAGCCGAGTCGGATCGGCTACGATAACCAACGTCTGATAGGCATCAACGAAATCGCCTTCCTTCAGCGATTCGGCGAATACCACTTGCCCGTCAATACTTGATATAAGCTGCTTGCTATTCAACTGCTTAGAAAGGCGATCGTATTTGACTTGCTCAATTTCAAGCTGTAAACCAGCTATTCTGAGCGCTTGATCGTCTCCATTACGTGCTTGCTGGTAAGCGTATTTTGCCCGTTCCAGAGCCAATTGCTGCTCTTTCACCTGAATATCCAGGCCATCCAGTATCAATTGAACGAGCGCATCTCCCTTTTTCACGGTATCTCCCGAAGCCACGAGAATCTCCTGAATCCGCCCGCCTTGCCCGGTGAATTGGGCTAAATCTGTCTTCAGAGACTCGAAGCTGCCGCTTCCGATAATTCCTTTCACAATCGTCCCCTTCTCAACCTCGACAGTGTTATAGTTTTCTTGAGCAGGTTTGACCAGCGGCGGCTTCAATGCCTCCTCTTCCTTGGGAAGCAAAGAGCAGCCCGCTAAGGTGCAGCCTAAGACGAATGCTATGCCGAGAGCTGTAGCTTGTTTAATTGTGCGAGACAATTTGTCCATCCTCCAGTTCATATACTCGATCTACGATTTCCATAATTGCGGGGTCATGCGTGGTCAGAACGACCGTTATACCGCTCTGTTCTACGAGGTCACGGAAAACCTTAATAATATGTAGTCCGGTTCGACTGTCCAGCTCGGCGGTAGGTTCATCAGCCAGAATCAGCTTTGGTTTATGGGCGATCGCGCGGGCAATCGCGGTTCTCTGCTGCTCGCCGCCCGACATCTCGAAGGGGCGATGATGCATTCTGGGCTTCAAACCGACTTGTTCCAAGGCTTGAACGGCTGCCGACTTTCGTTCCTGTGCGGGAACCCCGGCAATTCTCAGTACAAACTCTACGTTCTCGTAGGCGGACATGAGAGGGATGAGGGCAAAGGATTGGAAAATCAACCCCATTTCCGTACGACGGACGGTATCTCGCTGCTGATCAGACATATCTGTAAGTTCTCGTCCATCGAACACGATGCTGCCTTCCGTCGGTCTATCCAAGGCACTAAGAAGATTTATCAGCGTCGTCTTCCCTGAGCCGGACCGTCCTTTGAAGGCTACCAGCTTTCCTGCGGGCAGATGGATATCTACTCCTTTAAGCACGGTAACCGCACCCGAGCCTTTGCCGAACACTCGTTTAATGCCGGCAGCACGTATGATGTCCTTGGTCATAACCGTCATTTATTGGACAGCCTCCTTCCTGTTTATCACATTAATGGGTGAGATTGGCGGGTGAGTATCCGACTTGCGCACGATGAGCTCAGGCGCAACCGCTTCCCTTTGTCCTGACTCGCCCCTAATCAGTTCCATTAGCAACTGCACCGCTCGGGGACTGATCCTTTCAATAGCATGGCGAATGGTGGTAAGCGGGGGGCTTGTATAGGCAGAGAATGTGTCCCCGTCATAGCCCATGATAGAGATTTCTGCCGGCACCGAAATTCCCTGGCTTGTGAGCTCCATAATGGCTCCCATCGCCATTAAATCATTAGCGCAGAATAGAGCCGTTATATCCGGATTACATTCTCGCAGCTCCAATGCCCTTCTCGCCCCGCTTGTTCCGGAAAAGTCACCGATCCTAACGAGTGAAGCATCATGCTCTATCCTAAACTCCCTTAACACCTCGCAAAAGCCTATATATCGCTCCTGACAGATTCTTAGGTGGGGCGGACCGTTTACATAACCGATTCTGCTATGTCCATTTTCCAGCAGTCTCCTGGCGCCCAATCGTCCTCCTTCCCTGTCATCGGAAATAACAGACGAGCAACGGGGTCCAACAACATCCTCGAAATTCACGCAGGGAACCTGGAGTTGCAATACTTCCTGCATGATAGGATGTGCAGCCGAGAAAGCGGGAAAAATGATGCACCCTTCCAGTCTACGGGAGCTTATGCATTCGGTCAGGCGCTGAAGAGGGTAATTGGAAAAGGGAACTGCGAAAAAAAGAGCATCCTTACCAAAATCTTGTAAAGATTGCTGTATCGGGGAAAACATGTTCACGAAATCCGAACTGGCTTCGAACTCGAACTGGGGCACAAAAATTCCGATGAGATTACTGCTCTTGCCAACTAACTGCTTAGCTCCAAGATGCGGTACGTAACCCATGGCCTTTGCTGTAGTTTCTACGAGCTCTCTCGTTGCTAGATTTACTCCATAAACGCCGTTCAAAGCTCTAGACACGGTACTGGCGGATAGATTTAACGCTTTGGCAACGGCTTTTATACCTACGTCAGGGACGGGCGATTTGTGTCTCCCTTGAGAGGATTCACGGCTGCATTCACGATCGCTCAAAGATTAGCATCCACGCATTCTGTGAACATCGAGGATTCTCCCCCTCTTTTGCAAACGTTTGCAAAACTACTTTTAATATAAACCTAGAGTAAATATCTGTCAATTTAATGTTTGATATGATGCATAAACGATGATAGACTCAAATTAAAGAAGCGGCGAAGAACGTCCCTATCCAGCCTTAAGGTGGATTTGGGGCGTTTTTTTGTTTTCCGTTATTTCTAACCTAGTTGAGGGGGATTAATTTTATGAGCTTTAATGAAGCGCACTCGCTGTTTTTACAACGTCATCTAGATCGTCGATCCGGAGAACGCAAGGGGCGCTTAGAACGTGGACATGCCCATGGAGAGAAGCTCTTTTTGCAAAATATTTGGTATCCTATGCGCGGTAATTTTGATCATTTGCATCCCGAGTACGAGATATTGGATTTACGTGGAAGGGCATATTACGGAGACTTTGCCTTCATGCCGGGATACCTAAAATCACTAATCGAAATTAAAGGTTTCAATAGCCATATCCGTGACATGGATCAAAAAAAATTCTGCGAGGACACTAACCGCGAATTATTCCTTCAGGGACTTGGATTTCGGATTTTTTCCTTTGCTTACGACGATGTTGCCAACAGACCGGAACTTTGTATTTCTTTGCTGCAAATGATCTTAAGCCAATACCAAGCTGGGAATCCTCCGGTAAACCAGGCACTTCTAATAGAGAGGGAAGTGATTCGGCTTGCTTTAGGCTTATGTCGCTCTTTACGTCCTATCGATGTAGAGAAGCATTTCGAGGTGAATCACCGAACCGCAGTAAAATGGCTTAAGGGATTAGTCGATAAAGGCTGGCTTCGTCCTATTAACCGATATCCGGAGAGTAAAGTTCTACAATATGAGCTTGTTCGAGACAAAATAAAGTACTTCTTATGAAGTGTGGTGCGGTGGTTAAGTGTGCTATGTGCTGAGATAGTGGAAATGCTGGTGGAAATGTTGGTGGATCTGGGCTAATTTTTAGCATTTTCCTACTTTTGCTCAGATGTGCTTTGCTGCTTCAATGATCGATTAATCAACCTGCAGTAAGTACATGTGTTTTTACTTATTTCTACTTTCGCTTCTAACAACCTGTATTTTATACATGTGTTTAAGGAATATTGGGTTATTTCCCTCCCTTTATACGAAAACACCTGTAGTTTTTGCAGGTAAATCTCTTGAAAGCTAGGGATTGGGCGAAAACACCTGTAGTTTTTGCAGGTTGTATAAATGTGAGTAAGGGACTGTCTACATTGCGGGGTTGCGGGGGTCGATTTTAATCATTGCAAGTTGAAAATCGATACAGTAAAATAAGGGTATCTCATGAAAATTATTTTCCCATACTACTCAATATAAAGAAACTAATTTTCCAACCGAAGGGTGTTTAACATGAGCATTCTGGTAGCAATCCAGGAAAAATTGGAGAGTCTCCACCTAAAGGAACGTGCCTTAGCCGAGTATATATTGAAGCATCCCCAGCAAGCCGTGCAGATGACCATTACAGAGCTGGCTAAGGAGTCGGGCAGCAGTACTGCGACGATCTCCCGATTCTGCAAAACATTTCATTCGCAGAATTTCCCGGAATTCAAGCAGAAGCTTGCGACCGAGCTCGTCCAACAAACGTCAACTCCGAATCAGTATCAGGACATTGTAGCGGGTAACTCACTTCAGGATATTGTCTCGGCAATTACAGCCAACCATCTGCGTTCGCTGACGGATACGACACATCTCATCGACTACAATCAGCTTCGCCTAGCTATCAGTGCATTACACCAAGCGTCGCGTATTGATCTGTATGGCTCCGCAACTTCAGGTGTCGTCGCACAAGACTTCTTTCATAAGCTAATCCGAATCGGGAAAGCGACTGCCGCATTCTCCGATCCTCATCTCCAGTTAACGTCAGCCTCCTCTCTTACATCTAAAGATGTGGCTGTTGGAATTTCCTACTCCGGCGAAACTCCAGAGACAATAAACGCCCTGCGCTGCGCTGCCGAGCAAGGTGCAACTACGTTGTCCATCACAAGGTTCGGTACGAATACGCTTGCTGAACACGCCTCGATCAAGCTTTTCACTTCCTCCGCAGAAATCGGTATGCGGCGCGGAGATATGGCCTCCCGGATGGCGCAGCTTCATGTAGTTGATATTCTGTTCATCGGGCTGGTCAGCGAGCATTTCGAACTGTATGTTCCCCGTCTGGAGCAATCATTCCAAACAGTTAGACACTATACAAAGAAAGAGGAGAAAAAAACACGTTGAATATCATAACCTTCGACAGCGACGACAAGTTAAATGAGGCAGCAGCCAATATAATCATTGGCCAAATCCAAACGACACCACGAGCCGTACTCGGGCTGGCTACTGGCGGAACACCAGTCGGAATATACAAGCAGCTCGTGAATGATTACCGAAGAGGAATGATCAGCTTCAATAACGTCACGACATTTAACCTAGACGAATATGTTGGCTTGCCGATTGACCATCCCGAAAGCTACCATTCTTATATGAATAGCCATCTGTTCGAGCACATCGACCTCCCTTCCTCTCAATGCCATATACCGGATGGGAATGCGACTGATCCTGAAGACGAATGCCGTCGTTACGACCAATTGATTGAATTGTCCGGCCAAATCGATCTGCAATTGCTCGGTCTTGGTCATAATGGTCACATCGGCTTTAACGAGCCAGCCCATGCCCTAATACGCGGAACACATGTCGTAGATTTGGCTGACGAAACTCGAGAGGCGAATGCCCGGTACTTCACAACCATTAATGAAGTGCCAGCTCAGGCATTAACAATGGGGGTCGGCACCATTCTCAAAGCCAAGAAAATCTTACTTGTGGTTAAAGGAGCGGACAAAGCGGATATCGTCCAACGTGCGCTGCAAGGCCCCATTACGACAGATTGTCCAGCATCGCTTCTTCAAACTCACCCGAATCTCATTGTTTTACTCGATAAGACCGCGGCGGGGAAACTGTCATGAATAATATCCAAAACACAGAATTTCAAGTGATCAACGCAAAGATCGTCACACCCACAGGTGTCTTGGTTACCGGCTGGATCCGGGTGAAGGATGGCATTATCGAGGAAATTGGCACCTCTCAAGACGGGAATCAACCCCACCTTCAAAATCTGAAGACGATCAACGCTGAGGGGGGGTGGGTATTGCCTGGATTTATCGATGTCCACGTTCATGGTGGATATGGACATGATTTCATGGATGCGGATGAGGAAGGCTTAAAAACCATTACTAAATTCCATGCCTCCCATGGTACGACGAGTATTCTGGCTACCACACTAACCGCGTCCAGAGAGGAATTAACCGGCGTCCTTGAGCGAGTGAGCAAGTTCATGTCTTCTGCTATGCCTTACTCTCAGGTGATTGGAGTGCATTTTGAAGGCCCCTTCATTAATGACAAATGGAAGGGTGCGCAAAACCCGGCTTACATTGTACCTCCGCAGGTAGAATGGCTAGAGGATTGGGTTCAGCAGTTTCCAGGTATTATCAAAATTCAAACGCTGGCCCCTGAATCAGAGGGTGCTCTTGAATATATTAATAAACTGGCGGAGAACGGCATCGTCCCTAGCTGCGGCCATACGGATGCGACCTATGAGCAGATCATTGCGGCTGCGGATCGGGGTTTGCGGCATGCCGTTCATACTTTTAACGCTATGAGCGCATTGCATCACCGTGCGCCTGGAACGGTCGGTGCGGTGCTAACCGATGATCGTATTATCACTGAGGTGATTGCCGACGGCCATCACGTTCATCCTGCGTGCATAAAGCTGATCACCTCCGCCAAAGGAGCGAACAACGTCATTCTCGTTACCGACGCGATGGCCGCAGCAGGAATGCCAGACGGCAATTATGAGCTAGGCGGGCTTCCGGTTGTCTTGTCCTGTGGCGTTGCACGCTTGAATGAGACAGGCAACTTAGCCGGAAGCACCCTTACGATGATTAACGCCGTTCGTTATTTGGTTCGCGAGGTTGGAGTCTCCCTGCTGGATGCAAGCAAGATGGCAAGCACTAATCCCGCACGGCAGCTCGGCATCGGCAACGTAACGGGGTCACTTGAAGCTGGCAAGTCTGCTGATTTCATTCTCCTGGATGCCTCATTAGAGCTGCAGCACGTTTGGATCCGGGGTACTAAGCTGGCTCTTTAGCCGGAATCGGTATAGAGCTGCGACACCGGCAATGGCGATGCCTGCGCCGAGGAACACACTGCCTGCACCCCAGTACGAAGCTAGTGTCGCACCGAGTATAGGAGCGATAAGCATCGAGCTAGTCTGCAGCGCGTTTGATAATGCGGATACCGGTCCGATCGTATCGTCCGTTGTCTCCATCTGCAGGATATAGCCGAACGGTACCGCGCCTTGTGCGCCGCAAAACCCAAGCGCTGCGCACAGCGACAGCCACAAAGCGAGCTCAATTCGGATTACCCCCATGCCGGCAAAGCCGACCACGACAATGAGGAAGCCTGACACGATCCCCGCCAGCGTCATATATGCAAGCGGCCGATCTCTCCAGCCGCTCCACTGCCCTGCCGTTAAAGCACCAGCAACACTGCCTGCTCCTACTGCACCGATGATCAGTCCGAACCTAGTTTCATCCATCCCAGCTTCCTTCGCAAGCAGGACGAATAAACCGTCAAACAAAAAAATGAGAAAGAATAAAGATGTGGCGTAGATCATCGCAGCCTTGAGAAGCGGTCTATGTGTCAGATGCTCCCAGGCCGCACGTATTCCGTCCGATTGTTTCCCTGCCTGTTCCTTCTGCCCTTGCCAATATGGCATTGTACAAAGGATTAGAGCCGACAGCGAATAGAGTACGGCACTTGTTAAGAAAGGAACCGATGTTCCAAACCATGCCATAAGCGCACCGCCTGCCATTGGCCCCATAATCTTCGTCAGGTTAACCGACATTTGACTGAGCGAAGACGCCTGTACCAGCAAGTTGATGTCGACCATCCGTTTCACAGCGCTTTGTCTAACGGGATCGAATATGGCACTCATGCTGGTCCTCAGCAGGACGAATAATAGAAGTACGGGCAGCGAAGGCGCCCATGCCATGCCAAGCACGAATGCGGCGCGCGATAAATCGCACACGACTAGCACTCTTCTTCCAGGCAGATGACGCAGTCGTCCACTCATCAGCGGTCCTACGATCACATAGGGCAGACCGATACAGACCGATAAAGCAGCCATTGCCATGGAGCCGTGGTCCCATATATAAACTATCAATGCGCTAAGCGCTATAAAATCCAGCCAATTCGCTAAGTCGGAAAGCACCTGTCCGATAAATAGCTGACGAAAGCCTCTTGCCCGCAGCGGGCGCCAAAGCGGATAACGCGTATGCTCCATCTTCATCGTGATAACCTCCGGTATGAGTTGATGTACACTACAATACCGAACGATTATCAGAGCATTATCAGAGGGAATCCAATTGAGCCTTAAGCTGTTCCCCGACTCGACCGCTTATCTCATCAAGCCCAATTCGGGCGGTTAACCGGCTCCATTCCTTTACATATGAAACCCGGTCACTCCCCCATCCATGCAGCTTGGATATTGTAAGAAGCGTATGATAGCCGCCCAACTGATTTGCAAGAAACTTTGACTGCTTAAGCAGCGTTAGACCCTGTTCAATCAGCGCCAATCCGGCCTGTCTGTTCAAGCGATACACCACGAGCCCTTTCAAAATTCGGTAATGGCCCTCCTCGCGTTGATAAGGATACTGCTTCAGTCTCTCCTCTACGGACTTGATGGCAGCTTCGACCTCTGCCCAACGCTCGGCACGCAGCACATATTCCAGCCTGAGAATAGCCACATAAGGGACAAGCCCTTCCCAGGAATTGCGCTGGACCTCAGCTGTGAGCCATTCGAGTTTCTCCTTTGCGGCCTCAAGCTCTCCCCAATCCATCAGCATGCTGATGATCAACATCGTCCCAAGCTCGTTATGCCATACCTGCGCTAGTAGATGCTTTCGCAGCACTGTTTCCATGTATTCACGGTTCTTCTCCGGGTCTATGAGCTGGTTCAAGAGAAGCAGAAGAAAGGCGCGGTCAACAAACGAGCCCTCCTCTTCCCGCACAATAAAGCGTACATCGCCTTCGCCTTCCATTGCACGGAAAAGCAGCTGGAAGGTAGGGTCGACATCAAAGCCCAGCACCTGCTTATTGCGGGCTAGCGTAAGGAGCGCATCCCCTCTCCCATACCTCAGGTATTTGCCGGCAATACTCCTCAGTTCCTCCGAGAACGTAGGCTGCTTATCGCTAAGAGCTTCCTGCTTCAGCTGCAATCGGTAACCGATCCCGCGCACCGTATCAATCTGAACAGCTGGCGCCCAGCGCGCCAGCTTGCGGCGCAGCCGATAGACGTGATCGTCCACTGTCCGGTCCACCGGAGATTCCAGCGTCCAGACTGCATCGAGCAGCTGCTCGCGCGACAGCGTCTGCCCTGCGTTATGATAAAAGTAATGCAGCACCGCATATTCCTTCGGCAGCAGCACAATCAGTTGTCCTTTCCATGTGACGGTGTAGGCACCCGCATCCCATTTCATATGAGACTCCACCTCTCCAAAGCGAAGAGCTGCCACACGGCAGCCCTTTAGGTATTGAACTAAAGTTTAAGAGTATAATACCATTTTTTATTCTGTTCATCCCTTACTTTTATAAACTGGAAGACAAGAAGGTTAGGGTCAGCCGGCGAAAAATATAACAATACTCCCTCTGATCGTTACAAATAAACCGATTGTCACGTTCTTAGGATGAGTGTACAAAAGATTGGGTCAGTGATTGACTGTACTCTTCTTAAGAAGGAGGGTTTTCGGAGTTATCTATTACGTTTAGATCTATAACAACCACTAATCTTAATGCATTTTTCTGTATTCTGAGATATAGCATTAAATCTACTTCTAATTCGATGCCACCAGCCTGTTTCAGGATATATAGATCATATTACAGGTACTTTTACCACTAGTTGCTCTTTCAATCGTTTTTTTGAATCCATTAGCGGTAGAAATAAAACTAATCTCTGAAATAGGGCAGCCCTACCCCTCGGAATTATATATATGCTAAAAAAAGAGACCTCCCATTTGTAATGACAAATGAGAGGCCACTTTTCTTATATAACCGCCTCAGATTGAGACGTTTTGTTGCGAGCTAGCTTAAGGTAGCCATACACGTTCTGCAGCTCGCTATCCTCGACGAAACGCAGGCGCATATTATCGGCAGCATCTTGAATGTACGGCTTAAGCGCCGCGGCACCGCCTCCTAACACGTAGAAGCATTGAATATCAGGATACTTCTTCCATCTCTTGCGTATCAGATCAACAATCTTCTGTGCAGCACGGCTGAAATAGGTATCGACGATAGGCCGAATGTCTGCTTGGCCTTCACCAACCCGCTGAATAATGAAATCATGCTTGCGAATCCTCTGAATGAGCTTCGTGCGGCTCGGGAAGCGATAGCCGTACTGATCCTCTACATCACGGATGATGTAATCCAGATAAGAAGCCAGTCCCAGCTGCTCTCCAGTGCTGAATTGGTTATCGATGCTCATCCGCTTCACCACCGGGAAATCCGTCGTCAACGCTCCCATTTCACAAATACCGATGCAGCCATTATACAGCTCTTCATCGCGGACTTGAAGATTGTCATGAGTAGCCATATGGAACAATGCAGCGGCGCCCTCAATCGAGATTATCGCCCGGCGAATATTGACGCGTACGGTACGACCATGCAGCTTAGGAGTAGACAAAAATGTGACCTCATGCTCCCCAACGAGTCTTTCTTCGAAGGTCTGATGATACCGAGAGTACGTACGGACCGGGAGACCTGTACCTATGACATACTCAACCGAGTCAACCGATTGATCCGGTTGAAGTGAGCTTGCCGCATTGGTCACGCTAGCGTAAGCCAATGCCGTCAAGGCAACAATCAGAGCTTGATCACTTGTTGCCTTGTTATCCGTTTCCTCCAGCTCCGCGTTATCTTGATCCTCGGAAGCTAGAAGACCTACGAAATAACGTTGGCTTTTCTTCTTAAGCTTGGGGCTGTAAACCATGACATCCAATGCCTTCAGCGGTGAGTCTTCCTCCTGAAACACATGCCTCTCATAACCCGGCGACACAATGCTTGGGATAATAATGGGCTCATTCGAACCGCTTACGACTAACTTGACGCTATCATTGCCGATATCAATTCCTGCCAACTTTATCATTATGAGCCTCCTATGCGACTTCGATTGTTAGAATTTTCTAACCTTCCTTCTCATTATTGGATTCGCCCATTATCGACAAAATCCTGCTTTTTCATTGTTTTATCTCCCATTATTTTCTGAAAAAGAGGAAAATGGACTAGTTTTGTCGAATGGAGAGGAGATGATGTTGAGTAGAAGCAGGAGGAAAGTCATGAATTGGCGACAAAAGAAATTCACCTTCATGGTGATCCCGGATGCGAACAGCTCGGTGATGCGGTTTCAACTATCAGCGATCATACTCGTAATCGGATTAGTCATTACAATCGTTTTACTCGCAAGCGCAATAACCGCTTTCCTTCTCTATCAAGGAAATATCGGTCAGATCGGGCAGCTGAAGCATCAATTATCCGCTGCAACCGGAGAGTATGAACAGATCATTGAAGGCAAGAACGAGCATATTGGCGAGCTCCAAACGGAAGTAGCTGGATTATCGGAGCAAGCCAAGATCATTAGTACAAGAATGGTCGATATCTCAAAGCTAGAAACTCAATTAAAGGAAATGGTCGGCATAGAAACCGGCAAAGGCATTGATAACAACAAATCCGAGGTCAGAACTGCTAGTGAAGGCGAATTGTCGATGAGTGGAGGAACCGGTGGAGAGGAGCTCCCCGTAACCGATAAAGATATAGGACTTCTAGTCGATCAAACTCGAAACGACTTTCTGTCTATCGGGGAACAGTTAGAACTGTTAAAGCCGGGTCTAGAGCTAACTAAAGAAGCCATCCTGAAAAAGCAGAAGCTGCTTAGGGTAACTCCGACAATATGGCCAACGGATTCTCGCAAGGTCACCTCCTTATTCGGAATTCGTAAGGATCCATTTACTCGGCGAGCAACCTTTCATGCAGGATTGGATATAAGCGGTGATACCGGGGACCCGATCTATGCGGCTGCAGATGGCGTCGTAGTCAATGCAGAGTATAGCTCTTCACACGGCAACAATATATGGATCTCTCATTCTAATGGAATTCGTACTCATTATTCGCATTTAAGCAAGCTATTAACGAAAGCAGGAGTAAAGGTAAGCAAAGGCGATATCATCGGAGAGCTCGGCTCTACGGGACGCAGTACAGGTCCCCACCTTCACTATGAAGTATCCAAGAACGGGACAAACATTGATCCGAGGCCTTATCTTAAAGCAACTAGAAGGAGTAATTAATCATGTTCAAAAGTAAAAAAGTTAAGTTCGACCCTAATATGACAGATACGTTAATCGGCGAAGGAAGCTTGTTCGAAGGAAAAATCAAATCGGAAGCCGGAATTCGCGTTGAAGGTCAAATTATCGGCGACATCGAATGTGCCGGAGATGTTACAATCGGCGAGAATGGCATAGCCCGTTCCCACATCAAGGCCCGCAGCATCATACTGGCTGGTCAAGTCATTGGAAACGTCGCGGCCACGGGAAAGCTCACGATCAAAGCATCCGGAAAGCTCCAAGGCAACTTATCCGCACTGGAGCTGTCCATTGAGTCCGGTGGAATCTTCCAGGGCGCAAGTCGAATGGTTACCAATGAATCTCCAGCTAGCAAAGATGAGGCAGGCACCCTGCGAGATACCGTTACGAGTAATACCGTCGCGTCCGGTGAAGATGCAGTCGCACTTAAAACCTGGTAATCAAGGTATTCACTAACCCATCTCCTCGCGGAGATGGGGTTTATTAGAATTTAAGGCCCCCTCAGTATTACCGATAAGAGAGTTTGCAAGCACTCCAACACATCGTGTATGATGCATAAGTAGGCAGACAGATCGGAAGATTGACTGGAGTGAGTGAATTGGAAGAATTGAAAAAAGCATATGAAATATTAGGATTACCCGAGGATGCGACCCGTGAGCAAGTTGAAAATCGGTATTTTATATTGTTAAAAAGAGCCCGTTCCGAACAAGCCCGTATAGATGCCGGCGACAGTACAACCGCTGCTGATCTTGCGGATGTAAACCGAGCTTATAACCTCGTGTTGGGTATCGAATTAGAAAAAACCGGAACGATAGAGAAACAAAGCAAATACGCACATTTTATGTATTATTATAAGTTTCACTTAATCGTCTCTATCATCATCGTGCTTGTTGCAGGTTATATGATCAAGGAAAACATTGATAAACGAAGAATAGCCGCTAATCTGCCTCCCGCTAGTCTATCGATGAGCGTATTCGGCAATTATTACTTCGCGGATGTTGAAGTACTTGAACAGAATATGTTGAAGCTCATCCCCGAATGGAAGAGAATCGCGATGACTCACACCTACGTACCTAAAGAAATCAAGAGCGAGCAGGATATGGCCATGCAGCAGAAAAGCATCCTCTCCCTTATGACCGAACAATCTAATCTCTATATCCTAGATGCCAAGAACTTCATTTCACTAGCTACCCAAGGCGCATTGCTCAACCTGGATGAGCTTGAAGGGTGGACACCAAATGTCGCTCCCGAAAAATTATGGAATGCCAAGTCAGAAGAGGATACTGCTCCGGAGCCCTATGGGATAGATATTACCGGCAATCCCGTGTTCGAAGGCGTGGAGCTTTCCGGAGAACGCCAAATTATCGCGGTACGGGTTGCGGATGAGAACTGGAACGCAACACGTATGCTGCTGGATAAGCTCATCCAATCGAGCCCATAGCCCTAAAAATACTAATAAGCAACAACCCCGACAGCATCTTGCAGTCGGGGTTGTTGCTTTTACTTCATAAACCAATAGACAGCCATTAATTGAACCACTAGCAAAGCGGGCAGGCCTATAACAAAGGAAGTATGCTTGGTCTTGTGCCTCCAAATTCTCATGCCGACAATCCCGCCAAGCGCCCCGCCTATAGCTGACAGAAGAAAAAGAGTTCTTTCGGGAATTCTTCTTCCCCCTTTTCGAGCTTGTTTTTTATCATAAGCCATCATTAATAAAGTAATGAAACAAATGATAACCACATAAGCAACAAAAAACTTCATCCTACCATCCCTTCTGCTGAAGCACCATTCCCTCTTTTATTCTCTTAATGCATCTCTTAGCCTACTCGACATCTGAGAGCTCGAGCTCGATTGTTGACTAGCTTGCAGCGCCTTTCTAAGCTTCTGCAGCTCATCCTTAAGATTCTCATTCTCAGCTCGCAGAGCAATCACTTCTTGATTGTCATGAGTTGAAGCCATCGCTAAGCTCACACCGTTTGTATAATAACGATCAGGCTCATAAATCCGGAATGCGACCTCTGCCTCCGCAATACCGAGCGATCTAATGTGACGATCCATACAGCTTGCGACTTGATCTTGTACTTCTTGCCCCCGGTCAAACCAATTTACTTCGATGAAAGGATAAGAGGACACCTGCTCTCCATCGTAAAATGCTGACGTATGAAGGCATTCTAGAATGATATGATCCTGCGGACATTGACATAGGCTCGCGATATCAAAAATCAGCTGTTTACTAATTTTGCGGATGGACTCGGAGGAAACTCCCCGAATAATGAGATGTGGCATCGTTGTAACTCTCCTTCGTTGCTTAACCCTTTTGGGATTCTATAATGGATGCTTTTACCCGATTACGGCCCTCTTGTTTCGCTTTATACAAGAGAGCGTCCGCCTCGGCAACTAAAGCATTGAAATCAGGCATCGTATCCGGATTTACCGTAGCTACTCCCGCGCTTATCGTGATGAACTCGCTTACCTGAGATTCCGCATTCGGGATGGCGCAAGCTTCAATCGCAAGCCGAACTAATTCTGCGATACCTGCAGCTCTGTCGATATTCGTATTGGGCAGGATCAAGGCGAACTCCTCCCCGCCATACCTAGCGTAGATATCCGTCTTTCTTTGAATCATTGCTTTGAGCATCGCCGCAACCGTTCTTAAGCATTCATCCCCTGCTTGATGCCCATAACTATCATTATAGTTTTTAAAGTAATCTATATCGAACAGGATCAGGGACAGGCTCGATGAATCCTTTCGCGCACTGATCCATTCGCGCTCCAATGCTTCATCGAAATGCCGCCTGTTGGAGAAACCCGTCAATCCATCCTGCAGAGAAAGCTCTTGCAGAATTTCATTTGCCTTACGGAGCTTCTCCTCCGCTTTTTTCCGCTCGGTAATGTCCGTCGCTACACCT
The DNA here is from genome assembly GCF_041640265.1 of Cohnella sp. Classification (GTDB taxonomy): domain Bacteria; phylum Bacillota; class Bacilli; order Paenibacillales; family Paenibacillaceae; genus Cohnella. The sequence continues at coordinate 24,491 of NZ_JBEQAP010000053.1, forward strand.
ATGTAGCCCAGTAGAACCCCGTCTACTTCGAGAGGAGAAATAAATAAGTTCACAATAATAGGCTTACCGTCTTTGTGAACGTAAGTCCACTCTCGCCCGTCCGTTCTTCCGCTCTTGACATATTCTATGTAGATATTGAAGCCTGTAATCGGTCGATTATACTCGCGAGACAATTGCTTCCCGCGTTCTGCAAATTCAGTTATATCGTGAAAAAATTCAGCATTTACTTTACCGACAACCTCCTCAGCGGTGTATCCTAGGATCACTTCCGCACCTTTATTGAATAAGGTAATGTTACCATTAACATCCGTCGCAATAAGCGATACTCCAATCGATGAGGCGAATATAGCATCTTGATAAGCATTAAGCCTGCGGTAACGCTCATCGCTTTCCTTCAATTCCAGCTGCAGCTTATTGGAGGCAGCGAAATGCGCAATCAAAGCAGCAGTGGCTAACCCGCCAAAAATAAGAAAAATCATCGCGGAAGGTAAAATGTTGAAGCTATCTTCACGCAACAAATAATACAAGGTACTTGCCGCTAGTATCACGCTTAACCCGATACTGAAGCTCCACCTCCGCCAATAAGAGTTAACGAGCTTCATCAGCAGTCCGCTCCCGATCCCAAGGGCTACCGAAGATGACGCTGCGACAAGGGATGATTCATTCATCCCGCCGAATAGAAGGATACGTCCCGCTGCGATGATCAGACTCGCCAGTATAGACGAATAAATCCCCCCGAAATTAGCAGCGGATATAATCATCAATTGTCGAAAATCGAGTATTGTCGTCGAAGTTACCTGAACGCTGAAAAACATAAGCACGATGGAGAACAGTCCATGTGTAACACCTACGAAAACTTTTGTCTGCAATTTGGATTGCAGACCTGTCACTTGTTTTCTGATAATGGAGTTAAGGAAAAAGAGAAACGCCGTCAACAGCGAGAAATTTGCGATTAAATCGATGACCAAGCCTTGCACCTCTTATATTCGAATTACGTCACTCCTATTCTACTACTGTTAAAGTATTATCGAAAGTATAAAGCTGGAATACCCCTCGTAAGGTCGTTAGGCGAAACACTTTCTTATACTTCATGAACCCCCCCGTCACGTCTCGTAGTGGTATTTTTTCATCGCGTAACGCGCCAGCAGATTAACAATGCCATACATAATGACGGATAACAACGCCAGCATCATAATGCTGACCATGACCAAATTCATTTGGAACACCTGACCGCCATAGATGATGAGATAACCAAGCCCTGCCTTGGAGGATAGAAACTCTCCCATTACGACCCCGACCAAAGTCAATCCAACATTTACCTTAAGAGTAGCAATGAAATGGGGAACGCTTGCGGGCAGCAGCACCATCCGAAGCATCTGAAGACGCGTGGCTCCGAAGGACTCCATAAGCTTGAGCTTGGTTTTGCTGATTTCCTTAAATCCGCTCTCTACCATGATTATCGTAACTATAATTGAAATGGCAACCGCCATTCCGTATATCGAATACCGATCACCCAACCAAATATAGAAAATCGGGCCAAGCGCTACCTTGGGCAGCGCGTTCAGCACAACGATATAGGGCTCTAGTACCTTCGAAGCAAATGATGACCACCAGAAAACGATGGCAATTGCCGTCCCCAGTAACATGGATATAACGATCCCCACGATAGTCTCCAAGCCGGATATCCAAGTATGCCTGAGCAGGCTCCCTTCAAGTACTAGCTCTAGGAAAGAAGGGAGCAGCTGTGAAGGTTTGCTCGTCAGCATGGGATCAATCCATTTCCATAGTGCGGCCAGCTCCCATAGGAGAATGATTACAGCAAGCATCAACAACCTGGATAATCCGATGAGCCATAGCTTACGCTTCTGGATTCTCAGATACCGATCGTATAGAGGGGATTTCTTAGGGGAGGACATGATCCCCCAGCTCCTTCCATATGGCATTAAAGTAATAATTGTAACGCCCCGCTTCCCGTTTCTTCCAAGGAGAGAGATCATCGCCTTCGTCGAAACGGATCGAATGGACGGTTGAGATGGTGCTTGGTCTCTTCGACATGACCATCACCCGGTCCGCCATACTAATTGCCTCAGAGAGGTCGTGGGTAACTAGAATGGCCGTTTTCCCTTGATCCTTGATAATATGAAACACCTCCTCGGACAACATCAGGCGGGTCTGGTAATCCAATGCCGAGAACGGTTCGTCCAGAAGCAGAATATCCGGCTTTGCCACCAGGGTTCGGATCAAAGCGACTCTCTGGCGCATACCTCCGGAAAGCTGCGAGGGACTATGCTGCGCGAACTCCCCTAATCCGTACCGCTCCAGCAGCTCAATCGCATTCTGCCTCGCAGCTTTCTTATCCATCCTGCGAATCTCCGCTCCGACCAATAAATTGCTGAGAACATCCCGCCATTCGAACAAGTGATCATGCTGGAGCATGTAGCCTACCTTCGGGGAGGTTCCGGACACCTCATGCCCGTCGATCAGCACCTCCCCCTTAGTCGGCTTAAGCATTCCTGAAATGAGAGAGAGCAGCGTGCTTTTCCCGCAGCCGCTCGGTCCTACAATGCTGATGAATTCTCCCGCTTTGATCGATAGGTTAATTTCCCGGAGAGCTTCTGTTTCTTGTTTAAGAGTAAAATAACTTAAGCTTACGTCTTTAAGCTCAATTTGTGCCATAGCCGCATCATTCCGTTCCTTAGTTACTTCTCACGAAGCTCATGTCCACGATCCCTTCCATATCCGTCACTTTCTCTTCCGCTTTGAGCACGCCATTCTCGATGAGCACGGATTGGAGAATTTCGAATTGCTGCTCCGTCAATTCCGGCTTCGTTGGCCATGTGCCTTGTTTCTTATAGCTATCGACAGATTGAATAATGAGATCCTCCGGTGTTCCTTCGAAGAATGGCATTATGGCTTCCGTGATCTCAGCCTCGGATGCAGTATTCAACCACTCTGCACCTTTGGTAACAGCGTTCGTGAATTTCTGTATGATCTCGGGATTTTCTTTAATGAAATCTGCCGTGGCCACATAGGAGGTTTCCGGGAATGGTCCGAAAGCTTCGGCCATGGAAGCTGCATAGTAGGCTTTTCCTTCCTTAACCAAGGTGGCTGCGACGGGCTCGAATAGTTGGATGAAATCCCCTTGTCCGCTAGTAAATGCACCAGCCATCGCAGGGGCGGCTATGTTGGTGATCACATTCACATTCGCCACCTTTTCCTTGATTAGAGTGGAATTCATAACCATTTGAGGTGCGCTTCCCGGTCTCCAGCCCACAACCGTTTTGCCTTCCAGATCACTCCATTTGAAATTGTCCAGCTTCTCGCGGGATAAGAGGAAGGATCCATCCGTTGCGGTAAGCTGGTGGAAGATCTTAAGCGTTTTGTCACCCTTCTGATTATAAATATAAATACTCGTTTCGGGACCGACTAAGGAGATGTCCGCCGTGCCGGCAATTAAGGCGGCAGCACCCTTATCGGAGCCTTGTGCTGTGTTCATGTCTACGTACAGCCCTTGTTCTTCGAAAAAACCTTTCGACATAGCGACGTAATGCGGTGCATAGAAGATGGAACGAATAACCTCGGAAAATTTGACAGTAACCAGCTTCTTGGAGGATTCATTGTTGCCGTTGCCGCAAGCTGCGGCGAAAATCAAGAGCACGGCGGAAAGCACGAGTGCGGTTTTCTTCATCACGGTTGTCTCCCTCTTTCGTTGTTAACTCATATGAACATATCATATTCAAACAAGAGGGTTCGTGTTCAATCACTTGCCTCATTAAGCCCTGCGCGCGAAAAAAAAGACGACTCGATCGCTAAAAGACAGGCGACCGAGTCATTTCGAAGGATATCTATGTTCAGAGTTGATATAAAGCTACAAAACATAGAGCAAGATCGCAAAGAAATGCATAACGGAGCCTGCTACGACGAAGAGATGCCACACGGCATGGTGGTAAGGGAACCCGCGCCAGATATAGAATACGGAGCCGAGAGTATACAATAACCCTCCAATCATGAGCAGGCGCAGACCACCAGGCATTAGCAGCTCTTGCAATGGATTCCACATGAACACGATAAGCCAGCCCATCATGACGTAGAACAAAGTCGACAGTACAAGGAACTTTTTGGTGAAGAAGGCTTTGAAGGTGACTCCCGCTATCGCAAGGCCCCACACGATTCCGAACATCGTCCAGCCAAGCGGACTCCGCAGAGTGACAAGGAGAAACGGCGTGTAGGTTCCCGCTATAAACAAATAAATACACGAGTGATCGAAAGTCTCAAACAAATCCTTGACCTTGCCCTCGGGAAAAGAGTGAACAAGCGTTGAAGCCGTATAGAGCAGCAGCATAGTAATGCCGAAGATCGTGAAGCTTACGACGTGCCATGCTGTTCCTTCCCTGCTGGCAAAAACAATCAGGAGCACAAGCCCCGCAATGCTAAGAAGGGTACCGATTCCATGAGTGATCGCGTTAACAACTTCTTCTCTTCTCGTATACACATGCGTATCTGCCATTCTATATATCCGCCTTTCATTGTTTCTTTATCATTCATGAATAACACTCCAATTGTCGTTCTTCGCGGCTACTATGTTTCCTTGCTTCATTAGATATTCGGCAATTAACTCGGTCATTTCAACCGTTACTTCACGGATAACCTGCTTATTTCGGAACATTCGATAGTTACCGCCTCCGGATGCCCGGTAGTGGTTCATAACCACCTTATATTCGCCGCTGGGATCCAATGGCCTCCCCTTGCAGGAAAGGCCCTCGATTCTACTCCCTAGCGGACGCGAAACGTTAATCGTATATTCAATGCCTTCCCACATGTCGTAGTTATAATGCTGCGGCTTCGGATACAGATAGGACGGATCTACTTCTATCCGAAGACCATCATAAGGAGCGAAATAGCGGGCCGTCCATTCCAGCGCTTCCCTAATATCCTCTCCGCTGAGACGTAATACCTTCAGCGTATTCGGATAGGGGTAATTAGCCGTCACTTCCCGCATGGACACCAAAGGCCCGAAGCCAGGCGCATCATTGTCAAACAATGCCGTATTGGAGATGTCCGTACCGGTTACCTCCATCTGGATTTTATTGACCAATTCGACCAAAGGATGCTCATTCATGCGGGCACCGCTATGGTCGGTGATTTGCATTTCTCCTTGCACCTTACACAGCGGTTGATCCAGCCACCGTTGCGTGTTCTCCTCACCTGCCTGCAATAGTTCGACCAAAGCAGGATCTACTGCCATCCCGCCTGCTTCGCGCAGCCTCGATTGACGAGCTTCCACGCTCCAGCTTGTATCGCCGTTTCGGCGCAAACTGAATTCAACCTCAGCCAGACAGCTCCCCTGATAACCCGGTTGAACGACCAATGTATTGTTAACGTACACCCCGCCGATTCGTTGATGCTGATGACCGGTTAGGAGGACATCGATGCCCTCGATCTCTTGGCACAAGCGCCAGCCTTCATTTTCTCCCGTCTCCTCTTCAACTTCCTCACCCGTTTCCGCATTCCGCTCCAACCCCCCATGATACGAGACGATCAAGGCATGGACACCTTCTTGCTCCTTCAGGTATGGAACCCAGCGCTTGGCCGCTTTCACTGCCGATTCGAAGGACAAGCCATCGATGTGGGAAGGCTGCTCCCAATTGGGAATATATTGCGTAGTTAAACCGAGCAGTCCAATCTTGACACCGCCCGGAAATGTGAAAATCCGGTAGGGACATCCGAATAACGGCTCTCCAGTTTGCATATTTAGTACATTCGCCGAAAGCCAAGGATATTCTGATTGCTCCCGCGCTCTCTTGACGAAATCAAGCCCGTAATTAAATTCATGATTGCCCGGAATAAAAGCGTCGAGCTGTAAACGGTTCATCAAGTTTACGATTGGATGGGCGGTTGTCTGGTCCAAGCAGGCGTGATAATAGGCAAAAGGAGTTCCTTGCAGCAAATCCCCGTTATCAATGAGAAGAACGTGTTCTCTCTCTGAGCGAATTTGCTTCATTATAGTCGCCAGCTTTATAAGCCCCGTATCCACACTCTCATTATCCACATAACGGATCGGCAGAACATGCCCGTGAATATCACTTGTTACCAGAAGGGTTACCTGTAAGGTTTGGGCATCTTTCACCATTTTTCGTTCCTCTCATTCCACTTTTTTGGAGAATGGCAATAAAGTTTACATTACTATAACTATTTTTGATAAATGTAACCATTTTCATATACCAATTCGTGTTATATTAATTTCGTACTACCAAATGTTGCCTAGAGAGACTAGGGAGGAGACAGGAATCATGCTGAAAAGTTTACCGAAACTGCGTTTAATGCTCGTCGTCTCAATCGTTTTGCTCGTCATCGCGGGGTGCGGCAGCAACAACAATTCGAATGGGAGTGAGGCATCGCAATCTAGCGAACAACCTGCGTCAAGCGTACAAGCCTCAGCGAGTGCAGAACCCTCTGCAAGCGAAGAACCGCAAGGTTATGTCCCAACGGAATTGACCGTACAGTTCGTACCTTCGCAGAATGCCGAGACTTTAGAAGCCAAAGCAAAGCCGCTGGAGGAGCTGCTGTCGAAAGCGCTGGGTATCCCTGTTAAAGTCAGCGTATCCACCGATTACAACACGATTATCGAAGCGATGCAATCCAAAAAGGTTGATGTTGGCTTCCTGCCGCCGAATACTTATGTACAAGCTAAGGAAATGGGCGCGGCCGAAGTTATTCTGCAGGCACAGCGGTTCGGTGTCAACGAAGCTGATGGCACTCCGACAACTGATTTGGTTGACTTCTACAAAGCCATGATCGTTGTTAAAGCCGACTCCGGCATTAAAACATTGGAAGATCTGAAAGGTAAACGCATTGCTTGGCAAAGCGTAACATCGTCGGCTGGATATGTTTATCCTGCAGTCGAACTAAAGAAGGCTGGCATTGATCCGAATACCGATGTTGAAAGCGTCGAATTGAAAGGTCATGACAAAGGTATACTGGCTGTTCTCAATGACGACGCGGATGCGGCAGCTGTTTTCCAAGATGCTCGCAATATCGTAAAGAAAGACTTCCCTGATGTATTCAATCAAATCGTTCCGTTACACTTCACTATCCCAATTCCTAATGATACGATTTCCGTTCGCGCAGACATGAACAAAGAGTGGATGACCAAAATCCAAGATGCGTTCATTAGCTTGGGCAACAACGAAGACAGCCGTAAAATCATCTTTGAAATCTACTCCCATCAAGGCTATGCCAAGAGCGACGACAGCAAGTTCGACTCCGTTCGCGAATACGCCAAGGCCTTGCAATAACATGTAACCTATCATAAGCTTTTACCAAGAACGCACCCGGACCTTCTGAAGCTGATCTTAAGCTTCGGAAGGTCCGGGATTTTTATTGCCCTTGTACCAATCTGCGCCGAAGATTTCCCGAAATCCAATCGATCAGCGTTACCAGTGCGATAATCCCGAGCAGAATAATACCGACCCTGCTCCATGTTCTGCCTTCCAAGGCGAACAACAAAGGTGTCCCGATCCCTCCCGCACCGACCATGCCTAGAACGGCGGCGGAACGAACATTGATCTCCAGCCGGAACAAGGCAAACGATAGATACGCCGGCATGGCTTGGGGCACGATGGCGAACCAGATCGTTTGCAGCCTGTTCGCCCCGCAAGCTTTCAACGCCTCGGAAGGCCCCATATCCAAATCTTCGATCGCTTCCGCATTAAGCTTTCCCAGCATTCCTATGGAGTGGATACCAATCGTCAGCACGCCGGCGAAAGCGCCCGGACCGACCGCCTTGATAAAAATGATCGCAACAATGATGTCCGGAAGGGTACGGATGAGACTCAGGGTAAACGTCGAAGCGCCCGAGAACCATCTTGTTTTCACCAAATTCCGAGCAGCCCACAAGGCGAATGGGACCGTCAAGAAAACGGAGATAGACGTGCCGAGCAGTGCAATCGCAAGAGTCTCCCACAATCCCCGAAGCAAGTCTTCTCCTTCCGCTAAATAGACGTAATCCCACTCCGGGTTAAACAATCCTTTCACGATTGCCCTTGTAATCTGCCCTGCTGTTTTTTTGATCCCGTCAAACGGCATGCCGGAAAATGCCCAAGCATAGATCAGCACGACAGCTGCCAGCACCAACCACATCTTCCATCGCAGATAGAGGGGCTTAGGGGGTACAGGTCTCCCCGATGACGATTTGTTCATATGAGTTTCCCCCTGATTCTAGAGCTGACCGCATCGATGACAAGAACAATGATAAGGGTAAATAAAATAATGATGAATGTTTGATCATACCGGAACATCCCAAGCGTTCGGTTCAAATAAATACCGATGCCGCCCGCACCCACATAACCGAGAATAGCAGCAGCCCTTATATTAATCTCGAACATATACATGACAAAACCTATAAACTGCGTTGTCACTTGCGGCAGTACACCATAATGAATCCACTGCAGCTTGTTCGCCCCCACGGCCGTCATCGCTTCCATCGGTCCATGATCAATCGTTTCAACCGATTCATACGCCCACTTAGATAGTATGCCGAAGGAAAAGAACGTTAGGGCAAGCATTCCAGCCACGGGTCCATATCCGACTATCGTGGCGAAAAAAGCGGCAAACAGCAAATCCGGAATCGTTCGCGTCAGGTTCAGTATAAATCTTGCGGGTGCTCGTAAAAACCACGGGCGAGTTACATTGCCGGCGGCCAGGAAAGCGACGGGAAACGCGAGAATGGCTCCGAAGGTCGTGCCGAGAATCGCCATCTGCACAGTCTCTACCATCGGCTTAATCACGACTCGGATATATTCCCAGTCTGGAGGGAACATCTTGGTGATAAATTTGCCCATCTCCGGAATACCATCGATTAGTTCTCCAAGGGTAACCTCAGTCTCCCACGCACACAGCCAGATGAGGGCAAGGAACAATGAGAGTGTCATCCATTTTTTTAAGCTTACAGGAGGTCTCGGTGGATAAATCTCAGCTTTCTTCATCGATTGCCCCTCCCAACCGCTCGGCTTCCGAAACCGGTCGGCCATAAATCGCAGACAACACCTCATCCGTCGCCTCGGCAACCGTTCCGTCAAATACCAACTCACCCGCGCGAATGCCTATGATACGCGTGGCATACTCTCTCGCTAAGTCTATAAAGTGCAGATTAACAACCGTTGTGATGCCCATCTCCCTGTTAATTCGCTTGAGATCGTCCATGACTTGGCGTGTCGTAAGCGGATCAAGCGAAGCGACCGGTTCATCCGCCAGGATAATCTTCGCTTCCTGAGCGAGCGCTCTAGCGATAGAAACCCGCTGCTGCTGGCCACCGGAAAGCTGATCGGCTCTAATGTAAGCTTTCTCAAGCATGTTCACCCTTTGAAGCGCCCCGAATGCTAATTCAAGATCGTGTTTCGGGAAAAGACCAAACAGCGTCCGCAAAGTAGAATGGTAACCGACTCTACCCGCCAATACGTTACGCAGCACCGAAGAGCGTTTCACGAGATTAAAGCTTTGAAAGATCATCCCAATACCTCGTCTCATCTCTCTCAGCTCACGTCCGCCTGCTGCCGTTATCGCTTTGCCGTCGACGAGAATTTCTCCCGAGCTGATTTCATGCAAACGATTAATGGAACGGAGCAGCGTTGATTTACCCGCACCGGACAAGCCGACGATAACGACGAATTCTCCCGGATAAATAGTTAAATCAATATTTTTTAATCCAATCGTACCTCCAGGGTAAACCTTGCTTACCTTTTTGAATTCAATCATCTGCCTACCTCCGCATTGGTTATCCTGACTGTAAATATCGATTATTGTCATTAACTTTCATAGAGTAGTTCGTCATCCCACTGTTTAATCCTCTGATAATGAATAATTTAACATCCATTTAACATAGATAACCAAAAAATTAACATTAATATTACATTTAATTGCAAAATAGGTACTCCTATGTATGATACACTGAAAATACTTTCAATAAAATGGTTATTTACGAGAGGGGACTGAAATCTGCGTTAGCTTTGTTGCCGTTACTCGTTACTTGCTATGGGCGAACAAAACAGGTGAGTCTATCAAAATTCGGAAGGTGGAAATGATGTGCTAGATAACAAAAGGATTATACGGATTTTATTGGCTATTCTATTAACTTTAGGCGTTGTCCCATTCGCAGCGGTTAAAGCCGAAGGTCCGGCGGATCCCGCCCCCTACATTAATCCGATCGGAACTGCCAACGGCAAATCGATACTATTCGATAATACCCATGGACAAACTGCCGGAGCCGCCGACTGGGTCATTGACGGAGCGTTCTCCGACTTCGGGAACGCGCTGGCGGCTGAAGGTTATTACGTTAAAGAGCTGCGCAAGCAAACAGCCATTACCTTATCTGATTTAGCAGACTATGCTGTCTTCGTCATTCCTGAAGCTAATATTCCTTATAAAACTTCCGAACAGCAGGCTATGGTAGATTATGTCGCGGGTGGAGGCAGTATTTTCTTCATTGCGGATCATTATAATGCCGATCGGAACAAGAATCGGTGGGATTCTTCCGAAGCATTTAACGGCTATCGACGGGGTGCATGGAGCAATCCTGTGCTTGGGATGAGCACCGAGGAAGCAGCTTCCGCCGCCATGAGTGACGTCAGCAGCTCGGACTGGCTGGCAAGCAACTTCGGAATGCGCCTTCGCTATAACGCAATTGGCAATGTTAATTCCGACTATATCGTCCCCGCTGCTCAAGCCTTCGGGATAACGACAGGTGTAACCACGGTTTCGATGCACGCCGGATCCACCATTGCCATTACCGATCCGAACAAAGCCAAAGGCATTGTCTATATCGAGAACACGACCTCCGCTTGGCCGAACGCCGTAGACCAAGGCGTATACGAAGGCGGCGGTCTGGATGAAGGTCCTTACGCGGCTGTCGCCAAGGTAGGGCTCGGCAAAGCCGCTGCGATCGGCGACTCTTCCCCTGTCGAAGACATTACACCGAAATATAAACGCGAAGAGACAGGCGGAACCAAAACAACCTACGATGGCTTCCTGGAAGTCAACAATGGCGTTCTGCTCGTCAATATCGTGAACTGGCTTGCGGTAAAAGAAAGCTACACGGCGCTTAATCAAGTGTCCGGACTGACTCTTGATACGGCCACCTCTCTATTAGAGATGGAAACCCCGTCAACCTCTACCGAGCCGGAGACGGAGCCTTGGGCGAGCCCTGCAGAGGGGTACAAGTGGTGGGATTCTTCGACCTTCAAAGCGGGTTCCTATGGGTATGTCGAAACAGGCGGCGGGTCGGGAGGCGGAGGCACGGAGGATTTCGAGAACGGAACGAAAACATCTTATGCGGCAGCAGACGTGACGCTTGCCAGCGGTTCCTGGCGATTCGATAATTCGCTGATCGGGGATTTATCGACGGACAAGAAGAACGGAATGAAATCCGCAAGGCTCAAAGCGGCCGGATTCATCGCCATGAACTTTAACGTGGCCGGTGCCGCTTCCGTTACGGTGAAGCATGCGAATTTTGGAACCGACACGGGGGCGAACTGGAAGCTGCAGAAATCGACCGACAGCGGCTCGACTTGGACCGATGTAGGCGGAACCTTCACCAGCGGCAGCACCTTAGCCAGCCAGACGATTACTGTAAATGAAGCCGGCAGCGTCCGCTTCAAAATCGTCGCAGGCGGTACTTCCGGTCATCGAGTAAACATCGACGACGTGGTCATTGCTCCGATCGCAAGCAGCGTCGAGCCCTTCGAGAGCGGAACGAAAACAGCCTATGCGGCAGCAGACGTGACGCTTGCCACCGGATCCTGGAGATTCGATAACGCGCTGATCGGCGACTTGTCGACCGACAAGAAGAACGGTACGAAATCGGCGAGAATTAAAGCGGCTGGATTTATCACAATGAACTTTAACGTGGCCAGCGCTGCTGCCGTTGTCGTGAAGCACGCGAATTTCAGCTCGGACACGGGTACAACCTGGAAGCTGCAGAAGTCGACCGACAACGGCTCGACCTGGACCGATGTTAGCGGAACTTACACGAGCGGCAGCGCCTTGACCAGTCAAACAATCACCGTTAATGAAACCGGCAGCGTCCGCTTTAAAATTGTTGTAGGCGGCACCTCCGGGAGTCGCATGAATATTGACGACTTTGAAATTAGTTGAATAGGCTGATTTAGATCGGTTGAGGCATTCCAGCTCAACAAAAAAAACATCGCGAAGTTTGCGATGTTTTTTACTGTCAACACAATGTTATATTTGACTATTCGCCAATGCCGAATGTGATTCAAGAAATCAAGCACGATCTGCGGGATAAACAAGCCCGATCTGCTTGCGGACTTCATCCATAATCGCCATAGTCGTCCTTGAATTTATTCGAGAATTTACGGATGATTCCGTGAATCCGTTCTGAATAAGATGAATGAACTCTTGCACCTCATAGTACATTGCGTTGTCCATTTGCGGTTTTGTAATCTCTTCTATGCCACCACCTCGGTAACGAATTTCCACCTTGTCGGGTCGACTGATTTTGTCGAAGACAATTGTTCCTTTTTCCCCGTGTATCTCGGCACTTGTATAGGAATCAGAGATTTTCGAGTATTGAACGACTGCATCCATTTCCTTGTAATTAAGAAGAATGCTGCCCTGTCCGTCTACACCGGATTCTAGTATAAGCCCACTTCCTTGGATCTGTTCCGGTTGTCCGAATAGAACCACAAGCGGATAAATGCAATACACACCCAAATCCATTAAGGCACCATTGGAAAATTCAGGCTTAAAGGCATTCAGAATGTTCCCTTTCAAGTATTCGTCATACCGGGAGGAGTATTGACAATAGCTTGCAAAATAACGGCGAACCGTTCCAATCTTATGCAGGTTGTCCTTGATCGCTTGGAAGTTGGGAGTCAGCGTCGACTTCATCGCCTCCATGAGCAGAACGCCGTTACGCTTAGCGGTCTCAAACATTCGATCCACTTCTCGTACATTCGAAGCCATCGGCTTCTCGCAGAGTACATGCTTACCATGGTTCATGAGCAAGATCGCCTGCTCAGCATGTAAGGAATTGGGGCTCGCAATATACACTGCATCCAGCTCCTGGCTGTTTGCGAATGTCTCCAAATCCGTGAAGCAGTGTGGAATATCATACTTGTTCGCAAATTGCTGGCCCGCAGCTTCTGTACGAGAATAAACCGCGGTTAATGCAAAGTCTTCGATCCCGCGAGCCGCTTTAATAAGATCCTCAGTGATCCAGTTCGTACCGATAATGCCGAATCTAATCATTATAATGATGTTCCCTTCGTCTTAAAGTTTATGTACTGAACAAATCCAACTGCTTCGGAATATCCGGAATTTCCAAGCCGAGAAGCTCCATGAGCTCCTTCGCGTTCCCCGCCGCGTCCCCGCCAGAGTTGTTATTGAAGATCACGCAGATTTGCTTGGTTTGCTCTTGAAGCTGCAGAATGTGGGATTTCCATTCTAACAGCTCATCGTTGTTATACTTGTATAAGTAACGGACCTCTCGCCAATTCGGAGCACTGCCCTGATTCCATCCTGTTGTATTACGGCCATGCATTCTTATCATTGTAATTTCCGGATGGGTCGCTTGAAGTACAGTGGGTACTGATCCTTGACCTGCTTGAGGCTCGTCACATATGCTGTGAATCCAGCTTTCCTCTTTCATGAAGGTAAGTGTCTTCTCCTTGTATGCGTCCGTGAACCAGCTCTGATGCCGGAACTCCAGCGCACATGGAATGCCCTCCATCCGCTCCTTCGTTTCCCGAAGAATTCGGACGTTGTCCCGGGTACAATCAAACCAAGGGGGATACTGGAAAAGCGCTGCTGTTAATTTCCCCGCTTCAATGACAGGTCTAATCGATTCACGGAAAGCCTCGAACATGGAAGAAGCATTGCCATTGTTTAGCGCACCGCGTTGATGCCCGGTCATCCCCTGATAGGCTTTCACGATAAATTGAAAGGACGGCGGAGTCTCCTCTTCCCAACGAGCAAACCGATCCGCCGATTGAATGGCATAGAACGTACTGTCCACTTCTACTATCGGATAATGGATACTGTATTTCCTAAGCTTGTCCTTCGCGGAGGTTCCCGGTGGATAAAGCTCATCATGATCTCCCCAACCTGCTAATCCGACCCGAATCATACTGGAACCTCCTTTTAAGCGCTGCCTTTTCTATCATATCCGCCGAGAGAATGCCCTCTTCAAGCGAAACTAGGAGCTAAGAGGGTGGTGAATCGGCGACTTCCGTGAAATATCTTCAAAGACCTCTTCTTATCGCACATATTATGGTAAAATAAAACTAGATAATCGAACATATGTACGTAGTGGTCGAAGGAGGTGAAATCATGGCAGATGCCACCTACAAAACTTTTCAGATTTGGATCAAGGATGGTCACCGCTTATTCCCATACTTCGAGCAGATGTGTTTAGATGCCAAGCACTTGTATAATACCACTAATTTTTATGTTCGGCAGGTTTATACTTCATTCCGACAAGATAAGCCCCCGCAACCGTTGCAACAAGAAGTGATGAACACCCTGCATCAATATATCGAAGAGATGAATGAACGCCAACTTGAGGCCTATCGATCGAATATCGCTAGGCAGCAGCTTAAACCTGTTTCGGAACGTCGAGAGATTCGTTGTAACAACTTCGAGCTGCCTTCAGAAGTTAGACCCATGGTTGATTACAACTTCTTGGACTGCTTATTCAAGGTTATGAAACAGGCCGATTATCGGGCCCTTCCAACGCAAAGCAGTCAATGGGTGATGAAGCAGGTTTGTCAGAACTGGAAATCATTCTTTGCCGGTATCAAGGATTACAGGCGACATCCCGAGAAATATAGAGGAAGGCCTCGTATGCCATCTTACAGCCGAGCGAAAGACAAAGAAGTCGTGTTCACGAATCAGGACTGCGAAATCAAAGAAGGGAAGTACCTGAAGCTTCCGAAAACGAGCTTTCGATTAAACATCGGGAAGCTCGGATACACCG
>NZ_JBEQAP010000054.1:0-38331 GCF_041640265.1 Cohnella sp.
CGAGCGAACTGCGTAACAGCAAGAGAATAACGGCAGAAATTGCCGCTATCTATAAAGGCGGTTGCATCGCAAGATGCAGAGGCCAAGCAAGATGCAGAGGCCAAGCAAGATCCGGTCTGGTAATGATGGCGGAGGGGTTCCACGCGTACCCATCCCGAACACGACCGTTAAGCCCTCCAGCGCCAATGGTACTTGGACCGCAGGGTCCTGGGAGAGTAGGACGTTGCCAGGCCGGTTTTAACTTTTTTATAGCTGCTTATATTCCCTGATAGCTCAGTTGGTAGAGCACTCGACTGTTAATCGAGTTGTCACAGGTTCGAGTCCTGTTCGGGGAGCCATATGGAGAGGTGTCCGAGTTTGGTCGAAGGAGCACGATTGGAAATCGTGTAGGCGTCTAAAGCGTCTCGAGGGTTCGAATCCCTCTCTCTCCGCCATAATATTTATTAGCAGCAGCATGCATGGCCCCTTGGTCAAGCGGTTAAGACACCTCCCTTTCACGGAGGTAACAGGGGTTCGAATCCCCTAGGGGTCACCATTATTTTAGTGAAAAATGGATGAATTTAAGACTTGCATTTCATGAACGGTTTAGGGTATGATATAGATCGTGCCTCGTGAAAGGGCAAAACATTTTTAATGACGCGGGGTGGAGCAGCCCGGTAGCTCGTCGGGCTCATAACCCGAAGGCCGCAGGTTCAAATCCTGCCCCCGCAACCAAACAATCTACCTTCGGTAGAGATCGAATTACTAACATGGAGCTGTGGTGTAGTGGCCCAACATGCCTGCCTGTCACGCAGGAGACCGCGGGTTCGAATCCCGTCAGCTCCGCCATTTACCTCAACAAGTAATTCGGCTCGATAGCTCAGCTGGTAGAGCAGAGGACTGAAAATCCTCGTGTCGGCGGTTCGATTCCGTCTCGAGCCACCATTTTTATTTCAATTAATATTATGCCGACTTAGCTCAACTGGTAGAGCAACTGACTTGTAATCAGTAGGTTGGGGGTTCAAGTCCTCTAGTCGGCACCATTTCTTATCTCCTTAGTCGTGGAGGATTAGCGAAGTGGCCAAACGCGGGAGACTGTAAATCTCTTCCTTCGGGTTCGGTGGTTCAAATCCATCATCCTCCACCATCTTTTCTACTTCTACCATAGGGGCATAGTTTAAGGGTAGAACAGCGGTCTCCAAAACCGTTAGTGTGGGTTCAATTCCTGCTGCCCCTGCCAATAACATTTAACAACTGAATAACATGGCGGTCGTGGCGAAGTGGTTAACGCATCGGTTTGTGGATCCGACACTCGGGGGTTCAATTCCCCTCGATCGCCCCACTTTTTAACTTAACAAGCATGTTGGGGATTAGCCAAGCGGTAAGGCAACGGACTTTGACTCCGTCATCCAAGGTTCGAATCCTTGATCCCCAGCCATTATGCGGACGTGGCTCAGTGGTAGAGCATCGCCTTGCCAAGGCGAGGGTCGAGGGTTCGAATCCCTTCGTCCGCTCCATCTTTATCTTGACTTTGGCGCCATAGCCAAGAGGTAAGGCAGAGCTCTGCAAAAGCTCTACCCCCAGTTCGAATCTGGGTGGCGCCTCCAATTACCTTTTCTTTGCGCCCTTAGCTCAGCTGGATAGAGCGTTTGACTACGAATCAAAAGGCCAGGAGTTCGAATCTCTTAGGGCGCGCCAATTGAATAACATGCCGGTGTGGCGGAATGGCAGACGCGACGGACTCAAAATCCGTTTCTCGCAAGGGAGTGGGGGTTCAAGTCCCTTCACCGGCACCATACTTATTAAGCGCAGGTCCTTATGTTTTCTAAACATAAGGACTTTATTTTTTTGTCATTAGATTTTGAATTGCGAGAAGGGAGCTATGGACTGTTGAATCTTGAAGAGAATATGAGGCAGCTCGAAGCGCATTCCAAGATGTTAATAGAAAGTTATAAACGCGTTACGGGGAATTCGCTTCTTGAAGTGCAAGTAAATACAAGTATGTGTGCAGAAGCTCTGTTCAATGCGCAGTTTGTTCTTCTTTCACATGGTACAGAGCTTGACCCTGTGTTGAACTATGGTAATCGACTTGCCCTTGAACTGTGGGAAATGGATTGGAGTACTTTTACTTCAACTCCGTCGCGGTTAACGGCAGAGCCAATGGAAAGAGGCCAGAGAGAGAAGTTACTAGAGAATGCTAGAACTCAAGGGTTCTCTGCAGACTACACGGGAGTTCGGATCTCTCGCAGTGGCCGGAGATTCGAGATAAGGAATGCAATTATTTGGAGCGTTTTGGATTCCTATGGTAGATATCAGGGACAAGCGGCTGTATTCTCAGAATGGAATCCATTATAAGACTCTATCTCATAAATTGTTGTCAACAGCTTTCATGACGAAAGCTGTTTTTCCTTTGATTGATACTGTAAGCGCTTTCCGTTTATGATGGATATAGAAACGTTGAACATACAGCAGGTTGGGAAAACATACAAGGAGGTTAATATTTATGAGTAGTCGTGTTAATCCGAATGGGGCATCCGATCGTGGAGCAAGAGTAGGTATTCAGAAATTTGGAAGGTTTCTTAGCGCAATGGTTCTGCCGAATATCGGAGCGTTCATTGCGTGGGGTTTAATTACGGCTTTATTCATCCCAACGGGATGGATACCGAACGAAAGCCTTGCGTCCCTTGTAGGACCGATGATCACCTATTTACTGCCGCTCCTAATTGGTTATACGGGCGGACATATGATTCACGGTACACGCGGCGGTGTCATTGGAGCAGCGGCGACAATGGGGGTTATCGTGGGGTCGGAAATTCCGATGTTCCTCGGTGCAATGATTGTCGGTCCAGCTTCCGCATGGGTTCTGAAGCGGTTTGATCGATCCATTGAGGGCAAGATACCTTCAGGCTTTGAGATGCTGGTTAACAACTTCTCGTCTGGAATAATCGGAGGAGCGTTGGCGCTTGCCGCATTCAAAGGTATCGGACCGGTCGTTCAGGCGATCAGCAAAGGTCTCGCTTCCGGTGTGGAAACACTTGTTGATGCCGGACTTCTGCCGCTCGCTAATCTCTTGATTGAACCGGGTAAAGTACTGTTTCTAAACAATGCTATTAATCATGGTGTACTTAGCCCAATTGCACTCGACCAGGCATCCAAAACCGGACAATCCATCATTTTCATGCTCGAGTCTAATCCTGGCCCGGGACTTGGAATATTGCTGGCTTATTGGCTCTTCGGCAGGGGAATGGTTAAGCAGTCGGCCCCAGGTGCTGTGATCATCCATTTCTTCGGTGGTATCCATGAGATTTATTTCCCTTATATCTTGATGAATCCACGCTTGATCTTGGCAGCAATTTCCGGCGGCGTAGTTGGAACCTTTACCTTCTCGATATTCGGAGCCGGGCTTGTGGCATCGCCTTCTCCAGGAAGTATTTTCGCCTACATTGCTATGACGCCTAAGGGTGGGCTATTACCCGTATTAAGCGGGGTCCTTACAGCTACAATTGCCTCCTTCCTTGTCGCTTCGGTTCTGCTGAAGACAAGCAAGAAAACGGATGATGACGATCTTGAAGAAGCTAAGACAAAGGTTCAGCAAATGAAAGCTCAAGCGAAAGGTTTGAATTCAACAGCAACTACTGGCGTTAAATCCAATGAAGAAGTAAACAAAATCGTTTTTGCTTGCGATGCAGGCATGGGTTCGAGTGCGATGGGGGCTTCTATTCTTCGGAAAAAAATAAATGCGGCAGGTATTCCGGTGACCGTCGTAAATACAGCTATCAATGATATCCCTGGGGATTCAGATATCGTCATTACACACCAATCATTAACAGACCGTGCAAGATTAAAGGCTCCGAACGCAGAACATATCTCGATAGATAATTTTCTCAAGAGTCCCGAGTACGACGAACTTGTAAGCAGATTGAGTAAATAATAATGATGACATAACGCAGGCGTAGTTACCGTCGGCGTTATGTCCATTTCTATGGAGGAGGGGGCTGCCGACAATGAAAGTATCCAATAGACAAAGACACCTATTGGAGGTGCTGCTGAGCCGGCAGGGAGGAGTTACGGCCGGTGAGCTGGCGCTGGATGTTCAGATCAGTTCGAGAACAGTTCACCGGGAGCTTCAGGAGCTTGAGCCCATCCTAGCTTTTCACGGCTTGTCGTTAGTTAAAAAATCGGGCTTGGGAATAATGCTGGAGGGTGATTTAGACAGCTTGTTCCGATTTCAAGATGAGCTTCGCAGATCGGAGACTGAAACCTACTCGCCCGATGAACGCAAAGTAATTATGCTCTGCCTGCTGCTAGAAGAGGTAGAGCCGATCAAGCTTTACGCACTTGCCAAAGAGGTGCAAGCTGCGATACCCACAGTTAGCAGGGATTTAGAGGAGCTTGAGCCTCAGTTGGTCCAGAGTGAACTAATGCTCATTCGAAAAAGAGGCTACGGCGTTGAGATATCTGGCACAGAAGTCGCTAAGCGCAGGTTTATTGTTAGGATGGCTGAAGATCAATTAAACCACTCCGATTTCTTCAGAGCTTCCTTGGACCAATCAGATTTATGGCCTACAACCAATAGACTGCTGGACTTAGTCGGCAAAGCAACCTTTATGAGTATTGAACATTCATTATGGCAACAGAACGAGGATTGGCTTAAAGGGCTTAAAGAATCGGATTATACACGCCTGCTTGTGAGATTATCTGTTGCCGTAATCCGATTGAAGCGAGGACACCGAATAGAGCCCTCGAATGACAACGGAATAATCAGTGTGAATGACAAGCAATATAGTAAGTTACAATTTTTTGCAGAATCGTTAAGTATTCATGAAATGCCGAAAGAAGAAGCAAGTTACATGCAGATGCTGCTTGATGAAGCTCGAATAAAAGCAACGGACACTTCATCTGTTATTTTGGAAAAATTCGGGTTAGAGATAGCAGAGCATACGGCTAATCTTATCCTTTCCGTGGAAAAGGAAACAGAGGTTCCCCTTAGCAAGGATCGATCGCTGCTGGATGGAATGATTCGCCACCTTAGTCCTGCAATAGATCGTATTCGTAACGGAGAAATCATTCGTAATCCATTGCTTTCTCAAATTAAGAAGGATTACGAGTCGTTGTTTAACGTCGTTCGCCGGAGCTCAGATGAAATATGGGGAAACCTCCTTATCCCAGAGGAAGAAATCGGATATCTGGTCATGCATTTCGGTGCCGCTATCGAGAGATGGAAGCTAGCTCCGGGCAATGTAAGGGTATTGCTCGTCTGCTTGAGCGGAATCGGTTCATCTAAGCTGCTGGCTGTGCGGATAACGAAGGAAATCCCCCAAATCAACCTGCTGGGCCATTATTCTTGGTACGAAGCTTCGCGAATGCCGCAGGATCAATATGATCTGATCGTTTCGACAGTGGATCTGCCCATTGAGCCTGAGCGCTATATTAAGCTGAGTCCTTTGTTAACACGCGCAGAAACGGAAAAACTAAGGACCTATGTGCGGGAGATTGCTCTAAACGTTAAATCTAACGCTTCTGTTGGGCTTGCCAATGAACAAGGAGCCTGGGAGCGCCTTAAGCTAATGAACAAATATACTTCCGAGATAGTGTTCTTACTTGATCGGTTTCGGGTATATCATCTGGATCAAAAGTATGCGACGAGCGATCACTCGAGCCTTATGGAGAGATTGCTCAGATTGTTATCGCCTCAAGCGCTTTTGCAACGAGAAGACCTCATAGCGCAGCAACTTATGGAAAGGGAAGCACAGGGAAGCTTATTAATTCCGGATTCCAAGCTAGCTTTATTCCATACACGAAGTCAATGGGTATCGGCGCCGTTAATCGCTCTCTTCTGCTTGGAGTCACCTATTTACTTAGACAATGACAATGCAAATGAAGATACTTCTGAAGTTAAGCGGATTTTTCTTATGCTAGCTCCTATAACCCTTAACAAGCAGGCGTTGGAGGTACTGAGTGAAATTAGCGGTATGCTCTTACAACCGGAGCTGGTCTCGCTGCTAGAAGAAAGCGACATCGTGAGCATAAGGGCTTTGATCTCAAGAAATATGGAATCCTATTTGAAAACGAAATTAGAATGGAGAGAACCATCATGAGCATTCTTACTAAAGACAAAGTGAAATTAAACGTCGAAGTCAAAGATAAGTTTGAAGCGATCCGACTTGCAGGACAGCTGCTTGTGGAAGGCGGTCATGTTCCAGAGGAATATGTGGAGAAAATGATTGAAAGAGAGAATATCTCCTCTACTTATCTGGGCGGTGGATTGGCCATGCCGCATGGTACTAATGAATCCAAAGGGCTTATTCGCTCAACGGGGATGTCTGTTCTGGTGTTAAAGGATGAGATTGATTTCGGCGGTGAACCAACACGGTTGGTCATTGGGCTTGCGGCAGTCGGTGATGAGCATTTGGAAGTACTGTCGAGCGTGGCTGTGCTTGTTTCGGAAGATGAGGATATGCAGCGTATTATACAATCCCAAACAGCGGAGGAGTTACTTGCGATCTTTCAGGAAGGATTAGGAGCATGAAGGCCGTTCATTTCGGAGGCGGTAATATCGGACGGGGTTTCATCGGATTGCTCTTGTCGAAAGCGGGATATCGGGTTCAATTCGTCGATGTGGATAAACAATTAGTTGAATTGCTTCAGCAACGCGGGCAATATACGGTGACGCTGGCTAATGAAACTGCAGAATCGGCGATTGTCGATAATGTGACAGCTATTGATGGGAATGACAAGGAGCGAGTGGCGCAGGCAATTGCAGAGGCTGATTTGGTTACGACGGCAGTAGGGGTCAATGTGTTGAAATACATTTCGCAGACCATCTCGGAAGGAATAGCAAAGAGGCTTGCAAGCAATCCATCAGCTCTCCACATCATTGCATGCGAGAATACAATTGGCGGGAGCACGCAGTTAAAAAACCTTGTATACGAACATCTTCCTACAACGCTCAGAGCGCGCGCGGATGAATATATCGCTTTTCCAGATGCTGCTGTCGATCGGATAGTACCCATTCAGCAAAATGAAGATCGATTAATGGTTGTCGTCGAGCCCTTCTATGAATGGGTCGTTGATCGATCCGTGATGCTTGAAGGCTTTCATGAGATCCCAGGAGTACATTATGCGGAGAGGCTTCAGCCTTATATTGAACGAAAGCTATTTACGGTTAATACGGGTCATTGCTGCGCCGCGTATCACGGCTATCTTAATGGGTACGAAACAATCCAAGAAGTAATGAAGGATTCGGGAATCGTTGCGGAAGTTCGTGGAGCACTGGGTGAAACCGGGGCTGCTCTAATTCTGCAATATGGCTTTGATAGCAGCGAGCATAATAAATACATCGACAAGATACTTGAACGATTCCGCAATCCCTATTTGACAGACGAAGTCGTCCGGGTTGGTCGCTCACCCATTCGCAAGCTATCGCCGAACGATCGGTTAGTAAGTCCGGCAAAAGCAGCTCACGACAACGGATTACCTGCGATTAACTTAACTAGGGCTATGGCTGCCGCGTTCATGTTTGATTACAAGGAAGATCCAGAGGCAATAGAAATCCAGCGAAGTATTCAGGGGCTGGGTATTGCTGAAGCCATTAGCAAATACACCGGATTAAGTGCCGATCATCCCCTGCATGGTCAGGTTATGGCAGGATACGCTGCGTTTAAGGAGCGGAAATAAGCATAAGAAAGGACTGAAGGATGATGAAGCTACAGATTAAAGGAATCGGCGCTTCTCCGGGATTAGCGGCTGCAAAAGCTTATATTTATAGATCGGAACACTATGTTCCTATTCATAGTCAAGTCGAACAACCAGATACCGAGATCGAGCGATTTCAGGCTGCAATCCGTCAAACTCAAGTGGAAATTGAGGAAATACGCAATATAACCGAACAAAGATTGGGCTCGGATAAAGCGGAGATATTCGAAGGACATCTAATGATTCTAGAGGACCCCGATCTCATCGATGTCATTGTAGATAAAATAAGTGAAGAAGCGATTAATGCTGAATACGCTTTGTATGAGACGTCTCAATCTTTTATTAAAGTATTAAGACAAATGGACGACGAATATTTAAGAGAGCGCGCATCTGATATCAGCGATGTGTGCGGTACAATCATGAATCATTTACGGGGGATAAAACAATCGGATCTCTCAGGGATTTCAGAAGAATGTATTGTAATTGCCCAGGACTTGACGCCATCAGATACGGCTAAGCTTAATTTGGATTTTGTAAAAGGCTTTATCACCGAAATTGGCAGCCGGACGTCCCATTCCGCAATTATGGCTCGTTCTTTAGGAATTCCGGCAATTGTGGGAGCGGGTACGGAGCTTCACCGAATGCAATCGGGTACGATGGTACATATTGATGGCTCGGAGGGCGCTCTTGTTATTGACCCTAGTGAGCAAGAGCTCGCGATATTTACGGAGAAAAAGAGTCGGTATGATATAAGGCAAGCCGACCTCGCACAGTGGAAGTATAGAACCTCTCTTTCTAGTGATGGCCATCAAGTTGAACTCGCCGCGAATATCGGTAAGCTGGAGGATGTTCAGAAGGCGCTAGACAACGGCGCGGAAGCGATTGGATTGTTTCGCACTGAGTTTCTATACATGGGACGAAGTAAGCTTCCTTCGGAGGAGGAGCAGTTCAGCAGCTACAAATACGTTCTTGAGAAGATGGAAGGGAAGCCCGTTGTTATCCGCACCTTGGATATTGGCGGCGACAAGGAGCTGCCTTACCTTGATTTACCAAAGGAAAGTAATCCCTTTCTAGGACAAAGGGCACTTCGTTTCTGCTTGGATCGACCGGATATATTTCGTACGCAGCTTCGTGCATTGCTCCGGGCCAGTCGTTATGGCAATCTAAAGATCATGTTTCCTATGATTGCCGTTCTAAGTGAGCTGCGCGAAGCTAAACGGATTCTGGAGGAAGAAAAGCAAAAACTCGCTTCGGAAGGTATTGAGGTTGCAGATGCTATCGAAATAGGAATGATGATAGAAGTCCCGTCAGCTGCGGTATCGGCGGATTTGTTCGCTAAGGAAGTGGACTTTTTCAGTATCGGAACGAATGATTTAATTCAATACACGATGGCGGCGGACAGGATGAACGAGACGGTCTCGTATTTGTACCAGCCATGCCATCCTTCTATTCTAAGGTTAATCCGGATGGTTATTACCGCTGCCGGCAAGGAAGGTAAATGGGTGGGAATGTGTGGAGAAATGGCGGGAGATGAAACGGCAATTCCGCTGTTGCTGGGGTTGGGACTTCATGAATTCAGCATGAGCGCGGGATCGATTCTTCCAGCACGCGAGCTGATCGGTCAGCTGTCTCACGCACTATGGACGCCGCTTGCAGATAAGGCTATGGAGCTAGCTACGCAGGATGAAATTCAGGCTTTCGTAAATCACCTTAAGCAAGGAGGTAATGTCGCATGATCTCTCAATCATTCACCATTATTAATCCAACAGGATTCCACGTGCGCCCTACCAAAGAGTTCGTCCAAGCGGCCGCAAAATACCCTTGTAAAATTAATGTCATAAACAAAGGCAAGAAAGTAAACGGCAAAAGCTCGCTAAGTATGCTTACCCTTGGAATAGCAGCGCAGGACGAAGTTACTCTAGAAATCGATGGGCACCAAGAAGCGGAGGCGCTGGAAAAGTTGGGCCAATTGCTTACACAGGTTCATGAGTGATTTGAAATATTCGAGGGACGTTCATATGCTCATCGGGAAATTTAAATCTTAGCATATAAAAAAACGGACAAGGGTGAGATTCAATCCCCTCTGTCCGTTTTATTTGTCGACCTATTGCAAAAGAGCGCTGCCCCCGAAGAGGAATCGATGCTCCCAGGCGGTATTGGCAAAATTGCCAACGAGAACACCGCCGCTTGCTTTAGAGTACGTATGAAGAATTTTTCCGTTTCCCAAGTAAATGCCGACGTGAGTAATGCGTGCATTCTCTTTGTCGATGCCCTTATAGCTATCCGCTTTTGAACCTTTGTACGACATGAAGAACATGAGATCCCCGCGGTTTAAGTTATGCCAGTCGGTTACGGCATTTCCATTGTTTTTGACATAGCTGCCTTGCTTGCGCGAATCGGCGGGAAGAGTGATCCCAAGCGTCTCCTTAAAGATCCAACGAACATAATCGGAACAATCAAAGGTTGTATCTGTGCTGCGGCTGGATCCGAATTTATAAGGCGTTCCCTTATATTTTAGCCCTGCGGCAATAACCTTCTCTATCGGGTCGGACGCTTGCGTGCCGCCAGCGCCTTCTTTACTTGTTTCTTCATTAGTGATCCCGGAGTTTAACTCATCTTTCGTATCGTTAGCTCCTTCAAGTTCGGGAGTCAGCCGTTTGTCCTCAACATTCTGCACAGCA
This sequence comes from Cohnella sp., assembly GCF_041640265.1. Lineage (GTDB taxonomy): Bacteria > Bacillota > Bacilli > Paenibacillales > Paenibacillaceae > Cohnella. The sequence continues at coordinate 10,356 of NZ_JBEQAP010000054.1, forward strand.
GTCAATGAATCAGCTGAAACCGTTGGAACGAAGCTTAATCCACTGAGCAGTAATCCTGCTGCCAGCAATCCCGCTATGTGTTTTCTCACGTTTCAACACCTCCATTAACGTCTCCCTATACGCTAACACAGGAGAGAAGATGGGGAAACCCACAATAGTTGCCATTGACACTAAACCGTTGGTCTCATAAGAAAAGGACGCAAGGCGGTATGTACCCTCGACTACAGTCTAGGTTAAAAAACATACGCGAGTCCGTTATGCAAAGCTGCGGTGAGGTTTACAATAAAGTCATGAGTTACACAGAAAAGAGGTGAAGCAATTGCGAAGCGGAAATGGTCTGGCTCTGCTGCTTATCGGTTTCGGAGGATTAATCATCCTCGGTAAAATTGGCTTCGGGCTTGGATTCCTGTTCGGGCTGTTGATTCCGATTCTGGTTATTCTGCTCGGCATCATGGCTTGGAAGAATGGAAGCCGGCTAGTAGGAGGAATTATTGCGGTTGTCGGAGGAATCATGTTATTCGGTAAGCTGTCCTTCTTGTTCGTTTGGGTGGCAGCAATCGCACTGATCGTATTCGGTGTCTCAATGCTCCGAAGTAAAAAACCAACCGCAAGAATGTAATAAGATAATAAGCAGCCGAAGGGGAACAAGGAGGGATATAAGAATGAGTGTCATGAAAAGAGTGCGCGATATGACGGTGGCTTCATTGAATGATCGACTTGAGAAAGCAGAAGATCCCGTCCGGGTCATCGATCAATTCTTATGGTCGACTCATCAAGAGATCAACCAGAGCGAAGGGCTTCAACGTCAATATGCCGCACATACCGAGCATCTGCATCGTCAGTGGAAAGAAGCCGAGCAATGGATGGTTAAACGAGAGCATCAAGCCGTTACAGCGCTCAAAGCAAATGAAGAGAATGTTGCTAAGCTTGCACTTCAGGACAAAGTAATCCATGAAGAACGGGCGGAACGATACCGTCAGCTCTATGAACAAAGCCGCAACGAGCTAACCGAGCTAGACCAAATGCTTCAGGAGCTTCGCAATGAATATCGGTCCGTATATGATCGAAGGCAGTTTTACGTTGCGCGGATGGAATCACTTCGTTTGCAACAACGCCTGAACGATCGGTTCGGCCCGGGCAGCTCCGACCCATCGCAGATGTTCCGCAAAATCGATGACCGTCTTACGGATATCGAGCTGGAAACAAGAAGCCTCCGCGATCTTAGACGGATGGGGCAAGAGACGCTGCTTCAAGCGGGAGAGGTTGTCAAACATACAATCGATAGAGAACTGCAGCAATTAAAAAACAAGCTGCAACAAGGAGGTTAAAGAAATGCGCAAGCTTTATCGTTCCTCGCGGGATCGGAAGTTATTCGGAGTTTGCGGCGGCTTAGCAGAATATTTCGCGGTTGATGCTACATTACTCCGTATCCTGCTTATCGTCGTTGCCGTATTCTCGGCGGGCTCTGTTATCCTCGTCTATATCATTGCCGGATTTGTTATTCCTCGCGAGACAGCATATGGCAGCGGGTATGGTGCTAATCCATTCGATCAGGGCTGGAAAGGTCCTGAGCAGCCGCAATATGGCACGCAAAGCTGGAACCCAGGTTCTACGAACTGGCAGGGATCAAATGCTAACCATTCAACAGCTAACAACCCCCATTCGGGACCTGCCGCAGGAAACCCGCCGACAACCGGACGTTCTTCAGGGGGGCTTGATGCCATGATGGAGGATATAGAAAAGAAAGCGATGCAAAGAGAAATTGATGAGTTGAAAGCCAGAATTAACAAATTTGAGAAAGAATCGAAAGGAGAATAACAAAATGGGTGTATTCCAACGAGTGAAAGACCTGACAAAGGCGTCCGTACATGACTTGCTAGATAAATTAGAGGATCCAATTGTGATGCTGAACCAATATCTCCGTGATATGGAGACAGAAATACGTGATGCTGAGGTAACGGTAGCCAAGCAAATGGCTGCTGAACGCCGTATGAAACAGCGCTTGGATGAGGTCATTCGCCTTGGCGCTGATCGCGAAGGGCAAGCTGAGCATTCCTTGCGGAGCGGTAATGAAGGGCTGGCGCGTAAGCTGCTGGAGGAGAAGGTTCAATATGATCAGCAGGCTGCGGATTTAATCGGCCTTCATGGGCAAGCTAGCGCACAAGCGAATGAACTAACGGAGCAGCTCCATGAAATGAAAGAAGAGTACTACAAGCTGCGGAACAAACGTAATGAGCTTGCAGCACGCACTCAGATGGCGAAAGCTCGTAAGCAAATGGCTCAAATCAGCACCTTGCATACGATCGAGAGCGGTTCGGCTTCCCGAGGATTCCACCGCATGGAGGAGAAGATCATGCAGCTGGAAGCCGAGGCTGATGTTGCTCGGTTACCAGGTACAATATACAGCGGCTCACAGGTTCGCATAGATCCGGACAAAGCTTACCGTATAGAGCAAGAGCTAAATGCATTAAAAAGCAGAGTTCAACCGGTCAATCTAGAGAAAGAGTAACGGCCAAGCATTCTCGCTTGTCATTAGATGTGCTATGATGTCAGAATGAAGCGAAGGATAAATGCTTTTAAGCCATAACGGATCTCAATCCGTTATGGCTTTATCTACGAACAAAGACTAGGCAGATAGGAGGTGTGACCCGACATGAAATGGTCCAGCAACGCGATACTGTTCATAGCAGCCGGTGTTTATCTCGCGTTAGGAGGTATGGCGGGTTACGCGACGGTGAACGCTGTCATCCTCCTGCTTCTGGGCATCGAGCGTTATCGGTGGGACCGCTCTCGATTATCGATTATTCTTATAGCAGTCAGTACCTTAATCTTAATAGTTACCCAGTTCGCGTTATTCGCAGTAATTGTGCTCATATCCCTTGGGACTTATTATATCCGAGCGCGTCCGCCGGCTTCCGGCAATTATATGAATAAGCATAAGCTTTTTCTTAATATGAGATTGGATGAGCAGTCGTGGATGCTTCATTCTATGAGCTTCTGGCATGCCATTGGTGAAATTCGTATGGATATGACCTTGGCAGTACCAGAGGATAAGGAAACAACCATTGTCTTGCAGGGTTTAGTCGGTGATCTCGATTTGATTATTCCAGATGACTGCGGAATACAGGTAGAAGCTTCTGTGCTTCTAGGTCAAATTTCCTTCAAACAAATGAAGGAAGGCGGGATGTTCCACCGCTTATCGTGGAAATCTCCTAATTATGAGGAATGCGAGCAGCACTTGAAACTTCAATTGTTCTATCTCGTAGGAGATATCAAAATACGTACAGTCTAAAATAAATCGTGTCCGAGGAGGGAGTCATATGGAGTCTCGTAAAGTTACCAATATGGTTTGGCGTCATATGGGCGAGGCTGTATTATACTCCCTCGGCGTCGGTGCACTTGTCGTTTTTTTACTCATCCGCTATGGGTTAGTCGGATCTTTTCTTTCATGGGGAACGGTTATTTCCTATAGTCTGACAGCAGTGGGTGTTCTAACCGTTTCCGGTGCTGCATATGGATTCTGGCGAAGCTATCCTATTCGTCATCGGCTGGGAATGCTCGGGGATACGATGCTCATGCTGGAAAAAGGAAATCCGAGCCTTCCTCTTCCCGACCTAGGGAATGATGAGATCGGCAGATTAGGCGAGCAGCTTGGCAAGCTGGGGCGCAAATGGGAGGAACAGGTGTCTTCCCTGCAGCGCTTGTCCAACAATAATGCGGAGCTTGCCTCCAAAGCTCGTATGAGTGCGGTCGTGGAAGAGCGTCAACGACTTGCTAGAGAATTGCACGATGCTGTCAGCCAGCAGCTATTCGCGATTTCAATGACAGCAACGGCAGTCGGACGAACGTTGGATCATGACTTCGAGCGGGCTCGTCGTCAGGTCGAGCTAATCGAGGAGATGGCATCGGTAGCACAATCGGAGATGAGGGCATTATTGTTGCATCTTCGACCTGTTCATCTTGAAGGCAAACGCTTGTCTCAAGCGATTCCGGAATTGGTTGAAGAGATGAAAGCTAAGGTACCGGTTGATATCGCGCTAGATATGGAAGAGGACTTACCCCTCAACAAAGGGATGGAGAACCATCTCTTTCGCATTGTTCAGGAAGCCCTCTCCAATACGCTTCGTCATTCTAAGGCTACGAAAATGGATATCGTGCTCCAACGTCGCGGGGATACTGTTAGGCTTGGAATCCGTGATAACGGAATCGGTTTTGATACTCAGATTAAGAAGCATGCTTCCTATGGGATGACGAATATGGAAGAGCGCGTTAATGAGCTTGGAGGTTCTCTCAATATTACAAGTGCTCCTGGTAAAGGGACGCGTATTGAAATCAGGGTGCCCTTAATGGCGGAAGGCGGTACATAGATGGTTAACGATTCCTTGATACGGGTGTTATTGGTGGATGACCATGAGATGGTAAGAATCGGCTTGGCAGCAGTGCTTGGAACGGAAGAAGGAATTGAGGTTGTCGGAGAAGCCGGCAATGGATTAGAGGGGCTTCGACTTGCGCGGGATTATTCGCCGGATGTCGTCTTGATGGATCTCGTCATGGATGGCATGGATGGAATCGAGACGACCAAGCGCCTGATGGAGGAAATGCCGGAATGCCGAGTTATCGTGCTTACGAGCTTCTTGGATGACGAGAAGATGTATCCGGTTATCGAAGCGGGAGCTTTCAGTTATTTGCTCAAAACCTCACGGGCTTCCGAAATCGCGGATGCGATTCGAGCGGCAGCACGAGGACAATCCGTATTAGAGTCCCAAGTGGCCTCTAAGATGATGAATCGTTTCCGTCGTCCCCCACAGGTTGCAGCGCAGCCTCATGAGGACTTGACGGATCGCGAGATGGAGGTTCTTAAGCTGATTGCCTTAGGCAAATCTAACCAAGAGATTGCAGACGATTTGTTTATTGGTATTAAAACCGTAAAGTATCATTTGACGAATTTATTCGGCAAGCTAGGTGTAGAGGATCGTACTCAAGCGGCCATTTATGCTCACCGTAACGGTTTAGCGGATTAATTGGAATACTTAGCGGTGCTTACCTTTTATTGTCCATTCAACCATAAGCCTGTATGATCCAGCCCTGGTGAGGAAATCGCCAGGATTTTTGTTTATCCTCATTGTAAGTACTATAGGTCTGAAAAGACTGGTCATCGGTCATAAGTTCTAATGGAGAGATACCAAGCACGATACGTGCTTTTTGATCCCAATACTCGATCGTTTCTTTGTCGGTGCGTAAATAAGCAGAATCTTCTTGGTACTCTTCTAACGATAGGAAACCCGCCTGATTCCTTTCACTCTGCTCTGTCATCTTATTAACAGCAGACATAAAGACCTCAAGATCCTCAGTCGTGAAGCTAGTTTGGGATAAGAGCTTGGCAGCCTGATCAGCAACATCTATAGCGGCTTGAACCAGAAGTGCGGCATTTAAGCCATATTGAGTGAGAGGAGGCTCGATGAAAGAGTGCTCCTGACGCGCCTGATTCTCCTGTTCTGCAAACGTAGAATATTCCTCGGCCTTCGGCTCTTTTTCCATATAAGAGTTTATTCTTGGGTAAGGTTGTATCCTCGATACAGGAATGACACGTTCTCTAGACCGTACAGGATATGCCCATATGTTCATACGAGATCCCCCTTTCACTTTTACTAGTTCGTTAAGAATAATTACCACAGTCTGTAAGGAGTGAAACAATCGGCAGGATAAATCAGAGTGCAATAACGGCTTTGACCGGGGCTAAAGGAATGACTCTAATGGGTGAGTTCTGTAGATTAGGAGGTTCAAGACTTAAGGTTCCCCAGTACGCGTTAGAGGTTGGGTGTTCCTGTGTTGCAGGGATGTCATCTGCTTGAATCTTGGCTTTGCGTTTACGTTTAACGGGACGATGGGTTCTCTCACTGTTTAATGTTAACGATGAGGGACTGCACGAGGTTAATATCCCCGTATAACGCGTTTCATCGTTCAGGATGACACAGACCGCACGCCCGCATAAGGGACGAAGAGACTTCTCATCCGTGGAAAAAATAGTGTTTAGCATCCTTAAATTCCTCCCTAGGTTTGCTTATGAAGTAGTGTATTCACCCGGGGACAAACGTGTATGGGCGGTTGCCTTAGCTCTGAGAACGAAGGTTAAAACATGGATTTGTCCTGCCAGTTGTGCTACACTACATTAAATAAGAAGTGGCAAAACCTGCTTTCAAAATCATGCACATTAGAAAGTTGAGGCATATGACGGACTACAAAAACGAATCCATTTCCGCTCATGAAGCGGTATATTTTATCTTCGGAGCCACGGGCGATTTGGCCCGCCGCAAGTTATTTCCTGCTCTTTACAGCCTATATCGCGAAGGAAAGCTGGGAGAACGGTTTGCGATCGTAGGTTTAGCACGTCGTCCCCGTACCAACGCTCAATTCCGCGATGACGTCTATGAGTCGATTCAGGAGTTCTGCCGTTACAAACCAGGCCAGAACCAGGACTGGGATACGTTTGTCGAACATTTCACTTATCAATCGCTCGATATCGGTAACGTGGACGGCTTCCGTCAATTGAAGATACATACAGAAGAGCTGGAAACAAGCTACAATATTCCGGGTAATCGCTTATTTTATTTGGCGCTAGCTCCGGAATTGTTCGGCAACGTATCCCGAAGCCTTCGCGGCGGGGGGATGCTGGAGAGCGCAGGCTGGCATCATCTTGTAATCGAAAAGCCTTTCGGTTACGACTATCCGTCTGCAGAACGTTTGAATGAAGAGATCCGCCAAGTATTCCGCGAGGATGAAGTGTTCCGTATCGATCATTATCTGGGTAAAGAAATGGTGCAGAATATCGAAGTGATCCGCTTAGCGAATGGCTTCTTCGAACCGCTCTGGAATAATAACCATATCGCTAACGTGCAGATTACATTAGCAGAGACGGTTGGCGTGGAAGAGCGCGGCGCTTATTATAACAAGTCAGGTGCTCTTCGCGATATGGTTCAAAACCATATGCTGCAGATGTTAACAATGATTGCCATGGAGCCGCCAAGCCGTTTGGATCCGGAGGATATCCGTGACGAGAAGGTTAAGGTACTCCGTTCTATCCGTCGCCTTGTATCAGGCGAAGAGGTGCGCAGCAGCATTGTTAGAGGTCAATATGGCCCAGGCTCAAGCCGAGGCAAGGAGCTTAAAGGCTATCGCGATGAAGAATCTGTCGATACCGGATCCGTTACAGAAACATTCTTCTCCGCAAAGCTGTTAGTAGACAACTTCCGTTGGGCCGGTGTTCCATTCTATGTCCGTACCGGCAAGCGTTTACCTGTTAAATCAACGGAAATCGTTATTGAATTCAAGAACGTGCCAAGCAATGTATTGTTTGCCAAACGCCAGGAATTACTCCCTAACCTGCTGGTAATCCGGGTAAATCCGATGGAAGGCGTTTATATCAAATTCAATGCCAAGAAGCCGGGCAATGACATGACGATTCAACCTGTTGCCATGGAATTCTGCCAAAGCTGTCAGATCGGGATTAATACGCCTGAGGCTTATGAGCGCCTTATCTTCGATGCGGCTCGCGGCGACCATACGTATTTCACGCGTTGGGATGAGCTTGCTGTTGCATGGAAGCTTATTGATCCGATAGCAGCTGCTTGGCGTGAAGATTCCAGTGATCTGGAATCCTATCCGGCAGGCTCATGGGGGCCAGAGAAAGCGGAGAAGCTTCTCACGGACGACGGTTTCCACTGGTGGCCGGTGAACGGTCAAGACGAAGATAACGTATTATGGGTATCCAATACGAGTAAATAGCTTTATGCGGAAGTGAAGGTGCTTACATGTCCAGAATCATAGATATTAGCATGACGATTGAAGAAAGCATGCAAGTATGGAAAAGCTATGAAGCTAAGAAACCTCGCATAACGAACGTGCAGAATCATGACGAGGGAAAACCGCATGAAAGTCTGTTGTCCTTGAACGTGCATACAGGAACGCATGTGGATGCGCCTTTGCATATGCTTGCAGGGGGAGCTACGATTGAATCTATCTCTTTGGATCGACTTGTTGGTCCGGCGCGCGTGTTGGATTTAACTCATCTGAAGGGTCATATTACGAAGGAAGATTTGATACCCTTCGCGATTCAACGAGGCGAGCGAATACTCTTCAAAACAACTAGCTCGTTAACCGAAGAGTTCGATCTTGAGTTCGTCTTCCTGAGGGAGGATGGAGCACAATATCTGACAGAGATCGGGGTAGGCTTAGTTGCTACGGACGCGCTAGGCATAGAGAGAGCCCAAACGGAATATCCTACGCATCGTACGCTGATGAAGAAGGATGTTATTATTGTTGAAGGTTTAAGGCTGAAAGAGGTGGAAGCGGGTAATTATATGCTTGTTATTGCCCCTCTGAAGTTGACAGGTATAGATGCCGCACCGGCTAGAGCATTTCTTATTGGGGATTAGTTCATAGGGGGATTAAAATGTCCGATGATCGTTTGGCTCGTCTTGAGGATATGATGGGACAATTGGTTGGGATGGTTGGTAAAGTATTAGCTGAGCAGCAGGATATGAGATCGGACATGAATGCTATGAAGTCTGATATTAGTTCCATCAATGCGCGACTTGAACGAGTTGAGGCTTCCCAAATTAGTTCTTATGAATCCATTCCCTATTTGCTGGACAAGACTGCGGAACACGACAGAGATATTCATGCTATTAAAGGGCGTTTACTTAAAATATAAATATTGGACTCTTATCTTATGACCGAAGGCGGCAGCCTTCGGTTGTTCTTATTTCAAGAGTGTGATTAGATTTTCTCATGTTTATGTTATAATGAAGGCTGTTATTTTATTGGAAGGGAAATTCTACGGATGAGCCAAAAACAGACTGACGAGTTACGGCAAGAGGTTTCGAAACGCCGTACTTTTGCTATTATTTCTCACCCCGATGCGGGGAAAACAACCTTAACCGAGAAACTTCTTCTTTATGGAGGCGCAATTCATATTGCTGGTTCCGTTAAAGCCCGCAAAGCAGCGCGGCATGCGACCAGTGACTGGATGGAAATCGAGAAGCAACGGGGGATTTCTGTAACCTCCTCCGTTATGCAGTTTCAGTACGAAGGCAAGCAGGTCAACATTCTTGACACCCCTGGTCACCAAGATTTCAGTGAGGACACGTACCGTACACTAACTGCAGCTGACAGCGCGGTTATGCTTATAGACGTTGCCAAGGGTGTCGAGGCCCAGACGATTAAGCTGTTCCAGGTTTGCAGCAAGAGAGGCATTCCAATCTTCACATTCATTAACAAGCTGGACCGGGAAGGTCAGAATCCATTCGAGCTTCTGGAAGAAATCGAGCGTGTGCTCGGTATTCGGTCTGTTCCGATGAACTGGCCAATCGGTATGGGGCGTGAGCTATGCGGCGTGTATGACCGAATGAAAAACCAAGTAGAGCTTTTTCAGGGGAAAGATCATTCAAGCATTGAAGTTCGCAAGACAGCTGATTACAACGATCCCATTATCCGTGAGATGGCTGGCGATCACTTGGCTGATCAGCTTGCGCAGGATTTGGAGCTCTTAGATGTTGCAGGTGATGCGTTCGATTACGAGAAGGTGCGCACAGGTCAACTAACGCCGGTCTTCTTCGGCAGTGCTGTAAATAACTTCGGCGTCCAGACTTTCCTTGAAAACTTCTTGGAACTCGCGCCTCAGCCGACGCCGCGCAAAAGCACGGAAGGCTCGATCGATCCGGACAACGAAAAGTTCTCGGGTTATATATTCAAAATTCAAGCCAATATGAATCCTGCCCATCGTGATCGGATTGCATTCCTGCGTATTTGCTCTGGTAAATTCCAACGCGGAATGAGTGTGCGACATGTACGGGTTGGCAAGGATATTAAGCTTTCTCAGCCGCAGCAGTTCCTTGCACAGGATCGTGATATCGTAGAGACAGCCTATCCTGGCGATATCATCGGTTTATTCGATCCCGGTGTTTTCCGTATAGGGGACAGTCTGAGTGAAGGGCGCGATATCGTTTTTGATGAATTGCCTACGTTCTCGCCTGAAATATTCGCTAAAGTATCGATCAAGAATGCCCTTAAGCAAAAGCAATATTTAAAGGGCCTCGATCAATTAACCGAAGAAGGTATGGTTCAGGTGTTCCGTTCGACCGGTTCTTTCGAAGATACGTACCTGGGCGTGGTTGGCCAGCTTCAATTCGAGGTGTTTGAATACCGGATGAAAAACGAATATGGTGTTGATATCCAATTATTCCGGACACAATTCCAGTTCGCCCGCTGGATTGTTGGAGATAAGGTTGATCCTGCCAAGTTCAGAATCAATTCCACACTGGTAAAGGACAAAAATAACGTCGACGTTGCCTTATTCGAGAACGAATATGCGATGAGAACGGCAATGGAAAGAATGCCTGACGTGCAATTTCTTGAGGTTGCACCGTAATAAGAATAATTTCTACTTGTTCCATTTGTATAAGTGATTACATGTAAAGCCGCATCCCGGAAGGGCATGCGGCTTTTAGCTATATAACCCGACTAAGGGCGAAGCCGTTTTACTTGTGTGGTATAATATCCGTATTGGGTTACATAGTTAAGGAGGAGCGTAAAGGTGGCCAAAAGACAATTCGCGGTAATTGGATTAGGGCGTTTTGGTTCAAGTGTAGCCAAGTACTTATCTGAACTCGGATATGAAGTTTTAGCAGTGGATGATAACGCACAACGCGTTCAAGATATATCACATGCCGTAACGCATGCAGTTTCAGCGGATTCAACGGATGAGGAAGCGATGACAGCACTCGGCATTCGTAATTTTGACGTTGTCGTCGTTGCGATAGGACAAGATATCCAGTCGAGTATTCTGACGACTCTAATTTTAAAGGATCTAGGTGTTCCCTACATTATCGTGAAAGCGCAGAATGACTTGCATGGAAAAGTGTTGAACAAGATCGGAGCTGATAAAGTTGTTTTTCCCGAACGGGATATGGGGCTTCGAGTCGCACATCATCTCATTTCGCCGAACATTCTGGAGCACATTGAGCTTTCAGTGGATTATAGCATAGTAGAGATGAAAGTTCCTTCTTCAATGGTCGGTAAAAATCTGAAGCAGCTCGATATTCGATTGAAATACAACTGCAACGTATTGGCTGTCAAACGAAATGGGGAGATGAATATAACCCCTCGCGCGGATGAAGCATTAGTGTCCGAGGATGTGCTTGTCATTGTCGGTAAAAATGTTCAATTAACGAAATTGGAGCAGGCATATGCGGAGCTTTGAGGGTTATATTAGCTCGACCTCCAACCCGCGAGCGAAGGAATGGGCAAAACTGCTGGAGCGTAAATATCGGGAGCGGGAAGGGAAGTTCCTGCTTGAGGGCCTTCATCTTGTTAAAGAAGCTTTGGACGCGAATTGGCCGCTTGAAATCATTGCCTTCGACGAAAGCTCCGGCGTGCTGGATGCATTCGAGAAATATTTGAATGAAGAGCAGCGGAATGGACCTGCATGGATTCCCGTTTCGGCTGAGATTATTATGAAGTGCAGTGAAACGGATAGCCCTCAGCCGATCTTCGCAGTTGCTATGAAACGGCCTCCGCAGAAGGAAGTGCTATTCCAGGCGGAGCTTGGACTGGTTGCGGTGCTTGACGGAGTACAGGATCCAGGAAATGTAGGCACAATCGTAAGGAGTGCCGCCGCGTGCGCTGCTACGGCTGTCGTGCTAGGCAAGGGAACCGCAGACTTATACAATCCTAAGACGATTCGGGCCACTATGGGGGCACTATTTCATGTACCCGTTCTTGAAGCGGATTTAAGCGAATTATTATCGGAAGCGATGGGGCGAGGAATTGCGGTTGCGGGAACAAGTCTACAAGCTTCGGAATCCTGTTACGGCTACGACTTTCGTCGCAGTGTCTGGCTCGTGTTTGGCAATGAGGGAAGCGGAATGTCCACTGCTGTATCAGATATTGTGGATGACAATCTCATAATCCCCATGACAGGCCGTGCGGAATCTTTGAATGTGGCAATGGCGGCGACGCTGTTATTGTTCGAGGCTCAGCGTCAGCGGATGTTGTAGTATAATCACACGGTTAGCAAAGGGGCAGTCCATATTAGTTTATGGGACTGCCCCTTTTTTTTGCCTATTCGGATAATAGATTCATATGTCCATTGCTCTCCAAACCATAAGAGCGGCGCCGGTTGCGACTGCGTCTTCCTTCAGCAAGCCTTTGGAAAACAGAGGCTGATATTCCGGGTAATAATAAGTGTTTTTCTGTGCGATTTCGATGGCGGTTTGGTAATACTGCTCATGTGAATTAACAAGTGCTCCGCCTAGGATGACTTTCTCGGGGTGGAAGACATTGATTAGATTAGCGAGTCCGATACCGAAGTAAACGGAGGATTGAAGGAAAATTTCTCGGGCATATTCGTTGTCCTGTGCTAATGCCTGAAGCAGATGGTCGTAATTGATTTGTTCGGGTGAAACATGATAGTTAGTTATCAAATCACCGCGTCCAAGCTTGGCATGAGATATAGCCTTTTTCTCCAGAGCTTGAACCGAAACAAAAGCCTCCAACGCGCCGAAATTACCTTGATCTTGCAGTCTCGGTCCATCAGTTTGAATGATCATCTGACCGACCGAGCCCTCCATGTCAATAGTTCCATGTACGATTTGGCCATTAGACATCATAGCTGAACGAAGACCTACCCCAGCATGTACATAGAGCAGGTGCTGCAGGTTATCCTTGCGCATCGACCAATGCTCGCCTACCAGTGCCGTATTTGCACCATTCTCCAGCATTGTTGTCGGAATGCTGAGTCTTTTTGCTAATAGAGCACAGATCGGTACGTCATTCCATCCGGATGCGGGAAAATTCAGAGGGCGAAGGATAACGCCGTTTACCCGGTCCAGCGGCCCTACAGCTCCGATTCCAACTCCGATTATCTGTTCTTGATCTATTTGGTGATCGTTGAGGAATGCTCGCACATTAGCTGCCACAAACTCAACCAGCTGCGCGGGAGTCATCGTCTCATCCATCCTCCAACGAGTAAAGGATTTGGCGTTCATTTGCATATCAAAAAAGCCAAGCGAGGAATATCGCCTCGAAATCTCCAAACCGAAAAAATAGCCGTAGTTTGGATTGATTTCGTAAAGGATTGGTCTTCTGCCGCCGCTTGAGGGACCTAACCCGATAGTCAAAAGAAGTTTTTCCAAAACCAATTCATCTAAGACGCGGCTAAGAGTGCTTGAGGTTAATGTAAATGTGGATAATAAATCTGCTTTGGACAGGGTGCCGTGCTCGGCGATATACTGATAAATCATTTTTTTGGGTGAAGGAAAGGTGTGCGATCTTTGTTTCGTCATGAGTAATCCCCACTTTTCCGAGTGTGCGAATTGGAAATAAATCAAAACTAATTATAACTTATTGTTAGTGAGTTTGCTACTTAGACCTGGTCATTTACATATCATAAAATCATTTTGGATATAAGATACTAATATAAGCTTAACTAGTGTTGTTTTAAGGCGCGCATATCAAATTATTTTTATAACATTAATCCAAAGTGAAATAAAGATGATATAATTGATTTGTGTTATTTAAGGGGGGCTGATAATGAATCGAGACATCAAATTGCTATGGTCTCTATTTATAAGCTTTCTAAAAATTGGACCCATTACCTTTGGCGGCGGGTACGCTATGATTCCGGCTATCGAGCGTGAGGTTGTAGTGAAAAGGAAATGGCTTCGTACTGAGGAAATCACAGATATTTTTGCAGCTTCCCAATCCGTACCCGGTGCCATCGCCATTAACTCAGCCACCTTGATTGGTTACAGAATTGCCGGCGTCAGAGGGGCGATTATGGCTATGCTGGGCATTTTCCTTCCAACCTTCTTCATAGTTTTGGGTTTATCTATCTTCTTCATGGAGATGAAGGATAACCCGAAGATAGAAGCTGCTTTTATTTCTATTCGGGCAACAATCGTTGCATTGATCGTTTATGCTGCCTATAAAATCGGTAAAACCGCAATCGTAGATAAAACAACTCTCTTATTGGTAGTTATTTCGGTCGAAATCATGTATTTGACCCGCGATTATGTTCATCCGATATTCCTGATTGGAGGAGGGGCTTTGGTCGGGATCATTCTAGTTGCTATGCGGACTTATCTTGGCTGGGAAACGAAGCTAGAGAAACGGGAAAATGAAAAGCAAGTTTACGATTATATGATCTAATTGAGGGGATATTATGCTGATCGATCTGTTCGTTACGTTTTTCATGATCGGGCTTGTCTCGTTCGGTGGAGGGTATGCTATGATCCCTCTGATTCAGGAGGAGGTTGTGAACCGTCACGAATGGATGAATAACCAGCATTTTACCGATTTAATAGGAGTTGCCGGAATATCTCCTGGCCCGATTGCGAGTAATATTGCCATCCTAATTGGGTATCAGGAGGCGGGTATTGTTGGAGCGATCATTGCGTCATTGGGGATATTATTACCTTCGCTAATCATCGTCATTGCTGTGGGGATGTTTTTCTTTCGGGTCCGGCAGAACAAGCTGATGCAGTCTTCATTCTATGGACTTCGATCGATAATAACCGGATTGATTTTTTATGCGGCGGTCATGTTTGCTCTAAACAGCGGGCTTATGTCATCTCTTTCCTGGTTCACTTGGAGCCAGATTTTGATCTTTATCGCTTCGTTATGCGCACTTCTTTTCTTTCGTAAACATCCCGTATCGATTATTATTTTATCAGGGCTTGTCGGTATAGCTTTATATGGATAGTCTATGACCGAGGGGCTTCATTGGCGGTACGAAGCTCAAACACATCCAACATCTCGTCAGACGGTGTATACGAGAATTTGAGGTAAAAGTGCTATTAATATCATGGGTTCAACCGATGATTCTTGATTTTGTTACTTTCTTACCACTAATTCGTACTCAAAGCCATGATTCGTTGAAAATGGAGGTTGTTAGCAGCACTATTGCTACTAGTTGATCCATAATGAGATATTGGAAATGATATAGTAGTAGTTTTGGCGTTATTTTCTTTACAGTGTGCCTTAAGAAGGGACTGTTCCATAAGATCGCCCTTATGGGACTGCCCCTTCTGCTATTGAATGACCTGTTGACGGTAGATTCGAGCCCGCCACTGTCGTAAAATGAGCCTGTCGATTAATTGTGGACAGTATCATGAACGTACACATGCAGAGAATGTATATGATTTTTCACATACATTTCCAGAATCCGGGCTCAAATCAATTTTTCTGTATGAAATTTCGTATAGAATCGACTGATTCGATGCGTGTGACGCTCATTTTGTATGATTTTTCGCATACATTTTGTGGTCTCCCGCAGATTTCCGAAGTTATGAACTGTTAATTGACAGGCTCAAAATGCGACAATAAGAGGCGCAGAAAGAGCAAACGCCCCATCAATGTCGCAAATCGCGACAATGAGAGGTGCAGAAAGAGCAAACGCCCCGCCAATGTCGTAAAACACGACAATGACGAGGCGTTGCTTCACTTCTTACATGGTGACCGAAGTTACCTTCATTAGCTCGCCGACCTTCTGGAACAAAGAAGCGTTATTGCCGATGGACATCGCACAATGATGCGTAGGAGCTTCGGCGAACCAGCGTGACATATAGCTGTCGGGATGCTCCCGGAATCGGACGGGAGTTTGCGTATTGCCAATTCTCATAATCGGTCCATCCGTCGATTCGCCCTCGCTCATGATCAGCTTGAGCTTGCCATCCTCTGTTTGGGTTACGTTAAGCGTCGTAATCGGACCGGTACGGACCTTAGCCTCCACGGAAACGCCAGTTCCTTGTTTGCCATGATAAAGGCCCATACCGCGAAGGACCGGCTTGCCTTCCGAAATAGCAATGTGGAAAGGTCCATCATGTCCAAGGAGGATAGTCCCATCGACGTAGTCGACAACGACGATTTCGGAAAAGCTGCCGCCGGTGCCAAGGATATCGCAGATTTTCATCGCGACCGCCGTCTTCAGATCTCCTTCGCCAGAGCAAGGGATTCCTCGAGCGGTCAGCAGGGAGTGGCCGACGATAAAGCCGCCTTGAAGCTTCTCGTATTCGCCTCCCGGCGCACCGTGATAGTAGTAGGACAGGGCGTCCAGGTCGTATTCCTTCACGAGACGTTCCTGAGCTGCCGCGACCCTGCAGGACCATTCCATCTGTTCCTCGGATGGCTTGCTGGCAATCGGATCGGAAGGGGAATCTCCGCTGATTTGAAACATGCCATGAACCTCTTCGAGCTTCGCCTTCACCTCTTGCAGGGTAACCTCGCGTAACATGCGGTCTAGATCGCACATCTCGAGTACCTCAATATGAATACCCGTCTGTGCTTGAAGCATCGTGAAGTCGCTGTACATATCAAGCATTCCGCTATAGGTATTGCCAAGAAATCCGAAGCGGCTATGCTGCAGAGTTCTCGGAACTGCAGCCGCCCGAGCCCACTCCTCTATTTCCTTCCATGCGCGTACAGCCTCAATCCGATTCGCGGTCACTTCATTCGTTAGTGAAATCTCAGGTGTCGCCGACATGCCGAGAAGTCCGTTAACAACACGGAACGGGATACCCGCCCGATTAAAGGTATTGGCGAATTCCGGAACGGGGCATGCTCCGCAGTGGGCAAGCCATTCCCCTGTCGTCGATTGCTCATAATTTATTCGGTCGGTCGGCTGCAGATTCAAGAATACGACAGGCGACTTATTGATCTGATGCACTGGCAGAATGGTGGAACTGGTGGAGTAAGTCGCGGCATGACAGAAGACGAGATCGACATTTCGCTCATTCAGCCATTCACCCGCTTTTCTTCCTTCGCCTTCCGTATCGACCAAGCCGTAGTTAAACACGTCCCCCCAAGCGGACAGTTTATTTTCGATAAACCGACCATAGTCGATCAAACGCTCGCGAAGCCCAGGGAACTGATCCCAGTAAGCTCGAAGTCCAACCGAATAAAGCCCGATCCGCGGACGCTTAACTAACTTGATAGGAGGAAGATAAGTCATAGGATACACCTCATTCATAATAAAATAATAGCTTTATTCCAAAATAGTAACCGCTTAAGCTATAATTAACATCGAATAATGTTGGTCAAAAATAACATGATCTTGGGGTGGTGTTAGAATCGTGATGTCTACCTTGCGAGAGAGGGCTTCTTACGCCTGGACCGAGGATTCCATTCGTCTTATTGCCACGCCTTCCGTTTATGCTAGATCCGCATACCTCTATGTTCAAGAGGTGGGACATTTCCACACCTTAACACCGTATTTCACGGAGAGGGAGTATCTGAATTCCTTCCTCATCGTATACACCGTATCTGGCAGAGGCAAATTAACTTATCGCGGGCACACCTACGATCTCCGCCCCCGCCAAGCGTTTCTCATCGATTGCATGGAATACCAGTACTATACGACAGATCCAGATCAGCCCTGGGAATTGTTATGGGTCCATTTCAACGGGCACGGGGTAACTCGGTATTACGAAGCCTATGAAACAGCGGAAACGCCTGTCGTTACTCTTCCCCCGGATTCTCAGACTCCAAGCATGCTTCGCGAGCTTATACTCCTTCAACAAGAAAGGACTGTGAGAAGTGAGCTGATCTCTAATAAATTGCTTGTTGGTCTGTTGACGGACATCTTGCTGGCTGCACCTGAGATTGGCACTTCTCTTGCGGATGCCCCGGAGCATGTACGAAGCGCAATGAAGGAAATGGAGCAGCGCTATCAGGACAAAATAACGCTGGATCAGCTGGCTGCTCTCGCATCTGTTAATAAGTATCATCTCGCCAAGGAATTTAAACGGTACAGCGGATTTTCGCCGAATGAATTTCTCATCAACGTCCGCATGTCCCGAGCCAAGGAGTTGCTCAAATATTCGGACCTTCCTGTTTCCCAAATTGCGATGGAGGTCGGAATCGATAACGTGAGCCATTTTATCCGGTTGTTCAAGGACCGCATAGACACGACACCTTTGTCCTTTCGCAAGCGTTGGCAGCCTCCGAGATGATGGCGCACTGCATAGATTTCCTTCTAGAAACAAACAATGAGAGTTATTCACAGAAGGAAATGGGCTGATTCTGATGTGCAATCGCTTCTCATTAACGGTAGATCTAGACCAATTGACTGCGGATTTCGAAATTGAACGCGTGCATATTCCATATCAGAAAAGATACAATATCTCGCCTACTCAGGAAATTCCCGTCATCCAGCAAATGGGGGAAGAAAGGTGTCTGAATCAACACAGATGGGGCTTGATGCCCTATTGGGGTAAGAGCTCGGTTCATACGGACAGAGAGACCATTGGTGATAAGCCGTACCTTAATTCCATGCTTGCGAAGAAACGGTGCGTCGTTCCTTGCAGCGGCTTCTACGTTTGGAAAGAGGAAGGGAAGACAAAACGCGCATGGCATGTTGTCCACCCGAAGAAATCTGTTTTTGGAATGGCGGGTATTTATGACGTTTGGCTCGATTCCGAGAAGAACGAATTCCCGATGTGTACGGTCATCACCACAGTTTCAAGCATTGGACTGGATAAGAGCCTGCCCTTAATGCTGGATGAAGAAGCCATGAATACATGGCTAGATCCGCAGATGAATCAATCGGAAGCTTTGCGCGATCTACTTCACTCTGTACCGGAAACAAAATTCCGTGCTTATCCGGTATCTCCTCGCGTAGAAGACTATTCAATGGAAACAGAGGAATGTATTTTGGAGCTGGATCCTTCTTTTATGCTGGTAAAGAGGTAGCGGATGGATTATTCCATAAAGGTAAACAGACCTCCCGAGACAATTGTCCCGGAGGTCTGTTTACGGTTGGAGAAACATCCAACCTCAAAATGATAAAAAAACCGCACTTCCCTCTATAAAAAGGTACATATAGGATCGCATAGGCGTGTGATAGACTTTGATTGGGTGTTCAACTAACACCATATTTTCGTTATATCCATGCACTAGTGAGAGGAGCTTCGTCATGATTATTAATCCTGTACTTCGAGGGTTCAATCCCGACCCTTCCATGATCCGAGTAGGCGATGATTACTATATTGCTACTTCGACCTTCGAGTGGTTTCCAGGCGTTCAAATCCATCATTCCAAGGATCTTGTGAATTGGCGGGTGCTGACGCATCCCTTGAATAGAGTTTCGCAGCTTGATCTTCGGGGCAATCCTAGCTCAGGAGGAATTTGGGCACCGGCTTTATCCTATCATAACGGCATATTTTATTTGCTTTATACAGATGTGAAGGCTCGCCGCAGCACCTTTAAGGATCTGCACAATTATATGGTTACAGCGACAACTATCGAAGGTCCTTGGTCCGAGCCGATCTATTTGCACAGCAGAGGTTTTGATCCGTTCCTGTTCCATGATGATGACGGGCGTAAATGGGTTCTTAACATGCGGTGGGATTTCCGTAAAGGCTATAACCGCTTTGCTGGTATTGAGCTTCAGGAATACTCGGTTGAACAGGAAAAGCTGGTCGGGCCAGTCGAGATCATTAGCAAAGGGAGCACACTTGGAGTAACGGAAGGGCCGCAGCTCTTGAAACGAAACGGCTACTATTACATGCTGCTGGCAGAAGGTGGAACAGGCTACAACCATGCGGCTACTATGGCTCGTTCCCGAAAGATAGAAGGACCCTATGAATTAGATCCGAACTATCCGATGCTCACGACCATTAACCATCCGGAGCATCCGCTGCAGAAGGCAGGTCACGGCGCGCTTGTGGAGACACAGAACGGGGAGTGGTACATGGCGCATATTTGCGCTAGACCATTACCAGAACGCAGGCTCAGTCCGCTTGGCCGGGAAACAGCTATCCAGCGGGTGGAATGGACAGAGGACGGCTGGCTTCGGATATCCGGAGGGGGAATTCTTCCGTTGCTTGAGGTGCCGGCACCGGATTTGCCCCTTCATCCATGGCCGGAATCCCCTGAGAAGGATGACTTTGATGGCGGTAAGCTGGGTATAGATTTTCAGACCCTCCGTATTCCGGCAGAGGAAAGCTGGCTTAGTCTGAAGGAGCGCCCCGGCTATTTAAGGCTTCTAGGTCAGGAGTCGCTGTTCTCTTGGAACCGTCAAAGCATGGTGGCCAGAAGACTGCAGCACTTCCGTGCAGAAGCGGAAACCTGCGTTGAATTCGAGCCGAAGACCTTTAATCAAATGGCAGGGCTCGTCTGTTACAGTGACGAAGCAGACCATTTCTATTTGCGGATCAGTCATGATGATAACCTTGGCAAGCACGTTCAGGTGGTCGTCAGCCGTTCGGGCGGTTACGATGAACCGGAAGGCGCAGTTATCGGTATCGAAGGCTGGGAACGTTGCTACCTGAAGGCGGTATTCGACTATGACAGCCTGCAGTTCCAATGCTCCTCGGATGGTCAAGCTTGGAGCAATGTAGGCCCTCAGCTGGATATGGGGCAGCTCTCAGATGATTACGAAGGCAAGCTTGGCTTTGCTGGAACTTTAGTAGGTATGTGTGTACAAGATTTAGATGGCACCCGAGTAGCAGCTGATTTCGATTATTTCCGTTATACGGAAGAGAATTGAGATTATGGGGTAATGATAATTCGATCAGGAAAAATGAATAGTGATGACACCGAGCTCTACTATGAAGCTTCCGGCTCCGGAGAGGCAATTATTCTAATCCACGGGCATTCCGTCGATCGGAGAATGTGGAATCGGCAATTTACTAAACTCGCGGAAAGCCATCAGGTCATTCGCTATGATATGCGGGGATACGGCTTATCCGGTATGCCGAAAGAAGGTAAGGACTTTCTTCATGCAGAAGATTTGCACATGTTGCTTCGTGGACTAGGAATTTCAAAGGTTCATCTTGTGGGACTCTCGCTAGGATCATTTGTGGCATTGGATTATTTGAGCCTTTACCCGGAAGAGGTCAAGTCTGTTTCCGTTGCTAGCGGCGCCATTTATATGGATGAAGATGAAACGGATAGAGAGCCTCTAGTGATCCCAATAACTGAGGTTGCCGCACATAAAAGCGAATGGTTCGAGCAGTTGATTGGAAGCTGCGGTTCGCATCGGGAAGAAATAGCCAAGGAACTCCGGGAAATGATTAACGATTGGACAGTATGGCAGCGAATTCACAGAGAGCCGAAATGTCTGATTGGAGCGCCTCTTTCAGCACGGCTGCGGATGATTTCTAACGAAATTCCTATCCTCGTACTCATTGGAAGCGACGATTCACGCGGGAGCATTCAATCTTCTGAAAAATTGATCAGCATGTTTCCTCATGCGAGAAGAGCTGATTTAGTGAATGCCGGACACTTTTCTAATATGGAAACTCCTGATGCTTTTAACGGCGAACTAGAGAGGTTTCTATCTGAGAATGTAATCGAAATGTCGTAGAAGCTGATCTATCGCTTAGCGAAGAATGCAAAGAAGAAGCCTTCCGTGAACAGAAGGCTTCTTCTTTGCATTCCAGTTGTTCAGTTATTAGTAAACCCGATTTTTCCAGCCATTCAGCTTCGCCATTGCCTCCACGTAATAATAATCCCCGTAGATAAGAGATACATCAATGTTAGTTGTTCCGCTGCTAGTACCGTGCAGAAGAATCGCTTCATGCTCAGGTTGATCCCATGTTGCGTAATTTTCGGTTAACGATTTTAGAATCCGCTCGGCAGCATCGGCATACAACCGTTTCTCGCCTGCAGGCACAACATCTGCAATTTCCAGCAAGCCTGATGCGGCAATCGCCGCTGCGGAGCTGTCTCGTGACATGCCTTCGAGGGACTCTAGACGGAAATCCCAGTATGGAACATGATCCTCCGGAAGAGCTGCTATGAAGTAGTGGGCGACTCGTTTGGCCACATTCAAGAACCGAACATCACCTGTGTGCCTGTAGGTGTTAGCGAACCCTTGCAACGCCCAAGAGTTGCCGCGGCTCCATGTGGAATCGGGAGCCAAGCCTTGACCTCCGAATGACTCGATATACTCGCCTGACTCCGCGTCGAATGAAATAATATGGTTGCTCGAGCCGTCCTCACGTATGCCATACTTCATCGTCGTCTCGGTATGTTTGATCGCGATATGCTTGTAACGAGGGTCTCCAGTCACCTCGCTGGCCCAGAACAAGAGCGAGATGTTCAGCATGCAATCGATGATGACCCAACCGTATTTGTCTTCATTCCAGGCGCGAATGAAATTGCCGACCGGATTGAAGCGGGCCGCAAGGAAGTTCGCAGCTTCGATTCCCCGGCGGAACGCATCCTGGTCGCCGGTTATCTTATGCTTGATAACAGCAGTGGACAGGAACTGAAAGCCAACATCATGATGGAACTCTTCAGTCGGTTTAACGAACCATTCCTCCAGCGTTGCGTCCCAATGCCAAGCCGCATCTTTGTAATGCTCTTTGCCTGTCATGTCGTACATGATCCACAGAATGCCCGGCCAGAAGCCGGTTGTCCACCAGTCCGTGCCAATATCGTCGTATATCCCGTTTTTTCCAGCGAAATGAGGTACTTTATTCCCGATTTGGCGGATCATTCGATCCACCTTACCTTCTAGTCGTTTCATAATTTCCGCTTTATAAATACTGTCCATCTATAAGCCTCCTAATGATTACAATCGGCAAAGCCGGTTGCTTGATATATTCGAATAATAACTTTTATGCGGGGGCTATAGTTATGATATGATAAGCGAAAATGTTGTTTATTTGTCCTGAATTAAGGGAGTTGAGAAGCTTGAATCGATTATTCAGTCCGGTTCAATTCGATGGTAAGCCGATCCTCTGGGATCATCGACAAACTACGGTAATGCCTTTCGAAGGGTATTATCATTGGCATCCATGCTGTGAAATCCTTTGGGTTCACGAGGGCGAAGGGACGGTCATCGTTAATCAGAATACCCATGAAATCAGACGCGGGATGTTATTCGTTTTCCAGCCCTTCCAGCTTCATAAGGTGTATCCAAGGGCAAGCGAGGAACGGCCTTATATACGCTCTAAGCTGTATTTTCAAACGGGAGAGATTTCTGAGAAGCTGGCCCCCTTTCCTCAACGGAACGGCTTGCTTATTCAACTGACCGAAAGTCAAGGCATATCCCAAGCCTATGATTTCTCACAGCAGATCGAACTGCTGGATGAGTTGGGCGATTGGCACAATAGGTCTAGCGTTGGGAAGAAGAATGAAGAAGAGGCTTTCCTTCTGCTCATGCAGCTGCTGGGTACGATTGAACGGGAACAATACAACAGTGATAAACAGATTGTGAAGACAGCCGAACAAAGATCGCTGCGCTACTCGGAAAAGATCATGAGGTGGATCGAGGACCATTATTCGGAGGAAGCGAGCTTGGATCAGATCGCAGAGGAGCTGCACTTATCCAAATTTTATGTATCCAGAGTTTTCAGGCAAGAGACCGGAAGCAGTATCACGGATTATTTGACAGCGCGAAGAATCAAGCAAGCATGTCGCCTTCTGCAGACAACGACGCTGTCGGTTGAACGCATTGGAATAGAGGTAGGCCTTCCAGATGCCTCGTATTTCGTGCAATTGTTCAAGAAGGTTGTCGGCACTACACCGCTGAAATATAGGAATCAATAATAGGGAGTACGTCTGCATCCTGATCTTGAAATAAATAATCGGATTACGGCTTGTAGAAACGACTCATATAGGTAGAAGGCGCCTCCCCAAGCACTTTCTTAAACACTCTGCTGAAATAGAAGGGATTGCGGTAACCTAGCCGTTCGCTGATTTCAGATACGTTCATAGAGGTGCTTCGCATCAGATGGATGGCTTTATTCATCCTAAGCTTCGTATGAGCTTCAACGATGTTCTGCCCTGTTATCTTCTTGAAAGTTGCCGATAGATAGCTGTAATTCAGATTAACGTAAGTGCTCAGAAGCTTGGAATCAAAATCCTCTTCCACATGCCGTGTCAGGAACCCCATAACTTTCCCCGCTACCCTATTTGTTTTTCCGGCAGTTTTCTTAGCTGTACGTGACAATTCTGCTTGCCGCAGCTCAAGGAACAGCTGATAGGCCTGCAGGCTTATCAACGTCATGCCATTCTCCCTTGGCGCTTCATAATCCTCCAATAGCTTCTGTAAATGGTTTTCCAACGTTAAGTGGAAGACTGATGTTCCGTGCTTTGGCAGGTCTAGCCTATATTGATATTGATCCGGGAAGTAATAGTCCAGCTCGGCCATGGGAAGATGATCACTGTAAGAGATATGCTCGTCGATTACGGTGTTGAAGTGTATCCAGTACCAGGTCGTTCCGGGGAGCGTTAAAGGTCGCCCCCAATGATGCCTGCCTTTTTTCAGGAACAAATGCTCCATCTCGCCTACGAAGTATTCTGTTCCTTCCTCTATGACTTGCATCCTCCCTTTGGTGACGAATAGGAATACATCGAAATCAAGGATGCGATCGTGGTGGGTGTATATTCCGTCAGTTTGGCTTTTACCGATATCTCTGACGAGCGGGAAACGATCGGCAGTGAGAGAAATGGATAAGTCCTTCATCATCATGAACGTTACTCCCTCCTGTAATATTCTGATTATAACCCAAAAAAAGTATAGGTAACATGTGTTCTTGTGCATTTAACCTTTACCCAGAAAGGATTAGACTAAACCTCATAAGCAATAAATTGGGAGGGTAATATAATGAAAGCCATAAAGATGTCCGAATATCCAATGGGACAGGTTCGATTATCGGAAGGTCCGTTGAGAAAGCGGTTTGAATTGAATAAGCAATATGTCATGAGCTTAACAAATGATAACCTGCTTCGTAATTTCTACCTGGAGGCGGGACTTTGGAGTTATAGCGGCAATGGCGGAACGACAAGCGCAACGACAACGAGCTTGGACGGTCCGGAAAAATGGCATTGGGGCTGGGAGTCTCCTACCTGTGAGCTTAGAGGTCATATGATGGGACATTGGTTGTCCGCGGCAGCCCGAATCTATGCGCAAACCGATGACCAGCTCGTTAAGGCCAAAGCCGATTTCGTTGTAAAAGAATTAGCGCGTTGCCAAGTGGCGGGCGGAGGGGAGTGGCTTGCCGCGTTTCCGCAATCCTACATGCACAGAATGGCGAACGGCAAATGGGTATGGGCGCCGCATTATACCATTCACAAGCTTCTCATGGGGCTTGGTGAGATGTATGCACTCGCTAGGAACGAGCAGGCACTCGCGATCATGATCGGCATGGCCGCATGGTTCCATCGTTGGACAGGCCAATTCAATCAGGAGCAAATGGATGACTTACTGGACTTGGAAACAGGCGGAATGCTGGAAACTTGGGCAGATT
Source organism: Cohnella sp. (assembly GCF_041640265.1). GTDB lineage: Bacteria > Bacillota > Bacilli > Paenibacillales > Paenibacillaceae > Cohnella. Next base: position 35,612 of record NZ_JBEQAP010000054.1, read on the forward strand.
TATATGGGATTACCCGCGATCCCAAGCATCGTGAATTGATCGAACGATATGACAGGCGGCGGTTCTTCGATTCACTTCTTAGGGGTGAGGATGTTCTTACCAACAAACATGCGAATACGCAGATACCGGAAATATTGGGAGCGGCAAAAGCCTGGGAAGTGACTGGCGATCATCGTTATAGGGATGTGGTCGAAGCTTTCTGGAGAAGTGCGGTAACAGACCGGGGGATTTCATGCACTGGAGCGGGAGATGATGCTGAGTTATGGATGCCTCCAGGCCAATTCGCTGAGCGGATGGGTGTAGGACAGGAGCATTGCTGTAATTACAACATGATGCGGCTGGCCCATGTTCTATATCGTTGGACGGGTGAACCTTTATATGCGGATTATTGGGAGAGAAGGTTCTACAACGGAGTTCTTGCCCAACAGCATGGAGAGACGGGGATGATCTCCTACTTTCTAGGTATAGGTGCAGGAAGCCGCAAGAAGTGGGGATCACAGACCCAGCACTTCTGGTGCTGCCACGGTACTCTCATTCAGGCTAACGCTTCCTATGAACAACAAATTTATTTGCGGGATGAACATGGAGTTGCTATAAGCCAATGGATTCCTTCAAGCCTTAAATTCGAGCAAGGAGAAGCTCAGATTGGCCTCGAGCTGCAGCAAGACGGACAAAATGGCGTATATCCACTGAACGGATGGAACGTAGAAGGTATGCACACGATCACGAAGGTAAACACGCCGCAAATTTCTGCTCATCGTCCTGATCGATTTGTATATGACATTAAAGTGACTTGCGATAGGGAAACGGAATTTACGTTAAAGCTTAGAATTCCGTGGTGGGTAAAGGGCCAGCCGCTTATTTCGGTAAATGGAGTTCCGCTCAGCGGTTTATTTCTACCCACTACCTTAGTAGAAATTCGCAAATCATGGAACGACGGGGATAAGGTGTGCGTGGAATTACCTAAGGAGCTTACAGTCGAACCGCTTCCCGGTCTTACGAATCGGTTGGCATTCATGGACGGACCAATTGTTCTCGCGGGGTTAATCGATGAGGAGAGGCAACTATATGGAAATCCTGCGGCTCCGGAAACACTCCTAATACCGGACCGCGAAAGAAATCATAGCTGGTGGAATATCGGTTATTACCGAACGACCAACCAAGACCGCGGAATCCGCTTCATTCCTCTTTACGAGGTGAAGGATGAGGCTTATACAGTGTATTTTCCAATCGGCCATCGGCGACTAAGTAAAGAATCAGACCTCAAGGCTTAATGCCTCAGAGGTCTGATTCTTTACATATTGATCTATGGTTACTATATTATCCAACCCGCTTTTATCGTTATGGAAAGTCTATATTTGATATACTAAGACGAAAAGGGGGGCGGAGCATGGTCGTATTACGTCGATTATGGAGAAGTATATTCGTCAAATTTTCGGTTGCGTTTTTTCTGGTAGGGATGATTCCGCTTTTTGCCCTTAGTCTATTTTCCTTGCAAACCTTCACGGGTCATGTTGAGCGATATACGGTTAATAACCTGCAGCAAATGTCAATTTACATGAGTTACAATCTTAACAATACATTTTCTGATTATAATGAAATATCGAAATTGATGTATACCGGATATAATGATGAAGCTGGAAGCGCTTCCGTCAATCAGACGACTCAAGTGAATAAGCTGGAAAGAATTAACACGGTTCCGATCGATGATTTTCTTAAGACGATGCTGTATAGCAATCCGAGTATTCGAAGCACTTATTTTATCCGAAAAGTGGATGACAAGCTTTACTATCAAACTCGAGTGGGGACGGCTTTTTTTCCGGATAAGCTGCCTGCCCAAAAGTGGATAGCATCATTGAAGGATATACCTAGGAATCTTGTGATACATCCGACTCATGCGGACGATTATTTCTTTAATTCCAAAGCGAATGTTATGACAATTGGACGGAATCTGATCGATATTTCAGGGATGCCTACCCTTGAGCCCAAGGTCGTGGGTACATTGTTTTTTGATGTGGATGCCCAGATCTTCGAAGGGCTGTTCAGTGAGCTAACGCTTGGAACTAATGATGAGATTTATGTACTTGACGGCAATGATATTGTCTACTTTAGCAACGTGCCTGGCGTCACTGGTAAACAGCATACGATCTCGGAGCGGCCGGATGAAGATCTGCTGGTACTGAGTGAAGGATTAGACTACATGGACGGAAGAATTGTTCTGAGAATATCCCAAAAAGACTTATTCGCGCAGCTTTCATCAACAACGTCAGCCGTTTATCTGGCAATTGCGATCTGTGCGGTTATTCTCATCTTGATGGGCACCTGGTTTTCTCGCCGATTGGCGACACCGATTAGAGGGGTTATCAAGCAGATGAGCAGGGTGGAATCAGGTGATTTGGAAGCTCAGATCAAAGTTGACGGCCAGGATGAGATCAGTAGACTTGCTTACGGCTTCAATCGAATGGTGGATCGCCTAAAGGCATTTATCGATGGGGCGTATATCGCAGAAATCAAGCGAAAACAAACGGAGTTAAATGCGCTTAAGAGCCAGCTTCGTCCGCATTATCTGTATAACACCTTAGAGGTCATTCGAATGAATGCCGTATTTAGGGCTTGCTGAACAAACAAAAATCCCTGTATCCACAAGGGTTTCCGGCACTTTTCGTCGAATTCATATGCAAAGAAAACCGTGAAAAACAGATCGGAAGAGCACACGTCTG
>NZ_JBEQAP010000055.1:0-37456 GCF_041640265.1 Cohnella sp.
GTTTGCTGTGCACTTTTTTTTGCTTTCACCAAAAAAACAAACGGCACAGGACTTTACCCATGCCGTTTCGGATTTCATTTTTATTCCTGTTCTTGTCTTTGAGCTAAACTAAATGACATTGTCCACAAGGGATGGTCCTAAAACTTGCCGTTACAGACAGCGTGTGGAACCGTATCACAAAGTAAACCAGAGCATTAAGCTAACGGAGTACATATAGCTAAATAACAAAAGGTCAGTTTACTTTTGCAGACTGACCTTTTGTTATTGTTTTCTTATCAGGGGGGATCGCTATTATAAGATCGAATTATTTTTTACTAAGAAATTTACAATTTGCTTTAGCGTATCCCGATAGTGATACAAATTCGTCATCATGAGTTTGAATAAGTACATTCTCGTTTATAAGTTCACCTTGTAAATAGATCGAGATTGGCTGTTGAAATACTCTCATCCGCTCGGAGTCTGAAGGTTCTATTAGTTGACGTTGTTTGGGCATGGTTATCTCCTTTTATGCAATAATATTGGAAAAATGAGGAACGATAGAATAACGAAGGGGATGCCACGTAGTAGCCCTTTGCTCCGCTAAATATGAAATAACGCTTCAAGTACAACCGCTACTCCGTCATCGTCATTTGTCGCCGTTATTCGGGCGGCTTTAATCTTCAGTTCATTAATAGCGTTCCCCATTGCCACCGGATACCCGCAAAGATCAAACAGCTCCAGGTCATTGTAATCATCCCCGAAAACCATCACCTGATCCGGATGAAGTCCTCTTCGGCTCAAAACTTGTCCCAATGCACCCGCTTTGGATACGGAAGAATTCATAATCTGAACCAGCCTGCTTCCATCTGTTAGAATTAGCTTAACCCGGTGCGAGAAGCTGCTTTTCAGCTCTGTGTAAATATTTTGCACATTGGGAAACAGCAGCTTTGAAGGACATAGTCGGCTAATTTCTTCTCTGGACAGTACCGTAGGGACCGGAGCATCTGAAGGCATGCCGAGAATATCAAAATGCTCCGAAGCCAAGGAACGATCACTGAATATGGCGTCCTGCGCTTCAAAGCAAACTAGAAGCTCACCACTTAGGGCGGTAATGGCGTCATAAAGATCAGAGACAGTTTCATGGTCAATCAGCACATGGTCCTCCGATTGGTATGAAGAGTCCACGGTATGGGCGCCGTTGTAGTAAATTATGCAGCCTAATTGCAGAAGTGCTTCCGGAAGCAGCATTCGTACCGACCGCGAAGGCCTTGCAGTAGCAATAATGATTTGAATCCCGTTTTTGTGACAGTCCAATACAGCACGAAGGTTTCGCTGGGAAACCTCACGTCGGGTATTCAACAACGTTCCGTCTAAATCCAAAACAACAGCTAGTATATTGTTCATGACGCCTCCAATTGAAAATTTTATCTATAGTATCACAGGATAGCTTCTACTGTAAATTATTAGTAACGCATAGGAGAACACCGTTAGTGAGACTTCGCGCTATTGAGCTAACGGGCAGATTAGCTCTATTTGGATATACGAGTGAAATATGAAGAGAGCAACACATAGTGACAGGCACTCGTGTTGCTCTCTGTTCTAAGCACCAGGCTTCTTAACGACAGGAATCCAAACTTCCATTTCATACATGTTGTTTCCACGATCGTAAGTCATTTCAAACTCGGGGCCGTTTGCGAATTCGTAATTAGAGCTTGGAAACCACTCTCCCCAAATGCGTCTCCACAATTCATGAATACCGCTCTGTCCGTCAGGGTAGAGGCCGGTTGGGAAAATAGCGTACATCTGAGGAGGAATTTGAAGCTTTTCAAACTCTCCCGGCAAGCCGCTTTGGGGTAAGAAGTAACCGATCATGTAGGAAAATTTCTCGCCTTGGTGATTGTACAATACCGCATGAATCTGGCCATTTCCCCCCAATCCCACTGCAGCACGAATTCGATCGGCGGTTCCATCGGAAACAACCTTGGTCCAAAATGCTGGTATTTCAACAAATGGTTGCTCGAATGAATCTTCTCCAGCGGCATTGATTACTGTCGAAACGCCAAACATTTCAAAACCTTGTTTTTCCTCGATTTTGTAGTTCATCTCCACATCTCCTCGAATCGAAATATGAAAGGATAACCGAGGATAGGCCTTAAGTGCAATGCCTTTTTCGCGTGCAGACATTGGCATTACACCATGCATTTTTTTGAACGCTCTGGAAAATGCCTCGGGTGATTCGTAACCATACTTCAAGGCGGTGTCGATCACCTTTACATCACTCTGTTGCAGTTCGAATGCGGCAAGGGTTAACCGTCTGCGCCGAATGTACTCCGAAAGCGGTACACTGGTTATAAACGAAAACATCCGCTGAAAATGGTAAGTGGAGCAATAAGCGATTTTAGCTACTTGATCGAAATCAATTTCTTCAGATAAGTGTGTTTCGACATATTCCATTGCGTTATTCATGCGTTTCAGCCAATCCATCTATATCCTCCTTTCAAAGTTTACTATAAGGGATGTTGAAGGATGGTGCCTTGCATTCCGTGCACAGAAATATCATGTTCTATATTGATTCTACAAAATCCTCTTAAACGGATACGATAGTTGAACATCGAAAGGGCAGGATAGTTGAGATAGGCTACTGTGTTAAAATTAACAAAAACAGAACGGTGGTGTTAATTTATGAAGTTTGAATATAACTTTGTTGCCCGTTGGGTTGTGGATGGATTTATTGAAATAAATTCTCAGAGGTCATCATTTAATGTCACTTATGTATCTGACTGTTTAGGTGATTTACTTTCCGCACTTTTGTTACTAAATTCAAATTGCGTTTCAAAAGACGATGGCTTAAGAACAGTCACGAGTTGTCATTGGAATAGTGAACCGTGTATTACAACTTGGAATTTTACATTAAAATCAAATGGGATTTTACATATCATAGTCAAATATGACGCCATGGAAGGGAATGAAAATAAAACAGACATCGATACAGAGTGTCCCTATGATACTTTATTGGAATTAATCATTTTGAAAGTTGATTCTTTAATTAAAGAACATGGAATTGTGGGATATAAAGAAAATTGGGACCATGAGTTCCCAATGGGTACATTCCTAAAATTAAAAAACTATTTGCTTAATAATAAAACCTATTCATTAGAAGAGATAGGAGATGAATATGGCGAAATAAAGATAAGTGATTTACGTAACGATTTTGAGATATTATTCAAATAAATCAAGACGAATGATAAATTTCCTTTAAAATGAAAGGTATGGGACTGTGTCGAACAATCAAAAAATTGAGTTTCCTTCATTAGAAACCGAAAGACTGAATCTGAGGATTCTGACTCTACAAGACACCGAAGAAGTGTTCAAACATTTCTCAGATGAGGATATTACAAGGTTTATGGATATTGAACCATGTATGGATATAAAGGATGCAGAAGAAATTATTAGATTTCATATAGAGGATTCGGGCTACCGATGGGGGCTGTATGACAAAATGAATGATGATTTCAGCGGTACATGTGGATTCCACTGTTTAAGAAGAACAAATAATGATTTTATCGCAGAGGTCGGGTTTGATTTATCCAAACCTTACTGGGGCAAGGGGTTGATGAGTGAGGTTTTAACAGAACCAAAATGGGATTAACTATGATTGATGCAACTGTGGAATCTGGGAATGAAAAATCCATTAAATTAATGACGAAAATAGGATTTGAAAGAGCACTGGAAGTAAGAGACAATTTAATATATTTTTATTTGAATCGGGATGGTTTCGAAAGCATCAGGGCTTTAAATGGTTAAGCTAAATGGGCAGATGAAAATCCTTATTGTGATAACAGTAATAAGCCTTGGTGTACTGTGTGGATGCAATAAGTGTGAGTCTATGGCAATTAATTTTGCTTTTAAAAGGTGTATATAGTTAACCCTTACACTTCAAGAGAAATAATTAATAAACAGTTAGGTTTTACTTGGTCAAAAGCGGATTCAATTGAATTCTTTGACAACTTCAACCTTATTGTCTTTGTTAAAGGAAATAAGGTTGTGCAATCTATTAGCTTTCCAAGAAATTATGGGTACTTTTATTGTTGATACCAAAAATGAATTTAGCCCCAATGAGACAGTAGAAATTAAATAATCTGGGTTGAGCTAACGGCACACGATAGTTCAATGCCGAAAGGGCTTAGCCCTTCATTACGCTAACGGCAGGATAGTTGAGTTGCAACATTTTAGTTAGACTGACGTTATATAGAGAGGAAGAGAAGGAGGTTAGCCCTATGAGGTCGAGGTTAATCCTTTTATTGGTCATATCATTCGGGATTAGCGTATTATTACTTTCTTGCTCAGAGAAAAATTCCAAGGAAGAAAAATTTTTCACATATACCGTGGCATTTAATGATATCGTTTATGGATTCACGAACGAAGAAGTTGCTTTGGAACAAATTGATAAATTAATTGGTGAAAACGTTCAAATTGGATGCAATGTTCCTGAGTGTGCAGCACCGCCTGGAACAGAATTTTATTCAATGAAATCCATTAACTCCAAAAAGACAATTGCTGTAAAAGTGCCGAGAGGTAACAATAAGTATTTGTATTATAAATGTGTGTATATAAAAAAATATAAATAAAGCTCTCTATTGAGCTAACGGGACACGATACTGGAGGAGTTTGCTATATGGCAGCTCCTCTTTTCTATTGAAGTAACGGGCAGATTTCTTCAATTAATTTGAAAAAAGGTAATCGTTATCTTGGGAAGAATATGTAGTAATCAAGAAAGATTAAGGAAGGTAGAAGTGAATCAATGACCCTCTCAATAAGCGAGCTTTATTCTGAACCAGGTTGTTATTTTTCGATTTCTTATAAGGTGCTGGGTTACATCAGTGAGATACTCAATGACAAAATAATGCTACCCCACAATATCTTTGAAAAGCTTAGGGGGTACAAAATGTCGCTTATGGTATCGACTAATTCTCAGACAAAAATAGTCGAAGTAAAAGGCCCTAGCCGGGATACCCGTAATAAAATCCTCACTTGGGGATTATGGCTCCCGTATGAAGAAATAGTCAGAAACGATGATGAGAGACAAGCATTTATAATGTATTTTTTCGAGTCCATTAAGATGTTGTTTGCCAAATACGACGTTACTGCAGAAGAAATATCAATCGTTGAACGTCAAGTGAGGGATGTGATCGTAAACAATCCCAATTACTATGTAGAAAAAGAGCTATTCGAGGAAATTGATTTATCTGATATTGATTTTGACTAAATGTTGTTCAACAAACGGAGACGATAGTTTAATCATTGCAGCGGCAGTCTAAGACTTTACTTTACAAGTCTAAGACTGCCGCTGCGTCTCTGTATGGTTCAGTCTATCGCTCTAATGCCGCCGCGCGTCGCTGCATGCAAATCGTTTCCCCCACTATTTCAGCAACTTCACCTGTGATACACTATCACCAAATGTAAACGCATACTTACCCATGGAAGAGGGAAATGGCTCATGTACAAATTAATTCTAGTCGATGATGAAGCGGACGTACGCGAAGGCGTTCTTAGCGAAATTGATTGGGAAGCAAACGGATTCCAAGTGTCTGACGTAGCGGAGAACGGGCGAGAGGCATTAGAGATGGTAGAGAGATCGGCTCCAGATGTCGTCGTGACCGATATCCGTATGCCCTTCATGGACGGCTTGCAGTTGTCCGAGCGGCTTCGCCAAAGTTACCCGGGAATCAAGATTATTATATTAACCGGCTTCGACGAGTTCGAATACGCCCGTAAAGCTATCCATTTAAATATAGAAGAGTTTGTGCTGAAGCCTTTTTCAGCGGGGGATTTGCTGTCTGCGCTGGGCAAAGTAAAAAACAGGCTGGATACGGAGATGTCCGAGCGAGAGAATGTCTATTCTCTCCAAGAGCATTATCGACGCAGCTTACCTGTACTTAGAGAGCTGTTTCTTGGATCTTTGATGACCCGCAGCCTAACGGGATTAGAGATCCGAGAGAAAACGGAGCTGTACGATATGCCGCTGGAAGGCAATCGCTATACAGTTTCCATCATTCAGCTGGACAACCCGGTACGCGAGCAAGAGGTTGCAGATGCCAATAAAAGCCGCTTTGATTTCGAATTGCATCATTTCGCCGTCCGTAATATTGCCGAAGAAATTGTCTCCAGGCAGCAGGGGGCGATCGGTTATGTTTTTCAGCATGATGATAATGTCGTTCTACTAGAGATAAGCAAGGAAGAAGACCGCGAGGATGGTTGTAAAAATACATTTAATCTGCTTGAAGAAATACGTCAAAACGTGGAGAAATACATCAAGCGAACTGTCACAATCGGTACGGGGACATTAGCCCTGAAGCTCTCGGATGTAAGATATTCCTATGCGGATGCATTAGCGGCGCTGGACTACCGAATCCTGCTCGGCAATAATCGTGTGATCGCCATTGAAGACGTGGAAAGTAAATCGGCCGCTCCCATCCGTTTCGACGAGCTTCAGGAGCAGGCATTCCTGCGTTGCCTAAAGGTAGGCACACCCGCGGAAATGGAGACGATCGCTGAGAGCTTGTTCGAACCGCTTATTAGCGCCGAATCATCGTGCTCATTTCGAGATGCGCAAATTTTCTTGCTGCAAATTGTAACCACGATGCTTAAGGCATTGCAGGAGCCGAATCGGGAGAAGGATGAGCGTCTTGGCAACGAAACCAATTGGGTTAAGGAGATCACTCAATTCAACAGTCTGAAGGAAGCGAAAGCATGGGTTGTGACGACCTGTACCGCTATGATGAGCCGAATCGCCATCGAACGGCAAACCGGCTATCACTCCCTCGTGGAGCAGGCGAAGGCTTTCACGAAAGCGAATTTCGTGGATAGTGAAATATCCATTACCCGAGTTTGCTCCCATCTCCATATAAGCGCGGGTTATTTCAGCAGTATTTTCAAACGAGAAACAAAGATGACCTATGTGAACTACCTGCTGCACATCCGGATGGAAGCCGCTAAGGAGATGCTGCTCACAACCGATTTGAAAACCTTCGAAATCGCGGAGAAGGCCGGTTACGCCGACCCGAATTACTTCAGCTTCAGCTTCAAGAAGCAAGTGGGTGTCTCACCTAAGGATTATCGTAATCGAACGAGAGGAGAAGCGCTGTGAGCGGCTATAGATTCCGGTTCTACCGGATTAAGAGCATCCAATTTCTCATTGCTGCTTCCTTCACAATAATGACGATACTCGTTGTTTTCTTTGTAAGTCTCGTCCTTTATAACAAATTCAATCGTACCGCGGAGAATAATACCTCGCGGGGAAACCAGCAGGTCATTTATCAGGTTGCGACCAATCTCGAATATTACATTCGAAGCTTGACGAACGTCTTTTCCTCCGTGGAGAGCCAAATCCAATCCGGCGGAGAGCTTCCGATTGAGACTCTTAATGAACGCCTGAATACGATCTTTCATACCCGGGAGGATCTTGTAACCATCGGACTTTTCACTGAAACCGGTCAAAGGATGATGTCCCTTCCTTCAACGGTGATGAGATCCAATACGCATCTAACCTCCCAGAACTGGTTCCGCTCGGCCGTCGAGAATCCGAACCATCTCAGCTTTTCCGTACCACATGTCCAAAATCTGTTCAAGGAAAAGTACAAATGGGTCGTATCCCTAAGCAAGGGGATTAAGCTGAAGACAGCGAACGGAGAAGTGATCAACGCTGTTCTGCTGGTGGATGCAAACTTTAAGATGATTGACGACTTATCGCGCAGCGTTAAGCTGGGACAGAAGGGCTACGCCTATATCATCGATGATTCCGCCGGGAACATCATCTATCACCCTCAGCAGCAGCTCATATATGCAGGACTAAAATACGAGAACGTGGAACAAGCGCTTAAATATACGTTTGGAAGCTATTTCGACGATTCTACGGGTGTGGATAGGCTCATCACGATTCAAACCGTTAATAACGTAGGGTGGAAAATCGTCGGGGTGTCTTTTATGGACGAGATTGTTACGACGCGAAAGGAGATCAGCGCTTTTCTGTTGTGGCTTCTGTTTTTTGTTATGGCATTCGTTCTTCTGATTACCTTGTACATGTCCGCGAAAATATCTCAACCGATCAAAAGGCTGGAAAGTTCAATGCAGCAGGTTGAGAGGGGGAATTTCGATATCTATATCCCGATTCGTCGCGATGATGAAGTCGGCCGGTTGTCCCGCCGGTTTAATCTGATGGTTAATCGAATTCGTGAGCTGATGAACCAGAACATTCACGAGCAGGAAGCCAAACGTAAGAGCGAGCTTGAGGTGCTTCATTCGCAAATCCATCCCCATTTCCTCTATAACACTTTGAATTCCGTCGTCAGGCTGGCGGGTACAGGGAAAAATGAGGACGTCATTACGATGATTACCTCCTTGTCGAGATTTTTCCGGATCAGCATATCTAAGGGAGAACATATCATTACGGTAGCGGATGAGCTGGAGCATGTCCGCAATTATTTGGTTATTCAGAAAATGCGCTACAAAAACAAATTCGAATACGACGTCATCGCAGACGATGAAGCCCTCAAGTGTCTAACGCTTAAGCTGGTTTTGCAGCCGCTTGTTGAGAATGCGATCTATCATGGGATTGAACCCAGTGCGGATGAAGGCTTCATTACGATCTCCGCTCGCATAATAGACGGCAAGCTGTGTCTTCAAGTGAAGGACGATGGTCTAGGCATATCGGAAGATAGGCTATGTGGTTTGCTTACGGGTCCAATACGAAATTTAGAAGAAGGCAGCGGGATTGGTCTGCGAAATGTCCATGAAAGAATTCGATTGAATTACGGCGAGGAATACGGTTTGCGTATTGAGAGTGAGCGGGAAGAAGGCACCCTGGTAAGCGTCTGGCTGCCTTGCTTGCCGGAAGGAGGGGAAACAAAATGAGACATTCCATTGTTTTCATACTCGTTGTTGCCATGCTGCTATCCCCCATTTCCTGCGGACGGAATGAAGAAATCCATACATCGCCGGAAAAGCAGAAGGAGATCGTACTGATTGTGAAAAGTAAGGAAGGGGAATTCTGGAAAACCGTCAAGATGGGGGCCGAGGCGGCAGCCAAAGAGTTTAACGTCAAACTCATATTTGATGGGACAAAGGATGAGACAGAAGTGCAAAGCCAAATCGAGCTCGTAAACAAGTATCTTGCTTATGGTTCGAATGGGCTGATCTTAGCGGCGAACAATTATAAGGAATTAGCTGCCTCGGTAACGAAAGCGAATCGAATGGGTGTCCCTGTCATTACGATAGAGTCGGAAGTGGATGCTCTTGAGGTTCGAAGCTTTATCGGCATCGATAACTATGAAGCGGGTCGTCAAGCTGCTCTTAGGATGAAGGAACTGACAGATTCTAAGGGAAGATTCATCATTCTTAATTATGTTCGAGGTTCAAGAAACGCGGAGCAACGGGAGAAAGGGATCCGGGATGAATGGGCGAGCACGCCGGATATGAAGGTCGTAGAGTCAGCGTATTGCAGTTCAAATTCCTTTCTTTGCGGACAAATGACGAAGGAAATGCTCACTAAACATAGCCGGATCGATGGCATATTAGCGCTTAACGCAGTGGCTTCCATTGGTGCGGCTGAGCAGCTGCGGAAGCTGAAACAGGATGGCAATGTTAAGCTTGTCGCCTTTGACAATACGCCTGAGGAGTTGGAATGGCTGCAGGAGGGAGTTATTCAAGCGACGGTTATCCAGAATCCTTTCAGTATGGGGTATTTGGGTGTGAAAACAGCTGTAGCGGCGATGAACCGAGAAAGTGTCGAGAAGAGGATAGATACAGGCACGAAAGTCATAGATTCGGAGAATATGTTCTGGTTGGACAACCAGAAGATGCTGTTTCCGTTTGTCCAGTAAGTAAGAGAGCACATTAGAATTTTGCTAGAAGTGAGGAGAATATTGAATTCGATTCTATTCCGGAATGAGACATAATCAATCTTGTAACAAACTAACATTTAGATTTGAGGAGGTCCAAGCATGAGAAAGAAATTGATTCCGGTTCTTGTAATGGGGGCACTGCTAGCGTCTGTAGCTGCTGGCTGCGGTAATTCTAAAAACAGTGGTAATGAAGGTGCGGCTGGCGGTACAGATAATACAATCGGTGTAGCCATCTACAAATTTGACGACACATTCATGACGGGCGTACGTAACGCAATTGAAGCTGCAGCAACTGGCAAAGCGAAGGTTGATATCGTCGACAGCCAGAATTCTCAGCCGACCCAGAACGACAAGGTTGATCTGTTCGTTTCCAAGAAATATAATGCCATGGCGATTAATCCCGTAGATCGTACGGCAGCGGGCGTAATTATCGACAAAGCTCAGAAAGCAAAAATCCCTGTCGTATTCTTCAACCGCGAGCCGCTTGCCGACGATATGAAGAAATGGGATCAAGTATATTATGTAGGCGCTAAAGCTGAGCAATCAGGCTCCATGGAAGGCGAGATTATCGTTGACTATTGGAAAGCGCATCCGGAGATGGACAAAAACAAAGATGGCGTTCTTCAATACATCATGCTTAAAGGCGAGCCAGGACATCAGGATGCTGAGCTTCGTACGAAGTTCTCTGTTCAAGCGATCGAGGATGCTGGCATTAAAGTCGAAAAGCTGGCTGAAGACACCGCAATGTGGGATCGCGTAAAAGCGCAAGACAAAATGGCAACATTCCTCTCCGCGCATGGTGACAAAATCGAAGCAGTAATCACTAACAATGATGACATGGCTCTTGGCGCCATCGAAGCTCTGAAGGCCGCAGGATATTTCAAAGACAACAAATTCTTGCCGGTCGTCGGTGTAGACGCAACAGCACCTGCTTTGCAAGCGCTGTCCGACGGAACATTGCTTGGAACCGTACTGAATGATGCCAAGAACCAAGGTGCTGCAACATTGAACCTGGCAGCAGTACTGGGTAAAGGCGAAACGCCTACCAAAGAAAATTCAGGTTACGATATCACAGACGGCAAATATGTATGGGTACCATACAAGAAAATAACCAAAGACAATATGGACGACGCCAAGTAAACGGAATTGGGCGGGGGGGCGATTAAGGCTTGCGTCGCTAACCCCGTCTTTTCTATTCCTTTCCTTAATCATCATCAGGGGGCGTGTGTAATGACAACATCGAACTATTTGTTAGAGCTAGAGGGCATCTCGAAGTCATTTCCCGGTGTACAAGCGCTGGATAATGTCACTCTGAATGTTCGTGCCGGTACTGTGCATGCACTCATGGGCGAGAACGGCGCGGGCAAGTCAACGTTGATGAAATGCCTCTTCGGCATCTATTCCCCTGAAGCGGGCGAAATTCGCATGAACGGCGAGAAGCTTCATCTTCCTGACTCGAGGGCGGCGTTGAACTGCGGCATATCCATGATTCATCAGGAGCTGCATCCGGTACCTTATCGCAGCGTGATGGAGAATATCTGGCTTGGACGGTTTCCTCTTCGTGGAATCAAGCCTTTTCTGTTCGTAGATGGCAAGAAAATGTACCAAGACACGGAAAGGCTTTTTAAGGATCTAGAGATGGATATTAAACCGGATACAATCATCGGGAGCCTATCGGTATCCAAAATCCAATCCATTGAAATTGCCAAGGCGGTTTCTTACAACGCCAAAGTTATCGTCATGGACGAACCTACCTCCTCCCTAACGGGCAACGAAGTCGAGCACCTGTTTCGTATTATCGAAGATTTGAAACGCCGAGGCGTTGCGATTATCTATATCTCGCACAAAATGGAAGAAATATTGCGGATTTCCGACGAAGTAACGATCATGCGTGACGGAAAAAAAATAGGGACTTGGGAATCAAAGGAAATGACGACAGATCTCATTATTTCGAGGATGGTTGGGCGTGATCTGACTCAACGATTTCCGGAACGCTCGAATGTTCCCGGAGATGTGCTCCTGCAAGTGGAAGGCTTCACTTCTCCGTTTCCGAAATCATTTAGAAACGTATCCTTTGAGCTTCGTAAAGGTGAGATTCTGGGTGTCGGCGGCTTGGTAGGCTCTCAAAGGACTGAATTAATCGAAGCTTTATTCGGTATTCGATCGGTAGCCACGGGTCAACTTACTTTGCGGGGGAAACCAATCAAGATTCGCAGACCAGTGGATGCTATCCGGAACAAAATGGCTTTATTAACCGAAGAACGTCGCGTCACCGGCATTTTTCCTGTATTGTCGGTGCTTGAGAATACGGTAATTGCCAATCAGAAGCGCTATGAGAAGCCTTATTTCTTAATAGACGACACCAAACGACGCGAGGACACAGATCGCAATATTAGCCGTTTAAGCGTCAAAACGCCGTCGATGAAGACACAGATTCGAAATTTATCCGGGGGCAATCAGCAGAAGGTGCTATTAGCCAGATGGCTGCTGACGGAGCCTGACATCTTGCTGCTTGACGAACCAACACGGGGAATTGACGTCGGGGCAAAGTTCGAGATTTATACCATCATTGCAGACTTGGCTGCGCAAGGCAAAAGCATTATTATGATATCTTCCGAAATGCCGGAGCTGCTCGGGATGTCCGATCGCATCATGGTCATGAGCGAGGGCAGCTTGACTGGAATCGTAAATGGTAAAACCGCCACGGAAGAAGAAATTATGCGGCTAGCCGCCCAACATACGGCCTGATCGGGGGAAACGATATGAACGTTAACGTAAAAAAAATGAATACTATTCTGACTGACAAAGCGATCTATATCGTACTTGCCGTTCTCATTATCGGCATTACTTTGACTGATCCATCCTTCTTGTCCTTAAGCACCTTGACGAATATTCTGCATCAGAATTCAACGAAAGCCATTATCGCTTTAGGTGCTGCTTTCGTATTAATAACCGGGGGCGTTGATCTCTCGGCCGGACGTGTCGTCGGGTTATCTGCGGTAATCTCGGCCTCCATGGTGCAAGTTTCGAATTATCCGCAGAAGTTTTTCCCGGGTATTAGTGAATTGCCGGTTATTATCCCTGTGGCGCTGGCTGTTCTTGCGGGACTTCTCGTTGGTTTGGTTAATGGTCTGATCATCTCGAAGCTGCACGTGCCGCCATTCATCACAACGCTAGGTACAATGGTTATCGTGCTTGGGGTTAACTCACTTTATTTCGACATGGAGCCGAATAATTCCCAACCTATCGGCGGACTCCGCCCGGAATTTACGAAGTGGGGCTCGGGGACAATCGAGATTGGATCGTTCAGCCTGCCCTATCTCGTCATCATTGCGATTGCAGTTGCCATTATTTGTTGGGTTATTTTCAATAAAACGCGCCTTGGCAAGAACATGTATGCGATTGGCGGCAACGTTCAAGCTGCGCATGTATCTGGTATTAATGTTAGCCGCAACCTGCTCTGGATCTATAGTATTGCAGGAGCTTTATATGGGCTTGCAGGTGTGCTGGAAGCAGCTAAATCAGGCGGCGCATCCAACGGCTACGGCAACATGTATGAGCTTGATGCTATAGCGGCGTGCGTTGTCGGCGGTGTATCGACGACGGGAGGTATTGGAACCGTACCTGGCGTTATGGCAGGCGTAATGATTTTCGGCGTAATCAACTACGGCTTGACTTTTATCGGGATCAGTCCTAACTATCAGCTTATCATCAAAGGTCTGATTATCGTCGCGGCAGTTGCCATTGATATCCGTAAATATCTAGCGAAGAAATAAGAAGGAAATCGACTGCCGGTCGGAATTGTTCTCTCATAGGGAGAAGGAATACGACGGCAGTCTTTTCTATTCGGCAGAGGGGGTAAGCATCATGAGCAGGAAGCTGATTGGTGCTTTTGTGGCAATATCGTTAATCGTCGCTTTGACAAGCTTGTTGTCCTACTTTTTCGTACAGCGGATTCATCAATCCTCAAGTGATTTAATGAACCGTCATTCGAATGTTCTTACGCAGGTAGCGATTATTCAGAACATGACGGAGAGCCAGAAAGGATTACTCTTCCGGTATCTGGTAGAACCAAGTGAAGCATTGGTACAGGAACTAGGAACGGCTAATGGGAAACTTGAGGCTGCGATCAAGGTATTGTCGGCCGATACGTCTGATGATGATAGGAGTGCGAAGGCGCAAAGCTTAATCGAATATAACCAAACCTTCGCAAGATTGGTTGCCAAAGTAACGGATTATGTTGCTCAAGGTAAGCCGGAACTAGCTCGCACGGAAGCTCTTATGTGGGCGGTGCCGACAACAGATTCCTTAAGCAAGTCTGCGTCGGCGATTCAGGAAAACGAGCGGGCTTTCATGAGCGCGGCCGAGTCTGATAATCAGAGTCGGGTAGATGTCACAGTCCTGATCTTAATAGGAGTAAGCGTACTCTCTCTTCTGTTGGCCATCGTAATCGGGTGGCTGCTGTCTCGTATGATGGTTGCGCCGATGAAGAGATTAGTTGTCGCGGCAGGGGAAATCGCTTCCGGCAATTTGACTGGAGAAGACATCATTGTGCGCAATCGCGATGAGCTCGGCAAGCTTGCGGAAGCCTTTAACGGAATGAAAGGTAATCTTCAAGGGCTTATCAGGCAGGCGGGCTCTAATGCCGGTCAGGTTGCCGATACCGCCGAAGGCTTGCGTAAACATAGTGAAAGGCTTGGGGGATTGTCCGAGGGAATTACGGAAGTCATTGGGCAAATTGCTGCAGGCTCGGAAAAGCAGCTGCTAAATGTCCAACAAGGGGTAACGGAAATGGGAAATATGTCTCTTTCTACCTCGGAAATCGAACAAGCTACCGGAATTGTGAGTGAGCGTTCTCTATTGGCACTAGAAGCCGCTAATGCCGGCAAGCATTCCATTGGACAGGCCAAGAGACAAATGGAAACGATTCGCGGGCAGATGGACGGACTAGCTTCCGCCGTTCAGCGACTGACGAAGAGAACGGAACAAATTACCCAAGCTACAAATGTGATTTCAACGATAGCAAGGCAGACCAATATGCTCGCGCTTAATGCAGCGATTGAAGCCTCGCGTGCAGGTATTCAGGGAAAAGGCTTTGCTGTGGTTGCAGAGGAAGTCCGTAAGTTATCGGGGCAAACCGCTATAGCGGCAGAGGAAGTAGGCTCGATCACGGACAGCATTCAGAGAGAGATGGCGGAGGTAGCTGCATCTGCAGATTCGGGATACCGGGAAGTGTCGGTTGGTATTGAAATCGTTAACCAGGCAGATGGTGCTTTCGCTAGAATTGAAGGAGCAGTGGATGGCGTGGCTCATCAGGTAAAGGAGATGACCATGCGATCTGCAGAAATGGCTAGAAATTCACATTCGGCAGCGGCAG
Organism: Cohnella sp.; assembly: GCF_041640265.1. Lineage (GTDB taxonomy): Bacteria > Bacillota > Bacilli > Paenibacillales > Paenibacillaceae > Cohnella. Next base: position 15,256 of record NZ_JBEQAP010000055.1, read on the forward strand.
CGATAGAGAGTATCCGTCAAGTAACGGAGCAAACAGCTTCTGGAGCGCGCGGCGTAACGGATAGCACGGAGGAGCAGTTCGCAGCGATGGAAGAAATCATTGCATCCGCGGTGCTGCTGAGTAAGGAAGCGGAAATGCTGCAGGGAAGAATCGCGCAATTTCGGGTGAGTCGTTAAGCTCCGGCAGGGAGTGATCCGTTTCTTATCATCATAGAAAGTGGTAAGCTGTTCAACAAAGAGTGCTGGTTTGTTGGATGGAAGGAGTCGCTTTAACTTTATGGTTGTACTGCCTATTGAATCGGTGTTGTCTGATCTAAAGCATACGATGAGCAAGAGTCTGAATGCAGTGCTTATTGCTGCTCCCGGTGCAGGGAAGACAACTCGCGTGCCCCTTGCGTTATTGGATGAGCCTTGGCTTGCGAAACAGAAGATCATCATGCTCGAACCTCGGAGACTCGCTGCCCGAAGCTCGGCCAAATATATGGCGAATACGCTAGGCGAGTCTGTTGGAGAGACAGTCGGTTATCGGGTGAAACTGGATACGAAGGCAGGTCCCCGCACGAGAATCGAGGTAGTCACCGAGGGTGTACTTACGAGAATGCTGCAGGCCGATCCCGCTTTAGAAGGGGTCGGTCTTGTTATCTTTGACGAATTTCATGAGCGGAGCCTGCAGGCAGACTTGGGTTTGGCACTTTGTATTCAGACACAAGCCATATTGCGGGACGATTTGCGATTGTTGGTTATGAGCGCGACTTTAGATGCGATGCCCGTTGCAGATATACTCGGCGGGGCTCCTATTGTGAGGAGCGAAGGCCGCAGCTTTCCTGTTGAAACGATATATCGGCCAAGAGCATCAAGCATGTATATAGAGGATGCCGTCGTGCAGGCTACTCAGGATGCGCTTCGCAGCCATGAGGGTGATCTGCTTGTTTTCTTGCCTGGGATAGGTGAAATTCGTGCAGTCGAAACTAAGCTGAGAGAGAAGTTGGGAGATTCCTCGATCCGTCTATGTCCCCTTCATGGGAGCTTGTCCGCAGAAGCGCAAGACCAAGCGTTATCCTTACTGCCTTCCGGTCAACGGAAAGTAGTGCTCGCCACTTCCGTTGCGGAAACTAGCTTAACCGTTGAAGGAATAACCGTTGTTATCGACAGCGGGTTAATGCGTGTATCAAGGTTTTCCCCCCGTACGGGGATGTCCCGGTTAGAGACTGTATCGGTGTCCGTTGCGTCTGCCGACCAGCGCCGCGGACGAGCAGGACGACTCATGCCGGGAACCTGTTACCGGTTATGGAGCCTGGAGGAGCAACGGGGCTTGGCTGCTCGCAGTACTCCGGAAATTCTGGAAGCGGATTTGGCCCCCTTGTTGCTTGAACTATCCCTATGGGGAGTACGGGATCCTGCAGGGCTCGAATGGCTGGATGTCCCGCCATTGCCGGCTTTGCAGCAAGCGAGTGACTTGCTCATTCAGTTAGGAGCTTTAGACAAAAGCGGTAATTTCGTAACCGCTTATGGGAAGCGGATGTCCGAGCTTGGAAAACATCCGCGTATCGCCCACATGCTTCTTCGAGCAATGGCTATTGGACTCGGCGGCTTAGGGTGCGAGCTTGCGGTTCTGTTGGGCGAGAGAGATATTTTGCGTCACGGGCGAAGTGCTCCATCTGCCGATATGCGAGTTCGAATAGAAGCTCTCCGCGGCGGGGGATCTTATTCCGTTGATGAAGGAGCACGCCGCAGATTGCTGGAAGAAGCTGCTCGATTGAAGCGAGAGCTTGGCATCCCTGCGGCTCAAGAGAATATGGATTTAGGGGATTGCGGCTTGTTATTAGCTTTTGCCTATCCAGATCGAATAGGTCTTCAGAGGGAAAATGGTAAATTTCTTCTGAGCGGGGGAAGAGGAGCTGAGTTAGCAAAAGATCAGCCCCTCTCCCGCGAGCAGTGGCTTGTCGCTGCGGATGTGGACGATACCGGAGCCGATAGTCGAATTCGTTTAGCTGCACCTGTTACCCTTGAGAGTATAACCGTTCATCTACAAGAAGAAATAGCGGTGGACAACTTGATTTATTGGGATAGAGAGTCGCATTTCGTGCGCGGTCGAGTGCGTAAGAAGCTGGGTGCCTTGTTGTTGGAGGAATCACCTTTAAACCGTCCCCCAGCCGATAGTGTTCTTGGCGTTCTATTGGAGGGTATTCGCACTGAAGGCTTGGAGCTCCTTCCCTGGACACGTGCGGCGCGTCAATTACAGGAACGGGCTGTATTTGTTCGTCATTACGACGAGTCATGGCCCGATATATCCGATGAAGCATTGCTCGATTCCTTGGAGGTGTGGCTGACTGGCTATGTAGAAGGGATGAGAGGGCGGTCTGATCTACAGCGATTGAACTTGAGGGAAATATTGGAATCGAAATTAACCTGGGAGCAACGTCGCGAGCTGGATATTAGTGCCCCGACTCACTGGACAGTTCCCAGCGGCTCACGTATTCCGATTGATTACAGTGACATTAATGCGCCTTCATTAGCCGTTCGATTGCAAGAGCTGTTCGGATTGCCGGAATCGCCTCGTATCGCTGGCGGTCGTGTGACGCTTACGTTACATCTTCTCTCTCCGGCGCAGCGTCCCGTTCAAGTGACTCGCGATCTGGCCAACTTCTGGAGTAACACCTACTTTGAGGTTCGCAAGGATTTGAAAGGCCGTTACCCGAAGCATTACTGGCCGGACAATCCGCTCGAAGCAGAGGCGACACGCCGAGCCAAACCGCGGAATTCATGAATGACAGGTGAAGGCCATTCTGAATATTGCTTGCCTTGCGTTAACGACTTTGGTTTGAAGGAATTTAATCCTTAATTAGCGAAAAAGGAATAGGTATAAAGAGTGGGAAATGGAGGCTTGGTATCATATGAGTAAAATATTGTTATTCATCGGATTAACGTGGTTATTCGGAAGCCCATTCGTAGCGATTATTGTCCTGCTCGTTATCTTATACTTGCTAGAACGCCGATTCGTAGGCTTGTCGCCTAGCATAGTACGGCCCTTCCGTCGCCGCAATTCAATAACCAAGTGGAAACGACAGCTGCACCTAAGTCCTCATGATGTATCAGCCAAATCCGAGCTTGCCCGACTCCTTATTGAGAGCAAGAGTTTCGTCCAAGCTCGTGAGATTCTGCTCGGTATTCAGTCCCAGATGGATCACTCTGCCGAGTATTGGAGCGACTTAGGAACTTGTAATCTGGCGCTGGGGAATCTAGAGGATGGAGAACAAGAAATGAAACAAGCGTTATCCATCAGTCCGCGAGTTAAATACGGGCAGCCGTATTTACGGCTTGCTGAATCCTTCTCCAAGCCGGATCCGGTCAAAGCGATTTCTTACTTGCAGCAGTTCAAGGAGGTTAACTCTTCCTCCTGTGAGGCTTATTATCGCTTAGGCACGTTATATGCCGGCTTGGACAAACCGGAAGAAGCATCTCAGGCTTATCGCGAATGTCTGCAGATGTATAGCTCCTTACCGCGTTATATGAAGAGGCACGAACGCAAATGGGCACTCCGCAGCTTCTTCCGCAGTCGTGCTTGAGAATAGGCAAGGGGCTCTCCTGAGAGGTCGGTATGACCTAAATGGAAAGCCCCTTTTGGTAAAAGATTTAAGTATAATAATTAGTCAGCAACTGTTTCCGAATCTGAGTCGGACGATTCGGTCTCATGTGCCGCTACTTCAGCTAAAGCCGGCTCGTCCGCTTCAGCCTCTGCTGTTGCCTCTGCTTCCTCAGCCGCATCTGCTGCAGCTTCAATTTCAGCATCCACAGCTTCGGCTTCTGCCTCAGCAACATCCACAGCTTCGGCTTCTGCCTCTGCAGCAGCCTCTATCTCTGCAGCTTCAGCTTCGGCCTCGGCCGAAACTTCTTCAACTGCTTCCTCAGCAGCGTCGTCCTCATCCTGGCTTACAATGGCTTCAGCTTCCTCAGCTACAATGACCACTTCTGCTTCTGAATCCGCTTCCAATCCTTCAAGTGAAACTACTTCTTCGTTTAAGTCCATTTTCGATTAAACCTCCCGGGAAGTGGTAAGGGGACAATCCCCTAATATCAACGTTACTTCTAAAGTAAAAATGTGGCAACGGTGTTATTTTGATATAATTTGACTAGTTTAATCGAAAGCGGGGGAACCCGAGTTTATTCGTGTTATAACGTCATAAGTTCCTATAAGAGTCGAGAGAAAAAAGTGGCGGAAATTGAGGGTGAGGATGCCGTCGATTGTATGAAATGCTCTGAAGAGTTGACTTTGCTTGGGCGTTCCCGTATATTGGTCGGCAAAGCCTTGCCTCTGGCAAGGATGGGATCGGAATCGGAGGGTTTATCTACATGAGTGGAAGTGGACGAGATCGGCGGCAAAGCGGCCCGAAGCAAGCTAGCGGCAATAGAGCGCAGCGTGGACCGAAGCAGGCGGGAAGTAACGAAAGGGATGGAAGAAGGGCTCATGAAGGTCCATCAAAACGGACGAGTGAGGGTGGGCATCAGCTAGAGCGAAAAACCCGAAATAAGCGGAGTGGTAATCGCCCTGCATCAAACGTTGGAGGACGAAAACTTGAAGCAGGTGGGAATAATCCCCTTCTTAGCATGGGACGAGTGAAAGGTGAATGGATGGAAATCCGGTTGCCAGATACTCTTATAGGTGCGCCGATGTCGATCGTCAGCAGATATTTACCGTTACCGCCTAAGCTGATTACTAAGTTGATGCAGACCAAGGGTTTATCGCTGCAGGGTCCTATCCTCAGGTTGCATTTATTCCCGCGAGAGAATAGAGATTTCCCATCTGATTGGATGGAGCTTAATATTCTATATGAAGATGAATTTACGTTAATCGTGAATAAACCAGCGGGAATAGAGGTTCATCCAAGCGAGAAGGGGCAACGTCGAACCCTTGCTCATGGAGTAGCCGCATACTATGAGATGTCTGGTCAGGATGTAAGAATCCGGCATATTCATCGAATAGATAAAGATACAACAGGGCCGGTATTATACGCCAAAAATGAGTTTGCCCACTATCAATACGATAAAGCGATGCGAGAGAAAACAATCGAACGGATCTACATCGCCTTGGCTGAAGGTTACTTGGAGGGGAATAAAGGGAAGATTGACAAGCCAATCGGCCAAGATCGCCATCATTCCACGCGTCGCCGAGTGAGTGATACGGGAGATCCTGCGGTGACCCACTTCGAGGTAACTGAACGTTTGAAGGATCATACTCTCGTTAGGCTTCGTCTAGAGACGGGACGAACACATCAGATTCGGGTGCATCTATCGTCGATTAATCATCCATTAGCTGGAGATGGTTTATATGGAGGGAAACGCGGAGTCATCTCCAGACAAGCTCTGCATGGTGAACGGTTAATCTGGAGTCATCCTTGGACAGGCGAGAAGCAGCAAGTGACAGCTCCGCTCCCGGACGATATCAGTGATGCACTGAGCAAATTGCGACGAAAATAAGCTAATTAACAAGTTAAGCCGAGCCCGGCGAAATCCGAGCCCACGGTAGGAATAGCGGAACGAGGTTTCACAAAAATCGAGCAGGCCCTTGCTTTCATGCACGGGCCTGCTCTGTTTTTCTGTTATTCTTCGAATGCTGTCTTAGACTATCGCGATCCCTCCCGAAGCATTTGTTGACAAACGACAATAAACGATAGGATACTTTAGATAGGGAATGACTGACTGGAGGACCACAATGTTATTGGATACGATAGACGGCTTCATCATAGATTTAGACGGAACGGTATATCGCGGCGGACAAGTTATAGATGGTGTTCGGGAAACGATTGAATATATAAGAGTGCTAGATAAAAAAATAGTGTTTCTGAGCAATCGGGGAAACTATTCGCGAAAAATGTGCTGCGAGAAGCTGAAAGCATTGGGCATCGTTGCAGTAGAAGAAGAGATCATTCTCACGTCCACCGTAACCGCAAAGTACTTACGGCGATTTGATCCTCATTGCAAAGCCTGGCTGCTTGGGGATGATGGTCTCCATGAAGAAATGACTTCAATTGGCGTTGAAATTGCTGCTCGGCCAGAAGAAGCGGACTGGCTCGTTATTACTCTATGTGAGAATTTGACGTATAAGGAATTAAACAGAGCTTATCGAGCTGTTCGTCATGGTGCGAAGATAATTGCTACGAATGAGGACAAAACGTTCCCGGGAGATGATGGCGATTCCATAGACGTTGCGGGTATGATCGGCGCGATTGTACACGCGACAGGAGCAGACGTGTCCGTCGTTATTGGCAAGCCTTCGCAGTACATGTCCGACGCGGCGTTAGAAACATTACGCCTGCCACCTGAACGCTGCCTTGTGATCGGAGACAGCTTGGCTTCGGATATTGCGCTTGGTAAGCGGTCTGGCATCCGAACAGCACTTGTCCTTAGTGGTTCGACGAACAGGGAACAAGCGGAAGCTGCAGTCGATCAGCCAGATTTCATATGGGAATCGCTATCGGATCTTAGTAGACTTGCTTAGCAATCAAGGGGGAAACAAAATGTCAATTATCGAACCGGTTCTGATCGAACCCGGAGCTTCACAACAAGTAGCACCATATTTGGCCGAGAAAGGTTACCAAAGAGTTTCGCTTGCAGCCGATAGCCACACGTTTGAAGTCATCGGACAATCGCTCAGGCAGTCAATCGAGTCGATTGGCAGTAACGTTTGTGTGACTATTATTAAACCGGATAATCAAGGCGACGTCATTGCCGACGAGGCATCGATTGTTCAACTGCTGCTGGACCTTCGGCAGAATTCCGCTGAAGTCGTGCTCGCAGCGGGTTCGGGCACGCTGCATGATATTTCCCGATTTGCGGCATATTCTGTGGGCATTCCATTTATATCAGTTCCAACCGCACCGTCGGTGGACGGGTTCAATTCCATTGGCGCTCCATTAATTATCCGAGGAGAAAAGAAGACGATCCAAGCGATTGGGCCATCCGCTATCTTCGCAGATTTGGATATATTGACGAAAGCACCTGACAGCATGATCGCGGCTGGTTTCGGTGATATGTTGGGCAAATATACGTCATTGTTCGACTGGAAGTTCGGCAGCCTCTCAGGCGGCGAGCCTTATTCCGCAGAAGTGGCTGATCGTACTAGGGATGCCTTGCAGCAATGTGTGGACAACTGTGATGAAATCGCGAAACGAAGCCCGATGGGAATTGAAATATTAACGCGTGCTTTGATCGAATCCGGATTTGCCATGCTGCAATTTGGACAATCGCATCCTGCCTCAGGGGCAGAGCATCATTTGTCACATTACTGGGAAATGGAATTTATGCGTACCGGACGAAAGCAGATTTTGCACGGGGCCAAGGTTGGAGTAGCCTGTGCAGAAATAACAAGACTTTATCACAGGTTGGCCAAAGATTCTCCGGAGCTGTTCCCTCGGGAGTACCGCGATGCTCTTCTCAACGAGATTTCGCGAATTCCTGAAGAGGTTACGATTAAGGAGTTACTTAGGAAAGTTGGAGGTCCTAACACGCCGCGGGCATTGAATGTAAGCGACGAGCTATTAGCAAGAAGCCTAAAGGAAGCGCACCACATTCGTCCCAATCGACACACCCTTCTTAGGAAATATAACGAGATAAACGTATAGTTTCAGAAAGTGTAACTAGAGAGTTAAATCGAGTACCATAAGTACGACTCCGAAGAATCTGCGGGAGAGTAGAGATGGGAAACAAGAAAAACTGCCATCCCATGGGACGCAGTTTTTCTTGTTTCCCGCCTCTAACACGCTCCGAGCGTCTTATTCCACCTAAACTAGCTGTCTTCCCGCCTCTAACGCCACCCATTATCTGTGGCGTTGTTCTCCACTAGAATTCGTCTACCCTCTTCGGCACAGCGCTTCGGTCATCAAGAAGGATATCGTTGCTTCTGCACCGCAGTTGATATTCGGTCCGTGTTTCGTAAGGCCGTCGCAGCAGCTGCCATCCTCGGTATCAACGACTGGAACCTGAAGATCGTTATCGCCGTAATACCATGCTTTGCACAGGTCGCGGATTGCTCTGTACGGGAATTGGGTTCCTGAACATAGAGAAGATTGACCAAGCTTGGTCTGCATGACAGAGTAACCTTCATCTGAGCGGATGACATTGGAGCGTGCTCCCTTGGAGCTTCCGACTAAATGTGCTGCATGGTTACTCTGCTCTGATAATTCCATCGCAAGAGCAGCTTCCTCCAATGCCAATGCCAGCTTAAACATTTCCAGCGGCTGCTGGTCCCAACGACTGACGGACTCAGAGCTTCCCCAGCTTTCGTTACCTATGGGACGTAACCAGCCTTCATCCGTGGTCATTAATTCTAAAAGAAAGGAAAGGCTTTCGATTCCGGTGTTCAATGTCTCTGAACGTTCAGTGAATCGATAGGTACGAAGCATAGCCCACGGGAGCACGCCATTGCTATAGGTCATTGCAGGCTCGAACCATCGCCAATTGTCATCGGAGAAATGCTGGAACGCACCGTTAAGTATGTTTTCCAAGCGGGTCAAATGATGATTCAATTCATGACGCATATGTTCACTCAGAACTATAATTCCGTCTCGCGAGGCTTCTAGCAGGTGGGCGCAAGTCGCCATTGCAAAAGCCTGGCCTCGATGAGAGTCAATTCGGATAATGGTGGGAATCGCGCGTTCGACGATTATTCGTGCGGTTTCCCGATGAGCGCCTTCAAGCCGAATCCATGCATCCGCGCAAGCCCAAATCGAACGGCCCTGGCAGTCGTGCGAGAGTTCCTCCGGCTCGAGCGTTCGGTTATAGGCGAAGTTATTAAACCACCAGCCATCTTCATTTTGCGTCCAGAGCATAAAAGCCAGGTAAATATCAGTCAATCGGATGAGCTCACTCCGATCCTCAGACGAAATGGAGTCGTCCTCGAAGGAAAGCCATTCGGTTGTCGTCCATAGCGCTCGAGCGTTGTCGTCTGTGGTATACCCTTCTCGGCGACGAGGAATTCGACCAAGAGCGTGCTCAAGAAGGCCAGTATCATCGGTTAGACGACACAGGTGGATAAAGGATGGCGCCGATACCTCCGGGCGGAGAGGTTGACTATTCGAATTAGCCGACATAGGCGATTTTTCCTCTTTGCTCCATAATCATCTGCTCGAACAATCGTAAATGCGTTGCTCCCACCTGCGGCCATTGCATGCTTCGCCCGATTTCCGCCATTACACGCTCCCATTTAACCAACATGCCGGGAAAGGTAAATAATTCAATCATTTTTGAGCTCCACGAATCAACATCCCCGAAGGGAAGGAGCATTTCGTCATAGCCTTGTACAAGATCCTTGGCATAAACATATGGCGTGGAGAGGATCGGACGACCAAGGCCAGCTGCATATGCCAAAGTACCACTCGTAATTTGACTCATTCCCGGGTAAGGAGTGACGTATAGATCGCATGCGGAGATGAGTGATACCAATTCATCCTCCGGTACATATCGATTAATCCATTGCACATGGTGCTCGAGACCAAGCTCCTTAATTAACCCCGCCAGTTCTTCACGATAAGCTTCACCTTCATACTTTCGTACTTCAGGGTGAGTCTGACCGGCAATTACGTAGAGCAATTCAGGGACGGCTTGAACTGCTGAGGCAAGGGCACGGAGAATCAGTTCAATCCCCTTGCTTCGTCCAAGTAATCCGAAGGTGAATAACACCTTGCGATTTTCCCAACCCGCGCTTTTGCGAGTAGAAGCACGGTCAGTACGGTTAGGTACGGGAGCCCCGTGGGGTATAAAGGTTATTTTCTCAAGAGGTATACCGAAATTATTGTTCAAATATCCAATTCCTTTGCGGTTCATTACAAGGATATGGTCGCTTAGATACGCAACCTCCCTCTGAACCTCTGCATAAGGAGCAACGGGCTGCTCGAACACCGTATGAAAGGTCGTAACAACAGGTTTCTTCACGTAACGCAAGAAGTCTACGATATGGGAACCGGCACCACCACCGAAAATTCCAAATTCATGCTGAAGCGAAACGACATCTACCGTGCTTTGGTTAATGATCTCAGCAATTCTCTTATAATCATCTTGCTCCTGCTTGATAAGTGGAAGCATCCACGGCTCCATGTAGTCAAGCTGTTCATCGTTATTACACATCGTAATAACAGGGTCAGGTGCACGATTTCCTTTGGACAAAATGATCGCTTCGCGCAGGTGATGCGTGTAAGTAGCAAGTCCGCATTTTTTAGGAATATAAGTACTGACGTACGCGATCTGGGCTAGACGGTTGTTCATAGACGTAGCACCTCCAATGTACGATTCATCAATCTTCGTTCCAATAATGCTCTTCGTTCCATAATGTATATGCCGGCATTGATCAGATTTGACGGTGCAGCTTCTTTTTATATAGCAATCAAGAATGGATTAGCCTTCGTTAGTGAAAAAAAATGCCTCCCAAATTTCGCGCAAGCGCAGGGAAGCGTAGGTATCGTATAGCGTTTCTTTTTTAGATTCATTCGTGGGCTCAGACTCTTGAACGACGTCCGGTAAAGAGAGATATGATAAACAAAATCAAGAAGATAAAAAACAATATTTTGGCGATACCCGCAGCGGCGCTGACTATGCCGCCGAATCCGAAAATCGCAGCAACAATAGCAACAACTAAGAAAATTAATGCCCAATGTAACATAGTAATTCCTCCTTGTACGGATCGGCCTATGCTTTATGCCGTAGCCGTATCTCGTGTTAGTCCTAGATTACCCTGTAATTTGAACCCTGAATCTTTTCCTGAATCTTGTTTCGCAGCACCCTCCAAGCGGGTAACGAAAAGATATCAAGTACTAAATAAAGAGGTTATTAAGGAGGAGGGCTGCACATGGGAAATAACGATATTATTACGTGGTCTATTGCAATTGCTGTTGTTGCCTTTGTAGTATTGTGTATATTTCTAATTCATTTGTTGAGGACAGCGCAGCGCTCGCTTATAACCGCCCAGGGCGCAATGCATGAGGTAAAGGAAACAGTAGAAGGTTTACAGGGAGAAGTAAAGAAGTTGGCCGAAAGCGTTAATGAGGTGGCCGATGATCTCAGAGGCAAGCTGCGATCTGTTGATCCTTTATTCGATGCAGTACAGGATGTCGGAGTTCTACTTAGCGAAGTAACCGGTTCAGCGCGCTTAGCAACAAAAACCTTAACTCATTCGCTTCGCAAGAAAGCGGCTTCTATGGAGCCTGGAAATGGCATTTCACCTTCTTGGTTACAGGTGGCTGCAGCAGGCTCTCGTTTATTTATGGGATTCCGAAAAGGGTGGAGCCAGCGTGAACAATCCCGCTCCTATAAAGAGGAGGAGATCTAAATATACGTTTCAATCTCAGGATTTTGGTTTAAGTACATAATATAAACCGGGGAGTAAGAGGAGGTTAACCATGAAAGCTTACGCTAAGCTCGTGAATAATGGATTGGAAGCTTTCGACGTCGTGCACGATCTTCATCGGCAAGGGTATTCGGAGAAAGAAATTTATGTGCTTGCACATGAGAGAGATCGCACAGAGCGACTAGCTGAGGCGGTTGATGCAAATAAAGTCGGAATAGCTGAAGAGGGTATGTTCGACACAGTCGCTAACCTTTTCCGAAACCGAGGAGACGCACTTCGTCATAAGATACAATCGATGGGCTTCGATCAACATGAAGCAAGCATGTACGAGGCGGAACTGGATACGGGTAAGGTTCTAGTTATGGCTCGACACTAAAGCTCGAGAGCATAGGGGAATAAGGAATGAGGGCATAATTCTGCCGCTCATTCCTTATTCGCGTTTATATAAATGTGGTATCCTGTTCACAAAACGGGTAAGCCGCTCTACTGAGGAGACAACGATAAAAGATGACTGTGTTAATCGTAGACGATAACGCTATGAACGTAATGGTTATTCAAGAAATGCTGAAAAGAGCGGGTTACGATGATATTCGAGTTTCTTATTCAGCGGAAGAAATGTTCGAGCTCCTCAGAAGTCAAGGTAATGAAGGGGATTTACTATCAACCCCAAAGACAGACCTGATTTTACTAGATATGATGATGCCTGCTATGGATGGGATTGAAGCCTGCAGACGGCTGCAATCCGACATTCATTTCAAAGATATTCCCGTTATCATGGTTACTGCAATTGGAGACTCACGCAAGCTCGCGGAAGCCTTGGATGCGGGTGCTATTGACTTCGTAACGAAACCCATTAACAAAACAGAGTTACTTGCTCGAATTCGTTCAGCGCTTAAATTAAAACGCGAGCTAGATTGGCACAAGGAACGTGATTCTCGCTTGCGGCAAGAGCTGCTGCTTGCACGCCAAGTTCAGGAATCCGTTCTGCCGGAGAAGGTAGATGAGAAGGAAGTCCGCATCAAAGCCTATTTCAAGGCGTCTGAGGAATTGGCAGGAGATCTCTATGCTTGGTATAAAGTGAGTGATAACCGGTGGGCTATTGCGGTAATTGATGCGATGGGGCATGGAATCTCCTCATCGCTGATCAGTATGTTTGTTGCTTCAATTCTTAAAGAATCAATGAGGACGCTCTGGTCGCCCGAACGTGTTTTTAGAGAGCTCAATCGTCGTTTAACGGGGCTTCAATTCGAGAATGAGCTTATTCATTATTATTGTACAGGAATATATGTAACGATTGATTTGGAACGTGGAAAGCTGGAATATGCGAATGCCGGCCATCCGCCTGGCTTGCTATTTCATGCAGGTCAGCTCATTCCTGAGAAGCTCACGGTGAACTCGCCGCCGCTTGGAATGTTCGATAAGCTGGAGATAGTAACAAGAAGTATAAAGGTTACTTCTGAGGATCGTCTTTACTTGTATACCGATGGCATATTGGGTTCCTTCCAAGGAGTCGATGAGGCGCAGCTAAAGCAGTTGACCTCTTTCTTGCTACAAGTGAAAGATCATGAGGAAAGCTTGGATAGCCTTATCGACTCTAAAGCATTAGATGGCAGGTCTGATGATCGTTGCTTAGTAAGAGTCGATATCAAGCCTGGGGGAGCCTTGGATGAAAATTAAAAAAAAACTGCTTATCGGATTCTCCTTGATTCTTGCCTTATTTATAGGCATTACTTCATTAGGCTATGAGCGATTAAACAAGATGAATCAGTCCATGGACCATTTCTACGATAACCGATTTGAGAAAATGAGAGTTGCATTCGAGATTCGAGGAGAAGTTAACGCTTCTGCACGAGTTATTGATAGCATTGTTTTGGGAGATCAAGAGCCTATTAGTGGAGTAGACGAAATTACAACTAGGCTGAAGAATGCTGCCAAGCAATACAAGTCGTTGTCCAGCATAGACCTTGAACCTTCCGAACAAGAAGTCGTTAGCGGGATTATTAGTTCTTCCGAGGGTTATGGTAAATCGCTGAAAAGCTTTATTTCCTTTGTAAATCAAGGGGATGTTGGAGCAGCGAGGAAGCTTTATACCGATACACTTCGTCATGAACAATCGCTCGTCATTGAATCCTTGGGCGGGCTTGTGGATTTCCAGGAGACTGCTTTAAAGCAGGAAATGAATTCTTCAAAGAAAATGTACAAACGGTCTGTGCAACTCGTTGCTATCTTGACCTTGATTGGTTTGCTGCTAGGTTTAGGCATAGTCCTGTGGGTATTCCCAAGCATTACAAAAGGGCTGAATCTTCTTAGCCGTATGGCCGATCGTTTTGGCAAAGGACGTCTGCGCGGCTTCTCTCATTTTGAGATTAAGTCAACGGATGAGCTCGGTGACTTAGCCAAGGTATTCAAGAAGATCGCATTGGATCTTCAAGCAAAGAACGAGAGAGAAGCGATTTTGTCTGGTATACAGCAGCGACAAGGACGTATCGATGCTCAGATTGCTCGTGTAACGGAGCTCCTGCAGGAAGGCTCCGATGTTAAGCTTGTGGCGCAATCATTCATCTCGGAGTTCGCACCTGTGCTTGGCGCCTCTTATGGACTGCTTTACCTGACAGATCCAAACTCTTCTGGCCGCAGGCGATTGGAGTTATCCGGAACCTATGCTGTTATAGAAGAGAATGAAGACATCGAAAGTTCTCCGACGTGTATTTTTCCAGGTGAAGGATTATTGGGACAAAGCTTTAGGGATGCCAAACCGATTATTTTGAACGAAGTGCCGGAAGGATACGTGAGAATCAGTTCGGGTCTTGGAGAAACGTGTCCGAGTTCACTGATCATTCAGCCTATTTTGCATGAGAATACAGTTTTAGGCATAGTAGAGCTAGCGTCTATATCTGAGTTTAATTCCGAGAACATAGAGCTGCTTGAGCGCTTGTGCGAAAAGCTTGGAACGATCGTCAACAATATCCATTCTCGTCGGCGTGTGGAGGAGTTGTTGCGGGAATCTCAAGCGATGACCGAGGAATTGCAAGCTCAATCCGAGGAGCTTATCTGTCAGCAGGAAGAGTTAAGGGAAACCAATGACAAGCTCGAGGGACAGCGCAATGATTTGAAAAACTCCGAATTGCAACTTCAACAGCAGCAAGAGATGCTTGAGCATACCAATCGGGAGTTAACAGTTAAGACCATCTCATTAGAAGAGTATGTCGACCGAATGGAGCAACAGAATAGCCAAATTGCCAAAGCAAATTCAGAGCTTGAACGACAATCGCTTCAATTGGCTATGACTAGCAAATATAAATCGGAGTTTCTGGCGAATATGTCCCATGAACTACGAACGCCGCTGAATAGCCTGCTTATTTTGTCAGAATTTCTTGCGGAGAACAAGGAAGGCAATTTAACAGACAAGCAGCGGGAATATATGCGGACGATCCATTATTCAGGAAATGATCTGTTGAAGATGATAGATGAAATTCTGGATCTCTCCAAGGTAGATGCAGGGAAGATGGATATACATCCAGAGTGGATGGTGCTTAATGATGTCTCTACCTTCCTAGACCACATGTACGCGCCGATGGCCTCTCAGAAGAGCTTGTCTCTATCTATTGAGAGTGAAGCCGATATTCCGAATGTCATATGGACGGATGGGCACCGCTTGAAGCAAATTTTACGAAATCTAATGTCTAATGCGATTAAATTTACGGATGCCGGTTCGATTACGCTCACTATGCGAAGGCCGAGTGCAGAAGAACAAAAGTCAGATAAATGGCAAAAAGATGTTCCTTATATTGCATTCTCCGTACGGGACAGCGGAATTGGAATACCTCCGGAAAAAAACGAGTTGATCTTCGAAGCATTCCATCAAGCGGATGGAACAACGAGTCGTAAATATGGCGGAACAGGCTTAGGTTTAACGATTAGCAGGGAGCTTGCTCGTTTATTGGGCGGTTGGATTCATTTAGAGACGGAGGTAGGCAAGGGTAGTGTTTTCACTTTGGTACTTCCAGAACGAATTCAAGAAAATGCCAATCATTTAGAGGATACGATAGAGCCTTTTAGATCAGATTGGGCGGCTGTCGCTTCCGATGACGTAAACGTAACCGCTGTTCCAGATGCGGAAGAAGGCTTTACCAAGCTTCAGGAGGAGCATTACGATTGTATTGTTTTGGATTCTAATCTTCCCGAAGATAAACGTAAGCTGCTGAATAAGCCTCATCATAAAGATGCGGCATTCGAGAATAAAAAAATTCTGCTTGTGGACGATGATGTGCGCAATGTATTCGCTTTATCAAGCGTACTCGAGCACCGACAAATGACAGTCATTTTTGCGGAGAATGGCAAGGAAGCGCTGAGTAAGCTTGCGGAAGAGTCTGATATCGATCTGGTGCTGATGGATATTATGATGCCGGAAATGGATGGTTACGAAGCGATGATACGGATTAGAGACAATGCAGATTGGAAGAATCTCCCGATTATCGCTCTTACGGCCAAAGCGATGAAGGACGACCGAAGCAAATGTATTGAGGCTGGAGCTTCCGATTATATTACGAAACCCATAAATACAGATCAACTTCTATCGTTGATGAGAGTGTGGTTGTATCAATGAGTGAAGAACCAGCACAAGAAAGCGATCTTGAAAAAATTGAAATTCATTTATTGCTCGAAGGGATATTCAGAAGGTACGGATATGATTTCCGCAATTATTCTTATGCTTCTATTCGTCGTCGAATCTGGCATCGGATTCATCTAGAAGGCTTATCGAATGTATCAGCTCTGCAGGAAAGGGTAATGCACCATTCCGAGGTATTTCATCGTCTCCTTAGCGATCTGGTCATTCCAGTAACCGAGATGTTCCGTGACCCGGAGATTTTCCTTACTTTCCGAAATGAAGTGGTTCCCCTATTGCGAGGACTCCCCTACATCCGAATATGGCATGCAGGATGCTCAACCGGTGAGGAAGCCCATTCTATGGCGATCCTGTTGCATGAAGAGGGGTTATTAGATAAAACTCGTATTTATGCGACTGATATAAGTGAAAATGCCCTGCAGAGGGCGAAGGATGGCATCATTCCAATAGATAGAATGAAGCTTTATACAAAGAGCTATCAAGCGGCTGGCGGCATGCAATCCTTCTCGGATTATTACACATCTGATGATGGAATTGTTATGCTCAAACCCTTTTTACGCACAAATATGGTATTCGCACGACATAACTTGGTCACCGACCGTTCTTTTAATGAGTTTCATGTTATTTTGTGCCGTAATGTAATGATTTATTTTAATTCCCAGCTGAGGGGCCAAGTTCACAAGCTGTTGCATGACAGCTTGGCCAAAGAAGGTTTTCTAATTGTGGGTAATAAAGAATCTATCTCCCACACACCTCTGGAGGATAGTTATGAGACCATGAACGATCAGTATCGGATATTTCGTAAAACTCGTTAAGCCGGAGAAAAGGAGGAGTCAAGGGTGTCAGAGGTTAAACCCGTATCGTTGCTGATCGTGGACGATCACATTGAGAATTTGCTCGTATTAGAAGCGACACTCGCAGGTGAAGACTACCGCCTGGTTCGTGCGGAATCCGGAGAAGCGGCTTTGCGCCATGTGCTTCGGGAAGATTTCGCTGTCATCGTTCTGGACGTTCAGATGCCAGGAATGGATGGCTTTGAGACAGCGAGGTTAATAAAAGCAAGGGAAAAAACGAGAGACACTCCAATCCTCTTTATCTCAGCTACAAACCGGGAGGCGATGGATCAGTTCGAAGGGTATTCGGCGGGTGCTATCGATTACTTGGTTAAGCCCATTACGGCAGCGATACTAAAAGCCAAAATCGCTGGATTTGTAAGGATTTATCTGAATAACAGACAGCTGGAAGCGCATCGAAACCTGCTTCACAAGCAAAAATCGGAGCTCGAAGCCGTCAATTCGGAGCTGTTGCGGGTAACATACGATCTGTCTACTGAGGAAGCCAAATCGAGAATGATCTTCGACACTTCCATCGATGGAATGTTTACCTTTAATGGCCAAGGTATCATATTATCGGTTAATCCGGCTATGGAACGTCTTTTTGGCTTTCACTCGGAGGATATCATAGGGAATTCTGCAGAAATCCTGCTGCCTAATCTTATGGAAATGAGAAGAGAGGCTTTAGTTATCCAAGATAAATCCGAGCATGAAGTCCGATATTTGACGGGCTTAGTCAGCGAAATGATTGCGATTCGCCGCAGTGGCGTTGCCTTCGAGGCGGAGATCCAGTTGGGGGAATCGATTATAAATCAACAGCGTCTATTCGCTTGCACCGTACGAGATATAACGGAGCGTAAGGGGACTCTTCGCCAATTAACTGAAGCCAAGAATGCTGCGGAACGCGCTTCTCAAGCCAAATCTGAGTTTCTTGCGGTTATGAGTCACGAAATACGTACACCAATGAATGGATTAATCGGGATGAGCGAGCTGCTTCTGGAGTCTTCCTTATCAGAAGAGCAGACTGCTTTTCCTCAAGCGATTCGTGATAATGCCGACCGGTTATTAACTATCATGAATGATATTCTGGAATTTACCCAATTGGAATCCGGGAAGATAGAGCTGGATGACCAACCGTTCTCCGTTCGGGAGATGGTAACACAAGCCATGTCTATGTTCCAAGAGGAAGTTGGGTATAAATCACTCGATTATACATCGACAATTGATATTAGCGTCCCGGAATATGTCATTGGCGACCCTTTAAGATACCGGCAAGTGCTCGTTCGATTAATTGGTAATGCTGTTAAATTCACAGAGCAGGGCTGCATCGAAATCTCTGTGAAAGCTTCTCATAAGAAAGAGAATGACGAGAAGATTATTCTGGAAACAGCTGTAAAGGATACAGGGATCGGGGTACCGGAGGAGAAGAGAGAACTGCTTTTTCTGCCTTTCTCTCAATTGGATTCGTCAATGACACGCAAATTCGGCGGAATGGGGATGGGGTTGGCGGTTAGCCAGGCTCTTGCCAAGGCAATGGGCGGTGAAATCCGCTTGGCTGAGCATGAGGGGCTTGGAGCGCATTTTGTATGCGTCATTGAAGTTACGCGATTCGAATGGCCGTCGAATATTACAGCAATAGCGGGCTCCCAACAATCCTGCTAACTACAATTGAGGTCACATCAGTCGGGACGGCCCATTATTTAGTTACGACAAGTCGATCGGGGCGAACAATGGCTGCGATAGGGTTATAAATACCGAGCAGATGGTCTCGGATGATCTCTGCGCCTAGCATGCTGTAAATGATTCCGTTACCTCCATATCCCAAGCAATAGTGTTGGCCGGGACGTTGGGGATCCTCGCCAATCCAAGGCAGGCCGTCTTCAGATCCGGCGAAAGTTGCGCACAATTCATAACGTATCTGCGGCGAGAGATTCGGGAATAAGCTTTTTAACGCTGACAATAACTCATTTGAGTGTTTACGGAGTTCCTGATCTTTACGAACGGGCATGCGAATGTTCTCATCCAGTCCCCCTATGATGATTCGATTATCAAAGGTTGTCCTCATATATAAGTAAGGTCTGGCTGATTCCCATATCATGAACCGACTATGCCAATCGGACAATGAAGAAATCGGATCCGTAACAATTGCGTAGGAGCGACTAAACGTCGGGCGTACCCATTGTCCTCCGGCATGCTCGGGGATGTAACCAACCGCATAGACAATTTGTTCTGCTTCGATCTCGCCTTGACTAGTTATCACGCGATATCCTTCGGAGGTTGGCTCGACGGCTTGCATAGCTGTGTTCTCAAACACTTCTAGTCCATATACTTGAGCATCCTCCGCCAGTGCTTGGACGAATAGGTATGGATTGATCTCGGCATCCCCTGGCGTGACAATTGCAGCCGCCCTGCGAAAAGGAAAACATTCCGCGATTTGTGCCTCCTCCCACCAAAACACACCGAAACCATGCTTGTTAAGCAGCTCATATTCCTTTCGCATAGAGGGTACGTCTTCGGCTTTAGAGGCGTAGTAAAGACTGCTGCGGCGCTTGAAATGGACTTTACGGCGCATTCCTGCGATGAGGGTATAAAGATGCTGTGCTGCCTGATTAGAGCTCCGGTAGAAACTAACGGCATCCTGTTCCCCGATGGAGTCCGTTAATTCACTTAATAACGTATCGTTTGAATACTGTATGAAACCGGTATTGGCTGATGTACTCCCAGAAGCTATCGTCTTCTGCTCGATTAGAATGGCAGGAATTCCACTTTTGGCAAATAAGTAACCGCAGAGGACCCCGGACATGCCTCCACCCACAATGGCAACCCGGGTCTTTTTTTTCGATAGTAGAGGTGGATAATGAATAGAGCCGGCAAAAGTGCTAGGCCAATACATGTTTCCAGTATGTAAACGCATGAATGACCCTCCAAGGAATGTTTCCGGATTTACCCAAATAAAGAAGCTTACAGGCTTTTACTTGAAAGCTTCTTAATACAATTTACTTAAACCATGGAAAAACATACATCGCACTAAAATAAAGCATTACGAAAGCTTATGTTTCAAAACGTGCGGAAACGGGTTATAACAAGATTAGAGTTATTATTAAAGATCAAAGATCAAATACGATCCTTACCTTGGAAGAAGGGAGAAATACATGGTGTCTAATAAATTTACGCTCCATACTGAGAATAGAGAAGGCCAAACCATCGTGTTTGTAGGAGGTGAATTCGATCTAGAGGTTGCTACGCAAATGCGTGCCGCTATGGAGCCTTTGATCGAATTGTCTGATCGCAGGTTGACTTTGAATCTTCGGGATTTGAAATACATTGACAGCACGGGTATCGGAATTCTGATCTCCGTTGTAAAGGCTCGTCATGCCCGTAATGCTCCATTCGATGTAGAGCATGTTCCGACACATATACGCAAGCTGTTCGATATGACAGGTATTACGCCATTCTTGGCTAAAGCGGAATAATTACTACTAAAGAGAGGGATGAGGATATAAACTCATGACAAAAGACAGAAACGTAGCTTTAACGGTACCTGCACTGCCGGAATACGTCGATCTAGTCCGGCTGACTTTATATGGGATAGCTAGCAAAATGAAATTTTCGTTCGAGGATATCGAGGACATGAAGGTTGCGGTATCCGAGGCATGTAATAATGCGGTGCTTCATGCTTACGGCGGCGATGACGGGAAGATCGAAGTACAATTTGTTACCAATGGTGAGGAGCTTTCTATAACGGTTCGCGACTTCGGAATAAGCTTTACGATTGCCGAAAAGAATGAATCGCCTTCTATGCACGGCAAATCAATCGAGGAAATCCAGTCGGGCGGATTAGGGCTATATTTGATGCAAGCGCTGATGGACCGAGTCGAAGTACGGCATGAGGGCGGTACATCGGTCGTACTTACTAAGAAACGGATGAAATCAGAAGAGACCGCATGACCTTATCCGACTCCGCGCGTCTGCCCGACGATGCGATAGCTTTATTGTTGGAATACCAACGAACGTTATGCAGCGACTTAGCCGACCAACTTATTCGTAATTATGAGCCTATGGTTAAGATGGCCGCTAACAAAATGTCGCGTAACCGTCCAGATCTATTCGACGATTTATTTCAGGTCGGACAATTGTCGCTTTTTCGGTTACTCAAGCAGTTTGATCCCGAATTGGGAATGCCCTTCGAGCCTTATGCAATGAAAAGCATCATCGGTCATATGAAGAACTATTTAAGGGATAAATCATGGTACATCCAAGTTCCGCGAAGGATCAAAGAAAAGGGACTTGTTGTCCAACAGGCCATTGATGAGCTAATGAGTACATTAGAACGCTCCCCTAATGTAGATGAAATCGCGCAATATTTAGGATTAGAAACAGAGGAAACACTCGAGATCTTAGCTGGGCGTGACTTATACCATTATGTATCCTTAGATACTCCAATTTCAGATGACGAGAACACTGCAGTGTTAGGTGAATTAATAGGTTCTCCCACAGACGATTTCGCTGCATTGGAAAGGAAGCTGGACCTTCAAGAGGCTATGGACCAGTTAAAGCCTGAGGAGCGGCAAGTATTGCTTCTCGTTTTCGAAAATGGACTTTCACAGCGTTCCATCGCGGATGAGCTAGGCGTTTCACAGATGAGCATTTCGCGCATTCAGAAACGTGCAATAGACAAGCTGAAGCATCTCTTAGCACAGCTTGCAGAAACGAATAATTAAGCTTTAAATATCGTTTCATTTCCTTCAAGGGTGTGTAATAATCCTTATCGGAAGCTTAATATTTCCGTAAAGGAGTTGGACATCATGACGGTGAAGTATCAGATCCGATGCTCGGAAAGCGATATTTTCGTATTGGAGAAGGAAGATGGATTCCATCTAACGATTGGATCCCGTGTCAATCCACTCAGCTTCGGAAACAAGCTTGCTAAATTCCCGTCACTCGGTAAAGGAATCGATGCAGCAGAGCAATTCTGTAAATTGTACTCGCTGTCCAAGGAATATGGTTATCACCTGCAAAGCACGGAGTTTCACAAAGACGGAATGAAGTCGATCCCAGTGACGAAATTACTCGATCTGGACCTCTCCTATGAGGGGATGAGAGATCTGCTGGAGAAAGAAGCCATATTGCATGGAGCCATATAAATCATATATGCCGATGTTCTCATCCTTGAGGCATCGGCTTTTTTTGGTGGGCGCCAGTTAATCCTCCCGCATCGCTAAAGCAGCCCAAACCGCGCCAACTGCCGCTCTTGGAACGAAAGAAAAAGACCGCCCTTATGGGCAATGTCATTTAGTTTAGCTCAAAGACAAGAACAGGAATAAAAATGAAATCCGAAACGGCATGGGTAAAGTCCTGTGCCGTTTGTTTTTTTGGTGAAAGCAAAAAAAAGTGCACAGCAAACAAA
>NZ_JBEQAP010000056.1:0-2377 GCF_041640265.1 Cohnella sp.
TATTCAACCTTTACGTTCGGATATTTCGCTTCGTACGATTTAATGAGCTTCGTGAAGATATTCTTCTCTTGTGGGCTGCCATGGCCCATGAACGAAATCTTTACGTTCTCAACCGGTGCGCTTGCTTCGCTTTCTTCTTTACTCCCCGCACTCTCGCTCGCATTCCCATTCGATGCGGAATCGCTTCCGTTATTGCCCGATGAACACGCTGCAAGCAGCATTCCGAAGCAAAGGATAGGCACAAGTCCAAGCTTTACAGATAATTTTTTCTTCATTTCGTTTGACGCCTCCCTTGTTATGTGCAAGACACTGTATGATGCTGTAAGCGTTTAACCTTATGGATTTATTATAGATTATATTGTTATATGTTTATATACTAAATACAATATAAAAATACCCCGTGCACAAGAGCTGCACGAAGGTATTTTTCTTATTCTATAGCTTACCGTTTACTGAATTTCACCGGCACAACGATACGCTGCGGCTCGTATTCACCCTGTAGTTGCGCATGAAGCAATTCAACCGTAACCCTGCAGATTTCATCTTCATCTTGCTGCAAATACGATACGTCCTGAAAATCGGGTTTATCAAAGCAAACGAGCTCCATATTGTCGGGCACCATTTTTTTCAACCGCTTCGCTGCATAATACGTATAGTTCGTCAATTCAACATTGACAACGAATGCCGCCGAAACCGCTGGCCGCTCATTCATGAACGCTTCAATTATAGGCTGCGCATTGCCGTTAGAAATATCCTCGATCTTCAGGACACACCATAAGTCCTTGTCAATTGGAAGCTTCTTAGCCAAGTAAGCTTTCTCAAACCCCATCATCCGTTCCTCGGTTGCCGTATTTGTAATCTCAGGAGTAATAAGTGCTATATGTTCATGGCCGCTTTCGAGCAAATAAGTAATCGCCTGTTCCGTACCGTTCACATTATCCGAGCTAACGCTGTACGTGCGAATCTCTTTCAAAAAGCGATCAATTAGCACGTGGGGAAATTTATCGAGCGACAAACGCAAAATACTATCGTTGTATCGCTCCTCCTCCGTCGGAAACACGATTAACCCGCGTACACCGGAAGCTACCATCGATTCGATGGCTGCGCTCTCTTCCATTTGAGACTCTCTCGTAATTCGGACCTGCAGGTTGTAACCGCTAGCCGTAACGTACTTCTCGATAGAATCAAGAATTTTCTGATCAACCTTAGTTTTCATGCAGGGAAGTATAAGTCCGATGACATCGCGTACGTTGCTTGTTATATCTAAAGTTCCAACTGTTACTCCCTCCTGCCGTACAAACGTTCCTTTTCCTTGCACCCGGACGAGCACTCCTTCATCCGCTAATCCTATCAATGCGTTTTTACTCGTAATTTGGCTTACTCTGTATTGCTCCGCAAGTTCTTTCTCGGAAGAGACACGATCTCCGGGACGCAGCTTGCCAGCTTTGATTTGCCCTAAAATATCAACTTGAATTTGTTTATATAGAGGGTGATTTTTCATGATTTTGCCCCATTCGCATATTAATATATATTAAGTATACTAAATTAATCGAAATTTGTCAGTAAACTTATGCGAATTGTATTTTATACATATAAAAATGCTGTACCTTAAAGTCAGAGCTTTAAGACACAGCATTCATTATTAGGTATTCCACTTACTTATTACCTTTGTCATAGAGCTCTTGCAGCTTCGGCTGCATTTCCTTCGCCCAATCCGCGGCAGTCATTTTGCCGTCCCATACTTTGCCGACCTCTTGCCACATCGTATCAATCCATTTCGTGTCCTTCGAACCGAAATCAATAACCGGGTGACCGTAATCTTCAATGATATCCAGGAACACTTGACGGTTAGCCGGCGCTTTGTCATATTCCACAAACCCGCCTTTGGCCATGTCGATCAAGTTAGGCACCGCTTGGCCTAGCTCGTAGTTTTGCTTCTGTCCTTCGGCATCAAGGGCGAGGAACGCCGCTAAGTTAAACGCTTCCTGCGCATGCTTGGATTTGCTCGATACCGAGTAACCCATCGATCCGACCCATGTGCCCGCTTTGCCTGTTGCCGGGTTCGTCGGCCATGCCGCGATATCCCATTCAAAAGGCAAGTCCCAGAAGCCCGGTTGATCCCAAGGACCCATTGGGAACATCCCTACTTTGCCCGCTACGAAACGAGAGTAAGCATTCATCGCTTTCTCATCCTCTGGCGATGGGGTTACCTTGTGCTTGAGACGAAGGTCCGCTACCCATTGCATAGCGCTTGCGAATTCAGGTGTATCAATTGTAATGGTGCCTGTTTTGTAGTCGATGAAGTCTCCGCCGCTTGCCCATACCGCACCTTCAAGTGTGAAGTTGGCTCCGCCGTAAATGTCGACTTTACCATCGC
>NZ_JBEQAP010000056.1:2387-36179 GCF_041640265.1 Cohnella sp.
GAGCCAGTTATCCCATGTCCATTTGCCAACCTCTGCAGGCGGCAACTCTACGCCGGCTTCCTCGAACATCGTTTTGTTGTATGCCATTGCCCATGGACCTACGTCCTTCGGCAAACCGTACAGGTCGCCTTGGCCTAACATCTTGCCGTCATAACGGTAGCGATCCAGCGCTTGCTTCCAAACATTGCCTTCTTGGAACAGCTCTGTCGTATCTAGAAACGGCTGCAGGTTCTGAATCGTGCCTGCTTCCGCGAATTTGTAAAATTGCGGGCCCGATACGTAGAATACGTCCGGCGTTTTGCCTGATGCAATTAGCGTCGACAGCTTTTGGTTGTACTCTCCCGGCGGCACGCTTGTATATTCAACCTTTACGTTCGGATATTTCGCTTCGTACGATTTAATGAGCTTCGTGAAGATACCCTTCTCCTGCGGGCTGCCATGGCCCATGAACGAAATCTTTACGTTCTCAACCGGTGCGCTTGCTTCGCTTTCTTCTTTACTCCCCGCACTCTCGCTCGCATTCCCATTCGTTGCGGAATCGCTTCCATTATTGCCCGATGAACACGCTGCAAGCAGCATTCCGAAGCAAAGGATAAGTACAAGTCCAAGCTTTACAGATAATTTTTTCTTCATTCCGTTTGACGCCTCCCTTTTGTTTTTACTGTGCAGAACCTCTGTCCTCTCACCAAGGATACTGAAAAGCGGAGTCAAAAAAGCCGAGTCAATGATAACGGCTTTAGTTTTACTCCCCACCTTGCAAGCGCTTCCTTGGATATCACCAATAGTAAATTATATTGTTATACTTTTAAATACTATATTTAGTATAAAAATAAATTTAAGTGCTTTTGGTCCCGAATTATATTAATTTCAGTATATATTCAACTACTATCACCATTTATAATCAAAATTTGAAGCGCTTACATCAATATTAAAAGGAGATGGTAAATCATGTACGTACAAAAGAAGTTTAGATTAACCGCATTTTCACTCAGCTTACTCCTTACTATCAGCATCTTGTTACCTGGGTTCAAAGCTTTTGCAGCCGCAGGATTGGCTTGGCCCACAAACACTGCAACTGTGTTCGCTCCAACTAATGGCGGCGTATGGTACCCACGATTGCTCAAGCTAAACAACAATGATATTCTCGCTTCTTTCGATACGAATGCAGGCGGCGGTAATACCCGCATTATGATTTCCCGCAGTAAGGATGGCGGTCATAGCTGGTCTTCTGCCACACAAGCAGCAGCAGATTCGAACGGTAATGTCGGTAACGGTCAAATGCTTCAGTTGCCTAACGGAGATATTTGGTTATCTTACCGATTAGTCGTCCAATCAGGCTCCAACTATACAACAACCCTTAAAACAAGAAAAAGCATGGATGGAGGCAACACATGGTCGGATCTGGCGAATGGTCAAATCGGATCAACCACAGCAAATTCCTTCAAAGGATTATGGGAGCCTCATCTTCAAATGCTTGGCAATACGATAGCCGTTTATTATGCAGACGATAGCCCGGCTGCAGTCGGAACGACAGGTCTTCAAAAGCTCATTATGAAAACATGGACCGGAAATGGCTGGAGCGCGGAAATAGTTGTCAGTGATGGCGTTGCCGCAGGATCAAGAGACGGCATGCCAGTCATTACGCAAATGGCCAATGGCAGTTATATTCTCGTTTTCGAAGCAACAGACGTTGCCGATCACCCTTTCGTAATCAAATATAAAATATCGACTGACGGCTATAATTGGAACGTGCCTCGTCAAACGATGTACATTCCGTCCAAAGCGGGGAAAAAAGCCGGCGCTCCCTTTGTCGTTAAGCTTGGGGATGGTCGATTGCTCGCCTCTTTCCAAACCGATAATGACAGCACAAATACAGGTGATGCTTATTCGTCTATGTATACGATGATTAGCCCTGATAACGGCGTGACTTGGCAATACCGCTCCAATATATTCCCCGTTAGCGACTCTACTAGCTCCAATTGGAATGCTTTACTGCCTATTGACTCCTCTCATGTACTAGCCGCAACAAGCTCTGACTATCCTAGCAGCGGTGTTTATGTTCGATTCGGCCATGCCGTCACGCCATCGAACACGAATCTGCTAACGAACTGGAGCTTCGAAACAGCTAATGTCAGCGGCTGGACGACATATGGCGATGATTATCCGGCTCGCATTAAAGTACATGGCGCAAACGATGGTGTTGGCGTACCTGCCGCACACGGGAATTATTTTATCGGATTAGCCGGAACGAGCGGGCCTGCAACCGCATATGTCGGACAAACGGTCAGTGGTCTGGATAACGGCAGCTATACGCTTCGTGCGTATATGAGAAGCAGCGGCGGGCAAAACTCATGCCAAATGGAGGCCAAAGATTACGGAGGAACAATGCTTCAAGCAGCTTGTCCGGTAACAACGACATGGACACCAGTTACGCTGTCCAACATCGGGGTTACGAACGGGCAAGCAACAATTGGATTCTTCGCCTCAAACAACAATACAAACCAATGGGTCGACATTGACCGGGTTGAATTTATTCGGAATGACGCTTATAACGGAGTCGTTTCAGGCGGCGTGTATAAGCTCATTAATACTAACAGCGGTAAAGCGCTGGAGGTCGATGCATGGGGAACCGCGAATGGATCTAACGTTCAAATCTGGACGGAAGGCAGCAATCAGGCAAATCAACTCTGGGAAATTACACATGTCGGGGGCGGTGCTTATAAGCTTATTAACATTCACAGCGGCAAAGCGCTTGATGTCGATGCATGGGGAACAGCTAACGGCACCAATGTCCAAATCTGGGATTATGCAGGCAGCCCAAATCAACATTGGAAGATTATCGATTCAGGCAGCGGTTATATGAAGTTAATCGATTCCAATAGCAATAAAGCTCTTGATGTAAACGGCTCTGGCACAGCGAATGGTTCCAACGTCCAAATTTGGGACGATCTCAGCAATGGTGCTCAAAGGTGGAAGCTTATTCTGGTAAGCTAAGGCGTAACGGGTTCCGTTTTGAGACACAAAAAATAAATTGACATGAAAAATGGAGTGCAAACTGGCGACGTTTTTGCACTCCATTTTGTTGTTAAATAAAGCCTTTTCTACGCTCAATGAAGTTTCGCTCACTCCCTCTGGAAATCAAGCCATCTATTCGCTGTATGCTCCCAAAGAAAGTAATTCATTACCCGCTCTCTTCCCTTGCTTCCCATCACCTTACGAACATCGGGATTGGCAAGTAAATAACACAATCTGGACGTAAGCTCAGCCACGATAAATGGAACTTGCGGTGCAACCAAAAAACCGGTTAATCCATCCTCCACGATCTCTTTGATTCCCCCCGCCTTAGTTGCAACGATGGGAAGCTCCGCTGCCATAGCCTCCAGATTCACCAATCCGAATGCTTCTTTACCAACGGAAGGAACAACCGCGATATCCGCTGTAGCGAACCACCTCGGGATCTGATCATGAGAAACATAGGGTTGGAAATACACATGTTTCTTCCAGCGCTCGGCTTGCTTATATAACCGTCTCACGTATCCCGTCTGTCGGTGGGAGCCATACATTGCGCTTCCGACAATGACAACCAGCACGTTTGGAGCTATGGATTTAAGGGCTGTAATCGTACTTATTAAATGATGCACACCCTTCTGGGGAACTAAACGACCGACATACAGCACGATTGGCCGGTCACCCCATCCCTTCACTGCTCGCAGCTGCTCCCTCATGCTCCTGCTCTCGAGGGATGCCCTTACTGGAAATCTGTCCACATCGACTCCCAAATGGTTCACGATGATTTTCTCAGCGACCTGCGGTATATGCTCTTTAAGATAAGCTTGGAGATATTCACTATTTACTTGGATATAGTCAGCTGCCTGCAAGCATCTTCTTCTTTGCAGCTTGTTCATGTAGGGCTTGCATATAAAGGTGGTGGAATGTAAATTCAGTCCGATCCGTCGGTGAGGGAAAGCACGCTTCAGACGGGGAATCCATAATGGACGATTTTCCACTTGAATGATCTGAGGTTGAAAATGTTTTAGCCTAACGCATACGCGATTCAAATATCGCGTTTTGTAAACAGCTGGAAACCTCTCCGTCTGAACGCCGTTTATGCTCCCTCTGGATGGCAGTCGTTTACCCAATCTCCCATAAATACGGGCATCTGCATAAGGAAGAAGCTTAGGGACAACTTTCTCCACCACTCGCTCTACGGATCCTCCCATAGTGGAAGGGATTGGATATGCACCCGGCGTAATGAAAGCAGCTTTTAACATGATCCATGTCTCCTCACTCGCCTGTCCTTAACGAGATAGCATATACGGCGGAGGTGTATTCAGACACGGCAGCTGTCACGCAAGGAACAACTGTTGCACTTTGCCTACCGATGTGTCACAATTCACGGGAATGTATTCTACTTATAAAGGAGTGCTCGGCCGCATGAATCGCCCGCTGCTGCGCATGATGACTGAACTGTCCTCACGCAAATTTGTGTCACGTATAACGGGGCATTTAGCCAAATCCTCACTGAGTCGCAGATGGATTTCTCGGTTTGCTGCGATGTATCAGATTCCCGTAGACGAAGCCGAGAAGAAGCTAGAGGAATACACCTCGATTAATGATTTTTTTACACGCAGATTAAAGCCGGGTACAAGACCCATAGATCTCTCCATAAATGCCTTAGTCAGCCCCGTTGATGCCAAAATTACCGGTTGCGGTAAGATCGAGGATGGGCTTCTTCTGCAGGTTAAAGGTCAGGACTACACATTAGACGAATTGTTGAACGGTTCACCTCGAGCCTCTCAATATTTGCACGGTTACTTCTGGGTACTCTACTTGAGCCCTACGGATTATCATCGCATTCATTCTCCTTGCGAAGGAGAGGTTGTAGAATCCGAGCATATTCCTGGACGAGTATATCCCGTGAACGAATTCGGGCTTACCTCGATGAAGCGGGTTCTCTCCCGCAATGAACGCCTGGTCACCTACATCCGCCACGAGATCGGCGAGGCGGCTGTCGTTAAGGTTGGCGCCTTAAATGTGAGCAGCATCAAGTATGTCGATCCCGAGCCTAAAGCATTGGAACGCGGTCAAGAGCTCGCTTACTTTGAATTCGGCTCCACAGTTGTCCTGCTGACGGAGGATGGTACTCTTGTTCCGAGGGCAGACCTTAAGACTGGAGACAAGGTGCGAATGGGTGAGTTACTAGGAACGTTAACAGTTCGGAATTAATGCGAAGGGCTGTCCCATAAGTAATGTAAAAAGAGCAGGTTGTTTCGCCAAAAACTGTTTTTAGAACATTTGAACTGCAGAAACTACAGGTGTTTAGGTTAGTTTGAGTCATTTTAGCCGATATTCGGCTGAACTCCTGTAGGAAATGCAGGTAAATTGGCAAATATCTCATTTTTAGGTAATAATAACTGTAGTAAATACAGGTAACAGGGGCTGTTCCGTAAGGTCTTTAACGACCTTACGGGACAGCCCCTTCGTATTATTAAGTCTAACCAGAGATTACTGGTTGGCCTTTTTATATTTAATTACCTCAACGGATTTCCGATGGGCTTTTCCCTGTATATTGCTTGAACTGCCGGCTAAAGAAGAAGATATCGCGGTACCCCAGCGCATCCGCAACCTCCGTGACATTCATCCCTGCATGCAGCAGCAGATGCTGCGCCCGCTCGATACGTGTACGAATCATATAGGTTTGCACTGACATTCCTATTAATTCCTTAAACTTTATAGAGAAATAACGGGACGATAACCCCGCACGCTGGGCTAAATCATCCACTCGGTGCGCGGTCCCGGGATGTTGCTGGATGTAATTGGCCACCTCACGGATACTCTCCGTTAACTGATTGCTCGCTTTCCGTTGCTCTACAGGCTCTTCCAGATCGTCACGCAGAAGATGGATGAGCAGCTGCTTCAGGATCAACCTCGCTTCTTCCTCAGCAGCGAATGTACGTATAAGGAACAAACGAACATACTTTGCCAGCATATGCTCGAAGTCGAAGGTATCCTGTAACTGCCGATACGGTTCTGGCACTAAGGTGACTGCCTCCATAACATCGAAATGGATGTAGGTGAGCACCAGCGGTTTTTGTGGATTATGTGTTGCACTCGTATGGTCACCGGGTCGAAAAAGAAAACAGCTGCCTTTCCCTACAGAATATGGCCGACCATTAAGATACACTTCCCCTTCGCCGCTCCATACGTAGAACATATCGTAGTTGGCTAACGGCTTCTCACGTTTCTGCCACTTCCAACCCGGCTCGCACACGATTTTGGCGAACGCTGGAAGCAGCACATACGCTTCCGGTGTCAAATCAAGCATCAATTGTTCCTCCCAAGACTCTGTTCGAGCCAATCAATCCTAATGCTTCCGCCGCCTGACGAATTCGGGTTACTCCCTCATCAATCAGGTCTTCATCCAAGTGTGCAAAACCGAATAACGCAGAGCAGTCCTGTTCTTTGCCTTTTCTAGCATAGATTGACCCTTCCTTCCAGGAAACTCCCCGGCAGCTGCATTCCTTAACAAGAAGGCTGTAATGCTCGAACGAGCTTAGCCATTTTGCATAGACATGCAGTCCAGCGTCAGAAGGGACCACTTCAAATAAATCTCCTAAATGCTGCTCAAGGCCTAGCCTCAGCTTTTCTTCTAGCTTACCATAAACCCTGCGCATTCGACGCATATGACGGTCAAAGCCCCCTTCTGACATCCATGTCGCCAGGGCCTCTTGTTCCGCGATTCCTGACGGGTACGGATCATATAACTTTTTCGCAGCTATAAAAGGTTGAACAAGCTCATCGGGAACAATCGCATAGCCGATCCGAACACCCGCGCACATCGATCGCGAGAAGGTTCCCACATAGATCACGCGTCCCTCCCGATCCAGTGACTTCAGAGGTTCGATCGGACGGCCTCCCCAGCGGAAATCACTATCATAATCGTCTTCAACAATCCAGGCATTCCGCCGAGAAGCCCAAGACAAGAGGGCTCGTCTTCGCTCATAGCTGAGAACCGCTCCTGTTGGAAATTGCCGAGCAGGGGTCACGAACAGCAGCTCTGCTGCCCAATCTTGCGGCAGGATCCCATTACGGTCCACTTCTTGCGTAATAAGCTGAGCTCCCGTTGCTTCAATAGCACGTGTTATTCCCGTATAACAAGGGTTCTCAATGACCGATGTTTTTCCTTCCTCCAGCAGCAATTGCGTGAGAAGGGTAATGGCTTGCATGGAGCCTGCGGTGATAATGATATTGTCTGCCTCACAGGTAATTCCGCGTTCTCGGCGGAGACGAGTTGCGATAGCTTGGCGCAGCCGCAGGCTTCCTTCCGTCTCGCGTGCGTCTTTCCAGGTGAAACCAAACTGCTTCCATTGTAAGGCAACCTGTGCTTTCCATTCCAACCAAGGAAACCACCCGGCACCAATACCCTCAGGTACAAAAGAAACAGGGTTGACGTGCTCTTCAACTTGGGAAGGAGATATATGGGCTGCGGTAAATGCTGATTGAGGATTAGTTTCCGGCGCTTTCTCCATTAATCGGCGGGCCCATGCCGTCAAAGCGGGTTCTGCCAAGGGGATCTGCGCTTCTTCACCGGAATTCCCCTTGTATACTGATCTTCCTTCTTCCCACCCAACGACGAAGGTACCTTGACCGACTCCCGATTGGACCAAGCCTTCAACTGCCAGCATATCGTAAGCCAGGCTTACGCTTCCGCGGGACAAACCAAATAAGGCAGCGAGCTGCCGAGTTGAAGGTAATCGTTCTGCCGGCGGAAGCTGTCCCTCCGTTATTGCATCTCGAATCGTCTGATAGAGTGCCAGATGCTTACTGCCGCTTTCCGCAAGCTTGGCTGAATAAGCTGCAGGAGATATCATCGCATTCTACACCTCTGTAATGGACTAGTCATTTTAATGTAAATTGGATCTTTCCACTTGTCAATAATAGCCTTACACTAATCCTCATTCGATGGTCTATGGAGGAGAAGAGAGATGAGAAGAAAGGAATTCGAAGTATCGGATCTGGAACAGTGCGAGTTATTTCTGAAGGAGCTTCACGACGGTGTATTGACCTTCTCAGGTGTGGATGGTTGGCCAAAAGCAGTACCCCTTAATTATGTTTATCATAACGGAAAAGTTTACTTCCATGGCAGTAAGCAAGGAGAGAAGATGGCAGGCTTAGCGAATGATCCCCGAGCCGAGTTCGTAGTTTATCAGGCGCATGCCTTCATTCCTTCGTACTTCTCTGATCCTTATCTAGCTTGTCCGGCGACGGTTTTTTTCCGCTCTGTTCGTATCAGAGGACATGTGGCTCAAGTCGAGAGCCCGGAGGAAAAGGCATCGGCATTGGCCGCATTAATGAGCAGTATGCAGCCGGAAGGCGGTCACGCCCCCATCGATGCTGCAGATACGCGCTATACTGCCTCTTTACGCGGAGTTGCGGTTCTCCGATTGGACAGCGTAGAGATGACAGGCAAGTTCAAATTCGGACAAAATATGCCTGACACCCGCAGACAGAAAGTACTGCATGGCTTAAGCGAACGAATGCTCCCAGATGATGCAAATACGATTGAGCACATCCGCAGCAGCGCTTTAAAGCAGCCCCCCGAAAAATCATAGTCATTTCGATTGCCATTTTCAGTGAATACCCTGATTTGCAAGTGACGCTCCTCATCCAATAGTGTATAATATCACCTAATGAGAATTGGAAGGATGGACGTCATGAATCCCCTTGCACAGCAATTAAACGATACTATTGCTAAAGACAACCCGCGCGCAGCAGAGATGCTCTCAGGCCTGGGTAAAGCCCTTTACTTTCCAAAGGTTGGTATTCTAAGCCAATCCGCTGAAGCTAAACAGAAAGCGAACGTCTACAACGCGACGATCGGCATCGCTACGGAGAACGGGCAGCCCATGCACCTGAACGTCATTCAAGAAACTCTGTCCGCTTACGATCCGAAGGACATATACGAATATGCTCCTCCCGGTGGCAAACCGGAGCTTCGTACCGTCTGGCGCGATAAGATGCTCGTGGAGAATCCTTCGCTAGCAGGAGCTAAGCTTAGCCTCCCTGTAGTAACAAACGCCTTAACGCATGGCTTAAGCATTGTTGCCGATTTGTTCGCAGATGCCGGTGATGCCGTTATTGTACCTGATAAGAACTGGGAAAATTACGAGCTTACCTTCAGCGTTCGCCGCGGCGCTGAGATGGTCAACTATCCGCTATACGACGCTGACAACCGCTTTAACGCAGCAGGCCTTCGAGATGTTCTTCTCGCACAGAAGGAACGCGGCAAGGCTATCGTCCTGCTCAATTTTCCGGTCAATCCTACAGGCTATACTCCCGATCTCGAAGAAGGCCGCGAGATTGTTGCAGCCATTCGCGATGCAGCTGAAGCTGGAATTAATGTCGTAGTTGTGACCGACGATGCCTATTTCGGATTGTTTTTCGAAAACTCCTTGCAGGAATCGCTATTCGGCCAGCTTTGCGGTTTGCATGAACGTGTGCTTGCTGTTAAAGTCGATGGCGCTACGAAAGAAGAATATGTTTGGGGCTTCCGCGTAGGTTTTGTCACCTATGGCGGACTAACCGAAGCATCCCTGGCTGCGCTTGAACAGAAGACGCTTGGAATTATCCGTGCTACCATCTCAAGCGGACCACACCCTTCTCAAACATTCATTCTGCGGGCACTGAAATCACCAGAATTCCTGCCCCAGAAGGAACAGAAGTTCCATATCATGAAAGGCCGCGCCAACAAAGTAAAGCAGCTGCTAGATAGCGGAAAGTATGGTGCGGAATGGACTTATTACCCATTTAACTCCGGATACTTCATGTGCCTCAACCTGCTTTATGTTGAAGCTGAAGCCGTTCGTCAACGTCTATTGAACACCTATGGCGTTGGTACGATTGCGCTTGGTACTACAGATTTGCGAGTTGCCTTCTCATGCATCGAGGAGCCAAACCTGGAAGATCTATTCGATAGGATCCATCAGGCCGTGCTTGATGTGAAAGCTGGTAAGGCTTGAAATGATAATAGGGCTGTCCCATAAGTAACTATGGGCAGCCTTATTTTTTATTCCTCCCGTCAAATCGCCGCACCTAGGCATCGGTAGCTGTAAAAACTCCTAACCGTCCGGCTCATAGCGGCAATTCTTGCCCCTTTCGACATCTCTATTTGTCACTGCATATACACTATTAAATCAACATATTTATTATGATTACTTCAACGATTGCTTCCTTTAATTTATATGCTCAGCCGTTTCTCCTCACCAAAGGCGGACCCGGTGACAGCACGAAAGTGCTGAAAAGGCGGGAAGGTAACTAGTTTTGTTACTTTAGACGCTCGGAGCGTGTTAGAGCCGGGGTAGCAGCCAATTTTGTTGCTTTAAGACGCTGGGAGCGTGTTAGAGTAAGGGTAGTAGTATAAGATTCTGCTTCACGGCTTCTATACAAAAAATAAGCCGCTCGTTGCTCCATCAAGGGAGTACGAACGACTTATAAGCTAATCACAAGTCATCATCATCTGCAAACTTGGCGATTTTTCTCGGCATCCACCAACCGCACCATAACAAACCTACAGCTAGCAAAGGAAACCAGATGTTCATGTCTCTTCCGGCGCCCGATGCTCCCAATCCAACCGTGAGTATCCCTGCCAGCGCAAGCAGGATTGCCGCAGCCACGCCTGCTGAACGTGCGATTGCCGCAGCTGCAACGAGTCGGCCTTCCTGAGCAATGGGCAGAGTGGCAGCTGTTTCAACAAACCTCACTCTTCTCAGCTCGCTTAGCTGCAAGCCTACAACGAGAATGGCGATTGCGTAAATAACGGCATCGGCTATTTTGTTCCCCGTCACTACGATGATTACACCGGATAACACAATCCACCGACTGAAAGCCCCGAAGATTTCCCCGCGCAGAAAGGTTTTGGCATATAAGAAATGCCATGACCATCGATGCTGCCCTGTCAAAAAGTCACCTATCCAAGCGATCCATACTCGACGAGCGGGCTTAGAAATTTCCGTAGGCACATCGACGAACCATCCGAGAAATGACATCCATCTGCGACGAGCCGCAGCCTCCTCTTCGACCAGCTTCTCCCAAGGTAATGCATGCTTAGAAGGTATATGCCATAAGAGCCATATTATCGCTATACATAGAAGCATAATCGGGATTGCCCAACTTAACGGCTTAAGCAATAAAGCCGCAACTACGGTCATTGTTAACAGCCACCGTACGATTCGAAGCGCCCAGCACCATGTACCGGAAGCTGGCTGTCGCTCCCTCCAGCCGCTGTATACATTACATCCTGCAACGAAAGCGAATAAGACTGACATCCCGATCATAGACCGACCCGACGCTATATCCTCCGTAACGGGGGAACGAGTATAAATCGGTGCGAAAATAGCAAATATCGCTAACGTGCGCAACACCCCAGCTATTATTGCCTTATCTAAGGCAGTCCTTATATAGGTTTGAATTACGCGATCTTCCATAGGCAACAAAAAGACAGAGTCAGCGGAACGAAAATAAGTCCGGAGCGGCGCACGTATAACAGCTAATGTGAGTACAACAACTCCCACTAAATCAGCAGGCCAATTGCTCGGTACTCCCTTAATGAAATCTATATACCAAACAAATGCCGAGAATAGGATGAGCGAGGCAAACAAACCAAACCCGCTCTGGAACACATAACGAAAGTGCGGGACGATTTCTTTACGAAAAGCAGCTGCTCGACTTTGGCGAAGCGAACGCAGAAACCTGCGTTGCTCCTCATGCCCCCCATTACGCACGCAAAGTGCCTCCTTCAGCAGCTATCACCAGCGATTCGAAGGCATCATCGAGCTTTAACTCCGGGTCTGCGCAACCCGCCTGTACCTTCACATCATGCGGCGTTCCTTCCGCGATGATATACCCGCGGTGTAGAACAACAAGCCGATCGGCCCTGCGCTCAAGTGCTGGTAATATATGCGAGCTTAGCAATATTGCGCTCCCCTTCGTACGCACATCCTCCAAAGCAGCTAGAAGCCCACGGATCGCAAGAGGGTCAAGACCCAGAAAAGGCTCGTCAATAATAAGTAACGGAGGCGAGACGAGCAATGCATTCATAAGCATGACCTTCTGCTTCATGCCTTTGGACAGGGTGTCCGGCAGAGAGTTAAACGCTTCGGTCATCCGAAAGGTCTCTGCCAGTTGTTCCATACGTTTAGAAGCCTGCTCACGCTCCAAGTTATAGGCCATCGCCGTCCATTGCAGATGCTCCTTGACGGTTAAATGAGGAAACAATGAAGGTTGCTCCGGAACATAAGCGGTCGCCGCGCGATACCGGTCGCGGTTTTCCTCCAGCGTAACGCCGGCAACCCGTACTTCTCCGCTTTGCGGAACCATCAGCCCTAATATATGTTTAATGGCCGTGCTTTTGCCCGCTCCATTCAATCCGATTAGTCCGACCATCTCTCCCGGGCTAACGGTAATCGACACTCCGTGCAAAACCGGCCGCCGAAGGCTATACCCACCGGTCAACTCTTTGATTTCCAGCGCCGGAACAACTGATCCGATCTGTGCCGTCACTGTCAACATCCTTTCTTAGATCCTCGTTATTCCCTATTATAGCGGACCTACTTCGACTGTACAAAAAGGCGAGAGAGGGTGTTTGTGTTCAGCGATCTGATGAGTATAAAGACAGCCAACGCGTGGGAAGCTCTTTTCTAACTTCTTTATGACGATATCCCCTTTGCTCAGACTCGATCTTCTCGAACCACTTTATGACAATATCCCCTTTGCTTAGTAGCAGAATAATTAATCGAACATTTGCTGAGTCAATGGGATATCGTCATTAAGGCCGGATTAGGCGTGATCACTGCTCGTGCAAACCGGCTTTCGTCGTCCCATAGGGTTTTCGAAGTTATCTACTAAGTTAGATGTATATCAACCGCTAATTTTGTTTCATTTTTCTGTATTCTAAGTTATAGCGGTAAATCTACTTCTAATTCGATGCCATCAGCCTTTTTCGGGATAAATTGATCATATTACAGGTACTTCTGCTACTAGTGGCTCTTACATTCGTTTCTTTCAATCAATTAACGGCAGAAATAAAACTATTCGTCACAAGTGTCGATTACTAGGGAGATTGTGACAGCCCTTGCTGCGCATACAAAGCAAAAGAGAGAGGCATCGAATCACCTCTCTCTAAATCTGTTCCTATTTTATTAATCTTTTACTATATTAGGACTGAATTTCTATCGTATTCACGACATTGTTAACGCCTTTGACAACAACGATCAGGTTAGCCGACAAGACACTATTGATAGGCGTGATCGTTACGTTGTCACCCACATTATAAATAATTGTGCTTTGAACTCCGTCCACGTCTTTTGAAATTGAAATCGTAGCAATACCTTGCGCATCCACGGTATAAGCGACGACTTTGCCCGCATCTACGAATTGAACGTTGGCTTCTGCCTTTTTCGTAACTTCTATGAACACGACTTTGCCTTGGAAGGTGCGAACGAGCACTTCATCACCGACTTGAAGGGCAGATACTGGCGCTTTAACATCACTGCGGAAGATAAATACGTCAGCCGCCACAGGAACGGTAACCGTTGTGTTATCCGGCTTTTTAACCGTTAGAGAGCCAGCTGATACCGCTTGAATAGTTCCCGTAATTGCTTGAGCATTCTTATCCTCAGGCAGCTGTTGATCCATGCGATCGAGCAAGGCCGCAAGCTCCGCACGAGTGACCGGCTTATTCGGTTTGAATGTATTGTCATTGTAGCCCGCGATTAGGTTTTTCTCCAATGCTACCGCAACATAACCAACAGAGCCAGCCGGAATTTCGTGAGCATCGCGGAAAGGCAATTTCACATCCATCTTGGCTTTTGCTTCGCCGCTTAGCTTCATAGACTTAACTAAAAGGACGGTAGCCCATAAACGGTTAGCCGGTTTATCCGCTTGAATTGACGTTTCTGTCTCAGCAAACAAATCGTTCTCTAGAGCAACCGTAACATACCCGACTGCCGCTCCGTATTTTTTCTTGAGCTGGTCAAAATCCTTGAAGTTCAGCGTAGCATTCATATTCTCCGGTTTCTTAGCTTCTTCCTCTAATCCAAGAAGACGAACCGATGCGATAATGGCTTCTATGCGAGTGATTTTGTTACGAGGCTTGAAGTTTCCATCGTCATAACCGGTAAATACGCCTTTAGAGGCCAGTCGGATAATATTCTCGTATGCCCATTGCCATTCCTGCTCGTTCAAATCATGGAAGTTAAGGTTGAACTCTATTTTCACCTTTTTGTTTTTTTCGCCTTTATCATCATCATCATCATCATCTCTATCATCGTCATCGCGATCATATGAGGAAGCATATTTCCAATCGTCCGATTTGTCTTTGGAATCCGCGGAAGCCATTACTCCGCTTGCACCTCCAACTATCATGCTTAGTGCGAGTGTAGCTGCTGCAGTTTTTTTCCACATAGGTTGCTTTTGTGTCATTTAGAAACAACTCTCCTTTTATTTCCCGTATTGACGGTGATTTACCGTATGCCTATACCATTCGGGAGGAGAATCCAATATTAGAGGGTCCTAGAGGAAAAATAGGGCTTAAGTAGTGGAAAGGACCCATTCTCGGAAATTCATGAGAATAGGTCCCTTAGAAAGGTTATTTGTTATCACCTGGTGGTGTTTCCCGCTTTTCCTTCAGCCATTTCGGTGCACCTTTATTCTTCTTGTCCCGTTCCCGATCCACTTTCACTTTGGTTGATTTAACCAGTTTCGCATGTTTTGCGGGACTGGTCACAGGAGCCGCATTCTTCGACTTTTCGGATGTTCTTGCAGTGGAAGAAGGCTTCTCAGGATTCGAAGGCTTTGCTGCTTCCCGTGTATGTCCTAGAACTGGAGCATTATTTACCACTGGAGCCGCCGGCTGCTTCTCAGAATCAGGCTTGCGAGTAGCCAAGTATTCAGCTTTCGATTTCCAAACAGGACGTGAGTCCTTCGCATCTCCACCGCTCGGCTGCAGCTTACGGTCCGGTGTTGGTGTTGGATTGTTCCGTACATTTCCTTCTTCTAGGGAAACAACCTTTCCTTCATACAGCATTTTCGGCATAACGTTTATTTTCAGCTGCTTCTCCAGCTTGTCGATAATAAACCGTTCCTGATGAGAGATTAGCGTGATTGAGGTTCCTGCACGCCCCATACGCGCTGTTCTTCCGGAACGATGGACATAATGGTCTGCATCCAGAGCAGGCTCGAACTGGATAACAAGAGGAAGACCAGGCAGATCGAGTCCTCTTGCTGCAACATCCGTCGCAATAAGAATCGAAGTCCGACCGTTGCGGAAGCGTTGCATCACTTCGCCGCGTTCTTGGCCTCTCGTATCTCCATATAAGGCATCTACAGAAAACCCTTCATATCGCAGCTTAGCAAGCAGCTCTCCGATTTTCTCCGTATCGTTAACGAATAGAAGCGCAGCAGACGGCTTCATGTGCCGAACGAGCTTGCGGATCAAATCGATTTTCTCGCGACGATCGCTAAGGAAATACCAATGTTCCAAAGTGGAGGAAAGTCCGTACTCGTTATCGTTGTCCGAAACATCGGACACCCATGGATCCTTGAGCCACTTTTTCTCCGCGTCCCTCATCGCTTCCGAACGAGTCGCCGATACGAATACCGTCTGACGATCACGAGAGCATTGGCGCATGAGATTCTCCACATCGCTTCTGCCGCCCAGCGAGAATATCCGATCTGTTTCATCCACAACTACGCTTATTACCGCATGAAGGGATAGCTTTCGAGTTGTTGCCACCTCGCGAACCCGTCCAGGTGTGCCTACGATGAGAGCCGGCTTGCTTTTCATCCGCTCCAGCTGACGCGCTATAGACGCGCCGCCGATCAATGCCGTCGCTTTAATGCCCAGCGGCGCTCCATAAACCTCGGCCTCACGCATAATCTGCATGGCTAGCTCCTGTGTTGGGGCTAATACAAGCGCTTGCGTTTCCCGGCGCGAGCCATCGATCTTCTGCAGCAGCGGCAATAAATAAGCAAGCGTCTTCCCCGTTCCTGTCGGAGAGACAAGAACTCCGTCCTTACCAGCCAGTAATGGCGGCAATGACTGACTCTGTACGTCCGTCGGCTCAGCAATTCCGATCGATTTAAGCTTTTCTGAGAGCAACTCATTTAATCCCAACTCAATAAAACCCATCCGATCAACTCCACTCTCTTTTTGCTATTTCTTATTCATAAATCTTCCGAATAGGGCATCGCTTATACGCGGGAACAATTGAACAAAACGAACTCCGATAGCCGCGGTCATAGGTAAATCCCGCTCTGCATTACGCCGTTCAATGACAGAAACAATCCCTTTGGCGACTTTATCCGGCGACATCATGTACCACCGAATGTTATGTACATAAGTTCCTTCCGGATCAGCACGATGGAAGAAGGGCGTATCGATCGGTCCAGGGTTAACCGCGGATATCATCACACCTGTACCTCGTAATTCCTGCCTTAACGCATTCGTTAATCCAAGAACAGCGTGCTTCGTTGCGGAGTATCCGGTGGATTTCGCCGTCGCCAGCTTTCCGGCAATAGAAGCAACATTTACAATATGCCCGCTTCCGGATTGGATCATATCGGGAAGAACCGCATGCGTACAGCGAACCACGCCCATATAGTTAACATCCATCATTTGCTCGAAATGGCTAAGCGAAGCTGACGTGAACGGAACAAATTCTCCATAACCGGCATTGTTCAGCAACACATCTATTTTACCGTAACGCAGCTGCACTTGCGAAATAACCTCAAGCACTTGCTCCTCCGAGGATACATCCATTTCATATACAGCGTGCTCTCCCTGAATGGAAGAGGAAAGCTCAAGCATTCTATCGCGTGAGCGGGCAGTAAGAACGGGAATAGCTCCTCGATCTGCAAGCAGCTTTGCAACTAAAGCACCGATTCCGCTTGAAGCGCCGGTAATGAGTACAACCTTGTTCTGAAGCGATACTTTCAAGCATACCCCTCCTTGGAGGTTATAAGCCTATTGGCGTTTAATCCTTCTCCATGAAAAAAGCCCCTGTCGGGGCAAATAAGCTAATCTATAAACTTTACAACTTAATCCATGGTTAGGCAATTAAAACTTGGATTTCAATCTCACCGATGCCATCCATGATAAGCGGAACGGCTATTGCCCGTTTTGCACCGTAACCGGATGTAAAGTGAGAATCCATTATTTTAGGAGGTGTTATGTCGACGATTACACCTTGATTATAAAGCATCGTACTGGCGTTGCCGCTTATCATGTTCCCTAGCTCGGAAATCGCACTCCTACCTAATTCATCGATTTCTGTAATGACATAACCGCCCATCATAGCAGATATCATTCGAAGGGCAACCGATTCACTGAGCCCGAAGACGATGTCACCGGTCATATGTCCTGTAATCCCAATCTGAATCCACACATGGCGATCAGCAAATTTAATGTCCCGGACTGACAGCTGACCAGTACTAGGACGGATCTGTATCATCTGTTCGATAACCATGCGCGCCGATTCCAAAAATGGGTTGATATACTCAGCCTTCATTCCTGAACGCGCCCCTTTGACAACTTAATGAATATCGGTAGCCGGAAATGCTTTCCCTTATTATACTGATAATATAGGTACAAGTATACAGAATTTTGTCAAAGGGTGATGAACAATGCCGAATATTTGGGCCCATATTCAATTTGGCACTGAAGTCCTAACCGCTATATCAGCAGAGAATTATCTGAATGACCCCAATTGGAAAACCTCTTTTCAGCTAGGATGTCAAGGTCCTGATTTCTTATTCTATGACCACTTTTGGCCTTGGCAAGCCTCCACACCGCTTAATAAGCTAGGATCACAAATGCACAATATTCGTTGCGGACCCTTTCTTCTATCCTTGTTTGAAAAAGCGAGGTCTCGTCCATTGGAAGACCATGTCGTTGCCTATACCGTCGGTTTCTTGCTTCATCATCTGTTAGACCGCCATCTGCATCCCTACATATTCAGCCTTTCCGGCTTTAAGAAATGGCACCACCAGCGCTTCGAGACTGCTATGGATTCTGCTGTCCTTTATGAGCGAGCGGGAGTGAATACGGGAACAACACCTGTTTGTCCGCAGGTGAATACCCGCGGGAAAATCCCCGGTGAATTCGCACTTGATTTCCTCAGTGTCGTCGCCGAGCATTACCCCGTGCTTGCCGAACAAATCACGCCAAATCAGCTAGATGAAGCCGTTGCCCAGTTCGCTAAGGCCCAACGGGTATTTTTTGATCCGACCGGTTGGAAAGGCAAGCTGGCCTTTGGACAGCTCGAACCTTTCTCTCCTCCTAGGCAAGTGCCCGAATGGGATGTATTAAATAAAGCCAACCGACCATGGGTTGATCCATGTGACCGCACCCTCGTGCATACGGAAAGTGCAATGGAATTGTGGGATAACGCCCTTGTGGACGCTGTTGCAACCACTCAAGCTGGAATAGCATGGCTATATGCAGGTTCAGATCCAGAAGCAATAACTCTAAGAGACCGATTCAAGGAATTGCTGAAAGACATCTCTTACGAAACGGGGCGTCCCTGCGGCAGTGCTTGGATTACCTATGCAGATTCCATTGTTCCTGTTAATTAGAAGCTTATTCATTACACAAACGTTCGCTCGGCTTCAAGCTCTCCCTTCTTCGTGTCAACGAATGTGAGCAGAATCATACCCATGATAAAGAAGAAAGCGACGGCCAGAATAGCTGATCTGCTTGAGTCCGTGAACACCTTCACGAGAGCGAAAACAAGTGGACCGCCGAAGGAGAAGAACCGGCTCGTAAACGACAGGAATCCATTGAATTCCGCAGCCCTTCCCGCAGGAATAAGTCGGCTGTAAATGGAACGCGCCGTCGCTTGTGAGCCTCCCTGGACCAAACCGACAAGTCCCGCAAGAATATAGAAGTGGAGAGCGTTTGTCATGAAGAAGCCAAGGACAACGATGATGACGTATATTGCTTGAGAACTGTACAGCATCCGTTTCGGACCGAATTTGACCGCGAGTCTGCCGAACAGGGCCGTTGCCGGGAAGCCGATGAACTGTGTGATCAATAACGCAGTGATGAGTGCCCCTGTCTCGATACCGATCGTTTTGCCGTAGCTCGTCGCCATGACGATGACGGTATTCACGCCATCAAAGAAAAACCAATAGGCGATCATAAACTTCCAGAGCTCGGGGTATTGTCTAATCTGCGAGAAGGTGATTCGGAGGCGCCGGACTCCTTCCCAAACCTTCTCCCCTATTTTTTCTTGCACAGCTGTTTTCTTTTCCTTCACATG
Organism: Cohnella sp.; assembly: GCF_041640265.1. GTDB lineage: Bacteria > Bacillota > Bacilli > Paenibacillales > Paenibacillaceae > Cohnella. The sequence continues at coordinate 21,704 of NZ_JBEQAP010000056.1, forward strand.
GCGGAATATCGGGATGGAGAAGAGCAGCCACCATATACCGACGGAAATGAAAGACACTCGCGACCCAGCCGCACTGTCCGCAAGCCCCACTAGCTCCGGCTTCTGAATAATTACTAAATTAAGGGCCAGAAGGATTCCTCCGCCGAGGTACCCCATCGAGAAGCCCCGTGCGCTGACCTTATCCCTATTGCCTGGAGACGTGATATCGTTAAGAAGCGCATCATAAAATGTGTTTCCCGCCCCGAACCCGATCATGCCGATGATAACGAAGATGGAAGCGAGCAACACATCACCTTCACGGGGAATGATTAGAAGAATGCTGGCGGACGCCCCTAAGAAGGCGAACCATTTCAGGAACGTTATTTTGCTTCCTGAATGATCCGCGATCGCCCCTAGAAGCGGAGACAAAAGCGCAATAATGATCGCCGCGGCCGACTGGGTGAATCCCCATCCCGCATCCGTTCCGCCGATCGCTTCGGATACGAAATAAATCGGCATGACTGCAGCTAGAATCGTTGTTGCAAAGGCCGAATTCGCCCAGTCATACCAAACCCACGCTTTGATCTGTTTCTTGTCGTCCATTATGCGGATCGCTCCCTCGCTATTTCAAGTTGTTAGTCGAAAAGATTCGACGAGAAAAGCGCTATTCCTTTCCGCGGAACGTTCTTTAACATTATTTAATATTTAGATTACCTTGTCGCAAAAAAAAAAGCTCGAAGGAGTCAGCGTCGGGAACTTTCCCGCTTTGACCTCTTCCGAGCTTTGTATTAATCGGGCACGTTAGTGTTTCCACCATCGGTTAATCGGCCTGATCTCGCATCCATAAGCAGCTCTTGCAGCCATTCCCGCTCTGTCTCGCTTAGCCGCAGGATTCCTTCAAGCATTCGCACCGCTCCGCGAGGCAGCCATTCACCCTTTAGGGTCAATACGCCTTCGATTTTCTGAATCCTTACCTGGCATACCGCAAGCTGTTTCGCGATGATTTGCTCAAGCTGCGCATTGTCGGCATGTCTTGCAAAGGGCAATGCAATGAACATAGGATGCTGAGGATAAACCTCCTGCTCCAATTGCGCGTATAGAAGCTCCAGAAACGACGATTTTCCATTCTCCGTTATGCCGTAAATCGTCTTATCAGGACGCTTGTCGCCTGGGACAGATACAGTCTCTACCACTGCAATCAAGCCATCCTCCCGAAGCTGATCTACTGCATAATACAGCGAGCCATCTCGTATCCTGAAGGTATGGTGCCAATTCCGGGCTTTGATCGTCTGCCGAATCTCATAGGGATGCCTGTCTTTCTCCATAAGCAAACCCAGAATTAATAATCTCATTGACATAGGGATTTAACCTTCATGGAAAGAGGGCTCTGGTCTGCTTGTTCCCTCGCCTTTCGAGTTTTGATTGCCTTGTTGCCCCAGAGTGCCTTGTTGTCCAGGAGTGCCTTGTTGCCCAGGCTTCTTTGTCTCCATCCGCGCCCTGCCCATCAGTAATACGAAAACCAATGCCAATAACGGCAAGAGAACGGACCATTGGAATATGAAGATGATGGAGCCAGCCAGCTTTGAAAGAAGGCTATTTACGATGTCCGGCGTTAATCCCATCTTAGCCTGTATGGTTGGATCCAGCAGTGCCTGGCCCCCCGTGATTTGGACTGCCATATCTGGAGTGATATTAGGTACCTCCTTGACACCTTCTTGAAACTCATGCTTCTGCATCGTACCGAATACCGTAACGCCAAGAGCGGATCCGATGGTTCGGAAAAACGTAAGCAGCGATGAAGCAGAGCCTTTAAATTGAGGCGGTACGGCATTTAGAGTTGAGATGTTTAATAGTGAAAAGGAAACGCCCATTCCAAGCCCAATAATGACCATGAACAGAGTAATCATCGAGCGGCTTGTTGCCGTGTCCATCACGAAGCCGAGAAGGAAAGAGCCGACCAGCAAAGTAAGCGCAGATATGACCATAACATCTCTGTAACGGAACCTGGTCGCGAACCTGCCGCCGATTTGGCTGCTAAGAACGACGCCTAGCATCATCGGGGTTAAGACGGTGCTTGTTTCCGTAGCCGTCTTATGGAAAACGCCCTGAATAAAGATTGGAATATACGTCGCTCCTGCTATCATAACGCCGCCGTATAACAAACTTATGGCCATGCTGCTCGTGAACAATCGATTTTGGAATAAACTAAGTTTAACGATTGGTTCCTTAGCAGCTCTCTCTGCAAGCAGGAACAATACGAATAACACGGCAGAGCCTGCGAACAGCGATATAATCGTTATGGAATCCCATGCATGACCCTCTGATCCCCCGAGTTCAAGTCCGAACATCAAGCAGAGAATCGTACCCGTAAGCAAGATCGCCCCGGTCCAGTCAATGACTTGCTTCCGCGAAACCTTCGTTTCATGGTAAGCCTTCACAATAAAGAAAATCGCCAATATTCCGATCGGCACATTAATGTAGAATATCCAGCGCCAGCTTAGATAATCGGTAATTGCACCGCCAAGAATAGGTCCGAAGACGCTCGACACCCCGAACACGGCGCCGAATAAACCCATCATTTTGCCGCGCTTCTCTGCAGGAAATAATTCAAAGATAATAGTGAATACAATCGGCATCAAAGCACCGCCGCCGATTCCCTGTATCGCTCGATAAATGATAAGCTGCTCCATATTCAGCGCAGTTCCGCATAGTATAGAGCCAATCAGGAAAAGGAGCAGCCCCATTAAGAAAAACCTCTTACGGCCGTACATATCGGAAAGCTTACCGAATATAGGCGTTGACACAACCATGGCGATCATATAAGCAGAATACACCCAAATGAAGCTTTCCATCCCTCCGAGTTTCTGGATGATGGTAGTCATTGCCGTAGATACGATTGTCTGATCAAGCGCGGCCATGAATAGACCGAGCATCAATCCCGCGACGACAAGGCGGGTATTGCTTTTTTTCACGTCCATGCTTGAACACCCTTTCAAGAGAAAGTTCTTTCTCCACATTAATATACTCAAATTTGATTACTATACTCGATATTATACTCAAATTAGAGTATATTTCAACCTTTGCTCCCTTTAAAAAAATCCCCTATAATGAATGAAACGACAAATCCTTTTTATACACTCTGTTGGTTTGATAAATATTTTCAATGGTGGAGGCGATTATTTGAACATTAGCCAGTTGGAGACGTTGGTGACCATTTCTAGAACACTTAGCTTTCGTAAAGCAGGCGAGGTGCTCAATTTGACGCAGCCCGCTGTATCCGCACAGATCAAGAGTTTGGAGGACGAATTCAAAGCCATATTGGTCGATCGTAATCATCCCGTTACTTTAACCGATCGCGGCAACGTATTTCTGAAGCATGCGGAGCAAATATTAGCGATCGTGGAGCAATTAAAACAGAAGCTTTCAGACTTGAATGAAATTCCCCAGGGGCATATAGTGATAGGGACGACGACGTCGATTGCCATCCAGATTCTGCCTAGGGTCATGTCTTATTTCCAGAATCAATTTCCACTGATCAAAACAAGTATATTGTCCATGTCTTCTACCCAAGTCCTCTCCAGTGTTGAGAATGGGACTGTTGACATTGGGATCGGTTATTTAACCGATCCCAGCGCACAAGTCGAAACATCGGTGCTTTATTACGATACCTTCGAGTTTGTCGTCGCCCCAGAGCATCCACTCGCCTCATTAAATCGCGTTGCGATTGGCATGCTTAAGGATATCCCTCTTATTCTGCTCTCGCCGGATACATTGGGACGCCGATTTGTGGATCGGATATTCCGCGATCACGGACTTCAGCCCAATATCGTTATGGAACTGGGAAGCAGTGAAGAATTAAAACGGATGGTCGAATTGAATATGGGAGCCGCTTTCGTCTCGAAGCTATCCATTGCGGTTGAATTACGCCTTGGTACGCTCAAGATGATTCCAGTGAATGAGCTCGAGGTAAGCCACCCTGTTGGGGTTATGACCAAATCAGGACGTTATGTGAATAGCGCTATGAGGCAATTCCTTAACGACTTAAAGGGAATGCCGGAGGATCAATTTATCGGAAGCGAATAAGATAGAAGCGAGAGTGATAACTATGAAATTCGATTTGCATACACACCACGATAGATGCGGGCATGCATCGGGTAAAATCAAAGACTACATTGAAGCTGCTATCAATGCCGGTATTTCGGCTATTGGAATTTCCGACCACTCCCCTTATTTTGCCCATGAGCTTGATCAGCCGCAGCCGGGAATTGCTATGGCTCGAAGCGATTTCCCGAATTATGTAGCCGAAGTCCTTCGCCTTAAGGAGCAATACAAGAATCGTATTGAAGTATTGCTCGGAGTTGAATCCGATTTCTATATTGATCAGATTGAAGTGTATAAGGAAGCCTATGAGCCTTTCCCTTTCGATTACATTATTGGATCCGTTCACCAGACGAAGGGGGTCAGCATTTTCAATCGCAATCGATGGAAAAATCAGCTTGAAGCGGATCAAATTGATGTGAAGAAGGATTATTATCATTTGATTAGCCAATCTGCGAGAAGCGGACTCTTCCAAGTGCTTGGCCATATCGACGCGATGAAGGGCTATTATCCCCTATTCGCCAACATACCTGGTGCCGAGGCTGAAATCGACGAAGCGTTTAAAGCCGTAGCCGAGAACGATATTTCAATCGAGATTAATACAAGCGGAAAAACGAAGCTCTGCGGCGGTTGGTACCCTTCTGATACCCTTCTCGAGCGCGCCCTGCACTTCGGCGTTGATGTTACGTTCGGATCGGATGCTCATCTGCCGGAACGCGTAGGTGATGAGTGGGAGCTTGTTCAGAAGCGATTGCGTGAAATCGGCTTTAGCCGTTGGGTATTTTTCAGGCAGAAGCAGAAGATTATCGTTCCGCTTTGATTCTCGAAGATAAAAAAAAAGAGAGCCTGCCATCGGTGGCAGGCTCCAATTATATGAAAAAAAGGGGGTCTTGTTATTTATTGTAGCCTGACTCTGCGACAGAGTGGTAACAGGTATATTTCATTTGTATGACAAATTCATTAGCAAGGAGTGAGCCAATGACCCAGCCTGCTGACTCACAGTATGATTATCATCACTTGAAGCACATGAAGGAGCAAACACGCTCCAAACGCACTTTATGGATAACCCTTTATCTCACTTTGTTCTTCACGATCGTAGAGGTAATCGGAGGTTTGCTGTCCAACTCTCTGGCTTTATTGTCGGATTCTGCCCATATGATATCGGACGTTATAGCTTTAGGGCTCAGCATGACGGCTATTTACTTAGCTAGACGCCCTTCCAACGCCAAATACACCTTCGGGTATTTGCGATTCGAGATTATTGCAGCTTTCCTGAATGGACTGGCGTTGTGCGTCATCTCTGTCGGTATTTTCATCGAAGGCGTGAGACGTTTACTCAAGCCGGAAGAGATCGACTTTACTCTTATGCTGACGATTGCTTCTATTGGTTTTGCCGTTAATCTCGTATTAACCCTTGTCCTCAGCCACAGTAATCATGAAGAAGAGAACTTGAATATCCAGAGTGCGCTATGGCATTTTATCGGCGATTTGTTAAGCTCGGTTGGCGTTATCGTTTCTGCTGTTATTATTTTTTTCACGGGTTGGTTGTTCGCCGATCCGTTAATCAGCGTGATCATTGGCGGCATCATATTTATAGGCGGCTTTAAGATCTTAAAGAAATCCATTTATATTCTAATGGAAACCGTCCCCGAGCAATTTAATCTTGACGAAATCCGCTCGGAGCTGGCAAAGGTGGAAGGTGTTGAGGATGTTCATGAAATGCATCTGTGGGCGATCTCGAGCGACCATTACTCCTTAACCGCGCATATGTTCGTCCGCGCCGATATTCAGCAATTTTGCATCATATTAGCCGTAAACGACATGTTAGCTGAGAAATACGGTATTACTCACTCCACTATACAGATGGAGCATGTCAACATCCATCCGCATGGGGAGTACGGCAAACAATTTCTTAAACAGCAAGAGGAAAAGAACCACCAGGAACTAAACCCCTTATCCCTGCTGTAACTTGGACTTTTTCGCGCGCTAGGGTACCCACTATATCTTTTAGCAAAAAAAAGCTCTTTTGGGGAATGGTTGATAATCCTACCATTTCCCTAAAAGAGCTTTTTCCATTATGGCAAATCAATCAATAGGATTCGAGCGCCTTCACGGCTAATCAAAATCAGCTCAGTAACGTCTTCGAGCTTGGCAGCATCTCTTCGTCCTAGCGTCAACTCACCTTTCACACTGATTTCTCCTTCAAGAACAAACAGAAACGCTTTTCTTCCCGCAGGCTGTGTAAAGGTTAAAGGCTTACCCGCTGATAGATCTGACAGATAGATGCTCATATCTTGGTTGATGTGAGCGACTTTACCTTCCACCGCGTTGGTTGAAGCAACGGGAACGAGCTTATCAGTCAAGTTATCCTTATCGAATTCCGTCGTTTCATAAGAAGGCTTCACACCTTGCTTATCGGGTATGAACCACATCTGGAGCAGCTCCAGAGGCTCGTCTTCGGAAATATTGTACTCCGAGTGGAAGACACCTGTACCGGCAGACATCCTCTGAACGCCTCCCCATGTCGTTGCCGCACGGTTTCCTAGGCTATCTTTATGCTCTAATAGTCCGCTAAGCACGAGCGTGACGATTTCCATTTCTCGATGGGGATGCATTCCGAAACCTTCGGAAGCAGCAATCCAGTCATCGTTGAGCACTCTTAACGGTCCAAATTGTGAGTTGTTGGGATCATAAAAATCAGCGAAGGAAAAACTAAAATTTGATTTCAACCAGCCATTATCGGCGGAATACCGTTCACCAGCACGTTGAATGGTAATCATTTATTTACGCCTCCTGTCTTATTTCAATTAAACAAGACTGCATCAAGAGAGAATTCTCCAGGTCCGGTTAGCGCAACGGCAACAGCAATTACAATGAGCACTAGATTATATTCATACCCATTTTGCGTAACCCACAAGCCATTTTTCCCGTGAACCTTAGCGATTGCAACTAACATAGGTACGACAATCAGTACAGCGGCAAGCGGTGTAAACAATCCGAATGCGAACATCAATCCTCCGGCTAATTCGCTGACTCCTGCTACGAATGCCATTGTACGTCCTGGCTTAATTCCAATGGATTCGAAGAACCCGCCAGTCCCTTCAAGTCCATATCCTCCGAACCAGCCTGCCAATTTCTGCATCGCATGCCCTGCGAATAATATACCAATAACTACTCTTAACAACAATAATCCTAATTCCATTCTAACCACGCCTCTCGTTTGTTTGATTTGTTTTTCTTCTGTCTCTATACTAAGTTATGTTACTTTATTTTGTCAAGTAACTATTAATGATTAAGTTTAAACTTACTTTTTGCAAGTGGGTATGTTACTATGTATATAAAGGGGGAATCGATATGGACTATTCCAAAATGTGCCCCAAATATGAATCGGCTGCTGAGTTGTTGGGCAAAAAATGGACGGGACTCATTATCCGAGTAATGCTTGGCGGTCCTAAAAGGTTTAAGGAAATAAAAGAGCAAATTCCCGAAATGAGCGATAAAATGCTAACTGATCGCATGAAGGAGCTCGAAGCACTCGGAATTCTTACACGAACCGTATATCCGGAAATGCCGGTGCGTATTGAATATGAATTAACCGAGAAGGGCCGCAACCTGGAGGATGTTATTCTATCCATTCAAAGCTGGGGCGAGAATTGGATGTAACTGTGACGAATTATAGCTAAAGAAGCGGGCCGCTAGATGGCCCGCTTTTTGTTGTTTCTATTGGCTTGAAGCTTACTACAAACGATACAATCCTCCATGTATAATTGTGCAACGAATAAAAGCACCTGTTTCCAGCGGAAACAATGTGCTTATTCGTTATGCATATTGAAGGTTCACTGGGTCTAAACCTTGGAAACCACTTCATGCTTTTTTTTAGGGCAAATCGAGCAATAGTCTTCGGGCTCATCCGAAGCCAAGTAATAATAACAGCAAGTTTTTCGAATGCGAATGGGCGTCTCTGAAGCGCAGGTTACCAGCTTGGGACTGTCGAATGTTGCCAGCGGATTTTTCGTTTCACCAAAAAGATGCGCCGGCGCTTTGTTAAGCAAATATTCAAAGTCTTCTTGGATGCGGGATTTTTGATCGTCGCCGGCCCCCTCCCTAAACTTATTCTCGTACATCCAGTACACGCAGACAGCCGTATTCTCCCATAAAACGGCCTTCGAAATAGAGGCCGACTTGGAAAGGAAGCTCCATGCTTTGGCCAAATTCCCGGCGAATAGGTTATGAATGATTTGATCCCGCCATTCATGCCGGCTGCCCTCTGCCGGCTCCGAGACTTGCCAATCGGCCAAGCGCACTTTCGGAAGCCATGTCTGACCTTGATGATAGGATTCGATATGACAATTCTCAATGGAATAATCCAAGCCCTTGTTAAACGCGCTCATCGCATACAGGCTGGAAGCAATGGTCAGGAAGCTGTATCTCTTAGCAAATAGCGATACGGTAGCCGCATGGGTCGATGCTTCGAATATGCTCGTCACCCTGTCCAGATAAGCCGAACATTTGTCTTCATTCAGCAAATCGATTGCCGGCATAGAAAACCTTCTGTCCAGTGAAGGCTCTGTCGCAAATCGATAGTCTTTCACTAATACGTCGATTTCTTCCGTTTGATACACGAACCCCATCGCTTTTTTTCACCTATTCTCTTTCGTTTTTCCATGCAAAATAACGCGTTTACGCTAAAAACGAATTGATTTTCATAGCACACCGACAAGTCACGTATTTCCAGAGCATTCATACGGCTCATTTCCTTTATTTATCATCGATTTTATATAGACATCTCCGCTCTGTCAATGAAATTGATAATTATTATCAATTAGTGATTGAAAATGGGTTGTAATTCCACTAAAATAATTTTGGGGTATAGACAATCAATCGAATATGCAACATGGGAGGAATCAAGTTGAAACGATCTTTCGTTATCGCGATCGCAGTGTCACTGTGGCTGACGGGCTGCAGCACTTCTCCGTCATCAAACAGATACATAGAGGCAGAAGAGCAAACGATTGAACCGACTCAAACGGCAAGCGAACAACCTGCTCAGACAGAAAATTCGCAATCGGAAGCTCAGGACAGTCCGACTCAGACAGAGCCGATGCAAGCGGAACCCACACAACAAGTCGAGGAACAAACGCCGGAGAAAACGAGTGATCCGGCCAAAAAACCAGCAAAGGCTGATCAGAAGGTACAGGAATCCAAGAAGAAGAATGAATCCGTGGCTAACGCCGTCACCGATTCGATCATGGACAACGGATCGGATCAGGCGGTCGCGACCGGCCAGGAAGCCGAGCGGTTGAAGAAGTCTATCGAACAGATCCGATCGCTCGTCAAAGACTTGAAGCAGCATGCCGAGGACAACGACGCCGCGAAAATGAAAGACATCTCCTCTCAAATCGCGCAAGACTGGGAAGCGATGAAATCGGACGTAGACGCTTCTTTTCCGGATATGGTCGATTTTCTAGAAGAAAAAATCGTCAAATTAAACGAGCTGCAAGCCGGTGACACGATCAATCCGGATGCGATGCTGCAGCTGGATTATGAGTTGTATCAAGCGTTTCGCCAATTGGCCGACAAAGCGGGTGTGTAACGGCCGGACCGAACTCGCTTGAAAATTTGCTTGACAGCTGAAATATTATTGCCCTATGATATGCGATAATGATAATCATTATCATAACACTCAATCTTGAAAGGTGGATTTATGCTTCCAATGATAAAGTCAATTCGCACAATGGCCTTATGTCTTTCCTTCTTGCTTGCCATCGTTTCCGTTCCGTTCGCCGCGGCGGCGGCAACGCCGCTCAAAGTCGTGCTCGACGGCCAGCAGCTTACATTCGATGTTCAGCCGCAAGTGATCAGCGGCTCCACGATGATTCCATACAGCATGTTAATGCAAAAAATCGGGGCCTCCCTTAGCTTCGACGCAAAAACGCAACAACTTAAAGTGAAAAGAGGCAAAACGACTGTAGAACTAACGATAGGCAGCAACCAAGCCATCTTAGACGGAAAAACCGTTAAACTCGACGCCAAAGCGGTCGTGAAAAACGGCCGCACTCTCGTTCCGCTCCGTTTCCTAGGCGAATCGTTCGGCTTGTGGGTGAACTGGAACGCCGGCACGAAGACGGTAAGCCTCGAAACAAAACGCACGATTACTCACGCCAAGGGCACAACGACGCTCACTTCCGTTCCGAAACGCGTCGTCATCCTTTTCAACGGCATGGTAGACGTTTCGCTGACTTTAGGCGTCAAACCTGTAGGTGCGGTCGAATCGTGGGTTCAGACTCCTTGGTACCACTATCTCCGGGCGGACATGGGCGGGGTCAAAAACCTCGGAAGCGAATTGCAGCCGAACATCGAAGCGATCGTCGCTTTGAAGCCGGATTTGATTATCGGAGCTAAAACTCGTCACGAGAAAATTTACGGCCAGTTGTCCGAAATCGCCCCCACCTTGTTCGCAGAGCAATTGTTCGAATGGAAAGTGAATATGGACATGGCAGCCAAGGCGTTTAATACAGAAGACAAAGCCGCCGCGTTCATAGGCGATTGGAACAAACGGGTAGCAGACTTTAAATCCAAAATTGGAAACCGCGCCAACACCGAAGTATCGATCGTCCGCTTCCAGGAAGACAGTTCCGCCCGTTTCTACGTAACGGGATTCGCGGGTACGATCCTTCAGGAGCTAGGCTTGAAACGTCCGAAAGCGCAGCAAGTGGAAGGCAAAGTTGTCGTGAACCTTGCTTCCCAGGAGCAGATTCCGTTGATGGACGGCGATATCATCTTCGACATTACTTCCAGCCACGGCGACGGCGAAGAGTTCAAATCCCAGGAAGAATGGCAGAAGAATCCGCTGTGGAGCAACCTCAAAGGCGTCAAGAACGGCAAGTACTACCAAGTGAACGATATCACCTGGAACATGTCAGGCGGAGCGACAGCCGCGAAAATGATGCTTGACGACCTGTACTTCTACTTCGACCTGTAATTCTCTTCGAATATTATTGTACGTACGAAAGAATGGGCTATCCGGCTCATTCTTTTATGCGTCACGGGACTGGAGTGGCAATAATGGAAAGGTTGTTTTCCGGAAACCTGTCTAAGGGTTCCGGCCTTGCGTTCGGATTCATTCTATTGATCGCGTTCGTATTCGCCAGCATGGTTTACGGGGCGACACCAATCAGTTGGTCCGACGTGTACTATTCTTTCACGCAATATGACGGCACTTCTAACGCGCATATCATCGTGCAAACTTCGCGCGTGCCAAGAGCGTTCACAGCTGCCGCAATCGGAGCCTGCTTGGCCGTTGCCGGATCGCTGATCCAGGGGCTAACGAGAAACCCGCTTGCCGATCCGAGTGTGCTCGGGATCAATTTCGGCGCATCGTTCATGATCGTGTTCAGCGTGACTGTGTTATCCATAACCTCTTTGCCAGCTTTGACTGCCCTATCGTTCGCCGGCGCGACGGTTGCCGCCGTCGCGGTCTACTTGTTAGGGTCGCTCGGCCGTGACGGCTTGACGCCTCTTAAAATTATTTTGGCGGGGGCCGCGCTGAGTGCCCTTTTCTCTTCCTTCACGCAAGGGATGCTCGTGCTTAACGAGCAAAGCCTGAGTGAAGTGATATTCTGGCTGACCGGCTCCGTCGCGGGCAGATCGTTCGATATGCTGAAAGCCGTATTGCCGCTCATGGTAGTCGGCTGGATCGCCTCGTTCTGGATCACCAGGCATATGAACGTGCTGACGATGGGCGAAGATACGGCGCAAGGACTTGGGCAGCGGACGTTGTTCGTGAAGCTCGCCGCCGGATTGATTATCGTGGCGCTCGCCGGCAGCTCCGTCGCAGTGGCCGGCCCGGTCGGCTTTATTGGATTAATCGTGCCTACGATCGCCCGTCTGTTCTCCGGCAACGATTACCGTTGGATCATTCCGTACAGCGCGGTGCTCGGTGCAATCATCGTTCTCGTTGCCGACATCGCCGCCCGATTCGTGATCAGGCCCGAAGAACTGCCGGTCGGCGTTATGACTGCGATTATCGGCATTCCTGCATTCATTGCGATCGCCAGAAAGGGGATCGTCAATAAGTGAAAAATTTTACGCACGTCCGATTCGAGAAGATCCCCGTCTCTTTTTTTCTTCATAAAAAATCGTTGATGCTAACGATCGCGCTTGCTGTATTCAGCGTCGCCGCGCTCCTGCTCAGCACCGCTCTCGGGGATATGCGCATTCATCCACTGGATGTCGTGAGTGCTATGTTCGGAGGCGGTACCGAAGAGCAGAGGATTGTGGTTCAGAAGCTCCGCCTTCCAAGAATCATCACTGCGTTTCTCGTCGGGGCCGCGTTGGCGGTAGCCGGAGCCATTCTGCAAGGAATCATCCGCAATCCGCTTGCTTCCCCCGACATCATCGGCATCACAAGCGGCGCATCCGTCGCGGCGGTGGCGTTTATCAGCTATTTGGCGGGTACGGTCAGCATCGTCTGGCTGCCGGTCGCGGCAATGATCGGTGCCGGTGTCGCTGCTATCGTCATCTATTTGCTCGCCTGGAAACAAGGCGTTACGGCAATCCGTCTCGTGTTGATCGGTATCGGGATAAACTTCCTGCTCGCGTCGATGACCAAAGTGATGCTCGTCATGAATCCGATGTATACTTCAGCGCAAGCCTATGTATGGCTTACAGGTACGGTATACGGCACAGATTGGAGCATCGTATGGATGATTGTGCCGTGGGTAACCGTCTTTATTCCACTCGCTTTTGTGTTCGCCAGGAATGTGAACGTGCTTCAACTGGGGGACGACATTGCGGCCGGTGCGGGAAGCGCCGTTCAGCGCCAACGGTTTACACTGCTCATGATAAGTGTGGTGTTAGCCGGCGCCGCCGTATCAGTCGGCGGGGCGATTTCGTTCGTCGGGCTCATTGCACCCCATATGACCCGTAAGATGATCGGCCCTTCATTCGGCGGCGTACTGCCGGTGTCGGCCTTGATCGGCGGAATGATGGTCGTCCTCGCGGACACAGTTGCCAGAACGGCTTTCTTGCCTTACGACATCCCGGTTGGGGTGTTTACCGCCTGTGTCGGCGCGCCTTTCTTTATCTATTTGCTATATCGCAATCGGAACGCATAGACATGATTACAAAAAGAGCGGGGCTGCCTTGAGACCCTAGATCTTAGAGAGCGAGAATTCCATTTCCGTACACTGAGCTCGTATCCAACCTGCCTTCCCTCAAACTTCACATCGAACTTGACCGGATATGCGCTGGTGGAAAATCATCAAGATGAGGATGGCACAATCCTGAAACCAACTTTTTTCTGCGAATATCTTAACCTTCATCTTCAGAGTGACAAAATAATTGATTCAGACTATAATATCAAGTGACGAAGAACGTCCTTGTCCATTTTTTAATGGCTGAGGACGTTCTTTTTTGCATATAAGGAGGTTTCTATGTATGGATTTTGAACAGGCTTACAAAGAGTTTATGGCCTCACATATCGAAAAGAGGACAGGTGAGCGCAAAGGTCGGCTATTAAGTAGAGATTTCCACGGAGAAAAGTTGTTTTTACAAAACATCTGGTGGGTTCTTAAAGGCAACCTCGAGCATTTGCACCCGGAATATGAAGTGCTAGATTGGCGAAACAGGCCTTATTTTATTGACTTTGCTTGGAAACCGCCGGGTAATATTATTTTTTTGTTGGAAATCAAAGGGTTTGCCAAGCATGTACGCGACATGGATCGAAATGGCTACTGCAACGAAACAAATCGCGAGACTTTTTTGGAAGCAATCGGATATCGCGTAATATCCTTTGCCTACGATGATGTCGCCGATCGCCCGGATTTGTGTATCACTCTGCTTCGTTTATTTATAAGCCAATTTCATGCTGATGAAGCGCCTGTCACTTTATCAGTACTTGCTGAGAGGGAAATAATCAGACTAGCTCTTCGGCTCGCACGCCCGTTCCGACCGATCGATGTTACGCGTCACCTAGGGATAAATCATAAAACTACTATGAATACCATCAACAGATTAGTAACTAAAGTTTGGGTTGTGCCAATAAGAAGAGGGCGCGGTGAACGTGCAGTACAGTTTCAACTTGCGAAAGGAATCGAGCGTTTCTTCTAGAGAATCCGAGTGTAATTGTAATATTATTGCTCTTAGATGTAGTGGTTTGGGTGGTTTGGGTGGTTAACTAGCTTCATTTCTACACCTAAATTAAGGAATTATTCCTGATTTAATTAATTACTTGCAAAAATGCTTCTAAATAAAGGTATATTACCTATTTCGAGGTAGCGTCAAGAAGTTTGTGTAGTAGGTTTATCCATCGGGACGATGGATCGTTAGGTTGTAAATGTTACACTGGAGGGCAAAGCCCAAGCGAATGCGCGGGATGAGTAAAGTTCTAGGAATTTAT
>NZ_JBEQAP010000057.1:0-35176 GCF_041640265.1 Cohnella sp.
TTGTCACAGGGCTTCAACCTTAGGATCTCTCCACCAGTTGCCTGTCAGCTACGAGGCGACTTGGCTCTTACCTCGATTGATCTTTCATCAACTAGTTGTGCCTAGCTTGGCTAGGCGCGCGCAAAAAAGAAAACCACTCCGGCGGAGTGGTTCATTTATTGTGCAAAAGCCGCAGCTTCTTCTCTTCGCTTCAGTATTGCATTCATCCACTCTACCCCGGTTCGCTTCTCTTGCTTGGCCTTATGGAAATACTCCGCATAATCTGCTGCCATCGGATAACCGCCAATTAAGCCCATTACTGCTCTGTATTCTTCTAGAATATCAAGTGAAACTGCCTGAGAGTAGCCATACGTTTGTTGCAGCTGTTCGACGATGGCTTTCTCATAATGGTTAAGTCTTCTCCTCGTTGCCATTGTAACGCCACCTTCTTCCTTGATAGAGATAGAATCCGGACAAATGGAGCATCGGGGACAAGGCTTCATCACAAAACACAACCTGATTGCCCAGCTTCATCGGATCCAAACGCCGATTGGCATGGTTACGTGTAATCTTGTCCAGAAACCATTCGCCGCTCTTCTTTAATTTTACCCCATCCTGCACAATCTTACCAGTATCGGCATCCGCCATCGGTCCGATCACGATATCCGCATGGGGCTGACACGGATCGTCATAGTTGGAAACTACCGTACGGTGTAGATAAATATATTTCGCCCACTCGTGAGAAATACCCGTAAAGATCCGATAATTCGGAAGAGTTTGCAGCGACTCCGGAGAGATATTAATTTCGAGCACGCAGGGGGTTCCTTCATTCAGCTTTTCTTGCATGGAGCGAGCCCAAGCTTTCGCCTGCTCAATTGATATCGTGGTATACAAACCCCGTCCGAAATCCCGGTTCGGCTTCCAGTGCTCTGCATTCAGCAGTCTAGTGCGGAAGGAATCCAAATAAATGTCTAATGTACCATGATATAAACTAGATGGGAAAACAACATCGATACTAATGTCCGCACCTCCGGGTAACCATTTTACGGAAAACATGAATCTATTTATTATAGTCTCTTCCTCCCAGAAGGGAAAGCTTAACCTCTATTGAATTGATGGGCATTATTTAATATCATTAACTATTCTCGCAGACGTTCAGCAAGAGGATCTGATACACAACTTTCGCTGCTCTTTGATTAGGTGCATAATGTGGGTAATAAGAATTAAAAACAAACCAATAATAGAAACAAGAGGTGAAGGGAAATGGAATACCGGATCGAGAAGGATTCCTTGGGAGAAGTTCAGGTACCCGCAGATAAGCTATGGGGGGCTCAAACCCAGCGCAGCTTGGATAACTTCCGAATTGGTACGGAGAAGATGCCGATCGAGCTCATATATGTTTTTGCTGTTCTGAAAAGAAGCGCTTCAATTGTAAATCAAGAGTTAGGCAAGCTTAATTCAAATAAAGCAACCGCGATCATAGCAGCAGCCGATGAAATAATTGAAGGGAGATGGAACGAACACTTCCCTCTTGTGGTCTGGCAAACAGGCAGCGGAACGCAATCGAACATGAATGTGAATGAAGTGATCGCGAATCGAGCCAATCAGCTTCTATCTGAGCAAGGCAGCGACGAGCGAATCCATCCTAATGACGACGTCAATCAATCTCAAAGCTCCAATGATACTTTTCCGACGGCAATGCATATTGCCGCACTCATTGCTATCGAGGACAGAGTAATTCCTGCAATAAACACTTTACAAGAAACATTAGCAGGTAAGAGCAAGCTGTTCGAAGGCGTCATCAAGATCGGTCGAACTCATCTTCAGGACGCCACACCGCTAACGCTCGGTCAGGAAATGAGCGGCTGGGTTCAGATGCTTAGCAAAACTAAACGAATGATCCAAGAGAGTACCGAAAATCTGCGTGAGCTAGCTATTGGCGGAACAGCCGTCGGAACGGGAATTAACGCCCCTCCTCTATTCGGCTCTAAAGTAGCCGAGCAGATAAGCCATGCAACGGGCAAAACCTTTGTTTCAGCTTCAAACAAATTCCATGCCCTCACAAGCCATGATGAGCTTGTCTTCGTCCACGGTGCTTTTAAGGCTCTTGCGGCAGATCTAATGAAGATCGCCAACGATATCCGCTGGCTGGCTAGCGGTCCTAGAAGCGGTATAGGAGAAATTACAATCCTGGCCAATGAGCCAGGAAGCTCCATCATGCCGGGGAAGGTGAATCCGACCCAATCGGAGGCAATGACGATGGTGGTGACACAGGTGATGGGAAATGATATGACGATCGGGCTTGCGGCAAGCCAAGGTAACTTTGAGTTAAATGTGTTTAAGCCAGTAATCATTTACAATTTCCTGCAATCCGCACGGTTGCTATCGGACGCCATACGATCTTTTAATGACAATTGCGCCGTAGGTATTGAAGCGAATCTTAAAGTCATACAAGATCACCTAGAACGCTCTCTGATGCTTGTTACCGCATTGAATCCACATATTGGTTATGAGAATGCAGCTGCCATAGCCAAAGCCGCACACCACAAAGGTATCACCTTGAAGGAAGCCGCCCTCGAAAGCGGCTTGTTAACTGAAGCCCAGTTCGATGAGTTTGTCCGCCCAGAAAATATGATTTAACTAACCAAATCATAACCATTAAGTACCGGGAAACGGACAGTTTAAAAAGTGCTTCTGTGAGGTCGACAAAAATCAAAAAAAGTCGCTGATTAGCGACCTTGTGAATAGTATCGTTCTATTGATGGTAGATAATGTCGCCTTGTGCGGCTTCCCAGGAAATAAAAAGGGCGGCGGCTCTACTATGTCAGCGGTATTTTTTTATGTTAAGTTGATCCAGTCTCTTAAATTCATATCCACGTTGCCTGGCATCGTCTACGATTTTTCCCAATGCCCCTGCATTGTCGCTGGATATAGAATGCAGCAAGATTACCGCACCAGGGTGGAGTTGACCCATTACATTCTCGTAAGCATAACTCCATCCCTTCTGCTGCTTGACATCCCAGTCCTTGTAGGCAACGGACCAGAATACATTGGTATAACCTAGCTCGCCGCAGACCCTCAGCATTCGTTCGTCGAAGATTCCCCTAGGGGGTCGTACATACCGCATATTTTGTTGATCTGTAAGCTTTGTCACTTCCTCTTTTACTTTCTCCAATTCATTCTTTATCTGCATGTCGGAGATTTGGGTCATATCCGGATGGCTCCATGAATGATTGCCGATCAAATGGCCTTCATTAACCATTCTCTTCAACAATTCCGTTTGACTCCGCACAAAGTGACCCGTAACAAAAAAAACCGCAGTCACCTTCTTTGCCTTTAGCACATCAAGTATTCCGGGCAAGTAGCCATTCTCGTACCCGCTATCGAATGTTAGAAAAAGCTCCTTGTTCTCCGTATTTCCTAAAAAAATAGCTCCATTCTCTTGCAGCGTATCCATAAAGCCTTCTTCGGCAATAGAAGGCAGTTTACCGTCTTTGCTTTTCTTAAAGCCAAAGTGATAAGGCTCGATTCCCTGAGCGGATGCTGGAATAGAAGCAAACAAAAAACATAAAAAAACAGTCAAAAAAATGATAGATCTGATTGTTCGATTCATTATTTTCACTCCTACTCAACATTAAACAAGAGAAAGCGAATATTCCGCTCTCTCCGTTTTCAGAACGACACGATTATGTTCTGTTTCTGTTACAGACAACCCATCTACTGGAATGACGTAACTATCTCGCGGTAACTGAACTTCCTGGCCGCCATTAGTTATTGAGCCCTGTCCATGAAGGAAAAGAAAGCTTCCATTCAAATAACCGTCGATAGAATTCGTTTGAGACCGATAATCAACATCGTGCAATTGTATGTGAATTTGATCGGAATCGTTCTGTTCATGTTTTTGAATCAGAATGGTATGATTTTTATGACCCTCTAACCATTCCTTTAAGGATTGCACTGATGGATTCATAATGTTGCTCCTATCTTGCATTGGGAAAAATTCGCTGCACCATTTCGTTAAATTCTTCAAAAAAACCGGCTACGGGTCTTCCTTGCTGAACATCATTCACATAGTTATTGATACGATCGGTAAAGTCTGGATTCGTTGAAACATAAACATTCTGAACATTCCGATCGACAGCTCTTACTTGCTGAGCAATCTGGTCTTCTATTTGACGCGACAGCTGTTGATCGTTATCTAACATTGCAGCAACATAGGCTGTTCGTTGGGTCACCAATACGTTAGCTTGCCGTACTCCATTTAGATCCGTAATTTTCTTCGCTGCCCGATCGGCTACTTGAATGCGATGATCGGCATTTCCTAATTGATTCTGCTGCTGATTAGCATTTCCTCGATTGTTCTGGGCTGTTTGTTGCCGCATTTGGCCTTGATTGTTTTGATTGTCTTGATTATTCATACATCCTGCAAGAAATATACAAAGGGTTGCTAGCACAAAAATCGATATTTTTTTCAATTTCATGTCACTCCTTATTTTTGGTTGCAATTAGTTTGCCTATTTTTGTATTTTGTATTCATAACTGCTAGCGTTGCATTAAACTCTTATTTCGATGTTGTCATATAGTCCATTTGGAAAATTTTTATTTTTGCAGTGCAATCTGTAAAAAGTGCAGGTTGTTTCGCCAAAAACTGTTTTCAGAACTTTTGAACTGCAAAAACTACAGGTGTTTGAGGTTAAATAAGTCATTTTAGCCGATTTTGAGCTGAACACCTGTAGGAAATGCAGGTTGATTGGCGAATATCTCGTTTATAGGGTATATTAACTGTAGTAAATACAGGTTCCACCAATAAACAGGGGCAGTCTCTCAGGTCATAAACGACCTTACGGGACAGCCCCTTACTTCTATCCCTTTGGTTTTACAACTAGTGCAGCAAGGAACGAAAAAATGATCGCTGCCGAAATACCCGCACTGGTAACTTTAAAGATCCCCGTGATAATTCCAATCCACCCAACGTTTTTTAATTCCTCGAGAGCCCCATGGACCAGTGCATTCCCAAAGCTTGTGATGGGAACGGTAGCCCCGGCACCTGCAAATTCGATAAACGGGTCATATAGACCGACACCGTCAAAGAACGCTCCAAGCACTACCAGAAGCGTCATCGTATGCGCTGGAGTCAGCTTAAATACATCAAAGCAGATTTGTCCAAAAATGCAAATTGCTCCCCCAATAACAAAAGCCCAAAAAAAGATCATTGTATACCTCCACTCTCAATGGATACCGCATGTGCGATACAAGGAATGCTTTCCCCTTGTTGATAAGAAATTGGCGATAATAACGCCCCGGTGGCTACGACAAGTATTCGTTTCAATTCCCCTTTGCGCATTCGCTTCAGCAGATGTCCATAAGTAACAACAGCTGAACAACCGCAACCGCTTGCACCGGCTTGCACGGACTGTTTCTCGTAGTCATACATCATCATCCCGCAATCGTAATACTCGGTTTGATTCATCGGCACCTTATGTTTCTCAAATAAATCGCAAGCAATTTCGTACCCTACCTTGGCAAGATCGCCGGTAACAATCAGATCATAGTATCCTGGTTCAATTCCCATGTCACGCATATGAGCTTGAATGGTATCGACGGCTGCAGGAGCCATGGCAGCCCCCATATTAAATGGATCCGTGATACCCATATCCACAACCCTGCCGATCGTAGCTGATGTTACTGCCAAACCTTCACCTTCTTCCGAAACAATGGATGCCCCTGCGCCCGTTACCGTGAATTGCGCTGTCGGCGGTTTTTGCGACCCATATTCCGTTGGATAACGGAATTGTTTTTCCGCAGTGGCATTATGGCTGCAAGCACTGGCCAGTACATATTTGGCAGAACGGGAATTTACGATCATCGCAGCGAGAGCCAAGCTTTCCATGGATGTAGAGCATGCCCCGAACACTCCGAGATAAGGAATGGCTAATGTTCGTGCAGCAAAGCTGCTGCTTATGATTTGATTCATCAAATCTCCGCCGGTAAAGAAATTTACCTGTTCTTTAGTCAAGCCTGCATTTTCAATAGCGAGCTTGGCAGCTTCCTCCAATAAAGTTCTCTCCGCTTTTTCCCAGCTGTCCTGTCCTAACATTAAATCACCGTGAATGATGTCAAAATCGTTCGCAAGCGGTCCCTGCCCTTCAAACGGACCGACAACCGTTGCAGCAGCTTGTATAATCGGACGATTTTCAAAAATCCAGCTTTGGTGTCCTTTCAGCATATTCTTATTGCCCTCCTACACCGCTTGGATTAAATACAAGGTGAAAGATACCCACAATAAATGCGGCAACAACACCAAAAACGATAACAGGACCGGCAAGCTTAAACATTTTGCTTCCGACGCCCAACACAAGTCCTTCACTTCGATGTTCAATAGCCGCTGAAGCCATTGAATTGGCAAATCCGGTCACAGGTACAGCCGATCCTGCACCCGCCCATTGCGCGATTTTGTCGTATACACCCATACTGGTTAAAATTACTGAAATTATAATCAAGACGGCAACCGTGGGATTGCCCGCTTTTTTCTCATCAAAGCCGCCCCAGTGCACGAACATTTCCTGTATAGCTTGACCAATCAGGCAGATCGTACCACCGGCGAAGAAGGCTCGGATACAATTTTTAATAACAGGCCTCGCCGGCTCTCTTTTATTGGCAAATTCTTTATATTCCTGTTGAACAGGAGTTAACTTTTTATTCTTCTCATCAGACATTATTAACTCTCCTTTATCGATGAAGTACAGGTGTAAGCTCCGCAATGATTTCTTCCATTTCATATGCGCACTGTTCGTACATGTCTTTTGCTTTTTTACTTTTCGTTGTCAGCCCAAATAACATGAGATCCGCCTCACACTTTTTTAACGTAGCAAACAACGTTGCCTTTTGTTGCGGCAAAGGTACTGCAATTTGATCGTCGAATAAATCGACAAACAATTGCCCGTACGAATCAACTTGTCCAAGAAATACATTTTCAATCGCCACGCCAAGCTTTTCTAACTCCGAATTTAACCATTCCCGGTTTAAGCCTATGGTGGCCAGCGGCTCGTCCATAATTTTTCCGTCCATGATGACTGCTTGCGGCTCCTGCTCGGGTCCTACTTTGATCCCAAGGTGCTTAGGAGTAATCGGTTGATTTTCCCGAGTTAACAGCACATTGATATCTCCGCTTGGTTCCATGATTGCAAATTCGACATCAGCCACTTTAAATACCATTTTCTTTCGCAATTGCTCCATTAGATCATCAGTAGAGAGCCTTTCCTTTTTCATATTATCTTCTAGCACTTTCCCGTCTTTAATTAACACAGTCCCTTTGCCTTCAATAAAATCCCGCAGCTTTTTACTTTTTATCTGCAGATATTCAATGCCTAGAGTTACTAATGCCCAAACCGATATGGCCACAATTCCTAGAAACCAATTTGCGTCCAAATCTAATGAAATGTAAGCTGCCAAGCTGCCGATTGTAATCCCGGTAATGTATTCGAACATGGACATCTCAGACACTTGCCTTTTACCCAAAAGCTTGGCAATTAAGAAAAGTACGACAACAGCCAATAACGTTCGAAAAGCGACTTCAATTCCAGTTGGCACATTAGATCCTCCTTTAATCAACATAACCTCAACATTGTTTGTCAAATTAACCCGATTTATGAAGGGGAAATCAAAAAAAAATCTTTTAAATTCAGAAAAAAGCTGTGAATAAGAAATACCTCTCCGTTCGATAATATGTTTTGTTGCGAACAGGAGGTGATATCATTGACAGTAGCATCCGAAGTAAAGACATGTGTAGCTTCATTAAAGAGCGCTCAAGCAAGTCTAGAGCAATTCGCTTTGGCCACACAAAATCAAGAAGCAAAAACTCTATACACTAATGCAGCAGGACAAACCCAGCAAGTGTTGCAGCAGGTTGAAGCTCGAGTCCAACAATTAGAAAACGAAGAACCTCAATATAAAGGCTTCTAACAAAGTCGGAGTCATTAAGAAAAAAAATTCATCTATTGTCAAAGAAGACGTTGCGTTTATCGTAACGTCTTTTTTCGTGTTTCGATGAAGATCTCTTCAGGCAGTTGTTTTGACGTACCATGTACAATCCGAGGCTTATGCTCAATCATATCGGAGGAGTATATCGTGACGAACATTCTTCCTCCACCGGAATAAACACGAATCAGAATCGGCTGATTGTACTTGTTTTGAAAAGAAAAATCCGGTCCATCCCAGCTTACAGTCGCATCGCGGCCAGGCAGGACATAAGGGACGCTTCGACTGTGGGAATAACGTTGCAAGATTTGCAACCCGGCGCGATCGACGGCATTGAATAACGTTGAAGAAACCTGACAAATCCCTCCGCCGATTCCTTCCGATAATTCCCCTTTGACAATAACCGAAGCCCGCAAGTATCCCTTTTCTTTTGTACGTTTACCAACCGCCTGATTAAACGAAAAAATTTCGCCGGGAAATAACACTGCATTGTTGATGGCTTTGGCGGCAAGAGTGATATTATGCGCACGATTTTTGTTGCGGGAGTTGAAGTACGTTACGTAATGACCGATCGTTTTTTCCCGGAGATGGGCAATCAATTCACTATCGACCCTAGGATAGATTGGTTTTCTTGCCGCTTCTATCGTGTTATTTCCATTGCTGAAGAAAAAGGTTTGAAATTGATCTGTAAACCTAGTACGGTCCAGCTTAAAGCCGATTTGCTCGGGGATAATCTTCCCATCGTCGCCGAACCTGGCATTCTGGGGGCCCTGATAGATTTCTCGATCAAGGTCATGGAGCAAATGATCGAATTTGTCCATGTCCATCAATGGCAAAGCAGGCAGCGCATAATCCGAACGATTAACAATAATGGCTGTCTTTCCTTGATGATTGACCAATAATCTGTCGGAGACATCGTCTTGATGCAACAAGAGCAAAATTCCAGCAATAGAAAACCAATTCATTACAATAATCTCCTCACCATACTGAATCATCGTTATTTCACAACGATACGTTTTCCCAAATGTATTCGAATTATTATCGTGTGCAAATAGGTATGTATCGAATAAATAAGGAACTTAGCGAATAATTTCAAGTGATACGGGTTTTTAAATATTGGAAACTTATGGACAAAGGAGGTCGACAACACATGCATCCTGCAACAGCATACGCCAGTACTTTCGATCCCTATACGCTTGCAACGTTTATGGCGCTTGTTGATACGATTGTGCCGAACACGCCGGAGATGGCCGTATTCGGATCGGAGCAAACGATTGGCGCGGTAGAACTTGGCGTTCACGAGTATATGATCTGGGAGTTAGATCATACCCTTACGCTTGTCCTCGGCTATTATCCGGAAGTTGTACCCTTGGCCGCTCCCACCGCGGGGATGTTGAATGCGGGAGCGATCCAATTGGTTGCCTCCGGACAGGCGCAATACTCTCCGCAAGTGGCCGTCTCAGGAGGAGTACCTTTCGCCGCTCTATCCCCGATGGATCGCATCCGGACAATGGCCATTCTGGAAAACCTGCAAGTTGATTTGGGAACCTTGCCTCCTCCCTACCGGGACGACGGAGGACTAGTTAAATTTATCGTGGATTATCTCAACAGGGGAACGATGTTTGGAAACTACTCGGAATGGCCGGCTTATGGGACAACACGGCTAAATACACCTACCCAGCGAAGGCTCCAGTATTTCCCGATCGGCTGGAGACAGGTCGGATATCCAGGCGTATCCATCGGTTATCGAGCTCTACTCGGCTTTAAGCTGACCATTGTTCGCGAAGGGGGGACATCCACCATTGTATGATGCAGACGTTATCATAATCGGGTCCGGAGGCGGGGGCGCCGTCGCGGCCAAGGAGCTCGGTGAAGCCGGGTTGAAGGTGCTGGTACTGGAGGCCGGTCCCTGGTATGGGAACAAAAAATGGGAGAACCCGAACAGCGAGCGGGGCGGAGAATGGAGCTCCAGCTACAACGATTTGGATGTAGGAATATACAAGAGGATTTATAACTCGTATGAAAACAACATGAACGATGTCGTATCTGGCGTCTTCCGCTTCGGACCTGCCGACCGCCGCCGTACGCCATGGCACAGAGTCATGCGTCAGAAAGGTGATATCTGGCAGCTTTCCGGAGTCGGGGGAACGACGCAGCACTACTGGTCTCAGTCTCCGCGTGCATTTCCTATGGCTATCGACAACGTTTGGCCGATTAGCTACGCGGAACTTATCCCTTATTACGAGAAAGTTGAAGCGACTTTGCCCGTTCAATTCTCTCCGACGACTCCGAAGGAAGAGCTTTTTTACTACGGCGCCGAGAGGGCTGGATACACACTCAATCCGACTCTTAACGTCACGACTCCGGGTTATCGACCGAATCCCAACGCGATTCTACGCACCAACGAGCATCTGATGGATCCCAACTACTCGATGGAGCAATTACACAATATGGTCGGATGCACCTTGCGGGGACATTGCGTTAACGGTTGCACGACCGGTCCGACAGTGGATACTATCGCGAAGAGGAGCACGCTTGTCAGCTATGTCCCTCTTGCTCTTAAGACCGGCAACGTCGCGATTCGACCTAATTCCTTTACGATAAAAATTTTAACGGAACCGGATCCAAGTGGCGGACTTCGTGCAAGCGGTGTGAGGTTTCGGGATACGTGGACGGGAGAGATCAGCGAGCTTACGGCCCAATCTGTAGTTCTAGCGGCAGGCTGCATAGAGTCTCCACGATTATGGCTGAATTCCGACCTCCCCTTCAATTCCTGGGTGGGGAGAGGATTAACCAATCATTGCTTCGACTGGGTGGGCGGTGTGTTCGACGAGAAGGATCTCATGAGCATCATGGGCTTGCCGTCCGTCTATCCGTATATGGGTCATACATCTGGGGCTAGAGTCGATATTCCGGGAACCGGGATTTTTCAAGTTTCTTGTCTTAGCCCAGGATTGATGTCCTTCTTGACTTACGGCTTCAGTGAGGCGGGCTTCGATGTCCTTAACCCGCCGGATCCGGGGGCACCTTGGAATATCCATGGCCGTGTCGTCGGTCCGGCACTCAAAGAGCTGATGATAAATTATACCCGCACGATGACCTATCTTCTCCTTACGGATGACGAAACGCTTTACCAGAACCGGGTGGAAGTTGATCCGATCTTGAAGGACGAGAACGGCCCGATTCCGATTGTTCATTACACCCCCAGCCCATTAACGCTCCAAAGGCGCGATCGATTGGCCAGGCTCGCTTGCGAGACACTGCAGAAGGCCGGCGCCAAAACGATCATCCGATCGGATTTGCCGTTTGCCTTTATGCTTCACCTCGAAAGCACAATGCGCATGGGTTATGTGGTGGATTCGAACTGTGAGGCGTTTCAGGTTAATCGGCTCTTTATTGCCGACAACAGCGTACATTTCAACGGGATCGGAGGACCGAACCCTACCCTTACGACACAGGCGTTGGCAACCCGCACGTCGGAGAAGCTAGTCGAGAAATACTTTTGTTAACCGGAGGGTGTTGAAACAGCAAAGTAAAGAATAACTCCCGCCAAGAAGATAATGAGCAAAAACGCGATAGCCTTCCAAAATACACCTTTCATATCTCTCCACCCTTTCCCAAGCTAATCATCCATCATTAATAAGTTCCTAACAAGGCCAACCTGCGAAAGGTTGGCCTTCGGCTTATCGCCCAGATATTGAATAAGTTCAAGGAGTCTGGGAAATATTACTTTGAAAACCGCCCCTCTCCATTCATTACCATAATGATATAACTTTATAGGTGAATCCATTGATGAATCCATTTAGAAGAAGAAAAAGACAGCACGGAGCTACCGAAGAGCCGCTTGAAAATACAAACGGCAACAACACGGATATTCCCGCCAATCTGGATGACACTGAAACTGCGGTAAGGCATACCTTTACCAATTGTTCCGATCTTATACTGCGAAAAGTCTATGTGTTCGAATCGATCCCCTGCTTGTTGGTTTACCTTGAAGTATTGGTCGATACCAACCGGTTGGATGATAGTTTGTTGAAACCGTTAATGACGCCTAAAACATTGGATTTGGATTCCACTTCTACTCTTATTGACCGTTTGTATTCTGAATTAATACCTATGGCAAAAGCGAACATCGTCGGAAAAATGAATGATGCCGTTCAACGCATCGTCAAGGGAGAAGTACTTGTTTTCGTAGATTCCTCTGAGCAGGCAATCTCCTTAAGTATCCCTGACCCCTTCCATCGTGAACTGGCGGAACCGAGTACAGAAGCCGTTATTCGCGGTCCGCGGCTTGGGTTTATCGAGAATCTCAATATCAATTTAACATTAATTCGCCATTTGATCCGATCACCGCAGCTCAAAATAGAGAAGATGACTCTAGGGACGACATCCCAAACGGATATAGCGATTACTTATATAGAGAAGAGGGCGCCGCAGAAAGTAATCGACGAGATCAAGAAACGCCTTTCAAAAATCGAGATAGATAGCGTCTTTGAAACGGGTTACATTGACGAATTTATTTGCGACAATATCTACTCGCCGTTTCCATTGATCCAGAAGACTCAGCGACCCGATTCGGTCTCCGCTTCCCTAATTGAAGGTAAAGCGGCGATTCTGGTTGACGGATCGCCGATGGCGATGATCGCCCCTATCACTTTCTGGTATGGGTTTCAAACCGTGGAGGACTATTACATGAACTATATTTTCGCGACGACGCTCAGATGGCTGAGATATTTGTTTGCCTTTCTGGCGTTAACCCTGCCCGCCATCTATGTGGCGATTTCGACCTTTCATAATGAAATGCTTCCTACTAGCTTAGCTTTAAGCCTAGCGGCAGCACGGGAAATCGTACCGTTTCCGGCCATGCTGGAAACCCTGATCATGGAGACTACCTTTGAAGCGCTCCGAGAAGCGGGTGTCCGCCTTCCCCGTCCGGTAGGTCAAACGATCAGTATCGTAGGCGCTCTCGTAATCGGACAAGCTGCGGTACAAGCAGGGATCATATCCGCTCCCATCATTATTATTGTATCCTTAACGGGGATTGCCTCCTTCCTCATTCCCCAACCGGAAATGAGTCAAGCCATGAGTATTCTGCGCTTTCCGTTGATCATCTTCGCCGGAACTTTTGGCCTTTACGGTTTCATCGCCTTCATGCTTGCCATCTTGATCCATCTGGTCAGCTTAAGCTCCGTTGGCGTGCACTATATGACCCCGATTGCACCGGCAAACTTCTCCGGAATAAGTGATGTGCTTATAAGAACGCCGTGGACGATCATGAAGAAGCGTCAGCAATACATTCAGCAGAAACGGGAGTTGGAGAAAAAATGATCCGGGTCCGTAAAGTAGGCAAGTACTTAGCTCTTATTTCCTGCATCGGTTTGTTCACAGGCTGCTGGGATCGAGTCGAGACGGACGATCTGGCTATGGTCCTAGGAAGCGGATTGGATCTTGCCGAAGACGGTCAGATAGAAGGTACAATACAGATCGCCCTTCCCACAGGAATTCCCAGTGCTTTGCAAAGCGGCGGGGGAGCCAAAAAACCTGTTTTGACCATAACGGAAAAAGGGAAGGACGGCGTGGACATTCTTCAGAAGATGCAGCATCGATTGTCCCGCCGTGTCTTTCTAGGTCACCGGGGAATCATCGTGATCGGCGAATCCTATGCCCGACATGGCATCGATCAAGTTCTGGACAATTACTTGCGTATGCCTGATACCCGATACCACAGTTATGTTGTGACTTCATATGGCTCTAGCGCTAAAGAAATCTTGAACGTTAAGTATGAGCTTGAACAAATACCGTCAATCGGCATCAACAAAATCCAGATCAGCGAATCCGGCTTATCTATAAAGATAGATGAATTTTTGGATGCCATGGCTGCGGAAGGGAAATCGCCGATGACCGGGGCTATTCGGATCCTCAACAAAGGCACGGATCAGGAAATCTTCTCACTCGATAAGGTAGCTGTATATAAAGAGAATAAACTGGTTGGTTTTCTGTCGGAGGGAGAGAAAAAGGCGTCCCGCTTAATGACAGATCGGTACACAAAGATGAGAATAACGACACAAATGGTACCGAAGGATAAGCAATTTAAAGGAACCATGAGCATCGAGATCCTCCGTTCCAAAGTGAAGATTCGCACCGCTATGAGAGAGGGGTCACCTGAAGTTTCGGTTTCCCTCAAATTGGCAACCAGATTATTGGAAAACGATACGAATTTGGATATAACGAAATCTAAAAACTTAAAACACGTACAGAAGAAATTCACGAACGAAATTCAACATATAGTCGAAAGCGCCATATCAAAATCGCAAAAAAAATTTAAAGCGGATATCTTCGGTTTTGGAAGGGATTTCCATATTCAGCATCCCTATACCTGGAAAAAGATCAAAGAGGATTGGAAAGACCTTTATCCGTCCGTTCACGTTACCGTCAAAGCAGACCTTATGATCGAACGAATGGAAAGAACGCAGGCGCCTCCGCACCTGAAAAAAGCCGTTATCAAATAACCGGAATGGAGAGCTGGCCTACATGAAAGTAACCGGTTTACAAATCTACTGGATGATCGCCATCATGGATTTGGGAATGGCGTTAATCATGACGCTCTCCCCCAGCCTGCAAGCAGCGAAACAAGATGTGTGGTTATCCATCCTGGTTTCGGGAAGCATCGTACTGATAGTGACTTTGCTGGTAACGAACGTGGCGAATCTTTATCCCGGCCAAACCTTGATACAATTCAGTCAAGCCATCCTGGGTAAGTTTGTCGGCAGTATCGTCATCGTTATCTATATGGTTCAGTGGTATACCATCATCCCAATAGTTCTCCGCCAATTTAACGATTTGGTTGAAATTCTGCTCCTGCCGGCCACGCCCAAGCTGGCGATCTTGCTCATCATGATTGCGTTGGTCGTGTATGTGACTTATTCGGGCGGAATTGAAGGAATTGCCCGCTGCAGCGAGTTTTTGGGACCGATAATTATTCTTATGGTCATTCTTGTGTTAGTCGCAAGCATCAAGAACATCGAAATGAAAAATCTTCTGCCGATATACGTGGACAGCGGGGCAATCGCTATCATCAAAGGCTCGCTTGCTCCCGCCTCCTATCTCGGACATGCCGTAGAGTATCTCATGCTCGCCGCTTTTCTCTCTATTCCAACGCGCAAGGGGGTACCCTATGCGTATTGGTCAGTTATTACGGCAGTTTTCTTTGTGTTCATATCCGTAATTGTAACTGTCTCCTCGATTGGAGTTAATCTGAGCCCCAAAATGTGGTACCCATTTTTTGAGATGACAAGGAAAATAACGCTGTGGGGATTCCTGGAAAACTTTGACCCCTTCACTATCGTGATTTGGATTTGCAGCGTGTTTATCAAATTGGCCATTTATTTATTTATCACTGCTTATGGAACAGCCCAATTTCTGCGAATTAAAAATTGGAGAATCTTGATTTGGTTTATTGCCCCCGTCATGGTTGGATTTGCGTTATTTCCTAAAAATGTCGTGGAAGCGACAGCTAATTATTTGCTTAATTATTGGGTGCCGATTGCGCTTCCCGTAAATATGCTCGGATTGCCATTGCTGTTGCTAATCGTAGGGAAAATAAAACAAAAAAAAACACAATCCGCGTGAGAATAGGGGGGATGCAAGGGGCAGTCTTGGCGAGAATAACGATGAAATCATCGGGCAGCCCAAACCATTCCCCGTTTCATCATTGTCAGAACTTCAGGCATTGTGACAATGTCCAAAGAGTGTCCTAAAGAACAATAAAAAATCCGTCCCTTTCCGTATTTTTTTGTCCATACTACAGGCATAACGACTTCTCTCCAAACTTCCGGGGGATGCACTCTATTGAAATAAGTGGTTGCAAGCACTTCGTTGGCCGGGTCAACAAGCATGTAGTATTGTTCGGTAGTAACCATGAAATCCCGAATTCCTGCCATTATAGGATGATCCCGATGCGTAATGTGAACCTCATAGGTTATTCCCGCCCCTCCAGGATGAGCGACAAATTGTCCGCCTACCATGAGTTGGTAATCTATTTCACAGCGGAACGCGTCTCCCATACCTCCATGCATCCCAGCTACTCCGGTTCCATTGCTAACAGCGTCAAGAAAGGATCGCAGCTGCTCTTCCGTAATCGTTCCTGCGGTCCAATTGGGAATAATCAAATCCGTCTGCCTTAATTTTTCACGGTCAAGCAAACTATCCAATGTATTCGAAATTTCCACCTTAAAGTTTCCCTGCTGCCGCAATAATCTTGCGAGAATCTCTGCAACCTCTTTCGGTCTATGCGGCGGATATCCCCCTTGTAAAATTAATGCATTCTTATATTTGCGGAAACCCGTCTGGGATGGTTGTGATCTTATGTTTATATTGAACATCGATATACCCTTCCCTCCGATTATTTAGGTAACACGGAAAACTTATAAATGGCAGACTGCCTGTAAATCTGACCTGGATTCAATTCCGTACTAGGAAAATGAGGTTGATTCGGGGAATCCGGAAAGTGCTGAGTTTCCAAGCTGAGTCCCCCATATTGCGGATAGACTTTGCCTTCCTTACCAATTAAGCTGCCATCTAGCTTATTCCCCGTGTACAATTGAATACCGGGTTGGGTTGTATAAACCTCCATCACCCGTCCCGATTTCTGTTCATGCACACAGGCGGCTAGCGCCATGGGATGTCCGGTCCGATTCAGCACATAGTTGAAATCATACCCGTTCCCTGCATATCGCATTTGCAGATCACCCGAATGGATGCGCGCTCCGATGGACGTAGGTTTACGGAAATCAAGCGGTGTACCTTCGACACTTTGAATATGCCCCGTTGGAATGAGGTCCGGCTTGATCGGAGTAAAGTAATCTGCGTTAATCATTAATATATGACCAAGAATATCCCCGTTCCCCGCACCAGCCAGATTGTAGTAGTTATGCTGGGAAAGATTCAATACCGTCTTCTTATCCGTCGTGGCTGCATAATCGATTCTGAGCTCGTTGTCGTTCGTAAGGGTGTACGCCACTTTAACCGCAACATTACCGGGAAACCCCTCTTCGCCGTCTTTGCTGCAGTAGCTTAGAATGAGCCCGACAGCATCCTCCCGGCACAACTCCTCCGCTTCCCACACCCTCTTGTCAAATCCCCGAATGCCTCCGTGCAATGTGTTGTGACCTTCGTTAATAGACAGTTGGTAGGTTACGCCGTCAAGCGTGAACCTGCCATTCGCAATACGATTCGCATACCGTCCAAGGATAGCGCCTAAGTAGGGCTTATTGCCGGTTTTCAAGTATTCCGCAAGCGTAGGATAACCTAGTACGACATCTTCAAGGTATCCGCTTCGATCCGGTACTTTGAGGGTTATCATAATTCCGCCGTAGGTCATAATTGAGGATTGCATGCCGCGTTTGTTAGTTAAGGTATAGAGGTACACGGATTGCCCCTCGGGAGTTTGGCCGAAATATTGCTTAGTAATAGGGCATACATTAACAGGTGTGAATATCTCCAGAGGCGCCGTATTTCCGTAAGTTGGCTGCGCTCCATGGGGGGTTGCGGCCCAGCGAACAGCGTTCGCGATAACCAGCAAAACCTGTTTATTGTAATAGGTAGGATACACTTGGTCTCCAGGCCGAAAATAAAAGATTTTGCCGAGTCCGCGTTTATAAGCGCACCCGCTGCGGAACACTTCCCCGCCTTGAAACCAACTGATAAAGACAAGTTCATCTGGAGCGGGGATATCGAAAAACTCTCCGTACATTTCCTCCGGCTCCACCTCGAAATATTCGCCAAGTCCTTCGGTAATCGGATGGGAAGGATCGACAATCCATATTCTTTCCCTCTCGGCATCCGATCTCCATTTCAGATCGCAGGTTGTCCCCATCAATTTCCGGAATATTTTCGATCGATGACCGGAGTGCAGGACGATAAGCCCCATCCCTTGCAGCACCCTTGCATATATTCTATCAACGACAACATTGTCCACCTGCTCATGAGCTAAATGCCCCCACCAGATTAATACGTCCGTATGGTTAAGCACCTCTTGCGATAACCCGTGCTCCGGCTGTTCCATTGTTGCGATATGGATTCGAAATCCGCACGGTCCGATTCCTGCGGCAATTGCCTCATGCATTCCCTTTGGATAAATGGCGGCTACTTGCGGTTCCGTTCTCTCATGTATAAATTCATTCCAAACCGTCACATTTATCGGTTTCCTCTCATAGCTTGACCCGTTTCCAATCCTTGCTTCCATTATCTAATGTCTCCTTTACGTCATGATCATGGGTAGAAGATGCATATATTTTTAAAAATAAAAAGGAAGTGAAAATTTTGAAAATCTATGTTGCCGATCAAATGGACACGCTTTTCACGATTTCACATAAATTTCAGATCAATTTGGAACAATTGATGTCCCTAAATCCTCACATTTCCAGCGCTTATGTTATCATTGCAGGTCAACACGTCAACATTCCTACCGAACCCATACGGTCAGCGGGGTATCGGGTCGTCGCCCCTTTTTGCCCTCCCGTACCAGAGTCCGAATTTATCCCGAATTGGATTCCTCTTACTCCCGTTGAACAGATGGCTGAGACCGAATACGATGTACTTATTGTCGGCTCGGGTGCCGGGGGAGGAGCAGCATTATGGCGATTATGCGAACAGTGGGGAAACAACGGGAAGAAAATCGGCATCGTGGAAAGAGGGCCCCTCTTCTTACCCACCCATATCGCGAATGTAGCAACCATAAATGGGGACACCTTCAGGCTGTATGCGCCGCCGCAAATAACCGATTTAGTCGGGAACAGACTCCCGGAATACTCCGGGTTAAAGCTGATCTATGCTGTAGGCGGTAGAACCCTTATATGGGGAGCGATCTCCCCCCGCATCCCTGACTTTGAACTCGCCAGCTGGCCGGTTCCGATCCGGGAAATGGAGCTTTATTACAATATCGCCGAAGAAGTTATGCACGTTACCAATACGTATACGAAAGATTCGTCCATTACGCAAATCCTTCTGAAACGGCTCCGGGAAAATGGATATCTTAATGCGGACGATATTCCGATTGCCGCCGATCTTGACCAGACTCGTTACGGAAGACTTCATTCTAATACCTTTTTCAGTTCCATTCTTTTCTTGGCAAGAGCGCTCAGCATTCGCCCCTTTGATTTAGCCGTTAACGCCTATGCTGCGGAAGTTATTACGGATGGAGGAAAAGCGGTTGGCGTTCGGGTGATGACCCCAGATAAGCAATCTTACCTTATCAAGGCGAAGACCGTCATTTTATCGGCAAGCGCATTACAGACCCCGCGCATTTTGCTTAACTCGAAGATTCCAGGAAAAGCGATAGGCCATTATCTTAGTAATCATTCATACTTGATCGCCACAGCAAGCCTTAACACCGAAGGTTTCTCCGAACCATTAGGGGCTCTCGGTATCGTAGTCCCGGAGCTTGTGGATCGCCCCTATCGCTTGCAGCTTCAAGGGCCGGAACAATATTTTAACTATCATTACGATAAGAAACCGGTCAAAAATGAATGGGGAATCAGCTTTTACGGTGCATCCGGCAAGGTGGAGTCACGTTACGAGAATAGAGTCTATTTAGATCCAAGCAGATTGGATGCATATGGTATGCCGGAATTACAAGTCAATTTCTCGTACAGCGATAAGGATGAAGCGATTCTTCTTCAAATGTATGCCGGTATTCTGCGGGCTTCTTCAGCGATGCAATTACAGCTAGCCACGATTGACGGTTCGCTCGCCATTTGCCTAATGCCTCCAGGGGCGGATAACCACGATTACGGAACTTGCCGAATGGGCGATGATCCGCTTACTTCGGCAACGAACCGGTACGGTCAAATTCATGGGGTAGCCGGCCTTTATATCGCAGATAATAGCGTCCTGCCTTCGATCGGTGCATCCAATCCGACATTGTCAACTGTTGCTCTGGCGATTCGCATGGCAGACTACTTGGTGAAACAACTTAAATAAACGAATCAAGAGCCAAAGAACTCTCCCCCGTTGACATTCATGTTCTGCCCGACCACGTAGGTGGAATCATCGGAAGTCAAATATAAATATATCGGTGCCAGCTCTACAGGTTGTGCCGCACGTTTGATCGGGTTCTCGCGCCCGAAAACAGTATAGATTTCCGGAGGAATCGTAGCGGGAATCAAAGGGGTCCACGTTCTCCCGGGCGAAACGGTGTTTACGCGTATCCCTCTATCGATAAGCGATAATGCCAACGAGCGGGTAAAGGAATTGACCGCTCCCTTGGTCGACGCATAATCGATCAATTGTTGAAAGCCCGCATTAACCGTTACGGAGCTCGTATTGATGATTGTACTTCCCGGTCTCATATGTGGAACGACCGCTTTGGCAAAATATACGTACGAGAAAAAATTAGTTCGGAACGTTCGTTCCAGCTGTTCGGCGCTAATCTGTTCAATACTGTCCTGCACATGCTGCTCGGCTGCATTATTGATCAAGCTATCGATACGTCCAAATTCGGACAAGGTTTGTTCGACAGCTTGTCGGCAGAAGGCTTCATAACCGATGTCCCCGGCAATCGTCAAGCATCTGCGGCCCAATTGCCCGATTCTTGTTTTCGTCTCTTCCGCGTCCCCATGTTCATTTAGATATACGACAACGATGTCTGCGCCCTCCTTGGCAAACAGATAGGCAATGGCGCGTCCGATGCCGCTGTCCCCTCCGGTTATAATCGCCACTTTGTTAAGCAGTTTTCCGGTACCTATATGATTAGGATTTTCGGAAATCGGTTGCGGTATCATAATGGATTGAATTCCGGGCTGTTGAGGCTGGTACTGCGGCGGGAACGCAAGAGGTATTTCTTCACATTTCGTTACAGTACCGAGGTACGGATACATAGTTAACTCCTCCATCGGAATCGGTTTTTACAGGTTATTCCCCAGAATACAATTAGGTGATTGCCCACCAATCCTTGACAGCAGAATCTTTCCCCGAGAATTACTTTCGTAATTTTGGTAATAATACCATCACCGGGGAAAGGTGAGTGAGATGAACTTTATCAAATGGCTTATCAAGCGCAATTATCGCGGAAGGATCGCTGGCAATAAGGAGGCAATCGATCTTCTTTCCAATGCGAAAAATGCCTTTTCAAAGAGTGAGCCCAAATCGGGTGAATCAAAAATATCTCCCCGATTATCGGACAACCTGCAACGGATGAAGGAGACTTTTGATCGCTGCAGCGACTTTGTTATCATTCCTTGGCAGTACGGTCCCCATTTGAAATATTCTGCATTCTCCGTATACACCGAAGCACTCGTTCAAAAAAAAGAACACAACTACTTTAAGGATTCACTTCAAGACTTAGTCACGCACGAAATTGGTCCGGGCACGATGGTTACCCCCGAGGATGTAAACTCCTTTTTCAGTAATAACGGGGCCTCTGCTCGTTCCGCCATACTAATCGAAGATATCGATGATGCTATCGACAAAGCTCTTCAAGGACATATCGTCATTTTCTTCGACACATGGAACAAAGCACTTAGTTACGAAGCTATGGGCCTTGAGACAAGACAAGTTACGGAATCGACTACCGAACCGGTCGTCAAAGGACCCCGTGAGAGCACCGTTGAAAATATGAAGAAAAATATAGGAATGCTGCGGGAGCGTCTAAAATCGCCAAATTTTAAAATCGAGACGCTGGATACGAAAGGAGAAACGAGAACAAAAGTCGCTTACGGCTATTTGGAAGGAACCGTTAATACCGAAATGCTAGCCGAATTTCAAAGAAGATTATCCAAGCTTAAGAACGAGGAGATATTGGAAACCTCATACATCGAAGAACTCATAGAAGATTCCGTATACTCTCCGTTTCCCCAATACCGTTACACGGAAAGAACAGATGTCGCAGTTGCGTCTTTACTGGATGGAAAAATCGTTGTGATGGTAGAAGGAACCGGTTCGCTCTTAATCTGTCCCGGTCTATTGGTAGAACTGCTCCAATCGAGCGAGGATTACTATCAAAGAACCGTTTTGTCGAGCCTAATCCGTGTTATAAGACTGGTCTCCTTAATCATTGCTATATCACTGCCAAGCATATATATTGCTTTCTCCACTTATCATCCGGAGTTAATTCCTACCGTTCTCTTGCTGGCAGTCATCAACTCTCGAGAAGGTATTCCATTTCCTGCCGTCATTGAGGCAATCATTATGGAATTCTTCTTTGAGTTGCTGAGGGAGGCGGGAATCCGGCTTCCTCGTCCGGTCGGATCCGCGGTGAGCATTGTCGGAGCTCTTGTTATCGGAGAAGCGGCAATCACTGCCGGCATCGCATCGCCGATCATGGTAATCATCGTCTCTTTAACCGGAATTGCATCCTTTGCCATACCCCAGTATAACTTTGCCATTGCGCTGCGTATTTTACGGTTCCCTCTTATGATATTCGCAGGTTTTATGGGCATATTCGGTATTATGATCGCCTTCCTGCTCATCTGGCTGCATTTGTCCAATTTACGTTCTTTAGGCCAGCCCTATTTAAGCCCATTGGGACCATTTATACCGCGGCAGCTGAAGGATGTATTCGTTCGCGCACCGCTCGGAATATTAATGCGATCACCGCGAAGTCGCCATATGAAGAAGCCTTCGAAAATAAGATAACATTGCTTAAATCGGGAGAGAATAAAACAAATGATTATAAACAGGCGGATTTGGTTATGCATAAGCTTATCGGCTCTCTTTGTATTAACGGGTTGCTGGGATCGAGCGGAGCTTCCAGAGAAAGGGTTTGTCATGGGAGTTGCATTGGATCTAGTCAAAGGTGGTAAAATTGCGCTCAATACGCAAGTATACAGGCCAACCCAGGGGGTCATGACAGGCGCTAAACCACCTGAAACGACTTACATGAATATTACGACTGAGAATAACACGGTTTCCAGAGCCATACGCGATATTCCCATCAATCTCGGCCGTAAAACACAGTGGAGCCACATCCGCATTATTATTATCGGGGAGAAGCTCGCCCGTGAACGAAAGATACTTGATCTTCTGGATATTTTTTATCGGGATCACGAGCCCCGGCTTACGGTTCCTGTCATGATCGGAAAAGGAAAAGCGGCTCAGTATTTAAAGATTAAACCGCTCATTGAAAACACGACAAGCCAACAATTAGCTCAGAGCGGAAAATCAACTGCGTCAAATAGCGGAAAAACAATATTCGCCAACCTGCTTCAGTTGGGGCTGCAATTGAAAAGCGAAGTCGGCAACGCCCTTGTCCCCTATGTTTATTTCACCGATGATCCGCCTACAGTCACGAATGTAGCAGGAGCAGCCATGATTAAAAAAGGAAAGCTTGTGGGCCGAATGGATCCTCGACAAGCGGAAGACTTACAAATGTTGAAGGGTGAGTATAAAAGCGGAATGCATGATATCCCTTGCCCAAAATCGTCCCCTAAATCTCCAAAGTTTGAATCTGTAGAGGTGCTTAATTTCCAAAGTAAAATGAAGCCTTCAATCCTATCAGAGAATTCACTGAAAGCTCGAATAAGCATCAAGATGGAGGTGGCTTTAGTTGAACTGACCTGCTCCAAGATCATGACGGTAGAGGATGAAAAAAAGTTTACCAAAAACGTTGAAGAGACGATTAAAGAGCGCCTTGAGGGAATGACCGATTGGTTAAAACATAAAAAATTCGATGCCCTTGAATTAGGCAACAAAGTATATAAGGAAAATCCGCATTTGTGGAAACAGTGGAAAAAGGACTGGGATAACCGCTTTGCCCGTACCCCATTCGATATCGACGTTAAGGTCAGAATTATCAACAGCGGCACAGTCATCCCCAAGCCTGCTCTTAAAAAATAGAGGTGACCAGAAATATGATGGGAAAGATCCTATTGCTGCTTGTTATTTACACGGCCATTTGGAAGGCAGACGTATCGAAGTTGAAACAGCTGGGCGGCCGCGAGATCACTGCTTATACGGCCCTGTTGCTGCTCTCGGTTTACCTTGGCATCGATTATGTAATGGACCTGAAATGGCCTTTTATTGAAGAAGCCGCTAATTTCTTCTTAAGCAAACCTGCCGAACGCATCGTTAAATTATTGAAGGTTCCATCCTAATTCTGCAATAAGGGGGTGCGCCAGATGAAAGCACGAGAGCAAATCAGTTCCGGGCAAATGTCAGTCCTATTTTTCAGTTTCATGACGGGTTCTTCGATCGTAAACATCCCCGGACCGTTAATCGGCTTTGCCAAAAACGGAGCATGGATTTCCCTCTTGCTTTCCATGTCAATCGGTATGGTCCTGCTAGTCTGCTTACTCTACTTGTACCGGAAATTTCCCGGCTTGACTTTCATCGAATACAGCAAGGCTATGGTCGGGAATTGGATTACGTTCCTTCTCGCCATCCCTTTTATTTCCTTTCAATTCCATATGGCTTCCGGTATTGTTTTGGATATCGGTTTATTCATGACCACCTCCATGATGCGGCAAACCCCGATTTATCTATTTTTATTGTTCTTATTTTATGTTATCGCCCTTACCGTTCGTTCAGGGATTGAAACGATGTCCCGAATGTTCATTATTCCTATAATCAGCGTTATTCTATCCATTATCATTATACTCGTATTGTCCATCACGAATTATAAGGTCGAGCATCTGCTGCCCATTATGCCGGACGGCATCAAACCGGTTATTCTAGGCGCCTATTTCTCATATGGCTTCCCCTATGTTGAGATTGTGCTTATGGCCATGCTTCTCCCCTACGTGCGCAGGGAAAAACAAAGCAATCAGAATTTATCAAAAGGCATGTATGCGGCCTTATTTGTAAACGGATTTTTTTTAATCGCAGTGACGCTGAGCACGATTATGGTGTTTGGACCTATGGCAGGAGAACGGCTGTATTCGATGTTTGAGGTGGCACGAACCGTCGACCTTCTGGAAGTCATACAAAGGATTGAGTCCCTCGTCGGCATCTCCTTGATTATGGCGTCTTTCATGAAGGCGACCATTACCTTGTTTATCCTCAATTTAACGTTTACGAAATTGTTCAACCTTCAGGATGACCGTATTCTGGTTTATCCGCTTGCGCTTATCTGTTTTCTCTTTGCAATGATGCTAATTGAAAAAGGACAAGCCCATTGGGTTGCTTCCGTATCGGTTGTCCATCCGTTATGGGGCACTTTTGCGTACTTGTTGCCTTTGCTCATTGTTTTAATGGCAGCAGCCGTGAGGAAAAATACTCCGCGATAAAAAAGAAAACCATGCTCCTCGAATTCGCATGGTTTTCAACGATTCTAACAGTACATTTTATTGGGAATCCTCATTATCATTGTTTCGTAAACGGATCGACTAAATTTTGTGCCGCTTCTACGGTTCGATTCACGGCAGTTTTGGTTACTTCTCTTGTGGCATCCACAACGTTTTCGACTGCGTCCGCTGCTGTTTCATTAGTATTCCTCACTGCATCGGCCGTTCTTTCCGCCACCATGTTTTCATTACGTTTTTCTGCCATTTTTCAAGCCTCCTGTAAGATGGTTTACCCGCTGCTTATTATGTCTTGGATCCTATTTCGGATCAACAGATCTCACTTTTTTTGCAACCTGATCTTCATTTCCGGATAGAATGGACAGCGGATGTCTCTTCGCTTTGTAAGCCAAATAGAGTGCGGTTCCTGCGGCGCCCACGGTTCCGCAGATGATATCAACCATCGTATCGGACAAGCTGCCATTCTGTGATAAGAGCCCGAACAACCGATCGGTGGTGAACTCGAATATTTCCCAGCAACCTGCCATAGCTATGGAAAAGAACAAAGCGAACCATACCCCGATGCGA
This sequence comes from Cohnella sp., assembly GCF_041640265.1. Classification (GTDB taxonomy): domain Bacteria; phylum Bacillota; class Bacilli; order Paenibacillales; family Paenibacillaceae; genus Cohnella. The sequence goes on from NZ_JBEQAP010000057.1 coordinate 25,758, forward strand.
GAAGAGAACTGGCTCACCTCTTGATTCTGAATCATTTTTCTAAGCACCAAAAGTCCGACGAAACAAAGAATGACGCCGGAGAGCACATGCTCCATTTTGTCCAAATACGGTATGACGCCATAGAAACCGAATAAGTTAGCGAAGAGCATCGCAACCGTAATAAAAAACAAAACAGAAAAACGAAGAGCGGGAAACCACTCGCTTTTCGTCCATTTGACTACCACTCGAATAAGAAGCAAAACCATAATGATCAGGAGTGCCTGAATGCTTTTGGCGTACACTCCCCGAATCGTGTAATAGACAATGCAGAAGCAGCAAATAACGTACAGGCTGATTTCAATGGCGTCATTTAACCGTTGATTCTTTTTTCTCTCTGACATGAAAACCCCATTTCCTTACTGGAGAGCTTTCTAATAAAACCACCAATTCGCAACCGCGCCGACTACACCTAATATGACGGCCCACCAGCCCAGATTATTCGCTTTACTGAAGATTGTAATTAACCCAAGAACTACTGCAACAGAACCAAAGAATAGCGGAGCGAAGAAAAAAGCCATAATCCCTGCCGCGATTCCAATCCACGCCATCCACAATGCTGAGGCATCAGTTCGTTCTTGCCCCACTTCCTTTTCGGCCATTTGTAACACCTCCTTCTGTTACTTTTCCCCCGGTAAGCGGTTTTTATTTGCTGAACACAAAAAAATCCGATGATTCCTGAGGTTAGGATCATCGGATTTTTGAATCGGTATTTTTTAACGTATTTCTTGTGACTGCACGCGGGTATTATCCCCTTGCGGGTGCTCAGTTGATTGTTCAAATTCAGGGATATTTTGCTGTTCGATTTCAGGAAGATCGGGTTGATTTATTTCCAGCTCTTTGTTATCTGTCATTTGGTTAACCTCCTATACTCGCATGCCATAGATCATATTAGCCGCTGTACAAGCAACAACGTGACGGCTTGTATGCAACGAATTTGTTCTTTTTGAACGACTAGCTATTGTCTGAAGCTGCGGGGCCGTCCAACCTTTTTTCGTTAAGGCTTCTTCGAACTCCTTCTGCGCAGCCTGTTTGGCCTTGAACAGCATCATCTGAACCCTGCTTTGTACGTTGATCGCCCCATCACCCGTCGTTTCAATCGGGAGAAAGATCGCATCGGGATATTTTTCGGTGATCAAGGACTGAACCCCGTCGGATACGCCGGAAGAAGGCATACATCCGAATGGCTTGACGGAAATCGTCATGTTTACTTTGCGCTTGACCACATTGAGAATCAGCTTCCCTACTTCCATATGGCCCTCGCCGCCGCGTAAATGATTGTTGTAATGTTCATGGGCAACACTGGCGATCTCTTCCATATCGGGCAGGTGATAGTGATACAGTCCCATGGCCTTAGCATACCGTTGGAACATGGCTCGAAGTATACGGTCGGCGAGCCAGAGCATACGCAATCGCGAATGTGGATTTTTCCCTTTTAAGCCGAACTTGCCGGAATCGGCTTCGCGCAGACTTATTCGCCTCAGGGTATCGTAACGCGCTGCCCATATGAGAAAGAGTGTCCAAGCGGTAACCGACTGTACCTCTACTTCCGCTCCTTCACTTTCCAGAAAGCGCTGCAGTTGATAGTTGCCGTCACCCTCAGTGGTCATCGCCCAGAATTCGCCGATGATGCTTACTTTAGGTTTGACCATGGTGCGGTCTACCTGAACAGCTTGAAGTTCCTTACGGCAACGGATCAGCGCCGGTCTTAGCCGCTTCCGCTCGCTTAAGGCATCGTACAAATACTTCTTGCAACGATCCAAGGCGGCGTCCGTTGACCCGACGACCGCTTCATAGGGCCGGATGCGGTAAGCCAGCGCGTTCAAAATATCCCCCAAAAGAACAGCTTTAATGAAGCTGAGGAAAAAGGATGTGTCCAATTTGAGGGCCGATTCCCCGCCGGTTGCCTGTTTCAAACCATCCGTTTGCTCAAACAGCAGAACCCGAAAACCGTCAAATCCCGCATCGCGCAGAGCCTTCCGGTACTCCGTGACATAGGTGCCGAAGCGGCACGGTCCGCAAGAACCGCTCGTAATGAACAGGTAGTTGCGGATGATCTCCTCTTTGGATTTTCCTTCCACATCGCGAAGGTGATGCAAATGTTTAATCAAATTTCCAACTGTGAAATACGTCGGGTTGCATTGTCCCCGGTTGCCAAACTCTTTCCCATAACGCAATGATTCATTATCCGGGCAGTCCAGATGGTTCACACGATAACCTAACCCTTGCAGCGCTCCCTCTACCAAATAATCATGGGCCATTGTCAATCCCCCGAAGAGAAGGGTCGTGCTGGATCTATCTTTGTTCAAAAATTGGCGGGGAACGGGATCAAACCAATGATTCTTATTTGCCTGATCTAAGCCTAACGCTTTTTCCTGTTCCTTCTGAAACAACAGCAGTTTGTCCTCCAGGGACAACTGATCCTCGAGCTTCTCCTTGTCTTTTACAACAGCCATAATTAGTGTCACTCCTTCATTGGTTTTAGGTTTTTCTATATAACCCCGGCTTGCTCGTTTGGCTGATTGCTCAACAGTTCAGCGCGTTTTTGTTCCAAAAGCTGCTGTAATTCCGCTTTTTTGCGGGCCAAATCCTGTAACCTCTCTTCGTGAAGTCCCAGACTATGCGCATAGGTCTTAACCCGGATCTTGATCGATCCGCTTGGCTTGTTGGCGTCAATGTCGTGCAATGCCGAAAATGGAGTTCCTGCAGTCGAAATAATCGAATCGATCAACCCGTAAGTGGGTGCATCATGTCCGCATTTGAAACTGGACAGATCCAATACCGCTACATGGGGATGACGCGCGGCGAATTTGGCGGCCCATACCTTTTGCACACTATTGGAACTGAAATTTTCCGGCCATACATCGGTGACCTCAAGCGCGTATTCTACCCGTCCGCTTTGCAAGTCATCGTTGAAAAAGCGGCGCAGCCAACTCTCATCTTTGGGGATGGAGCGCATGGACAGAATCGGATAGCCGAGCACCTGAAATTCCTCCAGCACACCGTGATTCATACCGGGATCGGAATGATAGGGCCGCCCGATCATCAGAATGGCAAGACGGTTTTCCTGTTCCACCTGCTCCAGGATGACGCGGCCCTTCTCCTGCATTTCATTGTCAAAAAGTTCCATCGCCTTCCAACCCTGGTCTACAGCAAAGTCACTTTCATCCTCTGTAATCTGGAGGTGATCCGCGAACGCCTCATACAATTGCTTTTTCATCATATTCGGTTCGGTGAATGTGACGGCCGGATCCAGATAGACAATCCCTTTTGTCTCAAAGAAGTTCACTTCTTTTGTGAAGGCGGCCTTGATCACGTTCGGGGCCCCCGCCACAATCGGACAGCTGGCGGAATCCATCACGTTGTGCATATGCGTCGGGATATGGGTGATGCATGGGAAAAAGAGATACTCTAACGGAGTTTTTTCATGATGCTTAAACAACAGGTTGTGAACATGAGCTTGCGCCACTTTCGAAGGGTAACAAGGATCGATGGATCCGTATTTGCCGCCTTCCTGCCACATCTCCTCACTCGTATTGTCGCTGAATACAATGTTGCGCTGATTGATGCCCAGAGCCTCGAAATATGTCCGCCAGAACGGTGCTGTAGACCAAATATTCAGCACACGGGGAATCCCGATGCGGATCTTGTTTCGCCGTTCCGCGGCCTCTGCGGAAGAGCGCCCAAATTGACGCTGTTGTTGGCCTTTTCCCATTCCGCCAAGCCCAAACCAACCGCGTTTCAACCGTACGTCATCCACCTGCGCATCCAATTCGGGCAGCGGGTTAGAATCGTAGAAGTGTTGGAACATACGGCGCGCCTCATATTCAACCAGATTAGGATAGTGTTTCTTCAGATCCTGACGTACTTTGGTCAATTTAACGACTGCTTCATTGTCTTCCACTGTTCCCTTCTCACAGGAGAAACCGGAAATATATCGGGCGGTATTTCCATCCGGCGTCTCGGAATCGATAAAGGTACGGCTGCAGTTGTTGGGGCAGAAATTGCAGCGCGTGGATTCGTCGTTGCGTGACATATAACGAAGTTCAATGGCGGAATCCATTCCTAAGAAGGTAGAATACCCCCGTCGCTTCACCACCCGCAACGTTTCCATGGCGGCTCCGATCGCTCCCGCTTCTCCCGGATGCGGATGAACATACACTTCGGCATCGGGAACCCGCTGTTTGATATAGTCGACCTGGGCCTTGACCGCAGCCAGATTATATTGGGTTCCTCCCTGCAGCACAAACTTTCGCCCCAGTTCAGCCATCCGCGGAATCTGCACCACATACTGCCATATATTTTTCGGCAGTACCATGGCCAAGCCGGCCAACAATTCCTCTTTAGAATAACCTTCCTTTTGGAAATTTACCCGATCCGCATCCAGAAATACGGCACAACCATAGGAAAATTTGGGACTTAAACCTGCGCCGAAAGCCGTATCCGCATATTCCTGAACTGGAATACCGAACTGATCCGCCATCGCCTGCAGCAGCATCCCATTCCCGGCGGAACATTGATTGGACAGTTTAAAGTTGCGGATATCCCTGTTTTTCAGGAATAGGACCTTAATATCCTGACCGCCGATATCACAGATGACGTCGATATCGCCAAATTCATGGACGGCGCTCATCATATGCGCGACAGTCTCTACAATATTGACATCTGCCTTTAACGTTTTTTCCAATACATCCGCGGCATATCCCGTTGCGCCAAAACCGATGATCTCAAGCTCGGCTCCCTGCTCTCTAACCCTGTCCCGGATCCGCTTCAACATTTCCTTCGTATCTTCGAGCGGATTCCCTTTGGAAAGCTGGTATTCCTTAAGAAGAATGTTTCCTTCGTCATCGACCAGAACGGCTTTGGACGATGTGGAACCACCGTCGAGTCCGATCACGGCTCTCACCTTCTGCTCCGGAATAAGAGTGGCCGGTGTAAAGCGAGGAATCCGATAACTCGTGCGAAATTCTTCCAGTTCAGTTACGTCAGCGGCCAGAGGCGGGCCCGCTTTCTCACCTAGCTTGGCTTGCCGGCCATGAGCAATAAATTCTTTAAGCCCTTCCAGACCCGAATAGTTTCCAACGCCAGCCGGTTCATACATGCCGTACAACACAGCACCGAAAGCCGCATAGTACTGCGAATTATCAGGCACAAAGATCAATTCATCGAGAGGCAAATCTTTGGGATAATCGTATCCCCGATCCTGCCAAGTCTGGGGTATTCGCTTTCGCCAGCATTCTTGTAGGAAAGGCAAGTATGTATTCGGCCCTCCCAGCAGTAAAACACGGTGGCGCAATGTGTTCCCGCGGGTGAGAACAGAAAGGTTCTGCATGACGATAGCATCCGCGAGAGAACACATGATTTCAGGTGACGGTATGCCGCTTTTCACCAGATTGACGATATCCGTTTCCGCAAACACGCCGCATTTGGCGGCAACATGGTGCAGCTTGCTGTCATCAAAGTGCAGCTTCCCCACTTCTTCCATGGGCATTCCCACTTTGATCATGCACTTGTCAATCGTTGCGCCCGTACCCGATGCGCACTTGTCATTCATTGAGGTCAGCGCTTGCTTATTCCCCGTTTCCTCATTCTCCTTAAATATGATGATCTTCGCGTCCTGTCCCCCTAATTCGATCACACTCCCGACATCGGGGTGAAGGTGCTCCACCGCCATGGTAACGGCATTGACCTCTTGAACAAACTTTGCTCCAATGTGCGTGGCAATGGGACCGCTGCCGGAGCCCGTCGTAAAGACACGGATATTTTCTTGTTTAGTATCTGGAAATTCATTTCCAATTGCAACCAGCAGCTCCAGAACCTTTTCTGCCTGTTTCGTGTGGTGGCGTTGATAATCCGACCATAGGATCTGTTTACTTTCCGGATCGACTACTGTGGCTTTGACGGTCGTTGATCCCACGTCCATACCGATGATTAAATTATCTGCCATTACATAACCCCTTTTCCAATTCATACACCGACATAGGATATACCGGAAGTGTGACTTTTATTACGCAGCAACCGCCGAAATTTTCCATGTCGAATTTGAACCTTCTTAGGACAAGTTAAAATTGGTGCCAATATTCTTTCGATAGCACTCTTTGGCCATGGAGGGAGAGACGATATCATTGCTTTGGATTATTTTGGCCCTATTCCTTTTAATCAGCCAAATTGCCGTTGTTATAATCAATGAATATTGTCGTCCGCAAAAAACAGTTGCTTGGCTTGTCATCCTATACATCTTTCCGTTTATCGGTTTTCTGTTTTACTATTTTGTCGCAAAAGAATATTCCTGTTTCAATCCCACTCTCCGAAAAGACAACTCGAAGTTGGAGCATTTAAGGGAACTACTTGCGGATCAATGCAAACGGAAACTGCCGATAGATCTGGTCGAGCAATCCGTTTACCATGATGACAATTTGCAGGCAATACTTAAAAACGGAAATACACTCCCCATTACCACCGCTAATGAAACAACGATATATATTGATGGAAAACAAGCATTTGAAGCGATGTTTGAATCCATCTCCTTAGCGAAGCATCATATCCATATCGAATTTTACATTATCCGTGACGATGTTCTTGGGAAAGAGTTTCAACAATTATTAATCCGAAAAGCGCAGGAAGGGGTGAAAGTACGACTTTTATATGACGGGATCGGTTGCTACCGCTTAGGGAAAACCTATATGAAGCAGCTGCAGAATGCGGGTGTGGAGACCGGCTGCTTTGCTCCACTGCTATCCTCATTCATCAACAAGCAGATCAATTTTCGTAATCATCGGAAAATAGTGGTTGTGGATGGAGAAGTCGGTTTTATCGGAGGCTTAAATGTCGGGGATGAATACTTGGGAAATAAAACGGAAATCGGATATTGGCGGGATACTCATTTCAGGATTAAAGGCGATGCAGTACTGTGGATTCAATATACTTTTTCAACCGATTGGTACCTTGTGAAACGGCAGTTACTGACCGATGCCGTATATTATCCTGTCCAGGAAAACCAAGGAAACGAATTCGTACAAATCGTGAAAAGCGGGCCGGATGAAACAATCCTCGAGCTGATTTTCACTCTCATCGTTTCTGCGAAGAGGTTGATCTATATGGAGACACCTTATTTCATACCCGATCCCGCCGTTTTTTTGGCTTTAAAGACGGCTGCTATTCGAGGAGTCGATGTTCGTGTCATTATTCCTGCAGTTCCTGATTCAAAGCTTGTTTACTTCGCATCTTTGTCCTACGTTCGAGAATTGCTGCAAGCAGGAATTCGGTTTTATCGCTATAAAAAAGGGTTTATCCATTCCAAGGTAATCATAAGCGATGACGTGGCATGCTCCGGCAGCGCAAATATGGATATGCGCAGCTTTACCGGTCAATTCGAGCTTAATGCTGTCTTTTTTGACGGGAAGTCCGTTAACCGAATGATTGAAGAATTTAACCGGGATCTTTGCGAAAGCGAGGAAATTTTGTTCACGGAATTAGATAAAGGGCCGAAAATTCAGAAATTGAAAGAAGTTTTCTCACGTCTGCTTTCCCATTTATTTTAAGAGTTAAGTTTTAAGTAAATATCCGTTATGTGTTATCAAACGAATAAACCGGCAGAATATCCTGCCGATTCCCATATTCAATCTGCCATATATAATGATCGATATTATCAATTACACCTTTACTCTTGTTCACTTGACCATTTCATGAACTCTTCTAAACTTATTTTTCGTACGATTTCATAACCGTTCCCCCGACCCCTTGGTTTTATAACGACTGTTCCTATATTCGGAATCTCGCCAAGCGCTGCACCTGCAGGAAACATGTGGCCGACCATGATTCGATTTGAACCGCGAGGAGGAGCTATTTCCAGCATTTTTGTTAAATTTTCAACAATGTTTTGTTTTTCTTCGGTTGGAACATCGTCTTTTCTTAAATTTTCAATATCAGCCAAGAAGGGGATCATCTTGACGTTCTGGTTGCCAAAAGCGATTACAGCGGTTTCCCGTGTACGACAATAAGGACTTGCCAATACGGGATATTGAATCGGGATCTTTAATTTACTAACAATCTGACCGATCGCTTGGGCCTGCTTTTTCCCGTCCTCACTCAAATTTCTCTGGGTCCCGCAGTCGTTTAAGTTCACATCTGGCCGGTCTTGTCCTATTGTCGCCTCGCCGTGTCTTATGTAAAGAATATATCCGCCGCTCCGGATCGCTTTAACTATCGAAGAATCCCTTTCTTCACGTATCTCGGCAGCTCCGGTATCATACCCTGACAATTGCAGCAAAGTGACGATAAAGAGGGATAGAAGTAACGATTTTTTAGTAAGCATGTTTGTGATTAATTCCTTTCGCAATCATTTGTTCAAACATGCTTATCATTTACAAAAATTGAAAGCTTACACATTGTCTTTAAATATTGAATACATCTTTACGTCCTGATGCTGATCCTTGACAAATAAATGTTTGCGCAATATTCCTTCAAAAGTCATCCCTGATTTCTCCATTACCTTTGCTGATCCAATGTTATTTGGATGGCATCGTGCTTCAATTCTTACAAGATCCATTTCCTTTATTCCAAAATCTATTATATCCGCCGAGAGGACGCCCTCTTCAAGCGACACAAGGAGCTAAGAGGGTGGTGAATCGGCGACTTCCGTGAAATATCTTCAAAGACCTCTCTTTATCGCACATATTATGGTAAAATAAAACTAGATTAGCGAACGTATGTGCGTAGTGGTCGGAGGAGGTGAATCATGGCAGATGCCACCTACAAAACTTTTCAGATTTGGATCAAGGATGGTCACCGCTTATTTCCATACTTCGAGCAGATGTGTTTAGATGCCAAACACTTGTACAATACCACTAACTTTTACATTCGGCAGGTTTATACTTCATTCCGACAAGATAAGCCCCTGCAACCGTTGCAACAAGAAGTGATGAACACCCTGCATCAATATATCGAAGAGATGAATGAACGCCAACTTGAGGCCTATCGGTCGAATATCGCTAGGCAGCAGCTTAAACCTGCTTCGGAACGTCGAGAGATTCGCTGTAACAACTTCGAGCTGCCTTCAGAGGTTAGACCCATGGTAGATTACAACTTCTTGGACTGCTTATTCAAGGTTATGAAGCAGGCCGATTATCGAGCCCTTCCAACGCAAAGCAGTCAATGGGTGATGAAACATGCTTTTCAAAACTGGAAATCGTTCTTTGCCAGCATCAAGGATTACAGGCGACATCCCGAGAAATACAGAGGAAGGCCTCGTATGCCGTCTTACAGCCGAGCGAAAGACAAAGAAGTCGTGTTCACGAATCAGGACTGCGAAATCAAAGAAGGGAAGTACCTGAAGCTTCCGAAAACGAGCTTTCGATTAAACATCGGGAAGCTCGGATACACCG
>NZ_JBEQAP010000058.1:0-35051 GCF_041640265.1 Cohnella sp.
TAATGGTTTGAAGAGTTTAGTGGACAGATATAACTCACTACGGAATATTTCATGAACCGCCGTATACCGAACGGTACGTACGGTGGTGTGAGAGGTCGGGAGTTAATCACTCCCTCCTACTCGATTTTTTATCAATCTAAAATGTCCAGCAATTAGGGGTAGTACCAGCGAAGCTTGACACGACACCAAATGGTGACCCACAATAAAAGCATCACTAAATGGTGTCCAATTAGGAATTAGTCATTTGGAAAGTTGGAACCTGAATAAGTTTCACTTGAAACAATTATGAGGAGGTAGCGAAATTAACGGCTGTACCTTCGTACCACCAATAGATTTCTACTACAGAATGGAGAGGGTGTTGTGAGCGAGAACAACCAGTTGCGGGATGTGTTTGATGCGGTTGCAGATCCAACCAGACGCCGACTGATTCGTCTGTTAGCAGAGGCAGAGGAGATACCGCTTCATGAATTAACGGCACAGTTTCAAATGGGCCGTACAGCGGTATCCAAGCATTTGACCATCCTTAAAGATGCCGGAATGGTACTTGACCGAAAAGTCGGCAGAGAAACGCGATTTAGTCTAAACGCCTCTCCACTCAGAGAAATTCAAGATTGGGTGGCTTTCTACAGCAAGTTCTGGAGTACGAATTTATTGCGCTTGAACCAACTATTAGAGGAGGAAGAAGAATGAGTTTAACATTATCCTTGGATTTTCAGTACACGACATCGATCGAGAAGCTTTGGTCCGCCTTAACCGACTCAAGCAAGCTTTCCAAGTGGGTGGCCAACATCCACACAGGTGAGGCGATGGATAATGATTTTAAGCCCGTCGTAGGGCACCGTTTTCAGTTTCGCACTCAGCCGTCCGAATATTGGGATGGCATTATTGACGGAGAAGTGCTTATCGTGGACGCACCAAACCGGGTGTCCTATACTTGGGCCAGCGGAGGGGAGAAGCACACGGTCACCTGGACGCTGCAAGATTTAGGGGACGGAAAGGTTAATCTTCATCTCGAACAAACCGGAATCTCAAATGAACCAGCTCTCAATGGAGCTAAGTATGGCTGGAGTAAATGGTGCGGCGAGCTTGAAAAGGCATTGGCCTAGTTGTTATAGGAAGGAGAACCATATGTATATCATTTTCATTGTTTTACAAAGTTTTCTGCTCGTCTCCATGGCCTTTGGCGGCGGAAGCAAGCTGGCTGGCGCGAAAAATTTTGTTGAAATGTTCGATTCGCTTAAACTGCCGCAATGGTTTCGAGTTATCACGGGGCTCGTTCAACTAGCCGGGGCAGCCGGACTTGTTATCGGATACTGGTATCCTTTAGTAGCCGCATGGGCAGGCATTGGGATTGGCATTACAATGCTGGTGGCATGCCTTTCACATTTCAGAGTCAAGCATCCTGTCGGAAGTGCGATGCCGGCCTTTGTGATTACTTTGATTGCAGCCACTCTGGTAGCAATCAAATGAGTACACTAAAATTGAAAAGGGGTGTTTCTTGATGACAAAAGGTGAAAGGAATCCTAAGATTGATCCTTTTTTTAGTAAGGCTAAAAAGTGGAAGGAAGAATTCGAGTTGTTGAGAAATATCGTTCTTGACTGCGAGTTGACCGAAGAGTTTAAGTGGATGCATCCTTGTTACACGTTTCAGGATAAAAACATTGTTTTAATACATGGATTTAAAGAATACTGCGCGCTTCTGTTTCACAAAGGTGCCTTGTTAAAAGATCCCCATGGTATCCTAATCCAACAAACGGAGAATGTACAGGCGGCGCGCCAGATTCGGTTCACCAATGTTCAAGAAATAGATGAGATGCAGCTTATCTTGAAAACTTATATCGATGAAGCCATTGAAGTTGAAAAAGCCGGTTTGCAAGTGAACTATAAAAAGAATACGGAATACATCATTCCTGAAGAATTACAAAATAAATTCGTTGAAATCCCTGACTTGAAAACTGCTTTTGAAGCATTGACTCCGGGACGGCAAAGAGCGTACATTCTTCATTTTTCTTCACCCAAACAATCCAAAACTCGAGAGTCAAGGGTTGAAAAATATTTGCCTCATATTCTAGGCGGAAAGGGCTTAGATGATTAGGATATTCGATGAGAAAATTCGGGAACAAAAAGATTTTATAATGACCAAAGCACTCATATAACATTTCTGTTAGAGGAGGATTTAACATGTCATTTTGTTTTATTGGAGTTGATCATGTCCAATTAGCGGCACCAGAAGGTTGTGAGGCAGAAGCCAGAACGTTTTTTAAAGAGTTGTTAGGCTGGACGGAAGTACCGAAACCTGAAAATTAAAAAAAAACGTGGTGGTGTTTGGTTTCAATGTGGTAATCATCAAGTTCATATTGGGGTTCAAAAAGATTTTGTACCCGCAACCAAAGCTCACCCAGCATTTCATGTTCAAGATTTAGATAGTCTAGAGGAATACTTGCTTCAAATGAATACCCAAATAATTTATGATGATGCACGCAGCGATGAAGGTATCAAACGATTTTATCTAAAAGATCCATTTGGAAATCGACTCGAGTTTCTTGGGTATCTGTAGAAGGAACATTCAGAGTTATGGACATTTTCCTGTTATTAAAGGGTTTAGCAATTGGATTTTCTATTGCTGCCCCTGTTGGACCTATCGGTGTGCTTGTGATTAAAAGAACACTATCACAAGGACGAGTTTACGGATTGCTATCCGGATTAGGGGCAGCAAGCGCAGATTCTAAGATTATCAGATCGATTATACAACCCTCTCTAACAAGATCCCCACTTGATCTGCCATGACATGAGGCGGATAAGGCATTCCATTCGTGATCCACCATTCCACTACCCCTACGAAAGACGTTCCCATAAATAGAACCATAACATCTTCATTCAATCCGCGATTTTTTTCTTCGGTTATATCCACTTCCTCTTTGTACTCTTCGATAAGAAATTCAAGGAACCGAGTACGAAAGGAAGGGGCTCCTTTACTCGCTAACATCGTCGAAAAGAATAAATAATTACGCTCAAAGTATTCGAAAAAGACCAGGTTCGCATCTCTCCAATTCATTTCACATGCCCATACGCTGATTTCCCGCATTTCGTTAATATGTTCTTCAATGAGCTTATCTAGTAGATCAAATTTATCCGTGTAATGAAGATATATGGTTGCTCGGTGAACATTTGCCCTATCAGAAATATCCTGTATGGTAATGCCATCAAAACTTTTTTCAGACATCAGTTCAATAATAGCTTTTTTTATTGCTTCTTGAGATTTGAGTATTCTTCTATCCACTTTTGCCATGAGGAACTCACCAAACTTTCTTAATTAATCAACACTAAGAGGTAAATTGTAAAATAATCGACAAATAAGTTTAATTTAACGATTGCAAGCATTTTGTTTCTGTTTATGATTATAGACAGATGTCGACTAATCGATCAATATCGATTATATAGGGAAGCTGGAAATGTGGAAAGTAATTTTTTTAATTCAAAAACTTCAGTTTCAAAAAGAAAGGATTGTCTCTTATGTGCAATATGGATAAAAACAAGACCTATGTTCTAAGTGTCCCAAGTGCAAAAGCAGCATTTGAACGGACTAACATTGAGCGGAGAGCACTACGACCTCTAGATATCCTAATAGATATTAAGTTTAGCGGTATCTGCCACTCCGACATTCATAGTGCATACGGGGAGTGGGGTGGTGGAATATTCCCAATGGTTCCAGGTCACGAAATCGCCGGAGTTGTGGCAGCTGTAGGAACAGAAGTTACAAAGTTCACTGTAGGCGATCGTGTTGGAGTTGGTTGCTTTGTTGATTCCTGCGGAGAATGTGAATATTGTCTCCGTGGTGAAGAGCAATTTTGTACGAAAGGCGTTATCTTAACCTATAATGCATTGGATTACGATGGGGATCCAACATACGGAGGGTATAGCCAAAAAATAGTGGTGACAGAAAGGTTCGTTGTTCGCATTCCAGAAAGTCTAAATTTGGATGTAGCAAGCCCACTATTGTGTGCAGGTATCACAACGTACTCTCCTTTGAAGCATTGGAAAGCCGGCCCAGGCAAGAAGGTTGCCATAGTGGGAGTGGGGGGCCTTGGCCACCTAGCAATCCAATACGCCCATGCATTGGGTGCTGAAGTAACTGTCTTGAGTCGATCTTTGAATAAGAAAAATGAAGCTCTGAGTTTTGGCGCAGATCATTACTTTGCGACCAGTGATCCGGCTACATTCACGAAATTGTCAGGTCGATTTGACCTCATCTTAAATACAGTGTCTGCAAATCTTGACGTTGATGCGTATTTATCGATGCTTCGCGTAGATGGAACGCTTGTAAATGTAGGTGCACCAGGCACGCCGGATCAGTACAGTGTGTTTTCCTTAATTATGGGTCGACGCAGTATTGCCGGTTCGCTCGTTGGTGGTATCCAGGAAACACAGGAGATGCTTGATTTCTCCGCTCAACACGACATCGCCCCTAAAATTGAGGTGATCAGTGCAGACCAAGTAGAAGAAGCGTACGGTCGTGTTCTCCGAAGTGATGTGCGTTATCGATTCGTTATTGACATCTCCACTTTGTAACTCGTCCTACGCGGGAACCGAAAGGAGATTTCACTTATTATTCCCCTTGGGGAAAAATTAACCTTGGTTAAAGGGAGGAAAAATGAAATGAAAACGAAAAAACATTCGAAACCGATCCATTTGATGTTTATTATGGTAATGGTCGCGAGCATTTATGGACAAACGGCATCAGCATCTGAAGATAATCTGAAAGCAGATACCCTAAACAGTTTAGGGTTATTCCTCGGAACCGATGCTGGTTATGAATTAGAAAAACAAGTTACCCGTACCGAAGCTGCGATCATGCTGGTTCGTCTGTTGGGCATGGAAAAAGAGGCGCAAAACGGTAACTACAGCCATCCATTTACCGATGTCCCTGCCTGGGCAGACAAATATATTGCTTATATGTATAGCAACTCTTTGACCAGAGGCGTAAGTGACGAGGAATTCGATCCTGACGGTTTATGCAATCTGCAAATGTATTCTGCCTTTGTACTTCGATCATTGGGTTTCGAGGATGGCAGTGACTTTACCTACGGGACGGCAATAAAAGCAGCTGGTCAGCTTGGACTGTTGGATACGATCACCCACACTTTCCTTCGCGGCGATATGGTTGCCGTATCTTATTCCGCGCTATCAACCAAATTTAAAAACAGCGATCACACCATGTTAGATAAATTAGTGGCCGACGGTGCTGTTGACGCCAAGGCCGCAGAGCCTGTGCAACAATTATTTGCGGGTATAGTTACCAACGAAAGCGCCGCAATTACCAATGATTCTTTAATTGATAATTATGGTGTAGAAGATGCTAGGATAAAGTTGACCTTCGGCAACGAGGAAGTCATTGTGAACATGTATGATAATCCAACAAGCAGAGATTTTTTAACACGGCTCCCATTAACATTAACTTTTGAAGATTATGCAGAAACCGAAAAAATTGTTTATCTGGATAATAAATTATCTACAGAAGATGCATCATCAGGAAGCGATCCGTCCGTTGGAGATTTCGCTTATTTTTCCCCTTGGGGGAATTTGGTTTTATACTATAAAGATTTTGGCTATTCAAATGGACTTATTATGCTGGGCAAGATTGAATCTGGAATGGAAGAGCTTGCAGAAAAGCTTAGAAATATGAGTGGTGATTTTACAGTGAAAATTGAAAAAATGGAATAATGGAGAGGTGATTGGAGTTGAATCAAGTCATACCCATTTTGTTTGCAATACTTCTAATCGCTGGGTGTTCTGCTAATGAACAACAAGATCCTGTAGTTGAAGAACTAGAAATAATTGGAGAAAATCTACAGGTGCCTTGGTCTATCGTGAAATTGGGGAATACCTTCTATTTAACAGAAAGACCAGGGAGCATCGCAAAAATTGAAAATGGTGAAATTGAGCGACAAAGGGTGGAACTCGAGAAAGAACTTGTGACGGCCTCAGAGGCAGGGTTGTTAGGGTTCGCGCTCGCTCCTGACTTTACGAAATCTAATCTAGCCTATGCGTATTATACATATCATGACGACTCCGGCCAATTTAACCGTATTGTAACTCTCCGTTTGGATGATAGCGTATGGAGAGAAGAGAGTTTGCTTCTCGATCATATCCCGAGTGGTTCTTACCATCATGGGGGAAGGCTTAAGATTGGACCTGATGAAAAGCTTTATGCAACTGCCGGTGATGCATCTAAATCAGATATTGCACAAGATCCCAATGGATTAGGCGGAAAAATCTTAAGAATGAATCTTGATGGATCAATACCAAGTGATAATCCGTTTCCCAATTCCTACGTGTATAGTTATGGACACAGAAATCCTCAAGGAATTGCCTGGTCAGTTGACGGCACTCTCTATGCAAGTGAGCACGGTAGTAATGCAAATGATGAGATCAACAAAATAGTAGCCGGTCAAAATTATGGCTGGCCGATTATTCAAGGCTATGAGCAACAGGATGGCATGGTGACACCGCTATTTACTTCCGAAGATGAAGCAACTTGGGCACCTTCCGGAATGGACATTTATAATGACAAATTGTATGTTGCAGCATTAAGAGGATCCGCGGTATTAGAATTCGACCTTGAAACAGGCGAACAACGTGAAGTCATCACCGGACTTGGCAGAATTCGAGACGTGCAAATTGAAGATAATATCCTGTATTTCATTAGTAATAATACAGACGGCCGTGGTATGCCACAAGAGAACGGCGATAAGCTATACAGAATCTCACTTTCAGAATCAAAATAACATGAAAGCTGTACTACTCAATGCTGCCTATCACGGTCGGGGGAGCGATAGTTCAATAAAACAGCGGCAGTTTTGGACTTTCGAGTCCATGCTGCCGCTGTTGCTATTACTCGGGTCAGTCTAATACTTTAACCCATGTATGCTCCTCATTAGAGAAGTGTCGTTGCCTATTTATCTAACAATGAAAGATTCCAAGTGGTGGAAGTCATTAACGATATGTATATTCCTTCTTAGGAGGTATAATATATTAATCTGTTTCAATATATTCACTTAGGTGGCGAGCAATATGAAAAAGATATTGGCATTTGTACGAAAGAAAAATATGCTATTTAAAATCATTCTCTCCTATGCGCTCGTCGGTATTTTGTTTATTGCCGGATTTTCATATGTCATTTTGCATAAGGTTTCAAGTGATTTAACGAAAGAGGTCAATGAAACCTCCTCTAGAATGATAGAACAGTCCTACAATACGGCTAACATCCTTCTATCATCTACCTTTGATTATTATTCCCAATTGTTTCTAAATAATGAATGGATTATTAGTGCAATGAATGGAAAAGACTTCACAACAGGTGAGATGTATAATATTAACAGTCAGCTCAATAATTTCATTCAGGACAACCCATTAGTTTCTTCTGTATATGTATATAACTACAATATAGAACTTGTCTTTTCCTCGGCAATGACTTTCAGCACCATTGACAATTTTTTCGATAAGGGCATGACAGAGTTGCTGGCACAGAAGAATATGTACGAGCAAAGTATTTTGATCCCCCGGAAGGCAGTCTTTACGTTTCCCAATAGCACGACCGCAGAACCCCAAAATTTAATCTCGATCGTGTATTCGAATGTAATGCCTGACGGATTCCAGAACAGCATGGTTGTGAATCTCGACCAAAATGTGCTGCAGGAGCTTGTCATGAAGGGAAGCAGCGAAGGGATGTATCAAATGATGATCGTTAATGATCAAGGACTCATCATTTCCCGCCCTGACGATGAGATGTTACAGGATAACGATGCGCTTGAAGAAATAATGAAGTCTATTCTGGGTAGTAATGAAAAACGCGGGAATTTGACTTCCAAACTTAATAACAAGACTTATATGGTATCTTACGTAAAAGCGGATCGGCTTGGTTGGAACTTCATTATTTTGGCCAATCAAGATAAGCTGCTAGGCAAAGTGACTGCACTCCAAAGCTTTATCTTAAAAATGACCCTTCTATGTTTAGCAATTATGGCGATTACCTCGGCATTCTTCACCAAAATCATATATGTGCCAATTTATCATTTAATCAAAAGAACGTTACCGACGACAGAGTCCAAGGAAAAGCCGGCACTTAATGAGTACGATGTATTAAATAAATCGTTTTCTTTGCTGGAGAATAAAGTGAAGACCCTTCAATCCGACATCAACCAGTCGGTATCGGCCCGCAAGCAGAGCCTCCTACGTTCCATATTGCATGGGACGGCAGGAAATGGCGCCGAAGTACAACATGAGATGAAGAGGCTTGATCTTGGTTTGGAAACGGATCGATATGTGGTTTGTGTACTTAAGATGGATGCCTTCCATGAAATGTCGGAGAAATATGATATGGTCGATATTTCGTTGTTGAAATATGCCATTGTGAATATTAGCAGGGAAATTGCTTTGATGTCCCATAATTTGGAAATCATCGAAGACGGCTATGATTCGCTTGATCTGATATTTAATATTGGTTCTGGCGAAGATCAACACGAAGTGATAGTCAAGTCGATATTGACAGAGATTCAGATGAATGTAGAAAAATTTCTGAGAATAACCGTGACAGCATCGATTGGTCCTATCGCAGAAAAAGTTGAAGACTTGAAGTTATCAAGACTGGGCGCTTACCAAGCTGTTCACTTCAGATTGGTATACGGAACAAATAGCTTGATCGCTTATGAGGACGTTCTCTCGGAAGAAACCAAAGAATATGAATATCCCGTTGAATTAGAGAAGCAAATGATGAACAGCTTGAGGGCAGGCGAAATGGAGCAGCTTCGGGAGTTGTCAGCTGATTTTTTTGTGGTGATCCATCCATTCAAGTACGATGAGGTTATCCTTTCGCTTGTACAATTGTTGGTGATGACCATTCGAACGGCCAAAGGAATGTCAAGCTTTGATCGTGAAGACGCCGATTTGGAAATTCATACGTGTCAACAGCAATTATTGCGATTGGATACACTGGAACAAATCGAGACCTGGTTTCTTTCGTTATGTGGAAGAATTGTCGCGATCCGAGACAGAGAAGCAAGGTCCAAAAATAGCAAGACGGTTGAAACAATGGTGGCATATATTAAAGAACACTTTACGCAACCCGATCTATCTTTGGATGTATTATCGCAATTGGTCGGTTTGTCGACCAGATATGTAAGACAGCTTTTCAAAGAAGAGACAGGCAAGTCAGTCGCGGAGCATATTGCCGAGCATCGATTCCTTAAAGCGCAAGAGCTCCTGATCCATACCGATCATTCCGCTAAAAAAATAGGTGAAATGGTCGGATTTGAAAATACGAGTTATTTCTATGTTTTGTTTAAAAAGCATGTAGGGATGTCGCCGGATCATTACCGCAGGGAAAATAAATTGGAAAGCATGATGATGTGACTGACGGATGGCCGCTAGTTTCCTTTACGGAACTAGCGGTTTTTATTTTGCGATAAGAAAGTATAAATTTCTATGTCTTTATACTCATCTTATCGCTCGATACAAACGTCTACTGCCGTCCCAAGGACGGCGAAGCCGTTTTACTTGGTCTGAGACGCTTTTCTGCGAAATTTATTCAATATGCCGTTTTTTATATACGTTAATTTCCATTTTCGTACAATGTGCCTTATGTTAGCCTTTTCGAAATATCGTGTGGTCAGGCATATTGATAACACGCAACAAAAAAAGAAGTCATGGGGGAGGATGTAGATGGAAAGGTCCATATCGTATCAAAACCAACCACAAAAAATAAACACGAAGAAGAAAAACTCGTTTTTTCAAGAGATTCGCAAAAATCATTTACTGTACCTTCTGACTTTGCCCGGCATCCTGCTAATCTTTGTTTTTGCTTACTTGCCGATATTCGGGATCGTCATTGCCTTTCAAGATTTCAGACCCATAGAAGGAGTTTTTGGAAGCCCTTTTGTCGGTTTTGAAAATTTTCGGTTTTTTTTTGAATCTACTGAAATATTTCGGGTTATATTCAACACCGTATTTCTGAATTTAATGTTTATATTTAGCACGATGGTCGTTTCCGTTTCGATTGCGATCATATTTTCGGAGATCAATTCCAAAAAGTTCAAAGTATTCACGCAAACGATTGTAACCTTGCCCTATTTCTTGTCTTGGACGGTTGTCGCCATGATCGTATCGATTTTCTTACCGTATCAAGGCGGAATGGTGAATCAAATCTTGAACATGTTCGGGGTCGAATCCATTACGTTCTACAATGAAGCCAAATACTGGCCGTTTTTCTTGATAGTTACCAAAATTTGGCACGCGGCGGGCTTCGGGTCTATCGTCTATTTGGCCACCATCTCCGGCATTAATCCCGAAATTTATGAATCGGCATCGATGGATGGCGCAAACAGGTGGAAGAAAATATGGCATATCACCCTGCCTATGTTGAAACCGACGATCATCCTGCTGATGATTCTGGCCATGGGCGGAATCTTCTACGGTGATTTTGGAATGATCTATGCCATTGTCGGTCCGAATGCCCTCTTGTATCCAACCACCGATGTAATCGATACCTACGTGTATCGTGCGCTGATGGAATTAGGCAATATCAGTATGTCATCGGCTGTTGGCGTATTTCAATCCTTTGTCGGTTTTATACTTGTACTGACTGTCAACCAAATCACGCGCAAATATTCACCCGATTCGGCGTTGTATTAATACAGGATAGAGGAGAAGAAATATGAACATAAAAGAAAGTACCGGAGACCGTCTGCTGCTTATCATTATGTACGTGGCTATTATCGTTTTTGCTATCGCTTGTTTGGTGCCGTTCGTTACCGTACTCAGCTCATCGCTGTCCACAGAAACGGCGTTAATGAAATATGGCTTCAAAGTGTTCCCCAAAGTGTTTTCGTTAGATGCGTATCAGTTATTGTTAAAAAACGACACGATCTATAGATCCTATGGTGTAACCCTCTTTATCACTGTCGTCGGGACCGCTCTCGCCATGCTGGTTACGTGTGCCATGGCCTATCCGTTGTCTCTGCGTTCCTTGAAGTACCGAAACTATATCATCTTTTATGTTTTCTTTACGATGCTGTTTCATGGCGGACTTGTTACCAGCTACATTCTGATCACGAAGTATTTGGGAATGACAGACACGATATGGGTGCTGATCATTCCATCGTTGCTTAACCCGTTTAATATGTTCTTGATGCGCAACTTTTTCAAATCAATTGACGAATCATTAGCGGAATCGGCTAAAATCGATGGCGCTAATGAGATCTATATTATGTTTCGAATCATGATTCCGGTTTCTTTACCCGCTATGGCGGCTATCAGTTTGTTCTATGCCATTGCCTTTTGGAACAAATGGTTTGAGGCGATGCTCTATATTCGAGATCCGAATTTGTTCCCGCTGCAATATTTGATTAAACGGATTCTCGATAGTGTCGAATTTAGTCAGAAGCTCGCTCAGGATATTACTATAGCCGAATATGCGACTCCTACGTTGACAACGAGGATGTCCGCAACGATTGTCACGATCGGCCCGATTATCTTCTTGTATCCGTTCGTTCAAAAGTATTTCGTTAAAGGCTTGTTGATCGGTTCTGTTAAAGGCTGATCCCACTGATGGGCTAAACCCGCTATGGCGGTTTAGTATAGATACACCAAATTAAGGGAGGAAACAGAAAATGAAAGTCAGATTCAGAAAACTCGCTTTACCCGTACTTGCACTGCTTCTTATGTTGAGCACAGCATTGACAGCTTGCTCAACCAAGGAACCAGCCGCCAGCAATAGCGGCAGCGCATCGCAAGCAACAGAAACGGAAAAAGAAACAAATGCTGCACAAACTCCAGACCCGGTAACGTTGAAGTTCATGTTCTTCGGCGATAGGCAGGCAGATTTGGATAAGGTGCTGGCCGAATTCGAGAAACGTACCAAAGACACACTAAATACCAAAATCAATTTTGATTTCGTCCCGGGTGCTGAGTTCAGACAAAAACAGCTGTTAGCCATGTCTACAGGCGAATCTTTTGACTTGACCTTCGATGCGCCTTGGGCAACGCTCTTTAACCACCTCAGTCTGGGCTACTACCAGCCGCTTGATAAATATTTCAACAATGATGAATACCCGGGACTGAAGAAAGCGTTCCCTGCGGAAATGATGGAAAATAATAAAGTCAACGGCCACATCTACACGATTCCTTTCCAAACGGCTTATTCCGATCCTTTCATTATTGCTATCCGTAAAGATATCCGGGAAGAACTCGGCTTGCCGCCGGTCAAATCGATGGAGGATTTAGAAAACTACCTGGAAGCTGTAAAGACGAAGCATCCTGACTATACACCGTTTAGTATTGGAGGCCGTGGTATATTCCGTCTTGGCATACCAGAGGAGAAAGGGCGCACAGACATTCGACTTGCAGCTATCAAACCGGAATCGTTTACGGGTGGGGTACCGTTCAGCGTTGCTATCTCGCCAGACGGGAAGAAAGTGCTTGGCGCTGCAACCATCGGCGATCCGGAATCCGCATTCGCCAACTTCCCGGCGCCGTTTAACACGCACGATTCGATTTACGGCCATTTCGGGACGAGAGCGGAGTACTATGGTAATGGGTACACGAACAAAGATCCATTATCGAAACAAGCAGTAGAAGCACTTGATAAGAACAAAGTTGCTGCAATTGAAACGACCATCTACAATTTGACGAAAAATACGTTGGACTTAAAGAAAATTAATGCCAATGCGGATTATGAGCCTTTCTTCTATACGAGTGATGATATTCGGGATATGAAGCCCGGCGCGATCCGCACCACCTTCATTGCCAACAACAGTGCGGTTGTTCCCTCAAGCTCGAAAAATGTAGAACGCACCATGAAATTTCTGGATTGGATGTTCAGCAGCAAAGAGAACCATGACTTGATCGAGCTGGGGATCGAAGGCGATCATTGGACTGCGGTTGGAGACGACGGATACAATACGACTGATAATAGCTCAAATTATATTTTCCAAGGCTATGAAATGACCTGGAATCCGACTTTGTCCAGAAATAATATGAGCAATTCTCCGGAAATGTTGAAATACATTGAGTATGCAAAGGACACGAATAGCTACTACCAAGTCCCGCTAGCTGCCTTCGTCTTTGATACAAAACCGGTTACAACAGAACTCGCAAAGCTCAATCCTAAGATCCAGCAAGCAGCAGATATTCTGATGACTGGCTTGGACCCGAAATGGAAAGAATTTGCTCAGAATAGTAATAAAGAATTGCGTGCCTTGGGCTTGGAAAAAGTACGTGAGGAAGTCCTCAAGCAAGTCCAAGCTTATCTTGATGCAGGCGGCAAGTAATCTTCAGAGAAGTTAGCAGACGGCACCTATCTTTGATGGGTGCCGGTTGTGTAACTATGGAGGAGAAAATCGATGAGCTTCGTCTTAATAAGCAATTTGAGTCGAATCTAGAGGTGAGAGGTATGATGATAGAAGCATCATATGGGGGAAATTGTATTGGCTTGAGTTTGGATCAGGATGGGAAACTATGGTATACCGTTAAGCGTAACGGAACAACTATGGTTATGTCTTCAAGGCTTGGCCTGTATCTTGCAGATACCCCTCCTTTATGTGAGGGTCTCAAAATCAGAAGCGTTACAAAAAGAAATGCGGATGGTGCATGGAACCCTTTGTACGGTGAACGGGCTGTAATTGATGAAAGCTTCGAAGAGGCAACCATTTGCGTGGAAGATGACTTGGGCAGGATAATGGGAATCCGTTTACGCGCATATGCCGAAGGAACAGCTTTTCAATACTTCTTGCCCGAACAGGAATCTATTAATCATTTCACCATTACTTGTGAGGATACTAGATTTACCTTTCCTCAAGGAAGTATGGCATGGGAAGAGCATGGAGTTGAAGGAGAATATTTAGTAAAACCAGTGGCAGACGTAAGCGGTTATTGTGAGCGTCCATTTGCCGTGCAATTACCGGAAGGCGGATATGTTCTTATTCATGAAGCCGGCCTGATTGATTATGCCAGAATGTTGATTGTAAAGGATGAAGAAGCCGAAAACACTTTAAAAGTCCATTTGTCAGGACATTTATTCGGGCTTTTTAGCCAAGATGATTATGTAGGGTATGGGTTTACATTAGATGAGGATGAACATGATAGTTTAGTTTCCTATGTAAAAGGACAAACGCCATTTGCCACGCCATGGCGTACTTTTATACTTGCAGACTATGCAGCAGAGTTGCTATGCCGGAGCAATATGGTACTGAATCTTAGCGAACCCTGCAAGGCGGTAGAGTTTCAATATGTTAAGCCCGGGAAGGCCTTGAGGGATATGCTGCTGTCCACTCAAAGTGCGTTCAGCTGTATAGATTTTTGCGCAGACCATGGGTTCCAATATATTCTTTTTGATGGCGGCTGGTATGGATCGCTTGAAGGTGAAGATAAGGCCAGCGACCCCAGAAGGGAAGCGCCGGACCGTGACCTGGATCTAATGAAAGTCATTTCCTATGGGAAGGAGAAAGGAATCGGCGTTTTCATCTACGTAGACAGAACGGCTGCAGAGCCATACCTGGATGAATCACTGCCTGTATGGAAGGAATGGGGAATAGCAGGCATAAAATTAGGTTTTGTGAAAGTAGGGCCTCAAGAGTGGACGCGTTGGGTTGTGGAGGTCGTGAAAAAGTGCCATGAATATGGCTTAATGGTAAACATTCACGATGCTTATCGCCCAACAGGTCTTTCACGTACTTATCCCAATTTGCTTACGCAGGAGGGGATTCGGGGGAACGAGCATTTTCCTACAGCCTCACATAATACAACATTACCTTTTGTACGGTTTCAGGCTGGTGCGGGCGATTATACGATTTGCTATTATGATCAACGATTGAAAGTGACTCATGCACATATGCTGGCTATGGGCGTTATAGTTTATAGTCCTATGCAGATGATGTTCTGGTATGATAAGCCATCTGATTGGAAAGGTGAGCAGGAAATACAGTTTTGGGGGAAGCTTCCTGTGATTTGGGACGAGTCAATCGGAATATCAGGAGAAATAGGAGAATATGCAACGATTGCTAGACGCAAGGAAAGCGACTGGTTTATCGGATGCATAAATAATGAGAAGGCCCGTACTGTGGAAATTCCGCTACATTTTCTGGATGATAAAAAGAAATATATTGCACAAATTTATGTAGATGTACTGGAACTTGATACGCGCACAAAGGTTGAGTTGAAATCTGCTGAAGTTACAAAGAAATCCATACTTGAGTTTAATTTGGAAAGCTCGGGAGGAGTAGCCATATACTTACAATTGGTTCCGTGAAGGGATAACGGATATCGCAATATTGAACAAGTGAGGGGAAAACATGACTTCTGCAACAAATGACGTGATCACCTACGCGGCTCCTGAGGGGGCAGTCGAAAATTCAGATTATACGGTGCGCGTTCGACAAGGCCAAGGCGAATGGCGACCATTGTTTTGTTACAACGTGAAGGTGGACATGCATGATGTGCGGAACGCCTCCATGGTTTATTTCGATTGCGCCGGCGCGGTTGAAGTTGAAGTGATCAAGAATGAAGGCGAGATTCATGACGTGGCGATCCGCCCCGCATCTGCGGGGGTGGGGGGCGTCGTCAATGGAAATCAGGTGACATTCATAATCGACGGGCCACGAAAGCTGTCGCTCGAGGTGAACGGAGACCGATTCCACAATTTGCACATCTTCGCTAATCCGGTTGAGGAAGACGCGCCAATACAGGACGATCCGAGCGTCTTAGTCGTTGCGCCGGGCACACACCAGACCGAAGATCTTCAGCGTCTGATCACGCCAGAAGTATCGGTCATCTATTTCAATGCTGGCATACATGTTCTGGAACAGCCGCAATTCCGCTTACCCTCTGGTGTAACGGTATATCTAGCCGGAGGATCGGTCGTCTATGGGGCATTTATCTGCGATCATGTACGGGAGGTGACGATCCGGGGCCGTGGGATCGTATATATGTCCGATTTCGAGAAGACAACCTATTATCGCGCCGTTGAGATTCTGTTCTCCGAGCATATTGCCGTCGAAGGAATCATTGTCATTGATCCGCCCCATTATACCGTTATGATCGGGAGTTCCGAGCATATCTCGATCAGCAATATCAAGTCGTTCAGCACCCGCGGATGGTCGGACGGCATCGACATGATGGCAAGTAGCCATGTGGATGTTGACGATGTGTTCATGCGAACGTCAGACGATTGCATCGCGGTTTACGGCAGTCGCTGGGATTATCAGGGGGACACACGGCACATCGCCGTCCGCAATTCCGTCTTATGGGCGGACGTGGCTCATCCGATGAATGTCGGCGGGCACGGCAATCATGAGAAAGGGGACGTTGTCGAAAACATCCTGTTTGAAAATATCGATGTGCTCGAGCATCATGAGCCGCAGCCGTATTACTGGGGCTGTTTGTCGATTAATTGCGGCGACAACAATACGGTCAGGAATGTGACTTACCGTGATATCCGAATAGAACATTTCGAGCTCGGACAGCTAATCGACATTCGCGTGCTCTTTAATCCGAAATATAATCCATGCGCCGGCTTCCGGGTGGAGAATATTTTCTTTGACAATATCGCGTTCAACGGAACTTGCGACAACCCGTCGCTTATAGCGGGCTTCGATGAGTCTAGATTCGTAAGGGGGGTAAAGTTCCGGAATTTGCGAATCAACGATCGGCATATCCTCAGTCCGGAGTCCGGAAATATCCGGATTGGAGAGCATGCACATGACGTCGAGTTCACCTAATGCAAGTCGGATGAAATGATTGAAATGGAGGCTCCAAAGGACAGTAAGAATGTAGAAGAAGCAAAAGCATTCGAGAGTTTCCATTTATAAGCTTATAAAAATTATTCGTGAGACATATAACGAGGAATTACTGAAAAAAATGCTTTAAATAAAGGGAGTCAATGCAGCCCGCCTCATCACGATGAGGCGGGCTGCATTTTACATGTTTTGTGTTATTCAAAACGGATGTAATTAGTGAAGGGAAGCACCCGGATGTTGCCCGATTCGGCATCCGTCACCGGCTTCCCGTTGATCGTAACATTCTTGAATACGATATGCTCGACCGTCCTGTCCGCATCGTATCCGCCGATCTGCGACGGATTGCCGTTATACCCGGCGAAAGAAATATTTTCGTAGCGGATATGCTCGATCCGTTTGCCCGGTACCGGATTGTACTTCGGATTGAAGAGCACGCGGATATCGAACAGCCGTCCGAGCTCGAACGGTTCAACCCGAATGTTCCGATAGGTCACATTCCGGACCGTATTGTTATCGCCGGCATTAATCGACATGCAGCCCCGATAGTCGGGCTGCGGCTCATGGTGCTCGAGCACATCGATATTTTCGAACAGGACGTTCTCGATGACGTCCCCTTTATGGTGATTGCCGTGCCCGCCGACATTCATCGGATGAGCCACGTCCGCCCATAAGATGGAATTGCGGACGGCAACATTCCGCGTATCTCCTAGATAATCCCAACGGCTGGCGTAAACCGCGATGCAATCGTCGGAATTGCGCATAAACACGTCCTCGATCTCAATATCCGAGCTGGCCATCATATCGATCCCGTCCGACCAGCCTTTCGTGCTGAACGCTTTGAAGTTCGCAATCCGGATTTGCTCGGACTTGCCGATATAGATGCTGTAATGCGGCGGATCGATAAGGGTAATTCCCTCGACGCGTATCCGCTTGGAGAAGATGATGCGCACCCCGCGGAAAGCGGAAAATCGCCCGAATTCGGTCAAGTAAAGAACGCCTCTGCCGCGGACCGTGACATCGCTGACGGAGTCGCATACCATCGAGCCTGCGACCACCGCTCCGCCGGCGATGTAAACCGTCTTCCCCGACGGGATACGCAGAATCACTTCCTCCAAATGGTGCATGCCCGGCCCGAAATAGAGCGTATGCGTCATACTGCCGTCTGTTCCCGCAGCCGTCAGGAGCGAAAGAAGGTCTTCGGTCCGATGGATGCCCGGTTTGACATAAGCGACGCCCGGCCCGTCAGGAGACGGCGCATCCTGCTCGAGCGGGTTGGCGAACAGATGCAGATTGTGGAACCTGTCGCCGTTCACTTCCACCGACAGCTTTTGAGGACCGTCGATGGTAAACTTGATCGTGTTTCCGTCAAGCGTGTAAGCAACCCCGCGCGACAACGGTCGAATCACACAGTCGATTACGGTCCCCTCGTTCTTCGTAACCTCAATCTCAATCGGGCCGGAGCAATCGAACATCGCCATGGAGGCATGACGGACCTGATGCATGTCCACTTTGACGTCATAGACGAAGAGCTGCTCCCATTCGCCGCCCGTCGGTCTTGCCTTGACCGTGAAATCGCGATTTTCCGCTACACATGCGGTTCCCGGATACTTAATGAGCTTAATTATCTTAAATCCCCCCGTCTTATATGATAATAATGCATTATATACCTCTATTGTATTTCCTGTAACAATTGCATCCTATATAAAATAAACGAAAACGGATATAAGATTATGGAGGTTTTCTATGAAGCGACGCGTAGTTTCCGTCTCTTCGGCGGAGCTGCTTCCCATGCAGCTGGAAACGATCGGAACGCTGGAAGGAATGACGCCCGAGATGTACCGGAAGCTGTATGGCGCAGGTACAACTTCGGAGTAAGGAATGTTCGCCTGGTGTCGTCGGTGTGCCGCTTATTGGACCGACACTGTGCTCATTAAAACGCCTGTTAAGTTGCTTCTGGCAACGTAACAGGCGTTTTGTGCGGTAAATAGAAGATCAGTGTCTGAGCTTTCTTCGCATTTCGGCTATTCGCCCGTGTTTGCATTTCGTGATATGCGGTAGGAGCTTGCGGATACCTGGTAATGTTTCTTGAAGGACTGGCAGAAATGCTCCAGCGTTGAATAGCCAACCTTATGTGCTATGGAGCTAATTGACAAGGAGGTTGTCCTTAGAAAAAAAGCGGCAGCGTTTAATCTGGCTACCGTTCTCTTCTTCATGAAAGTGGAGCCGTAGTCTTCCCTAAGCGTTCTTTCCGTCTGCCTTTTGCTTAAGCCAAGTAGATTAGCCAAATCCTGCAAAGTAATTGCGCTGTAGTTAGTGAGGAAGCTTTCTTCTATGAGAATGAGCCGGTCATCGTCAAGCGTTCGAAGAAGGGGCTGGCGAATGGACGGACGATTGTCAGTATAGTTTCTTATGAGCTTGATGACTAGCTGCTCAATGATCTGCTTAACCATTCTGTCGTAACCAATATATCGATGGATTGTTTCAGAGGACAACTGTTGGAAGGAATGGAGCATATTCTGCGTATCTTGTCCGAACCAGAATAATGTTTCCTTAAGCAGCTCGGCCATCGTGTAGCTCTCTTGTTCTTCAAGGGTCTTCGCAGGATAGGGCCAGGAGGGTCCTGGAATGATTTCGAAACAAATGCAGTATTCAGCCATGGGATCATTCGGCGACGTTAATTGTTCATGCGCAATATCAGGTCCTGTCATAAATAAGGTGCCTGGCGTAATAGGATATTCCTGCTCGTTCGCGATAAGGGTGCCATAGCCGCCAGGAATGTAGTGAAGCTCGTAGCTTTTGTTGCTATGGCTATGTCTATGCATGGAACTGTAGAAATAACCGAATCTCACATAGAGCACGTTCAATACGTAATCGCCAATCGCGATTTTCACATTCATGTTGTCGAAATTGATCGCAGGGTATTCCAAATACGTTTCCCCCAGACGTTAGATGTATGCTTTCAGTATAACGTGTAAAGCTTCTCGCATGTGTAACAATCTGTGAAATAACGACATCTTCTGTTGAAATACGTCATTTGAATCCATTAAAACGAAATGGGTGAACGAATATAATGGATGCCATAAGGAATTCTTTTTTGGAGAAGGGGAGCTAGGATGAAGATCCTAAACGTAGGTCCGAGAGCGGACGGCATAATTCCTTTGGAGCAGCAGGAAGTACTTCTCAAGCTAGGCCAATGGCTTCGGACATACCAACCTTAATCTATGGTTAGTTGGCGCCTGGTTTATCGCTTGTCTCGCATTTAATTTCCAGCACACACACCTACGAAAAGGACACCTGTTTATTGGAAATGAACCGTTTTCATGAGTTAGTTTATCCATCTATAATCGGAATACGGAAACAAAATAATGCCGAAGGATGGTGATTGTTATTCCTAATAGTGTATTTCTAAAGCGATTTCATAAACAATTACCCTTTCAGGTTTTTGTCGGACTGGGAATCTTGTACTTGCTTATTTTCAGTTACATTCCTATGTTCGGTATCATTATCGCATTCAAGAATTACAAAATATCAACCGGAATAGAAGGAATATTCTCAAGCTCGTGGGCTGGATTATTTCATTTCAAGAGCTTAATTGAGGACTATAACTTTCCAAACCTCGTTCGCAACACGCTGACGCTGAGCATTCTCAAGGTTATTTTCTCCTATCCAGTTCCGATCCTCTTCGCGATTATGCTTAATGAGGTCAAGCATTTGTTCTTTAAGAGATTCGTACAAACCGTCAGCTACCTGCCTCACTTTATTTCGTGGGTTGTCGTTACCGGAATTGCATACGCTTTCTTCTCAACGGGATATGGTGTTTTTAACGATCTGCTGCTCTCGTTCCACATCATTCAGAAGCCATGGGATGTGCTGACGAATCCCGATTCGTTCTGGGGATTGGCGGTCATGACCGCGATTTGGAAAGAGGCAGGCTGGTGGACGATTATCTTTCTAGCCGCACTCGCTGGAATCGATCCGGCGCTTTACGAAGCTGCTGAAATCGATGGCGCGAGTCGAATTAAGAAAATTTTGTACATTACGCTGCCGGGGTTAAAGAGTGCGAGCATCGTCGTTCTGATCTTATCGATCGGAAGTATGCTGGGTGGGGGACTCGTTGGATCAAACTTTGAACAATCCATGCTGTTGGGTAATGCAATTAACAACGATACATCGCAGATCATTCAAACGTATGCATTCAGGGTTGGATTGGCGGAAGGCAGATTCTCGTATGCGACGGCAATCGATCTCATGCAATCTATCATATCGGTATTCTTAATATTTACAAGTAACGCCATAGCCAAGAGAGTATCCGGAACTGGTCTATTCTAGTGAATTAACCTAATAGAGAAAGAAGGTGATGAGTTCTTGCGAAGAAGAAGATCGAAGGAAGATTGGCTGTTAGATAGCTTTATAACGATTGTTCTTATCGTGATCGTATTCATCACATTATACCCTTTTTACTACATTCTCCTTATTACTCTGAATGCTGGAACGGATACGAATTTAGGCGGAATGTACTTATGGCCGAGAGAGTTTTCACTGGAGAACTACATTACCTTTTTCGAGGATCCTAAATGGCTCAGCGCTTTTGGAGTTACGGTACTGAGAACTTTAGTGGGAACAATACTAGGTGTATTGTTTACGAGTATGATCGCTTATGGATTAGCCAAACGGGATTTGATGTTCCGAAGAACTCATTTTCTAATTGTTATCGTAGCCATGAATTTCTCCGGCGGATTAATCGCCTTCTATATCGTACTCAGAAGCTTGGGACTGATTAATTCCTTCGGCGTCTATGTTATCCCTGGAATGCTCAATATTTTCTTCCTGCTCATAGCCATCTCTTTCTTCAGAGAAATTCCAGAAGAGCTGGGGGAATCGGCACGTATTGACGGTGCAAGCGAAATTCATATATTCGCGAGGATAATCCTTCCCATTTCCTTGCCGCTGATGGCAACGATGAGCTTGTTTCTCGGTTCAGGACACTGGAATGCTTGGTTGGACTCTGCTTACTTCGTGCAGAACGAGGAGCTAAGAACGCTGACTTACCGCATGATGCAGGTGATCAATCAATCCATGGTTCCAAGCGCAAATACGCAAGCTGCAGCCACTATGTCCAGATCATCAGTAACCCCGTTCTCTATTCAGGCAACGGCTATGGTCGTATCTATCGTTCCGATTCTGGGTGTTTATCCGTTTCTGCAGAAGTATTTCGTATCGGGTATGATGCTCGGTTCCGTGAAGGGTTAACAGCGGTTTTTCAGCCGAATTGTTTGGACGCAAACGAGGAAGCTCTAAAATAAACAATTATTTATAGGGGGAATGGAATGTGAAAAGAAGCATTAAAACGTTCACCATGCTTTTTGCAACCCTTTTATTTTTGGGGACGGTTCTTGCTGCATGCAGCTCTAATAAAGAACCAGCCAGTTCCAGCCAAGCGAGCAATGCTGCTAGTGAAAGCTCAAGCGAGGCTAGTAGTACTCCCTTAGATCCGGATAAACCTCCCGTTGAATTAACGATGTTCGTTGACGCAACCTGGTATCCGTTCCAGGATTGGACGGGTGAAATACCTGAAGCGATAACCAAAGCTACTGGTGTCAAACCAAAAATTACGGTTGCAACAGATGACAAGCAGTTAGCCCTGATGGTGGCTTCAGGGGATTTGCCGGACATCGTTCTCTCTTTCAACTGGACGCTGATGTCGGATGGGAATTTAAGCTATCCATATAATGAGATATTTCCTAAATATGCACCAGACGTAAAATTCGATCCCATCATGGAGCTTGTAAATACTGCAAAAGACGGGAACTATTACGCCATCCGTAATGATTTCTCGACGGAAGCAGAATGGAAAGCCAATCCTTATGCTCACATGATGGTTCCAGGCCTTACATTGCGCAAAGACATATTGGAGGAAATCGGTAACCCACCAATCAAATCACTTACGGATTTGGATAACGTATTTGCTCAGGTAAAGGAGAAATATCCCGACATGACACCGCTTCTCCTTAATCCAAACTGGAAAAGACCGTTCTTTGATACCCAATTCGGTGCAGCGGGCGGCGGATTCGCCGATCAGGATGGGAGCTTAGTGTATTATCTGAGACAGCCAGGTCTCCTAAAATCCTTATTGTATATGAATAGCTTATATCGTAATGGATATATCACATCGGAAAATTTTGCTTACAAGAACGAGACCGAGACAGAACAAATGATGAAAGCTAGCAAGGCATTTTCCTACACATGGACCTATTCGGGAGCTGATCGCCTGAATTCAATTGCAAAAGAAGAAGGATTATCCTTCGTTCAGTTGGCAGAGCCATTGAGTCCAGAAGCAGCGATCTATAGTAACGGCACTGGAGGTCTAGGCCTTTATGTGAGCCGAAGCAACAAGAAACTGGAGGATACGGTTAGATTTCTGAAATATTTGTATTCAGATGAAGGATGGAAAACGGCGCAATGGGGTATCGAGGGCAAAGACTGGAATATGAATCCAGCCGGATATCCGGAATTCACCTTTGATATGAATGACTTGGAAACACTTAAGAAAAAGGGTGTTTACTGGTGGGGTGTTCCAACGGAAACTGGTGTCGGCATGGCGCTCAGCGGATATAAAGCAGGGTCTGAAACGACAAGGC
Source organism: Cohnella sp. (assembly GCF_041640265.1). Taxonomy (GTDB): domain Bacteria; phylum Bacillota; class Bacilli; order Paenibacillales; family Paenibacillaceae; genus Cohnella. The sequence continues at coordinate 23,423 of NZ_JBEQAP010000058.1, forward strand.
AAGGAGAGCAGTATTCTAAGATCATTAAATTTAATCCGGCTATCGGCATGATAAATCCGGCAAGTGATTCTCCTGAACAGATCATTCGAACGAATATAGATACGATGGTATCAACAGAAGTCACCAAGGTCTATCTGGCTCCAACAGAGGATGAAGCCGTCAAGGCATTTAATGAATTGATGGCAAAAGCAGAGAAGATTGGGATGAGCAAGCTGGAAGCATGGGCGAACGAGCAATACGGTCCGCTAAAGGAAAAGTACGATAACTTGACGAAATAAGAAATTCTAACTCATAAGCAATGTCAGCCTGTTTAGAGGTGGACATTGCTTATGAGTTCATTTGCTTCAAGCTTTGGTTGTTCATTCCACATACGAGAGAAAAGAGCGGATCATGATAAATCCATTGATGCAGCTTACAGAGAAAATCGTGAATATGCGTATCAGCACGAAGATGATCATGGGATACTTGATTCTTGTTATGCTCCCCTTTCTTATTTTTGCTTTTTTTATCTATTACCAATTGTACGACAAAATGCTCACCCAATATCAATTGGCAAATCAGCAGAATATCGAGCAAGTGACTGGGAATATGGATTCAAGCCTTGCGAAGATAGAGTCCTTGTACTCGATCTTTCAGAATAATTCCGCCTTGATAGATTATCTGCAAGGGGAGTATACAGATGACAGAGAGCTTATTTATTCCTATCTCAAGGAAATTAGTCCCGCCATATCCTATGCTTATTTAGGTGAACCCTTTGTCAGCAAGATTACGATTTATCCTAAATACCAGAAGCGATTATTAACGGTGCCAGGTTTCCGCGGCTACAATGAAATCGATCAAAGCTTAAAACCGAATGAAATCGCTTCCTTACGTCCGGTTAAAGGATTATGGACGAAAACTTACACTTCCGATATGCCCTCTGTGGCCTACTTCCACAATATCTATAATGATTCGTACAAGAGCGATCTCGGGATTATTCAATTTGCCGTTAATCCTAGCCTGTTAAATGAGTACCTGCTAAAGCTAAGAAACCAACATCCCGGCAATGCTCTGCTTCTCATTGATCAGGATGGGAATGTCATATACGAATTAATGAGCGATGCTTTTACGCATTCCCAAATCTCGGATATCTTATCTGCAGTAAGAGATAAGAGAGATAAGGCGTTCCTAACGGATCGAAATCAATTGCTCATCAATTCCGCAAGCTTAAGCCGACTCGGGTTAACCGTGGTGGAAGTAAACAAGATAGATGCACTCTTCAAGTTCCTTCCGTCGCAGCAATTGTGGGCGGCCGGCGGCATCGCTCTTCTCCTGTTGTTGTCGGCTCTTTATTATCTAATCGTTACCTCATTAACCAAACGAATCATCCTCTTGTCGCGCCATATGAGAAGAGTAGGCTTGGATTCCTTAAGCAATCACTTCACAGGTAAAATCGGAAAAGACGAGATTGGTTTTCTGATTAACAATTACAACGCTATGATCAGTCGAATGGACGAGCTGGTTAACCGTGTTCAGAAGGTGGAGCTCCTGAAGAAGGAGGCGGAATTCAAAATGCTGCAAGCTCAAATCCAGCCTCATTTTCTGTACAATACCTTAGAGACGATGCGAATGCTCGCGAGAGGGAACAATGACCCTACGGTTGCTGAGATGGCCTTCTCCTTAGGCAATATTCTTCGATATAGCTTATCCAAAGGGAAAGACACTACGCTTCAGGATGAGCTCGAAAACGTAAGAGCCTATATTGCCATTCATCAGATTCGCATGCGCGATTTGCATTTCGATTTAGATGTGGAAGAGGTTGTCTTGTCGGTTAAATGTCCCCGATTTATTCTGCAGCCTCTGGTCGAGAACAGCATGATTCACGGGTTATCGAAGAGACGAGGAAAGAAGAAAATTAAGATCCGTTTGCTCAGGGAGAAGGATTACGCAAGGATTGAAGTTTCTGATAATGGTATGGGAATGGATCTAGAGAAACTATCGATGCTTCAGCACATTTTGAATGGAAAAATGATAGACACCGCCTTTGAAACGGAAGGGACAGGGATCGGCTTGAGCAATGTAAGTGAGCGGATAAAGGCTTTTTTTGGGATGGAATCTGGTATTACCATTACTAGCACGGCAGGCGAAGGAACTATATGTACCCTTATACTTGCCCTGAAGGAGGATGGCCATGCTAAAATTGATGATTGTTGATGACGAACCGATTATACTGGATGGCATTCGGAGTATGATTGAGCAGGAGAAAACGCTATTTACGAAGATCGTGACCGCGTATGATGGAATTGAAGCCCTTGAAAAAATGGACTACTTTCAACCCGATCTAATCATTACGGATATCCATATGCCCGAGCTGAATGGTCTCGAGCTCATACGCAAAGCCCAAAAAAAGAATGTGGCCCGATTCATCATTCTCTCCGGGTACGATGTATTTGAATATGCGCGCAAAGCGATCCAGCTGCACGTGGCCGAGTATTTGCTTAAGCCGGTAAATCAGCAGGAGCTTACCGATATATTGAAGAGAATAGTTATTGAGTTAATGGAAGAAAGGCAGCTTGAGAGTGGTGCTGAAAGGGATCAAGACCAGCATTCCGCGGAGCTTAACGATAACGTAAAAATGCTGAAGGACTATATAGGCAGCAACTATATGAAGGATATTTCCTTGTCGGATGTCGCGGAGTACCTGAATTTGCATCCCAGTTACGTGGGACAAATATTCAAGAAAGAGACTGGCGATACATTTGTTAATTACATTAATAATCTTCGAATAGACAAGGCCAAGGAACTGCTGGTTGGAATGCCAAATACCTCCTTGGAAAAGATCTCTAGATGTGTCGGTTACGAAAACCATAGAACCTTCTATAAAGTATTCAGAAAGTACGTTGGTCAAACCCCCGGGCAATATCGAGAACATTTCAAACAGAATTAACCGTTGTCGGAAGACGAAAGGAATAAAAATGTTAGATAATACGGATAAGCGTAAGGTATACTAGAAAAGTTAATCAACGAAATGGTTCTTTACCGAACGTTCTCAATATGTTATATTAACGATGGGAGGAGGGAAATGGAATGGCAAGAAGCAAAGAATTCGAAGAGACCGCGGTATTGGATAAGGCGATGAGGCTCTTTTGGGAACAAGGTTACGAGAAGACATCCATAACCGATCTGGTCGAGCATATGGGAATCCATCGCAGAAGCTTGTATGACACATTTGGCGACAAACATACGCTGTTTCTGAAAGCTATGAATCGTTATGTTGACAAAGTCAAGGCCGCGATTCCAGGAGAACTTAAACGCTCCAAGACTGCTGCGGAAGCTCTACAGATTTTTTTTGGCTTCATGACTCGCGAAGAAGAGGACTTGCCTTCCGGCTGTTTAATGGTGAATTCGGCGGTGGAATTGGCAGCGCGCGATGCAGATGTGGATACAAAGTCCACTGAAGCGTTCACAACAACAGAGCAGATGCTCAAGGAAATTATTCTTTGGGGGCAGCGGGACGGTGAATTTACCTCTGATTACGATGCCGGGGAACTGGCGGAATATCTGCATAATGTTTCGGTTGGGTTAAGGGTAATGACAAGAACCTCGATTGCCAAAGAAAAACTTTACAGTATAGCCAATATATCGATGAAGCTTTTAGGAGGGTGATGGATTTATTTTTTTCATTATATTAGAATGACCGTTCCCGAAAATTGACGGGATTTATTAATGTTAAAGGTGGGCTATAAAATGAGAAAAACTGTACTTATCACCGGAGTGTCGGGCGGGATTGGCAAAGAGTTGGCGGATCGTTTCGCCAAGGGAGGATTTGATTTGGTGCTGGTGGCGCGCAGCGAAGGTAAGCTTTTGGAGCTCGCGAAGGAATATCGGAAAAAATATGGCACCCAAGCGACGGTCATCGCCAAGGATGTCGCGTCACACGGCGTGCCGGAGGAGATTGCCGCGGAACTCAAGGAGAAGGGGATCGCCGTCGACTATCTTGTCAATAATGCGGGCTTCGGTTTGTATGGGACCTTCATGGAGACGCAGCTTGAGCAAGAGACGAATATGATTGACGTCAATATCAAGGCGCTGACTGTTATGACGAAGCTGTTCTTGCCGGATATGGTCAAACGGCGCCAAGGGGGCGTGATGAATGTGGCTTCGTTGGTGGCTTTTTTTCCGGGACCTATGATGTCTGTTTACTACGCGTCGAAGGCGTACGTGCTGTCGTTCACCGAGGCTCTAGGGAACGAGTTGAGTGGCACGGGTGTGACTGTTACGGCACTATGTCCGGGGCTGACGTCAACCGGCTTCGTCGACCGTTCGGGTATGGGCGCCTCGAAGCTGTTCCAGAGGGGCGGCATCATGGAGGCCGGGCAGGTGGCTGACGAAGCGTACCGAGGCTTCTTGCGCGGCAAGACGTTCATAATGCCAGGGGCTCGCAACCGGTTCTTGGCGTTCCTTCCGCGGTTGATGCCGCGCAAGATGGTGACCCGTATGATCAGATCCATACAGGAAAGAGCGGGGCATTGAATTTGATATGATTTCTTGTAAAGAAGCAGGTATCCTAACATTTAAAGGAGTGTTGTTCAGCGTGAAATTTTAGCTCTAACCTTTCTTTTTTTCACTAAAATAGAATGATCATTCTTCAATTATCCAAAAAATAATTTTAATAGGGAGAGAATCGTATGAAGTATACAGTTATTACAGGAGCAAGTTCAGGAATAGGTTATGAGACAGCATTGGCGTTTGCGGCTCGAGGCAAAAACCTCATTATTGTAGCTAGAAGATTGGAAAGATTAGAAGAGCTTAAATCAAAAATTCAGGAAATAAATTCTGATTTAGATGTTGTTATTCGTACAAGTGACCTGTCTGTCACAGAACAGGCATATACCCTGTATAACGATCTAAAGGAGTATAAAATTGAGACTTGGATTAATAATGCCGGGCTTGGTGAATCCTCTTTTGTAGCGGATCAGAATTTAGATAAAGTGGAACCCATGTTACGTGTTAATATCGAATCCTTGACCATCCTTTCTACACTATTTGTGCGTGACTATGCTGATGTAGAAGGAACTCAGTTAATTAACGTATCATCGGCACTCGGATATGTAATTGCTGTTGGTAGTGTTGCTTATTCTGCTTCTAAATATTATGTTAGTGCCTTCACCGAAGGACTTGCAAAAGAACTTGAACTGAAAGGTGCGAAAATAAAGGCAAAGGTTTTAGCACCAGCGTTGACGGAAACGGAATTTGTGAAAAATTCGATGGGCATAGAAGAATTTGATTACAAAGCAAATCTCCCTATGTACCACACAGCTAAGCAAATGGCAGACTTTATGCTGGAAGTTTACGATAGTAATGCAGTAGTAGGAATTGTAGACCAAAACTATGAATTCAAATTAACAGAGAAAATCTATCCGATACTAGAAAGTTTGTAACTCAACGGAAGGATGCTGATTAAAACGAAAACACTCATGAAAGCAGCTCAGATCACCAAGTACTCAAAAAAAATCCATGCGCAAGTCAATGACATTCCAATTCCAGAAATCGGCGATAACGAAGTTTTGGTAAAGGTTAAAGCTGCCGCGGTCAATCCACTCGAAATGTTAGTTATCACAGGCAGCGTGAAAGTGATTCAAGATTATGAATTCCCATTAACGATAGGCAATGAATTGTCAGGAGTTATCGAAAAAGTCGGAAAAAATGTGAAAGACTTTCACGTAGGAGATGATATCTATACACGTCTCCCACTGAGAAAAATTGGTGCTTTTGCGGAATATGCCGCAATTGACGCTGCCGCAATCGCTCCCATGCCAAAAAACTTATCCTACGTGGAAGCCGCTGCTGCAGCTTTGACTGGACTTACAGCGTATCAAGGCCTAAATGAAGAACTTGAGGCACAGTCTGGAAAATCCGTTTTCATTCCAGGTGGATCGGGTAGCTTTGGTCAGATGGCTGTCCCAATTGCAAAGGCAATGGGTCTAAATGTCATTGTAAGTGGCAACTCACAAGCACGCGAACGCACTTTGGTGATTGGTGCAGATCAATATTTGGATTAAACAAAGGAAAACTATGTTGACTTGTTGTCGAATGTCGATTATGTGATTGATACCTTGGGGGCCAAAGAATTTGACAATGAATTAAAAATCATTAAACCGGGCGGAAGATTGCTCTCTCTAAAAACAGGACCAAATAAACGCTTCGGAGAAGACAATAACTTACCATGGTGGAAACAAAAGCTATTTTCTCTTGTTGGCGCAAAGTATGACAACAAAGCCAAGAAACACGGCGTGGAATACCGCTTTATCTTCGTTCGTTCTAATGGCGCACAACTAAAAGAGATTACCAAAATCATTGAAAAAAACAACATTGTTCCACCAATTCATTCAACACTATTTACCATAGGCAACGTAAATGAAGCGCTAGAACTAGTCGCAAATGGACGTCCAAAAGGGAAGGTGATTATCAATTTTTAAGGAGAACATGATGAAAGCAGTCCAAATATACAGCTACCTATAAATTTCCGTTAACACTTGGGAATGAACTTTCAGGTGTAATTGAATCGGTTGGCGAAGCAGTGACAGTCTTTAAAAAGGGCGACAGAGTATATGCACTAATGCCACTAGATACAATGGGTGCTTTTGCAGAATATGTTGTTGCAAAGGGAATGAAACGAAACCGCTCTCTAAACGGATAGAGAGCGGTTGTTTGTGTGAAAGTCAGGTATATTACTCTTCGCGTTTTTTTACAAATTCATCAATCCTCATATCAGCATCGTGACGCGCGCTTTTGATAAAACCACCGACATGTCTTTCATGGTTCTAATCGTTTTCCCGCCTTACTCGTGCATCTTACACGGCTTGACATGCAACTAAAAAGTTGCATATAATAGGAGCAAGGAGGTGAATGCCTTGAAATGGAAAAAGTTTTTAAAGCACTTGCTGATGGAACACGCAGAGAATTACTCGACCTCTTGTTCGCAAATAACGGACAATCCTTAACAGATCTCTGTAAACAAATGACAATGAGTCGTCAAGCTGTTACGAAGCACCTTCTGCTACTGGAAGAGGCAAATCTTGTTACTGTCGTCTGGCAAGGCCGCGAAAAGCTTCATTATCTTAACCCGGTTCCAATCGGAGAAATTTATGAACGTTGGATCGGCAAGTTTGAGCGTCACCGGATTGAGGCATTAAACACACTAAAGCAAGCCCTGGAGGAGGATTCTAGGCATGAATAAAACTTCATTCGTTTACGTTACTTACATTGCAACTACACCTGAGAAGCTTTGGGCAGCCCTAACTAACAGTGAATTCACCAAACAGTATTTTTTCGGTCGTGAAATCGTTTCGGATTGGCAGGTTGGTTCCAGCTTTAAATTGATGAATAAAGGTAAGGTTGTTGATTTCGGCGAAGTTCTTGTATACGAACCGTATCGTTTACTCACAGTTTCCTGGAGTGTCAAAGACGTTGAAGGAGATCGAATCTCCAAAGTTACTTACGAATTAACACCTATGAACTCTACTGTAAAACTGACGCTCCGACACGATGATTTATTAGAAAAGGATATTCGCAAAGATGAAGGCAAATTGGAAGGATTTAATAATGGCTGGCCTGTTATTCTTAGCAATTTAAAGAGCCTGCTCGAAACAGGCAAAACCCTGCCAGCCTTTTAATTTAACTCTTAGGCTAATTCTTCGTGTGCCTTTAATAAACTCAAATTGAAAGGGAGTTTACAAATGAATGGAAATCATTTCAACGTTGTGGAAGCAGGTCCTTTTAGCAGTCTTTTGAGTATGTCGAAGGACCCCATCCCAGGTAAATACTTTCTGAAGGATAGGCTTGAACTAACCGGTATGGAGGTTTCACTGAACCAACTTCCGGAGGGAGGTGCAGTCCCGTTCTATCACACACATCGCGAAAATGAGGAGCTATACCTTTTCATTGGCGGCCGAGGTCAGTTCCAGGTGGATGGACAGATTTTTGATGTTAAGGAAGGAACGACGGTTCGCGTTGCACCTGAAGGAGAACGCACTCTACGCAATAACGGTACTGGGGATTTGTTTTTCATCGTAATTCAAGTCCAGGCGGGCAGTCTCCGTCAATGGGTGAAGACGGATGGCGTCGTACTCGATAAACCAGTGACCTGGCAGGAATAAGATCAGTTACTATAAAATACAACCCAATACTCAGAAAATATGTTAAAGTTAACAGGAAACGAATTAAACGAATCGCTAAATATCTCACGTAAAAAGAACTCTCCAGAAGCGGAGGGTTCTTACATGTCGCTAATGGGAGTATGTTCGTATCGCTACTACACATTATTGTCGGAGGATATGATTTTCTCGCGAATGCTCGCTTATTCGCAGGACTAGGTTTAAGATGATTATACAGATTGACATCGACACAATATGTGTATATGCTCATATTTATGAGAGAACATAATTCAACTTCAGATTTTTCAGGGACGACCGATTATACAACAGAGTGCGCTTGCTTGAATTTAAGAAAAGCGTCCCGGTTCATTACCAGTTTATATGATGAATATTTAAGACCAGTCGGGCTTCGGGCAACCCAATTGTCTGTCCTTATGGCACTTGAACAGGCCGGGCCTGTCACCATTACATCTCTCTCCGAAATACTTCTGATGGATAGGACCACACTGCCACGGGATCTCAAGCCGCTTGAGAGACAGGGATGGGTGTCGATTACGGAAGGGGAGGATCGCAGAAAACGATTTATTGCTCTGACGTCCGACGGCCGGGACCTTCTTAAGCGTGCGCTGCCGTTATGGGAACAGGTGCAAATCCGTATTCGAGAACATATGGGCGATGACCGTTATAAAGGTTTGCAGGGCCAATTGTCCGATATCGTTAAGCTGAACAGGTAAGATTAATTTTTTTCACCAAAAGGGTGTATATACACTTAAAAAGAAAGGATAGATGAAAGTGGCCGATATGAAAAAACATCCCACAGTTGTGCGTTACTACGAATCCTCTGCGCAATCCACCACTCTTGAAAACGAAACGGTTGATTATGAGTGGATACGTGAATTGTGTCTTGAGGCCGGAGCTGACGATGTCGGGGTTATATCCATTGAACGCTCCGAATTGGATGATCAGCGTGATGACATTCTGTCCGCATTTCCGCATGCTAAGACGATGATCAGTTTCGTTGCCAGAATGAATCGAGAACCGATCCGCACACCAGCGCGATCCCTTGCCAATATTGAATTTCATCATACCGGCGATAAGGTAGCGGAGACAGCCCATCATATCGTGTCCGCTTTGGAAGCGCGAGGGATACGGGCTTTAAATGCAGCAATGGGTTTCCCGATGGAAATGGATAAGTTTCCCGGAAAGGCCTGGGTCGTTTCGCTCAAACCTGTTGCCGTTGCAGCAGGGTTAGGCCATATAGGCATCCATCGCAACGTGATTCATCCGAAATTCGGAAACTTCATTCTGCTTGGTGCCGTTATGATGGATGCCCGGGTCAACAAGGAGGATCGGCCGATTGACTACAACCCGTGTCTGGAATGCAAGCTTTGCGTATCTGCCTGCCCTGTGGGCGCGATCGGTGCTGACGGACAATTTAATTTTTCTTCATGCGCTACGCACAATTATCGTGAGTTTATGGGCGGTTTCAGCGACTTTGTGGAAACGGTCGTGGACAGCAAGAACGTCAAAGAGTACCGGAATGAAGTATCGCTAACCGAAACGACTTCTTGGTGGCAAAGTTTGAGTTTCGGGGCTAACTACAAAGCGGCTTATTGCTTGTCGGTTTGTCCGGCGGGCGATGATGTGATCGGGCCGTTTCTGAAAGACCGTAAAGGGTTCATGAATGATGTATTAAAGCCGTTGCAGGCAAAAGAGGAGACGGTGTATGTAACCCCTGGCTCCGATGCGGAAGCGTATGTCGCGAAACGGTTTCCCCATAAAACGATAAAACGCGTCGGGAATGGACTCAGGCCGAACACGATCCGCCTTTTGATCACCCTCATGCCTCATGCATTCCAGCCGAAGCAGGCGTCGGGTTTAAACTGCACCTATTATTTTGCATTCACTGGAGATGAAACGAGACAAACGACGATCGACATTCGTGACAATAAGCTCCAGATTAGGGACGGTTTTCACGGCAAGCCGGATATTCGGATTACGGTGGATAGTAAAACGTGGCTTAAGATCGTGGCGAAGGAAAAAAATGTGGCTGTGGCATTGTTGACAAGAAAACTGCGGATCAAAGGGAACCCCCAATTGTTGATGAAATTTGAGAAATGCTTTGCTTAATAAGAGTGTGTATACACTAATATAAATCATTTATAGAGAAAGGATTGATTTTTATGAAAATGGATTCCAACACAATTCTTATAACGGGTGGAACATCCGGGATTGGATTCGAGCTTGCTAATCAGCTCCTTCAGCTGGGGAATATCGTACTTATTACCGGGCGGGATCAGTCCAAGCTGGATCTAGCCAAAAAGAAACTGCCAAGCGTTCACACATTTCAGTGTGATGTAAGTGATCCAAAGGCCATTTCTGACCTTTTTGAAAAAGTAACCAGCCAATTTCCAGAACTGAATTTTCTAGTTAATAACGCAGGGGTTATGCGTACATTGAATCTTCATACCAAAGAGGTTGATTTAGAGGATATCAGCAGCGAGATTGAAATTAACCTCAGCGGTTCGATCCGCATGGTGAACCAATTCTTATCGCATTTAAAGGCGAAGAAATCTGCTGCGATTATGAATGTCTCATCCGCACTTGCATTTGTTCCTTATCCGGTATTGCCGGTATATTGTGCGACGAAAGCCGGTATTCATTCATTTACTCAATCATTGCGAATGCAGCTAAAAATTACGAATATTAAAGTGTTTGAATTGGCGCCTCCAACGATTCAGACCCCTTTAATTAAAGCTCTTGATGGTTACGAGATCAAAGGCGTAAAGCCAATGGATGCCGGTAAGATGGTCAGGTACACAATCGAGGGTTTGAAAAATGATCGCTTTGAAATCCTGCCGGGTCAGAGCAGTTTGCTGAAGTTCATGAGTCGTGTTGCACCTCAGTTTATTTTAAATCAGATGAGCAAAACCGTTGATAAAATGCTGGCTCAAACCAAGAGTTAAGAAGTGGACTGCTAGATGAGCAAACTGTTCTTATCACCGGGGGTGTCGGGCGGGATTGGCAAAGAGTTGGCGGATCGTTTCGCCAACTAGTATTTTGGGGGGAATTCGTGAAAAGTTCGAGTTGGGTTGGAACCGGGTTATTGAATTGGGTAAAAAATATCCACATGGCTTTCAATTTATTGAGCAATATTCGTTCTCGCCTTACATTCATGACGAGGTGAAACAGGCTGTCTATACCGGCGGTTGGTGCGGGCCAATGAATAAATTGTACGAAGAAGCAATTCAGCAGAAGCTGTTTATTCCTATGAATCCGGGAATGATGGTGCAGATGCATTACGGTTCTTTTGTTTACATGTTGAAAGCTCATCTGCATGGTGTCCTCGAATTAAATCAAAAGGCTTTATCCTTAGGCGTGCCCAAGGATAAAGCCTTAGAGTGGGGAAATACCCGAAAAGGGTATTGGCGTATTGCTGGAAGTCCGATCTTGGGTCGAGCATTAAACAACCAATATTGGGAGTCTAATGGTTT
>NZ_JBEQAP010000059.1:0-34244 GCF_041640265.1 Cohnella sp.
TGCCCTCCAACTCGAAAGGAGGGAATTAGGGTAATATCCCCCTCGGATTTTAATGATCCCCTCTCCAAAAATGAAGAGAAACCCCTACGTCTCAAGAGACGGGGGTTTCTCGACGATCTGAGCACCCAGCGATGGGTGCTTTTTTCTATGTTCACTTAGTTTAATAAGACAGCGGGCTCCGCATACTTAATATAAGACGAGATGAAACGACTTAAGCTCGCCCTTCAGCCCGAGCCTTTACGGAGCGTGCATATTCAGAGGGAGACATGCCGGTGCACCTTTTGAAGTCACGCGAGAAATAATGGATACTTCCATAGCCTAATTTGGCCGCGATCTCCGTAAAATTATACTGCTCCTCGCGAACGAGAGATTTAGCCTCTTCGATTTTAAGTTGCTTGAAATAATCCATTGCACCTGTGCCCTTTTTCGACTGAAATAGTTCCTTTAGCCGGCTTTTGCCAATATGAAGGGCCTTGCACAGCTGATCGAGTGACAGATTATCGGCAATATTCTTTCTCATATAAGCAATGATTTGCTCGGCCATCATACTATCGGCTCTATCCTTCTGCATGGAAGGAATCTTCCTCGGTTCCAGACGGCTAGAGGGTTCCTCGTTTCTCAATAGGCTGATCAGCAGGATTTCTAAATAGGCTTTCATGACTTGTTTTCCCGCGAAAGGTGCTCGGGGGTGTGGGGATAAACGATGGATAGACGGATCGTCGAACGGCGGCTCGAAAGTTTGATACCCTTCCTGAACGATAAGAGCTAGAAGGTCTCTTTCCTTTTTTTCCAGCGTCATGATGCTATTTTCTAAACGAGACATGTAAGGTGATTTGCACTCAAATGAAATAACAATAAGATTTGGGGGCTTGTGCTGCTGCGAGACTCGGACCGTATGAAATTCTCCCGGCTTATGAAAGATAATCATCCCTTGCGATAGCTGAATCGTACGATCGTCAGCGCGAACCTCGACCGCACCTTTATCTACATAAAGAAACTCCCAGAAATCATGCTGTTCTCCCTCGAAAACATAACCTTTGGTATATTCAAAATAATGAAAGGAAAAGAGTTTTTTGATTTTTATCGATTCTTTCAGCGTCAGCGAAGTAAACTCCATCTTGGTCATCCTTTCATAAGGAATGAATCCCTTCTAATACTAGCATAGCTGAAGTGCAAAAAGTTCGGCTTTTTTGCTAAATAGGTCTTGCGGCTAAGTCTCTATAATAATCTTAACAAGGAGGATGATAGGGATGAAAAAAGGGATTAACATTTGGTCTTATCCAGGCGATTTAAGTATCTCGGAATGCATGGCAATCGCCAAGGATGCGGGCTTCGAAGGCATCGAATTGTCGTTAAATGAGAACGGTCCATTAAGCTTAGCGAGCAACAAAGCCGAAATAGAGGGAGTTCGCAAGACAGCCGAGGACACAGGAATCGCTTTGACAAGCTTGGCTAGCGGTCTGTACTGGGATTATGCTCTTACTAGCGGGAAAAAGGAAATCCGTGAGAAGGCACAGGATATTGTGAAGAAACAATTGGAAACCGCAGCCATTCTGGGTGTAGATACGATACTCGTAATCCCCGGAGCGGTAGGCGTTGATTTTATACCTGGCAGTGAAGTGGTTCCTTATGACCGAGCATATGACTTTGCGCTAGAGGCGATATCGAAGCTGTCTAAAGAGGCAGAAGCTATCGGCGTACCCATTGGCATTGAAAACGTGTGGAACAAATTTCTTCTGTCTCCGCTCGAAATGCGCGATTTTCTCGATAAAGTGGGCTCTGAATATGTCGGCTCCTATTTCGATGTTGGGAATGTCCTTTATTCCGGGTACCCGGAGCACTGGATAAAGATTTTAAATAAGCGTATCAAGAAAGTCCATTTCAAGGACTACCGTCGTGAGAGCGGCGGTCTGTCCGGCTTCGTAGATCTCCTGGCCGGGGATGTGAACTATCCTGAAGTCATTAAGGCTTTGAATGAGATCGGTTATGACGATTTCGTAATCGGCGAGATGATCCCTCCGTATAAACACCATAGTAAACAAATCATATACAACACTTCCGCTTCAATGAGCGCGATCTTAGGGAGGAATTAAATCCATATGCTGAGGATTGGGCTAATCGGATTAGGTTTTATGGGTAGAACGCATTTGGACAACTATCTTCGTCTGGAGAAGGAAGGAGTTCCGATCAGAGTGGTTGCACTCTGCGATATGGATCCAGTAAAGCTCCAAGGACAGGCAACGGGTGGTAATATCGATACTTCATCGTCGGACGCTGTTGATTTTGGACGGTTTAATAAATATACCTCAGTTGCTGATATGCTGGTAAAGGAGCAATTGGATTGCGTAGACATAACCCTTCCGACTTTCCTGCATAAAGAAGTGACAGTCCAATGCCTTAAGCATGGTCTCCATGTATTGTGCGAGAAGCCTATGGCTTTAAACGCAGGTGAATGTGAAGAGATGATTAAGGAAGCTAAGGAAAACGGCAAACAATTGATGATTGGTCAATGTCTCCGCTTCTGGCCAGCATATGAATACTTGAAAAATGTGATTGAGAACAAAACATATGGCGAGACACTGGCGGGATCCTTCTATAGAGGTGGCGGGACACCGAACTGGGGCCCGTGGCTGCTGCAACGGAAGAAAAGCGGAGGAGCATTGCTTGATATGCATGTCCATGATACGGATGTCGTGAATTGGCTCTTCGGTAAACCGAATGCTGTGTCCTGCCAAGCGAGAAATGTGATTCCGGGCTCCGGGTATGACATTGTATCCACGCATTATAAGTTTGAAGACGGCAAAGTGATCAACGCCCAAGCGGATTGGACTCTTCAGGGAGACTATGGATTTGAGATGAGCTTCCGCGTTAATTTCGAACAAGGCAATCTTAACTTTAGCGGCGGAAACCTGCAGGTGAACCCCAATGAATCGCCTGGATTCTCGCCGGAGTTATCCGACGATCAAGGCTATTATTTTCAGCTGAAATACTTTGTGGAAACTCTCATCGGTGAATATGAGCTTACTAGAATAGCGCCTGAAAGCACACTTGGCAGTATTGAAATCATTGAAGCAGAGCTGGAGTCGGCAGGACTAGATGGTGCATGGGTTAGCGTGAGGTGAAGATGCGCTCAAATGATCCCTCAGCCTATTACTGCGCTTATGTTAAAGCAGAAAAGGGTCTAATCCCTTGGCACGATATCGAGGCTATTATCCTTAAAGAGGTTGTAACGGGTAATCTGCCTTCGTTAAACACCAACGTCAAAGCCTGTTGGACAGAAGATGATATCTGGTTTCGCTTCGAGTGCGAGGATGACCATATCGTCTCGAACATGACCAACCATGATGACCCTCTCTATGAGGAGGATGTTGTGGAATTGTTCATCGATGAAGACGGGCTGCGAACTGTTTATTACGAAATCGAGCTTAGTCCCCGGAATGTCGTCTTCGATGCAATCATTCATAATGATAATAATACTTTAATGAAAGTGGATACCTCTTGGCATGTATTAGGTTTAGAGACTAAGGTTGATAGAGCGGAACAATTGAGCATTTATGAGATTAAAATTCCGTTGGTTAACTTCAAACGGCTGCCGGTACAGGGTATGAAGTGGTTCTGGAATGCATTCAGAATAGATGAAGACGAACAAGGCGATCGGCATTACTCGGCATGGTTGCCTACGGGTGCGATTAACTTTCATCTTCCGGGATTTTTTGGAACGCTTGTTTTTATACGCTGAAATGCTGCGATATGCAAGGTCTCGGCTTGACAGGACAAGTATAAGTCAAATATATTAATCCTGAAGTTATTTACACGAGTAAATTTACTCGTGTAAACTCATGGGAGGTATATACAATGACAATGATTAAATCGGCCATTCCGGAATTAACCAAGCAGTTTAATGAGGAGGGTTACCTGCTTCTAAAAGGTGTATTACCCGCAGACAAGGTGACACGGTTAAATGACGCTATCGACGGGATATTGGCTGGAGAGCCGGAGTCGCTTTCTTACAATGTTTATAACAGCATAGATCGTCATGAAGAAATCGCCTCTTTGATTGACGAGCCCTCGGTGCTGCCGCTTATTATTCAACTACTCGGATATAATATCCAACTGCATATTTCTCACCTGACCGTACGGAAGCCGAACCCTGAGGATGTGCGAACGACCACGAGCAGCTTCATTAACTGGCATCAGGACGGTCCGCATCCGCAGTTTCCGACAATCGACGGCATTACATCGACTTACTATATTAAAGTCTGCTATATCCTGAGCGATATGTCCGAGCCGAACCGCGGCAATACGAAGATCATCCCGCGCTCGCATAACTGTGTGTATCAGCCCGATTCGCAGAATGTGAGAGACAAGCTGCCGGAAGAAATACAGATTTGTGGAGAGCCGGGAGACGTATTTATTTTTCCGCAGAATTTGTGGCATGCAGGTGCACCGAACCATTCCGACCATACCCGCCGTCAGCTGTTCCTCGGATACAGTCCGATTTGGATGCGCCCAATCGATTACAAGACTGCTTCGGAACGACTGCTAAAGGATGCCAGCCCGATTCGTAAGCAGCTTCTCGGCCTCATCAGCGATAATCCGTTTAACTATTATGTGCCTGACGATTCTATGGTACCATTGAAGAAGTTATCGCTGGAATAAACATTATATTTCTTGCGGCGGTTGGAACGGAGGCTGTTCATTCCATGGCAACAAGGCAGGAAGTGGCGGATCGCGCCGGCGTTTCCGTAGCTGTCGTCTCGTATGTGATCAATAACCGCAAATTGGTGAAGGAAGAGACTCGGCACAAGGTATTAGACGCCATTCGAGAGCTCGGCTATCGGCCGAATCAGACCGCGCGCAGCCTGAAGACTAAGAAATCGCAGCAAATTGCGGTGCTGATACATTATATCGGTAATCCATTCGAGGCGGGGTTACTTCTCTCAATCGAAGCGACTGCAAAGCTTCACGGGTATTTCGTATTCGTGCAGACGTATGAGCCCGATCGGGAAGAGGAGCTACGGAGCTTATTGATGGGACGGGTTGATGGAGTTTTATTGCTTGGCCAATCGTTTAGCCAGGAAACTCTTGAATATTTCAGTTCTCTTGAGGTACCCGTCGTGTCGGCTATGCAACCAACGGCTTGGGACGGAGCAAAGATTGCGAACGTTCCTTACGTAGATATTGAATGGTTGCCCGCGATGCGGAGTCTTGTTGCCCACCTGAGGCAGCAGGGACATGAACGAATCACCTTTATGACTACGGGAGGACAGAACCTCCACTATGCGGTTCGCTATAAGGCTTTTCGAGATGCCATGCGGCTGGAAGGCCTGGATATATCCGGCGTTCTTGACGGCTCGGGCCGATTCGAGCAGGCGCAAGCGATGCTTGGCGGATTGCTTGGAGGCGATGACGGGGCGGCTGTAGACTTCACGGCTATCGTGTGTGCCAACGATCTGATGGCCGCTGGCTGCTTGGCTGCATGCCGTGAACAAGGTGTTCGAGTACCACAAGATATGGCGGTCGCGGGCTGCGAGAATATCCTAATGTCTTCGCAGCTGTCACCGCCGCTGACAGTCATTCACTATCCCCGCCAGGTAGCGGGAGAAGTTGCGATGAATATGCTGCTTGACCGGATGAACGGCTTAAAGACGGAACCCGTTCGACTTTCTGGAAGTCTTATCGTTAGGGCATCTACCCGTCCGGACAAACCCAAGGGTTTATTAACGGAGGGCTCTTCATGAAATCCAGCTTATCGACTAAAGTTATGTTGATCTATGGAGCCTTCTTCTTAGTTATCATCACTTTAACCTTCGGATTATCATATTCCGGAACTGTAGGTAAGCTTGAGCGTGATCTGAATGATACGAACTTTGCCTTATTGAAACAAGTTGACCAGAAGATCGAGGTGGCTTTTCGTCAAACGGAGAAGGATCTGCTTACACTTATGGACGAGCTCGAATTCGTTTATTTTATGCACGACAGCTATTTGGATGATGCACAGAAATACAGTAATTTTTACGCATTAAACACGAAACTGAGGAATTTTATTAATGCCAATCCCCAGTTTTCGTCCATCTTCGTCTATTCATCAGTAAGCGGTCACATTCTGACGGACAAAGCCTATATGAAGGATGCCCCCTCGGTTGATAACTGGCTGGATGATTATTTGGATATGCCCGTCTATTTAAAATGGTTGACCACCCATCAGGTTTGGGAGGGTAACAGGAACAAGGATGTCATCACTTTAGTGCGGTCGTATCCGACGATCAGCAGTCCGGGATATCGCAAGGGAATAGCAGCCGTCAATATCAATGAAAAGGTGCTTTACGATATGGTTAAAGCTGTTTACGAAGAAAGTAATGTCGGTCATATGTTTATTATCGATAGCGATGGAAACGTGGTAACACATGATGACAAGACTCAAATCTATCGTAATTTAAAGGAGCTTCCTCATATCAAAAGCGTTCTCTCCAAGAAAGGAAACGGTTCCTTTAAGGGAGAGGTTAATGGAGTTCGTCAATCGATATTTTATCGTGATTCCGATTATACGGGGTGGAAATTGATCAGCATTCTGCCGGAGTCGCAAATCTATGAGCCGATCAGGGTAACCCGTAATTTTCTGATTGCTTTCGCTGCGGGTATGATTCTGCTTGCGTTGATCGTGCTGTTTTACGTAAACCGTTGGACCTTTAAACCGCTTGATCGATTGGTCGGCAAAATGTCGGGTACTTATAAGCTCAACCAATCTCAGGATCGTTTGGATGCTGGCCTTACTTATCTGGAAAAGGTATTTGACCAGTTAGTGCTGGATCGAGAACATCTTCAGCAACACGTGCGGGACTCAAAGCCGGTACTGAAGTGGAGAATCATGATGGATATGCTTATCGGATATCGGACGGATTATCAGGCTGTGCGCCATCACCTTGAGTTTGTGGGCGTTCATTTGTTTCCAGATCGATTTCTTGCGTGCACGGCGGAGATCAGTAAAGAAGGAGTAGACTTAAGAGCTCAGGACGAAACGCTGTATACCTATGCGTTCTGTAATGTCGCGGAGGAGCTGATAAATCTAGAGAATGCAGGGATTGCAATTGACTTGGGAAAGGGCCGTGCAGCAGTCATCTTCAGCTTTGCGGAAGGGGATGCGGAGCAGAATCACTTGCGTGCGCTGGCGATTCTGGAGCTGATACTCGATGTTATGAAGAAGCAATTCGATCTTATAGTGACCGTGGGAGTTGGCCGTGGCTGCAGCGAGATGAAGGATATTCCCAAATCATACGACGAATCGCAGAAGGCGCTTCATTACAAGATGGTATTCGGACAGCATTCGGTCATTTCCATTGAAGATCTGCAGTCCCCGGGCAGTGAGGATTATTACCGGCTCATTCGTATGGCAGACCGAATTACGGATGCGCTAAAGCTCACCGATACGGTAAAAATGAAGAAGGATGTAAAGGGAACATTCCGCGAGGCGATAGACAGCAATCTGCCGCCTGATCTGATCCGTCAGCTTTCCTTTGATCTCATCATGAAATCGGTGCAGGCCGTCGGCTCCATAGGTATCGACTTGAAGGATTCCATGAGCCAGTTGGACAGCATTTATGAGCGGATCAACCGCAGTGAAAGCTTGAAGGAGATGGAGGGGGTCGTCTTCTCCTTTCTAGAGGATTTGGCTGCCAAAATCAATGACAAGCGAAGTCAAAGGGGAAGTAACGATACCATTGAACGTATGTTAGTCTATATCGGGGATCACTTTCAGGAAAATGATCTTTCCTTGGATAAGCTTGCTCAGGAATTCCATTTAAGCCCTACATATATCAGCAAGCAGTTTAAGGAGTACACCGAAAGCAACTTTATCGATTATTTAATCGGAATCCGGATTAGCGCCTCCCAAAGATTGCTTGCGAGTAAGGATATGAAAGTGAACGAAATTGCCGAAGCGGTCGGTTATGTGAACACCCGCAGCTTCCTGCGGACATTTAAGAAGTATACAGGGATGACCCCGATGGAGTATCGGGAGTGGGCGGCTAAGTCACAGGCTTAAAATGATTATGAGACATGCAATGGAATCCTCTGCATTATGGAGGATAATCCCTGGCATGTCTTTTTTATTATGATAGGACTTACGGCTGAAAACATGCGTTGCTGTGAGGTTATTCAGCTGAAATCACAAGAAAATGAACCCAGCATAAGAATGGTGACCGTTCATTTTGTAAGAATAGTCATGGTGTTCAGAATGTGTCTATATTCACTTGCTTTATCCCAAAGTACGATCAAATTGCCCACACAGACTAGGGCTTTCATCTCAACGAAAGGGTGAACCAAATGAAGGATAGACGACCCGGATCCGAAACAGCGCTGGCACATTCAACTTCGATAATAACGAGAACGAACCCGCGGCGTCCCACTTTCCGAAATCGATTAAAGCGGGATAAACATCTGTACATGATGCTGCTGCCTGTTATCGTATTTTATCTCTTATTCAAATACACACCGATGATTGGGGAGATCATAGCATTTAAGGATTATCGCTTAGGGGACGGGATTTTTGGCAGCGAATGGGTGGGCTTTAAGCATTTCCAAAGTTTATTTGTGAGTATCGATTTCTGGAGAGTCATTCGAAATACGTTATTGTTGAATGTTTATAGTCTTGTATTTGGTTTTCCGGTACCGATAATTCTGGCTCTTTTACTTAACGAGGTGCGCAAAGAATGGTACAAGCGGACAGTACAGAACCTGCTGTATTTGCCCCATTTTATATCTTGGGTCGTATTGGGCGGTATCTTCATCGCGATTCTCTCACCAAGTACGGGTGTCGTGAATGCGGTGCTTGAGCATGTATTCGGCATCGAACCTATTTACTTTATGGCTAGCTCGGCATGGTGGCCTGTTGCCTATACGATGTCGGGAATTTGGCGGGAAGCAGGCTGGGGTACGATTCTCTATTTAGCCGCCATGGCTTCGATAGATCCCCAGCTATACGAAGCGGCCAAGATCGACGGAGCGAACAAGCTGCGCCAAATCTGGCATATTACGCTTCCGGGTATTCGCAGCACCGTCGCTATTCTTCTAGTTCTACGCATGGGCCATATGATGGATGTCGGACTTGAGCAAACGTTAATCCTGCAGAATCAGTCCGTACTTGATGTAGCCGATGTTATCAGTACCTACGTATATAGGGTCGGTTTGCAAAATATGAACTATAGCTATACAACGGCATTGGGCTTGTTCCAATCGGCAGTCGGCTTGATCCTAGTCATAGGTGTAAATAGGTTAACCCGATCTTTCGGGGAAAAGGGGCTGTGGTAACCGATGATAACCCAAAAAAGCAGCATGCCCATCTGGTCTCGCTTGGGGACGGCTGCTAATTACACCCTGCTCGGCTTCCTCTCACTCCTTGCTCTATATCCGTTTTGGTATGTTATCGTGTCTTCCTTCAGCAGCAGCAGGGCGATAACGGCGGGTGAGGTATCCCTATGGCCAGTTGAATTCAACGCAGAAGCCTATCTCCGACTATTCGAAGACGGTCAGCTTTTCGTCGCGATGTGGAACACGATTGTGGTAACACTTGTCGGTACGCTGCTGAATATGGCATTAACGACCTTAGCAGCTTATCCTCTTTCCAGACGGAGACTAATGGGACGTAATCAGCTGCTCATGTTCATCATTTTTACGATGCTGTTCATTTCGGGAGTCATCCCGAATTTCATACTTGTTAAGACATTGGGACTTATGGATTCCTATTGGTCATTGTGGCTGCCGGCACTGATAAGCACCTACAACATGTTCGTTATGAAAACATTTATGGAAGGTCTTCCCGAAGAAATTGAAGAATCAGCGGCAATTGACGGCGCGGGGGACTGGAGAATTTTGGGTCAAATCATATTGCCTTTATGCAAACCGATTATGGCAGCGCTCTCTTTGTTTTACGCAGTCGGCTGGTGGAATTCCTATTTCAGCGTTCTGTTATATATTACGAAATCGACCAAGCAGACTTTAACGCTAAAGCTCTATCAAATGATTCTTCAGGTGAATCAAAGTCTATTGAACAGCTCTGGCAGTGAAGGAGTTGAGCAGGTGATGTTAACGCCGGAGGGGATCAAAGCTGCTGCGATTGTCATTGCGGTCACTCCAATTCTGATTGTGTATCCTTTCCTGCAGAAGCATTTTGTCAAAGGCGTCTTAATTGGGTCCGTAAAAGGATGATATCATCGGACTATATGTCCTTGATATAGATATGATATAACTATTCGATAAGGGGATGAAAGAATTGAGAATGTTGAAACGTACATGGAAACCTGTTCTGGCAGTAAGCTTATCTCTTATGATGCTGATATTGGCGGCTTGCAGTTCTAATGGGGCGCCTACGAGTTCGTCGGCATCACCGGCGGCTAGCGGAACAAGTTCTCCAACTCCATCAGCATCTGCATCTGAAGGACCGAAGAAAGAAATCAGCGTTTCGGCTTTTGACCGAGGTCAAGTGGCTACGGAGGAAGGGAGCTACGAGGATAACCGTTGGACGAAATGGATTAATGAAAACTCACCGGTAAAGGTCAATTGGATTCCAGTTGACCGTGGTCAAGCTCAGCAAAAGCTAAGCACGCTGATCGCTTCTGGAAGCGCGCCAGATCTCATCTGGGAATATGACCGGAACTATATCGCTCAATTGGCTAATCAAGGGGCCATTCAGCCTATTGATGAATACATCGAGAAGTACAGCACGACCTTCAAGAAATATCTAGAGGAAAATCCTGACTTGCAGTCCGCTATGACTATCAACGGGAAGATCTACACCGTTACAAGCAAGAGGGCAATTGATTCGATTGCGAATCATGGCATATGGATTCGTCAGGATTGGCTGGATAAGCTCCAGTTGAAGGCGCCTACAACCATCGAAGAATTAATTGAGGTGGCTAAGAAGTTTAAAGAAGAAGATCCAGATAATAACGGAAAAGACGATACGGTACCCATTGTATTTAACGGTAATGCAGTCCAAATCATGCGTGCTTTTTTCTTCACTAATGAGAACCAATGGTACTTGGAAGACGGTCAAATGAAGTATGGCAGAACTTTGGACCGCTTCACCGATTCACTGGCCTTTCAGAAATCTTTATTCGACCAAGGACTAATTGATAAAGAGTATATTACCGACAGCAACTTCCAACATGCACGTCAGTTATGGACGACGGGTAAAGCAGGAATGTATTTCGCTAGCTGGAGAATGGATAACGAGAACACAGATCTCAAGAAGAATGTACCTGACGCTAAGTTGGCTCCACTTGAGCCTGTAGCGAGCAAATATGGAAAGAATGGTCTGTATCAAGAATTGCCGGCCAATATTCTGGTCGCGTTCAATAGTCAGATGAAAGAGGAAAAAATCGAATCAGCTTTCAAATTCCTTGACTGGATGCTGGAGGAGGGTTGGTTGCCTCTGAAACAAGGTGATGAAAATGTCCATTACAAGCTGGTGAATGGTGAAGTTCCTCAAAGGCTCGATGCAGATAAGTTCCGGACGGAGGTAGCCTATGCTGGGGAATACGCTATTCTGAGTCAATGGAATTTGAAACCGGAATGGCTTAAGGTCATGGCAGCTCAGGATCCTCTTTCCCAAGAAATCGCAGAATCCAAGGCTATAGCCTTGGAAGTCGCACTCAAGAATGAATACCGCAGGGATATCGCGTTTAGTCCGGATATACCGGAAGTAAGTCAGCTCATTGCTACCTTCGCTCCTATTGCGACACAAATTGAAGTTAAGATAGTTACTGGCGGCAAGGCATTAACTCCTGAAGCGGGTATGGAGCAGGTCCGTAAGGAATGGAAACGTCTTGGCGGCGAGAATGTAGAGAAGCTAGCACAGGAATGGTATGAAAAGAATAAGGAATTCTTGAAATAAGCAGTAGATAACATATATGATCATCAGCAGGAGGACCGATTCTAAGGGGTAGCTTCAATAGAATCGGTCCTTTTGCTACGTAACTTCTTAAAATAAAGGAGTTGTATTTATATGATCAAATCAGGGAAAGCACTTGCGATAATAGTTGCCCTTACTTTCATTTTTTCTGCAGCCCCTAACCTGCCGATTATGCCCGAATCCAAAGCTTATGCCAATACAAGTACCCCCGAGTTGACTCTAGGCGATTTTGAGAGTGCGGATGAAAGCTGGGATTTCTTAATCGGAAGCGGTGGATCACTGGGAAACGGCGAATTTAGCCGGGATTCTACGACTTCTCAGACTGGCAGCTTCTCTGGAAAGCTGCAGCTTAATTTCAGCAGCACTTCTACTTATACGAACAGCTACGTTTCCTTGGAGAAGTACTTGTTCAAACGCATTCTGCCTGTGGATGCTGTAGAGCTTAGTTTCTGGGTGAAAACAGCGGATATGGCTAAATTCGATTTGATTTTGGTCGACAACTCGAATCAGAACCATCAACAGACGATCGTGCTGAATCCGACTACAGAGTGGCAGAAGGTTACGGTGAGCTCCTTTATATCGGGGCTTAATTATACGAAGTGGGGCGGGAGTAACGATGGGGTTTGGCATGGTCCGTTAAAGAAAATGCACTTTAAGCTGACCAAAGCTTCGATGAAAGCAGGAATAACAGCTGGCTCCATCTGGCTTGACGACATTCGGGCTAAGGTCGAAGCACCCAATCTGGCCATTGCTCAGGTTCAAGTGGGCAACGTCTTCGCAGGAAGCCAATCAGGTGCTTTTGACATTCTGACGACCGGTGACACGATTCAGTGGAGCACCTTCAATGTATGGGGAGAGCCAGTAACGTCCGGAAGCGCTCCTGTCTCGGGAGGTAAGCTGCGGCTTAATGTACCGGTGCCTGAAGACGGATATTACCGATTAAGAGTTGAAGCTTCACTTGGAGGGACTTTGGTCAAAGCCATGGAAACGACTTTTGCCACACTTCCCGAGTTCGATCTATCAGCAGTGACGGATTCTCCATTCGGCATCCAGACGCATTATGGAATTAATTGGAATAAGGAAATGATTCCGCTTCTGAAATATGCCGGTACCAAAAATGTACGTGAGTCCTTCTATTGGTCAGAAGTGGAAATCAATAAAGGCCAGTATTCATTCAATCCGAAGGTTACCCTTCCCATGCAATCATTTAAGGAGTTCGGCATCGATCCGTTCCTCGTCTTCGCGTTCAGCAACAAACATTACGACGGAGGCCAAACGCCTTATACAGAGGAAGCTCATACCGCTTATGCGAACTATGTGAAGGCGATGATGGGGAAATTCGGCAGTCAGCTGAAAGCGGGAGAAATATGGAATGAATTTAACCTGCCTTACTTCGGTGGCAATGGTCCTGCGGCCTCGAGGGCGGATGTCTACTTCAATCTGCTGAAAAAGAGTTATGAGGCGTCTAAATCGGTTCAACCAGAGCTTAACGTCGTTGGCGGAGCTACTGCAGGAATTCCTTACGAGTGGCTGCAAGATGTATTCGAGCTTGGCGGACTGAATTATATGGATTCGCTTTCCGTCCATCCGTACCGCTATCCGCAAACGCCGGAAGGGCTGTTAGAGGAGATCAACACGCTGAATCAGTTTGTTCGCGATCATAATAACGGTGAGACTATCCCTCTTTGGTTTTCGGAGATTGGCTGGCCAACCCATTTGAACCCAACGGGTGTGGACGAAAATACACAAGCCGCTTATTTGATTCGCGCCTATGTACTGAGTATCGCGGCGGGTGTCGAGAAAATATTTTGGTACAACTTGATGGATACCGGAACGGATAAGCTCTACAATGAGCATAATTTCGGGGTCATCCATAATACAGGTGATGCATTGGGGTCCTATACGCCCAAACCTGCCTATGTTGCATTAGCTACACTTACGAGACAGCTCACGGGAGCGAATCCTGTGAGTCAAGATTTGGCGGATGGCATTTATCACTATATATTCAATAAAAATAACGAAAAGATGAATGTTCTGTGGTCGCTGGATAAAAAAGATGTAACCTTGAATACGCAAGCTCCTCTCACGGTTACGGATATGATGGGGCGGAAGATCACCTATACTCCGTTACAAGGAAAAGTGTACATGACATTAACTGGAGAGCCTTTGTTTATTCTAGGCAACATTAACAGTGTTAATCACACCAGCCCGTTTTCCCTGCTAAGCAATCCCGCTTATACACGTGATTCTGTAACGCTCACGCTTCGTGTCAACAACGTTAGACAGAAGGATAAGGTTACCGCGATGCTTAAATTCCAAGGCGTATCCCAGACCATTTCAGTAAACGCTCCCGGCGATTATCCGGTACAATTTCCGGGCATAGATCAGGTCGGGCACTGGAAAGCGACAGCTGAGGTATTCGCTTCAGGAGCAAGGATTGGCGGTTTGTCCGAAACAGTCGAGGTCCAGCAGGCTGAAAAGGTATCGTCTAAGCATGTGGTGAAAAACGGTGCTGACATTATGGAAGTAACGATAGTGAACGAAAGGCCGACGGTACGCCGCTTAACGCAGATCGACTGGAGCATCGGACTTTCTTCCGGTTCGGAAGTCTATGATGTGACTATTCCCGGCAATTCCGTGCAAACTATAGATTTCCCGTTATCCGGGTTGCCAGAGGGGACGCTGATGCCCTATCAATTTACACTGCACATGGAAGATGGAGCGATGCCGAGGAACGATGGAAGCGTTAAGATCGTACCCCCCGCGGAAAGAGTTACTCTTCCGTACCGAACACTTGTGTATGAAGAAGATTTACAGGGTTTGATAGGCATCGATCTAATATCAGACGTGAATATGAGAATTACTTCTCATAACGGTCCGGAAGACTTTAGCGGTAAGCTCTGGTCAACGTATGACGACAATCATCTATACATGTATGCACGCGTCCATGATGATGTGTTCTCTCAGCCGTATCAGGGTGATGCAATATGGGGAGGGGACAGCATTCAGTTTGCCGTATCTGCGGGTATGCCTGGCGAGAATCTGCAGTGGTACGAGTATGGAATGGCATTAACCCCGCTGGGTCCCGAGCTCTATAGGTGGATGGCACCACAGGGGGTTGTTACCGGATCAATAGCGAATCCTAATTTACAAGTGACAAGAGATGAAACTGCGAATGATACGATATATCAATTGGCCTTACCTTGGAGTGAATTAGCTCCGATCGTTACGAGTGACGGAATACTTAGCATGTCCATTCTCGTCAATGAGAATGACGGTAGTGGCCGCAGAGGTTATGTGGAGTGGGGCGGCGGTATTGGTTCAAGCAAGCAGTCCTCTTTGTTCAAGCCGATTCAACTGGAGAATGCTAGATGAATAGAAGGCGAGGAATCGAGCATGAGCTTATTTACAAAATCTATCGATGATAAAAAGCTTTTGTTGAGGAAAATCGTTTCCCAGGAAAACGACTACGATCCGCACGTTAACATGCTGCTAAGGCCATTTCACAGTCCGGGATATCATACGACGTTAACCGCCGAGGATCACCCTCTCGTACATCCGACACACCAATCGTTGCTGTATGCCGTGGGCTTGTTAAATACGGAGGCTCCCGAGTATGTGCAGAGGGCTTGTGATGTCATTAAACGTCTCCTTACTTTACAGGATCGCGACCCAAAGCGAGATACCTGCGGTATATGGCCGTGGTTCTATGAAGAACCGCTCGCTCAGATGGCTCCGCCTGACTGGAACTGGGCCGACTTCTGCGGGAAAGAGCTTGTGCTTGCAGATTTGCTTCACGGTCATCGGCTGCCAGAAGAACTGAGAGATCAGATCCGTCAAGGGGTAAACTATGCTTGCGATGCGATCATCATACGGGATGTGGGACCTCATTATACGAATATTGCGATTATGGGGGCCTTTGTGACATTGATCGCCGGAGAGCTGTATGATCGTCAAGACTACTTGGATTATGCGCTGCAAAGACTGGAGAAGCTGAAGCGCTACACGGAAGGCTTAGGGACCTTCCAGGAATTCAACAGCCCTCACTATTCCGTAATTGCCATCGTGGAGTTGTCCAAAATTTTCACCTATTCCGTCAATCCTAGAGCCAAAGAAATCGCTTCCGGATTATTGGATATGGTATGGCGAATGGTAGCAGAGCATTATCATCCGATTACCCAGCAGTGGGCCGGTCCACATAGCCGCAGCTATAGTACACTGCTGAACAACAAGATTAAATCCTTCCTGCAAATAGCTACCGATAACAAGCTGGTTTTCTTTTCCGATGAAGAGCTTGAATATGATGCCGAGTGGTATGGCAGCGGCAGCCGATGTCCGGATACCTATCTGGAGCTGTTCTTCCGCACAGACACAAGAGTCCTTGAGCAACCGTACTATCGTAATGAGGATACCGGACTGGTGAAGTGGGCGGAAACGTACATGACACCGGAGTATGCGATCGGGTTGTTTAGAGATGAAATCATGTGGAATCAAACACGGGGGCTGGTTGCCTATTTCGAGAATAGCGGGCAGGCTGCCTATCTGCAGATGCGCTGCTTGCATGATGGATATGACTATTGCTCGGCGGTACTTAGCGTTGCGGCGGAACACGGCCATCTTCTTATGGGGGTACGTTTTCTTACAAACGGCGGAGATACCCACCCGAATTTGGATCGTATCCAGGGAAGTATAGAGGCATCGGATTTCCGGCTTCGTATGGAATTCGGAGGCTGCCTGGACCGTGTGAGTTTTGTAACGGAAGGAACGAGGGCACAAGTCGACATTAGCGGTATGCCTTTGCGGTTTGAAAGCTTATATGCTGCTTTCGATGAGGTGTCTGCTGAGGTCACCGGACAGAAGAGGGGATGGGACTGGGAAATTACCAAGCAGGGCGATGTTTATGGATTAGACCTCATTATTTACACGGGCCAGCGGAAAACAATAGACTTCGATGCGCTAAACAAAGCTGCATTTCTTATCTCGTTAGCTATAGGCGATGCGGCAGAGAAGCTGCCGCCTTTAGTGGTCGAAGAGGAAGAAGGCCATGTGACAGCACGAGCTACAGCAGACGGTGCGAATGATCCATCACGAGAGGTAATCATTCCATTAAAACCGAATGACAAGCATCCTGTATAAGCGGGTCGGTAAAAAGAGAGCCTCAGTTGTCATAAGCGCTGAGGCTCTCTCAGGTACCTACAGAGATTGAGCGATCCTTTATCAAGAAAGTGGGCACACGTTAAGAGAAACTCGTTAAGAGAAAATAGTAAATGGGTGCTGTAGCAGTACTTTCTACGACTATTGGTGCCCAGGTGCGCTGTTTGGATGCTGTAGCAGTAGTTTCTACGACTATTGGTGCCCGGGTGGACAATAGAATTTACATAGCCTGAATATCCAGCTCAGAGAGCAGCATCAGAACAAGCCCTTGCCCATAAAGCGTAGGATGGCAAGGAATTTCATTATAGGCTTCGATTGTAGGCATAACCGGCGTGCCGCCGGAAACACCTGTAACCTCTCCGCTTGGAAGTACCTTGGGAACAATCGCTTCCAAAGCCCGGAAGGCCGCATCTTGGCAAGAGAGATCTAACAAGCCAAGACGAACAGCCTTTAGGATGCCGCAGGCAATGCCGGCACTGCCCGAGGTTTCCGGATAGAAATCGGGTCTATCCATGACAGTAGACCACAGACCGTCAGCCCGTTGAAAGCGGATCAGCCCGAGCATCATGGCACGGTAGCGTTCTAATGCTTGCTCCGAAACGGCTGCGAGCCCCTCCAGCTCCTGTACAATCATTGGAGTTCCAACGGCAATCCAGGCATTCGCACGGGTCCATCGAGCAGCGGACATATGGTCCTGAGTGATGCAATTCCATCCGTGGAACAATACGCCGGTTTCTTTGTCTTCCAGCAGACTCAAATGGAGCTCTAACTGATTAACGGCTTCGACCGCGTAAGACGCTTCGCCAGTCAGGCGAGCAAGACGCGCTAAGAACAGCACAGCCATAAAAATGGTGTCAGCCCATACCTGCTCCGGAAAGCTGACATTTTCCGTGACGGTATGCTCGAAGGCTCCTTCTCGGGTCCGAGGGGCATCTGTAAGCATCCATTGTCCGATTTGCTCGGCTTTCTCCAAGAAGAGGGGATCCTGTGTGTGCTGGTAGAGCGCGGGAAAGATTGCAAAAGGAGCCATGGAATTGATGACTCTCGAGTGCTCCGATTTTTGTATGTTTTGGCGTGCCCACTTAATCAGATCATCCAGAACCTCTGTTTTGCGAGTATTTTCATAATAAGATAGAATTGAAATGACACCAACACCGGGAACCCAGTCCCAATGATGGAGGTCCATCCCCCAATTGCCCGAATGATCCAAGAGCATATAGTTATAAACCTGGTCTGCAGTTTGATTTATGGAGCCGTAAGAAATCGTATCTGGCATTTGATTCATTCCTCCATGAAAGTGTTAAAGGCATACCTTCAATATAATGTGAGGATTAGTAAGAAGCTTGTTGTATCGTCTTATTGACTTGGGATATTGTCCTTAACTTTAGTGGGAGGGGGAAGAAGCATTGGAGCTTACGCAAAGGTATGTGGCGCAGGATCAGTCTGACTTACCCGAACCCGTAGTGGATGAATGGACGAATGCGACTTTGTCGGATTTCCCAGTTCATTGCTCCTATCGGACAACGAGCTTATTTCAGCCTGCTTTTCATTCCCATAGAGGATTTGAGTTCTATTTGTGCGTTCAAGGAAAGGGCAATTTCATTGCCGGTGAACGGATCCATGCTTTAGGAGCCGGTACGTTTACGGTTGTCAAACCGATGGCATTACATTTATCAAGACCGAATAGGAGCGTACCGTTTCATCGTTATGTTCTGGCGGTCCAAAAAAACTATCTAGAAAATTTATATATAGAAGATAAAGCCTGCTCCTTCACGATCAGACAATGGCTTCCAGATCCGGACAATGATTCGATTCATGTTCAATTAAATGCCAGACAGCTGCTAAGTGTGCAGGAAACACTGACCCAGCTAGAATGGGAAATTACGAGGAAACAGCCTTGCTACCGTTTGATCACCAAAAGCCTGCTCCTCCAATTATTTGCCCAACTAGGTCGTTATCAATCTGAATCGGGAGATGATCACGGAGGTAACCATGAACAGAAACAGCTGGTCGAGAATATTCTCAGCTATATAATGGAGCATCATCATGAGCCTCTCAGCACGGACGATCTGTGCGGAAAGTTCCATTTATCACGTTCCACCTTGTTCAGGATATTTAAGCAGATTACGGGATTCTCAATTAATGAGTTCCTGGTCACTTATCGAATTAATATGGCAAAGGATTTCTTGCATGGAACGGAGCTGCCGATTACGGAAGTCGCAGCGGCTGTTGGTTTCCAGGATATTTCTCACTTCTGCCATACCTTTAAGCGTATGTCCGGTATGACTCCTAGCCGCTATCGATCTATACACCGTACCCAGCTTAACAGCGAGATGCCACCCATTCTGCATCAACAAAAAATGGGTCAGCAGAGGTGATTTCTGCCGACCCATTATGAATTATTTCCAAATCCGATAGTTCCCGCTGAGTGCGAGCAAGCTGAACATATATAAGCAATTATCATAATAGCGCCGTTCACCCGTACGCAGGGGTGTGTTCCAGAAATCGTCTACGAATTTCTTGGCGTTCGGACCTGTTGCTGCCAACGAAGCAGCGGCGTTCGTTGCGAGCAGTCCGACCGGATGGAGAGAATACTCCTCGAACGGTCTGCCGTCTACGGTATACCGGCGGTAGCCTTCCGGAGCGATGCCACTAAAGAAAGCTTGGATCCGATTGGATTGCTCGCAAGCCCATTCGTCTACTCTAAACCATTCATAGTCCACAGCAACATTCGCTGCCACACGGTACGAATCACTGAAGAAGTGCTGATAAGCTTCATGGGATTCGGTGCGCGGAGATCCATCGTAATTGGCGTATTCCGGCGCTAGTCCAGTGATCGGATGGCACGCCTTCTTCAAGTAAGCCCGACTCGCAACAGCGGCTTCCTCCCAGAAAGGCCTATCCTGTTTATCTGCCCAGAGCGCAAACAGCTCATAGAAATGCGGAAGATGATAGGAGGGATCGCTAAAAGGAGTTTCTGGAATAAATTTAATGAGCTTAGTCGACGGATCCCACATCGGATCGCCGATGCCGTTCTCGCCTTGATGAATACAAGCACGCAGGATCATTCGAGCCTGCTCACTGTAATCGTAAGGCGCAGGCCCGTCTCCCCAGCGATTGGAAGCGAAGAATAAGGCCAAAGCAAAGAATTCTTCGCCATCCGGAGCGGGCCCTTGAGAGATACGGCTACCGTCCGGCTTGCAATGCCAGGCGAAGTAATCTTTGTACTTCCCGGCTTGATGCTGCATGAATTGTTTGGCGAAGGTCCAGAGGCGGTCGAACTCCCGCTTTTTGTCCAATTGGACACATATCATCATGCCATAGGAGATTCCTTCAGTTCTCACATCCAGATTTCCTGTATCCAGTAAATAGCTCTTATCCTCGTCTAGAGAATGATAAATCCGCGTTTCCTCATCCCCATAGAACATTTCGTTCCAAGTCGATTCAAGCCTTTCCAGAACGTCCTTCTCGTTATATCCATATTCCGTAAAGACATTACGGTACTGACCGCTGTAGAAAGCGCCTTCTGTTCTGGTTGTACTCATTGTCCTATCCCGCCTTTATTGTCCTATTTAGGCGAGTATATCATGGTGGCAGGCGGGAGAATTATAGCTTAAACTTTAAAAAGTATAGAGATTTATCAGAACATTTTTGTAGCTGGCGCTACTTTCAAGTACAATGGAATCAACTTGTGCAAATCATCATCAGAATCCAAAGGGGATTATACGAATGAAAAAAATCAAAGTTGCTGTATTAGGCTGCGGTGCCATCGCACAACGCAGACATATTCCGGAGTATGCTGACAATCCTAACGTAGAGCTGGTCGCATATGCCGACCCGGTAATCGAGCGTGCGGAGGAAATGGCGAAAACTTACGGCGGGAAAAGCTATACCAGCTATGAAGAGCTGTTGAAGAACGAGAAGGTGGATGCAGTCAGCGTTTGTTCGCCTAACTACCTGCATGCTCCCATGACTATAGCTGCGGCTAACGCCGGGACTCATGTTCTAGTTGAGAAGCCAATGGCTTCCAGCGCGGAAGAAGGAGAGCAAATGATCGAGGCGGCCAGCCGGAACGGTGTCTACCTGATGGTCGGCCACAATCAACGTCTTATGCCTCCTCATGTTAAAGCAAGAGAACTTCTTGAATCCGGACAGCTTGGCAAGGTGTTGACCTTCCGTACTTCCTTTGGTCATCCGGGTCCGGAAAGTTGGAGCGTAGACGGACGTGCCAGCTGGTTTTTCCGGAAAGATGAAGCGATTATGGGCGCGATGGGAGACCTTGGTGTACATAAATCCGACTTTATCCGTTATTTGCTGAATGATGAAGTGACGGAAGTGGCGGGTTTTATCGGTACGATTCACAAAGAAGAAACCGATGTAGATGATAATGCGACATGTATCCTTCGTATGAAGAGCGGTGCGATCGGTACACTTATGGCTAGCTGGACGCATTATAAAGGCGGAGATAACAGCACGGTGCTCTGGTGTGAGAACGGTGTAATGAAAATCGGTACCGTTGATGGCGATGAAGTCATTGTAGAGTTAATTGATGGCACTTCGGAAACCTACAAGGTAGGAGCAATGGCTACCAACGAGAAACAGGTTCCGAGCGGAGTGATTGACAGCTTTATCGAATCCATCTTAACTGACACGCCTCCTGCCATTTCTGGTGAGGAAGGGTTGCGGTCGCTGAAAGTCATCTTAGCCGCGTTTGAATCCCAAGCAACAGGAAAAATCATTAAGCTATAAAAAAACAAAAACCAGTCCTAACACTATAATTTCGTGTTTTGACTGGTTTTTGCTTATTAAGCTTATTTACTTTGAACAAAAAGTTGAATTTCTTTTGAGTCCCTCACAACCCATGTACAAGCTGAGGGGCTGCTGCGAGGAGAACTCCTCCAACAAAGTACATAATTTTTTTTAGCATTTTCAGCCTTCTCCTTTGCAGCAGAGATAGTGGCGGTTTCTATTCCTAATATATGAACAATCAAAGTGGATGGTTAATGAATGTATCCGCTTATTTGCCGTTGCTCCCGATCATTATGTCGAAAAAAAGTTCAAATCCTCTGTCCGCTTTCGACAGACAATGTACGATAACCATGCCATATTGTAGGAAGTAAACGGCTATAAAGTATTTTTAGCACCAATTACATGTCTCGGGAGCGACTATGAAAAAAGTACTTTGTCTATTCATCTTGATCGCGGCCGTGGGTTTAAGTTTATTATCACCACCGTTTCGACAGGCATTGGCGAATGAGAAGCCGCTGATCAAGAACCGGGTCGTTGCTCTAGTCTATGATGATTCGGGAAGTATGAGATATACGGTGGATTCCGCATCAGGGCAGAGAATCGCCATTGACAACTGGAAATACGCGAATTATTCGCTGCAGAGCTTGGCGGGGTTGCTCGCGCCGGAGGATCGTCTATACGTGACTCGGATGACTCAGCCATCCCAGATGACAGAAATACCGCTTGCGGCGACTAAACGTCAACAGGCCATTCAAGAAATCAAAGAGTGGTCCGATGCTGGGATTACGCCATTCACTTCTGTCATAACCGGAATAAACGGGCTGAAGGAAATAGCAAAGAAAAATCCAGATTCGGAGTTCTGGTTAGTTGTGCTGACGGACGGTGTTTTTAATGAACTTGATCCTTTAGAGAAAAATGTGATGGACCCTGCGGAGTATATGAAGCAAGCCCATCAGCAGCTATTGAAATATAGGGAAGATATGAAAGGGAATGGTGCGACTACAAGAAGTGTGCTCGTCACGGTCGAGCAATATTTGAGTGACGCCAGTAAACAAACGATGAAAGAAATTAAGAGCTTGTGGAAGGACGCGCTGGATGCTGAAATTATTGAAAGTAACGGCCAGGAAAACATCATTGAAAAAATTAACCAGGCAGCCGCTTTAATAACCAACCGCGATCCGGAATCGGGACCTTTGCTGAGTCTTCAGCCGATTTTTACCGACAATCAAGTTCAATTCAGCTCGTTGTTTCCGATCAAAAGGTTAACTCTTCTGGAACAGGTCATACAGCATTCAGCCGGAATGACTATCCCTAATAACATGGGAAGGCTCACGATTAATCAAACGATTGACGGATTCTCCATAGAAGGACCCTATGAAATCATTTCTCCTTCCGACCCTTACAAGCGCAACCCGCCGATCGAAGGTCAGATCACGCATTATAAGGAGCCGTCGGCGGAGGGTGCGATGAGGGAAGGAGAATACCGGATTGAGCTTCAAGATGCAGCAGCCCGCAAAGAGCGTATTCAATTTCTGGTTGAGCCGGCGCTTGATTTCCAGCTTTCCGTACACAAACAAGAGTCGGATGGAACGCTGCATCAGCGGGAGAACGAGTTTTTTTTCGGAAGTCCAATGCTTGCCCAAGTGAAGCTGGTGAAAAGCAATGGCTCCAATGAAACGATCAAGCTGATCCCGGCTGCGAGAGATAAAGTGATAATTACGGCAACTTTGGATACACAGGAGCTAGAATTCACCTGGGATAATAGGCTTCAAGCTTTTACGGCCTCTTTTGAGCTGCCGGACAGCGAGTTAAACAAGCTAAAGGCGACGGTACATATTAAAGGATTTTTCAAAAAAGAACAGCAGCTCGAATTCCGGGGAGTCCCCCCTCGTCTATTCGGAATGGAATCGGGTCAGGTGGAATGGTCCAGTCGAGTCGATCAACTGGAGGAGGCGCTGCCCCTGCGCTTTTATCCGACGGTAGACGGCGCGCAGATCTCGGAACAAGAGCTCGCAGAAATTTTTCCATCGCTTAGGATCGATACCGGCGGTAAACGAATTCACTTTGACGTTAAGCATAGCGGCAGCGATATTCTGCTCTATCCAAGGAATAACTGGAACCAATGGTTCACCGATACCGGAGAAATTCCCATAAAGCTCACGATTAACGGCAAATACCTGGATGAGCGGGCAGAGGTTCAATATATCGCTTTCATTAAGGACATCCCTTGGTGGATGAAATATGGACCGGTGCTTCTAGCCTTTCTAATTGCTGTGATACTAGTATGGTGGCTGCTAGGGATGATAAGAAAACCTAGGTTTAAGAGGCATTCCTCCTTCATGACCGTTACAATCCGAAACCTCATTAACGGAAGGGTTAAGGGGGGCGGCTACGAATCAACGGAGGCGTTCAGGAGCAAGTGGTGGTCACGCTGGCTTATTCCCTATAAAGCGGAAACGTCATTAATTCATGATATTACCTTTAAGGCTGGATCCAAAGGGGATCACATCCTCCTTCCCAAAGAGGCTCAGATGCCGGAAATGAAGGTTTCCGATTCTCCTTTATCTGATTCGGCCGGCAGACGTGACATTCGGATCTATAGCAACGATGAGATAGTGGTCCGCAGCGCGCATTCTGAGGCACTCTATAAATTTTGCAAAAACTGATTGGCGCGAAAGGAGCTCGAAACGTTAATGACACACAACGTACCTACCATATTGATTGGATTAGGCGGTATCGGCGGACAGGTTGTAAATGACATTTACGGCCGAATTCCGGAAGGCAGCCGAAGCAGAGTAGCGATTCACGCATTGGACACGGATGTGAATAGCCTGCGCAAATTGGAGCATCTGAAGGACAATGTGACGCAAACAAGCACAACCCGTTCCGTTGGAGAATATTTAGCCTTGAATAATAGGCTTAAGTCTTGGTTTCCCGAGAATCCCCAGCTTAACCGCAAGACCATGACCGAAGGAGCTGGACAAATTCGTGCAGTGTCCAGGCTGGCTTTTCGCGCGGCGCTGGAAGAGGACAAGATCAAAGGGCTTTGGGAAAGCATTAATTCCATCTTTCCGGTCCAAAGGGATCGCACGATTCAAGGAGTTCGGGTGATCATCCTAAGCTCGCTCGCGGGAGGCACGGGATCAGGAATTTTCCTGCAAGTAGCGATGTACCTTCGCGAAATACTGGAGCGTCGTTTCGGCCAATCGAGCGTGCTCATTCGGGGTGCTTTCTTATTGCCTGATTTGTTCGTCCGTACGGGCATTCTGGATAACCGAGAGTGGGAATCCGTTCAATCTAACGGATATGCGAGCATGAAGGAGCTTAACGCGATAACGCTCAGCGCAGCAGGGAAGTGGAATCAGCGGGAGGAAGATGGCATCACCATCGAATTAGAGTATCGCCCGAACCAAGAGGATCTTGAAGGACGTGTCACTCATGCGGTTACTGAGAAGCAGCTGCCATTTGATTTCTGCTTCTTATACGACTACGAGAATCTGAAGGGGCAGCATTTGAACAGCTTTGACGACTATCTTGAGCTAGTGACTCGGACGATCTATTTGCAATTATTCAGCCCGATGTCTACGAAACACTTTTCACAGGAGGATAACCAAATTCTTGAGCTTATCTCCTCCGAAGGCAAAGGGAGATTCTGCGGTGCCGGCGTCGCTTCGCTTACGTATCCCTATAAAGATATTGTGGAGTATATTGCGCTGAGGCGTTCCGTCGAAGGCTTAAATGAGAGCTGGCTGCACCTTGATCGCTTATTCGAGGAAGAGCTGGACCGTTATGAGAACGATATGCGCCGAGGCGTGGCGAGAGATAAGCCGGACCGCGGCAATCGGTACATCTGGCATCTCGATAATATTTACAACGATGAGAAGCCGCAGCCGTTCTTTACGCAGGTTTATAGACAAGCTTATGAAGAGCTGGAGAAGGGTCAAATTGGCGATGCCAAAGCGGAGCAGTTCCTCAAGAAGGTGGAAGAGTATGTCTACCGGGTGCTGGAAGAAGACACGGAGCTTAGAACCTTGGAGGCAAACAGTCGCATTAATGAAGGCAAGCTCGGCATTAAAGAGCAGATCAAACAAGAAATCGGGCGTGTTGAAAGCCAACTGAACTATTACTTGGAGCAGATAAACAAAAAGGTGTACGAGTACAGAATGTTTGCAGTGCATCAGATTATGGAGCAGGATGCTCATTCGCTAAGCGGTGCGGAAGGCCAGGAATATCGCTTAAACACCTGGTTTCTGGTGAAGCCGGACCCGGTTCATCCGATTGCCGTTCGTTATATGTTATACAGAATCCGGGCCGATCTCCGTACGAAGATTCAAGCCCTGCGCACGCAGAATCAGGCCGCCAAGCAGCAAATAGACAAATATGCCGATACCTACAGTTTGAGCGATACGAATCGTACCGCAAACGCTCAGCAACGCGTAGATATGGCTCTGAAGCAGGGCTTCGTGTCAGGGCTTTATAGAAATCAATTGAAAGACTTCAAAGAAGAGTTCCAGGAGAAGGCGAATCGTCACCTAACGACGTTAAGAAAATACGAAAAGTCGATGCTGCTTGAGCTCGTGCTGATCTCTGTCTCACAGTCCATCGAGCAAATGTGCAAGGATTGGGAACGTTTCTTCGATAACCTGAAGGATACTCGGATGAACCTTTTGCATGAGCTGGGGCACATTGAAAGGAAGTATTCGCACACAGACGATACCCCGCACAATTATGTGCTGGCATCCGCGGATATGCTTCATACAACCTGGGAGGGTATTCGAAGGATTTTAGACAACGATGTGCTTCCCCAAGACGTTGCTGGACAGATCTATAAAGCGCATTATAACCAATTCTGCCGCAGGAATGATAATCGTCTTCCAGAGGAGATGCAGCAAGAGCTTAAGGTGGAGACGTTATACAGACAGCATGTTCTTTCTTACCTGAGAGAAGATGTAAGTTCCAGATGCAGCGACCGGCTCGACATTGATATCACAACCGCGTTAATACGCGAAGCGGCCATACTTCAGAGGGAAGAGATACCTTATTTGCAAATGCGCATTTTGGCATTGGAGGAGCTCTCCAGCCCCTTCATTCCGAGCATATCCAATAGCAGGGAGTTAAAGTTTTGGGGTACTCATCCTGATAGTTTAAAACAGCTGGCTATTGATCAACGACATGATCTGTTTGGAGAAAAAGCGATCCAAGATCCGGCGTTTTCGAGATACGAGCTTATTTGTTATCGCGCTCATTATGGGCTCAGCGTGCAGGACTTCGACAAGTTTTCTTCCGGAGATTGGGCTGACACGTATGTCCGTCCCGCAGGTGAGTATTATGCGTCGTACAGACGCAGAATCGACAGGTTGAACCGGAATGAGCCGATGGTTACCCCTCATCTGGATAGACGTTGGCACCTCCCGGCGAATATGCCGGATTTAAATCCAAAGCAAGCCGAGCTCGATAACAAGCGGAGCGGCCGCGCTCTTATTCTTGGCCTGATCCATCAGTGGCTTGTCATCGTGAATACGCATGGCAAACACCTCTACCAATACAACGACATCGCAAGTACACGCCTCATTTACAGAAACGGAAAGGAAATCGGGGGAGAAATTTTCTCCTTGCATCACGGTCTGCTTCATAATCCGATTATGTGCGGTGAAATATTAGATCGGGCGAGAGAAGCGCTGGCGCAGGACAAGAAGAAACATAACGCGGACATCCAAAGCCATCAATTCATTCAGAAGTGTTCAAATCTGATGCTTGTCACCAAACCGGAAATTACGAATATATTGGATGCTCTTTTCTTATATGAGATGGAGGATACGTCCCGACCTGACCTGCAGGAGAAAGCGAACCAGTTAAGGCTGTTGCTTCTCGAAGAGATTGAAGCTTATTTTATTGAGATTTACGGAGAACATCGGATTGTCCTTGCGAAGAGAGAAGTAGTAGAATTCATCGGCACGCTCTGGGAGAGCTCCAAGGTCCGACATATGGTCGAGCAAGACTCTTCCCAATATAACAACTGGCGAAACATTATCGATCGGAAGTTAGAAAAGATTAGGAGAGTATAAATTACATTCTTACCAAGAGAGAGAGGATGATTGAAGATGCGAACGGTCGTCGTGCATTTTGGAGAAACGCCGCAAGATTGGAGCCTTGTGGAACGTTTCTTTAACCTTGGCATTTCTTCCGGTTCGCTCATTTTCTTCCATCATCAGGCAAGCAGATTGTCTGCTTATCAAGAGCTGCTGGATAAAGTGTCGGAATACTTGTTTTACAAAATGGTAGATGAATGGCAGCTGGTATGGATGATAAACATCTCGCAGGAGAAAGATTTCAGGGAGCGGCTTAGCTTGCAGCTTGATCGATTTCAGCAGAGGTTTCTGGATAAGCTCCGAGTAAGAAGGATCTCACCCCTGAAGATATTTGTAATAGCTTTCGACGACGTTGATCGACATGCTGATGGAGCCCCGGCAGATCCTTTTCTTAAACAAGTATGGGAGCTTGATATTCAGGGGTGCCTGCCAGAGAAACCAAGTACAAATGGAAACCTGTTCTTTGAAGCGGAGTTTGTGTCTATCGATCGGGAATGGAGAGGTCCGCTGGATTTGAAGGAAGCTGGCCCCTTGGAGGCTCCGAAGCCGGAATTCGTGCATTTATTGGAGAGTCGGGTAAGCAGAATAAAGGAATGTTTGAGAGAGAACATACTGATTCCCAAAAGAAAGCTCCTTGATAAGTATTCGAAGGAAGAACCGTCCAACATTCCAACTGATATTTTGTTGGAAACCGACCTCAATGCTATCGAAAGGGAGTTTTACAACCGGGTGAATCAAATTCCGGTTGCTCCCTTATCACCTAAATTAGCGGAGTACAAGCCCTCTAACGATTTGAAGGAAGTCATCAAAGCTTTGATTGGCATAAAAGCGTCGATCATATCCTATGTTTTTATCCGTGTTCCTTATCCTCAAGACTTCCCGGCAAAGCGAATGAAGGTATTGCTAAAGGCGGCTTACGTCATTAATGCAATTTCTGTAAATTCACCTTCTTCGAGGCTTTGGCAGGAGGGTAATGCATATACAATCGATGTATCGTTTCGTGAAACGGATCTGGAGACTTTACTGAGCCGCTGGTTAACGAACCTGTATATTGGCAAGTCCAAAGTAGAAAATTCCCTGCAAAATAGAAGGCAAGAGCCAGCGCCGGAGTATGGAGAATGGACGTCGTTACCCTACGGACAAGCGACTTTGAAAGAGATCGATCTTCCACGTCTGCATTTCACATATAAGGACCGCTTACTCTTCGATCAGGAATTTCGCGATTTCGAACATACGGCTCGGGATTTCGTGAAGAAAAGGGAGCAACAGGTTGTTGCTTCTGCAAGGGAAGGGATACGTAAGCTCGATGTTCTGAAGAAATTACAGGAAGTGCCGTTGCATCTGGGGAAGGAAGAGCCCGAGGCAGCGCTGCGCTGTATCCATGCAGAAGCTGAAGAAATTAGAGAGCAGCTAGTGCGGCAAGTCCCCCATAAACCTTACTCCTTACCATCGTGGGACAACGATATGGGATCCGTTAAAAAAGACATAACCGACCTGTTGCGAAGTATCCCGCAAGCTCGTCAAATCGGTTGGTTGTCATTCATGATCACAACGATCATGCTAGCTCCCTACCTAATTAAATGGAATGAAGGTTCGGATGCTTCCGGGCACCTTTTTTCCCTCTCGAGTAGCTTCTATCCTGCTCTTGTAATTGTAATTCTCCTCGCTTGTATAGGTCTTTCAAGGATGAGAATCGGTAACGCGATCAAGAAACGGATACTGAATTCGCACTTGCGATTAGACGAGCTAATGATGGAGCAAACCGAAGCGCACAGGTATGACATCGAATATTTGAACAAGCTTTACAAGCTTCAGAAATTGACGGGGCGTGCAAATTACATTGAGAAATTCCATCAGTCCAAACTTCGGGAAACGATGCTGCTGCGCTACCATCAATCCGAAATACAAGAAGCTATTGATGCCGGTGAGCGTCTTGCCTTATTGCTTGGAATTCAGCTTCGGGGTGTTCGAGATCCAACAGAAAATACATACGATGAACAATCTTGGTTTGAACATGATTCGCTCAACCATCCCGTTTACAGTCCTCTTAGGAAGCAAAATGATACGGGACCACGAGGAGACGAGGTTACGGAGATGGTATTCGGTCCGTCCAAAGACACGATCCGCGATTCGCGGCTCTATCCTGCTTCCAGAATTCATTGCGAGCAAGATCGGGTGTTTCGGATATGAATGATTTTGAACGGATTTTCCTGGCGGGTATTCTCGCGGCGTATTTTTTTATTGCAGGTTGTCTCTATTTAGCTAATCACAACAAGAACAATCGCCATTTACAGTATTGGTCGCCTATCCTTGCGTTGGTTTTCGGTATTGTTGTCATGGCAGGGCACTCTTATATTTTTGAGAGCATGGACGTTTACCTGGCCAATCGATTCCCGGATTTGCGCAGATATCTCTTCGTATTTGTGAATTTAGGTTATCTGGCACTTTATGCGATCCTTAAAGCGGGTGTCATCCATGTTAGTCAAGCTCGTTTGCATGCTTCCGGTCATCGGAAAAACGAGGCTTCGAAGTCACTTGGGCTCTTCTACGAAGATCAGAATGGCATCCTCAGAGTGAAGGCTGAGTGGCGATTTGCCCAACAAGTACTTCGTTATAGTTCCCTTGTCTGCGGATTTTTACTTATGCTGTATTTGATTTGTAATATCGGAGGGGAATTAAGACCGTATACGGCTTATTTACCGGACTACTTAGCGTTTGTTTTTCTGATTTTTGCAGAGTGCGTATGGTTTCTGTCTGGAGGGAGCACTTCCGTTAAACCGAGTGTGCGACATATGGACACGAATTCCCAGCCCTCCGTTTCATTTGAAGCTCTTTACAATGAATATATGGAGCTCTGGCCTGATCAAATCCTGCAAGCTGGTATTATACATCATGCAAATGAAGTTATCGGGGAGCAAACAGAGCCGTCAACAATGCTTGATATTGTGCATGGTTTGTTACGGGGCGATCATTTGTTAGTTCGTGACGGGATGTTCTCCTCGATTAGCAAGGTGATATTTCCGGCTTTGTATCGACTGTTGCTTCAAAATAAAAAGCTGATTCTTATTGTTGAAACGGAAGATGAGCTGGAAGCTAGCCTTATCTGGTTTAATAGAGGGGTCGCAAAGGCGGGCGGACCAGCCTTTGCGTGGAGGGCTGCCTCCTTAGCCCAAGCCCTGCAAGGAAATATAGAAGCCAATCTGTTAGTTGTCCAAACCCACGATTTACATACCGATCACTTGATGGATTATATCGGAGCGGAGTATGTGCAGCAGCAGTCGGATATGGTGTTTATGGTCCTTGAAGGAGCTAAGCTATTCTCGAAGTATGGGAGCTTTCTTAAGCTGTTTGCTCTCCGGCTAAGTGATCTAGCTATGGCTGAGTCAATAAAACTCCCTCAATATGTGGTTTTCTCCGAGTGGGCGGAAGATCTAGAGGATGCCATGCAGAAAATATTTAATGTTGCACCTGCGAGCATCACCGTACTCCAGAGCAGAACTAAAACCTTCTATTATGCGGCGG
This sequence comes from Cohnella sp., assembly GCF_041640265.1. Lineage (GTDB taxonomy): Bacteria > Bacillota > Bacilli > Paenibacillales > Paenibacillaceae > Cohnella. The sequence continues at coordinate 31,423 of NZ_JBEQAP010000059.1, forward strand.
CAGCACAAGAGAAGGGCATGCTGCAGCGGCGCATTATGCCTCGTATGGTGCATCGGGTATTGGATCCTGAAGGCGTACTGCTTATCCCTGCTCTGAAATGGAATATGGACAATGTTAAGCTCGTACATTTCGACAGTATGCCAGGCAAGGATAATTTGAATGAGCTTGCAGAAAACATCGGTCAAGCTGTTGCGGAATATAGCTTTCCGACTCATGCAATCGATCGTTTGCGAAAGGATATCGAACTTCATTCACGAGCGTGGACCGTCCCTGAGAGTGATCAAGCGGTGGTGATTTGCCGTGATGCAACGCGAAATCTGATTCACGCCCTGGGACAATGGTTGTCGTCAGGGAAGGAGAACGCTCTTGTCATCGTCGTTTCTCCGCCTTATCTCTTGAGAGACTATATGGCAGCTAATGCATCTTTTTTCATGCAGAATCACAGAAAAATCGCATCGATAGTACCCAAGCCCGCATTGAACAGAAAAACAGCTTTTCACGATATGATGGACCAACTGTCACGAACATGGTTAACCGCAGTGCAACTCCAAGAATACCTCCGTGTTGCAGGTATGGAGAACAGTTCAATTCGGGATGGCGTGTTTCGTTATGTTGAGCAGCAGGGCGGAGCGGGCAACCGACATGACATGCTGAAGACACGTTTTGTTAAGCAGTTTGTACGAACCGAAACCGGGGATACATACAAGGAAATCGTTCTTTATCGGTTAAATAGGGAACAAGCGGAGAAGCATAGTCAGCGCTCCTCAAATTATTTTGCGGTACAGCTTCAATCCGGACAGACGATCGCCCGCATTCTTAGTGATCATATTTATCAGAGCTACTTGCCCGGTCAAGCGGCGACTTTCAACGGCAGCTGGTATCGGATTGCGCGAATAGATCCTAAGCAGCAACGGGTGGAATTAGCAGTAGAGACACTTACGGGACAGCATCTATATAAGCAAAGCAGAACCTATGCTATTCGTAAGGACAGCGTGAGCCAACCGAACGGCAGTCCGATTCGACGAATGATCGAACGATTTGAAATCTCTTTGCGTCATGAGTTTCGCAGCTTTGAGGTCTACACGAACGGGTATTTTGATTTCGAGAATGAAATTAACCTGTACAGCGATAAAGTGATTTATGTCCCATTAGGCGAGGAGGATCAGGGTTACTGTCGATCCTATACGCAAGGCAATCTGCTTATTGTTACGATCAACTCTCTTGACGGAGAATTCGAACATGCGGATCGGCTTGCTTTCACGTTAAGTTATTTGCTGAATGAGTTGTTTGTTTCCTTGTATCCGCACAATCATGCGCATGTTGCCGTGTGTACCGCATTTTCTGAATCCTTCCACAATGGTCATGATCCTGCCTGTGATCGCTTGTGTAAATATGTACCTCGGATGAAATCCCATATAACGAATAAGAATAGCTCGGAAACTCTCCAACTATATGTATTTGAAGATAGTTCCCTAAGCCTTGGATTACTTGAAAGCATTGTACAGAATTGGGACCACCTGCTCGAAATTCTAGATGATTATTTATTTTGGGTATTAGAAGAAAATAGTTCGGCCGCAGAAAACAATCTATACATTCGTCATGGCAGCACCCTGCCGTATCAGCTTTTTTCCTTCGAGGAGCTTGCATCCTATATCCGAAGGTGGCTGCCTGAACCATCATTAAGAACATTGAGGACACAGTATTTGAAGAAAACTCTATACCATGGTCACAAGGAGAAGGCAGCTTTTCCATCAAATCGGCCAGCAAAGAGTCGTTTCACGCGAGCGGAAAAGGCCCAAGCAATGACGGAGAGTTCAGCTAAATCTTACGATGAGGTTGTTACGACAATAGAGGATCTTCAAGAAATCTATCGTGAGGTTCGTGCAGTCATGTCGGTCCGCTTGAAGCATACAGCTAGAGAAGGCTTGAAACTGTCCTTTGTACCGGCTCAAGCTCTGCATAGCTTGAGTGGAGTTCCGGTAGTCCCTGCGACCGAGCAGCCAATCCGTATGTGCGGGCAAACTGTTCGAGGGGATCAAGGATCCATGCACGTGTACATGGCGAATGCCACGACTAGAGTGGATGCAATTGCAACATTGGCACATGAACTGACTCATATCTGGCAATACGATCACCTGCAAATGGATGTCATCCCATCGGAGAAGCTGGAAGGTCACGCCATGTGGGTTGAAATAAGCGTGCTTGAGAGCCTAGGTTATTCGGAGGAAGCAGAGCGGATAAGAGAAGGGCTGTTGGACCGGAGCGATATTTATGGAAAAGGATTCAGGTTGCTCGTGGCTAAATTGGAGGAAGACGCAGCATTCTCTAATCCTTTTGTCTTCATGCTATCGGTGTATGGTCGGGTTGCGGTTTAATGGAGAAGCTGTGCCAAACGGTATCGAGATAACGATAAGTGCTGCCGACTAAAGGGTCGACAGCACTTACTTACGATTGGGAATGAACAGCTGTCTGTTCGATTTCACTGTGCTAGTGATTATATCATTCGCTAACCGCTTTTCCTGACGATTAATTAGGCGTGCCTATAATACATTAGAAGCACTCACGCCGCTGCGGGTTTCTGGAACTTTTTGTGGGTTGTCTTCTATCCTCGCCCATGGTAAATTGTATTTCCGGCATTTGATGCTAATGTTTCCTAGAGAAGACAAGCAGAAAGAATTGCAAGCCTCATACGAACTGGAAAAAATTGAGGGTTGTAATCAAGTCGGATACGCGATATGATGTAACTCCTGCTTCGGAAATGAAGCGGACAAGAAATAACGAATTGTTCTTTGAAAACTGAACATTGAGCGTAAGAAAATGAA
>NZ_JBEQAP010000060.1:0-32764 GCF_041640265.1 Cohnella sp.
CACACCGTTAGATTTCCGCTGCTGGCAGCGAAAGCAAGTAGTCAACCTATTTGTTTGCAGAAAGTAACGGTGTGGCTGGTAAGAAACCCCTACTTCTAAGCGAAGCGTAAGTAGGGGAGGTTCATTAAGGGGTTTGCTAAAAAATAAAAAAACGTCCGGCAATTTTGCCAGGACGGGAGAGGATGGGGGTTACACGATTCAAACTCACTTTAACAGATCGAGTTCCTCAGCGCGGCGGACGGCTGCCCGACGGTTGTTTACCTCAAGCTTCTCGTAAATGTTCTTGGTATGGGTTCGTAAGGTATTCAGAGACACTCTGAGTTCGCGGGCAATATCCGGGCCGCTCAAGTCGGTTCCGAGCCATCGAAGCACGTCGTGCTCACGTTCGCTTAGCGGTTCGTCCAGCGGCTTGCGAATAACCGGTTTGGCTAGCATTCTGCTCTCTTCATGCCCAAATGCCGTCAGGAGGCGCTGAACGTAGTTCGGGGCTATGCCCGCTTCCGCAGCCGCTTTCAGCAGGACCTCCATGGGTCGGCCTTCGTCAGCGAAGATGCGGACGTAGCCTTCCGGCTCGGCAAGCGTCAAGGCTCGTCTTAGAAGCAACAGCGCTGCAGGAACGTCGCCTTGCGTATGGCGAGCAATGGCCTGAACGACCAGGATTTCGAGTGCGCTCCCCGTCCTTCCGCCTTCTTCCGCTGCTTGAAGGAGGCGCTCCAGCAGACCGATCGCCTCAAGTATGGTTCGTTCTACGCGATCACTCTTATATTGGGCCAGTATCACCCTGGCCAGGACGATGTGCTCGAATTCGCGTGAGTAGCAGAGATCGTCCATGGCGGATAGACCCTGCTCCCGTGCCCAATCGAGTGCTTCACCTAATCTCCCCTGCTTCGCCCGCAACCGCGCCTTCAACGCTGCTACAGGTCGTACATCCAGGAAAAAGTCGTTTGCGTACAGGGACTCAGCCTCGCAGAGAAGATCGAATGCATCGTTCCAATCCCCTTCGGCCTCCCGTATTCGAGCCTTTGCGACTCGCCAGCGATACCGGTATGACGGGAACCCGGTGTGCTCGCCCTGCTCCTTGCTTCTTAACAGGTTGCTCGCGGCGGCTTTCAGATCGTCATGCTCGCGGCAGAGTTCGCTCATTCCGACATAAATGTCTGCCGTACCCCGCAGATCAGGCTCTCCATGATCCGCTGCGAGCTGCAATCCCCGCTTATAGATATGCATCGCCTCGCGGAGCCGGCCTTGCGCAATCCGTATTTCAGCCAAAGCGATGGAGCCATTGATCGCGTCGGAGATAGCCCCGGCCTGCTGCACGCTAGCTATTCCGCCGGCAAACATCCGGCGTGCCTCCTCGAGATCCCCGTTCCTCCATAAGGCGAGTCCCAGGAGCGCTGTCGCCGCTCCGCGCGGTAGATGGTCATTCTCAGGCACGAGGTCGAGCGCTCGACGAGCGTATTGCATGACGGCGGACACATCGCCGAGAACCAAGGCCAGTCCGGCCCGGTACACGGCGATCACACTCGGAAGACGGAGAAATTCCTCTTCGTCCACAACGACCATCCCGGACGGGTGGCCTTGCTGACGTTCACCCGGATCTGCCGTTGTCTCCAGCCATTGTTCGGCGTCTCGCAGTCGGTCCGGGGCGGCATCCAATTCGCCGCCGGCCAGCAGCGCCCCGGCATACCAAACGCTGAGCACAGGTCTGCAACGGACCAGCTCGTCGGGGAGCGCCTTCAGCCATTTCAACATCGCGGTTTCCTGCCTGCTCCTGCGCAAGGCGGGTATGGACAGCTCGACCAAGTCCGCCGCCCGACCGAAATCATGGGCAGCCAGCGAGTGTCGAATCGCCTCGTCCGCCAAGCCATGCCGCTCGAACCATATGCTTGCGCGCCGATGCAGTACAGCCACCCGATCGGGCTGATCCGACCTCAAATGGGCGGAGAGAACCTCGGCGAAGAGGTGATGATAACGATACCATTCGCGCCTGTCATCCAGCGGAACGACAAAGAAGCTGCCTCGCTCCAGGGATTGGAGCCGCGAGCTGCCATCCTCCTGGCCGGTGACGGCATCGCATAACGATCCATGCAACCGGTCTAGAACGGAGGTCTGGAGCAAAAAGCTCCGGATCGGGCCGGGCTGGCGCTGCAGGACCTCTTCGACCAGATAGTCCATAATGTACCGATTGTCTCCGGCGAATTCCCGAATGAACGCTGAGATATCCTTGCGCCCCTGCATCGAGAGCGCCGCCAGCTGAAGCCCCGCGATCCAGCCTTCGGTACGGGATTCCAGCACCGTTATTTCGTCGGCCGCAAGACTCAGATCCATGACCTGATCGAGGAACGCAGCCACTTCGCCGGGAGTAAAACGCAAGTCGGTGTCGCGCAGCTCGATCAAGTGGCTCCGAGCGCGTAACCGGCTCAAGGAAAGCTGCGGATTCTCGCGGGTGGCGATGACAAGGTGCATTTGTGGAGGGAGATGCTCTAGCAGGAAGTTGAGAGCATCGTCGATCCATGTGGCATCAATCACATGGTAGTCGTCCAGGACGAGGATGAATTTGTACGGGAGAGCTGAGATTTCATTGAGCAGGAACGTTAGAATCGATTCGATTGATGGCGGCTGCGGAGATTGGAGCGCACTAACCGCGCCTCCTCCCAAATTTTCCCCAATCGTTTGTAGAGCAGCGACAAGGTGGGACAGGAAGCGCGTAGAGTCGATATCCCCTTCGTCCAGCGACAACCAAGCGACAGGTCGATCGCAGTCGACGACCCATTCGCTGACCAGCGTCGTTTTGCCAAAACCGGCCGAGGCCGAAATGAGGGTCAGCTTGCGGTCCAGACCCTCGTTCAGCCGATCGATCAGGCGCGGCCTTTGGACAATTTTAGTCCGTGGCACGGGGATATATAATTTTGTGGTAAGAATCGTCATATTCATAGAGTTATACTCACCTTTACATGGGTTCCGCCTATGAAACATTTTATCTTCAATAGTTGCTTTTCACCACTTCAATTTATGTTATTCCGGATTGGAAAGCATCTCGAAATATTCTACAACTACGTCACGGAATTCCAGAGCAGCCCGTGATATGTACCGACTCCTGTTCCATAATAGAGCAATCTCCCGTACCAATTCATGTCCCTCTACTTGAAGGTAATGGATGTTTTCTCTTGGATTTATTGCCGTGCTTGGTATGAAGGCAATACCAATTCCGGCTTCCACCATAGCGCTTAACCTGGTAGGCTCAGTTCCCTCATACACATATTTAAGTGTAAATCCAGCCGATCTGCATACGGAGTCTACTAAATCCCGAGTATGATAGCCCCTCTTTACACCGACAAACCATTCATCCCGCAGCTCTGCCAAGGATGCGCTGCTTCGATCTTCCAGCCGGTGGCCCTTTGGGACTGCGATAAGGATGGGGTCTTTATACACGACTTGAGATCCAATCCCATCCCCTTGTATCGGAGGTGAGGACAAACAGAAATCGACCTCTCCTCGATGAAGAAGCGTAATCATCTCCTGCGTGGTCAGCATTTGCACATGAAATTGGATATTGGGGCGCTTATTCCGAAACCTTCGAAGAATATCTGGCAGCGTGCTTGCATTGGTCACCGCCAATTCGATTGTGCCATGTTCCGGGCTGGATAAATCACTAATCTCCTGCTTCCCTTGTTCCAATTCGAATAATGCTCTTTCCACACGGTGAAGGAATCTGCTTCCAAACTCATTTAAATGCAGTCCTCTCCCTGTTCGATCGAATAGAGGGACCCCTAGATCCTCCTCCAAGCGTTGAATCGTCTTGCTTAGAGACGATTGAGTAACGTGCAGACTTCGTGCGGCTTCGGTCACATGTTCCAAACGAGCTACCGCGAGAAAATATTGCAGTTGAAGAAGTTCCATTTCATACCCCCAATTCATTCCTTCGGATCAATTAAATTATAACTTATAATGCATTGGAATAAATGTCTGATTTCAAATAAAATGACATTACTACGATTTGGTACGCTTGGGGGAACTAAAATGAGTGGTCGCAGCAGGTGGTTAATGATTTCCGTTGGACTTGGAATACTATTGAACCCTTTAAATTCATCGATGGTTTCCGTTGCTATTCCAAGGCTGCAAAATGTGTTCCAACTTGACTTTACAGCTGTTTCTTGGATTATTTTTTCGTTCTACATTGCGAGTGCTGTCGCTCAACCTGTCATGGGAAAGGCCAGCGATTTATTCGGTCGCAGGAGGATATTTCTTATCGGACTTGTAGTATGCTTCGTTGCATCTTTATTAGCTCCATTATCTCCAAACTTTGAATGGCTCATCGTGTTTCGCATTGTGCAATCCATCGGAACGAGCATGATGGTTGGGGTTGGAATGGCTATTGTGCGAATTCATATTGCGGAGAACCAAGCGACTGCGCTGTCTGTTTTGTCCATGTTCCTATCCGGAGCGGCGGCGATTGGACCTTTTATTGGCGGGGTCATCATTCACTGGGGCTGGCCTGCTATCTTTTTCATCAATATTCCATTCGTGGTTGCGAGCTTTATATTTTCTTGGCGGAATACTCCTAAGGACAAACCGTCAACATCCGTTGCGCTGGGCATGTCCTTTCGTAAATGGTGTGATTTGATTGATGTGCCCGGGATCCTGCTATTCACAGCGGGTCTGGTTGCACTGCTCGTTGGATTACTGTCAGCAAAATCATCTGGGCAAATCTCATTAAGTAATGTTATTTTCTTGCTGGTCGGCCTCGTTGTTCTGGGGGCTTTCGTACGACATGAGTTCAAAGCGAAGTCACCATTTGTTCCTTTACGCACATTCGCCAAATATCCTGCGATGACTTGGGTCAATGTCGAATTCTTGCTTGTTAACCTCCTTTTTTACTCGCTCTTTTTCGGGCTTCCATCCTACTTGCAAATGGTACGTCATGTCAGCGAGTTCCATACTGGGGTTCTTATGCTAAGCCTAGGCTTGTGCTCGCTCGTTACTTCTCCGATAGCAGGCCGATGGGTTGATAAATCAGGACCTCAACCGGCATTGCTACTATCAGGAATACTAATGACACTTGGGTCAGTTTGGATAGTGACTTTGAACCAAACTTCACCGGTTATCACTGTGTGTTTAGCATTAGCTGCATTCGGTATTAGCAACGGGTTGAACAATGTCGGTTTGCAAGCGGCCTTGTTCAAAAGTTCTCCAAAAGAAATTATAGGTGTAGCATCGGGATTATTTAATACATCAAGATACCTGGGAACCATTCTCTCTTCATTGTTGATAAGCATCGTAATGGGTGATAACTTCAGCTTCGAAGGATTTCGAGTGCTTGGGATAATCCTCACGGTAATTGCATTGTCGTTGGTATTCATGAGTCGGCGGCGCCGGGAGTTAGGGCAATTGCCGAACAACTAGGCAACAGACAAAGATTGCATACTCACTCTAGAGAGCACACAGGGATAATAGAATCGCGTTTTTCTGTAGCACCTTGTATATGATCTCGATAATGTATAGCAACCTTCGCTCCCCTTGCTGCCATTATGACTACCTGCAATCTCAAAAAGCTTGCCGTTACTTGTGGTACGGTTCAGCGTATTATCTCAAGGCGAAATTCCTTACACCGCGGACAGGTTTCGCCTCATATGTGATACGCACCCACGTATCAGCAGTAAGGTGCATTCATATGTGGATATGTTACTGCACATCTTACCTTCAATCCCTTTAAAACTTCAGTTTCTCACTTTATTTTGCTGTTCAAATAACTTGCTGTATAGGCAACAAATTCAGAAACATCCTTAACAAAGTCAAAAGACTCATAAGGGATTCCGACTTGCTTCATAGCTTGTTTTTGGATCGGTTCCGGCGATGTATAAGGAAATAAACCTATCACGTAATAGGATTGCAACTGAAAGAATTTATCAATGGTTTTATCATCCCATGCGGGAAAAACGATTTTAAGTACGTCATTTGCCTCGGACATTATATTAAGATACTGTTTTTTAAAATCAACAAGTTTTTCGAGAGAAACATTTCTCTCAATCATCGTAAAGAGAATTGAAATAAGCTTTAAAAACCTTGGATGCCGGTACAAAGCTTGTGCCCACTGGTGCGAAAAACCTTGAATATCGCTAGTCATTTCGGTTTCAAAAGTCCCTCGTATGTCATCTAACCAATCTGTGAATTCATCCAGAGCTACCAAAAGATAAATTTCCTCTTTTGAAGAGATATATTTATATAGATTACCTCGCGTAAATGTGGTTTCATTAGCGATTTTGGCCAGCTCAATCTTATGGAATTGCTCTGTATCAAGTAGCTTAACCGCTGCATGTTTAATCTGCTCCACTCTGATCTTTCGTTGCTCATTATTTCTTACTCGATCAAATTCCATACGTAGTACCCCCTTTGTAAAAATTATAGCATATATAACTTGCGTAACCTTCAATACCAATTTATAATAACATCATTAGTAACGTGACGTTACGTTACTTGAATCGGGAATCCAGAAAGGGATGGACTGTACATGAATACGCCCAAAGTTGTTTTGGTCACAGGTGCATCGGCAGGCATCGGTAAAGCCACAGTGGAGTTGCTTTTACGAGAAGGATTTATTGTATATGGAGCCGCCAGACGAGTCGAACAAATGAGAGATATTGCATCCAAAGGTGCGCGGATTATAGCAATGGATGTAACCAACGATGAATCCATGATCAATGGTGTAAATCAAATCATGAAGGAACAAGGCAGAATCGACGTTTTATTCAATAATGCAGGTTATGGTTCCTATGGGTCGGTCGAAGATGTGCCACTAGAGGAAGCAAGACGCCAATTTGAAGTGAACCTTTTTGGATTAAGTCGTCTGACGCAATTGGTTCTTCCTGTAATGAGAAAGCAAAAATCAGGGAAAATCATCAATACTTCATCAGCTGGCGGCAAAGTTTATACGCTGCTCGGTGCCTGGTACCATGCAGCCAAACACGCCCTGGAAGGATTCTCCGATTGTCTTCGCCTAGAAGTCAAGCCGTTCGGTATTGACGTCATTATTATTGAGCCAGGGGCTACTGAAAGTGAATGGTCAAAGATTGTATTTCAACATGTACAGAAAACTTCCGGAACTACAGCATACAGTGAAGTAGCAAATGCTTTTATAAAAACCTTTGAAAAGCTTGAAAAATCGAGTACGGTTTATCCTCCTGATCGTATCGCACGATTGGTATCAGAAGCTATCCGATCGAAAAAACCAAAAACAAGATATGTGGCAGGTAATGCCCGACCCGTATTATTAATGCGGAAAGTCTTGTCTGATAAAATGTTTGATCGTATTCTCAATCGAATATTTGGGATATGATCGCTTGACGGTTCTCCGAGGATTTCTTGTTTCGTTCAAGCAGAATATAATAGTATCTCTTAATGTCCGCTTCACATCTACCCTGACCCAATCGTATGATTTCGCCCTTATTTATGGTACTGGATTGAAGGCGGTTTATAGTGGAATACGACAGAAGGAATCCTGTTAATTCAGGATTCCTTCTGTCGTTAGATTGTTGGCAAAGCCTGATTTTCGAGGCTGTAGCTTTTGGACCTTGAATGAAATTAACGAAAGCCATTTTGGTACAAAATACTGGCAAGATCTACTTCTCGGGCCACATCTGTTGCCTAACAACATTCAAACTCTATATCCAATATGACAATAGGTGACATATATGAGGTCTATAATGGGTGGTACATTAACGAAAGGAGTAACAAATCATGAAACGAAAAATAATTTTAGATTTAGCTGTGACTTTAGATGGGTTTATCGAAGGAAAACAGGGCGAAGTTGATTGGTGCATTATGGACTCTGAAATGGGGTTTAATCATTTTTTAAATCAAATTGATACCATTTTGTATGGAAGAAAAAGCTATGATTTATGGGGACAATTTACTCCGGAACTTGAACATGCGGATTCTGAAAGGGAATTTTGGGAATTGGTTCACAGTAAAGAGAAATATGTGTTTTCCAGAACTCAGAAGGGGACGGATAATAAAGCAATATTCATAAATGATCGTATTCTTGAAAAAGTAAATGAATTAAAGAATAAGCCTGGTAAAGACATCTGGCTATATGGCGGAGCAAGTCTTATTACAACTTTTATCCATTTAGGACTTGTTGATGAATTTAGATTATCTGTTCACCCTGTTGTTTTGGGAGAAGGAAAACCGCTGTTTGTGGATATCAAACAGAGATTGAATTTAAAAATCGTTAGTACAAGAACGTTCTCCTCAGGTGTGGTACAACTCATTTATCATTTGGACGAGAACTAATCATTTTGCGCATTCCTAGAAAATAGAACTCCGAGGTGGAGAGGCTATGAGAATCAATGATATCGTGATTGAGGGAGCACGCGAGAATAACCTTAAAAACGTGAATGTCCGCATCCCGAAGCACAAAATCACGGTTTTCACCGGCGTCTCGGGCTCCGGCAAATCTTCCCTGGTTTTCGACACCATCAGCGCCGAAGCTCAGCGTCAGCTTAACGAGACGTTTTCCGCATTCATCCGCAATCGGCTGCCCCGGTTTAGTCAGCCGGATGCCGATCGCATCGAGAACTTGTCTACGGCGGTTGTGATCGATCAAAAAAAGCTCGGCGGCAACTCCCGTTCGACTGTCGGCACGATCACGGATATTTATGCGATGCTCCGGTTGCTCTTCTCCAGAATCGGTAAACCTTTTGCCGGCAATTCGCATGTTTTCTCGTTTAACGACCCGGCCGGCATGTGCCCGGAATGCTCCGGAGTCGGACAGGTGGTGCAGTTCGATGTGGACAATCTGCTTGACAGGTCCAAGTCGCTGAATGAAGGCGCAATCCTGTTCCCCGTATTTAAGGTAGGAAGCTGGTACTTGAATACGTATACCCATTCCGGCTTGTTCGACAACGACAAGCGGCTCGCCGATTTTGCACCGGCAGAATGGGATACCCTCCTCCACGGCAAAGAAAGCAAGATCGTCTACCGAACCAAAGGCGGCGATATCGAATCGGATTATGAAGGTCTGCTGCCCAAGCTCACCCGTTTATATTTGAAGAGGGACAGCAGCGAGATGTCGGATGCCAAACGCGAAACCCTTAACCGCTTTCTAACCTATAGCGAGTGTGACCTTTGCGGGGGAAGCCGGCTTAATCAAGCGGCCTTGGGCTGCCGGATTAACGGATACAATATCGCTCAATGCGCGGCGATGGAGATTGGCGAGCTAATCCGAATGATTGAAGCCATTCGGGATCCCGTTGCCGGCCCGATGATTGACGGGATTCGGACACGGCTGAATCATCTGGTTTCCATCGGGCTGGAGTATTTGAGTCTGGACCGGCAGACTGCAACCTTGTCGGGCGGGGAGTCGCAGCGCATCAAGATGGTCCGTCATCTGAGCAGCAGTCTTACCGACATGATCTACATTTTCGACGAACCGAGTGTCGGACTGCATCCGCGGGATGTCCATCGTCTGAACGGCATGCTAGGCCAGCTCCGGGACAAAGGGAATACCGTGCTCGTCGTCGAACATGACCGCGAAGTCATGGAGATCGCCGATTACATCATCGATGTCGGACCTCATGCGGGAACCCGCGGCGGAGAAATCGTCTACGAAGGCGACTTTGCGGGCTTGCTGCGCGCGGATACCTTGACAGGACGATACTTGAAGCAAAGTCTGCCCTTGAAAACTTCAACCAGGGTGCCCAAGGGTTGGATGACCGTAGCCGGCGCCAGCCTGCACAATCTGAAGGATGTGACAGTCGATATCCCCGTCGGTGTGCTGACCGTGGTAACGGGGGTAGCTGGCTCAGGCAAAAGTACGTTGATTAACGGAGCATTCCTGCCGTCGCATCCGGAAGCAATTGTCATCGACCAGTCGGCCGTGGGCACATCCATCCGCTCCAATCCGGCCACTTATACCGGGATGATGGACGAGATCCGGCGGTTGTTCGCAACCGCCAACAAGGTGAGCCCATCGTTGTTCAGCTTCAACTCCAAAGGGGCCTGTTCCAACTGTCAGGGTCTCGGGATGATATACACAGATTTAGCCTTTCTCGAGCCAATAAGGACGACTTGTGAAATTTGCGCGGGCAGGCGGTTCAGCGATGAAGTGTTAGAGTATAGGCTGAACGGAAAATCCATCAGCGACGTCCTCGCCATGACGGTACGGGAAGCTTCAGAGTTCTTCAGCGGGAAGGAGCTGCTCCGTCACTTGCAGACGCTGGAGGATGTGGGACTCGGATACTTGACGCTGGGCCAGCCTCTGAGCACCTTGTCGGGCGGAGAATGCCAACGCATCAAGTTGGCCGGGGAGCTTCACAAGGATGGCAGTCTCTATGTAATGGACGAGCCGACAACTGGACTGCATATGTCTGATATCTCTCGTCTGATGGACATTATGAACCGCTTGGTCGACGGGGGCAACACGGTGGTAGTCATTGAACACAACCTGGATGTGATCAAGAGCGCAGACTGGATCATTGACATGGGCCCCGAGGGCGGCCATCGGGGTGGTCGAATTGTATTCGAAGGCACTCCTGTCCAGCTCGCCGCTGCCGAGCATTCGATAACAGGGGTGTATTTACGCAAGGCAGAAATCGGCCAACGATCGTCTTTCTGACGGGGCACGTTGCAACGGACCCAATCGAGGATCGATTTTTTGCATAAAGCTCTGTTGTGTAACGCTGCTAATGGCCCGCACGTTCAACTCCATCTTCCGGCGCTTTCGTTCAACGAATGAGCAGGCCTACGACAAAAGCGATTATTGCTATGATTTACCCGATTGGGTGCCCAGTAGAACTTTACAAATGTGAACCGCCAGTTGCGTCAATTAATTGTCCCGTTACCCAACGGCTATCCGAAGAGGCGAGGAACGCCGTCACATCCGCGATGTCTGACGGCTGTCCGACTCGGCCAAGGGCAGACATCCCACTACCTTGCTTCTGACCTTCTGGAGTATGGAGCCAAGGAGCGTTAACATCCGTATCCACGATACCCGGAAGAACGGCATTTACCGTAATTTGACGCGAGCCTAATAATTGCGCAAGATGCAGGGTGAAGGTATTGATCGCTCCTTTGGTAAGATTGTAGGCCATGATGTGAGGGAATGCGATTCGAGTCACGCCTGAAGAGATGTTAATAATGCGTCCTTCAGCTCGAAGCAAGGGCAACGCTTGTAAGGTGCCTTCACATTCACCGCGAATATTTCGTCGAACGACTCCTCCGTCGTTTCCTCCAGCGTATTCGAAGTTCCGATGCCGGCATTATTTATGAGAATATCGAACTTATCTTCTCCAGTGACTCGGGTAAGCTCTTCCTTCAACGATTGTATTAATGAGGTCACCCCGGCAACTGAATTCAGATTCGCGCCTATTGTGATCGCCCTACCGCCCTTGTCTTCAATTGTACGAACGACATTCGCCGCCGCTTCGCTGTTGCTGCCATGATGCACGACTACCAGCGCCCCTTCCTCCGCGAGCCTTAGTGCGATGCCTTTGCCAATCCCTCTACTGCCGCCTGTTACCAATGCCGTCTTTCCGCTCAATCCTCTCATATCTGATCACTCCTTATAGATTGTGCTTTTACTATGCACCCTCCCCTTAAGGGGAGAGTCAAGAGGCAAAAAGACTCCGCCTGCTTACGCATGAGGAGTCCGTAATAGAAGCTGCTTATACGGTTCGCGATACCGGAATGAGCAGTTCCGCTAGACGCATCCTACCGTAAATATCTTCATCGGGAGTCATATATACTTCTCGAATCGGCGCCCCCTCAACTCGCGAGTATTCATTGGCTTCGATCCATGCCGATAGCGACTCGACAGCCAAACACGAATGGTCATAAGGATCGCAACGATGTACTAAGGATGCCGCGGACGTAAGACCTGGCAAAACATCAATTCTAACCCGGTCGCTGCTCGGTATAACATTCGTCGATATGGGTAATGCCACTTCTAGATCCACTTGATCTTCTCTTGCGTCACTGTGCTTGATAACAATAGACTTACTGGCCTGCGTCCCGCCATGAGCGCGTACGTATTGGATAACCTCATCCAGCAGCACGCAAAGTCTCGCTATCGGAACGATCTCGCGTATCGAAGCGACTAACATCGGATTTACCTCGCGCAAGGAGATCGGATATTCCGCTTCATGGGCAACTGCAGATGCTTCGGCGCGATGAAGCCTTTCATTAATGGCATTCAGTTGATTCTCCGACTCCCGAATGAGGCGGCGGAGCTCAGCTTGCTTTACCGCCACCAGACTCTTCACGCCTTCTTGCGAAATATCTTCCTCCAGAAACGTCGAGATTTGATCCAGCGTAAAGCCCTGCTCCTTAAAAATGTTGATTCTCTTTATGGTCAGCAACTGTGTTTCGGAGTAAAAGCGATAACCATTGTTTATGTCTACGACGTCCGGTCGCACCAGCCCTATCTTGTCGTAGTAACGCAAAGTCTTAATTGAAACACGACTTAGCTTTGCGAACTCCCCGATCATCAGCATCTAGGCCGCCGCTCCTCTCCAGATCAATGCTTAACCTCTGTTACTTCCTTCATTCCATTCATTGCTTATATTATATTCCACGGATTAGCTAATTCGTTGTAAACTTGAGCAGCAGCTTGCCCCGTGTCGAGCACGACGAGCTGCCCGGACGGCCGGAACACCTCGTGATTGATCCTTCTCAGATCCCCTTCAATCGGGTAGAACACCGCATGAACGCCTTGGTCGCCTGTTGCCAGTCTAGTCCGTTCTACTGCCAACCGTTAAACGAACAGTCACAAGAGCCGAAAACAGATTTTCGCCCTACTTATGGTACGGTTCAGCGTAACGGGTCTAACGGCGAAAAAATTATTGGCACTCATTTGGGCAACCAACTTTGGCCCGCAATGTCGTTGAACGAGCTGAAGGTAAGATTCTTAGAAGATGGTCAGCTACGAATCCTACCTCGAAAGCCCGCAATTCTTTGTCATCAGTGCGTTACTTTCTTGGTTAATTATTTGAACCGCTGGGTTTGCTTTGAAGGCATAATGGTCAGTTCTGGAATGTTGACATGCTCAGGTTGCTCCAGTGCATAAAGCGCCGCCTCTGCAACGTCATCGGGATGTAACGGCAGGACTTTCGAAGAAAACGCGCGAATTTCATCCTCGGAATACCTGGCCACCTGAGAAAATTCCGTTGCCACCGCCCCGGGTTGAATCGTCGTAACGCGAATCCCCTGATCGATTGTCTCCAAACGTAATGCGGACGCTATGGCGTTAACGCCGTATTTGGTAGCGCTGTATGGACCTCCTCCGGCAATCACTTCCTTGCCGGCAATGGAGGAGATGATGATGACATCTCCCTTGCCCTGACCCAGCATTGGCGGAAGCCCGTAGTGCAGCGTCAACATTAGACCGTGTACATTCGTCCTGTACAGCTCCTCCCATCTTTCCAAATCCACTTCTACCAAAGGACTTCGATACCCGAATCCGGCATTCGCGACTACAATATCAAGACGGCCCCAGCGGTTAATCGTTTCATTAACCACATGCTGTACTTCTTCAGCCTTTTGAATATCAGTAGGTACCGCCATAACCTCGTACAATCCCTCGTTATGCAATTCCTGAACCAGCTCATCCAATCGATTCCGTCGACGTGCCACTACAGTCACATAGGCGCCGCGCTTTGCCAGTTTCCTGGCGATCGATGCCCCGATGCCGCTGCTAGCGCCTGTCACCAAGGCCACTTTGCCGATCAGACTCTCCTTGTCATTCCAAGATAGCCCCAAATCATCCAGATTCATTTCGCACCCTCCCTGATTCCAACCTTATTTTGTTAAAAGCACGCGATGAACACCCTTGCTGCCTCCAGGTGCCGTTCCTATATATAAATATCCGTTATGGCTTGCAGCCGTAGTTACGCCATACAATTTACCTTCCGGATCATGCCAGCTTCCGATAAGCTCTCCCTGCGGGCTGAGCTCCATAGCAAGCCCATGCTTCGCCGGTGCGCTTGCACCGCTAAGCAGCGACTCCGGCAACTTGGCCATGGTACTGGCTAACCAAGGGTTGCTATGCATCTGATCTACAAAAGAAAGGCGAGTCGTGAAGATACCGACCCAGAAATGGCCTTGATCATCACGCGTAATGTTGTCTGGGAAGCCTGCGAGATTGTCTGCGAAAATATCAGATGTCCCCTTCTTCGGTCCTTTGAGCCAGAATCTGGTTATCTGATAATGATACGATTCCGCAACAAGTACAAAATCTTCATCCGCAGACAAGGCAACCCCGTTTGCAAAATAAAGACCTTCTAACAGGACGGTCGTTTGCTTGGTCTTTGGATCGTACTTCAGCAAACGTCCATGCGGCTTGTTCTCGGCAATTTCTTTGAAGGTCACTTTGCCATAATCCGAAGTATCAGAAAAATAAATGGAGCCATCCTTGGCAATATCAAGCTCGTTAGCCAGATAGATCGGCTTGCCGTCCACATGATCAGCTAATACCTCTATGCTCCCAGATGGGTTTATAGATAGCAGTCCCCTCTTGACATCAGTAACGATCAAATCGCCTTTGGCATCGAATATAAGCCCATTTGGCGTTCCTTTGGTGTCTGCAAACAATTGCGCCTTTTGCGGATTGCCCTCTGCATCGAAAGGAACCTTGTAAATTTTCCCGTCTGAATCTCCTGTATATAGCTGGCCTTCTTTATCGAATGTAATGAATTCCGGGAATTGAGGGGCATCAGTAACAAGCTGAGCCGAGCTGAGTTTGTTGTTCTCTTTCCACGGACCCGCTTCCTCAAAAGAGGGAGCCGTCGGAGCAGACCATTTTGCCGGTTTGATCGGTGAAGGCAAAAGCAAGAAAACGAGTACTCCTAGAACGAGCACCGCGAGCAGCGATAGCCCCCATCTGCATATCCTAGCACGCAGTGAGCGTTTAGGGCGATTCACACCTTCAGTAGATTTAACGGAGCGAACTTGTGTATTAGGCATTAGTGTGTCTCCTTTGTCATTTTAGCGAGATTTAGATTTGAACGACGATTTTACCGAAGTATTGCTTTCCTTCAGCCAAGAGCGCGAATGCTTCTCCAATTCGATCCAGAGGGAATACACGGTCGATGACGGGATGTAAACCATGATGGGCAATCGCTCGATTCATCTTTTCAAAGTGATCCCGGTTGCCAACTTGACTGCCGCGAACAGTTGCGGCTTTGTGCAAGATGCTGGAGACATCGTATTCCGGAATAGTCAAGCCCGATAAGAACCCGACCATACTCACGGTCCCTCCAGTACGAAGCGCATTTATGGATTTCCTCATCGTTGCCGCTCCTCCAACATCCAGAACGTGGTCTACGCCGCCAGTCAACTCTAACGCTGCCTTATCCCAATCGGGAACTTCCGAATAGTTGATCGTTTGCCATGCGCCAAGAGCTTTTGCTCGCTCCAGCTTGTCGTTGCTGCTCGACGTGATGATGACTCGTGCTCCGGCCATAAGCGAGAACTGAAGCCCGAAGATGGAAACACCGCCTGTTCCTTGCAGCAGCACGGTATCACCTGCTTGCAAACCACCGTATTCGATTAGCATGCTCCATGCGGTTAATGCCGCGATCGGCAGGGTGGAAGCCTCCTCATAAGTAAGGTGATCGGGAATACGGACGACTCCATCTTCATGCAGAACGACATACTCGGCCGCTACTCCATTCAACGGACCCCCCAGACTGTCTTCTAACACCCCTGGTCTTGGGTTACCGCCAATGAACCGCTGTTGAAAATTACCCGCTACTCGGTGTCCGACCTGAAACCTTGTTACTCCTTGGCCAACAGCTATAATTTCTCCCGCTCCGTCTGATAATGGAATGAAAGGGAATTTAACTTCGATCGGCATTAATCCGCTGAGGACCACTAGATCACGGTAATTGAGAGAAGCTGCCCTCATGCGGATCAGCACCTCTTTAGGTCCTGGCGTTGGTATATCGAGTTCCACCATGGTTAATTCCTCAAAGCCAAAGCCGTTTTTCAGTTGTATAGTTTTCATCGTATTGTCCTCCCTGCAAGATCAGATTGATTACCTGGATTTTTATTATTGCTGTTGTATCCTTCACGCGGACGAAGCATGCTTCCAACAAGCCGAAGACCTTGCTTTCGTGTAATGAAACGCGATAACTGCGCCCCTAGATAATTCTGCATACCCGGAACGACATACACTTTCCCATCCTTCAACGCGCGAAGCGCAACCTCTACAACTCTTTCTGGCGTGTCTTTCTTTCCGACGGAAGCTTCTTCCGCTCCTACGACATTAAAGAAACTGGTGTCCGTCGAACCAGGACAAAGTGCGAAGAACTTGACGCCGCGGTTGCGGTTTTCAAACCATAACGCTTGAGTAAACGAAAGGACGAAAGCTTTCGTTGCCCCATATACGGCCATATAGGGAAGTGGTTGAAATCCGGCGGTTGAAGCAACATTGATAACTGTACCTGAGCTTTCGCGCAACATGTCCGGCAAAAACAAGTGGGTCATATCTACAACAGCGGCGACATTGAGCATAACTTCTTCATGTTGACGCTCGCCTGACACTTGTTCAAACAAACCATGCGTAGCAAAACCTGCATTGTTGACTAGCAGCTCGATATCCACATTCAATAGTCGACATTGCTGATATAACTCGCTGGGTGCGCCCTCTTTCGCAAGATCCATAGCGATAACCTCGGCTTTGATGCTATACATCTTTCTGAGCTCTGATGCCAGACTCTCAAGCTTGCCCTTCGATCGGGCTACGAGTACTAAATGGCTGCCTTGTTTGGCCAGTTGTCTCGCGAATTGCTCTCCAATACCGGAAGAAGCTCCCGTGATGAGCGCCCATTTACCTTGAATCGTCATATCGCTACTCCCCTTCTAGATACTATGTTATAATATAGAAACAGTGTTACCAAATGAACAGAAGTAATTATTCCCGATTCTCAAAGAATGTGATAATCATCATACCATTTGGAAACACCGTTTCTGTTAGAGTACATTGTATCCCGGCTTTTCTAGAAAGTCAATATGATCTTTGAATATCCTTGAACATCTACCGTCTCATTGACAACTGCTTAACAACTGTATAAAATTCCTTGCAAGAGCGTCAGAAACTTTGTTTCCTGACGAAAACTTGATATCCGAAGGTGATGATTATGAGCGATCAAGATATCTCCTCCAATGCGAACTCACGAGTGTTGAAAACCTACCAAGAAGCCCGCTTGCAAAATATTGAAAATCTCCGCAAGCTCGTTGTTGACGCTGCGGCAACGCTCTTGCAAGAAGAGGGTCCGGAAGCCGTTACGGTGCGTAAAGTATCGCAGAAAATGGGTTGCTCGACAAAAATCATTTATAACTTGTTTGTCAATAAAGAGGGCTTGGCTCAGCAGCTGTATCTGGACGGTTGTAAGCTTCTCGCTAACGAATTCGAGGGGACGCCGCAAGCTGCTGATCCGGCGCAGCATTTGCAGAATTTAGGCGAAGCCTTTTGGCAATTCGGGCAGCGTTACTCCAGTTATTATAAACTGATGTTCGGAGGCGCATTCGCGGATTTCAAACCGGACGAGGAAAGCCTAAATGGTACCGTAACAGCCATGCGGCAATTATTGACGGTGATCAACAATGCGCAAAAGCAAGGTCTCATCCCTGGCCAGTATGACACTGAATTAGTTATCCGCGTATTCTGGGCTTCGCTCCATGGCGTCATTCATCTTTACATGGGAGGACACTTAGGAGATGTACAATCGGCGCATGCGGTATACAGGCAAACGTTGTCTTTAATTGTCAGCTCGTTATTGCCGGATAAAGCTTAAAAGACAAGCTCTTCCCGGTTTAGGGGAAGAGCTTGTCTTTTTTCACACTGCAAGGATACCTTCAATGCTAATCTCTACTTCAATTCTTTGCTTTACCACTATTTGTGATACGCTTCAGCTTAACGGGGCTATCGGCGA
Source organism: Cohnella sp. (assembly GCF_041640265.1). Taxonomy (GTDB): domain Bacteria; phylum Bacillota; class Bacilli; order Paenibacillales; family Paenibacillaceae; genus Cohnella. The sequence goes on from NZ_JBEQAP010000060.1 coordinate 17,928, forward strand.
AAAATGCGAAAAGGAGCTGTTGTGGCCAGCTCCCTCGTACTAATCAATCCAAATCGGCGCAGGATAATAAGTACCTGCCCCTTCCGCTAATGAAGCAGAAGGGGCTTTTTGTGATCCTAGCAAAATAGTTCGTAGTAGGTAGAAAATTACGGTAGCAATCAAAATTTTATTTTCGTAAGATTTTCACATACAATAAGATTTTGCAATAATAAGCTTCATGGAATGGAGAGACTATGAAAAAAATTATTGTCTTTATGATTGCATTACTTATACTGTTCACCGGATTCGCAACACCAAGTTATGCATTATCAGATTCGCATTCTGATTCAATACAAGCATTGTTAGATGATGCAAGCCGTATATCAGGTGTACCGGGAATATCAATCTCAATACTTGCGAACAATGAAGTGCTCTACTTTTCTTCCGGGTACGCAGATCGTGAAAAGGGACTGCCGGCAAGTGAAAATACTCTATATGAGCTGGCTTCGGTAAGTAAAGCTTTTACCGGCATGGGTATTCTGCTGATGGAAGAACAAGGACTGCTGTCAATGTCAGACTCTATCCAGAAATATTTGCCTTGGTTTACGTTAAAGTATCAGAAGAAACACGTTGATATGCAAAGTATGACACTCAATAACTTTTTACACCATACTAGCGGCATAACAAATGGCAGTCACAGTCAAAACATTCCACAAGGCAACACGCCGGATATGTTGCAAAAAACCGTAGAAATGCTCGTAGATTCTGAATTGTCGTTCTATCCTGGTGAGCAGTATCATTACGGAACTGTTAATTATGACGTATTAGGTCTGGTTATTGAGATGGTGTCGGGACAAAGTTATGAAGACTTTATGAGGGAACAGGTATTTCAGCCGTTGGGCCTTCACCAGACGTATGTTTATAAAGAAGATGCTCAAGCCACCGGACAGTTGGCACAGGGCTACCGTTCTTCCTTTTTTATGACAACTCCATATAACGCGCCGGATTATTCCGGGAATAAACCCGCAGGCTACATCATTTCTTGTACAAAAGATATGTCGCGTTGGATGGGCATACAGATGGGTATTGTGCAGGACATACCCGAAATATTCCATACGGTTATCGAAAAATCACATCAGGGTGATAGGTCTGTTCCGGCTGTCAACGAAATGTATTATGCGGCGGGCTGGTTGGTAAACGCCAACCAAACGATTATAGAGCACCCAGGGGGCAATCCCAATTTCGGAACCGAAGTGGTCATACTGCCAAATGAACGAATAGCCATCTGCTTGCTGACCAACGGCGCAAATATCAATAGAAGCATGGTACTAAAAGTTAAAGATATATTAGACGGCAATCTGACGCAGTCATATGGAATAAGCGGCACACAGCTTTTGGACATCATTTTGTCGTCTACCACAATTATTCTTTGTCTATTGGCTGTTCTGTTCTTTCTCTTAGGATTACGCAGAAGGAAAACGAATGAGCGGCAGCCAATGACAAAAAAGCGAATAATCGTAACAGCTATTTTGCTGATTGCTACGATTGTCCAGTGTATAATGTGCTATGCATTAGATTGGTCAACGATACTAATTTGGCAAACTTATAGTGTTCTTACAGCTTTGATTTCGTCGGCATTATTAACAGCAAGCATTACATGGTTTGTATACACTCGCCGATATAATGCCTCGCTCCGAAAATAAGCATTTCATTCGTTTGCCTTATTGAAAAAACGCTTTAATGGGAGAACCAGCAAAAAAGGAAGTGCCAGGCAGCCCCTTTTCGCCCTACTTATGGTACGGTTCACCGTATCTATTGATAGGGTAAACTAAGAACTAAACCATAAATTGTTGATGATGGCCGCGTCATATTAAAAGCTGATCTGATTGCGGCCATTGTCTTTCATTCATCATTTCACGAACGCTCTGTCCATTAGTTAAACCGGGCCCACATTTGATCTCCATGTACCTCAATTTTACTTCAAGTTAGGTTATTGTTTCTTCTTTTCATCAATATATTGAGTACTAACGCTTTTTGTAACGTCAATTGGGAGTGAATATGTAAAATCTAACAACTTTCCTCTCGGTGCCTTAATAAAAGTAAGAGAATTCAACAATTGATGCTCTGATTTCAATGTTCATTCGATTGTTACGGTCGGAATAAATCCTCCCTATTTCATATATCGGTATTTTCATGATAATGTAACGTTGGCCATAAAAAAAGCCGAACCATTAGTTCAGCACGGATCAAACATAAGTTTTCAACAATTTGAAGTGCCTTTGCCATTACTTGCTTTCCTTAGCTCCTGCACTTATCAGCAAATTGCATTTCTCTGTGAATCCTAACTCTTTAGCAACTGTTAACAAATATTTATTATTCACTCTGAGTTTGTTCGGATCGGCTCCATAATCAAGTAAGATTTCAACCATTTCGTCTGAACCATTTTCTACTGCTTCCCAAATTGCTGATTCAGTACTCGAATTCGGATCGGCACCTAAATCAAGAAGGAACTTTGCCATTTCAATATCGTCATTTTCAACAGCAATGTTCAAAGCTGATTTTCCTCTCCACATGTTATCAATAATACTTATCCCAAAGTTGTGGTTGTAGTGATTCAATAACAACTCTATCATATTTTTGTTCTTATTTTTAGCCGCGAGCAATAGAGCACTATTTACATTATATTCAATATCATTAGCCAACAACTCAACTACTTCGTCTTGATTGTTTTTTGAAACCGCAACATTAAGCGGATCCATCTCAGGTTTTTTTATCGATACTTCAGAAGGGACCATGTCTGGCACGTTTCCAGATACCATTGTCCTACTAGTATCACCAATTTTTCCAGTGAGAGAATACACCGTCATCCCTAAAATTATTATTAAAGCAAAACACAATATAAATGTTGTCACAATCCATCCAGTTCTTTGTTTTTGCTTCACCCTTCCAGACGGATAAGAACCAAGTCCATCCTTATGTGTTCCGCATTGACCGCAAAAATTCCCATTGTCCTGCATTTCGTATCCACAATTAGTGCAGTTCATATGAATCCTCCATTCGTTAGTTTCCTCTTTGCCCCCTCATTACTGCATTAAAAATAGGTAAGTTAATGCAATAATAAACATCAGAGCAACAACTAACATACCCAACCTTCCGGCCACAGGTTTCTTCCGTGTACGCCGCGTATCGCGAATCATCTGCACCTGTTCATATAGAAACTCAATATGCGATGCTGTTCGTGTATGTACACCTTTCGCTTTATCAAGCTCATTAAGAATTTCGTCCATAACCGCAATGTTCTGAGCGTGATACACAGCTAAAGTCAGTACAAGCTTGATGGTTGTCTGCTGAGCCTGCGTTAAATCTCTCATTAGCGTAATCAACTCTCTGTTCGTGGAGCCTGTAATCGAGCCAATCACTCGACCAACAACACCTTGATTCTCCAGTCGATCAAGTCGATGCTCAATGGACGAAAGCTGGTTGAGCGACTGTTGCACAATTTCCTTTACCTGTGTCTGATCAACCAGCTTTGGATTTTCCTTCACGGTTTCAGCTACTTGTCGTTGATCCGGCCATTTCACGATTTGTTGTCCACTCACCGCCATCCGTTATCAGACCCCTTTCATCCGATTTTGCAGATTGTCTAAACGAGATAAAATATCTTCAGCGGACTGACTATAATCAATCAGCAAACCGTTGTTGTTGACCCGCTCCACTTTGTTGTAGATCGCATCAGCCTGCAAACGGTCAGCACTCATGTCATCAACAGTAGAGACAGCTCGTGCCAGTGCTCGTCCATTCATCTCGGTAATTTGACCTACATAAACGGTGCCGTTCGCCAGCAACTGAACATTAGCATGAACAGCTTTTGTTGTACTCAAAATCTCTCCGAACATGCCATCACCATATGCTTCATCCAGCAGACGGCGAAGCGATGTACCGACTACAAAACCAATTCCGAAGCCGATGACGCCACCGGGAATGAATAACGATAGACCTGCTAACGTTCCGCCTGTAATCGCTCCTTTTGCTCCGTCTTTGGCAATTCTTCTTTTCATTTCATCGAATGTGATTTTTCCGTTTTTGTATTGCAAATAAGATAGTAGGCTGGATACCCCTACAGATATGACCGCACCAATCACCGCTCCACCGACAACTTTTTCAGCAACCTCTCCTGCCGTGATGTTAACAGCCAGTTCTTCATTCAGAACCTTATTGCTAAGCTCCTGTGCAGAGTTCTGATTGTCCTGAAGTGTACCCATCACCTTCGTTGGATTCGGGATACCCATTTCGTGAGCACGATCTATAAGCTCCTGTGGCCCGACAAGCACCGTTGTCGACTTGTAATGGTCATTGCTTAGAAAATCCTTTAGCGTGCTGTTGATGCTGTCAGCAGAACGAAGCGTCTTAACCTGAAACTCGTTAATTACTTCGCCTGTTATCCGGTTAATTTCAACGGCATCAATTCCCGGCATATTGCTAATAATGCGACCATCCGCATTGCGTGGGAAATCGATCTTCGTAAACAGACTGCGGATATTGCCTTGCATCTCGTGGATAAAATCCACTTCACCAGCGGCATCTCCTTGAAGTTTGCTAAGTGCATTGGCCGCCGCGTTGTTGCTTCCCTGTAATTGCTCAGCAAGCCATTCCTTGAATCCTGCTGTCGTCTTGAATGCTTCGACATTCGGGAATTTATCCTGCAAGGTCTGAGCAATGTTGACCTCGCGTATAAAGGCATCGGTGCCCTCATAAACGCCCGGTATGCCGTTTCTGACCACTTCATAGGCTGGAATCGTTGTTGCAACATTCATGAAGTTGGCCATATCTTTTTCCGAAAGATTGCGATGCAGATGTCGTATGCCAATCGTGCTCATGATACTATGATCACTTTGACATGCATGGCAATAGTAGCTGTTCGTCATAATCCGCTCCTCCTCTCCATAGAAGAAAGGGAGCACTGGGCTCCCGCTAGTCGATGATCCTTATTTACAGATTGATTCTGCGAATCGCTTTGTTGTTATCATCGTAAACAATGACATTGCCGTTGCTGTCAAAGTCTATATGCATGATTTTCTTCATTGGATTTCCGTCATTGTAGATCAGGTCGCTTCCGTTTATGAATGTGGTCAGTTTCCCATCTGTCGTCAGTTCATAGATCGTTGCACCACTGGATATATAGAACTTGCCATTATGCGATGTAACTGTATCGAACTTCATGTTTTCAAAAGAAATAATGGACTCGACTTTTCTAGGGTATAGCTGGATTTTGCTCAATTCCTGATAGGCCGTGTGAAAGGTGTACAGACTGTCTGGTGTTGCAAAGGCATCGACAATCGCCTCATTGAACCAACTTAGATTCGCACCTGTTCCATCCTTGGAATTGGCGATTACGTCGGATTCTTTTCCGAGCTCACCCTCCAGAATCATGCTTGAGCTAAGCGTTACATTATGCCCTCCGAAAATGACTGAGTTCTGATCTGTAAAGGTCATAAACCTGCTCCAGTGAAGCTGTGGAGCAAAGGAGAATGTTGCCAATTGTACGTCAGAGCTAATATCATGAATCGTGCTGAAATAATTGCCGAAGCATCTGTTGTCAGGCGTCACATCAACTTCGCATCGTGTTCCCCACAGGTACAGCTTGTTGTTAGCAGAATTGAAGGCAAGCAAGTTTGGTGTAAATGCAGTGTGATCATAATGAGTCACGCTTGTTCCCTCTTGGCGGTTCCAGTCAAATTCGGCATTGATCGTTTTGAAGGTTTCTACCGTGCCGTTTGAATGGTTGAACTTGCGAACTTTATTGGTTTTCGTATCGAGAAAGAAAATATTGTTGCTGTTATCCACCGCCATGCTGTCAACCCGATTGATTTTGGCTATCCGCACAGGGCCGTCTACGTCACCTTCACCATTGCCGCCGACAAGTGTATCTACAGTGAATTTCTCATTTGTATTGGGCTGTTGCGGCTGATTCGGCGTTGTTGGGCTTGGTTGCGGTTGTGTTGGTGTTGTGGTCGATGGCTCGCCACCACCTACACCTTTATTGTCGTTCCCATACTGGTATGCTCTCCAAAGCATGACGGTTGCTTCTGCACGAGTAACCGTAGCCTGCGGACGGAATGTTTCATCCGGGAAACCGGATACCAATCCATTTTCAACTGCGACGGCAACATAGTCTTTTGCTGATTCAGAAATACCAGCGTAATCCTTAAACATTGCTTCGATTGTACTGTGATCCGGTAAACGGTTAACATCGTACCCTTTTAGTTTAACAAGAGCGACAGCAATATCTTCCCGCAGAGCCGGTGCAGATGGATTGAATATATATTGCCCGTTTGCCGTACGATAACCTGTCATGTAGTCTTTGACCGCTTCAACGAATGGCGAAGCCCAGTTTGTAACCGGGACATCTGAGAATGATGAGTAATTAACCTTCTTTGCTTGAATACCCGATGCTGTCACCATGATTTTTGCGAACTCAGCTCTGCTGATTGTATTATTTGGACGAAACTTGTTGTCAGGATAACCATCAATCACTTTTCTACTGACCATTTCGGCAATATACTTATACGACCAGTGGGTGGATGGCAGATCGGTGAATGACACGGTTGGCGTAGTGCTCGGTGTATCTTTCCATTCTTCCCCATATTCAGGCAGTGCCGCTGATGCCGTTCCAATCAAATTGAACATTAATAATGCAGTAATAAGTAGTGTTACGAGTTTCCTCGTCGACATGGGGGCTTCTCCTCCTTTGACTATCATTTTTAGATTCTTCGAGTATTCTGAGAACAATATGTACTCTGCTTTGCCGTGGATGCCCTCCTTTGTTGAAGATTGTAGAATCTTGGAAGAATACAGACAGGCCTATTATACTATAGTTACCCTTATACGTTAAGTTATATTGTGTCACTATAATAGGATAAAAGTCTTGTCTTCACTCTACTAATCTGAAGTAGAGGTGATGGCATGGCGGAGTTTATAATAATGGTAGGTGAGCAAATCCGAAAGATACGGAAGCTCAAAGGAATGACACAAGAGCGGCTAGCGGAGCGATCCGGTCTTAGCTTCAGCTATATAAGCGACGTAGAAAGAGGCACTCGCAATATATCATTGGAATCTTTAGGTAAAATCATCAGTGCATTGGGTGTTAAACCCATTCACCTGTTTCAGGATATAGATGAATTATCTGTACAGATTGGCAGTGATGAGATTCAAACCAAGATCGAGGATTTGAATGCATTATTGAGTGAACGCAATGCTGATGAAGTGGACTTTGTAATAAAAGTGGCCCGGGAGTTTCTGAACACGATTGATCGAAAAAAGCGATAAGATTATTGGGCCTCTATATGAGAAAATTACATATATTTTCTGACGGTACCACCATCCCATTTTAACAAAGGGGTGGCCTGCCGTTTCATGCCCTACCCCTATTTATAAGGACTGCTTCTACTGTTGATACAGTGGAGAGCAGTCCTTTTTTTGTTGCAAGCATGATTGTTCTGACGTTTTGGCATAGCCTGCTCATGTTTTTGGGCGGGCTGTTTGCCGTTGCATGACAGAGAAAAATATTGGCTGTGAGATGACGCCGGACAAGGGAGATGAATGCAAATGGTAGTCAAGAAAGGTTTGCCTGCTGAGATGCAGGAGCTATTGAAGCAGTTAGTCATGAACGGAGGCATACGCATGGCCGGGACGGTGCTGTACACCTATTGCCGCCGGATGTACCAAGTGGATGATGACACAGCCGCTCGCTGGATGGTCGCGTATTTTGAACGGGAGTTCCCTCGACAGTTAAAACGGCATCGTGACCGCATCGCCAAGGCTTAATCCGAATTCATTCAGAAAGGAAGATCAAACTATGAATTATCAATCTTTCAAGAGCAACAGTTCCAAAGAATATTTAGGATTTTGTGAGCAGAAGGGATTTATCTACAGCGTGCAATTGGATGTAGGTCGATACGCAGTTGTTGCCCTGAATAACGGGCAAGTGACAACACTTATTCAATTTGCTGTTCAACCATATGCAGTGCGGATGGAGGTTTAGTTTGTTCAACTTTTTAGCATTCAATTGTAGAAGCATTCGGTTCCTCCATAAAAACTCTACAAGCGGCCGCATCGTCATGAGGCGATAGCAGGCTATTTTTATTGCCTTGAAGGAAGGTGAAGAGTGTGAAGACAATTCGTCATTTGAAGGCTCAGAAGGCCCGCTTGAAGGCCATCATGCAGAGGATGGACAGTGAGGCCAGTTTTGATTCAGAGGACGGGAGAAGGTATGCCCAAGCCCTTGTGAAGCTCGTCCTAATTAACATGCAGATCGAGGAAACAAAAAAAGAAGCCGCCCGCAAATGAGGCGACTCAACAAAAACACATCTTATCTTCATCATATCGAACAACATCATATTACGCAATTGGAGAAGTCTAATCGGGCTTCTTCTATTTGCGTTTACAGGAGGAAGTATCTATGAACCATCCATACGAGTTGTCAACGATCAAATCACTGCTGGGTGATGCTCTCGCTGAGAAGCCCGGCTCCTATATATTAGATGAAATCTTCGTCCGTTTTCCTACATTGCAGGAGTTGATGAACGCTTCAGAGTTTGAGCTGTTGTCAATCAAAGGCATAGGCAAGGTAAAGGCCCGACAAATCATCGCCGCGTTGCAGTTGGCACGCAGATTGAGCAAGCCTGTCAGCACTGAACCGCAGATCATACGCAAACCGCAAGATGCCGCCGATCTGTTAATACCAGAGCTGAGGTATTTACAGCAAGAACATTTTGTCTCGCTGTTTCTGAACACGAAAAATCATGTAATCGGACAACCGGAAACACTCTCAATTGGCTCTTTGAATGCCGCTATCGTCCATCCTGTTGTTCTATTTCGTGCCGCTGTAAAACGCTCGTCCACATCCGTTGTCGTCTGCCACAATCATCCCAGCGGCGACCCCACTCCATCCACAGAGGACATTCAATTAACACAAAGATTGGTGGAGGCAGGCGACATCATGGGTGTGCCCGTATTGGATCACATCATAGTGGGTAACGGCACCTACGTCAGCATGAAAGAACGTGGGCTCATGTAGCTGGTATTCGTTTTACCACAAATGCTGTTGCTAGTAGAACTGTTTGAAGGGCTTCGACTGAGGAAGGAGGCCGCTCGCTATCGCTCGCGGCCCGCCAACGATCATGCAAGCAAATCCACCCCTCCGCCCCTGAGGGGAACGCAAGGACTACCGCCCTTGCATCCCGTCACTCGCCGTTCGGCGTCCCTTAGCTGACGCTAAGGGCAAGCAGGAGTGTCTGCCGTAGGGAACCGCTCAGTCAAGGGTAAAGGCTTCGCCCCTGCGGCCCTTGACTGGCTTCCTGCGGCTCATTGACACACTCGGGTGCAAAGTGAATACTGATGGAAAGACGGGGCCGCTCGCTTCGCTCGCGGCCCCACCTGCAACTTGCCAGCTTCATTCATCGGTAAAATAGCTTTGTCGCAGCCTGTATATCTCTTTGCCGACATACGGTTCTAAATGGGCTCTGGTAAAATGCAAATTAATCGGATCAATACGCACCGTTCTGTAAGTTAACGTGTCTTTCCCGCTCCAACTTGATTGGAGTACCGGGAAGATTCTCTTCATCAAATGCAAGTGAGGCGACATGGACAGCCATTGGTCGAGTTCCTTTTTAAACAAAGCACCAAGATCAACAAGGGGATGCCGGAATGCTTCGTGCAGTTTCAACTTCCGCTTCTCTTCCTTGGTCAATGTCATGTAGGCTTCTTGAAATGTTCCGAATTTGTTGATGCGTCGCATGATCTTGTCCCTGCCGCTGAACTTATCAATGTCAACAATGACTACGTTTTTCAGAGCATCGTTCCGTTCATCAAGCAAGAATTGTGACAGTGTCGGTCTTGAATTCTTGTCTCGCCGTTTCCTACGTTTTTCAAGGCGAGTCCATATCTCCCCATCAAGACCTTGCTCTTCCGCCTTATTGTAGTTTTTAACTTGCTGGCCTCTTCTCTTACCGTATAGATAGGTTTGACTGAGATCATCATAATCTCGCGGCGATTTCCTCTGATAACCAACATAGAGACGTCTAGCAAAATCCTTTGAGTTCAGAAACTGAAACCAGTCGAGTTTGTCATCGTTATGAGCTACCTGTGCATCAAAGTGACTGCCGATGATGAAGTCGATCAAAGCAAGCACCTCATCGGGCATAAGCTTATGTTTCCAAGGATTCAGCATGATAGATGTTGTAGCCGCCATTGGATTTACATGCATCCAGTGTACACTAAACAGATCATGTACAAGCTTGTATTGGTAGAATGTCTCATCGTCGTCCGTCTCGAACCTCGCGGGCCGAATTAGTTCAACAAACTCATGTGCTGGCGGTTTATCGGAACAAACAATTAGCTTATCGTACGGACAAACGAAGTGTTGATTCTTTTTGGCCGTACGAATGTCTCTGATTAACGGAACTGTATCTAACAACTCAGCTACCCTTCGCTTATTGTACAAATACATGGCGTTTTCACCTCAAATATCGAGAGGGGTTGAAGCCTTGTGGGACAAGGGATTAAGCCCTCTCAATTGTCATTCTAGTACATCAGTTGTTAGAGATTCGCCTTCTTCTGGCGGGTAATCCAACATGCGATTTAGGGCCAGAGCAAGCTGTTCAATAAAGTCTTGCTCTTTCCTTCGCATGTCGTGAACGATCTCAAACGCATCTTCTACCTCGTTCAGATCAATTCCAATATCACGGATAAACTCCATAGCAACCTCCATTTTACCTATATATAAGTTTTTTATAAATTTATGATCATATATTTGCAAACTATCATAGCAGAGTTTATAATCACTGTAAACCTGCTTGTACAGAAAGGATGATCTTCCATGCCAAGACGGATTCTCACTCGCGATGAGTTTGAATATTTGAAGATGAGTGATTTGGGAGAGCGATTAAAGTTCTTCAGAAAGGAAACTCGAAAGCTTCACTCCAGCAAATCCTTTACAACGACGGCAATGAGTGAACGCGTCGGTGTCAGTCATCAAACAATCATCTCTATTGAACGCGGGGATTCCAAAAAGCCCGCTTATCAACTCATCTACAAAATTACGCAGGATTTAGGCATCCCCTTTGACGCATTAACGGATGATTTCTATCAAGGAGAACTTCGGTTGATAGCTTTCGGGGAACCAAGCGAACCCGCTCCTGCCTCTTCTGAAGAAAACTCGCTTTCGTATATCGGTGCCATCGTCTATCAGGCTTTCGCGGACGGAATGATGCGGTTTATTCATGATCTCCAGTCCTCTCGCCCCCTCGACCGGGAGCAATTCATCGCTTCCTTGGGACGCATAATTGGAGAACTGGAGTCACTCAAAACATCCGAGGAATTGTTTAATCAACCGCACCCGGCAGTTAAAGCCACTACCCTGTTCAACGACATGGGCAAGTATCCAGATGCATTTCCTGTTTTCCCGCGTGCATCATGGAATGAGCATCAATCCAGCTTCATTAACAACTACGAAAGCGAAGGAGAAGATGAAGTATGAGCAAGTTGAAAGCAGCTCTGTACGCCCGTGTAAGTACGGAAGAGCAAGCCAAAGAAGGGTATAGCATCGCTGCCCAAATCTCGGAAATCAGGAAGTATGCGGAGCAGAACGGCCTTGAAATTGTGGATGACTATGTGGATGAAGGTGTTAGCGGGAAAAGCATTGCAGGCCGTCCGCAGATGAAACGGTTGCTGAGAGATGCCACTCAACAAAAGTTCAATGCCGTCATCGTATACAAATATGATCGTTTAGGCCGTAATGCAAGAGAATCAATAGAAATCAGCGACACATTAGAGCGAAACAATATCGGATTGATTAGCTTAACTGAGAAATTCGATACTACAACTTCATATGGCCGTATGGTCTTTCAAATGCTTTGTTCAATTGCTGAACTTGAACGAAACAACATTGTTGAACGTGTAAAAACCGGAATGGCTCAAAGAGCCAAGGAAGGGAAATTTAACGGAGGAAAGGTGCTGGGGTATGACAACATCGATAAAGAGCTTGTCATCAACGAGTACGAAGCCGTCATCGTCCGAAAAATCTTCGATTACGCCAATCAGGGACTCGGCTTCAAAGCCATTACCCGCCGCCTGAATGAAGAAGGTTATCGTTCCAAAATGGACAAGCCGTTCAACGTCTGCGGGGTCAAGACGATCCTCAACAACCCCATCTACATCGGAAAGATCAGATACAATCAACTTCAAGACTGGTCTGAGAAACGTAGGAAAGGAAAGAATCCCGACTTTCTGCTTGTTGACGGAACGCATGAATCGCTTATTGCCTCCGAACTATGGGAGAGTGTCCATCAGAAGCTTGGTCGGCGTTCCTACAAGCCGTCCCGCTCCCATCAGCCATACATTCTTAGCGGATTGCTCAGATGTCCTGTCTGCGGTCATGGCATGGTTCCTGCCCGTTCCAAAGGTGCTGGAGGCAAATCATATCGATACTATATCTGCGGTCAGTTCCATAACAAGGGTAAGACCGTTTGCCGCTCTAACATGATGCGGGCTGACGTAGCCGAACAACAGGTGTTTGATGAACTTGTAAAAGTAGCATCGCGTCCAGACATTCTGAGGAAGTTGGTCGACAGAATCAATGCCATGCGTTCAAATGCAGACGCCCCAATCATGGATGAAAAGAAAGCCCTTGTTGCCGAATTGAACACCAACAGCAGGAAGCTCCAGAAACTCAAGGACAATATTCTGAATGATCCTGACTTGGCGGCAATATTCAAGGACGATCTGAAGGAAACGCACTCCCGACAGGAGCAACTTCAGAAAAGGCTTGAATCTATTGAAGCTGAACTTGATGAACAATTCAACAAGCCTGTTGATTTCGATTCGTTGCAAAAACTGTTGACGCTGATTCAGGACGCACTCATGAAGATCGATGCGGATGAACAAAAGGCATTATTGCGGTTAATGGTCGAAAGCATCCGCATCACTAAGGAATCTCCAAGGCGGGTCGGACGGCAGATTACCCAGATCAACTTGCACTTCGATTTTACCATCGAGTCCATGCAAAGGGATTCTGCCTTCCTCCTTAGTCGCCTAGTGGAAACGCGAGCACTAGATTGCGTGGCACCTCTTGAGCCGGAAGTGCTCGCCAGTCTCAACGAACCTCATACTGAAAGCCTCGGGGACTTGATGAAGTCCCTTTCTATTTTACCTTTAGCGATGATACGGTTCCCCCCTCATAATCTTAAACCCCCGATAAACCTGCTCCAGAAGCATCACCCGCATCATCTGATGAGGATACGTCATCCGCCCGAACGACAGCTTCTTGTCGGCGCGAGCCAGCACGGCCGGCGAGAGACCTAACGAACCACCGATGACGAACGTGACGGAGCCGCCGCCATAGACGGCCTGCTTGTCCAGGTAGGCGGCGAGCTGCTCGCTCGTCCACGTCTCGCCCTCAATAGCGAGGGCGACGACATGAGCGCCGTCGCGAATCGCCGCCAGGGTGCGCTCGCCTTCGCGGACGCGCACCTGCTCTTCTTCCGCCGGGCTCATCGAGTCCGGCGTTTTCTCGTCCGGCAGCTCGCGAATATCCAGGCGAGCATAAGCTCCCAGCCTTTTCGAATATTCCTCGATAGCCGCTGTCCAATACTTCTCTTTCAGTCGTCCGACGCAGACTACCTGGATCTGCATTACTCCGTTCCTCCGCCGACAATATTCTGAACGCGGCCCACTTGGCCGTCCTGCAATCGAACCTTGATTCCGTGCGGGTGTTGAGGCGAGTTCGTCAGCAAATCCTTCACGATCCCCCGAGTCAGCTTGCCCGTCCTCTGGTCCTGCTTCAGCACGATGTCTACTTCCAACCCGGGTTTCACGTCGCTGCGCAGCTTTCCGTTGCCTGCCATTCCTATCCGCTCCTGCCGTTATCGCTATTTTTTCCTATCGTACCATAAACCTCATGGATCACCTATCCGCAAAGATGAGGACGAGAAGCTGGACGAATGGTTCGAGCAGCTGCGCAATAACAAATAGACGGCCGAAGCCGCCCAATCATTCAACCTTATTCTCGCCAAGCGCAAGCCCGACCTTCGGTCTCTCCCTTGGTTCGCGGACACTGCCGAGCATAAGCGATTTACAGGGAAACCGGCAGCTTGCCGCGGGCGTCCATCTGGCCCAAGATCGTTCTTAGACCTGCCGTGACGTTCGACTCCTGGTCACCGTAGACGGCGATCGCGTTTTTCACGTTGCGAAGGTGCAGCAGCTCATACGGGTTACCCAGGGAAAGGAGAACATACGGTTTCGAGCGTCTGTTCAAATCATCCATGATCGCTTGATATCCCGCCCAATCGTAGCTGCTCTGAAGAGCGCGGGAGTAATAGGAGGCCACAATCGTAAAATCCGCTTCGGAGGTCGCTTGCGCCATCTCGTCCCGGCTTGCCTTCCCCTGAACGACCGTCTTCACGCCAGCCTGCTTTGGCAATCCAAGTGCTTTCAATTGACTCTCGATCAGCTGCGCTTGTGCGGAGGTCGAAGCGACCACGGCGATCCTGCGATCGGTCGTCGCCGGATGCGGAAGCTTGCCGTTTTCGGCCTTTAATAGCGTAACGGACTCCTCCGCGATCTTCCTCTCCACCTCGAAGTGCGGTTCCGAACCGACGGTATTTTCCGCCTGCTTAAGCTTCGCCTGCAGCGATGGAGACGGGTCAAACAACCCATAGGCATGCTTCAACTGCAAAACACGCTTCACGGACCTGTCTATCTGCTGTTGGCTCAGCCTTCCTTCTTTAACGGCTTGCACGATAGCATCGTGTGCTTCGGTTATATTTTTCGGCATCAGTACGATATCGACTCCCGCGGATACA
>NZ_JBEQAP010000061.1:0-31764 GCF_041640265.1 Cohnella sp.
GGAGCGAAGGGTAAACGGCTCGCACTTCCTAACAGTGAAATCATGATTCACCAACCTCTCGGCGGAGCGCGAGGTCAGGCAACTGATGTTGAAATAAGCGCCAAACGCATTGTTCGATTACGAGATAAAATAAACAAGATATTGTCTCAACAAACAGACCAGGCACTTGAAAAGATTGAAAGAGATACCGACAGAGACAACTTTATGGATGCCCAAGAAGCAAAAGCATACGGGTTAATTGACAAAGTGATATATGCAGCACAATAACGAGCGAATTGAGGTGAAGCGCTTGGAAAATGAAGAGCTTGAATACACCGTTGAGTACCAAGACGGTTACGGTGTGCTTTATTTCGAAAATGTCAAAGCGTCTGATCTATTGGATGCAGAGATGCAAATCCGCCAAAGATTCCCCGATGTTACTATTAGAGCAGTTACAATCGTCCATGATCATTCCATTGACCGTACATTTTGTTTTCCCTAGTGTTGGTTATGAATTTGTCTAGTCGGCTCCGAAACCGTTCCGGCTGATCCTTAACGCTCTGTATCGTGTCGATCCGAACTCTTTTATAGAGGTCTGGGAATGCCATGAAATGATCGTATACTTGCTTTTCCTCTTTTAGCCTCTGCTCAATAGCTTCATCTATTCGAAAAGAATCAGGGTTCAGATCAGGAAGAACCCTTCTTCCTTCGTCTGTCATTAACCCCAGCTTTTCAAGGCGACGGACCCGTTCTTTGTTCAGTTCCGTCCATGAACTTTTTTTACTTCTGGGAGACAGCCTCTGAGCCAGTTCCTTATCGGAAAATTTCTTCTTGACCCCGTCGATCCATCCAAAGCACAAAGCTTCCTCGACGGCGTCCAAATAAAGCAGCCGATCCTTGACGGGCGTCATACGAACCAGAACCCAGCAAGACTTTTCCGTCTTCCCCTTTTCCTGCAGCCAATTTCTCAACTCTTCTCTCGATTGGGCAGGGATCAGATTCTCAATTTTCATCCATCATGCACCCCCTTTCTACATGGATCCTATTTCCCGTAATAAAATCCCCCATACTTCATTTTTTTCTACGACGGACCAATTACTCCTAGCGATCTGGCTAGCTATTTGTAGGTCAATTGGTCAGCCGCAGTTTTTTTAGAAGGAGTTACTGCTTGTTTGAAATGACTCTATCCAGAAACTGATCTGCGTCACGATTAAACTTCCAGGAAACCCCAAACTTATCCACCAGCATTCCAAAGCACGAAGACCAAGGATATTCGGATAACGGCATGATAACCTGGCCGCCGACGGACAAATGATTATAGTATTCCTCCAGTTTTTGTTTATCCTCGATGACTAGACTGATCATCATATGATTTCCTTTTACCACCTCGCCTGTTACCGCCTGCATAGAAGGCAAAATATCCGACATCATGATTTTCCCGCCGGCGAATTCGATGGAAGACTCCATGATCATGTTTAACTCGTTTTCCGGCAGCGGATAGGTTGGATCTTGAGGGAAATCCTTAAATTTAACTTGTTTCACTTCAGTCGCCTTTAAAGCCTCCGAATAAAATTCAATCGCTTGTTCTGCAATTCCAGCAAAGTTTAAATAGGCAATAGCTGACATAAAGCAATACCTCCTTCTTAAGATACTTGTAGTATAATGGAGAAAAGGTGACAGCTTAATGTCACCATTCTGAAATGAAATCAAGAAAAATGAGGGCGAATTCCGATCTATGCGATCAACGGAGTGAACGGCGGCTACGGCATTATGGAGGAGTACAAGGGGGATAAGCGTCTTTTAAGTAACGCCGACATAGAGAATATACTGACTGCGCTCGGCGGATTGGAACAAATTCTCATTAGCGAAGAAGTCGAAATGACGATAAAAAAAAATAGAAGCCATGGTTAGCCCCAAAGTCGAGCCGTACGAGCTTCATTTTAGCGAAATGAGTTGGTACTTGAAAGGATTCTGCGTACATCGTAGGGATATTATTCAGCCTAGCTAGACAATACCGCGAATGTCGTCGAGGGACGCGACCCCTTGGCTGCACATCCAGTCCGTGATCCCGGCGGCGATCTCCGCCCCGGCGCACGGATGGACGAAGTTCCACGTGCCGACCTGAACCGCCTCCGCGCCGGCCATCACAAATTCAAGAGCGTCTTCGGCAGAGGCGATGCCGCCTATCCCGATGACCGGTATGCCGACCGCCTTCGTCGTCTGATGAACGATACGCAGCGCTATAGGCTTGATCGCCGGTCCGGACAACCCCGCGTACGTCTGGCGGAAGATGCTGCGTCTTGCTCGTATGTCAATCTTCATCGCCAGCACCGAGTTGATCAGCGACACGGCGTCGGCTCCCTCGGCCTCACACATGCGGGCCATCTCGACGATATCCCGCGCATTCGGCGACAGCTTGACGACAAGCGGCAGCCCTGTCGCCTCCCGTACCGCCCGGACGACGCTTCGCGCCGTCGCCGTCTCTATGCCGAACGCCATGCCGCCTTCTTTGACATTGGGGCACGAGATGTTGAGCTCAAGCAGAACCGGCAGCTTTTTGCCCGCCTTCGTGCGTTCCCGACAAGCTGCGTCGATGCGCGCCGCTCCCTCGACGTACTCCTCCAGCGATCCGCCCCCGAGGTTGATAAGCACCGTCGTATCTTGCTCCAGCATCCAATCCAGCTCTCGGCTGATAAAAGCGTCCACCCCCGGGTTTTCCAATCCGACGCTGTTCAGCATGCCGGCGGCCGTCTCCCAGACGCGCACGCCCGGGTTGCCTGCTCTTGGAAAAAGCGTCAAGCCTTTGGTGGCAATACCCCCCAGGCGCGACAGCGGGTAGTACGCTGCGTATTCGCGTCCGTACCCGAACGTGCCCGACGCCATTATCACAGGATTACGCAGCGTCACACCCGCAATGTTACACGTGATCCCACTCATCCCACAGCACCTCCTCTCCCGAAAATACAGGCCCGTCCGCGCACACCCTGCGGTTGCCGTCAGTCGTCGGACAGGAACAGACGAGGCAGGCCCCGACGCCGCAAGCCATTCGGCTCTCCGCCGACACATACAGCGCCGCTCCGGATCGGTGAGCTTTGCGCGTCATCGCTTGAAGCATCGCTGGAGGGCCGCAGACGAACACCGCGTCGAAGCGCGACGGATCGATCTCATCGACGATGCTGCCGCCGATCTTAACGACGACTTCCGCACATCGCGAGCGAAACGGCTCATCGGCGATCGCCTCGCGGCTGAAGCCGAGGTAGGCGGTTGATTCGGGCAGCTGCCGGGCAGCGAAGTAAAGCGGCGCTGCGCCCAGCCCTCCTCCTACGAGCGCCACGCGCCCGCCGATCTCAGGGAAACCGTTCCCGAGCGGCCCGTTCAGTTCAACCCGGTCACCGCGCCTCAGATCCGCCAGCCGCTGCGTTCCTTTTCCGACAACGCGGTATAAGAACGAGATGCCGGTCTCGTTCAGATCGTAGATGCTAAGCGGTCTTGACAAGAGCGGATAAAGCTCCCATCCCCGCACCATGTAAAATTGCCCCATTCTGCCTTCAAATTGTCCGCCGACCGTAAGAATATAGCAGTCGGACGATATCCGAATGTTAGACAACACGTTTGCCATCGCTCGTACCCCCATCGTTGGCTGAGCCTCGCTCTTACCCACGATAGCAAACTTGGAGCCGCAGTCCTATGATAAATATCATATTGCATAAACTCGGCCTCGACCTGAATCGGGTTTCTTTTTAATCTCGAATTATGCTTTAATAAATAGATAGATTCAAGAAAATAAAGTGTGCAAGAGGCGTACGATTCATGAAAATGAAATCATCTAAACTTCCGATCGCCTACGGCATCGTCGTCATCGCCGCCGTGCTGCTCATGCTGCCCAAATATGCCTTTAACGATCCGGATACGTTCTGGCATATCGAATTGGGAAGCTACATGATAGAGCACAAGCAGGTGCTCTATCATGCTATCCACACGTTCTACGAAGACAAGCTGCCTTACATCCCTCACGAGTTCGGCTTTCAGATCGTATTGGCGCTGTTCTATCAAGCGTTCGGCTGGCCTGGCGCTTATTTGTTGACCGCGCTCAGTCTGCTGCTGCTCATACCGGGACTTCTTCGCCTTGCCCGAGTGTCGCGCAAGGAGCTGGGCATGGAGGAAGATCATCCGCTGTTGCTCTTGATCGCGCTGCTGGCAGCCGTCTGGATTTATTACGGTTATTTCAAAATCAGGCCGCAGATGATCTCCGCCGGACTGATCGTCTGGTTTGTCGTGTATTTGCGGGAATTTCAATTGAGGGTCGGCTGGAAACCTGCCGTCGCCCTAATCGGGCTGTCCCTGCTCGTTGCCAATGTCCATACGGGGGTCTGGCTTGTCATTGCCGTGTTCACGGGGATGGCGCTATTGGAATCTCTGCTGAACAGAGAGTTGAACAAGCCGCGGATCTTTGCGTTTCTGGGCGTTTGGCTCGTCGGGCTGTTGAATCCGGGAGGCTTCCGAAGCCTGTTCTTCATTCTGACCGTGACGAAAAACGATTTCAATATGCTCATCAACGAATGGCATCCGATTTCGTTCAACAAGCTGGATAACTTGCCGATTATGCTGCTGCTCCTGTTCTTCGTATTGACGCTGCCTTATGCGGTGCGCGGCAAACCGTTCCGATTCTTTCTGGCTGCGGGCATCTTGTACTTGGGCGTCGCCAACTTCAAGCAAAACCTATTCATGTGGCTGCTCATTCCTTATTTTGCCGCAGCCGCCCTGGACGCTGTGCCGCGGTTGCGGGAGTGGCGTCCGCAACTGCGCATGTCCGCCGTCCTGATCTGCCTGACGGCCGGGCTGGTCGTCAACAGCGCTATCGTATTCGTCAGGACGCCGCAGGTGAACGCGGAGGATTATCCGGTCGACGAGATGAACTACATTATGGCGCGTACCGCGGATGGTGACCGGCCGAAGGTGCTGTCTACCTACGGCACTTCCGGCTACGTCATGTCCAGGGGCGGCGATATTTTGACCGACGGCAGACAGGATCCCTTTATTACCGCCGACTCCAAAGGAACGCTCGGCTGGACCGCGTTCGAGCGATCGATGCATGGCTTCTCGGTCTACTTGCCTGAAATCGTCTCCTATGACCAGCCGGACTACGTCATCGTCCGCCGCGATACGTCCTGGAAGCTGTATGACGGCTGGGTCGAGGCGTTCGGAGAACCTTCCTTCAAAGGAACTTACGGCAGCGTGTTCGTCATGGCCGAATAATCATGGTATAAGAACGGAAGCCGTGGTCTCCGCCAAACGTTGTCTTACACGATCGTCGAGGCTGGCCGCCAGCAAGGTTTGATAACGCTCATACAGCGTTTGCGCGTATCATTCGCTGGTCACCATTCGTCTGCGCCTTCTTCGGACAACTTCTGCGCGGCGTCTTTGTCCTTCATGATAGCCGCATTGTGCGCTTGGGCGAATTCGTCCGGCGTGATCTCCTTGCCGAACAGCGCCTGGATCTCGTTCAGATGAACCTCGGCGGCGTTCGAAGCCATCTGCACGTCGGCAAACAGCGTAAATTTTGTCGCGCTGTTCATTTGGTCGAGCAGGTCAACGTAAAGCTGCGGAAGCTCGACTTTCGACGTGTTCACCTTCGTAGCCGGAATTACGCCGGCTCCGGTTACGGATTCTTCGCCCCAGCGCTTCACGAAATAATTCACGAATTTTTTCGCTTCCTCCTTGACCGAAGAGTTCTCGGCGACGAACAGGCCGACGCCCGGACCTCCTACCCAACTGTCAATATGGCTCTTGCCCCCGTCGATCGTCGGGAATTTAAAGAAACCGATGTTGTCCCGCAGCGATTGCTGAATATCCTGGTTCGTCGTGTAGTTCGGGAGCTCCCACGTTCCGATCAGGTACATAGCCGCCCCGCCCAAAGCAAAATCCACTTTGACTTCGTCATTCGACAGACCGTTGAAGCCTTTGTTAAAGGCTTTCATATCCACCAGGTCCTGGACCCGCTTGGCCGCTTCGACAAGTCCCGGATCGGTGAAGGCCGCCGTACCCTGAACCGCATTCGCAAGCGTCTGGGTGCCGGCAATGCGGTCGGCCAAATACATGTACCACAGCGAACCTGTCCAGCGATCCTTGTTGCCCAGAGCGATCGGCTCTACGCCATTGGCCGCCAGCGTCTTCACGATCTGCAGAAACTCGTCGTAAGTCGTTGGGACCTGCAGGCCGTATTGCGCGAATATTTTTTTGTTGTAATAGATTGGAGCGATATTAAACTCGAGCGGCAACGCATAGAGATGATCGTCTACCGTATACGCTTCCAAAGTTCCCGCAACGAACGAATCTTTCAGGTCGCTCTGCAGCAAATCGTCGAGCGACGTGAACAGCTTGCCCTCAACGAATGGCTGAAGATACCCGGCCGCCCACGTCATGCCGACATCCGGCAGCTCGTTAACGGCAGAAATCACTTTGATCTTGGCTTTGTACCGTTCATTATCAAGCACTTCCTGCTTGATGGTAACGTTGGGATTCTCCGTCTGATACTCTGCGATAATTTCGTTTACGACCTGGTGTTGGCCCGGCGCGCCCGCTCCCGGCCACAGGTGCATCATATTGATCGTCACCTTCTCGTCCTCGGCTGCGTCCGGAATGCGGTCGTTCATTTTTTCCCCGCAACCGGATACAACCAGAACCAAACCAACCGAAAAGGCCATAAGCGCTCGAATTTTTGTATTCACGTTCGTATCCTCCACCAAACGTCATGCCAATTCCGCAGAAGGTTTGGACGATTACTCTTTCACTCCGCCAAGCGCCACGCCCGCGATAATATATCTGGACAACAGGAAGTATATCACAAACAGCGGAAGCGTAGTCAGCGCCAGCCCCAAATAAATCGAACCGAATTCCGTCTTGTAAATATCGCCTTTTAGCAAACTGACCATCACCGGAAGCGTATACTTGTCCTTCTGCGTCAGAAGGATGAGCGGCATAAACAGATTGTTCCAATTGGCCACGAAGGCGAAGATAGCCTGCGTCGCCACCGCCGGGATCATGATCGGCATGACGATTCGGTTGAAGGTATAGAATTCTCCCGATCCGTCGATCCGCGCCGCCTCCACCATCTCGATCGACAGCGTGGCTAGCAGGTATTGCCGCATGAAGAACACCACCGCGGGCGCCGCGATAGCCGGCAGGATCAACGGCAGGAAGTTGTTCGTCCAGTGCAACTGATACATGAACTGATAGAAGCCAATAGCGCTCGCTTGCGCCGGGATCATCATGACGCACATGATGAACGTGAAGAACGGCTGGCGCATCTTCCAATTGTATACCGTGAGCCCATAGGCGGTCAGAGACGAGAAATAAACCGTTAACAGGGTCGCGGCGCCGGAGATGATCAGCGAGTTAAAAAAGCCCTGAATGGGATCGAAGCTCTTATCCATCAACACTTTCCAGTTGGTTGCCAAGTGCGACGAAGGAAGCAAGGAAAGACCGCTTTGGATTTCCGGCGTGGAACGCGTAGCGTTCACGAACATGATCCAGAACGGCATAATGCTGAGCAGCGCCAGAAAAATGAGCACGATATAAATCACCGTCTTGTTGACGCCCCTGGCGACCTTCCCGCTCTCCTTCTTTGCGTTGGCGTTCAGGGAGACGGTTCCGTTTCTTTCCACATTAGCCACCAATTACGCCCCCCTTGCCGCTGCTTTTGCAGCTTTTTTAAGCTTCTTTTCTTGTTTCCTGACCTTGGCCGCGTCGCGGTCGCGCATCGCGTAGAACAGGATGGCGGACAATACCGCCGCGATCAGGAACATGATCATGCTTGCCGCAGCCGCGCGGTTGTACAGGTAACTGCCCTTGAACGCCTGTCCGTAGATGAACACGGACGTGGTCAGCGTGGCGTTGTCGGGACCTCCGCCCGGTGCAATGAACAACTGCGGAATATCGAACATTTGCAGCCCGCCGATCATCGACACGATCAGCACGTAAAGCAGGATCGTGCGGAGGCTCGGCAGCGTGATGCGGAAGAACGTCTGGAACCCGTTCGCCCCGTCTATCGCCGCAGATTCGAACTGAGCGGGGTTGATGCCCATTACGCCCGCGACAAGAATAATCATCGTATTGCCGTACCACATCCAGAATTGGATGAACGACACGATGCCGCGCGCCGTCGTCTTGTCCTGAAGGAAGAAGATCGGCTCGTCGGACCAGCCCATCAAATCGAACAAGCTGTTCACAGGACCCATCGGGTAGGCGAACAACGTGCTGAAAAGCACGGCGATCGTGCTAGCCGTGATAATATTCGGCATATAGAGCAAAACCTTAAACGCGCCCTGTCCCCGGATTCTGAGACGCTGGTTGGTAAACCAGGCGGCCAGCAAAAGCGCGAGAGCGATCTGAGGGATAAAGTTCGCAATCCAGAGCAGCAAGGTATTGGTTAGCGATGTTTTAAATGCAACGTTATGGTAAATCAGGTCTTTGAAGTTCTGAAACGGATTATCCAGAATCTGAATCGGCTTGGGTATCAAGCCTTGTAAATTAGTGAACCCGATTGCCGCGGTGTATAAAATGGGATACAACGAGAATACCAGGAACGCAAAAATAAAAGGCAGACTGAAGATATAGCCGTATTTCGAATAGTTGATTCCTTTGCGCCGCATGACTCTCACCCCATCAAATTAATTATGAAGGGGCTGTCTCATAAGTAAACCAAGTCGTACCGAACGATTATCGATGGAATGATGTCATGGGCATCTATCTCCTTCCGATGCTATACGCTCCTGAAATGGGAACGGTAAACCCGTCAATAGGTGATTTCAGGACCGTATGAGGCAGTCTCCAGGAGATAGATGCCCACCTTTTTCATCGATAATCTTCTACGCCATTACTATGGGACAGCCCCTCGGCGCTTATTATTCGCTATCGATGTTCAATTCATCTTTGACCCGTTGCTTGAAGTCCGCGATCGCTTGCTCGCGGGACTTGTTGCCCGCCGTGTATTCGCGTACTTGGTCGCGCCAGATGCTGTTAATCGATTCGTCGAATGGAGTCAAGTTCTTACCGGAAGCGTTGGCGTTGGCCGGAACGAACACGTCGAACATGTTTTGTCCGCCGAGAAGCTCGATTTGGCCGTTCGACTTCGACATGACGACTGCGGATGCGACGCTGTCTTTCGTGCCTTGCTCGCCTTCCTTCATCGTGCCGTTAGCCCAGTAGTTCTGCAGGCCCGTATCGGATGTGTCTAGCGTCACCCAGTGGATGAAGTCGGCAACGGCCGCTTTCTTGGCGTCGTTCTTGGCAACGTCCTTGTTCGCCAGCAGCCAGGTGCCGCCCCAGAAGAAGCCTGTCGGAGGCTCGGTGGCCGCCCAGTCGCCGTTCGTGTCTTTCACTTGACCGTTCATCACGTAGTTGATGAGCCAAGCGGGACCGAAGAAGCCGAAGATCGGTTGCTTGCCGGTGCCGGACATATCCGCGTACCAGGCTTCCGTCCAGTCTTGCGTATCGTTATGGAAGCCGTTGTCTTTCAGCTTCTTGGAGAGATCGAGGAATTGCTCCCGCTTCGAATCGATATGAAGCTTGCCGTCTACGAGCCAGCCCACGTCGGAGCTGTTCTCGATCGGGTGCCAAATATCGCCGTCGCCGGAGACGATGCCGTAGCCTTTGGCTTTCAGCTTGGCGGCCGCTTCGAAAAATTTATCCCAGCCGGGACCGATTTCGTTCTTGATCGTTGCCGGATCGTCCGTGCCGAAAGTATCCTGGGCCAGCGAGCGACGATAGATGAACGCGCCGCCTGTCGCTTGATAGCCGAGAGCTTTCAGTTGACCGTCCTTGCTGCCGATATCGACCGAGTACTGCGCGATGCCGGCTTCCTTCACCATATCGTCGGTCAGTCCGAGATCCGCATAGTTGGCCGTATAATCGGATGCGTCGCCCTGCGTGTACTTCAGTACGAACGCCGCTTCCGCCGCGAAAATATCCGGGGCGTCTTTGCCGCCGGCGGCAAGCGCCTGGTCAAGCGCCGGCTGATAAGCGCCGTCCGTCGTGGCGATAATCGTCGTCTTGAACTCGACGTTCGCGTCCGGATGCGTTTCCAGATACTTGGTCGTCATGTTCGGAATTTCGTCCGTGAAGCTCCAGAGATTGATCGTGACTTTCTCCTTGGGCTTGTCTCCCCCCGAAGGCTCGGAACTGCTGCTTCCCCCCGTGCTTGGACTCGAGCTTGCTCCTGCGTTGTTGGACGAATTCGAGTTGCCGCCGCAAGCGGCGAGAACGGAAGCCAACAGGAAAATCGCAGTGGCCGCAGTTAAAAAGCGTTTCATACCATGTCCTCCCTTTTGTACATACAGTTACTTTGTAACCGCTCTCACAATTATAATGCTAGTTATGTAAGCGCATAAGTAACCGACGATTGGGAGAAATTCCACTTTTATTGGATCGATTGCCCGGTATCCAAAATCCGATGCCGATACTGGCTGGGGCTCGAGCCTTCGTTTTCTTTAAACACCTTAATGAAATATTTGGCCGTCTGGTACCCGACCTTCTCGGCAATTTCCCAGATCGGCATGCTGGTCGTAACTAACAGTTCCTTCGCCTTCTGCAATCTTCTAAGCGTGACATAATCGCTGAAAGTCACGCCCGTCTGCTCCTTGAACAGCACGCTGAAATAGCTCGCATTCAGATGCAGTTGATCCGCTACCTGCTTCATGCTGATCGCTTCGTGCAGATGGACATAAATGTAGTCGATGGCCTCCTTGATCGCGGCGCCGTAACGCGCCTCGTCCCGGCCGACTTCAAGCAGCTTCGGATCGACAAGCTTCTCCAACGCATCGATGCGCTCCCTTCCGCTGTCGAGCTCAAGCGCCCGCTGCACGGCGTCGATCAGCAAGGATTTGTCTAGCGGCTTGAGAATATATTCGAACGCCCCAAGCTGCAGCGATTTCTTCGCGTATTCGAACTCGGCATAGCCCGAGATGACGATGACGACAGGCAGCCGCCCGCGCTCGGACAGCTTCTCCAGCATCTGCAAGCCGTCAACTTCCGGCATTCGCACATCCGTAATGATAATATGGGCCGTATGCGAATTCAGCCATTCCAGCGCCTCTACTCCGCTTGCGGCGGTCTCTATCCGATGTCGGCCCGCCGACCAGGCGTCAAGCGTCTTCTGGATACCGAGGCGCGTGCGCGGTTCGTCATCCACGATTAATAAGGTTTTCAAGACAGTTCGTCCCCTTCCGGAGGAATCGTAATTTCGAAGCTTACCGTTGTTCCGACGCCAGATTTGCTGTCAATTTGCAAACCGCCGACGCGTTCCGCCGTGTTCGGATAATAGAGCCTGAGACGCCGCTGCACGTTGGACATGGCCACTCCCGCGCCGTTCTTCGGATCCTGCGAGGCCGCCCCCTCGATGCTCTGCTTCAGTAAGGTCAGCGTCTCTTCGTCCATGCCAAGCCCGTCGTCGATGACGGCGATCGTTGCAATGCCCGATCTGGCGGAAAATACGCGAATCGTCACCGAGCCGGGCCCAATGCGGCTCTCGACGCCGTGCAGAATCGCGTTCTCCACCAGAGGCTGTATAATCAGCTTCGGAATCGGCGCCTGCAGCAAACGTTCGTCCGCGTCGATGCTCCAATTCAAGCGATCAACCAAACGCATCTTCATAATTTGCAAATAACGCTGCGCGTGCTCCAGCTCGTCGCGAATCGTCACCCGTTCTTCGTTGCCCGCCGCGCTGCCAATGACATAGCGAAACAATCCGGACATAGCGAGAATCGTTCGGGCCAGCTCGCTCTCCTCTTTTTCCTCCAACGACCAATAGAAGGCTTCCAGCGTGTTGAACAAAAAGTGCGGGTTGATCTGCGCCTGCAGCGCCTTGAGCTCCGTGCGGCTCTGCGTAATTTCCTTCTCGTAGACGACTTGAATCAGCTCGTTCATGTGGGTAACCATCTGATTGTAGGTATGGTTCAGTTCGCTGATCTCCAGCGTCCGGAAACGATTGCGACTGACGGGGATCAGCCTCAGGCCGCCGAATTTGACGGCGCGCATGCTTCTTCTCAGCCGCTGGATAGGCCGCGTGATCATCGTCGACAACAGCAGCGTTAACAACAGAAAAACAATCGCGGCGATGCCGATGGACACATAAATAGCCGTTCGCAGCACGGAAATCCCTTCCGTCGCCGCTTCGACCGGCATGAGCAGAACGAGTCTCCAGCCGGCCACTTCGGAATGCTGCCGGACGGCGAGCATCCGTTCCTGTCCGAGCATCACGGTGCTTCCGGTTTGCGCGAACACCGACTGCGCCGCTTCGTCGTCGATATCCGATATGATCGGGTTGCCCTCGCTGTCGCTCAACAGCATGAACTCTCGGCTTCTGGCAGGATCGTTCATCACCTCCGGTCCGTACATATCGAAATATTCCCGATTGATATGAATGACCAGATAACCGCCAGGCAAGTAAGAATTGTCCATCAGATTGATGCGGCGAATGGCGAGCACCGTGTCCGGCACGCGCGAGTCCATGCCGATCCAGGCGATGCGTCCCTTCTGAGCGTTCGCGGCAGCAAGCTCGTCCCCGGATATGCGATTGATGCTGGAATCGTCAAGCGGAAACAGCCGCCGGTTGTCCAGCGTGTACAGCTCCAGCGAGCTGATGCCGGAGGAATAGGCCATATAGTTGTTGGCGATCTGCAGCAGCGACTGACGTTCGTTAAAATTTGACCGTTTTCCCTGAACTTCTTTTAACAGCAGCTTCTGTACGTAGGAATCCGCGGATACCTGGGTCGTCAGCGAATCGATCTGCTTCAGCAGCGCATCCAGTCTCCCGTTGGCTTGAATCGCGGTCTGCTGGATATGCTTGGCCGCGCTTTGCCTGAGAAGTACGGAAACTTCGCGGTAAATAAACGCGCCCGCGAACGTAAGTACAAGGATCATCGTCAGCGTAAAGACGACGAAAATCTGATTTCTCAGGGTGTTGATCTCTCGCATATTGATGAGCCGCTCCGCCCACTTTCTCACATGCACCCATTCCTCGCTTTTAGTAGATCTAGCCCCAACGGAACTTATTCGTATTAGATAATGTCAAACGGTTAACACTCAGAATCAATAGGCAGCTTTTTGACAGGCGCATAAACGTGATAAGGAGATTCAAGATTGCGGATGTCGTCGAAAACCTGAATGAGCTCGATATGCGAAGCCTCCGTTTCCTGCTTGGAGACCTTTAAAAATCTGGCATAATCGGTCTTTAAGACTTCCCCGATGTCGAGGATATCCCCCGTATATTTGAACTTGGCACAAAAGAGTTCAGGGACATCCACGACAAAGTAATAAGGCTCATTGATCCGCACTTCGCGCGGAATTCCGCACAGAACCTTGAATCGGGTTGAATTCGGTTGACAGTTGGAGTAGATCACGTAACATGGACCGTTCACCGCTTCGTCAATACGGTTTAGCAGCATTTTTGAACGGGAGCGAATCTCCGTCTTGTAATCTTCGGCTAAATCCACTTCGAAAGCTACTCCGCTCACCTTGATGCTTTCCAGTTCCGTTAAGCTAAAATCAGTGACAACATCGCCGTTCATGTTCTTAAAAGGTCTTCTAACTACGGAAGGCAATGGTTCGGGAGGAATCGACTTATTTTCCGTTCTTAGCGAGCTTGGCGGTATACCGTACTGACGTTTGAAGGCGCGAGTGAAAGAGGCTTGTGTACCGAAGCCTAACTGGTAAGCAATTTGGGTCAGGGACAGCTCCTTATTATCAATGAAGGTTAACGATGCATTCAATCTTCTGGTTAGAATGTATTGGCTTAACGAACAGCCCATCATGGCTGAGAACAAGCGGTGAAAATAGAATTTGGACAGATTAAAGACGCTTGCAACGGAATCCACGGATAGAGATTCTTGCAAATTGTTCTCGATATGCGCCAAAGCATCCTCTACGACTTTATGATGGTCCATCCCCGTTCATCTCCCCTAATCCTTACCGATTGTTTCGAGATCAGTATAGCACAGATGCAAACAAGAGCATCCCGGGAAAGGCGATTACAGCAAGAATTGAAAAGTAAAAGTCGGCTTGCTTTGATAGATTGTTGTCATAAAAGCAGAAAGAGGGATTTCTATGAACAAAGTAACAACAGCAGATCTTATCCGTTGGGCAGGCTTATTCGCTATATTGGCAGGCACGCTATATATCGTTATTCAATTCGTACATCCATTAGAGCAGGTTGCGTCCGTAAATACAGCCTCATGGGTGATCGTCGCATGCTTGACAGTCGTTATGTCCCTCTTCAGCCTGATCGGAATCACCGGGATCTATGCAAGACAGGTGAGAGAGACCGGATTGCTGGGGTTAGTCGGCTTTCTTGCCTTTAGCCTGTTCTGGCTGGCTTCAATCGCCTTTAGCTTCATCGAAGCTTTTGTATTGCCTTTGCTCACAACCGAGGCTTCGAAATTTGTGGAGGGGTTCTTGGGGATTTTCGGCGGAGCGGACAGCGAGGTTGATCTTGGAGTGCTCCCGGCCTTAGCGCCGATAGCGGGAGTTCTCTATTTGCTGGGCGGGCTCTTGCTTGGCATCGCAACGTTTCGTGCCGGCGTTCTCCCGCGCTTGGGGGCTGCCCTCCTTGCCTTTGGCGCAGCGGTGACCCTCGCAGGCGGAATCATCCCCCATCCGCTCGACCGAATCTTGGCGGTACCCATGGGACTTGCTTTTATCTGGTTGGGCTATGCGCTTTGGTCAACATCCCTCTCAAGGAAATAAGGTTACCCCGCACGCGCGATAAGCACGTGCGGGATAACCTCGGTTAGCGAATATCGGCTTGGATTTAATCGCCCGTGTGTTCCAGAAATCCGATATCCTCCAGCAACCGCTTTCAGGCGCAAATCGCGTCTCGCCTATTCCGTTCACCAGTCCGCCCCTTGCGCCCGCTTCCACCGCGGATGCATACCACGCGCTTGCCGCAACATCCTCGAACCGGTTTCCGGTAGCAGCGGCTTCCGTGCTCCGAACGAGGCGGGAAAGTTCTCGTTAGCGCGGCAAAGGATGCCGGGCAGGTAATCGTATCGGTCTCGGCCGGCTTTCGATACACGGTTAGTTTTACACCCTCAGCGAGCCGCGGAAGCCTCTTGCGCCATAGTAGGAGTCCGCTCCATTGTGGTACACGAAGACAGTGTCGTAACGGCGATCGCAGAAAAGTGCCCCGCCCAGTTTTCTGATGATTGCAGGCGTCACTACCCAGCTTGACGTTTTCAGATCGAAATTGCCCAGCTGCTGCAGTTCCCGGTATTGCTCTTCCGTTAACAGCTCGATGCCCATGTCGGCAGCCATTTCAACGGCATTGTTGTGCGGTTTGTGCTCTTTCCGCGCCTCCAGCGCTGCACGGTCGTAACAGATGCTTCTACGGCCTTTGGGGCTTTCCGCCGAACAATCGTAAAAAATGTATTCGCCCGTCTTATTGTCCTGGCCGACGACATCCGGTTCGCCGCCGGTGCTTTCCATTTCGTGAAGCGACCACAGCTTTTCCGCATTTGCTTCGAGCTTCGCTTGCACACTAGCCCATTCCAGACCTTCATGGCGGTTCATGTTTTTCTCGAAACGGGCCTTCAAAGCTTTAAGCAGTCCCTCGCGTTGCTCCGGTAGTAACTCCTTTTTGTTGCTGCTACCACTCTTGGTCATGTTATTTTCTCCCTTCAAATGGTTCTCAAAGTTTGTTAAATCTTTCGGAAAACGCTCCCTGACGTCGCTTCTGTTTCCGTTCGTCATGTTAACCTCCTTTTCCTGGATTCGTGACCACCTATAGCATTCACTTTCCCCTTCTCGACAATAATACTATCATCTTCGGAAAATAAATTACATGCGAGGTCCCCCCAGCGATCTGAGCAGTGTATACTGGAAGAATCATTACATATTTTCCTGGAGGCAACTCCGGGCAGCAGGAGGAACATCATGATCATTGCAGGGCTCGTGCTCGCGGGAATCGGGGCACTCATCCACATCTTTATCTTCTACTTGGAGTCCTTCGCATGGACGGGCCTACGCGCCAGGGCCACGTTCGGGACGACCGAGGAAGAGGCGAACGCGAAGACGACGAGGGCGCTGGCGTTTAATCAGGGCTTCTATAACCTATTCCTCGCGATTTCCGTCATCATCGGCATCATCTTCGTTGCCTCCGGACAGCAGGCTGTAGGGGCCGCATTAGTCTTCGCCGGGACGGGATCAATGGCGTCAGCAGCGCTCGTACTTGTGCTGTCCAGCCCAGACAAGGCGATCGCCGCGCTGAAGCAGGGAATCGTGCCAACACTCGGCGTAATCGTGCTGGCTATCGGACTGGTACTATAGTCGAGCAATAAGAAGACACGCAGCCTGATCGTCCAGAAAGTCGATCATGGCCGCCTCTTATCCTCCGACATCGTTACTGCTATTTGATTACGTTGATGATGAGTATTCCTTGCGCGCTTGGATCTGTAGAAGATATCCAAGTTACTCTTTCCAACCTCATTGCCAAATAGAAGTCGATCCGATGAAACCGAAATTCATCCATACGGTCAGAGGTTTCGGTTATAAATTCGACCCAACCGAATAGAAAGAGCGGTCTCTATCAATGAACGACCGGCTGCGCCGAATCATCATCCAGTCCGGTTGCAATACTTTCGTGCGGCTTTGTTTGTGTTTTTATTCATATTAATGTATTATTATTCGAAGGGTGCCATCTGGAGGATAGATACGGATAACAAGTTCATTGAGGAACTGTCGTTAAACCACTGGCAGCCCGTATCCACCCTACTGTATTGGGATTCGGCTTATAAGATCGATATGGCTGAATTTATTCATCATTACCCATCTCCTCTTCATCGTTTACGGCGCTTGTTTTCTGCCAAATGGCACTTAGAACGTTCTCCCAATGCAGCTTCATTTGTTCTCTCATGTTCGGATGATCCAAATTCTCTTGATGGAAGCTGATCGTCGTTCGATCGGGATGACTGGATAACAGACGGATTTGCAGCGTGGACGGCTTCGCCCAATCCTTCCTGCCCCACTTTAAGCGAAGCTGCCGCAAAGGCTTTACTACCCGGAGCTCGCCTGAAATCCCCTCATCGGATGCAAAAATCTCCCCCTCCTTAAATACAAGAGGCGATACGTTTCCAAGCCACAATGTTGTGCCTTCGGGCGAGGTTAGAAACGACCATACCCTTTCCGGCGAGATGGGGAACGTCCTTCTCACACCAACTTGGAAACCTGCAGCTGCCGTTTGACCCACAAGCTTTCGCAATTCGGTATTCTGATGTTTCATAGTGTCACCTCCAGCGCCCTGACGAACAAATCGACGCTTGATCTTATAAAATAATTCGTCAATAGCTCCAGTAGTTTTCTAGGATGCTTCTGCGCCTTTTCGCGGATTTCAGCCAATTCGTTATCGCTCAATACAATGAGGAACAATTTTCGGTTGCGCTCCATCATTTCATGATACATTTGGCTAATCATGAGCAAGTCCGTTCGCAGGTACCCGATCATTTTTCTCGCTAAAAACTGCCCATAACCAGCGCTGCGAAAATTATGATGACAACTGAAATGACATTGGATACCAGCGAGGTCAGCACATGTCCCCATAGCAGGGCTGAACGCGCGATCGGCATGGAGTGGAGCCGCTCGAAGATACCTCTTTGCATATCTATAAATAGACGGTAAGCCGTATAGGATATGCCGCTTGCAATGGCAATCAGCAGGATACCGGGCAGCAGGTAATTCACATAGTTATCCGTTTACTCTCCCCAAGCTGTATATCCGGATCGAATTCCGAGACTACGAGGACATCCAGATGGCGAGCATCACGCAACAATGTTTTCACGACACTTCTTCTTGTCCATCGCTTCCAGCCGTCCCGTGCAGACTGTCCCACGATCAATTGTGTAGCTTTGCGATGTTCTGCCATGTCAAGCAGCGATGCAGCTACTTGTCGGTCTGAATGACGGTACTGCAAGTCGAACTCTCCTCCTAAAAGAACCGTGAGCTGACGCAATGCATCCATACGCGCAGCCGTCTTCTCTGTCATAGCAGGTCCAACATGCACGTAGACGACAAACCACTTTGCCTTTAACCGGAATGCAATCCGAAAGCCCCGGCGAATCAAGCGCTCTGCATGGTGACCGGGCGTGATACCGATAAAGATCATTTCTTCTCTTCGCCATGGTCCTCTGAGAGAATCGCGCCTATCCCACGATTCAAGACGCTCGTCCACATCATCTGCAAGCTCCCGCAACGCAAGTTCCCGCAACGCAATCAGATTTCCCAGCTTAAAGAAGCGGCCAAGCGCCTCGTTCACTTTGTCTGCAGCATAGATTTTACCGGCTTTCATTCTCTCCTGCAGCGCTCTCGGCGCTACGTCAATCAATTGGATTTCATCTGCCTGATGCAGCATGCTATCCGGTACCGTTTCTCTGACACGAATGCCCGTAATCTGCTCTACGGCATCATTCAGACTTTCCAAGTGCTGCACATTCATCGTTGAAATAACCGAGATGCCCGATTCCAAAATGGTAAGCACATCCTCGTATCTTTTGCGGTTTTCACTGCCGGGAATATTGGTATGCGCCAGTTCATCCACCAATACAACTTCGGGCTTGCGACGCAAAACGGCCTCTACGTCCATTTCTTCGAGTACAGTTCCACGATAGCTGCGCTGCATGCGGGGAATTACCGTCAAAGAACCAACTTGAGCAAGTGTTTCCTTGCGTCCATGTGTTTCGATCAGGCCGATGACAACATCGACTCCCTTGGCAAGCAAGTCGTTTCCTTCACGCAGCATCGTATAAGTCTTCCCGACACCAGGAGCCGCACCGATATAAATTTTGCATTTCCCTCTGCGGATTCGACCAATTTGTGCTTCTACTTCCGTCTCCGATAACCGACGATATCTGCCTCGCTGCTCCTCGCTCTGGCTGCGTGCCGGTAATATCCGCTCTCCCTCGCGCTCCGTACGATCAGCGACAAACAGCAAGTCAATATTTCGAATCTTCTTCAACAAACGATACGCAATATTTCCCTTCCAGAAATCCTGCCAAGGACTCTGCCGGGAATGTCCCATGACGATACGGCTCACATTGTGGCTTACCGCGTCCTGCATAAGTTTGCCGGGCAGCTCCCTACGGGAATAGAGCGGGATTTCTTCAAATATCCCGTTCACTTTCTCTGTCAGTCGGATAATGGATGTTCTAAATGCCGCTGCTTCATTGGACAACGACTTCTTCGGATGCACGAACGAAACCACCCGCAAATCTCCGCCCAGCCGTTTGGCAACTTGCTGTCCTCTTCGCACATAAATAGATCCGTTCCAGTGATATTGCACAGATACGAGAATGCGCTCCGCTACCCCCGAAGAACCAACCAATCCTTGATCCTCTCGGTGCTTCTCCAACGCCCCGTTCACCCCCCCAGCGACCATGCGCAGCGCCAATTCGCGAAGCTTGGCCAGATTTCCTCGCTTGTACCAATCCGGAATCTGATTGCTCAGTTGTCCGTCGAATGCCCGCTCCAGCAGCGTTTCCGGAGTCACATCAATCAGGCGGACCTCATCGGCGAGCTCAAGCGTATGAGCGGGAACCGTTTCTTCGACTTTCATGCCCGTCCATTGACGCGCCACTTCAGTAGCATCTTCCAGTTCATAGATATTGACCGTCGTAATGACGCTAATGCCATGACCGAGCAAATATTGAATGTCATCGAGTCGGGTAGGAAACTTTGCTCCTTTCCGATTTCGATGCGCCAAACCATCAGCTAACACAACCTCCGGGCGACGCTCGATCAATTGATTCATATCGAGATCCTCGCGCTCCTCGTCATTGTTAAACCAGCGAATGCCCGGAATTATTTCCATATCTCCGATTTGCCGAATGACCTCCGGCCGCTGCATCGCAGATACGGTACAAATGACGACATCCAAACCTTGCTCCTTTAGGCCCAAGCCTTCTTGAAGCATATGGTAGGTCTTGCCGGAGCCGCTGAAAGCTCCGACCAAAATGTTCAGCCTTCCTTGGCGCAGCTTCATAATTGAGGCCAAAATTTCTTCCGCCGATTTACGCTTAAACGGCTCCATGCTATCTCTCCCACATCGTAATTCCTCGCTCCATCCCACTGAGATGGAGCGAGGATAAATGAACTTTATGAAGACATCAGGCGTTGCAACGCCATATTCAACTTTAATACGTTTACGGTCGGCTCTCCCAAAATCCCAAGCTCTCTTGAATCCGTATATTCGACCACAAGCGATTCCAACTGCTCTATCGCAATTCCTGTCTTTTGAGCGATTCGCGGAATCTGCACTTTAGCTGCATCCGGACTAATGTGAGGGTCCAATCCCGAGCCCGAATTGGTCATCAGGTCGACTGGCACCTCGCCGATTGGAACATCCGGATTGTTTGCTTCCCAGTTTTGTACAAATAGTTGTACCCGATCAAACATATCCGTGTTGGACGGCGCATAGTTTGGAGAGCCGGAGCCGTCCGCGCTATAACCTATGCTGGATTCACGCCCATGGAACAGACTCGGATCGTTAAAGCTTTGTCCGATCAATTCCGAACCGATTAATTGCCCCTGCTCATTGTAAATGAGGCTTCCATCCGCCCGTTCCGGCATGACGGCCTGCGCAATTCCAGTTACAGCCAAATTGTACAGAAGGCCGCAGAAAATCATCAGCGCCAGACTGATACGAAAACTTGTCACAATCACTCGCATTTGTGCTCTTCCCTTCTTGATTGCTTCATTTCTATACCCATGCCCCAATCATTAAATCAATGATTTTAATTCCTGCGAAAGGCACCACAATTCCGCCCGCACCATACACCAGCAAATTTCGCTGTAACAACTTCGCGGAGCTAATAGGCTTGTAGGCAACTCCCTTCATCGCAAGCGGAATCAGCAAAGGAATGAGGATTGCGTTGAATATAAGCGCCGACAGAATCGCCGACATGGGCGAATTCAGATTCATCACATTGAGCGCATCCATCTCCGGGATCGCCACCATAAACATCGCGGGGATGATCGCAAAATATTTGGCAATATCGTTGGCAATACTGAATGTGGTAAGCGCGCCCCGCGTCATAAGCAATTGCTTGCCGATTGCCACCACTTCAATGATCTTCGACGGATCAGACTCAAGATCGACCATGTTGGCCGCTTCTTTAGCAGCTACAGTACCGCTGTTCATCGCAATCCCGACATCCGCCTGCGCCAATGCCGGCGCGTCGTTCGTGCCATCTCCGGTCATGGCCACCAATTTGCCTGCCGCCTGCTCGCGTCGTATAACCGCTATTTTATCTTCCGGCTTACTCTCTGCTATGAAATCATCTACACCCGCTTCCCTGGCAATCGTTGCAGCCGTAAGCGGATTGTCTCCTGTACACATAACCGTCTTGATGCCCATCTGCCGCATCTGTTCAAACCGTTCCCTCATGCCCGGCTTGACCGTATCCTTTAAATAAATGACTCCATAAATCCGATGATCTACCGCAACAGCAAGCGGTGTTCCGCCCGCGGAAGAGACTCGGTCGCTGGCAGAGTTCAAATCATCGGGGATAACGCCTCCTTGCGCAGCTACCCATTTCTTTACGGCATCGACGGCCCCTTTGCGCACCTTTCGGCCATCCTGCAAATCAATTCCGCTCATCCGGGTCTCAGCCTTAAATTCTACAAATTGTCCGTCCGTAGCTAAATGCTCGTTATACCGGATATCCCTATTACTCATCAGTTCCAGAACAGAACGACCTTCCGGCGTTTCATCCCGAAGCGAACCGATTGCGGCCCATTGCCCGACCTCTGTTTCTGCCGCTCCGCCCACCGGAATCAATTCGCTGGCCATCCGATTGCCGTAAGTTATCGTTCCCGTTTTGTCCAAAATGATCGTGTCGATGTCGCCTGCCGCTTCCACCGCCTTGCCTGACATCGCCAAGACGTTAAACTGCGTAACTCTATCCATCCCGGCTATTCCGATAGCGGATAACAGACCGCCAATTGTCGTTGGTATGAGACACACGAGCAAGGCGATCAGCATGGGCACTTCCAATTCCACGCCAAGATATTGCCCGTATAATGGCAGTGTAACAACGACAATCAGAAAAATAAGCGTCAAGCTGGTAAGCACCGTATTCAAAGCGATCTCATTCGGCGTCTTTTGCCGTTTAGCGCCCTCGACAAGTGATATCATCCGATCCAGGAACGATTCGCCCGGGTCGCTTGTAATGCGAATCTTGATCTGATCGCTAAGGACGCGCGTCCCCCCGGTTACCGAACTGAAGTCGCCTCCCGCTTCTTTGATTACCGGAGCAGATTCGCCGGTAATCGCCGACTCGTCAACCGATGCCAGCCCCTCGATTACCTCGCCGTCGCCAGGAATCCATTGTCCTTGTGCGGCAAGCACAATGTCGCCTTTTCGCAGTTCGGTAGATGGAACCTGCTTCACAGCGGAACCTGTTACTTTATTTGCCGTCATTTCCTTTTTCGACTGTTTCAGCGAAGCGGCCTGCGCCTTCCCCCTGCCCTCAGCCAGTGCTTCGGCAAAGTTGGCGAACAATACCGTGATGAGCAGGATCAGGGCAACTGCAATATTAAACCAGACCGGCGTTCCTCCTCCAAACGCTTCCGGCACAAAAACAAGAAACAGTGTAATGACAAAACCGATCTCGACAACAAACATAATCGGATTGCGAATCATCACTCGCGGTTCAAGTTTTAGAAACGACTCCTTGAGCGCTTGCTGTATCATTGATCCACTTATCGTGGCTTTTCGTTGACTCATTGTATTTGTCTCCTCTCTAACAGTATAGCTACGGCTTCAGCGTCAATTGCTCGGCAATCGGTCCCAGCACAAGTGCCGGAAAAAATGTCAACGCCCCTACGATCAGCACAGATCCCAAGAACACAATCGCAAATTGTCCGGTATCGGTACGGAAAGTACCGATTGTTTCCGGAACTGCCTTTTTCGCAGCAAGCGAACCGGCCACTGCAAGCAAGGTTACGATAGAAAAGTAACGGCCGATATACATGACGATTCCCGTAGAAATATTCCAGAACGGTGTATTGTCGCCGAGCCCTTCAAATCCGGAGCCGTTGTTGCTTGCCGAAGACGTATATTCGTACATGGCTTGAGTCAATCCATGAAACCCGGGATTGGACACTGTATCCGGGTAAGCCACCAATGCAATCGCAGTGGGAAACAGGATAAGGAATGGCGGAATGAGCATCGTCAGGGCAATAAGCTTCATTTCCTTGCCTTCCATTTTTTTGCCCAAAAACTCCGGGGTTCTGCCCACCATAAGTCCCGATAAAAAGACGGCGATCATCGCATACATAAGCACGTTCATAAATCCGGCCCCGACACCGCCAAATATGGTGTTCAGCATCATATTGGCAATCGTCACCAATCCGGCAACCGGAGTCAGTGTATCGTGCATCGTGTTAACGGCCCCGGTCTCGGTCGCAGTGGTTACAACGGAATACAAAGAGGATTGAGCCACTCCAAATCGCAACTCCTTGCCTTCCATGCTGCCTTGATCTGTACGAACGCCAAGCTCGCTTAGCGCGGGATTGCCCGCTTGTTCGGCGGTAAGCGAAATACCCAGCATGATGACAAACAACATCGCCATTGACACGAACAAAATGCGGCCTTGCTTGGCATTTCCAACCATATTCCCATACGTAAACGGCAACGATGTGCAGAGAAGCATCATAAGCAAAATTTGAATCAGATTGCTAAGCGCTCCCGGATTTTCAAAAGGATGCGCGGAATTGACGCCCATAAATCCGCCGCCGTTATTCCCAAGTTCCTTAATCGACAGGAACGATGCCATAGGTCCGCGTGCAATATGCTGCTCTCCGCCATCCAGTGTTTGAGCGACGGCAGACGGCTCCAGCGTCTGAGGTACTCCCAGCGCTACGAAAACAAGGGCTGCAATGAAAGCGATTGGCAGCAGAACGCGTGTAATCGAGCGAGTCAAATCGACGAAAAAATTACCCATTGGCCGGCCAGCCAACCCCCGCACAAACGCCATCACTACGGCCAATGCGGTACCAGGCGCAGCGAACATCATAAATACGATGCCGATCATTTGCGCAAAATAGGATAATCCGCTTTCGCCGCTATAATGCTGCAGATTGGTGTTGGTCATAAAACTTATTGCCGTATTAAGAGCCAAAGTCGGCTCCATATTCTCGTTACCACTCGGGTTTAGCGGCAAATACCCCTGTGTACGAAAAACAAGGTAAACCAGCGCAATCATGACGCCGTTGCTGAGCAGCGCGGCAGCGGCGTATTTTTGCCACGACTGATTCTCTTCACGAATGCCGCCCAATCGGTAAAACAGCTTTTCAAGCGGCCCGAACCATTTGTCCAGCCCCGTTCTTTCTGCGCTGAATGCCTGAGCCAAGTACAAACCTGTCGGCCGAGCCAGCAACAGCGCAAGCAATAAAGTTATGCCAATGGCAATCAATGCTACCATGGATAAGTTCTCCTTCCCGAACAGACCATCAGAATTTTTGGGGATGCAACAATACGTAAGTCAAATAACCGAATACACCGACAATAAGGATGCCGAGCGCCCATGTCATTCCTTCGCACTTCCTTCCGAGACGGTCTTTCCAGCCCATGCCATAAGCCCGACCATGCTGAGCGTCAAGACAAGAACAAGCGCAACCATGAGAATATCCATACTGTCTGCCTCCTTGCGAAACCATCAGTTTTCATCCTAAACGGTGCTGCCATGACCGATCTCCTCCACCTTCATACGGGCAACAAGCTGGCGGATTCGGGCGTAAGCGGCTGTTTGCCCCAATCCTGATTTTGGGCGCAAAAAACCACAGAGGCATTGGCCCCTGTGGTCAACATACGATCACAAGTGTCATCATCCTCTCTCATCGTCAGACAGCGCAAAAGACAAGCTCTGTCCGAACACCACGCTTACGAGGTTAGCTGACGGATTCGGGCGGTGAGAGTCGCCCTACCCGGAGCAAGGAATCCATGGTTCCTTGGCTCCGGGATTCACCCCGGATGATAGACGTCCGACTCTCACATCGGACATCACTCATCATTTGGTTCCCCCGTTTTCCTTACGGAAACTCAGCGTTCAAAATCATTGTTCATTGATTTGAGACCTATCATACGCCCGCTCCATTTTTTTGTAAAGGAGAGCCGTATTTGAAATTTCGAGCCGCCAGTCATTTCCAATCAACAAACCGATATCTTTCTTTCATTTTCTCGACTATGCACTCATTATCTCTGCATTACGCCTCAACCAATGAGCATTTTCTCTTCAGGCAACCGGTACTTCTGTTGGACAACCCGTTGAGAAAGAGCGAAAGCCAACGTTAACGGCCCCAGCCTGCCGATATACATCGTCAGAATAATAATGCATTTTCCCAGCGGAGAGAGCTCCGACGTCAACCCCATAGATAACCCGACCGTCCCGAAAGCAGACGTTGCTTCAAACAGCACTTCCATAAAATTTTTCTGCAAGCTATGTTCGCTTAACGTTAACAGAAACGCAGCGGAAA
Source organism: Cohnella sp. (assembly GCF_041640265.1). Lineage (GTDB taxonomy): Bacteria > Bacillota > Bacilli > Paenibacillales > Paenibacillaceae > Cohnella. The sequence goes on from NZ_JBEQAP010000061.1 coordinate 25,495, forward strand.
GCACCACTCCAACCGAAATCACCATCACCGCCAACGAACGAAGGATAAGCGCCTGAGGAATTCGTCTCTGCAGGATCTGAACGTCCTGCTTGCCTTTAATGATCGCAATGACGGTAAATAAAAGAACAACAAACGTGGTCGTTTTGATTCCCCCTCCTGTTGATCCTGAAGAGGCGCCAATGAACATGAGAAATATCATGAGAAATTGGGAAGCCGTCATCATCGTTGCTATATCAATCGTATTGAATCCGGCCGTTCGAGTGACCACACCCTGGAAAAAGCCCGCCCATATTTTTTCGGACCAGGTTAGCGAACTGAAGGTATCCGGGTTGAACAGTTCAATCAGAAAGATGCCCATAAAACCGACAAGACAAAGGGCAGCGGAAGTCAAGATGACGACTTTGGAGTGCAACGATAACTTCTTCCACTTTCTTTGCCTGACTACATCCAAAACAACTGTAAATCCCAGTCCTCCGATAATAAAAAGCAAGGTGATCACAATGTTGACTACAGGATCTCCGACATAGCGGCTCAAGCTGTCCGGCCAAAGAGCGAATCCGGCGTTGTTAAAAGACGAAATGGAGTGAAATACGCCATAATAAATCGCCCGCATCCAGCCCATCTCTTCTGCCCAGCGAAAGGCGAGCAGCGCTGCGCTTACGAATTCAATCACAAACGCAATCAGAAAGATGCCCAATGAAAGCCTTACAACGCCTTGCGTCGACAATGCGTTCGTCGACTGCTGAATTAGCAGCCGGTTTTTTAAGCCGATTTGCTTTCCCAACACGACCGCCACCAATACACCGAAGGTCATAAAGCCCAGACCGCCGATTTGTATGAGACACATGATCACCACTTCGCCAAAAACGGAGAATGCGGTCCCTGTGTCCACCACAACCAATCCGGTTACACAGACCGCGGACGTCGAGGTGAACAAGGCATTAAGCCATCCGATGCTTTCCCCCGTTGACGATGCTGCGGGTAAGGCCAATAAAAAAGCGCCAAGGAGGATAGGGACGGCAAAACCCAGTAGAATGAGACGCGAAGAGCTTAAATGGAACTGCTTCCTGGATTTGAACGGCTGCAACGGATGGCTGAACATTTCCTATACATTCCCCTTCTCGATAAGCTCTCTATTTTGTGAAACCACTCATGGAAGACATCGTATGAACATACCATAGCCATATTTTACTCCTGCTGCAAAAACAATACCATGCCCTGCGTCTACCGTTAAAAAGGGATTTACTTTTTAATCTTACAGGCGTAATATAGGGGACGACAATTCCATACGATCGACGCTTAATCCTCTTCATAGAGGAACGGGGGAACCATCGAAGCCGATCATCGGCTTCAGGGGTGAATTCTTTCTTGAACAGGAAGAACGGGTACTCTCAAACCCGAATCCGACAGCTAACCTCGTCAGCGCTTGGGAGAGAAAGCTCTTCAACTTTGGCTTGTTATGCGCCGGATTGCAAAGCCCAAAGCTTGGTAGCAGAATTTCTCTGCGACCAGGCTTTTTTTGTTTTTCAAAAATAAACCTTCAATAAAGGGAGTCCAAGACTATGGAGAACAAGGAAAAATTCATGGTTTGCGTATACTACGGTCCTAACAGTGAACGGCTCATTCGCCGCGGCGGAGAATTGGCCAAACTTTTTCGCTGCCCGCTGTTCGTATTAAGCGTCATTCCTGTGCAAGAGGATACGCTTGATCCGGAGCAAAAACGAATGATGGCGGCATGGAAGCTAAAATGCGAGGAATGGGGGGCGACGTTTATCGTGAAATCGAACGAGAATCGGAAAGCTTGCGAAATCATAGCGGAGACGGCCAAACGTCTTCAAATTACCCAATTGATAATCGGCCAATCCGGTCAAACGCGATGGCAGGAAATTACGCATGGTTCTTTCGTAAATGAATTGCTTAACCGCATCGAAGAAACGGATCTGCATATCGTAGCTGTTTAGCGGACGAAGACATCCGCCGCTTGGAGGAGGACTATGAAAGAAAACGGTAACCGTGTGAAGTATCAAATCGCTTCCGGGCGTGTCGTATTGCTCGTTGACTGGCTAAAAAACAAAATGAGTCCCCCTCAACTAATCCTGATTGTTTTTTTCTGCTTAATCTGGATTGGCGCCCTGCTGCTGACCCTGCCGCAATCGTCCTCAACAGGCCAATCTATCGGCTTGCTTGACGCGTTGTTCACGGCTACCTCCGCCATCTGTGTAAACGGGCTCGTCGTAGTCGATACAGGCAGCGTCTTTTCCACCTTCGGGCAGGTTGTGATTATGATCATGATCCAAGTGGGCGGACTTGGCTTCATGACCTTCGGCGTCATGGTAGCCCTTATTCTAGGCAAAAGAATCGGCTTAAAGCAACGACTGATCATCCAGCAAACGACTCATTCTACTTCATCTCAAGGTCTGGTCAGACTATCGCTCTACATGGTGCTTATTGCTTTTGCATTCGAAGCGTTCGCGGCCCTGATACTGACGATTCGCTGGCAAGCCGAGATGGGATGGGGGCAGGCCGCTTATTACGCGCTGTTTCATTCGGTCTCCGCTTTCAACAACGCGGGATTTGCCTTGTGGTCTGACAGCTTGTCTTCCTCTGTCGGCGATCCCGTCGTTAATTTGACGATTATTCTGCTCTTTATTTCAGGTGGACTTGGCTATCTGGTTGTCGTGGATATCTTTCGAAAGCGTTCCTGGAGAAAGCTGTCCCTTCACTCCAAGGTCGTTCTCCTTACATCGGCGATTCTAACCGCTGCCGGATTTCTTGTCCTCTTCTTGCTGGAAAGCTGGAACCCGGCCACTTTCGGTCAATTGGGCGCGGGAGAGCGCGCGCTTGCTGCCTTCTTCCAAGGGACGACACCCAGAAGCGCAGGATTTAACACCATCGATATCGGCAGCATGCTTGCAGCGTCACAATTTTTTATCATCATCCTTATGTTTATCGGAGCGGCTTCCGGAGGAACGGGTGGAGGCATCAAGACCAATACGTTTGTCGTGCTTATTCTTGCCACAGTGAATACCTTTCGCGGCGGCGGACAGATTCATGCCTTCAAACGAAAAATTACGGAAGAGACGGTCATGCGGGCGTTGGCCGTCGTGATGAGTTCATTGGCTGCCGTACTGGTTATCGCACTCTTGCTCACGATTTCCGAAGGCATGCTGGAAGATCATTTTCTGGAAGTGCTGTTCGAAGCGACATCCGCTTTCAGTACAACGGGGCTTTCCATGGGGTTAACGAGCGAATTGTCATCTGCAGGGAAAGTCATTGTGACTTTTTCGATGTATGTCGGTCGTCTCGGTCCGCTCACGCTTGCCTTCGCATTAGCGCAGAAGAAGCGTTCCTCGAAAATCGGTTATGCGGAAGATCATATTTTGATTGGTTAACTTGCGTGCAATATTCAAGTCGCTTTTGTTCCGGTTGAATACACGCATCCATTCTTCGTTTGACAAATTGCCCCGTCCCACGCTAAGATTAAAGATAGCGCCAAATACAATCGGATATTTTTTTTCGGAGGAGCCTGCCACCAAAGGGCTCTTTTTGCATTTTTTTGGAAAAGATACAAGTAGATTTTCATTTGCCATGAAGGAGGAAACGAACGTTGCTGCTGCACGTTGCCATTATCTTACCGATTCTCGTTGCCGCAATGATCCCAGTCCTGTATAAGCTGCGGCAACCTTATCATACGGGTTGGCTTATCCTTCCCGTCCCCGTTGTATTGTTTGTGTACTTTCTATTGCAGATACCTGCCATTCAATCCGGAGAAACCTTCCTGAGCACAATCCTCTGGATACCGTCATTAGGCGTTCAGTTCACGGTGCTGTTAGACGGGTTGGCCTTATTGTTCGCTCTGCTGATAAGCGGGATCGGATCACTGGTTGTTCTGTACTCCATCTTCTATTTGGACAAAACCAAAGAAGCGCTCCGTCCCTTTTACGCCTACTTGTTGCTCTTTATGGGCGCAATGCTCGGCGTCATATTATCGGATAATTTAATCGTTCTTTACGGTTTTTGGGAAATGACCAGCATTTCCTCATTTTTGTTGATTGCTTTCTGGCACAAAAGAGAAAAATCCAAATACGGAGCTTTCAAGTCGCTGCTTATTACCGTATTGGGCGGGCTGGCCATGTTAGCCGGTTTTATCCTGCTATACCTCATGTCCGGCACATTAAGCGTCAGGGAAATCATAGGCGGTGCAGGAGCGCTCATGGAGCATTCCTTGTTTCTTCCGACCCTGCTGCTCATTTTGCTGGGGGCTTTCACCAAATCGGCTCAGTTTCCTTTTCACATCTGGCTGCCCGACGCCATGGAAGCTCCCACGCCGGTTAGCGCCTATCTTCACTCGGCCACAATGGTAAAAGCGGGGATCTATCTGGTTGCGCGGTTAAGCCCTGTTTTTGCAGGAAACGCGCTCTGGTTCTGGCTTGTATCCGTCGTTGGAATCGCGACCTTGCTGTACGGTTCCTATCGCGCGATAAAGCAGACGGATTTAAAAGCGTTGCTCGCATTTTCGACGATCAGTCAACTTGGCTTAATCATGAGCTTGCTAGGAATGGGCTCCGCCACTGCGTTCTACTCCGGTACTCATGACAGCTTGCTGTATACGCAAGCAACGCTGGCCGCCATCTTCCATCTCATCAATCACGCCATATTTAAAGGCGCATTGTTTATGGTTGTCGGCATTGTGGACCATGAGACGGGGACCCGCAATATTCGCAAGCTGGGCGGCCTGCTATCTGTCATGCCTATTACGTTTTCAATCGCGCTGATCGGGACCTTCTCCATGGCGGGACTGCCGCCGTTTAACGGCTTTCTCAGTAAAGAAATGTTCTATACCGCGCTGTTGTCCATAATGAGCCTGGACTTCTTGAATATGCAATCCATAGGAGTTCTCTTTCCGGTAGCGGCTTGGATTGCCAGCGTCTTTACTTTCGCTTACAGCATGATCTTGCTTCTCAGAACGTTTAGCGGACGTCCTCAATTCGAGAAATTGGAAAAACCGCCTCACGAAGCTCCCACGGGAATGCTGCTTTCTCCTGTCATACTTGCTTCATTGGCAGTCGTATTCGGTCTTTTTCCAAACCTGCTGTCGTATTCGCTCATTGAACCGGCTATGGCCGCTATTCATCCGGGACTTCTACTTTCAGGCGAAAAGTTTGACGTTTCCATCCGTATATGGCATGGCTGGACGCCGGAGCTGTTTATGACGATGGGTGTCGTAGCGGTTGGGAGTTTCGTGTATGCCGCTCATCGCAGATTGCGGCCGCTTAATCAACCGCTATTTGACGGAGCCTCGCTTAACCGTGCTTATGACAACGGTCTTAAACTGCTTCATAATGGATCTCGCCGATTAACGAATCGCTACATGACGGGCTCCATCCGGCACTATTTGATCTATGTGTTTATTTTCTTCATCCTCTCGTTAGGATGGGCGCTCTACCGTACGGATTCCGCGGCCATGGATTTATCGCGTTTTTCTTCGGTATCCGTATACGAAATAGTGATTAACCTTGTGCTTGTTATCGCCGTGCTCGCCATCCCTTTTGCCCAATCAAGAATGATAGCCATCATTTTGACCGGCGCTGTCGGTTATATGGTCACTTTGTTTTTCGTTATTTTCAGGGCGCCGGATTTGGCTCTGACGCAAATGATCGTAGAGACGGTCTCGGTTGCGTTGTTCCTGCTTTGTTTCTTCCACCTGCCCAAGTTAAAACGGGAAGCAAAGAAGCGCTCGTTTAAAGTGACCAACATAGTGATAGCTGGCGGCGTCGGCATCATCATGACGCTAATCTCGCTGAAGGTCAGCGGCAGCCGATTGTTCGAATCGATCTCCGACTATTATTTGAAATACAGCTACGAGATGGCAGGCGGGAAAAACGTCGTCAATGTCATTCTTGTCGATTTCCGCGGATTCGACACCATGCTTGAAATAGTCGTTTTGGGAATTGCCTCTTTTGGCATTTACGCCTTGATCCGTCTCAGTATGGGGCCGCAAGCAGAGCGTACAGGCGACGCTCCGATCCCAGATATTCGTCAGCAGCCTTTTCAGCAAGTTAGAAGCAACAATGTCATCTTGCAAATGATCTCCAGGGTCGTCATATTTATCATATTGACCCTATCGTTGTATTTGTTTGTTGCTGGACACCATAACCCAGGAGGCGGATTCATCGGAGCGTTATTGACCGCATCCTCGCTCATACTCTTGACTTTGGCTTACGGCATCAAAACTATGCGAGAGGTTGTCCCTCTGGATTTCAAAAAGTT
>NZ_JBEQAP010000062.1:0-30935 GCF_041640265.1 Cohnella sp.
CCAATAGGCTCTTTCAAAGTATATGTACTTGTCCATTCCAATAAACCAACTCAAATAAAAAAGCGCTCCGATCCCCAATTAGGAGACTTCGAAGCGCTTCAGTAAAGCTTATTTACATACTGTTAGCGTGTACCTGAGGTTCCATTGCTTCTTCGAAAAATAAATCATCCAAAGAGCTGAGAGTTCCATCCTCTTCCACTTGATAAACCGACATTTTTTCACCATTAACCGTCAATTCGATGAAACAGCTCCAGCAATAAAATTGATGGGAACCGATTTTCCCGATATCTTTGGAGTTACAGTTCGGGCATCTCATCATCCGTCTTCACCTGTCACTTTCCACGTATGGTCGCTCCAATACCCGCTCATACGAAGCCGGTACCAAGATGGCCTCCTCACCCAAGGTGACATTCTCGGGGGATTCCGGTAGAAATAATTTCCGCCGTCCCTCGAGCACATCCGTAAGGAAACCGTCCGTCAACTCATATCCTATTATTTGTGTACCCTCAGTCGTCTTAAAATAAACGTCTGATACTTTACCTAGATATAGCCCTTCATTCGTGTAAACCGGCATATCTTTCAATCGAACAACGCCCGAATGAAAGGTCCTCAGAAACTGCTTGTTATTTCTAGTCGCAATGACTGTATCGTTACGAATCAACAGGGCATCTTCGCCGCAGTGAACAATATCTTCCCAATAAACGACTTTCGATGCTTTACGTAACCCAAACCAGACATTGTTATCGAGGATAATGCCGACAAGCTTCCAAAATTCGTCAAACCAAACGTCTTTGACTTTTCCCGTTTTTTTGCCGTTTGCAAATAACACAGGCATACCGAGAATCATTTGAACTTGGATCATAATCGGGCTCCTAACCATTTAAGCGCCTCTTATCTATTACGTAAACGCGCCGAAATGGTTGCAGTGATTTTCGCCAATTTATCTGCTTCTTCTCTAGTATTACCCAAACCGAAGCTAAAACGTACAGCGGATAACACTCTTTCTGAATTTATTTTCATAGCGGATAAAACATGCGACGGTTTTAGTGAGCCCGATGTACACGCGGAACCACCGGAGGCAGACACTCCCGCTAAGTCAAGATTCATCAGCATACTTTCTGAAGAAATGCCAATAAAGCTTACATTTAGAATATGCGGAAGTCGCAATTCAGGATGACCATTAACTACGACCATCTCTTCTCCGAGCTGCTCGGTTAGTGCCTTCAACAGGGTGCCGCGGATTTCTTCCGCATGGGCAATTCTGTCTTGAACAAGCTGATAAGCTCTCTCCGCAGCTGCCGCAAACGCCGATATACCCGCCACGTTCTCAGTTCCAGCACGGCGATTACGCTCCTGAGTGCCTCCATAAACCATCGGTTGAAAAGGGATTCCTTTACGGATATATAACAACCCAACGCCCTGAGGTCCGTTGATCTTGTGGGCGGACAAACTGAGTAAGTCAATTGGCATCTCTTGTAAGTCAAAGGGAATATAACCAAAGGCTTGAACAGCGTCTACATGCATGATCGCTTTATGCTTGCGAGCCCGTTCGCCAATTTCAGCTATTGGCTGTAAAGTTCCGGTTTCATTGTTGCCAGCCATAATGCTGACAACTGCTGTCGAATCATCGATGGCAGATATTGCGTCCCTAAGAGAAACGCGCCCGTATTCATCAACCGGCAAGATCGTCAGATCGAAGCCTTTCTCCTCTAGCTCGCGGCAAACATGCATCACGGCATGATGCTCCACCGCTGTTGTCACAATGCCCTTACGTCCCCGCTTCAGCTGAGCGAATGCCGCGCCGAACAACGCAGCGTTATCGCTTTCCGTCCCGCTGCCTGTGAATACAAGCTCTGAGGCTTCGCAATGAAGAAGACTTGCGAGTTTATCCCTTGCGGAGGTAATCCGGCCTCTTGCTGTACGCCCTTGTGCATGAAGGCTTGAAGGATTTCCAGGTCCGGCACTAGCTGCTTCCACATAGGCCTGAAGCGACTCTAAGCTCATAGGAGTCGTGGCCGCATGGTCAAAATATATTGAGGTCATCCCATGCACCTTCTTCTAAATGTAGAACATGTAATTATCGATCTTATTTTCACCTTTGTAGTGAATTAAATCATGAAGCGTTGTAGAATCTAGAACTTCAGCAATACTGTCACGAATTCGGAGCCATAAATTCCGTTTAGCTGGATCGTCTTCTTCAGTGAAGTCGACGGGACTAATCGGGCCTTCGAGAATCCGAATAATATCTCCCGAGGAGATGGTTTCCGGGTCTTTGGACAAAATATATCCGCCATAAGCTCCCCTTACGCTTTTAACCAGACCTGCATTGCGTAGCGGTGCGATTAATTGCTCGAGATAATGTTCGGATAAGCCATTTTTCTCTGCAATACTTTTTAGGGAAGTCGGCCCCTCGCCGAATTTAGCCGCAAGTTCCATCATAATCGTTAAGCCGTAGCGGCCTTTCGTCGAAATCTTCAACAGAACACCTGCTTTCTAGCCAGAAGCATGGAATAAATGAAAAGATGAAAGTATTTAAATGGAGAGTATCCCCATAATAAATCTATGTTATCACATCTACTCCCTTTTTGGTCAAAAAAAACGTGACATATTCAAGAAGGTTTCATCCTCAGTGAGAAATATAAACGAATATGATAAACTAATTAAGCACACTTGGAACTGTTAGGAGCAAGGAGAGATGGTAATGGGTAACATTCAGAATGAACAACAACTTGAGGATAGGTTTGCGAATCCTGCCGCTATTCGTGTCGTAGTCGGCATGTCAGGCGGGGTGGACTCCTCTGTCACAGCATGGCTATTGAAGCAGCAAGGCTTCGATGTTATTGGTGTTTTCATGAAAAATTGGGACGATACTGACGAATTCGGCGTTTGCACCGCGGAGGTAGATGCCGAGGATGTACGACGAGTGTGCGATCAGATCGGAATACCTTATTATACAGTAAACTTTGAAGAAGAATATCGAGACAAGGTGTTCGAATATTTTCTAGAGGAATACCGTAGAGGCAGAACGCCGAATCCGGATGTCATGTGCAATAGAGAGATCAAATTTGGCGAGTTCCTGCAGAAAGCGCTGGATTTAGGCGCTGATGTGATTGCTACCGGCCATTATGCGCGTGTGCAGCTAGTTGAGGGCAAATATGAATTACGGAGAGGCGTCGATACGAACAAGGATCAATCTTACTTCCTCCACGCTCTCAATCAGTCTCAACTGGCTCGCGCCATGTTCCCGATTGGTCATCTGAACAAGCCGGATGTACGGAAAATTGCCGAGGAAGCTGGGCTCGCAACGGCTAAGAAAAAGGACAGCACTGGCGTTTGCTTCATTGGAGAGCGCAACTTCAAGGAATTCCTAAGCCAGTATTTGCCTGCTAAGTCGGGGAACATGGTTGATCTTGTCTCCGGAGAAGTTAAAGGCCGGCATGATGGACTTATGTATTACACGCTAGGCCAGCGCCAAGGTCTTGGAATAGGCGGTTCAGGAAACGGAGAGCCTTGGTTCGTTGCGAATAAGGATTTGGAAAGCAATACACTGTATGTCGTGCAAGGTGATACCCACTCCAGTCTGTATTCCGTAGCTTTAACTGCTTCGGACATTAATTGGATTAATCCGGAAGCACTCTTGGCATCGATACGCTGTACAGCTAAGTTCAGATATCGCCAGCCTGATCAAGGCGTAACAATCACACCGCAAGACGACGGCCAATTTCATGTACAATTCGATACTCCTCAGAAGGCCATTACACCTGGACAAGCTGTCGTGTTTTATGATGGCGAAGTATGCCTTGGGGGCGGTACCATCAATAAGGTGCAAATGCTAGAGCACAGCGACTCTCCGTCTTAAAGCTTATAAAAGAGGATGTACAGGGAGGGCATGCCCCCTTGTACATCCTCTTCATGCGTACAAGTTGCATTCCGCCAATAAACAATTTGCCGCAGCCATATCTAGCTTACCGTAAAATACACGGCGAATGGCTGTGATCCTTCCATTGTCTTCAGCCCATTCCATTTCGCAGCATCGGTAATAATCCCAGGCTGGAACGTTAATATATACGTTTTATTTGCTTGCAGCTCATCATCCAAAATAAGAATGACTTCGTTCACGACTTTCCCGGTATTGTTCAGCTCATCGTATGCAATGCGGACGGAGCCGCCATCCTTCTCCTGAAGCCGGAAAGCAGTTTCATTAACATTCGTAACCGGTTCACTGAATAGCACCTTTATAGATTTGCGATTGATTACAATTGCCTGAGTTACGTAGGGGTCCCGGTTACTTAATTCGGTACCGGCGAATGGCAAGCGGTCTGCGTCATTGGAGGTCTGTAAGCCTGCTACTCCCGTTACACGGGCTACATAGACGTGACCGGCACGGAACAAATCCGGATTGCTTGCTTTATTGCGGAATTGGACGGTAACCGTTCTGTCGCTTCCCGCCTGCCGCTGAACGTAAGCCTGCCAGTCAGACATGGACACTCCGGAACCGTTATCCGTCAATATGGCCAGCTTTAGATTTTTCACATCGGAATCTGTCAAAGCACGATTAAAGGTAACCTCGACTGTATTTCGATCAATGGCTTGCACGTTTTGGAATAGAACCGGAGTTTCCGGGTTGGCAATCCCTCCGAACTTCCAATTCGACGAAACATCCATTACATTACCAGCCAAGTCGGGGATGTTGGCAACCGTTAAATTGTATAAAGTAGCATCCTTCTGAGATGATGTTTTTAAGGTTACGGTAAGCCCGTCGTTTTCCAATATCGCTTGAATGACAGCCAACCCTTTATCTATACCGTAGCGATCCGTAAGGACCGCGTGCGCGGCATTAATCTTCTCGCTGAATTTGATCGTGAGCGTAGCGTTGGGATTCACTTTCACCGAGGTTACTCTTGGTTTGGTGATGTCGCCGCTGTTAAAGGTTAAATTATTTCGCGTATCCATTACGTTACCCGCAAAGTCTTTGACGTTACGGATAGTAAGCTGATACGTCTTGCCTTCCGCTTGTTCTGTTGTCGTAATGCTCACCTTTCGTTGGTCAGGTGAAAGCTGGAGCTTCGTGAGCTTCAAGCCGTTATTGAACTGATAATTGGCAGAGTTGGTTGCGGAGTTGTTATCTACCGGCTCATTAAACGTAATTTCTACAATTCGGTTTGGCAGACTAACCAGAGAAAGCACCTGCGGTTTGGTCGAATCTAAGACATAATTCCAAGAAATGCCGTCGACTGTCAATGTATGGGTCACGTTACCGGCTTGCCAATCCGTCAACAAAATTACCGACATCCCGTCTTGGCTCAATGTTGCCTGCAGAATGTTCCGGTTACTGCCGAAGTTGTCCTTTAGTGAAAACCTGCTTTTGTCTGCTTGATTGGTCCATTGCAATAAATTCACCTTGACAGATTGGTTTGAGAGCGGTTCGACAGAACGAACCTTCAGAGGCTCGATATGCGTGTCTTCATAGACAGCATAAGCAGCTTCAACCAATAAAGCCCGTGAGGCCTCCACCCTGTAGTCGCTGAGCTGGGGAATGAGCTTATTGTCCAAGGCTAGACTAACGACCCCTTTCGCCCATTTGGATACTTTACCGGTAACTGGAGTAACTCCGCTGCCCGACAAACCGTAGCTTCTAATGAAAACTGCGGCAAGCTGCTCCACGGTAACGCTGTCCTTAGGCGAGAAAATCCTGCTGTGAGTTCCAACCATTAAACCCGCCCGTGTGACCGCTTCAACCTCATGGTAAGACCAGCGCGTCTTTAAGACATCACTATAACTCGGCGATGACGACCGTTCCGGAAGCTCCAGCAATCGGAACAACACCGTAGCCAATTGCTCCCGTGACATGGAATCATACAATCGCGAGCTGCCGTCCGCAAATCCGCTGAAGATGCTTTGCTGTCTTAGCACCTCATACTTTTGCTCAGTTGATAAACTTGCAGCTCCGACTGCAAACGGCACACTAAAGAGCATCAACAAAGCCAACATCCCTACTATGATTTTCTTCATCCCGCTACCTCCTCTTATCCGCCCTAGGTTGGCTCGATTCATCTGCGGCGGGTCCATTCTAATTGACGCCATATAGATACAATTTGTTTCGCTTCCGAGAAAATATATTTATTAAAGAGACAAGTTGTATCCAAAATGCTAACCTGTGACATTCGTAGGCGTTCTATAGCAGGCTTTTCACGGAATACTTCACTTACGAGGCGCTCTCGTTGTTGCATTTTGAGGCTGTCGATTAACAGTTCATAACTTCGGAAATCTGCGGGAGACCACAAAATGTATGCGAAAAATCATACAAAATGAGCTTCACACACATCGAATCAGTCGATTCTATACGAAATTTCATATAATAAAATTTGATTTGAGCCCGGATTCTGGAAATGTATGCGAAAAATCATATACATTCTCTGCATGTGTACGTTCAAGTTAAAACTGTCCACAATTAATCGACAGCCTCATTTTGCGAAAATGAGACGATTATAGGTTTTACCCTCATACGAGGGCGCTTGATATCTAGTCCGCTGTCTTTCAGCGAGCGCCAAAAGTCATTTGATAGCAAAAGGGGCTTCTCCTTAAGCATCCGTTTACCTTAGGGGAAATACAGTTAGATGATTTGTTCCGTCGCAAAAAAAAAAAGAGGCCTCACGGCCTCTCTACGAAATGATAACTGCAATCTATTAACCGTGACGGTCTATTTCCTCATCACTAATCTCGAAATTATGATACACGTCTTGTACATCGTCGTTTTCTTCGAAAGCGTCCATCATTTTGAGCAGCTTGTCGGCGTTATCGCCATCTGCTGCTACCGTATTCTGAGGCAACCATCGCACGCCAGCAGTCTCAAATAAGTAACCCGCTGCTTCAAGAGCTTCCTTCACTTTCTCGAACTCTGAAGGCGCAGTCAATACTTCGATACTTTCAATATCTACGATAACATCTTCTGCTCCAGCATCTAATGCATGCATCAGGATGGCATCCTCATCGGGTTGACCATGCTCACGCGCTATAACAAACAAGCCCTTCTGATCGAACATATAGGCAACGCAACCGGACTCACCCAAATTACCGCCGCGTTTACCAAAAATCGAACGTACATCTGCTGCTGTGCGATTACGGTTATCCGTCAAGCATTTCACCATGATCGCTACGCCGCCTGGGCCGTAACCCTCATACATAATTTCCTCATATTCAACGCTATCGGCACCGCCGGCAGCTTTCTTGATCGCACGCTCAATATTGTCAGCCGGCATCTGGATAGCACGAGCGCTGGCAATAGCAGATTTAAGACCATAGTTAGCTTCCGGATTCGTACCGCCTTTGCGTGCTTGTACATAAATTTCACGACCGAGCTTCACAAAACGATTATTTTTAGCTTGATCGGCTTTCCCTTTGCGATCGGCAAAAAGCTTAAATTTCATAACCAGTTACCCCCGTAAGACGTTAGTATCAATTAATTCCAGGAGTATAGTGTACCATCCCACCGCTTACAAGGTCAAAAGATTTGGAGTCCGGCTGTGCGGTGCGGCGGGTTGATTAAACAAAAGACAAAGCCCCCGACTCACGCCAGGGGCAAGAATGATCTGATTCGTGATATGAAAACAAGTGCTCGTCTTCGAGAGACTTACAGTTTCACCACGTTGGATGCTTGCGGACCACGGTTGCCTTCTGTGATTTCAAACTCAACCGACTGGCCTTCGTCCAAGGTTTTGAATCCATCACCCTGGATCGCTGAGAAGTGAACGAATACATCGTTTCCGTCCTCAATGGAGATAAAACCGTAGCCTTTTTCTGCATTAAACCACTTAACTGTACCTTTCAATTGAAAAACCTCCTAAAAGCTCGCCTTCAGTCGACGAATGAGATAATTATACCCTAAATATCCCTTTTTTGCAATCGATACTAGAGTTGCTATTATGCCTGTTTTACCAGTCGCAGCAAGGAACTCGGGACTGGCATGAAGGGTAACCCGGTGGACAAATACTCTACTTTTGCAACTCCCTTAAGCTCATGCAAAAGCCGAGGAATATAAGGGCATTCTTCCCACCTCAAGCTGACCAACGGATATATTCTCAGCTCTCCGCCTGGTTTAAGCACTCTCATCATTTCTGCTAAAGAATCTGCATGAAATTGCTCGCCGAATGCATCTGCATATAGGAACAGAAAATGACTGCTTACAACTAATCCAAATGTGTCATTGTTGAAAGGCAAATGAGGAAGCGACGCGGAATCATATCGGGTATCCGCATCTGCACTTCGAAAATCCTCCGAAAAAAGAGCCAATGAGCGCTCCCTGCCCTGGCGGTGCAGCTCGGGTGTACCGTAATAACTCCAATCGTATACACCGGGATTAGCAGCCAGCTTAGCTGATGAAACCTCTATTTCTTTGTGTGCTGCGGCAATAACATCCTCGGTCGGACCCTTATAGAAAGGATCTGCAGCTATAGCTTTTACACCTCTTGCATGAAGCTGTGAAGTGAAGGATGACGCCCCTCCAGCAACATCAAGCACGGGTCCTTTGGTCCAATCAAAATCCTCCAGATTAAACATTGCACAGTATTCTTCATACGAACGACACGTTGATGCGACACCAACCTGCGGATACGAAGCTGGCTTAGAATTATTATTCATTTTCTTTTCTCCTCTCAGCTCAAACATCTCATCTCGACTCAGCTCATTTCTCCCTATCCACCTGCGTGGATTTACAGTAGATTCCCATATCGCAGCTTGACTGTCAACCTAAATTTTCCATCGTCACGTTGATTTCTCTGTTCATCTCTTCTATGATGAGAAAAAAGGCAACGACTGCCAAGATCAGGAGACTATCATGTTCACTAAACATACCGTCTATAAGCTCGATAACTACAATATGCTGACAGTAGAAGTTCAAGGCAAAACTCTCGTCGTACGAGAAATTTCTGATCAGTGGGGTGAGATTTGCCACAAATTCATCAGTCGTCCTGAGATGATGAATTGGGCAGAGAATCGTTTCCTGCCTGAAGATTTCCCGAATGGCGAGGAAGGTCTCCGCCAGACGATGGAAACGCTCAAAAGCATATAATTTCGTCAGCGGGAAGGAGGTTTCGCTATTTTGGATACCGAAGCGACTATTATCTTTGTTATAGCCTCATTCAGCATGGCTGTTATTCTAATCATGTCACGGGAGCGAATTCCCGAATCGATGCGTCGATCCATGGCGATTCTGTCTATCCTGTTCGTTTTATTCGCTTTTTTCCTCATCGTCTACAGCTTCTTCCGGGCAGGAACTTAAGCCTGGTCGAAGTTAGTAAAAAGGCTGATTAATCAAGCAGCCTGATAAACATCATCGGTAAGGACATACTATTCTGGTAGCACATTCCGATTCTGGAGGCGTTCCATTGAAGACGTATGCCGTACCAATCGCCGCCACTCTGGCGGCGTTGTCGTTCCTAGGCTTGAGCCTTAATCCCTCTTGCGCCTCTCCCGCTCGGCTTGGCGCAAGCGCAGTGACAAAAGCTGATTATGATACTTTATTTAGGAGGTTGTCCTTTCCCATGAAACAAATAACAAAAAGAAAAGAAATCCCTCAGGAGCACCGCTGGAAGCTAGAGGATCTGTATCCAAACCAAGCCGCTTGGGACGCTGAATTCAGCCGTGTGAAGGGACAAATCGGTGAAATAACGAGTTATCAAGGCAAGCTTAAGGATGCTGGCAATATTGCCCGCTGTTTTGCGTTGGAGGATGAAGTCTCTTTACTAGTAGAACGACTCTATGTTTACGCCAACATGCGTCACCATGAGGATACAGCGGAGTCTTCCTTCCAGGCACTCTCCGACAAATCCAAGAAGCTAAGCGTGGAAGTAAGCGAAGCAACTTCCTTCGTCACTCCAGAAATTCTAAGCTTATCGGAGAAACAGCTGACTGAACTTATTGCAGATCCCGTCCTAACTAAATATAAGCGCACTCTTGAAGAGATGCTGCGCCAGAAGCCGCATATTCTCACTAAGAGCGAAGAATCGCTCATGGCACAGGTCGGCAACGTAGCTCAAGCTTCCGGCACGATCTTCGGAATGATGAACAACGCTGACATGAAATTCCCAAAAGTTAAAAACGAACAAGGCGAAGAAATCGAATTGACGCATGGCCGCTACATTCAATTCTTAGAAAGCCGCAACCCGGAGGTTCGTCGCGATGCCTTTAAGGCCATCTATGAAACCTATGGAAAATGGCGCAATACGCTAGGTGCGACCTTGAACGCGAATGTGACCAAGAATATTTTTTACGCCAAGGCTCGCCACTACCCTTCTGCTCTGGAAATGTCGTTATTCGGTGATAATATTCCACAGTCTGTCTATGAAAACCTAATCTCCACCATTCATGAATATTTACCGCTGATGCACAGGTACATGGATTTGCGCAAAAAGCTGCTAAAGCTCGATGAGCTGCATATGTATGATCTTTTCGTACCGCTTGTCGATGAGTTCGATATGGAAATTTCATATGAGCAAGCAAAGTCCAAGGTGTACGAAAGCCTTGCCCCGCTTGGTGAAGATTACCGCAAGGTTCTCCAAGAAGGCTTCGACAACGGCTGGATCGACATCTACGAAAACGAAGGAAAACGCAGCGGTGCATATAGCTGGGGTGCATTCGGTACCCACCCTTACGTGCTGCTCAATCATAACGACAATCTGAACAGCATGTTCACCCTCACTCACGAGATGGGACACGCGCTTCACTCCTACTACTCCGACGCGAACAACAATTATCGGGATGCGCAGTATACGATTTTCCTCGCGGAAGTAGCTTCCACGCTTAACGAAGCACTCCTCATGAATAACATGCTGGAGAACTCGACCGATCCTAAGGAAAAAATGTACCTGCTCACTTATTACGCCGATCAGTTCCGGACAACGGTATTCCGCCAGACAATGTTCGCCGAATTCGAGAAGATCATTCACGAGAAGGTGGAAAATGGAGAGGCGTTGACCCCGCAAGAGCTTAGCTCCATCTATTACGACCTTAACGTTAGCTATTACGGCAAAGGCATGGTCATAGATAAGGATATCGAGATGGAATGGGCGCGGATTCCGCATTTCTACAACAGCTTCTATGTGTACAAATATGCGACGGGCTTCTCTGCGGCTACAAGCTTCGCGAAGCAAATTCTCGACGAAGGTCAGCCTGCCGTTGATCGTTATCTGGGTTTCCTGAAGAGCGGCGGTAAAGACTACTCCATTAATATCTTGAAGGAAGCAGGAGTAGATATGTCTACGCCAGAGCCGATCAAACAAGCGATGAGCGTGTTCGAAGGGCTCATTGAGCAGATGGAGCAGCTGACCAATAAGAGATAATGTTATAAAGCTATTCAGGTGCATGGGAGCGCTGAGAAAATAGGATGGGGGAACGGAAAATGCAATTGGAGCAGGACTTGGAGCATTTGAAATATCCGATCGGAAAATTTACCTATGAGGACAATACAAGCCCGGAGCTGCGGCAGCAACGGATTGAGGAGCTTGCGGCCACGCCAGCAGAGCTTAGACGTGCGGTTGAAGGCCTAACCGATGCGCAATTGGATACGACCTATCGTCCTGGCGGATGGACGGTAAGGCAGGTCGTTCACCACGTAGCGGATGCCTCCATAAACGGCTTCATCCGCGCTAAGCTTACACTGACGGAGTCACAGCCCCTCGTTAAGACTTTCGAGGAGAATGAGTGGGTAACACTCCCGGATTCCAAGCTCCCGGTTGACGCATCTCTGAAGCTCTTGGAAGGCGTTCATGAGCGCTTGGATACTCTCTTGCGTTCACTGCCAACAGAATCGTTCTCGCTGGCCTTCACCCACCCCATGAGCGGCCTTAACACATTGGATAGACTGCTGGCCTACTTCGCATGGCACGGTAGACAGCATACGGCTCATATCACCTCCTTGCGCAACCGAGAAGGCTGGTAAAGGGTTTGAACCAAAAAGTGGTGATGCAGGGTTCCTGCACCACCACTTTTCGATTTAGGCCGGTTACTGCATACTTGAGCAGATTATGGCACCCTTCACTGCTTAAATGCCCCGGTTGACTCTTTGATTCCTCGCCAAGCCTCCAGGCGATCCTCCAAGCCCCGGTAATGCTTCGTGGGGATTGGGCTGGTTGAGGGCATCCGCAGCACTGCCCGCTGCATAATCTCGGGATCGGAGCCATAATGCTTGTTTAATTCTGTAAACGACTTCGTGCCGTTGCACACCAACGTTATCACGCCAGGGTAACGCCTTAATAACCCCGGAATATCATTCGGGATCACTTGCCTGATATTACTATCCAAACTCCCCTCTCTCTCGCATATCGCTATGGCATCCCAGAGTGCGATACCATGACTCAAAGCGAATGAAAGCCTATTTTCATACTCCGGATCCGGCTTTCTTCCTCCGCCGAACAAGGCATACAAAATCGTCCATAAGTAGTTTCGTGGATTTCCATAGTATTGATAAGCCTTTAAGGAGGCTGCTCCCGGCATGCTGCCCAATATAAGAATACGAGAATGGGAGTCGATTACGGGTGGGAATGACTCAACTTTCACGCTCTGCTGCCTCCTCTCTATCTCATTCCTTTATAACACAACAGGGCGCTGTCTCCAAAATGGAGAACAACGCCCTGTTACAACCTATTGAGCTTTTAACCCTTAACGCTTCCTGCAGTAATTCCTTCTATGATCTGCTCCTGCAAGAATGCATACAGAACCAAGACTGGGGTTACGCTGAACACAATCCCCGTACAGATTAGGGCATAATTCGTCTGGTAAGCATCCCGGAAGCCGACCATACCGGTAGGCAATGTACGCAGCGCATCTTTGCTGATGAAGAAGCTGGCAAGTAAATATTCATTCCAGTTTCCAAGGAAATTGATGATGAATACTGTAACCAGAGCAGGAATGGTAAGCGGTAATATGACGCGTATGAACAGCCCGGGAGCGCTCAATCCATCGATGATGGCGGCCTCTTCAAGCTCGTTCGGGATCGCCTTCATAAAGGCGGAGATGAGCAGTACGCTAAAGGGTAAGGCTCCGGCTGTATAGGGCCAGAACAATGCCCAGTGTTGATTCAGAATACCAAGCTTCATCATCAGGATATACTGAGCTATGAATAAAACATTGCCTGGGATGAGCATTCCGATTAGAACGCATTGATAGATGATCTTACTCGTTATTCTGAATTTCATCCGTGTCAGTGCGAACGAAGTCGCCGCAGCTAGAAATACGCCTAGAATTGCAGAAGAAATGCCGAGGTATGCGCTGTTGAAGAAGTAAACGTCGATTTTAGCTTGCACCCATGCATCTATATAGTTCTGAAAGTAAAGCTGTTTTGGAAAAGCGAACGGCGCTTGCGAAATCTCAACATTGTTTTCTTTAAGAGATGAGAACAAGACAAAGACGAAAGGGAATAAGATGATGACCACATACGCGAGCAGAACAAAATGAGGAATTGATTTTTTGAGCGATACTGGCATCAGTATTCAATCCTTTCAGACTTACCTAACGTAATTTGATAGATGGCCGTGAAAACCAACGCAAAGGCGAAGATAATGATCGAAAGTGCGGTTCCATAGCCGTAGTCACCGTAGTTAATCGCTTTGTTAACCATATAGGATGCCATAACCTCCGTCGAGCCGGCAGGTCCTCCCTTAGTCATAACGAGAACGATGTCCACGACTCTCATCGCACCCGCTATCGAGAGCATGACAACAACGGAAATGATCGGTTTAATGAGCGGAACAGTTAAGTACCAAGCACGCTGGGTCGCAGTCGCGCCGTCGATGCTTGCAGCCTCTTCAATTTCTCTTGGAATAGCCAGGATAGCTGCCAAAATCAATACAATATAAAAGCCGACCCACTGCCATGCATTCGTGATCAAAATGGCGATCATCGCCCATCTGGACTCGGCCAACCAATAAATCGGGTCGATTCCGAAGAAGCCAAGGAATGCTGCGATCGGTCCAATGTCCGGATCATAGATGAAGCCCCACAAAATACCGATGACGGATGTGGAAAGTATGGACGGCATAAACACCGTTGTTTTATAAAAGCCTTTAAGTTTCTTAACATTACTGATCAATAACGCGAACAAAATAATAAAAGGTACTTGAAGACCTACTGAAAAAAGAATGAAGTACATATTGTTGTAGATAGCGCTGCGGAAGCTCTCATCAACGAAAGCCGTTTTGAAATTATCCAAACCGATGAATCGGGTTTCATCCAAACCGTTCCAATTCGTAAAGGCGTAGAATACGGACGAAAACATTGGATATAGGAAAAACAGCCCGTACATAACGATCGTTGGAATAATGAACATGAGGTATGCAGCGGGATTCTTTAGTGTATTTTTCATGTTTCCTCCCCCACTAGTGGATAAGAAGGCCCATCCACCCCAGGCGGATGGGTCTCCTCATCAAACATGCTGACTAAATCACTTCGCGTTTTCTGCTTCTTGTACTTTTTGAAGAGCATCTCCTGCTTCTTGTGCGGTTGCTTTGCCGCCAATCAGCTTTTGCAATTGAACCTCGGACTCGGAGTTAACTGCCTTTTGTACAACGGAATCGAAGTGGACGAAGGAAGAGCTTGCGTTTTTCATCGTGTCCATAACTTGTTTAACAAGCGGATCTGTTACTTTGGCAAGCGCTTCGTCAGACAGCTTCATCGAAGGAAGAACGCCATCCTCGAGCAAACCGCGGAGCTGCATTTCGTCATTGTACAGGTTTTTGATGAACGCTTTTACTGCTTTCAACTCGCTGTCGTTCAGGTCGGAAGAGAAACCGTAGCCGTTACCATAGTTAGCGTTGATAGAGGTTTGGTCGCCTTTGGCATTAGGAATTGCCGGCAATGCGATGAAACCGACTTTACCTTCAAGACCTGCAGCAACCGCACCCGCTTTGAAAGCGGAAGAACGCCAGCTGCCGTCGAAGATCATTGCTGCTTTACCAGCTGCGAAATCATTGAGCATATCGTCGTAAGTTTTACCAAGCTCACCTTTAGTGAAGTAACCTTTGTCTACCCACTCTTTGTATACCGTGAAGCCTGCAACAGCTTCCGGTTGATTCCATTTGAATGAACCGTCCGTCAAGCCGTTCGGGAAACCAGCGCTTACTTGACGTCCGATCAACGTATTGAGAAGCATATTAGGAACCCAACCCGCTTGGGAACCGATAGCGAACGGCGTAATGCCTTTGTCTTTCAGCGTGTCAGCGGCTTTAACCAGGTCATCCCAGGTTGTAGGTGCATTTAGACCATTTTGCTGGAACAGCTCGGTGTTGTAGAAAACACCTTCCATGTTTCCGCCGATTGGCAGACCATATATTTTGCCATCTAATGTGAATTGACCGAATACGTTAAGGAATTTGTCTTTCAAGCCAAGCTCATCAAGGATTGGAGTCAGATCAAGCAGACGTCCTGCTTTTGCGTATTTCAAAGCGTCTGCATTTCCTCCGAATAAGTCGAAGACTTTAGGCGGGTTGCCGGCAGCCATCTCGGCTGGAAGCTTCGTGAAGCGGTTGACCGCATCCTCGATCCCATCAAGCTCGAATTTGAGTCCTGGGACTTCAGCTTCAGTTGCTTTGACAACATCATCAAGAATTGCTTTGCGGAATTTCTGCGGCTCGCCGATTTGAATGTGGCGAAGGGATAAAGTGAATGGCTCGACTTCTTCGCTTGGGGATGGCGATGCGGATTCGGATGCTGAAGAAGATGCTGCTGAGCTAGATGCTGCCGAAGAAGGCGCGTTGTTGTTTTTGCCACATGCTGCAAGTACTGTCGACAGAGCGAGAATCAGCGTAAGAATAACCATAAAATTTCTTTTCACGCGGTAGACCTCCCAGAAAATATGTTTGTGTGTTACTTCTTTATTGTAAGAGCAAATAGGTTGCTCGTAAGGGAGTCAAACAGCTAAAGAAGGGATAAGATCAGCTAATGGATGGAAATAAGGGGCCATGAAGTAAAAAAACTTGCTAAAACTAACTATGTTAGTTATTATAATAATGTAGTTAGTATAAACAATTCACAGGAGGTCATTGAATGAATAAAACGTCTTGGGGCCCTGTAACACAGCTGATCTTTATGCCTAAGCTCTTCCCATTGAATTGTTATCTCATTGAAGACGACAGCGGTGTAACGCTGATAGATACTTGCATGCATTTCGTAGCCAAAGGGATATTCGCCGCGATACAAGCAACCGAAAAGCCTTTGACTCGTATTCTGCTTACACACGCTCATGATGATCATATTGGCGCCATTCCCTTTCTTAAAGAGAAATTTCCCCAGGTTAAGATCGGAATTTCACGCCGTGATGCCGCTATCTTGAAAGGAGATCATACCCTTCTGCCGCATGAGGCTCAAACACCCTTGAAAGGCGGAATACCCAAGAAGGCATTATTCTCGCCTGACTTCCTCATTGAGGACCAAGATCGAATCGGCTCTCTAGTCGCCATAGCGTCTCCTGGACATACTCCCGGTCATCTTGCTTACCTGGAGACGACAAGCAATACTTTAATTGCCGGAGATGCCTTCCAAACCCAAGGCGGCTTGGCTGTGTCCGGCCATATGAAATGGAAATTCCCCTTTCCTGCCTTCGCAACCTGGCATACCCCGACAGCCATAACGAGCGCTCAAAGACTTCTTGAGCTTAATCCTGCAGTTCTTGTAGTTGGTCATGGTCCTGCACTGCTGCTTCCTTCTAGTTCAATCAGCTTAGCAATAAGCGAAGCTAGAGAACACTTGAATAGGAGGAAAAGCGGATGAGAGCCGGCATAAAACCCGAAATCGTTATTGCTGCTGCCGCAGATATTGCTGACAGCAAGGGTTGGGATCAGGTCACACTGGGTAATGTGGCCGGACAGCTTGGAATTAAGACCCCTTCCCTCTATAACCATGTTGAAGGACTGACCGATCTACGACAGAAGCTAGCCGTTTACGCGGTTCGTCTGCTCCGGGAGCTGTTAAATGATGCAGCCATCGGACAATCGGGTAAACAATCTCTTATCGAAGTCGGCAATAGCTATGTCGAATTCGTACGGATCCATCCCGGGCTCTATGAAGCTATCAATCGTGTGGCTGCTCCGAAACCGCCCGAATTCGATCAGGCTGCCGAGCAGATTCTCGCCTTGTTCATTCGATTAATGCAGCCGTTCGGCCTGCCCGCCGATGAGGCCGTTCATGCGGTTCGAGGCTTGCGCAGTATGGTTCATGGGTTCGCTTCCTTAGAATCGATTGGCGGCTTTCAGATGCCGGAGGATCTCCAGGAAAGCCTGTCCAAAGCTATCACTTATTACGTGGAAGGACTAAGCAAGCACGTCAATTAATTCATATTATAAGGCTGAGTTCCAGATGATTGTGGCTTATAAGTTGTCCGATACTCAAACTTTTCGGAGGCGACATAAAATCCGACTTTGGGGACGCTGGCAAGCTGGATTGCACCGTCATAGTCGGATTTTCCGACTTTGGGGACGCCGGCAAGCTGGATTGCCTCGTCATAGTCGGATTTTCCGACTTTGGGGACGCCGGCAAGCTGGATTGCCTCGTCATAGTCGGATTTTCCGACTTTGGGGATGCCGGCAAGCTGGATTGCCTCGTCATAGTCGGATTTTCCGACTTTGGGGACGCCGGCAAGCTGGATTGCCTCGTCATAGTCGGATTTTCCGACTTTTAAACGAAAGAACAACCCGTTAAGCAACATCTGGGCAGAATACAGCCTAATATAAAGATTTGAAAAACATCTTTCCTCGGAAGGATGTTTTTTTGCTGCTTCTTTGAAGGATTCGACAATTATCTCGCGAATAAAGGAGAGGGAATGTTTAAGGAGTGAGAATATATGTATAAAAAAGAGCTGTCACCGGAAGATTTACTCCGGATCATATTCGAATATACGGCCAAAATCGCCAGTGAGCAGAAACTTAATTCCGTGCTTGTCCATATGGCGAATATGGGGCGAGAGATGATTCTCTCCGATCGTTGCGCTGTGTGGCTCATTGATGAACCCAATCATCAATTATACACGACCGTCGCCCATGGCGTAGACGAAATCCGCATTCCTTACGGAACCGGACTCGTAGGCAACGCGATCGAGGCGGGAGAGCCGATCATTATCGAGGATGCTTACAATGATCCTAGACACAACGCAGAGAATGACCGCAAAACCGGTTACCATACGAAATCGATTATAACCGTTCCGTTCCGTAACAACGACGGGGAAATTATCGGTGCCTATCAAGCAGTAAACAAGCTGACGGAAATCGACTACTTCACCGAACGGGACTTGGAGCTCCTGTCCTTGGCCGCATCATATGCGGGTAAATCGCTCGAGTCCGTTATGCTACATCAGGAAATCATCGATACGCAGCGTGAGATAATCTCCACGATGGGTGAAGTCGGGGAAATTCGATCTAAGGAAACAGGAAATCATGTTAGGCGGGTTGCTGAATACTCGTATGTACTTGCACTTGGCCTCGGTCTTAGTGTAAATGAGGCCGAGCTGCTTCGGACTGCCTCTCCTATGCACGATATCGGAAAAGTTGCCATTCCGGATGCGGTATTGAACAAGCCGGGTAAATTGACCGAGGAAGAATACGACACTATCAAATCCCATACTAATATCGGGTATCAGCTGCTTCGCGGATCAAAGAGGGAGCTGCTTCGTACCTCCGCTATCGTAGCGGAGCAGCATCATGAGAAGTGGGATGGAACTGGCTACCCTGCAGGCAGAAAAGGTGAAGATATTCATATTTTCGGCAGGATCACTGCTGTAGCCGATGTATTCGATGCTCTGAGCGCTGAGAGAGTTTATAAGGCAGCATGGCCTCTCGATAGAATTGAAGGATTGT
This sequence comes from Cohnella sp., assembly GCF_041640265.1. Taxonomy (GTDB): domain Bacteria; phylum Bacillota; class Bacilli; order Paenibacillales; family Paenibacillaceae; genus Cohnella. The sequence goes on from NZ_JBEQAP010000062.1 coordinate 18,837, forward strand.
TCCGAGAGGAGCGCGGGCGCCACTTCGACCCAGCTATCGTCGACGTCTTCTTCGAGAAATTGCCTAAGCTATTGGAGATTCGCGCGCGGTTAACGGATGTGGAATAGGGTTTGTTGCAAGTGAGATAAGCGAAATTTGGATTGACTCCTATTCGGAGATTTCGCTTATCTCAAAAATCAAACGCTGACGCTCCTCCAGGAGATACTGCCCCACTTTCACCCTCGAGTTGGACTAAAAAGCCCATAAAAAAGGAAACCGCCTTTTTAGTGGTGCAGTAATTAGTTCAACCCTCAAGCTTGACCGCAGCTCGGCCCACGCTCTCCTCGTTCCACCACACGTCGAGCTTATCCCCGTCGCTCAGAGCGCCGACCCCTGCAGGAGTTCCTGTGAAGAGAAGATCTCCGGCAGCCAAGCCATAGGTTTGTCCAACGAAATGAGCCAGCTGCTGCAGACTAAAAACCATATCCTTTAAGTTGCCTCGTTGGACTTCTTTATTATTAATGCTTAACCCAAAATCTTGCTCAGATAACGTCACTATTCCAGGATAGCTCATCCATCGCCCAAGCAGGGCTGAATTTCGGAAGCCTTTGGCGGCTAACCAAGGCTGTCCCTTCGCCTTCAAGCGTTCCTGTACATCTCGCAGCGTAAGATCCAAGCCAACGGTATAAGATGTAAACAAGTCGTCACAGCTTATCCCCGCTTCATACCTGCGCCCTACAGCGAAAACAACCTCCGCCTCGTAATGGACCAACCCTTGTGATCCGGGGAGGACAAGTACTCCGTCAGCCATCGTTACCGCGGCGTGTGTAGGCTTAGTAAACAGCATTGGGGATGTCGGCACTTCATTGCCGAGTTCCGCAGCATGCAGCCTATAGTTCCGTCCCACGCAATAAATATTTCGGATATCCGAAACGAATTGAAATGTATTCTCGCTCATGAAGTTAACTCTCCTCTTTCATCACCGCATGCCAGCGGTCCGGATAGTTGGTGCATAGCTGAAAGGGCTCCGGGCGCTTGGCCAGTCGACGTAGATCACCTTTTGAGTTAACTGTCCATGCCATTACAGAGATGCCTGCTTCCGCTGTCTCCTTCAATAACTGCGCATTCAGATAACGAAAGTCGATCGAGAGATAATACGCCCCCAATTCCTTAAGTATGGATACAAGATTCGGTGGGCGATCTTCAGCGATTAGGCCGATATTCATGGCAGGAAAATAATTACGAACAGCGATTAGGATATCCGGATGAAACGAGGTGATGACGGTATCCTGTTCTAATTGCAGAGATCGAATCACATCAACAGCTTGCCGGGCTAGAAGCCCCCAATCGGCATTACTCCCTTTCAACTCCACATTCATTCGGCATTTTCCAGCCGTTAATGCGAGCACCTTAGCCAGCGTCGGAACACCCTCCGCGGCAAACGAGGGATGAAACCAGCTGCCCGCATCTAGACTCCCTAGCTCTTCAGCGGTTTTCTCCCGGACTTCTCCTTGTCCATTGGTCGTCCGTTTAAGGGTTCCATCGTGAATCACAACAGGTATATCGTCACTAGAAAGATGCACGTCCAGCTCCATCCATTGAACGAAAGGTTGGCTCAAGGCTAGTTTGAAGGCGGCAAGCGTGTTCTCCGGAGCTGAGCCAGAGAAGCCGCGGTGTGCAACACATGGATGTATAGATGCATAAGTGCTCTTATCCAAATTACTCATCCCTTTTGTTGGAAATCGAAAAGCTACGTTACGCAATCCCTTAATGATCCGCCACAATCGAGCCATCCTCCTCCACAGCAGCGCCGATGGACAAAGTCGACAGACGTTTAAGCAATTCTTTACCTTTAACAGGATCCATGGGTGCTGGCTGAGAATTCGTTGCGAACATCGGGTGGAACGTAAGCGAGCAAGCGCCGGCCTTATCGCACTCTGCATTCAGAACACCTGTTTCAGATGTTTTGGACGACGTCGTTGTTGAGAAAACAAAGTTGCCTAAGCTGTAGGCAATCCATTTCCCCTTATAAGCTTCAATCCCCTGAAGGACATGCGGGTGGCTCCCAACTACCAAATCCGCTCCCGCATCGACGAATCGATGACCTAGGTCGGTCTGGTGGGCGATAGGCTTCTCACTTCTCTCCTCACCCCAATGAACCATAACAACTACCAAATCAGCATTTTTCTTCGCCTCTTTAATAGCCCCGACTGCTCGGTTAGGCGAATAAGCTTCTGCAACACCCGCATGATTCCGATCCGCCTTCCATGACGGCTCCGGGACAACGCGCGTGACGCTTACAAAAGCGACTGTTATTCCTTTTCTTTCTATGTATGCGGGAGTGAATGCTTCAACATCATCGTTGCCAGATCCGGAATGCTGGAGTTCTATGTCATCCAAAGAGTCCATCGTATCGCTTAAGCCTTCCCATCCATAATCCATGCTATGATTGTTCGCTAGCGACAAATAATCGAAACCAGCTTCCTTTATGGCAGGAAGCGTTTCTGGCGGTGCACGAAACAAATACTGTTTGTTCTCCGCTGCAGTTCCTCGTGTCGTAATCGAGGATTCAAGATTGCCGGCTGTAATATCCGCTGCGGACAGAATCTCTTTGGCTTTGCGATAGGGATAATCATAGCCGTTCTGGTTCATTAGCTCCAGAACCCTTGCTGCAGGCAGTATATCGCCAACCAGCGCAAGGGATATCTTATCTCCTTCATGCCCAGGAGGAGTTGACGCCTTTTCTTCGGAAGTTGGGGTCGCTAGGCTGTCATCCGTTGATTCTGGTGAAGGCGCAGCTGAGGAATTACCTGAAGGAGAAGGAGTGCTATGCGCTTCCGACATACCGGGTTTGTTCTCCCCAGCTTCTTGATTGTTATTTGCTGTCCAAATAAGTGCTCCTGCAATTACAATGGCAGTTAGTAAAATCCCATTAATCATGAATAAGAGTTTCTTTTTATAGCGTTTTTGCGATTTCTGCTTGCTCTGTGTCCGCGAGCGCGAATAGGTCATAGTTAGTCGTCCCTCCGTATCCCTCTCTGCCCGTTATTATACATGATCGAAGAAAAAAAGACGATTTTACCTTCCATTTCGGAAGGTAAAATCATCCCCACTCATTTTGAAGCGCCCCATGCCGGCCGTTCCTCCCCTGCTTGGTTCTGGTGACGTTCGCGGAATTCCGACGGGAGCATGCCCGTATATTTACTGAACACTCTCGTAAAGTAACGCCGTTCCACATATCCAACCATCTGTCCGACTTGGGTCACGCTTTTATCGCTAAGCGCGAGTAAAGATTTCGCCATTTCCATACGCTGCTTGGTCACATATTCCACGAAGGTCTCTCCGATATGCTGCTTGAAGAGAAGGCTGAAATAACTCCCGCTGATTCCTAAGTAATCAGCAAGCATATCAATGCTGAGCTCCATTGATAAATTCCGCTCGATATAGTCCCTTGCAGATAACATCAGCACATCGCTTGTTTTTTTCTTCATTACACTCTCAATAGATTGGTCCACGAGTCGATTGATGACCAGCAATGTTTCGCGAATCCCATGATGCTGGTCAATTTGTCGCCAGATGGCAATCTCTTCTTCGCGAGTCATCACTTCCATTGCTCTCATCTCGCGCAGAAGATGAATGCATAAATAATGTACGATAGGAGCAACACGCTCGAAGGAGTTTTCAGGCAGCTCCCGGAAGCTATCATTCAGGGCTTTAAGGGCAATTTCAGTGCTGCGCCGGTCACATCTCTTGAGCCCCGTAACCATTTCTTCGATCCGGTCCCATAGTTGCTCGGAAGTATCGGCGATTCCCCTGATCCTCTCGGAAACGATAATACCCGTATCTTTAGCAGGCGATAAATGAAGAGAACGCTGCAGACTTTTATAGGTCCTAGCCAACTGCTCCAATATGACCTCCGATGGATGAAGAGCTACACGGATACTCAGCTTGAGGTAGCTCTGGACGGCATGTCTAAGATTCACCGCCCAGAGCAAGCTTTGCTCCCGATCGAACAGATCCGGCGGAATACGCTCGATAAGCACACACCACTCCCCGCCTCTAACCTGCAGCACGGAATGCGGTACGCCATAGGAAATGAGATTTTCCTGCAAAATATTATGGACTGCAAAATTCCAGAGCTTGCGCTCTTTCTCATCCCAAGTTCGTTCCTTCTTCGAGTAGTCAGCTACATCTACTAGCATCATCGCGAAAGCAAGGTTATCGCTCTCCTCCTCGCGAAGATTAAGGAGAGGGCTTGTCGAGGAGACACCTAAATCTACTAGCCGGTCATACAGCACCTTCTCGTACGCTAGAGAATAAACCTGCTTCCATTCCTGCTGCATGAAATACTGCTCCGCGCTTCTTTCTCGAATTCCTTCCGCTAACCTCTTGATCGTATTCGCAAGCTCCTCATAATCGATTGGCTTAAGAATATAATCCTTCACTTCATAACGAATGACCGAACGCACATAATTGAAGTCTTGGTAGCCAGTCATCATAATGACTTCCGCTTCCGTATCAAATTCCCTTAGGGCACCGAGAAACTCGATCCCATCCATAACCGGCATCCGGATATCACATAGAATTAACTGGGGACGCAGCTCGCGCGCAAGCTCTAATGCTTGTTGGCCGTTACGAGCCGTTCCGATAAGTTCGATCTCTAGATTATCCCAAGGTACGACCGCTTGCAGGTTTCTCAGAATATTAATCTCATCGTCCACCAAGAGCGCTTTTAACTTCATTAAGATCCACTCCCTGCCAACTTGGGTATGAGGCATTTGATGACGGTTCCGTGTCCAGATGCACTGCAAAGGATGAGCCCGTACCCATTCCCATAATGGATACGCAGGCGGTCAGCGACATTGCCGACTCCAAGTCCGCGACGTTCTCCGGTTTCCGGTGAATCCTCGTAAATCTCTTCCAATGAGGTCATTCCACTAGTCGCAAATAAAGCCAGCTGCCCATCCGTAATGCCGATTCCGTTGTCTTCGATATATATTGCAATGCCGGTTTCTTCTTCCTGAACTTTCACGTGAATTCGTCCCATGTAATCAATACCTTCAAATCCATGCTGGATACTATTCTCCACGAGAGGCTGAAGCGTTAGCTTCAAGATCAGATTCGACAGTAACTCTTTAGGCACATCAATGGTGTATTCGAATAATTCCTCGAAGCGGTATTTCTGTATTTCTAAGTAGCTGTTCAGGTGCTCCAGCTCCTGCCCGATCGTTATTTCTTCTTTTTGCTGGATGCTTATCCGCAGTATATTTGCTAGCCTTTGCACCATTTTGCTTACTTTGCGGCCTTCGTTCTGTACGGCGAGTATGTTGATCGATTCTAAGGCATTAAACAGAAAATGGGGCTTGATCTGTGCCTGAAGCAGCATCATCTCGGCCTTGCGTTTACGCCGTTGCTCCTGCTTTACATCCTCAAGCAGCTCCGATACTCGGTTAACCAAGCTATTAAAGCCTATCGCCAAGCTCGTTGTCTCATCTTTGCCTATAACCGTGACTCGAGTTGAGAGATCTCCTCTTTCGACTTTCCGCATTGCCCTTACTACGCGTATGATGAACGTAATCGTTCGGCGGACGAACATGAGGTTAAAGATAAGCGCCAGAGCGAGCGAGATTGAAGTGATGACGGCCATCCAACGCAGTACCACTGCCAAATCCCCGGACAAATATTCCCAGGAGGTGACCATCACTAATTTCCAATCTCCCACACCTAAGCGCTGAAGCTGTAAATCCTGAACAGAGACAAGGCTCTTATTCCCGTCGAATTGCATTGTTTTGCTCTGTGAGCTGCCGCTTTCAAGATCTATACCTTTTACCGTGTCCAAGTAGTTCGAAATCGATTTCCCTTCCGCACTCGTTTCGTTGTCGAAGATAATCTGTCCATCACCGCCGACAATGAGAAACCGCCGATCAAGCTTTCCTTGACTGCTGTAAAAGCTAAAAATCCGACTCAGCTCGTTCATCTGAAAGCGGGTTACTAGAATGCCTTTACTCGCTAGCGTATCGATATCTAATAACACACGGATTTGCGTAAAAAAGTTGTTTTCACCCGTTAATCGCCGATCCTCGTTGGGACCGATCCACACGGGAGCCCCGTTTTTTCGAAGGACCTCAGCATAGATAGGATTGCTCTCTAGGTCTGCTCGGGCTATAGGGGGATCTTTGGTGAAGTTAACATTGACTTGCCGATCGTCGTTGCGATAAAGAGTAACGGACTTAATACCGGGATAAGTAAGCAGCACTCGCTGGCGCAGTCGTTCCTTCTCTAACAGCTCGTCGTAATCGGGAATACCCGTAGCCGCAGCCTCCCCGGTGTCTGAGTCGAGTGACTGCTCTACAGACTCAACGCTATCCTCGGTTGTAACCCAGAAATCGGAGAAATAATTCGCTTCCTTGATCATGTTGTTAATATTGCGACCGATCGCTTTCAGCGTCACTTCTGTCTGCTCGGCATATTTCTCCTGAGTCACTTGCTGGAACACCAAATAAGAAACGCTGCCCAATACGAACAAAGGAACGATGATAAAGGCAAAAAAAGCGACGAATATACGTTTGCTGAGACTCATCTGACGGCGTCCGCCTCTCAAGGTAAAGATGTCCTAATTATAGCAGGAGGAGGAGCTGAAGTGATTCCATAAAGAGAAATTACGGCTATATTCACATTATAAAGAGGGATGGGATGTGTAATAAGTTGTTATTCGCATTATGGGGGATAAAAATAGATAGTGGTTTTGGAAATTTTGTTGCAGTGGATGAGCTGAGGACAGCAGTACGCAAGGATATGTCTCTCCAGCCGCAGTACTCGCCCCTTTGCCTGATTGGTAAACTCAGAAAATGTGGCAAAGGGGCTCATAATGCGGACGTTCCACTCTTCCGAGACATATCCTCGCTCCCTGCTTTTGGCTTCATCCGAAAACAAAAAATTCCGAGAATCACTTTGGGTGGGAATAGATAGCGCACTTTCCGTACGCTATTGGCAAGGCGTGGTTAGTTGGGGTGGTTTAACGTACTCTCCGTGCGTTATTGTTAGGGTTTTCTGAGCAAAAGGGATAGTGAGGATAGCAGCTACGCGGCGAATACAACTAAATATAGGAACATTAGAGAACGGATAGCCTCGTTCGACATTGCCAAGCACCTAAAAAAAGCATAAAAAAAGATTGACACTATCTGGCCTCAAGTGGTACCATCTCCTTCCTTTCGCTTTTAAATCCATTCAGGAGGACCACCTAGTGATTAAGGTAACTGGCATTAGTAAATCTTTCAAGGTAGCACAGAGGTCTTCGGGGATAAGGAACTCAGTTAAGGCTTTATTTCGTCCACAGTATACAGAAGTGAAGGCGCTTCATGATATCTCCTTCACGATAGAGCCGGGGGAAATAGTTGGATATATCGGACCCAATGGCGCCGGCAAATCAACGACGATTAAGGTGATGAGCGGTATTCTAGTGCCAGATAAGGGAGACTGTACGATTAAGGGCTTCACACCCTGGCTCGACCGCGTTCAGTATGTTAAGCATATCGGCGTCGTATTCGGTCAACGCTCTCAATTATGGTGGGATGTACCGGTTATTGATTCCTTCGACCTGCTAAGGGATATTTACAATGTACCCTCCACGGAGTATAGGAGCACCTTCAATCTACTGGTGGAAACACTCGACCTAGGTTCCCTCATTCATACTCCCGTTCGTCAGTTAAGCCTAGGTCAACGCATGCGGTGCGAGATCGCCGCCTCACTGCTTCACAGCCCCAGCCTATTGTTCCTGGACGAGCCGACAATCGGACTCGACGCGATATCCAAAATCGCGGTTAGACAATTCATCACAACGATCAATAAGGAAAAAGGCGTTACTGTCATTCTGACCACGCATGACATGAATGATATCGAGGCACTGGCCGGGCGAATTATTCTCATTGGCAAAGGAAGCCTGTTGTACGATGGAAGCCTGGATACGCTCCGCAATCGATTCGCGACTGCACCAACTGTACCGACTAAGCACGACTCTGAGCCTCAACTTCACGCCACCCCGCAGATTAGCACCCAACCGATCGAAGATATTATCGTTCAGCTTTATAAAGAGTACCAAATATCATGAAGGCCTATGTATCTGTCTTTAGGCTGCGAATGTCGACTGGGTTACAATACCGCGGTGCTGCACTCGCGGGCATTGCTACTCAATTTTTCTGGGGTTTCATTATTATCATGGTATTCCAAGCCTTCTACAGCCAAACGCTTAACGAGCCGCCAATTTCACTCTCTCAGCTCATTACATATGTTTGGCTTCAGCAAGCTTTTCTCGCCTTTATCGCCCTCTGGTTTAGGGACAATGAACTTTTCCAATTAATTACCACCGGGAACATCGCCTATGAGCTTTGCCGACCGAGCGGAATCTATGGGCTCTGGTTCGCCAAGCTGCTTGCTCAACGTTTAGCCAGCGCTCTGCTCAGAAGCCTTCCGATTCTGCTCGTCGCATTCTTCTTACCGGAACCGTATCGCCTGCCTTTGCCAAGCGATCTGTCCACCTTGCTCTTATTCACGGTAACGCTTTTTCTAGGTCTATTTATTTTGGTATCCATCTCAATGCTGATCTACATCTCAACCTTCGTTACGATGTCCGCTGCCGGGTCATTACTTATGTTCGGAGTTCTGGGGGAATTCCTCGCGGGAATGATTATCCCTGTTCCACTCATGCCCTCTTGGCTGCAGGATATCGTTAACGTGCTCCCATTTCGCTTGTGCGCGGATTTTCCATTCCGGGTTTATTCGGGACATATATCTAAGCTGGAGGCACTTAAACTCATCCCGCTCCAACTCATGTGGCTAGCCGCTCTTATCGTTATTGGAAAGTTCACCATGGGAAAAGCGCTTCGAAGAGTTATTGTTCAAGGAGGTTAAGGCGCATGAAGCTTTTCTTTCAATATCTGCTCATCTTATTCAAATCACAAATGCAGTACCGAACCTCCTTCTGGCTGTTGACGTTTGGCCAGTTTTTCATTCCCTTCTCCGTATTTGCCGGACTGTACTTCCTATTCGAGAGATTCGGACAAATCAGGGGCTGGGACTTCTACGAGGTTGCTCTCTGCTTCGGCATCATTCATATGGCGTTTGCCATCAGCGAGTGCTTGGCGCGCGGATTTGACATGTTCTCTACCCTAATCGTGAATGGCGATTTCGATCGCCTATTGGTTCGTCCGCGCAGTACGGTCCTGCAAGTGCTTGGCTCCAAATTCGAGTTTACACGCTTCGGACGCCTTCTTCAGAGTTTGCTCGTGCTTGCTTGGGCGATCAGCAGCCTGGAAGTCGATTGGTCCTTGCTCAAGATCATTACCTTACTCTTCATGATCTCTAGCGGTATATTTATTTTCACAGGTATCTTCATCCTTGCAGCCACGATGTGCTTCTGGACGATTCAGGGACTCGAGGTCGCTAATATCTTTACCGATGGCGGCAGAGAGATGGCACAGTACCCTTTGAATATCTATCAAAAATGGGTAACCCGCTTCTTCACATTCGTCATTCCGTTCGGATGCGTGAACTACTTGCCCTTACTCTATATTCTAGACAGGACCGAGGGATATGAAGTCCTCTATATACTGACCCCTTTAGCAGGCTTCCTCTTCATCATCCCGTGTCTGCTTGTGTGGAATATTGGCGTCCGTCATTATCGCTCAACCGGTTCTTGATCAGATGCTGCCTGCTCCAGCAATCCCATCTCGATGCATTTAGTACTCAGGAGAAAGATACTAAAAAGCTATTATTTCCCTATAATTTTCGAATTGAGGAATTGGGCGACAAAGAAAACTTTCCAATAATTGCAGAATAAGCCGCTGGTTCTAGCAAGCTTACGTGGAAAGAAATTAAGTAGAATTACAGTAGAGTAGAGAACTGAAATTTCATTGGAGGGCGCAAGCCCTCTTTTTACTTTTTCAGCTCCCCCTGCATCAAACCGGACGTGAGGTTTTCCCTCATCCGGCTTTCCGATGTTCTTCTTTCTTCCGCGTTACGGTACTCTCCTAGCCGACGAGTTTCTTTAATCCAGAGCTCTGAGCGACAATGCCCGCTAATCTGGAGTTGCTGTGCTTGCTACGACGATTACGTTTCTTGTTCCAAAACAGCATGAGTCTTTTCCGAATGTACCAATCGATTTTATTCAGAAATAGATCGGCGAAAGAGTCCATTGCGTAGTAATTTCTCCATCCCTGAATCTTGGGATTGAGTTCCTCGACCATTCTGTTCATTGTCCAGAACAATCGGTTACGCGGCTCTGTGACTTCCTTTACCTTCTCTTTCATCTTCTTCATGGCTTTCTTCGAGGGGTAGCTTCGCAGGATGTGGCGTTCTATTCCCTTGACCTGCTTTGGGATTTTTCGGTGATGCATGCCCAGAAAGTCAAACCCCGCCTTATCATCCCATAGGTTGATTAGCTTGGATTTGGACGTGTTCATCTGTAATTCGAGTTTGCCGAATACAGCTTTCAATACGTCGATTGACTTCAGCGCTTGCTCCTTGGTTTTGCAAAGGATGACAAGATCGTCCGCATAGCGTACGAGTGTACCAAGTTCAGTGAATTTGTTCTCCCAGATCGTGTCGAGGTAGTTTAGGTAGATGTTTGCAAGTAACGGACTAATGACGCCCCCTTGCGGGCTTCCAAGGACGGTTTCGTAGAACTGATCATCTTTTACGAAACCTGCCTTCAGCCCTTTCCGTATAAGCTTAAGTATTCTTCTGTCGCTTATTTTTTGCTCCACAAGCTTCATCAGTTTCTCATGCGGAATGTTGTCGAAGTACCCGGTGATGTCGATATCGACTACCCAGTGAACGCCTTTCCTTATCGCGCGCCGAATGTGACGGATTGCTCCTTTGGCATCTCGTTTTGAACGAAACCCGTATGAACATTCCTTGAAATCCGCTTCGAAGATTGGCTCAATTACCAGCTTTGTTACCATTTGCGCGACGCGATCGCAGATAGCGGGAATACCTAATGGGCGAAGTTTTCCGTCCGGTTTGGGTATTTCTTTACGCCGTGCAGGTAGCGGATGATAAGTACCTGTGATCAACTGTTCTCGGATTTCTTCGACGAACCGTTCTTCCCCATATTCCTTTACGATGTGGTCAATGGTTATCCCATCGATTCCTCCACTGCCCTTGTTACCTTTAACTCGTCTCCATGCTTCCCAAAGAATATCTTCCCGATAAATCTTGTCGTAGAGTGCATGAAACCTTCGCTTCGGGTTTTCCTTGGCGGCAAGATATAGCTTGTCTTGAAGTTCTTGAGCTTTTACTTTGGCGTAGTTAGCAGGTTTGACTGCATTCACTCACTCGTACCTCCTTGACTTGCTTGAACAAAGCAGGGACTCTTCCCTCCACAAGGTTTTGTTGTCCTTGCTTCATTGGTACTACAGTCCCCGCAGGCTTCCCTTCCCGCAGCTCGCCATTTCACCTTTCGGGCTTATAGGTCCGCTCCTTACGAAAAAAAAAATCTCGTGCGGGTTAGGGTCTCCCTAGTTCCAAACACAACTTTCCCAACATGCCGATCCCCTTACACCGGAGAGTTCTTCCGCGCTGCACTTCCAAGGGCTTCACGCGTTCCATGGTCTTCGCCCATTTTCCCGGGGCTCGACTCTCTCTTGTCCTTTTCAGGTTGTTTTTGACGATGCGGCAGGATTCACTTGATGTTACGGCCTGCTGTTTTGCTCGCACTCCTTGCAGAGTTACTTTGTCACAGGGCTTCAACCTTAGGATCTCTCCACCAGTTGCCTGTCAGCTACGAGGCGACTTGGCTCTTACCTCGATTGATCTTTCATCAACTAGTTGTGCCTAGCTTGGCTAGGCGCGCGGGAAACAACTAACGCATTCGTCAGGAACGAATGCGTTAGCGGTTCCACCCTCATGTGACTATAGCCGTAGAATCTACTGCTGCAGCAACCAACAATCGCACTCGAGTTACATTAGCCGTAGAATCTACTGCTGCAACAACCAACTGGAGTTAATCTAAAAAGTAGACACGTTGTAACAGCGACCTGATACAATAAAATAACTAAAAAGGTCGAGGTGTGTCATGGGAGATCATCGTCAGCATTTTGATGAAGAATTTAAGCGCCAAACTGT
>NZ_JBEQAP010000063.1:0-30017 GCF_041640265.1 Cohnella sp.
TGCTCTTCCGATCTGTTAGTCAGTTCAATCGCTTGTGCCGCTAATTTGGCGATTACACCCGTTTCAATAAGTCCTGATACCAGAACGAACAAACCCACGAAGAAGAATATCGTCGTCCATTCGACTTTAGTAAATGCCTCCTCCATCATATGCTCACCCGTAAGTAATAGGAGCACAAATGCGCCAACCAATGCAACTGTAGCCGATTCCAGGTGCAACGATTGATGCAGGAAAAATCCAAGGATAGTTAATCCCAGTACGCTTAAACACTTTCGAAGCAATTTGTGGTCAGCTATGAGCTCCTTTTCATTCAAATCCATAATACTTTGCGTTAATTTAGGTGTGGTTTGGATTTGATTACGAAAAAGCAGGATAAAAATAGGGATGAAGACGACCATTATTACAGCAGCGATAGGAGCAAGATTGTTTATGAATGCTATAAACGTTAATTCCTTAACTGCGCTGCCAATCATGATGTTCGGAGGATCCCCGATCAGCGTTGCCGTACCACCTACATTCGATGAAATAATTTGAGTTATTAAGAAAGGCATCGGAGAAACGCGTAATTGGCGAGTAATACTAAAGGTTACAGGCACCATGAGCAGTACGGTTGTAACGTTATCCAATAGCGCAGATCCAACAGCAGTAATCAGCGATAGTGCAATTAATATGCTCACCGGGTTGCCTTTTGATTTCTTGGCCGACCATACTGCAATGAATTTAAACAGACCTGTGTCGGCAGTTATGCTCACAATGATCATCATGCCTATAAGAAGACCTAGGGTGTTGAAATCAATATGATGCAAAGCCGTTTCTTGATCAACGATACCCAGCGCTACCATGATCAGACCGCCAATCATGGCTACAATCGTGCGGTGAACCTTTTCTGAAATAATAAGTGCGTAGATTACAAGAAAAATTCCGATTGCCCAAATCGCTTGTTGTTCCATAATAAATTCCCCCTGTATGTAAGTCGTTTGCATAAACATTGCTTTTAAGTTTTTAATATTTGCAATAAAATTTCTTGCCATGCATCATTTTTCTCTTTAATCGTGGTCGAAGATTCTCTCTACTCTTCTACGGGTATATTTCTATATTAGGAACTCTAAAGGAGTGATTGAAATGATTGAACAAAATATATTAATCGTCGTAACGAACGGTCATGTGATGGATAACGGTAAGCTCGCGGGAATATGGTTATCCGAATTCGCCGAGCCCTATGAGGAGTTTACGCGTGAGGGATTCGAGATCACCGTAGCCAGCCCTAAAGGCGGAGCTTCACAAATCGACCCTAGCAGCATCGAAGACGATGTTCCTGAGAAATGGAAGGTATACAAAGAACTTCTCCTGAGGACAACTCCCCTATCTAATGTTACAGCTAAGGATTTCGCGGGTATATTCCTTCCTGGTGGCCATGGTGCGATGTTTGATCTGCCGAACAATTTGCACTTGCACAATTTGCTGACTGATTTCTCTAAATCTAATAAACCGATTGGCGCGGTATGTCATGGCCCAGCCGGGTTGGTCGGAGCTCAACTAGACACTGGAAATCCATTAATTGAAGGCAAGAGGGTAACGGGATTCACTAATGAGGAGGAAAAGGAAACTCAGTTGGATTCCTTGATGCCATTCCTTCTCGAGACCAAGATGAAGGAGCTTCAATCAGAATTCATCGCGCATCCTAATTGGCGTGATCATGTAGAGGTTGACGGCAATCTGGTCACTGGACAAAATCCGCAATCCTCCAAGAGCGTGGCTATAGCATTCTTAAATCTTCTTTAATGCAAAAAAATCTTCCTTAGTAGAAGGAAGATTTTTTTGCATTTCTTGTTCTATATAATTGTGCGTATACGCATTACTCGTCGTCCTCTTCCCAGTCCTTCTTTCCGCGTCTCTCTTTTCTATCTTGTTTCTCATCTATGTCGCGTGTGTTGTCTTTACCTCGTCGATCGTCTTTGTTCTCTTTTTCTTGGTTATCGTCTTTGTCGTCTTTGTCGTCTTTGTCGTCTTTGTCGTTCTTGTCCTCCGCCTTTCGGCTTGCAATCAATGAAGAAGGAAGCCTAAAGGAAGCTATAGGAACATCTTTCAATGCCAACGTCATCATCTCTTTGAACACTAATGCCGGATAATGTCCACCTGATGTTGATAAGTAATGCTCGCTATCCGTCACATCATAACCCATCCATACCGCACCTACAAGCTCCGGCGTGTAACCGGCAAACCAGGCATCCTTGGAGCCGCCGTTAATCCCGTCGAATTCAGAGAGATTCGGCAATTGGGTCGTTCCCGTCTTACCTGCCGTTGGACGCGGCAATGCAGCCTTCGAACCTGTTCCCTCTTTTACGACATCTTGAAGCAGTTCGGTCATGGTGTAGGCGTTCTCTTGCGACATAATCGTGTTCTTCGCAGACTCCGCGTCTACTATTACTTTCCCGTTCGAATCCGTTATAAGTACTATCAAATGGGCTGATCTTAAATCTCCTAGGTTAGGGAAGACACTGAATGCCTGCGCGATGTGCAGAGGCGACACACCTTTGGATAAGCCTCCTAAAGCCAAGCTAAGATTGTTATCTTCCTCTTCAAGAGGTATGCCGAGCTTGCTTACAAATTTCTTGCCCGTTTGCAGACCGATCTCATTAAGCAACCAGACAGCTGGAATATTCCATGATTTAATAACGGCTTCCCAAAGGGTTACTTCACCTCGCGTTTGGTTGTCCCAATCCTGAGGCTTGTATCCATTAATATCGAGCGGTCCGTCGTATAACATGGAGCTTGGCTTGTATCCCTTCTCCAAAGCAGGTGCATAGACCATTAAAGGCTTGAATACGGAGCCGGGTTGGCGTTCTAATTGCGTAGCATGATTGAATCCTCGGAAAACGTGCTCCCCTCTCTGGCCTACGATGCCTCGAACACCACCCGTGTAGGGATCAATGATGACTGCTCCGCTTTGCACGAGTTGGTCAGTTGAACTCGTCGGGAATAAGGAATCGTCTTTATATACCAATTCCATCGCGCTTTGGATCTTAGGATCCATTTGCGTATAGATTTTTAGATTCCCTGAGAGAATCTGGCGTTCCGTAAAGCCATATCTCTGAATGGCTTCATCAATGACGGCATCTGTATAGGAAGGATATTTGCCAAGGAGACCGTTACCTTGGGGTTTCTGTTTGAGAACTTGTATTGGTTCTTTTGTCGCTTCGACGTAAGCTGCTTCTGAGATATATGCTTCATCCCGCATAAGCCCTAGGACCAGGTTGCGGCGATCCAATGCCAGCTCTTCGTGGCGATAGGGCGAGTAACGGCTTGGCGCTTTAGGTAACGCTGCTAACATTGCACTCTCGGCCAGTGAAAGCTCCATAGGAACTTTGCCGAAATATCTCTTGGCCGCTCTTTGAATTCCCCACTGGCCTTCGCCGAAATAAATTTGGTTTAGATACATTTCAAGAATCTTGTCTTTATCATAGGATGATTCGATCTTGAGGGCATATGCCGCTTCTGTTAATTTCCGCGACAATGTTTTGTCTCCCGACAAGAACACATTCTTGGCGAGCTGCTGCGTAATCGTACTTCCACCCTCCGCAGCTCCGCCTTCTTTAACGTTACGGAAAGCGGCCCGCAGGATACCGAATGCATCTACACCGGTATGATCGTAATATCTCTTGTCCTCGACAGCTACGATCGCTTGCTGCAGAATCAACGGAATTTCATTAATTGATATAGGTTCAATCTTGACGGTTGAGATTTGGGAAACGGTGTTGCCATTAAGGTCGAACATTTGGGTAGGTATCGCAATAGGAACCGCGAGCTTGTCAATGTCGAGACTCCTTACCCAAAAGTAACCAGCCACCGCACAAAGGATAACAAGCGATAACAATCCGGCTATTAGCCAGCGAAGCTTGAAGGGAAGGTGAAACCTTCGTTTTTTTAATGGCGTATAATCCGTCTCTATAGAGAACTTTCTCTTAGGCGACATTCCATTCATCCAATGGTTCTTGCTGCTAAATCCTTTAACCAGTTTTTTTTCTTCCATACAAGTTTCCCCCTGTTGCCGATCTAACGATGTTGATCTTTAGGTTATTTACACTTTTATAGCATACCTGTAACAAACGTTACTAACAAACAAAAAATCCGCAGAGTTTGCGGATTAGATTGTTCTTTATTTATTCCAGTATAAGGAACTGCCCGATTCTTTCTCCTTTTATTCCGTAGGCTTAACTTCTGCAACCTGCGGATTGAGGATTTTAACTAGCATAACAGAAGTATCAGTTAAGACTTCAACTCCGTCATGGAATAATAAATCAAAAACTAGCAATTGGTCGCCAATGCCCAGCTTACTAATATCGACTTCGAACGCCGCAAACAACTTGTCAGGCATACAACGGATTTCCACTTCGTGAACCTCGATTTGAAGGATACCGCCTTCTACTAATCCAATAGGTTCTCCTGAGAAATGGATCGTTGCTTTCGTATCAATGCTTTCGTTCATATTGATTTGGTGAAAATCAACATGAGTCCATTTGCCTGTTAACATATCTTTCTGAATCTCTTGAACAAGAACAGGGTGTTGACCACGCTCTGCGATCGTAGCTTGCAGGATAGCTTTAGGGTTTTTCTTCAGAGCAGCGAACAGTTGTTTGCCGTTTACCTCAACCGGGATACTTGTAAGACCAACTCCATAAACGACAGCAGGAATGGATCCTTGCTTTCTCAGTTGTTTCACGTGCGAAGAGGGAAGATTAGAACGATCCGTTAATTGGATAGTGTTACTCATTGCTTTAGCCCCCTCATAATTTCATCAGCTTAACACGGTTATTCGTTATTGTACAATGATCACCACAATTGACAGATATTGAATCAGGTGCTATTGTTAATAGACAAGATGGGATTTGACCGAAATATTTTATAATATCACATCACGTTTTATAAATCAACACATCATTTTCAACAGCTGAATATCCGCTTTCACGCCAGAAATAAAGTCACTCTTTATTTCTTTTTTTTATTTTTTAGTAATGGAATAATTTATTATTAAAGGTGGTTATTGGATGGTTAATAAGCTAAACAAGAAGAATGTAGTCTTTCTAGGAACTTTTCTCCCCCGGGAATGCGGTCTAGCTACTTTTACACAGGATTTGATTAATGAGCTAGAGTTGATAAGTGATTTCAACCCCCCTCGTGTCGTAGCCGTTAACAACAATTCAACTTATGCCTATGGCAAAAAAGTGATGATGAACTTCAATCAGAATCACAAATGGGAATATATTAGGATAGCTTTGGAATTAAATCGATCCAATATCGATCTTCTTGTCATCCAGCATGAATTCGGTATTTATGGCGGCGAAAGCGGAGAATATGTGCTTGATCTTGCGGAAAGGCTGACCATACCTTTTATCGTCATTTTCCACACGGTTTTAACAGCCCCGAACCCTAAACAGCATCACATTGTTGCGCGTCTTGGCGAATTAAGCTGCCTTTCCATTACTATGGCACAAAGCACTGTTGCGGATCTTCATGCGATTTACGGAATTGCGGCAGATAAAGTCAGCATGATTCATCATGGAGTTCCTAAAGTCGAAACCGAATCAAGGGAACAACTTAAAGCCCACTATGGGTATGCCGATCGTCAAATTGTTTCTACATTCGGATTCTTAAGCCCGGGTAAAGGTATCGAATATGCAATTGAGGCCATGAGTGGAGTCAAAGACAGTCATCCCGACGCTTTATATATCGTTTGGGGTAAGACGCACCCTGTCGTGAAACGGGAAGTCGGCGAAGTATACCGCCAAAAGTTAGTTGATCTAGTCTCCCGGCTGGAATTGCATGATAACGTGATATTCGTCGATAAGCTGCTTACACAAGAGGAAGTCGTTCATTCTCTCGTTCTATCAGACATCTATATGACTCCTTACCTTGGCAAAGAACAAGCAGTTAGCGGTACGCTTGCCTACGGAATCGGTTATGGAAGAGTCATCATCTCTACCCCTTATCGGTATGCAACTGAGATGTTAGCGGAAGGCAGAGGTCTGCTTGCCAACTTCCGGGATCCGAAGTCTTTGGAAAAGAGTATCCTGGACATTATGGATCATCCTGACAAGAAGAAGCAGATGGAACAAAAGACCCTAGATCTCGGACGAACGATGATGTGGAACCAAATTGTCAAACAATATGCCACATTGATTCGGGAATCAGTTAAAACCCAGTATACGATCCAAGGGAGCGTGATTTAATGGAGAAGCTTAGGATAAAACCATTGCGATCGGAATATTTGCGACGTCTGACAGATGACACCGGCATTTTCCAACATACGAAATTCGGAATACCAGATCGCAGTAAAGGCTACACCACCGATGATAATGCACGGGCATTGATTGCCGCTGTTATGCTGCACGGAAATTGCGATGATGAGGCTTGGATTGATCTCATAAGTACCTATTTATCTTTTGTCCATCATGCCCAGAATGAAGATGGAAGCTTCAGAAATTTCATGGATTATAACCGTAGTTTCATTGAAGAAATAGGCTCGGATGATTGTTTAGGCCGATGCATATGGGCACTCGGATTCGCGCTTTCGGAGCCCTCCATTCCCGATAATCTCCATAACAGCTGTAGATATATGATCAATCAAGCCCTCCCTCGCATCGCTGCGCTTCGTTCTCCAAGAGCAATGGCTTATGCAATCGTAGGACTAAGCTGCTTGCTGGAAACAAAGGACTCCCTAACCTATGCCTTTCCTTACCCTTATGTGGAAAAAAGCGAAGCAGCTTCTATGTTCCTACCGAACAAAGCAATAAGAGAATTAGTCGAGGACATGGCTGATCGTCTTCAAGCGCAGTATGACCACTACGATAGATCGGATTGGCATTGGTTTGAGGACAGCATTACTTACGGTAACGCCATGCTTCCATGGGCCCTGTTCAAAGCTTCACGAATAAGCGGTAGAACTGATTTGCGGCATACAGCTAAGTCGAGTTTGGATTTCCTTGCTTCGCTAACCTTTACAACGGATGGCTATTTCAAACCCATTGGCAGTAACGGCTGGCTTGTGCGTGGTGAAGATGCTGCATTGCATGACGAACAGCCGATCGAGGCTTGCGAAATGCTTCTCGCGTTTCATGAAGCTTATGAGATTATAGGAAGTTCCACTTACTTAAATCAGGCTAACTTATGCTTGGACTGGTTTCATGGTCGCAACTCGAGCAAACAATCCATGATTGATCCACAAACCGGTGGTTGCTATGATGGGATTCATGCCAGCGGACTGAATCTTAATCAAGGCTCGGAGAACATTATCTCCTACTGTATAGCACACACGGTGATCCACCATGCATAAGTTCGTAACGATCTTAGCAGGTGGCGGCGGTACACGGTTCTGGCCCTTATCCCGACAAGAAATGCCCAAGCAATTATTAAACATAAGCGGTAATGATATTATGCTCAATGACACGATAGGCCGATTTAATGGTGTAATTCCACTGGAGAATACGATTGTCGTTACCAATTCATCGCAAGCCGTACAATTGGAAAGCATTATGCACATTAGCGTACCCGCAAGCAACATTCTGGTTGAACCCATTGCACGTAATACAGCGGCAAGCATACTCTACGCGGCATTGTTCATTAACCAAAAATTCGGGGATTCTTTGATGGTCGTATCTCCGTCCGACCATCATATTACGGATGAGGACAAGTATAAGAAAACATTAACCGAGGCATGCTCCGTCGCTGAAGAAACGGATAAGATCGTTACGATCGGCATCAAACCGACCTTCCCTTCAACCGGATATGGCTATATCTCTCACTCCAGTGACACTTATATGACCAAACCCTGTAATGTGTATGAAGTGGCTGAATTCGTGGAAAAGCCTAGCTTCATTGTTGCGGAAGAATACCTCTCTTCGGGAAATTATTTATGGAATAGCGGGATCTTCATATGGAAGACGTCGGTTATTATCGATAACTTCATACGGTACCTTCCCAGACTTTATAAATCAATGATCCCTCTCGTTGATTATATCGATCGAAATCATCATGAGGATATCATTCGTGACATATACCCGAATCTTCAAAGCACTTCTATCGATTATGGAATCTTGGAGCGCAGTGATGAAGTGGTGGTCATTCCCGGTGATTTCGGTTGGAATGATATTGGAAGCTGGGATGCGCTTGGCGCAATCATACCTCCGGATGAATTCGGCAATATCGTTAAAGCGAAGCATCTTGGTATCCAGACGAGGAACTCTATTATATATGGGGAAGAAAGACTAATCACCACGATTGGTATTGACGGCTTAATCATTGCAGACACGAAAGACGCGCTATTGATCTGCTCGAAGGATAGAGCTCAGGACGTGAAAGATATCGTAGTCCTGCTGAAAAAGAGCGGAATGCGGGAATATATATAATCAAAGTGATATAATTGGGTTATGATGCCATTAATTGCAATGATAACGATGCTGATTGATCATGTCGGTTTTATCTTTTACCCGAAAAGTGAAATACTCCGTATTATTGGACGTATTGCTTTTCCTCTTTATGGTTGGTTTTTAGTGCAGGGGTACCGACATACCAGAAATCACAAGAAATATATGTTGAGATTATTAGGGCTGGCATGCATTTCACAAATACCTTACACTCTTGCGTTCCAACAATTCGAGTTAAACGTTATTTTTACTTTGTTACTGTCTCTTCTCAGTTTATATGCGGCAGATCAAATCACTTCGAAGGAATGGAAAGCAGTTTTTATTTTAATTGTTGCAGCTACGTCCTTCTTCATTCCTATGGATTATGGTCTTTACGGTGTGCTGTTAATTTTTATATTCCGTTACTTCGAGGGTTGGAAAGTAATCGCTAACCATTCACTCTTAAACATAATTTTCTTAACCATTAATGGACCGGGATATTGGATACAGCTGTTTAGTGTTTTCGGAACCGCTCTAATTGTATATCCTTTATCTTATCAGTCGATTGCCATTCACAAATGGATTTATCGGTACTTCTATCCTGCACATTTGGCCATTCTGTATGGGCTGTATGTCTGGTTACATTAATTGAATGCCGAAGGAGTTCCAACGTTCACGGTATTTTTCTAATCGCGGATGAAGAACGGATGGTTCCGATGACAATATCAGCCTAATCTTTACGATCCACTCTTCAAAGGAAGAGAACGAAGCGAACGAATTTGCCATCTCAGGAGAGATGTATATAAAGTGCGGGGCAGGCAGTGTTTCCGTCAGATGACGAAGCGCGGAATCGATTGGCGTATATTTCTTCCTCTTACCTTCCCAGCCGTCAATCGCAACTTCCTCCCGCCCTCGCTCTTGCTTCCATTCGTACAGCCGCTTTTCTCTTTTATAGTAGGGGCTTACCGGACTCTTAGTCATCCTCCTCATCGTTTCCTCATGAATCGGATACAGTACGAATCTCGCAAATGAACGGACTCTCGCCGTTTCTGCAGCAACATCCAGCTCTTCATCCAACGTTTGTTCGAACGAATCGTAATAAATGAGAGTGCCTTTTACTTGGTCTACCGGCGGCTCATAGCCATAAGGAACATTTTGCACAATTTTAGACAAGCCCTATCCCTCCCCGCAAAATACATTTGATTTAGCTTTTCCATTATCCCTTATGATATGTCCCTGTCCTAGTTCAATTTCAAAAAAACCTGCCATATCCCGTACCTGGAAATCGAACATCTTGTTGCTGCCTATTACAATAATGTTCCGTATGTCCGTCTCATCCTCCGATTGCTGAGTAAAAGCTTTTATGTATAAATATGATTTTCTTAAGGTCGTATGTATAGCGTTGATAAACCTATCATCCTTGGCTTTTCCCATTAGATTCATAATAATGGCACCCCTGGTGTTGAGCTTTGCCAGCGTCATTTCGAAAAATTCCATAGATGTTAAATGAAGCGGAGTACCCTTATGGGTGAAAGCGTCCAAGATTATATAATCAAATGAACTCTGTTCCGAATATCGAAGAATTTCGCGTCCATCTCCAACAACAACATTGTTTATAGGGTATCGGAAATACAGCTTGCTTAACTCCACTACTTTTCCGTCGATTTCCGCGACTGTAAACTGCTTATCCGTATAATGGCCTGCGATCGTCCCAATCCCGTGCCCAATAACAAACACCTTTTCGAACAATGGATTATTTAGCATCATTAAATGTATGACGGCTCTATGGTATGCTAACACGATGCGCTTCGGATTCTTCAAGTCAATAGCACCTTGTATGGCATCATCTGTAAACTGCAAACAGCGAAATTTACCCATTTCTCCATATAACTGATTAGTGTCGTATACCGTTATCTCATTAAATGAGCTGAACTCTTTTGCTACTATATGCAAGATTTCAAACTCCTTTGCTTATAGACATTACATGCGGCAGAATTCCTCTTCTTACAACTCTTGAGCCTGTTCCTTTTTCTTGATATATTTTCGCCACATAACCGCACCTGCGATTAACACAATAACAATAGTAGCAAAAAGATAAATATCTGATTCTTCGGACATCAATCCCATTGGAATTAAGAATAGAACAAATAAATAAATCATGTTTCCCAGGATCGTGCCATAAAAAAATCCCTTCAATTTCACAGTGCTCAGACCTACCGCAGTATTAATTATACTAGTTGGCAGCAAGGGAAATATTCTCATCAAAAAGACATAATAAAATCCGTTATTTTCGATTCGTTTAATCATATTCTGATTAATCTTTTTAATAAAGAAACCTTGCAACCCGTGTCGAACGATAAGAAATGCCACAACAGCGCCTGCAATACTGCTTAACCAGCTCCATAAATAACCATATAAAAAACCAAAAAATGAAATATTAACTGTAATCAGCAATAATAGCGGAAAAAACGAAAAAATATTTTGAACAAGCATCAGAAGTAATGTAATTAGAAGCAGTAAAGGAATATTATCGTTGGCAAGCTTCAGTACCTGCTCTGGATTCCAATTCAATAGCAATGAAGGTATCCCCATGTACAAGAGCAGGAAAATCACAGTGACGACAATGAATATAAGCAAAAGTATTTTCGTCCGATTATTTATCCTAAATCACCCTTAATTTAGCAATTATAACCCTCTTTCAATATAGTAACATAACAATTTGAACTCCATGTGAACTGGAGTAAAAATCCTCCATCATACTTGTATATATATTGTAGTACAGACAAAAAAACGCCATAAATGGCGTTTTCGTTAAATTTGGATTCCATCGTATTACGTCACCTTAGTTCTTTGGAGCTCCAAACCTTTTGGCAGATCTTGCACGTGCACGATCGATTTCGACCTCGCGGTTCCGAGGTTCAGAATTTGTTACTAACGAGTCCATCAGATTTCTGGCTACCGCTGCTATCTCCTCGATGGCACGATTAAACGCCTCCGTGTTTGCCTTCGAAGGTTCGTTGAAGCCCGAAAGCTTTCTCACAAATTGGAGTGAGGCTGCCTGAATTTCGTTGTCGGTAACCGGAGGGTCGAAGTTGAATAGTGTCTTAATATTTCGGCACATAACTTTCTCCTTTCAGTTTCTAATATCCAAAAGAAGCGCGACCCTAGAGTAGGATGCACTTCTTTCCTTCTATGCCTAATCTTTCGCAGAGAATATTGGTTATGAATGAAAGTCCTGACCTGAGTGAACCTCTTTGACATACCCGGCGCGAATGACGAAATCGCCGAAATGTTCGCCCTCCACCCGTTCCTTCGCATACCTGTTAACGATCGGCTGCAGTGACTCGAGAATCTCCGCTTCGCCGATATTTTCCTTGTACAGCTTGTTTAACCGGCCGCCGTTAAATCCGCCCCCCAAATACATGTTATATTTGCCGGGTGCTTTACCAATAAACGCAATTTCCGCTAACGACGGACGGGCGCATCCATTCGGACAGCCGGTCATGCGAATGACAATCTCTTCATCACGCAAGCCTGCTTCCTCTAACATAGGCTCCATCTTATCAAGCAAAGCAGGAAGGTAGCGCTCCGATTCGGCCATTGCCATCCCGCACGTTGGGAAAGCTACGCAAGCCATGGAGTTTCTCCGTAAAGCAGAATGTTGAATCCCATCGGTGAGTCCATAAGTCTTGATTAAGTCTTCAATCTTTTTCTTTTTTTGGCTGCTAATATTACCGATGATCAGATTCTGATTTGCGGTGAGCCGGAAATCCCCGTCGTGTATCTTAGCGATTTCCCGCAATCCCGTCATCAGAAGATCGTTTTCTTCGTCTTTAATTCTTCCGTTCTGGATAAAGAGGGTGAAATGCCATTTGCCGTTGCTTCCCTTCACCCAGCCATAACGATCCCCGTTATGTTCAAAATGGTAAGGGCGAGCATCTTCTAGCTTCCACCCAAGTCGATTGCTTAATTCATTGATGAACCAACCAATGCCGCGATCGTCTATCGTGTACTTAAAACGCGCGTGCTTCCGGACAGAACGATCGCCGTAATCCCGTTGGATCGTGACCGTCTTCTCCGCTACGTCTACAACCATATCCGGCGTGCAGAATCCGATCACTTGGCTAACCTGCGGATAGGTTTTGGTATCACCATGCGACATTCCCATCCCGCCGCCGACAGAGACGTTAAAGCCAATTAATCGTCCGTCCTCGATAATCGCGATAAAACCTAAATCCTGGGAAAATACGTCTACATCGTTTGAAGGCGGTATGGCCATTCCAATCTTAAACTTACGCGGTAAATAGACTTCTCCATAAATCGGCTCTTGAACTTGAACTACCCCGCTGTCCAGGCTATCCACCACTTTTTCACCGTCCAACCAAATCTCGTGATACGCTTTGGTCTGTGGATCAAGGTGCTTGCTGATTCGGCTGGCCCACTCATACACTTCGGAATGAATTTCCGATTGATACGGATTCGGATTACACATCACATTCCGGTTAACGTCACCGCAAGCGGCAAGCGTACTTAACATGTAATCGTTCACTTCTCGTATCGTTTTTTTCAAGTTCCACTTGATGACGCCATGCAGCTGAAAGGACTGACGAGTGGTCAGACGAATCGTTCCACTGCCGTATTTCTGAGCGACACGATCCATCATGAGCCATTGCTCCGGTGTGACAACTCCGCCGGCCGCTCGTACACGCAGCATGAACTGATAAGCGGGTTCAAGCTTCTGCTTACTCCGTTCGTTACGCAAATCTCTATCATCCTGCATGTAGCTGCCATGAAATTTCATCAAGCGATTCTCATCTTCAGGTATAGATGCTGTGAGTTCGCCTTTCAGAACTTCTTCCAGGCTGCCCCGCAGGTAATTCGTTCTGCGTTTGATATCCTCTACATCGCTATGCGGTGCACTATTCGGAGATAGTAAATTATTTTCTGACATTTGGATTTTTTCTCCTCTCGTGATCTTCGGGATATGAATTAATATACATCCCTCTGATAACGTTTCTCCTGCTGCATTCGGGTCAAGTATTGTACAGATTCCTCTGGACTGAGACCGCCCTCTTGTACGAGGATTGTTCCCAGAGCAGCATGAACGTCATGTGCCATCTTCTTCTCATCGCCGCAGACATAAACGCATGCTCCTTCCTGCAGCCATTGGAAGAGCTCACGGCTCTTCTCAAGCATTTTGTGCTGTACGTAAATCTTCTTATCGGTATCTCGGGAGAATGCGACATCCATGCGTGTCAGGACACCCTCCTTGAGCCAACGCTGCCATTCAACCTGATAAAGGAAGTCTGTGGAGAAATGCTGATCACCGTAGAAGAGCCATGTTTTGCCTTCTGCCCCGGTCTCTTCTCTTTCTCCTAGGAACGCCCTGAACGGGGCTACGCCAGTTCCTGGTCCTATCATGATGATAGGAGTATCTCCGCTCTCGGGAAGTTTGAAATTGGTGTTGTGTTGAATGTAAACCGGCAACGAATCACCCGGTTGAATTCTCTCCGCAAGCTGTACGGAGCAGACGCCATATCTGTCTCGGCCTTGGGTTTCATAACGCACTGTGCGCACTGTGACGTGAACCTCATC
This sequence comes from Cohnella sp., assembly GCF_041640265.1. Classification (GTDB taxonomy): domain Bacteria; phylum Bacillota; class Bacilli; order Paenibacillales; family Paenibacillaceae; genus Cohnella. Next base: position 13,995 of record NZ_JBEQAP010000063.1, read on the forward strand.
CGGAAACGACTTCAAGCTGCTAGCGATTGAGTACAGGCGAGCAGGTATTTTCCGAAGGATAGACACAAATTCTCCGGCAGGCACACCCTTAATGGAGTAATCCTGTACCAAATCCAATAGATCCCGTTCGCCGATATAATCCCTAAGCTCCTGTTCGCGTCCTGATTCTAGAAGCTCTTTCAGCTCATTACTCGAAGTCAGCTCAGCTGCTTGCGTAAGCAGTGGCTTTGTCAGCACAGTAATCTCATAATGGCGAAGAAGTGCCTCGCGCAAGGACCGCTTATCGCCAATCTTATTAATGGTAACAAGCTCATCCGCATTCCAGCCCATCGCTTCGATTAAATCATCCACTAGGCGAGGGTGGTTCTCCGGATAGATGCCTAAGCTGTCGCCCGGTTCATATTGAAGCTTCGATCCCTCGAGGGATATCTCGATGTGGCGCGTTTCCCGGTCAGATCCGCGGCCATTCAAATTCAGGTTCTCTAGAACCTCGGCTTGAAAAGGGTTCGTTCTCGAATATTCCGATTCCACCTCGTTCAGGGATATCGGGTTGGCTCCGCCTGCGCTTGCTTGGACTATTGAAGTTTCTCCTAAAGACGCTAAGACATTCTTCATCCACTCCGCTGCAGGCTCATCGAAATCAACGTCGCAATCGACACGCGAAATGATCCGCTTAGCGCCCAGCTCTTCCAGACGCTTATCGAAATCCTTGCCCGTTTGGCAGTAAAACTCGTACGACGTATCTCCAAGCGCGAGCACTGAAAAGCGCAGCTCCTCTAATTGAGGCGCTCTTTTGCTATGAAGGAACTCGTAGAAGGAAATGGCGTTATCCGGCGCATCTCCTTCTCCGTGGGTACTGACCAGAATAAGCAGGTTTTGAACCTTCTTCAAGCCATTTGGCTTGAAGTCGCTCATCGAAGAAAGTGTGACTTGAAAGCCTTGCTCTTCTAGCTTCTTCGACATTTTCTTTGCCAAACCATGGCTGTTTCCTGTCTGCGATCCGAATAGTACCGTTACCTCCCTGGAAGCTGCCGCAGCATTCGCTGTCACAGTCGCTATCGGCGCAGCACCAATCGTTGCAGCCGCTCCCGCTCCGTGAAGAGCTGTAAGATAACCGCTCAGCCACATCCGTTGTGCTTCTGTCAGCGTTGGCAGAAGGCGATTGAGCAGCTCGACCTGCTCTTGATTAAAAGGACTGTTTGTCACTTGAAGCTCCAACAATATCCACCTCGCATAGCATGCATGTAATTAATTCCCAGTATTCGTATCAGATATTTATTTACTCCTTTGAACCTATCACAGCAGGTGGAGCGGGTCAATTAGAATGATCTTATAAGACTCATCAGTTAAAGTGATATGGGTGACTTTGTAAACGGATATATTGATTATGTTTCAGTTGTCGCTTATAATATCTTTAAGTGAGTAACTGAGCTCTACATTCAATTAGGCGGAAGAAGAAGGATATCCTTTTTCTTCCGCCATTCTTTGTTCCAATACAAATTGAAAGGTGCTGTAAGGAAATGAACAACTACCGTATTCTACTGTATTACAAATATATCGACATTCCAGATGCTGAAGCCTTTGCGCTAGAACACCTCCAATATTGTAAGGAGCTTGGAGTAAAAGGTCGAATTTTAATCGCCGATGAAGGCATAAACGGCACATTATCCGGCACTTTAGAGCAGACAGAGCGTTATATAGCCGAAATGCATAGTCATCCCCTCTTCTCTGATCTCCTGTTCAAAATAGATGAAAGCGAAGGCCATGCCTTTAAGAAGCTTTTTGTGCGTTACAAGAAAGAATTAGTTACACTGAGATACTCTAAAAAGCTCAATCCCCATACCGATGGCGGCGGAAGGCTTGCACCCAAGCAGTTTCATGAGTACATGCAGAGAGATGACGTTCTTATATTAGATGGACGAAGCGATTATGAATATGACCTTGGTCATTTTCAGAATGCAATCAAGCCAGATTTGGATACTTTCCGTGAATTCCCATCCTGGATTCAGGAAAACCTTGCAGAGCACAAAGATAAAACCATTCTCACCTACTGCACAGGCGGTATTCGTTGTGAAATGCTGACTGCCGTTCTCCGTGATCAAGGCTTCAAAGACGTTTATCAATTGGACGGCGGTATCGTCACTTATGGCAAAGATCCCGAGGTACAAGGGAAGGGCTTCGATGGAAATTGTTATGTGTTCGATGAGCGCATTTCCGTGAGGATTAATCAAACGGATGAACATATTATTGTTGGTAAATGCCACCATTGTGAACAACCGACAGATCAATACATCAACTGTGAGGATGATACCTGCCATCTGCAGCATCTCTGCTGCGAGGATTGCAAAACGAACTACAGCGGCTATTGCTCTAGAGATTGTGAAGAAAACGATAATAACAATCAGGTGGTGGGCTAAGATAAAAGATCAATTGGATTTATCAACTCGCGAAAAAATCGTTCAGATGCTAAAAACCGAAGGTGAGCTCAGCGCCAAGGAGATTACGAATATTATTGGAATTACGGGCATGGCCATTCGTCGCCATATCTCCACTCTGCTGCGTGACAGTATGATTGAATCCACTACGATTCGCCAACCGATGGGCCGACCTACAGCCATATACCGATTGACTAAGCAAGCTGAGGATCATTTCCCGAAAAGCTATCCTGCTGTGGCTTTGGATCTACTTGCGGAACTTGAAGGCGAAGCCGGTGAGAGTATGGTCAATCGATTGTTTGACCGTCGTAAAGATTCTCTATTTAAGAAGTATGAGGATAAAATGCAGGGGAAGGATTTGGCGGCTAAAGTTGCCGTCTTATCGGAAATTCAAAACGATAATGGATATATGGCAACCTGGGAAAAGAGCAGCGACGAGGAATATATTCTTACCGAATATAACTGCCCCATTTCGCAAATTGCCAATAAATATAACCATGCCTGTAATTGTGAGCTGAAGCTGTTTGAATCCTTGTTAGAGGCGGAGATTGATCGGACGGATTGTCTAGCCAACGGCGGGAAAAAATGCGTCTATCGAATTCGTTCCCATAATTCTACTGGCGCGTAAGAAGATGGCATCCAACGATGAAAATTTGAATATTCCAACCTGCTCGTCCAACATATTCATCCGATGAATCAAGCCATTGTGAGCTTCATTCGTCGGATGATTTTGTTTTTACAATCCTACTCCTCATAAGCAAGTTCGTAGAGCATTTCTGCCAAAATCGCAACTCCCGCTTGCAGATCTTCCGGCGCCGTATATTCGTCTGGCGAATGGCTTATGCCGTCCTTGCTAGGCACGAAGATCATAGCCGTCGGACAAACGGATCCAAACATCTGGGCATCGTGTCCCGCCCCGCTCATCATCCTTCGGTAGCTAAAGGAATGATCGCTGCAAATCCTCTCCAGACGGCCAGCCAAGACTATGTCCATGGGTGTTGGTCTTGAACGTAATGCCGTTACAATATCAATTTCAACATCACGCCGCTCTGCGATGACTTGAAACATGCCGAGTACGGCATCGCAAAAGCCGTTAAGCAACGTTTCCGAAATATGACGGATATCCAATGTAAATTCTACCGATCCGGAGATTACATTCGGGATATTGGATTGAATCTTCATGCTTCCCACTGTAGCGACTAGAGGCTCCCCCGCCCTTACAGCAACTTTCTCAAGCGTATGAATCATTTCTGCGGACGCTGCCAGCGCATCTTTACGCATGGCCATCGGAGTCGTACCGGCATGATTCGTTTCCCCATTAACAGTTACGACGTAGCGGCGCTGTCCGGCAATCGTGTCGACGATGCCGATCCGGTCACCCGTTCGCTCCAGAGTGATTCCCTGTTCAATATGAACCTCTATAAAAGCATATAAATCCTTACGGAACGGATCCGGCTGATCAGCTTTACCGAAGCCGGCGTCCTCCATGGCTTGCTTAAGGCTAATATCCTGCGAATCCGTTAACGATTCTGCAAGCTCCGGCTTATGAAAACCAACGACATTACCCGAGCCCCAATAGGCCAGAGGAAACCGGCTCCCTTCTTCCTCGCAGAAGGAAACGACCTCAATGTGACGTTTAGGCGTCCCATAACTTTCTTTCAGGAATCTTACTGCCGTTAATGCTGCGGCTATACCATATGCGCCATCATATTTACCGGCAGAACGTACCGTATCGATATGTGATCCGCATAGAATGACTTTCGCCTCGGGGGATTTCCCCTGAAAACGGCCGAAGAGATTTCCTACGCTATCGTAACGCACTTCGAGATCAGCTTCCGCCATTTTATCCGCCAGAAAGATCTGGGCTTGAGACCATGCTTCAGTGTATAGCAGCCTGGTTACTCCGCCTTTTTTCTCCGCGCCATAGGTTGCGAGCTTCGCTAAAAGCTCTGTTACGGAGGAAGCGTAATCGGTGTCCATTCTCATCACGAATTTCCCCTTTCTCTAGTTAGCCTAACTTCCCCGGTACGTACTGTAACCTCCGGGTGCGGCGAGCAATGGAACATGATAGTTTGCAGAGGGATCTGTCACCTTAAACCTGACGGGTATTAGGCCAAGAAAGGCATCCACTCTATCTCGGAAATCATTCTCTACTCCTAAAGCAAAGTACTCTCCTGCCCAGAAAACAAGCTCGTATACTCCCGCTTTAAGAGCCTCTCCCTCAAGTAGAGCCTGCTCCAGCCTGCCGTCATGATTCGTCAAGGAATCCTTAAGCAGCGTTGCAGATCCTTCCTCCGGGAGAGAAAACAGTTGAACACGCATGCCGGCGGCCGGTTTTCCTTCAGACAGGTCAAGTACATGTGTCGTCAATCTTCCAATCATGCAGATCTCCCCATTCTCTAAAGGTCATCTCTATTCATTGTAAAACCTTGAAATCCGTATGGAGGGCGAGGTTCGGTATAAACACCAGCATAAGAGCCTTCTTCTGCTTCGACGATCATTTCCCAAGTTCGGTTATTGGACTCGAAGCCGATTTCCGCCAGCTGCGGAAACCGCTCTAGTATTCGCAATCCGATTTGGTAGATTAAATATTGTATCGACGGTGTTGTATATTGATGAAATACGCTGTGTGCGATATCGCGGATCTGTTCAGCCGGGACATAACGTCCGGCATCGCCATTAATTCCATCAATGGGATCGGTGTAAGTCCAGTAAATATCCAAATAAATGAAGAGCGGCCGGTCATGGCTCTCCGGCAACGTCGTATATTCGTCGCGAATGAAGCCGTAGAAAGAGCTTCCGCTTACTTTAATCAGCTGCAGATCGGATAGAACGCTGCGATGATTAATGATACGCGGCCCATTATCGTCTCTTATCGTTTTCAAAGAAGCACTAGCGTGGTCGTTGTGGGAGCGGCGGTAAACGAGATGACTTTCTTGAAAGCCGTCTTGTCCGGGTACCTGCAGCGTAAGGAATGGAATTCTATCCGCTTCGATCTCGATTGCTGAGATGTGGTCATATTTTTCGAAAAAAAGTTCGCTGATATAAGATAACAAACCTTCGGTCGTACTCCCTTTATAGTCGGCAGTATGGCGTAAAATGAAGTTTTTCATCGAATCTGTAGCCACAACCAGCGAGTTATCCCCTTCAGTAAAGGAAGGAAGCAGAGAGTCTCCGCTGACGGAAAATTTAATGTTATGTGCAAAAATCACGTTGCCTTCACCGACATACTGCGATTCCGGCAGACTAGCTACGGTCAGTGGCTTCGCGTAGGAACGGTAAGCGAGCACGTCTCCTTTTCCGTAATACAATGTACGACCGCTGCTGATTTTCATAACTTAAGTCCTCCTCCAGATTAATCTTCAATGATATCGGTAAGCCTCATCCCGGCAATACGCCGGATTTGCTCCAAAGCTTCCTGACGTTCCGCTGTCTTCGTATTTCCGCTTCTCGCCGTCATGGCTTCTAATACATCTGCTTTCGTTTTACCGCGTACCGCTAGAATGAATGGGAATCCAAATCTATCAACATAAGTTTGATTCAATACAGAGAAGGTCTCATACTCCTCTGGTGTCAGACTATCCAGCCCGACACTCCGCTGCTCCTCCGCAGAATAATGGCCAAGCTTGATCCGGGTACCTAAATCCGGGTGTGCATGCAGAAGGCCGACGATATGATCCTCGGATGCATCCAGGACGACACTCATCATCTCATTAAGAAGAGTTTCAACCGACTGAAACGGTTTATGCTCCCAAACTTGCTCGGCTACCCAAGGTGAATGCTCGAATATAGTTCCAAGTTCACCCGTAAAGGAAGCCCTGTCCATTTCATTTAATCTGCTTAGCGTTATTCTCATATCCAATACCCCTCATGTACCGACACCACTTCCTGCTCCAGCTCTTGGAATGGTCCGATGACGATTACCTTCTTCCTTCCTGCTGCAAAAACCGACCTGCATGGTAAATCCAACGTAAGATTCTGCTCATCGTCTCCCGTTAATTCAGCCAGTCTCTTCTCGGAGATACCGTATACTACACGTCCTACATTTCCCCAATAGATGGAGCCTGAACACATCGCACAGGGCTCGGCCGTTGTGTAGAGAGTACAGGTATTAAGCTTTTCCTTGGAAAATTGCTTAGATGCAGCTGCCATTAAAGTCGTTTCCGCATGTCCCGTACAGTTCGATTCCGTAATCTCGATATTGCCCTGTTCCAACAAAATCGTCCCTGATTCGGCCACCAGAATACTGCCAAACGGAGTATTGCCGGCTTCCCTCGCAAGTCTTGAGACCTCCACGCAACGACGTAAATAATAGAGATGCCGCTCATGCTCTGCCATTCGCATCCCTCCCCATCTCTATTGCTCGCATCACGGCACGCAGGATTCCGCCGTAGCCCGTACATCTGCAGAGGTTGCCTGACAAGGCTTCCTCCACTTGTTCACTCGTAGGTTCTGGAAATTCATCAAGCAACGCTGTAACGGAGAGAATCATGCCCGGCGTACAGTAACCGCATTGGTATCCTCCTTCCTCTAGGAAAGCTTGCTGCACTGGATGCATAACTGCCGTCGTTTCCGCCAGCCCTTCAATCGTGGTGACTTCTTTCCCTTCCACTTGATACATCATCGTCAGACAGGAATTCACCGGCTTGCCGTCCATCAGTACGATACATGCGCCGCATCGCCCGATTTCGCAAGAACGTTTCGTGCCTGTGAGCAGCAGATCGTTGCGCAGGACAGACAGCAACCGTTTCGATGCGGGAGCACGTAAGCTCTGACTTGAGCCATTTAAGCTAAACGATATCTGTTGATCGTAGGTTGAAGTCGCTAACCCTTTGTCTATCATCAGGAAAACACCGCCTTTCCGATAAAAGCAGGCTTCTCTAGAAGCAGCTGCGGATCGATCGGCAGCTGCTTCACCCGTTTGCCGACAGCCGCATAGACGGCTTCAGCGATGGCTGGCGCAAGACCGACCGAACCGATTTCACCGACTCCTCGCGGACCATAATTGTCGCCCTCCGGCAGTTCTTCGATTGGGAGCACCTGTACGTTGCCTCTTAGCTCAACGATCGTCGGGATCAGATACGTATCCATGTTTTTCGTTACATATTGTCCCTTATCCATCAACGCTTCTTCCGTTAACGCATAACCTAATGCCATGCTGCTGCCGCCTTCGATTTGACCAAGAAAGCCCTGCGGGTTCATGACCGGTCCTGCCGCCACCGTGTGGAATTGATCGGTCAGGCGAACTCTCCCTGTTAATGTATTAACCTCGACTTTGACGGCTACGGCTGAATACGTATAAATGAAGTGCGCGCCCACCCGGTTTGTCGGAGAGGCAGGAAATTGAAAGCTCGTTTCGCATTTAATCGGTTCTTCGGCAGCCGATGCAAGACTTGCATAAGTAATGAGCCGTCTTTCACCATTCCGACTATAGATGCCGCCGTATCCCAGCAGCAGTTCAGCCGGCGATCTTCTCAGAAACTGCCCTGCTGCTTCCAGCATTTTGGTCATAAACGGCAAGCGCATGTTTTGCAGCGATTTCCACATCATGCTTGTTGCCCGCGACGCTGTACTTGAACCGCTGTCGGGGACAATGTCCGTATCGCCAATGATGATTCGCAAATCATCCGCAGCAAAACCGAATTGTTCTATTAACATCAATTCAAGCGTAGCGATCAAGCCTTGGCCGAATTCCTCATAGCCGAATATAGCTTCGATTTTGCCGTCAGGCGCTAGCTTGAGTCGGCCTCCCGCCGTGTCCGGGATGCCGACGCCAAGTCCGGCGCCATGCATAATTAATGCGGCACCGATGCCGGCCTTCACCCATGGCATCTGCGAAATCGAGTTGGATCGGCTTTGCTTTTCCAGCCATAGGGGACTTGAAGCGAGTGCTTCCCACACCTGCTTAGCTCCGTCTGTTCTTGCAATCTTCTGTCCTACGGGACCAAGATCACCTGGATTTCGCATGTTCTTCCTGCGGAATTGCCATGGATCTATACCCAATTTCTCTGCCAAACGATCCATCTGTCCCTCCAATGCAAAGAGAGCTTGATTCCCGCCAAAGCCGCGAAACTCACCGGACATCCCGTTGTTCGTATAAGCCGATACGCTTTCCACATCAATATTGTCATATCGATAAGGGCCAATGACATGCTCCGTGGTGAAATTCAGAACCTCCGCGCCCAATGTCGCATATGCACCAGTGTCCGCGGTTATCCTCGCCTGATGAGCCACGATCCGACCTTCTGCATTCACTCCTGTGCGCATCCAGAGCGTCATAGGATGACGCTTCAGACCCACTCGCACCGATTCCTTTCGTGAGTTGTGGATTTTCACCGGCCGACCCGTCGCAAGAGCAAGAAGCGCGCCATAGGGCTGTACATTCAACTCATCCTTTCCTCCGAAGGAACCTCCGATAGGACTTGAGACAACGCGAATTTGCTCCTGCGGGCAATTGAGGATACGTGAAAGCTGCAGCCGATCCATAAAACCATGCTGTGTGGGTGAATACACGGTAAGTCGACCTTCCGCAGAGGTGACGAATAGACCGCCTTCTGTTTCCATATAGGTATGCATTTGCCTCGGTGTCACGTATGTCTCTTCAACGATATGCAAGCACTCTGCGAAACCTGTCTCTGCGTCGCCCTTTTTAAATTCCGCGCGATGCAGTTCATTCCCCTCCGGATGTAAGTAAGGGGCACTTGCCGCAAGTGCCTTCTCCGGACTGTCTAACACCGGCTGAATCTCGTAATCGACCTCAATAAGCGTCAGCGCAAGTTCTGCAAGCTCCAAGGTCTCTGCTGCTACGGCGGCAACGGCATCGCCAATATACCGAACCCTATCGAAGCAGAAAACGGGTTGATCCTGCCGCGCAATTCCGAAGGCGTTTAATCCCGGTACGTCTTCATGGGTTAGGACTGCATGAACGCCGGTCAATTCCTTCGCGGCTTCCGTGCGGATGGCCTTGATCAGGGCATGTGGATGAGGGCTGCGAAGAACGAGGCCGATCAGCATACCGGGAGCCGTCATATCCGTTAGATAAGCAAGCTTTCCGGTGACTTTGTCTGGACCATCCGCCCGTACGCGCCATCTTTCTCCACTGGAACGTTTATCTAGAAGCATGCCGATCACTCCTTTCCTTCCCATTCGGCTGCGAGCTTCCATAGCTCTGTTACAATCAGATTAGCTGCGATCTGCTTTCGATAAGCGACTCCCGCAAATAAGTCTCCAATTGGTTCAAACTCTTTGATTATGGATTCATATAATTTTGTCAGCAGTTCCTGATCGGCAATATTCCCCTCCAATAAATCCTCTGAATGGCTCAGGCGGTGAGGCGGCGTTTGACCCCCTCCCGCTGCAATACGGACATCCGATAACATGCCATGTTCGTCGATGCTGCCGGATAAGGCGACTGTAACGACAGAAGGCGTGAAAACCTCCCGCCGGCCGACTTTATGGTAAGCGCTGAAGCGCTTAGTATTCGTATTCTGGGATTCTAAGGGCAAACGAATATGCAAAAGCAACCGGCTAGGATCACTCTGATAAACCTCAGGCTGAAGCATCCAGCTCTTGAGTTCAATCGTTTCCGTTTCTAAGCCATCCTGCCAGATCAATTCAGCCCCATAAACGAGCAGAGCGGGTATCGCGTCTCCTACTACAGAGACGATATTTCCCCCGATGGACGCTTGGTTGCGAATAGAAGGTGCAGCGATCTGACGAACGGCATCTGCAAGCAGGGGAAAAAAAGTCGCAATATTGGAATCGTACCGGATGGTTGATAGAAGTGTTTGCGCCCCAATGATCATCTCTTCCTTTTGAACAGTTACGCCAGACGTTCCCGATATGCCGCTCAAATCGATCAAATGCAGAGGCATTGCAGCAATCCCTGCTTCCCACTGAGTGCGAAGCAGCGTCCCCCCAGAGATGTAAACACTGTTTTGTCCCAATGATTGCTTCAATTTCAAAGCTTCTGCAGCATCAAGAGGATGCCAGACGACGGGGCATTGAAGAGCTTCTCCGGTGTGCATGTCTTCATCCTCCCTCCGAGTTATGACTTGCCAGTTAGAAACGTTGCTCGCGGATATAAGGGACGCCGAGTGCTTCCGGTGCGCCGGAAGGCTTGTTGCGGTTACGCCAGCCGAGTAACATGAGGACGAGAATCGTAACGACATAAGGAATCATTTTCAGGAAATAAGGTGGAATTTCGCTCCCTATCAATTGAATACGGAAACCCAGCGTATCAAGCACACCGAAGAAATAAGCGCAGAACAAGGCGCGAACAGGGTTCCATCTGGCAAAAATAATTAAAGCGACGGCGATCCATCCTCGCCCTGCCGTCATCCCTTCTATCCATGTGGGAGAGAAGACAAGCAGCAAATTCGCGCCTGCTAAACCAATCAACATAGAGCCGATAATGATATAGCCATAACGAAAGGCTTGAACGCGGATCCCCATTACGTCAGCTGTAGCCGGATTGTCTCCGATAGCGCGCAGGTGCAAGCCCCAAGATGTCCGATGAATGAATAGATGCATGGCGATAACAAGCAGGAAGCTGATCCAAGTCAGCAGATCAAGACGTCCGAACACCTCGCCGATTACGGGGATGGGCTCTAACCATGTGAAATGTAATTTCGGTACAGAACCGGGAACGGGAATCCCGCTAACCTTCTTACCCAGGTACGCGCTTAGTCCTGCTCCGAACAATGTTAAGGCTAATCCGCTGACAATTTGATTTGTTCGAAGCGTCACCGTTAGGAAGGCGTGAACTAGTCCCAATATCGTGCTGACGGCAAAAACTGCAAGTAAGGTCAGAATAAGGCTGCCTGTATTCAAATAGGTTAAGCAAGCAATGACTGCACCCATCAGCATGAGACCCTCAACCCCAAGCTGAATAATGCCGCTTCGCTCAATCAGAATTCCGCCGAGCGTTGCGAACAGCAAAGGAGTTCCGGAAGAGATGGCTGCTATCAGTAGCTGTACGAATATATCCATTTCCTGCCCGCTCCTCTCAACTGTTCTTCCGCAATCGGATTTTACTTGCCGTACCTCCTGCGATCAAGAAGAACAGGATCGCTCCCTGGAGCATGGAAGAGGTGGACGATGGCAGTCCGATGGTCTGCACACTATAACCTCCAACAATTAGTCCGCCGAATAGAAATGATGAAATAATAAGACCGATGGGGTTAAGTCTTGCCAGCCAAGCCACAATAATCGCCGTATATCCATAACCGGGCGAGATGCCATACATTAACCTATGCGCGACACCTGATACCTCGCTCATTCCCGCAAGCCCGGCTAAGCCTCCGCTGATAACCATGACGATTAGAATGTGGCTCGAGATACGGATACCTGCATTTTTGGCCGCTTCCGGATTCGCGCCGATCAAACGCAGCTCGTAGCCCCATTTCGTATAACGGATCATCAAGGCATACAAGGCAATGGCAATCAATCCAAAGACTAGGCCAAGATGAAGACGGGTATCTCCGAGTACAGGGAGCGATTGCGCTTCCGTAAACATCGGGCTTCCGGGAAAATTTAGGCCTTTAGGATCCTTCCATGGTCCGAACACAACATAGTCGAGAGCAAGCAGCGCAACATAATTTAACATCAGTGATGTGATCAGCTCGTTCACCTGGAAATAGGTTCTCGGAATGGCTGTTAGCAGCCCCCAAATTCCTCCGGCCGCAATGCTGAATACAATCATGGTTGGTATGGATAAGTAAGCGGGCAAGCCCGGAAAATAAATCGTAACCGCCGTAGCCGCCATCGCACCGGCGACGAACTGTCCCTCCGCTCCGATATTCCAAACGGATATCCGATACGCGATAGATACGCCAAGCCCGCACAATAAAAGCGGTATTGACTTCACAAGCGTCTCCGACAGGCCGTATTCAGAGCCGAATGCTCCCTTCATCATTTTCATATAAACCGTTACCGGGTTCATACCGTTCGCGGCGATGAATATCCCGCAAAACAGAAGCGCTAACAGGATGGATACGATCGTCATCCACCAAGGGCTTCCCTGTCTAGTAGCATCGAATTCAAATCGGTAAGGAAACCGCTTTGTTCCGGCTGTCAGATGTCCGTCATTCGTTATAGCTCCAGCCGGTTGTTTACTCATACCGCTTCCTCCTCCGCATCGTTCAAGCCCGCCATAAACATGCCGATTCGCTCACGGTTGGCTTCATCTCTAGTCACTTCCAAGACAATAGAACCGTTATAAATGACTAGAATACGATTAGAAAGCTGCATGATTTCATCCAAGTCCTCAGAAATAAGCAATACGCTTCGTCCAATATCCCGTAGTTCCGTTAATAGCTTGTGTACGCCTTCCGTTGCACCCACATCAAGTCCCTGCGTAGGATGCACGGCCACCATAAGCTTCGGATTCTGCTGAATTTCTCTTGCGAATAGGAGCTTCTGCTGATTGCCTCCGGACAATTGCTGGACAGGCGTATCCAAATTCGGTGTTCTGACATCGAATTGCTGCACGAGCTTTTGGGACCACTCCCTATTGCTCGCCGTTCTCAGAAAACCGAATTTGGACCTCTCTCCGCTTCTGTATGACTTAAACAACAGATTATCAACGATACCTAGACTTCCGGCAAGCCCGCTTTTCATCCGATTTTCCGGAACGTGTGATATTCCTGCTTCAATGGCAGCTCTTACCGATGCGGTCTTGATATCCTTTCCGTCAAAGTGGATGCTCCCGCGTTTCCACGCCATCAGCCCAGTCAGCACCTCTGCCAGTTCCTTCTGCCCGTTACCGGCAACACCGGCAACACCTACAATTTCTCCTTCATAGACCTGTAGACTGAGATTTTTGAGTGCCTTTCTGCCTTGCTCCGCAACAACGTCCAGATGTTGAACCGACAACACCATCTTCCCCTTCGTTCCGCTCTTGAATGAGAGGTTTGAAACAATGTCCTTGCCCACCATCAGCCGCGCAAGCTCACGTTCATTGGTATCCTCTCTATCCATTGTTCCGATCATCTTGCCTTTGCGCATGACGGAAATACGGTCCGATACGGACATGACTTCTTTAAGCTTATGTGTGGTCAGGATGACCGTCTTTCCTTCCGCTTTCATGGCACCCAGCGTCCCGAACAATTGATCGACTTCCCCTGGCGTCAGAACCGAGGTTGGCTCATCAAGTATGATTAGATCCGCACCGCGATATAACGTCTTTACAATTTCAACCCTTTGCTGTTCCCCAACGGACAACTCCCAGATGGGCCGATCGACGGGAAAAGAGAGACCGAAACGTTGGGATATCGCTTCGATTTCCTTTTGTTTAGCTTTCATCCATTTGGGGCCCCGCCAGAAGGCGGATTTTTCACCAAGCACGATGTTTTCCGCTGCCGTTAACGTTTGGACGAGGCGGAAGTTTTGGAAAACCATTCCGACGCCTAGCTTCATAGCGTCTTTGGGTGACCTGATCCGTGCCCTTTGGCCATGGATTAGAATTTCTCCGCTTGTCGGCCTGTAAACCCCGGACAGCATACACATCATCGTACTTTTACCAGCGCCGTTCTCGCCGAGCAAGGCATGAATTTCTCCCGATTTTGCTTGAAAATCAACATAGTCATTGGCGGTAACGGATCCGAATTGTTTAACGATTTGGCTCATTTCAATCGAATAGCGCTCACTCATCACCCATACCTCCATTTCCCACCACTATCGACATAGGCCGATAGGTCAACGAATCCCTTTCAAAGAATTCGTTGACCTGGCTTACGTGACTAATCGTTTATTGCGGGATCTTTCCGTCAACACCTTCAACGAACCAGTTCATAACCAGAATTTCATCAATGGTCAGCGACTTTCCTTCCTCGAGCTTTACTGCGCCCGATTGATCTATAATCGGACCTTTGAACACCTCGAAATTACCTGCGATAATATCCTGTTTCTTCTCTTCAACCATTGCTTTAACGTCATCTGGAATGCTAACGCCAAGAGGAGCCAAGCCAACCATTTCGTCAGCCATAGAACCTAGATACTGCTCGCTTTTCCACGTGCCGTCCTGAACCGCTTTGACAACCTTGACGTAATAAGGTCCCCAGTTCCATGTCGGATTCGTCAGGTAAGCTTCAGGTGCGAATCGGCTCATGTCCGAATCATTCCCGCCGGCCATCGCTCCGCGTTCCGCAGCGGCTTGAATGGCAGCAGGCGAATCTTGGTAAGCGAGGAGTACATCAGCGCCTTTGTCGAGGAGACTAACCGCAGCTTGACGTTCAACCGTAGGATCGAACCAAGTGTTGGACCAGACCACGCTGACCTTCGCATCTGGATTAACGCTTTGAATTCCTAGTGTAAAGGCGTTGATGTTATAAATGACTTCTGGAATCGGGAAAGCGCCGATATAACCAATTAGGTTTTTCTTCGTCATTTTACCTGCAGCAATACCGCTCAGATAACTCGCTTCAAAGTTTTTACCGAAATAGGTGCTCATGTTGTCGTTCACTTTGTAACCGGCACAGTGAATGAATACAACATCCGGATATTTTTTGGCGACATTTAAGGTGTAATCCATATATCCGAAGCTTGTTGTAAAGATAATGTCATGATTTTGCGCCAGCTCAGTGATCACTCTCTCTGCATCGGCGCTTTCAGGCACATTTTCTACAGTGTCAGCTTTAACGCCAAGCTCTTCTTCTAAGTAAATACGTCCTTTGTCATGCTCGAACGTCCATCCGCCATCACCAGGAGGTCCAATATAGACGAAAGCGACGCGCGGCATTTCTTTGACCGCAACAGCTTCTGCTGTATTCGTTGTTGCCGGTGTCGTCGTGGAAGATCCGGAGGCATCCGCGCCTTTGTTTGTCGTATTCGAGTTATTGCTGCCGCAACCCGAAAGTACGAACACCAATGATAGTAATATGATGAATCCCATTTGCGTTCTTTTACTATTAAATTTCATACCGTTCCACCCCGACTCCCTATTTTTCATCTATGGTCGTGACCAATGACGTACCTCAACTATACTTTTTGTGTTAGTTATGAGTCAATTAATATAACATTAAATTGGGTTAAAAAATAAATTGATGCGGTTTTCTTTGTGCGCTATGCACTTTTTCGTGTCTATATGTTATATATTATTACATATATGTAGTGAAAATGAATATATCGAGTTGCTAATTCGGTCTTTTTCTATTGTAGAAAGGGAAATTTAACGGAATAGAAGGAGGTGTTGTGCGGAACTGGACTTCGCCTAAGGCTGCGATTCCAATCTAATCTGTGTGCCGCTATTGGCGAGGGGTTTGAAGTGTAGTTTCACTTTCTGTAACTGCAGCACCTTCCGGTGCTTGATTCGGTACTGTAGTTTCACTTTCTGTAACTGCAGCACCTTCCGGTGCTTGATTCGGTACTGTAGTTTCACTTTCCGCAACTGTAGCACCTTTCGGCGCTCGATTTGGTACTGTAGTTTCACTTTCTACAACTGCAGCACCTTTCGGCGTCCGATTTGGAGTTCTGTCAAGAAAGTAGACACAAACTTATGCGGCCTGCTGCTGCTCGTAGTACCTCTTTTCGCATAAATGCGGGGTTAAGTAACCAATGGAAGAATGAATGCGGATTCGATTGTATTCGA
>NZ_JBEQAP010000064.1:0-29900 GCF_041640265.1 Cohnella sp.
TTTCCCTCGTTTGTGAGGTGAACATCGTCCCGCTGGTCCAGCGGGACACCGCTATTGGCATTGACTTTGGGCTGAAGAAATTTGCTGTTTGCAGCAGCGGAGAGGAAAGGGACAATCCCAGACATCTTCGTAAGCATGAGAAACGGCTTATACGCTGGCAACGGATTTTGTCTCGCCGCAAGCAAGGGGGAACCAATTGGCGCCGAGCGAAGCGGAAAGTCGCAATGATTCATGAGAAAATCATGAATAGCAGGCAGGATTTCCTGCATCAACTCACCACCCGATGGATACGCGAAAACCAAACGATCTGTCTGGAAGATTTGCAGGTAGAGGACATGCTGCAAAACGAGAGGCTGGCCAAAGCGATATCCGAAGTTTCATGGTCGATGTGCCGGAGGATGCTGGAATACAAAGCGAAGTGGTATGGACGCACGATCAGCGTGGTGGCGAAAGATTACCCGTCTAGTCAATTGTGCTCTAGCTGCGGACTTCGCAACCCGGATGTTAAAAGCTTAGGGCTTCGAACATGGGATTGTCCAGCATGCGGAGTTCACCATGATCGAGATCGGAATGCCAGCATGAACATTGAGAAAGAAGGATTGCGTTTGGCAGCAATGACTGCCTGAACTGCCAGAACGGCAGGGATCGCTTGGTCAAGTTCGAACCGACAGGTTCGATTATCCAAGAATCCCCCACCTCAGCGGCTATGACGCAGGTGGTGGGAGAGTTCAAGGCTGCAAGTTAACAAAAGTGTTTCACTCCGTTAACAATAGGTTAATAAAAAGTACAGAGGAAACCTTCTCTAACAAACTTCTTACAGCTGTTACCCAGATGAAATTGGTTTTACTCAGTTTCAGGCAGGAAAAGGTGAAAAAACGTCCTCCACCGGTTGACCCTTCACCCATAGCTTTGCTATACGCCTCAAACTGATTAAAATAAATTTGATATCGAAAGGGGATAGTCCATTGGAATAGAATAGCGAAGCATGCTGGGATCAGATTACAACCAAGAAAAAGCCGGTGGCAGCTTTTTCGTACTCTGTGGGCATGCGGGGACTTACCAGTAAAGGAATACGAATAACGAACGAAATTCAAACACGAATAAAATTGTGTATATGATTATCAATAAAGCTGTTGAGTGAAAGGATAGAGAAGTTAATAAATGAATAGCCGAAGTCAAGAATAGTCTCCATTTATAACGCATATAAATGGGGGCTATTTATTTGTGCTTTAAAAGGGGGAACATATCTCTCAAGAGCAGGGTTTGGGACATGAATGACGAATTAAAGTCGGTAGAAGAGATTAAAGGAGTATCGAAATGGCAAAACAGAAGTTCTATGTTGTATGGGTTGGCAGAAAACCGGGTGTTTATACAAGCTGGACGGAGTGCCAGGAGCAGATCAATAAATTCGATGACGCGAAGTTCAAATCCTATGAGACTAGAGCTGCGGCAGATCAGGCTTACAAAGCCGGGTGGAAGAAAAATTGGGGACAAGGCAAACAGCCAAGCAACAGCACCGCGTCCACGACGCGTAAAGCTGCGGGAGCGCAAAGCGCAGAGGAGATCGACTATAACAGCATCTCGGTAGACGTTGGAACAAGCGGCAATCCGGGCCCTGTGGAATATAAGGGTGTAGACACGAAGACGGGTGAAGTGATTTTTGCCAAGGGTCCTATACAGAGAGGGACGAACAATCTGGGAGAGTTTCTGGCCATCGTTCATGGACTGGCTTACTTACAGAAGATGGGGAGCAATAAAACCGTCTATAGTGATTCAGTGAATGCGATCAAGTGGGTGAAGCAACGAGCGGTATCCTCGACGCTTACGAGAGATGCATCAACCCAAGAAATTTGGGATCTGGTTGATCGCGCGGTACATTGGCTGAAAACGAATAAATACGACAACAAGGTTGTAAAATGGCAAACGAAGCAATGGGGCGAGATCAAAGCTGACTATGGCCGAAAATAAAGGTCGTACGACACGTGGATTAGAATGAATGAATAAATAGTATTCCAGCTCTTGCAGGATATTACTGTGAGAGCTTTTTTTAGGTGTTTCGACAATCACTTGCCGGCTATGTTAAACTTGTAGTTCATTTTTGACAGGGAGGTTCGGTGTATGCTTTTAGATTGGTTAATGGAAGTGAGTGACGCCATTAGATGGAAAGACTTGTCGATAGCCGTTGGAATTATGGTATTATTTCTGTTGTTTCGCAAGCTCTTCGCAAGATATATCTATAAATTTATCGTCAAGAAATTTAGCGGGTCCGAGGGGGCGGTTAATTGGGCGCTTGCCTTTGAGAAACCATTACGGTTGTTTTTTGTCATTATGGGTGTCTATATGGCGTTTAAATATTATGTTCCGCAGAATTGGGAATATACTCCTGATATTAATCGAATTTGTCGAAGCTTAGGAATTATCGCGGCCGGCTGGGGGATTTATAATTTATCCGCATCCTCATCTGTTTTGCTCGAAGGGATCAGCAAAAGGTTTGGCTTAGATGATACCAGTATGCTGATTCCTTTTTTGTCGAAAATATTAAGATTTATCGTTGTCGTTCTCATTCTCACCATTGTCGGCTCGGAGTGGGGTTTCAGCATTAACGGATTGGTTGCGGGTATGGGACTTGGCAGCCTTGCAATCGCGCTGGCGGCTAAGGACACGCTCGGTAATATTCTCGGCGGCATCGTTATCATTCTGGAGAAGCCTTTCTCCAAAGGGGATTGGATTTTAACTCCGAGCACGGAAGGAGTGGTGGAGGATATTACGTTCCGCAGCTCTAAGATTCGAACGTTCGCGGATGCGATTGTGACGGTGCCTAATGCCACTTTGGCGGATCAACCCATTACGAACTGGAGTAAAATGGGCAAACGCCGTATCTCTTTTACGCTTGACGTGGCTTTGGATTCCGAGCGGGATCGCCTAGCAGTTGCCATTGCTCGCATAGAGGACGAACTGAGGCGTGATGAAGCGATTGACCAGGAGACGATAATGGTCAAGTTCAGTGATTTCAAGGAAAGCAGCTTAGGCATTTTCCTCTATTTCTTCACATCAACGACCGTATGGTCCGAGTACCTTGCCGCGCGCCAGGATAGCAATTTAATGATTATGCGGGTGCTTGAAGAAGAGGGAATTCGGCTGGCCGTTCCAGTCAGAAGAGTGCTTGTAGAAGATTCGGCTTCTGAGCGTTACAAAGGGCTGCTAGAAGAGGGTTAATTTCATCGTTTTATAGCAAGGGATATCCAACAAGCGATTTGATGGCTTGTCGGATATCCTCTTTTTTGTCGATTTAAACCGATTTTAGCTCAATTACGATCAAAAATGGTTGTTTAATGATTAAAAATACATTTTATCTTCTGTTTTCTAATCCGCGCTTAATAGGAAGCGATTTTTCGTTAGTCTGTTTATGGGAGTATGTGGGAGGAACATGGAGGATAAAGCAGAATCTGGCAGGTAATCTCCTCTCATCCTCTCTGAGCGGGCCTGAGCCATGGAGAGGGGCTTATATCAAGGGTGAGCGCAAAGGTCAGTCATGTTACGATTATTAGCGTGTTCTAATAAACAAACGGAAGGAGTACGAAGGAATGATGAAATTATTTCACGCTGGACTTTGCCTGGTGTTGTTTAGCATCCTGATCGGATGCGGTAACGATGGCGACAATGGAAAAGAAGGGGGCGCAGGATCGCCGAGCGAATCTGCCTCCTCGCCTACGGAAACGACGCTAGCCAAAGCTCAACGCGAAGGATTTGTAACGGTTGGTTTTGCGAATGAAAATCCATACGCTTATGCGACGCCTGACGGCAAGCTTACAGGGGAAGCCGTTGAAATCGCTCGTAAAGTGCTGTCTAACCTGGGAATCGAGCAAATGGATGGAGTTCTTACCGAATTTGGTTCTCTTATTCCAGGCTTGAAGGCGAAGCGATTTGATATCATTACGGCAGGTATGTTCATAAGGCCGGATCGTGCTGCGGAGGTTGCTTTTGCTAATCCGGAATACAGCATCGGCGAAGGCCTCGCGGTCGAGAAGGGAAATCCATTAAATCTCCATAGCTATGAGGATATTAAAGCAAATCCAAAAGCAAAAGTTGCCGTTATGGCGGGTGCAGTGGAAGTAGATTACCTGAAAAGCGTTGGCGTAGCGGAATCGCAAATCGTCACTGTACCGGATCAACCATCAGCTATATCTGCACTTCAGTCGGGACGCGTCGATGCCCTTACGATGACAGGTCCCGCGCTGCAAGCCATGCTGGACTCGGCAAAGGATAATAACATAGAGCGAGTTATGGATTTCGAGCAGCCGGTCATTGACGGGAAAAGCGTTCGGGGTTACGGTGCGGCGGTATTCCGTAAAGCGGACAACGAATTCCGCGAAGCGTTTAATGCGGAGCTTCAGAAGCTTAAGGAGTCCGGCGAGCTTCTGGAAATTCTGCAGAAGTTTGGCTTTACCGAGCAGGAGCTTCCAGGTGACATGACGGTGGAAGAGCTGTTAAAGTAATGGATTTTCTATCGCTGGATCTTCTGCCACCACTGCTTAGGGGATTAAAAGTAACCATTCTCTTAACTGTCTATAGTATCGCGGTCGCTTTTTGCCTCTCCTTTCTCGCGGGTCTTGGACGAATATCGCATTCTCGTTTTGTGAGGGGCATAACGACCGCTTATGTTGAAGTGTTTCGGGGAACCTCGCTGCTGGTACAGCTTTTCTGGATGTATTTTGCCTTGCCGATGCTTCTTGACATTCGCTTGTCGGCGATGACCGCTGCAATTCTGGCTTTAGGCTTGAACTATGGGGCATATGGCTCGGAAGTGGTGAGAAGCTCCATTCTCGCTGTACCCAAAGGACAAATCGAAGCCTCGATAGCTCTGAATATGACCCCCTTTCAACGAATGAGACGAGTGATTCTGCCTCAGGCTTGGGTGATGATGCTGCCGGGCTTCGGTAATCTGCAGATTGAATTGCTGAAGGGGACATCGCTTGTGTATCTCATTACGTTGACGGATGTAACCTACCAAGGCATGCTGCTGCGTTCTTATAACATCTCCCAAACCACGGCGATTTTCGTATGGATCCTTATCCTCTATTTTGTAACGGCATATGCATTAACCGCGATCGTGCGGTTCGCTGAGCGCAGAGCCTCAATAGGGAGGGGGTAGCAGATGTGGAGCTGGGACTACGCATGGTCGATACTGCCGGAATTGCTCTCCGTCATTCCAATTACTATTGGAGCTACATTCGCTGGGTTCATCATTGCCTGTGTATTGGGACTGCCGATCGCCTTAGCTAGAAGATCGAGCAGCAGGTGGATATCATTGCCTGTCGCCGCGGTTACAGAATTTATTCGAAGCACACCGCTTATTATTCAGTTGTTCGTATTAGTATTCGTGCTGCCTAAGGGACTTGGTATTACCTTATCCCCCTTCATGGCAGGAATTATCGGCCTCGGAATTCACTACAGCACTTACTTATCCGAGGTGTATAGATCCGGGATTGACGCTGTACCCAGGGGCCAGTGGGAAGCGTCCACTGCGCTTAACTTCAGCAAGTACCATACATGGCTTCGAATTGTGCTTCCCCAATCCGTTCCGCCGACGATTCCCGTTATGGGCAATTATTTGATCGTAATGTTTAAGGAAACACCCACCTTGTCGGCTATTACAGTTGTGGAGCTGCTGCTAACGGCAAAAATCATCGGTTCAGCGTCTTTCAAGTATCTCGAAGCGTTTACGTTGGTTGGTATTATCTTCTTTGTGCTTAGTTATCCTTCAGCGTTGCTCGTTCAGGCATTGGAAAGGCGACTGAAAGGAAGGGAAAGGAGAGGCTTAGCCAAATGAGTCAGAATATTGCGTTAAATAAAGAGCGTCCTGTTGTGAGCTACCAGAACATAACTAAGTCGTTCGGTGACCATACGGTGCTTACAGAGCTCGATCTGGATATTCAGCCCGGTGAGAAAATTGCCCTTATCGGTCCTAGCGGCTCTGGCAAAACAACCATTGCCAGACTGCTGATGACGTTGGAAACGCCAACCTCAGGTACGATCGAGGTAGATGGTGAAATGTTGTGGCACATGCCTGAACGCGGGAAGCTGGTTCCGGCGAGCGAGAAGCATCAGCATCGTGTCCGCAGCAAGATTGGTATGGTATTCCAGCACTTTAATCTGTTTCCCCATATGACGATCTTGCGCAATGTAACAGAAGCTCTTATACATGTCCTTAAGCTGCCGAAGGCTGAGGCTGAGGGGCGCGCGCTAGAAATTTTGACACGTGTCGGCCTGCAGGATCATACCAAGCATTACCCTGTCCAGCTGTCGGGCGGACAGAAGCAACGGGTTGCCATCGCCAGAGCGCTTGTCATGCAGCCGCAGATCATGCTGTTCGACGAAGTGACCTCAGCGCTGGATCCCGAATTGGTCGGAGAGGTCCTTGATGTGATTAAAGGAATAGCGGCTCAAGGGGACATGGCCATGATGCTGATCACCCATGAGATGGATTTTGCCCGGGATGTTGCAGACCGCGTCTTATTCACCGACGGGGGCCGAATCGTCGAGCAGGGGACGCCTCAGCAAATTTTTGAATCCCCTCAGAGTCCAAGGCTGCAAACGTTCCTGACCCGGTTCCTTAACGGGCGTCCAGACAGGGAATCCGGTAACAGAGTTGCGGCAGGTGCCGAATGAAGCTTGAGAATGTAATAAATGTAGATACGCTGCGTTACCGTTTGCCGGGAAAAAACGATGGAGCGTCGATGTGGAGGATGGTCAAGGAAAGCGGCAAGCTGGATCTGAATTCTCCCTATCATTATTTAACGATGAGCCATTGGTTCTCGGACAGCTGCCGGCTTGCGGAGGATCCGCACAATAATCGCCTAGTTGGCATGGTAACCGGCTTTCGTCAGCCCTCTCACCCCGAGACGTTATTCGTCTGGCAAATCGCTGTGGATGATCATTATCGAGGGAGAGGTATTGCTAGGAGGCTCTTGGATGAATTAACCGCTAATCGGAAAATCCGATATGTAGAAGCAACGATTTCTCCCTCCAATCTTTCCTCCAAGCGTTTATTCGAGAAATGGGCTGCAGCTCGGCAAGCTTCGATCGTTATATCTGAAGGGTTTAGTGAGACTTGTTTTCCAGGCCAGCAGCATGAGAGGGAAGATTTGTATCGAATCGGTCCGCTTAGGCAGGGTACTGAATGGACAATAGAGGAGGAATAGCCGTACATGATTGAACAAACGAAGTTAAGTGACGGGTTACAGATATTCGAAACGCTGGAGTCCGAGGTCAGGAGCTACATCCGTTCTTTTCCAACTAAATTCAAGCGCGCTTCGGGATATCGCATGTGGAACACTGAGGGGAAATCTTACATCGATTTTTTTGCGGGTGCTGGAGCACTGAATTATGGCCACAATCATCCGGGGATGAAGGCTAAGCTTATGGATTATATAATGGCAGACGGTGTTGCGCACAGCTTGGATATGGCGACTGAAGCCAAGGAGCTTTTTCTGGCAAGATTTAGCGACGTGATCCTTAAGCCCAGGAGTTTGGACTACAAAGTTATGTTTCCGGGCCCGACCGGCGCGAATTCCGTGGAAAGCGCATTGAAGCTGGCCCGAAAAGTGACTGGAAGGCAGACGGTAATGAGCTTCACGAATGCTTTTCACGGAATGACATTGGGCGCGCTTGCGGTCACCGGCAACAAGTTTAAGCGCAGCGGGGCGGGAGTGCCGCTGAACCATACGATATCCATGCCCTATGACGGATATATGGGGAAAGACTTAAACACGTTAAACTTCATTGAAAGCTTCCTGAACGACAGCGGAAGCGGAATATCGCTGCCTGCGGCGGTTATTGTGGAGACGCTGCAAGGAGAGGGCGGCATTAACGTCGCCAGTACCGAGTGGTTGGTCGGATTAGCGGATCTATGCAAGCGTTACGGCATGCTGCTTATCGTTGACGATGTACAGATGGGCTGCGGAAGAACGGGATCGTTCTTCAGCTTCGAGCGTGCTGGGATAACTCCGGATATCGTATGCATGTCCAAATCAATTGGCGGTTACGGACTTCCCATGGCAATCACCCTAATGAAGCCGGAGCTTGATCTATGGGAGCCGGGTGAGCACAATGGAACGTTCCGCGGCAATAATCTGGCGTTTATTACGGCGACGGAAGCTCTTAAGTTCTGGGAATCCGGTAATTTCTCTCGTGATATCGAAGTCAAAGCCGAGCTTGTACGGAATGTGCTGGAAGGAATCGTTCGCAGTCTTCAGGGGCTAAATGGAGAGACCAGAGGAATCGGCTTGATGCAGGGTATAGCGTTCGAACCTGGAGTTGCCGATCGGATATCCATGCTTGCCTTTGAGCGCGGGCTTATTATTGAAACCTCAGGTACGGACAGTGAAGTTGTGAAGATCATGCCCCCGCTCACGATTGACGGGGAAGGATTGGCCGAGGGACTGCGCATATTAACGGAATGTGTTTATGAAGCGGCGGCCGAGATCAAGATACCCGTAACACACGTATAGAAGGAGCGGATTCAATATGATCGTCCGATATTTAGAAGAGCGGATAGGCACGGAATATGATGTGGATACTCCCACTTGGAATAGCCGGAGATTATTGCTGAAGGAGGATGGCGCAGGCTTTTCCCTTCACGATACCCAGATTAAAGCCGGCACGGAGACGATGATCTGGTATAAGCATCATGTCGAAGCCGTCTATTGCATCGAAGGTGAAGGGGAGATTGAACTGGTTAACACCAAGGAGAAGTTCCCGATTCGCCCAGGGATGATGTACGTGCTGAACGGACACGAGAAGCATTGGCTGCGGGGTAAGACCGACATGAGAATGGTCTGCGTATTTAACCCGCCTTGTACAGGTTTAGAGGTTCATGATGAAGAGGGGGCGTATGCAGCCCCAACAGCGAATTAATATTTTTTTTCCGAGAGGAGTTTGTTGACCATGATTGAAAGCGTAAAGGTGCGAACTGATGTATACCCCACCCGTAAATCGGATCAACCGGAGCTTTTGGAACGTCAGGATCCCGTCGTCTACGATTATATATTGAAGCAGAAGGAAATTGATTCTGCCAAGCTAGACTTCTATGAAGAGAACGGCTACTTATTTTTTGACTCCTTCTTTCATGAGGATGAGGTCGCGCGGTTTAAGAGTGAGACAAAGCAGCTTCTCGAGAAGAGCCGCGGTTTAGAGAAGCCGGAGGTTATTCTGGAGCCCGGCGGGGATGAGGTCCGTTCAATCTTCGCCGTTCATAAGGAAGCAGGATTTTTCTCGGAGTTGGTAAATCACCCTCGGCTCCAGGCCATCGTACAGCAAATTCTCGGAAGCGAGACTTACGTTCATCAGTCGCGCATTAACTTTAAGCCAGGATTTACAGGCAAGGAATTTTACTGGCATTCTGATTTCGAGACATGGCACGCGGAGGATGGGATGCCTCGAATGCGGGCACTTAGCTGCTCGATTGCTCTGGAGGATAATACAATCTTTAACGGCGCATTGATGGTTGTCCCGGGTTCTCATCGTGTATTCGTGAGCTGCGTTGGGGAGACGCCCGATAATCATTATAAGGACTCGCTTCGTCGTCAAGAGTACGGCGTACCGGATCAAATAAGCTTAACGCAGCTCGTGAAGGATGGCGGAATCGAGATGCCGGTCGGGAAGGCGGGGTCCGTGCTATTGTTCGACTGCAACCTGATGCACGGGTCAAGCGGGAATATCTCTCCTTTACCGCGGAGTAATGCCTTTTATGTCTTTAACAGTATAGAAAATAGATTAGAAGCACCATTTGCTGCGGGCAAGCCGCGACCTGATTTTGTTGCTACTCGGTAGTTAGACGACAAGGCCATTTACTAGGTGAAACATTAAGCAGGTTTATTCCGTCTATGGGGACGGAGGTGTTCTACAAAGTGAATTATAAAAAAAGAAAAATCGTCTTTACTGTATTAGCTTTGGCCTTATCCATGGGACTGACCGCTTGCAGTGGAGGGGTGAACAATAACGATCCGAGCGCAAGTGCCAGTGCAGCCGGCAGCCCTTCCGCTTCGCAATCACAGCCAGTATCCCCATCAGCGTCTGCTTCACCGTCGGCTTCGGCTCCAGCTTCCAAGCAGCCGGCGTCTGATCTCCCGGTTACTAAATCTTTTACGATAGAACTCGAAGGAAACAAGGAAGAGCGCGAGGCCAAGCTGGCTGTGGGGGAAGGTTACTCGTTCTACATTTTCGAGCAGTTCTCGTTCGACCAAGCTGCTGGTAAGCTTACAATGAATGTGGACCCCAATTATTCGGTTGAGATCATGAAGCTTCCTTCCGACTACAACAGCGATCAGTTGCAAGTGGAAGGGACAGAGGAACTGAAAGTCGTAGGTGACGTCAGGGATATCACGCAAACAGAAGATGATGGCATGATTCAGAATGCGTCGGTCTATCTGAAAGCCTCGGGTGACAAGGGGAGCAAAGAGTACATCGTGATGGAGTTCGGCGGCAACGGTTATCTTATTAAGGTAAACATCCCTGTGGGAGAACCGACCGAAGGCTTCGTTCCACTGGCGTACACTTCGATTAAATCGATTGTTAATCAATAAGAAATTAGGTTTTGTAGACGACCCTGACAGTACTTTTGTCTGGGTCTTTTTTGATATGATTTCCCGAACCGCTCTCCTTTTATCGGATTCTACCGTTATAATCATGTCATGTTATATAACATTGCCTGAAAGTCTCATTGCCAATTATTTTGTTACCTGATAAACTCTTAATATTGAATAAGTATCTAGGAGGATTTACGATGAAAAAAGGATTAATTTTGACGCTTGCCGCCATAATAATGCTCGTAGCTGCAGGGTGCGGCGCAAAGGAAAAAAGTGGTGCTGACGGCGCTAAAGTATACAAATTTGCAACCGATGCCCAGTACCCTCCAATGGAAAGTATGGACAAGGAGGACATCGTCGGCTTCGACATTGATTTCTTGGCTGCAGTCATGGAAGAAGCGGGCTTGGAGTATGAAATCAACAATTTGGGTTGGGAAGCCTTGCTTAACAGCGTGATGACGGGTAAAGAATATGACGCGGGTATTTCTGCCGTGACAATCAATGATGAACGCAAACAATCTTATGATTTCTCTATTCCTTATTTCGAATCAACCAACATGATTCTGGTACCGGAAGGCAGCGATGTTAAAAACGCTCTTGATCTTAAGGATAAGAAGGTCGCTGTTCAAATCTCGACAACGGCTGACGAGCTTATGAAGGGGATCATGGGCGAAAGCAACACAAACCTGAAGAAGTTCGAGAGTAATGCACTGGCAATGCTTGAACTCGCAAACAAGGGAGTAGACGCTGTTGTTGCGGATATCGCAATCGTACAAGAATATATTAAGAACAATCCGAACGAGAAGTTCGTTCATATTATCGACAGAGAGAACTTTGCTTCCGAATATTATGGTATTGCCTTCCCTAAAGGAAGCGAACTGAAAGCTAAGCTTGATCCAGCTATTAAGACAGTCCTGGAAAGCGACAAGTACAAAGAGATTTATAAGAAATGGATTGGCGGCGAGCCTGATATGACGGGCGTGCTTAGCGCACAATAATCCGAGAGCATGCGTGATAGAACGTTGCGCATGCTTTTTTTCGACTTTAGTCGGTAGAAGGGAAGATTCGAGTGGACTTTAGATTTGACATCATATGGGAATACTTCCCTCTATTCATGAGGGGAACGCTTTACACGGTTGGCATCTCCATTTTTAGTATCCTTCTGGGATCGATATTGGGACTTGGGATCGTATTCGGGAGTTTGTCTAAAAGATGGTATTTGCAATGGCCTACGCAAGGATATATTCATTTATTCAGAGGTACGCCTCTTCTGCTGCAAATTTTAATCGTGCACTTTGGCCTCGTGCCCTTGGTGCTTGATACTACGGATGCTATTATTGCCGCAATTACCGCTCTTACATTGAACTCTGCGGCCTATACGGCAGAAATCTATCGCGCGGGAATACAGTCCATTGATAAGGGACAATCGGAAGCTGCTTATTCATTGGGAATGACACACCGTAAGGTAATGCGTTACATTGTTCTGCCTCAAGCCATAAAACGGATGATTCCCGCCTTCGGAAACGAATTTGTCGTACTGGTCAAAGATTCGTCCTTGGTGGCTGTTATTGCCGCTCCGGAATTAATGTATTGGACAAGGTTAGCGGGCGCGTCTTATAACAGAGTATGGGAGCCATATTTGGCTGCTGCAGTTATTTACTTGATCCTGACCTATTCTCTTAGCAAGCTGTTAAAGTACATCGAAAGGAAAATGTGACGCCATGAACCCGATTATTCAAGTAAAAGGCTTATCCAAGTCGTTCGGATCGAATGTCGTTCTTCAGGATATTGACATGGAGATTCAGCAGCAGCAGGTTGTTGTCGTGATCGGACCGTCGGGGTCTGGTAAGTCTACCTTCCTGCGATGTCTCAACTTATTGGAGAAGCCGGAGCAAGGCGAGATTTGGATTGAAGGCACCTCCCTAATGGACGGAAATACGAAAATCGAGGAAATACGGACCGAAGTGGGGATGGTGTTCCAGCAGTTTAACTTATTCCCGCATATGAAGGTCATTGATAATATTATGCTTTCTCCGATGAAGGTACGGAATTGGAGCGCTGAACAAGCGCGCAAGAAAGCTTTGGAGTTGCTAAGCAAGGTTGGATTGGCGGAGAAAGCCGATGCTCTTCCAAGCTCGCTGTCGGGTGGACAAGCTCAGCGGGTTGCGATAGCCCGTGCGCTTGCGATGGAGCCGAAGATCATGCTGTTCGACGAACCGACTTCAGCGCTCGATCCCGAGATGGTCGGAGAGGTTCTAGCGGTCATGAAGACGCTGGCGAGTGAAGGAATGACAATGGTTGTCGTTACTCATGAGATGGGATTTGCCCGTGAGGTCGGAGACCAGATTGTATTCATGGAGCAAGGGCGAGTAGTGGAGAAGAGCACACCGCAGGTGTTGTTCGAGAATCCGAAGAGTGAGAGGACGAGACTATTCTTGTCCAAAGTGCTGTAAATATTAAAGTCCCCGCAAGATCTGATAACGAAAAAAAGTGGTTATACATGGGGAAGCTTCCCGGTGTATAACCACTTTTTTGCTTGTTGCTCAGATAAGCATCACGCTTATCCATTGTGAATTTACTTAATGATTTCCGGCTCTGGAGCATCTACTCCGCGAGTATCAACGGTAACCTTCTTCATGACGGGTGGAGTGTTCGGACGATCGTTAGAGTTTTTAGGCAGCTTCACGATTTCGTTTACTGTGTCCATTCCTTCCGTTACTTTACCGAATGCAGCATAAGCGCCGTCCAAATGCGGTGAGTCCGCAACCATAAGGAAGAACTGAGAGCCTGCGCTGTTCGGGTTGCCGGAGCGAGCCATAGAGAGTACGCCAGCAGTGTGCTTGAGGTTGTTCTCAAATTTATTCTGGCTGAACTCGCCTTCAATTCCGTAACCTGGTCCGCCCATTCCCGTACCGTCTGGATCGCCGCCTTGAATCATGAAGCCCGGGATGATGCGATGGAAGATGGTGCCGTCGTAGAAGCCTTTTTTGACGAGCGAGATAAAGTTGTTTACCGTGTTTGGCGCAACCTTCGGATAAAGCTCAACCGTTATGATTTTGCCGCTGTCCATTTCGATGGTGACGATTGGGTTATCGCCGGATGTGTCTACTCCGTTCATTGGGGAAGCCTCCTGTGTGGATGCCGGCACGTTAGTGGATACCGGTGCATCGTTTGTTTGATTTGCATTGTTCTTACCGCCGCAAGCTGTTACGAGCAGCAAAAGAGAGATAAGCATAAGAAAAGAAACGACAATCCGCTGTTTTTTGACAACCAATTTCCATATCCCCCTTGTCCTCTTTTTCTTAAGGGATTATATCATTTGCGCGAATGGGAATCCACTCGGGAGACTAAATCAAGGATTAAAAACGTATAATCTATGTTTTCATTCTCATGTGATTGTGCGGTAAAATAGAATGGTAATGATACATTTGCGCGGATAGGAACGATAGGAACAATCCATAGAAGACAACTTGTCGGAGGATCTAAGCATGAAGCTAGTCTTACATTTTCTTAGCAAATATCGGGTTGCCGCAATTATGGCGGTATTCCTCATGCTGGTTGAGTTAGCGGTTGAAATATTTCAGCCCTTCCTTATCTCGATTATCATTGATGATG
Source organism: Cohnella sp. (assembly GCF_041640265.1). Taxonomy (GTDB): domain Bacteria; phylum Bacillota; class Bacilli; order Paenibacillales; family Paenibacillaceae; genus Cohnella. The sequence goes on from NZ_JBEQAP010000064.1 coordinate 14,202, forward strand.
GGATCGCAAATAAGGATAGCTCCGTTGTTCTATTGTGGGGTGGAGTCTTGGCAGCGGGGTCGATTCTTTCCTTCGGCGCTGGTATCCTGAGCTCTTTCTTCGCGGCGCATGCAAGCCAGAGCTTAGGATATGACGTACGCGGGAAGCTCTATGGCAAAGTGCAAGCATTCACTTACGCGGTGTTTAATCGATTCGCAACCTCATCGCTAATCACTCGGCTAACGAATGATGTGACCCAGCTCCAGGACACGGTGTTTATGGGACTAAGGTTTATGTTACGCATGCCTTTAGTGGTGATTGGAAGCATCATTATGGCGCTTGTTGTGCATTTGGAGCTGGGTTTGCTGCTTCTTCTAACCGTTCCGGCGCTATTCCTTTTCGTGATCTGGATGATGAAGAAGGCATCGGTTTTATTCAAAAGAGTCCAATTGAGACTGGATGCAGTCAACGGATTAATGCGGGAAAATCTAGCGGGAATGCGCCTCATTCGTATATTTGTCCGCCGGGAGGAAGAAGCCGGCCGATTCGCCAAGTACACCGGTGAGCTCATGAAAAGCTCCGTGTCCGCCTTGCGCCTGACAGAGATTACGATGCCCTTCATTATGCTGATCATGAATGCGGGGATTATCGCGGTACTCTGGTTCGGTCATCTGGAAATTCGTGCAGGCAGCGCCACATCAGGCGAAGTCGTAGCTATTGTCAATTATTCGCTAAGAACAGCCGGTGCATTGTCGGCCTTGTCCATGATCGTATCGGCCTTCTCCAGAGGCCGAGCCTCCGCACATAGGATCGGCGAGGTGCTTAACACGGATAACGCAACGCGAGCTCCTCAAGCGACAATACCGGACGGCATTGAGGAAGGGCGCGTGGAATTCGAGAAGGTCACCTTCCGCTATCCGAATACGGATGCTCCTGTACTGGAGGATATTTCCTTCGTGGTTCATCCGGGAAAGATGGCTGCGATTCTAGGTGCTACGGGTTCAGGCAAGTCGTCGCTGATGCAGCTTATTCCTCGTCTGTATGAGGAGGATGAGGGAGTCGTTCGCATAGATGGCCATGATGCCCGTACATTGGACATCTTGAAGCTGCATCGCTCGATCGGTTATGTACCGCAAGAGGTTATTTTGTTTACGGGAACAATCCGTGACAACATCTCCTGGGGATTGAACAATGCCAGCCTGGAGGAGATTGTGGAGGCTGCGAAGCTCGCCCAAATTCACGATACAATTATGGAGCTCCCCAATAGCTATGACACGTTGCTGGGACAGAAAGGAATTAACCTCTCCGGGGGTCAGAAGCAGCGGCTTTCCATTGCTCGGGCGCTTATCCGTAAACCCGTCATCCTGCTGCTGGACGATAGCACTAGCGCGCTGGATGTACGGACAGAAGCCGCGCTTCTGCAAGCCTTGAAGGGTATGTCCTGCACGACGCTGCTAATCACGCAGAAGATCAGCTCAACCATTCATGCAGATCTAATTCTGCTGTTAGATGACGGAAAGCTGATTGCACAAGGGAATCACAAGCAGCTCATGGCCAGCCATTTGTTGTATCAGCGCATCTATGAATCGCAATTCGGGGAGGAGGGTTCGCATGTGGGAAGCTTTAAGTGAGCCCTTCCGATATCGGAGGTCGGTTGCAGATGCGGAGGGTACCCCTGCTGGCAAACGTCCAAAGCGGAAAGCGAAAAACTGGCAAGGAACGCTAAAACGAATATGGCATTACCTTTCCCATAGAAGCGGGCGCCTCAGCCTTGTATTGCTGATGGTTTTACTTAGCTCCGCACTCACATTGCTTGGACCGTACCTTATCGGTACAGCTATCGATGACTATCTTGAGGGTCCCGGCGGTACGCCGTGGGTGCTATTTCTTGTTGGTCTTGCGGCGGTATATGTGTTGAATTCGCTTGTCGGCTGGCTGCAAAATATATGGATGATCACAATCGCACAGGAGACCGTATATCGGATGCGCGTTGATCTGTTCGGTCACCTGCATCGATTACCGATTCCATTCTTCGCCAAGCGGCAGCGTGGAGAGCTCATGAGTCGCATGACCAATGATATGGATAATGTGAGCTCCACCCTGAACAGCTCGGCAATCCAGATCTTTTCTAGTGTGCTGATCCTAGCAGGTACGATTATTGTCATGCTGCTGCTCAGCCCTCTAATGACCTTGCTCACGTTCTTGGTCGTACCGTTAATGGCGCTCGGGATGCGCTGGATTACCAGGCGCACGGATGTTCTATTCAAGGAACGCCAACGCAACCTCGGGGATTTGAACGGGTTTACGGAAGAGACGTTGTCCGGCCAACGCATTATTAAAGCCTTCTCCCAGGAGGAGCAAGTTATAATGCAGTTCGGTGAGCGTAATGAACGAATTAAGCTCTCTAGCTTCTGGGCGCAAACCATCTCGGGCTTTATCCCGAAGCTGATGAATGGGCTTAATAATTTAAGCTTCGCGATTATTGCTGGGGTTGGAGGCATTCTTGCCATCCGTGGAGCAATAACGGTCGGAGTGATTGTGGTTTTCGTAGAGTACGCAAGGCAATTTACAAGACCTCTTAACGATCTTGCGAATCAATGGAATACGTTATTGTCGGCCATTGCGGGTGCTGAGCGGGTGTTCGAGGTGCTCGATGAGGATGTGGAGGAGAAGGACGAGAGTGACGCAGTGTCCATTAGGGAGATAAAGGGTGCGGTAGTCTTCTCTCATGTTTCCTTCTCCTATGATAAAGGCGGAGAAACCCTGAACGACATTAGCTTTGAAGCGAAGCCAGGCGAGACTGTAGCTATCATTGGACCGACAGGGGCAGGTAAAACCTCGCTCATCCAGCTGCTTTCCCGTTTCTACGAAGCCGACTCTGGGCGTATCACGGTAGATGGGCATGACATCACGTCCATTCGGCGAGAAAGCCTTCGTTCCCATATGGCTTTTGTTCTCCAAGATTCCTTCCTGTTCGAGGGGACGATCCGAGAAAATATTCGCTACGGTAAACTAGAAGCCACGGATGAGCAGGTAGAGCAGGCCGCGAGGCTAGCGAATGCCCATTCGTTCATCGTGCGTCTGAACGGGGGATATAACAAAGTTCTGGAGGTGGACGGAAGCGGAATCAGCCAAGGACAGAAGCAGCTGCTTGCCATCGCCCGCGCGATTCTAGCAGATCCAGCCATACTTGTTCTAGATGAAGCGACCAGCAGTATCGATACAGTAACGGAAATCAAAATCCAGGAAGGCCTCCAGCGCTTGATGCAAGGGCGAACCAGCTTCGTCATCGCCCATAGGCTAAACACGATTCGTCAGGCGGATCAGATTCTGGTGCTTAAGGATGGAGGTTTGCTCGAGAAGGGCTCTCATAACGAGTTGCTTGCTCAGCGGGGATTGTACAGCGAGCTTTATTTAGGCCAGCTGCAGTGATTAACAGCTCTATCTTGTTCACTTTGGCAAGAAAGTGACATAACTTCTCATAACCTTCCATGATAACTGGGGAGAAAATATGTTATAATAAGAGATCATCAGATTTGATCGGTGTACAAGCCGAGGAGCTTATCGGTATACCATAGAGAGGTTGTTGAACGATGACTGCATTTGAAGACTGGAACCAGAAAGCCAAGAAGACTTTTAACGCCACGAGTAATCAAGAGGTGTTAACGATTACGGAAGCCGGGAATCTGCTAGGTCTCTCTAAAGACCAGATGAAAATCTATGTAGACAAGCAAGGTCTGACTAAGATGCCAATCATGAGAAGTGTCCATCGTTATCTCTTGTTGAAGAGTGAAATCGATCAAATCGTGGGATGATATAGCGATATCCAATAGCAAGAGCAAGAGCAAGCCCTAACCCCATAAGGTTGGGGCTTTCGTATAGGGAATACAAGGTAAAGGGGAGCGAATTGTTATGAGCTTTACGGCGGATGAGGTAGCGGAGTGGATGTTTAAGGAATTGAGATCTGCAGGAGTGCTATATCAAGAGGAAGCCGTTAATTATATTAAAAGTAACTATGGTGAATCGTTCATTTACGTTAACGAGAACGGTCATGCGTCGATAGACAAGGAAGTTAAGAAAGCCTTCAAGAAGCTTCATGGGGGTAAAGCCGCCTGGGATCGAGATGCCTTCTACTGGGGATGGACCTCGTCCATAAAGGTTTAAAAGGGAGTTTCCTCTATTTTTGAATGAGTACGGGCGTATTAACTTTAATTTCCCCATACAACCAACGAACCTCTTTGTTATGCATTCGGATGCAGCCGGCGGACACGTATTTGCCGATCGATTTCTCATTGTTGTTTCCATGGATTCCGTAAGCATAGGAGGTTTTGCCGTTTCGGGTCACTTTTAAGCCAAGCCACCGGTCTCCGAGCGGGTTTTTGGGATCTCCGCCTTTTATCTTTTCCTTGTAGTAAGGTCTGTTCTTAATTTTCTCCCGTATGGTGAACATGCCTTCCGGAGTATAAGAGGGCTTCTTTCCGGTGGCTACGGAGAATGATTTGATTAATTCTCCTTTCTCATAGAAGAATAGCTTGTTGGAAGACTTATCGATGACAATAAATTGCTCATGCTTGGTGAACTTGTCTAATTGGGAGGTTTCTGCATAAGCTGTGACAAAGGTTGGAATAAAAAATAAGCAGAGCAGACCGACTGCGGCGCGGAACCAAAGCACAGACTTCATGAGCAGCACTCCCCCGGATGTCCTTCGCATTTACGTATATATGTATATGCTGGATACCGGTGGATATGGTTACATTTAGGCGCCTAACAGTCGAGCTGCTTTCTTCTCAACGTTTCCTAAGCTCGAAGAACTCACATTCCTGTCTAGCATGATAGGCAAGATCGCCGACTCCGGATTGCACGACTATCGTTCGTTCATCGAAACGAACGATAACCCCGCCCGTATCGATAATATGATCATTCTTAAAAACGCGCAGACGAGACTGACGTTCCATGGCCTCCTCGAAATCCAGATCGGTAACTAAGCGAATGGTTTGTGCCATATTTTAGGGCTCCTTCTTATCGAGAAAGGATATCCATAACTCGATTGCTGGAGTCCATTATACCTCTTCCATAGGGGATATTATACGATTTGGGCTTTTGTTCTAGTAATGATGCCGCTGATTTTAATTTCCAGTGCCTCAATCTTCAGCTGCTGATTCATGATCTGGCGAGTTAGTATAACGAGCATTGCAAGCGAGTCTAACGTACTCCTTGCATCGCTTTTTTTAATAGCGTATTTGAAGTTTGTCCATACAGGGGACAAGCTCTTACGGGGAAGGCTGGCCGCGCTGCGTTGGGCTTTAATTTGAACCTTAAGCGGATCGATAGTCGCCAGCGTGTCGCGAGCGGCTTTGATTTTTAGAGCAGCAGCACCTTTGGCTGCCTTAAAGTTGTTTTCTTTATTTTTGATATCTTGGCGGGCAAACTGGACAGAGAGCTTTATACCGTCTGCTTGGGCGCGCAGTAAGCTATTGAGTGTTTTGTTCTTCAAGGATTTAGCTATCGTGATCTGCTTGTTAACCGAGGTGTAGAGAGCGAACAGAGGCTTATACCGATCCTTTGTCTGCTTTACCTGCGCCTCCAGCTTGCCCAGCTTGTCGGCGTCGATTACCCGAATTTGCTTGCGCAGTGCGATTAATGCTTCTTCGTTACGATAATGGAGGGCTTTAATCTTGGCTTCGGTATTACGATCTTGCTCCAGTAACGTGCCGAGCTCTTTGTATAATGAGTTCAGCTTCGTTGCGGTTTTGCTGTCTGCGGAAGCGACAGTTTTGTCGAAGGCACCCCTAATAGGTGCTGACAGCTCCACCGTTGCGGCTGAGGCTGGAATGGCAGCGAAGAATACACACGTGAGTAAGAGGAAAAGGACACACAGAGCTGGTTTTACTTTTGGCATAGTCATACCTCCTTTGTTTTGGACAGCAAAAAAGCACCTGCAAGAAAGGCGAATAACTGCCTTTACTTACGGGTGCTTCCATCGTAAGAGTCGTGAATTCAGTTGTGTTCGTCCAATATACCAGTGCGCCATTCCGGGTGTCAAGCTGGAAATGGGTATTTGTTTTCCAGAAAATAGATTATCATGGAAATAATAATGGGACAGGGAGTCGATTCATTTTGGCTAAACGGGAACGGGATCGGTCTAAGGTAAGATGGCTAACCGCTAGATTGTTTTTGGACAATCTGAACAGCCTGCTTCGGGGGTGGTTATTTCGGATTGCCCGCCCGGATCAAGCGTCTTCCGATTTAGTCCAACCGGACTGGGTTCTGCTCTCGGAGTCCTTGATCCAAGTGAAATGGCGAGAAGAGATGAAAGAGCTTAATGAGAGTCGATTTTATAATATGAGAGCCGGGTGCGAGCGGGTGGACTCTATCCGGCTGAAGCCCGGTCAGGTCTTCTCCTTGCGGAGATTTTTTGGAGCGGCTTCGGAGGCGCAGGGCTTTCAGGCAGGTCCTGTATTCATGAATGGAAGCTTGACCTTCAGCGAAGGCGGCGGAGTATGCGTAGTGGCGTCTCTGCTATTCGATGCTGCTTTTAAAGCCAATCTAGCTATTCTGGAGAAGCACAATCACAGTACCGATCTATGGGGTGAGGAGCGGTTTATTCACTTGGGCGGAGATGCGACCTACGTCTATGGCAGAAGAGATCTTAAATTTAGGAATACCCACCGGGGGGATATCCATCTGCGAACGGAATTTGACCGCGATAAGCTGCAGCTAACCTGCCGGATTTACTCTCCCCAAGCATTGGAGTATACCGTCCGAAGAGAAAGTGCCGTTCTGGAGGAGATCGCTCCGGCAGACACGTCGAAGGCCCTTTCGAATGAATGGAACATCCGTAAAGGCTGGGTTGTCCTGACTCGCCGTTATGCTCGGGTAAGAGGAGGGCAAGAGGTCTTGTCCTATGAGAAAAAGGAGATATATAATCCGTTTTTCGCGAAAAAAGGCAGCTGATGAGCGCCTAACCGCCGCATCCGAGTTCATTTCATCTTTTCCAATATCATACCCGCACCTCCTCGATGCATTCCCGCGTATCGTTCCTGACGTTGCCTACAAGAGGAGATACCGGGTACGCCCTCATATCCTCAGCGGAGTAAGGCTGAAGCAGGCTGGTTAGCTGCCCGATGTCTTCGTTGTTCCGGTTAAGCCAAGCAGCTTCATCTTCAGGACGCAGAATAACTGGCATTCGATTGTGGATGTCCGCCACGAGGCTGTTGGGGGTTGTCGTGATGATCGTGCAGGTGCTAATTTTGCGGCTATCGGGCGCTATCCAAGTATCGTAGAGTGCGGCCATGGAGAATAGGGAGCTATCCTTCAGCGTAATTCGCATCGGTTGCTTCGTGTCTCCGGTCTGCTTCCACTCATAGAAGCCGTCCGCCGGAATAATCGCGCGTTTCCTCCGAATCAGGGTTTTGAACGAGTTTTTCTCCAGAAGGGTCTCCGCGCGTGCATTGATCATTTTGCTCCCGAGTCTGTCATCCGAAGCCCAGGAAGGAACCAAGCCCCAGCGCAGCTCGCCGAGCCGGTTTTTCTCCCCGTCATGAACGATGGCCATCACATTCTGCATGGGGGCCACATTATATCTTGGGGTATGATACCGGTTGGTTGGGAGCTCGTTCAAATACCTCAGCATTAACTCTTCCATGGAAACCACGATCGTATATCTTCCGCACATCGGTATCCCCTCCTTTCCACAGTATAAGCCTGTCCTCCCGCAAGAGACAATTCAATGGGAAAAAATAATAATGGATAAACGAACACCCGTTCGTATATAATGAGTAACACGCACTGTGTAATCGGTTAAGCGGAGAGAAGAAAGCGATCGTGGCGGATTACCTGTGCCGGGGTTATCAGCATCGACGGATGGGTGATGAACAATGGGTAAAAGTGTGCAAAGAGTCATCATGCTCGCGGATTGCCAGAGCTTCTATGCTTCCGTGGAGAAAACGGCGAATCCGCAATACGCGAACAAACCGCTGGTCGTAGTCGGTGATCCGGAGCGTCGCAGCGGCATTATATTAGCGGCATGTCCTCTCGCCAAGAAATTCGGGGTGACGACAGCCGAAACCTTGCGCGAGGCGATGGCGAAGTGCCCCGAATTGATCGTGATTAAGCCGAGAATGCAGCAGTATATCGACGTATCCATGCAAATTTCGGAAATTTACCGTGCTTATAGCGATCTGGTTGAGCCTTATTCAATTGATGAGCAATTTATCGATGTTACGGGAAGCGAGAAGCTGTTCGGATCGCCGCTTACAATCGCGCAAGCGATTCAAGAGCAAGTCCGCAATGATACGGGGATCTATACGCGCTTAGGGATCAGCTATTCGAAGGTGACGGCCAAGATGGCATGTGATCTGTGGGCGAAGAAGAACGACAGCGGAATGTTCGTGCTTCCGAAGGAAGATCTGCCGGAAAAACTGTGGACGCAGCCAGTGAACAAGCTATTTATGGTGGGCAGCCGGATGACCGCTCATTTCACGGCCATGGGACTAGCCACGGTTGGCGATTTGGCCCAAACCCCGCTAGCCGTTCTGAAGCAGATGATGAGGAAGAAGTTCAACAAAAATTGCGATATCGACGCCGAATTATATTGGCGGCTTGCCAATGGGATCGATGACAGTCCGGTCAGCCCTTATACCCACGAAGCACCGCCTAAGAGTGTAGGCCACCAGATGACGCTACCGAGGGATTACCGCAAGCTGGAGGAGCTTAAGGTCGTACTCTTGGAATTGACGGAGCTCGTATGCCAGCGCTGCCGCAGCATGGGCTTTATGGGTTTTGTCGTATCAGTGGGCTGTCAGGGCGCCGACTTCGACCGTCCGACCGGATTTTACCGGCAGATGAAGATGGCCGAGCCGACGAACGTGACGAATCAGGTTTACGAAGCTGCGGTTAAGCTGTTCAGAAAGCACTGGGAGGGGGTTCCCGTGCGCAAGGTGGCGGTCGGCCTGTCTCAGCTCTCAAGTGAAGAAGAATATCAATTATCGCTATTTGATGAGCGGGACCGGTTCAGGGTACTGGAGAAGACAACCGATGCTTTGAAGCAGAAATATGGCAATACCGTTATTATGAGAGCCGTGTCCGTTTCGCCGGCTGGGCAAGCCAAGGATCGGGCGGGTAAGATCGGAGGACATTACAAATGAGCAAGAAGCTGGAGAACAACGGGCTCTGGGAGTCGAGCAGGATGATGCTGCCCGAGCACAAGGAGCGGATTCTGCAAGCCAACCATCAGCTGGAGCGGCGGACAAAGCCGGTCCTGGATATGCAGAAGCGGGAAGAGATTAACGAGCTTCTAAGTGAAGCATGCCAGACAGGGGAGGAAATCACGCTCGTATTGTGGGATCCCTACGAGAACCGTACGGTTGTCGGCACCATCGTCAAGCTCGACATATTGGCTTATCGGATTTTCATCGCCGGACAATGGGTGAAGCTGGCCGGCATTGTGGACGTCCTTCGGACGGGGTGAACCCTCCCTCATAATCCAAAGCTGACCGGTTGCACATCATAATGATATATGCTACTATCTGTTTGAACGTTCATTCAATTTTGAGTGTAATCCTATATGATGCAGGATGTGTGCCGATGACAGACGCAGACAAAAGAGACAGAATCATTACGGCCGCTTATAAAGTATTATCGGAGAAGGGCTACGACAAAGCCTCTACCAAGGAAATAGCCATGACTGCTGGCGTAGCGCAGGGCTTGATCAATTATTATTTTCCGAGTAAGGATTTACTGTTCGCGGAGGTGTTTCGCAGGGAAACGGAGAAGTATTGCGACTCCATTCAGATTCCAATCCCGGCAGACGATAAGCCGTTAACCTTCGAATCAATTGCGAATATACTCGAGATACCCAAGATCAGGGCAGTGGAGGAGCCAGAATGGCTCAGGCTGCGTTATGAGCTGTTTGCCATTGGACTGCGTAACGAGTCAGCTCGGGCTACATTAAGGGAAATGCTGAAGACTGAGCGAGATAGCATAAGTGAGAATGTCGAAGCTATTGCAGGCTTTCCCAAAGAAATATCCGATACATTCGCATCAATCTTTTACGCCATTGTCGAAGGCTTAGGCTTGCAGAAGGTCGCGGATCCAGACTTCAAATATGACGAAGCATACGGTATGCTTGCGGAGATGTTAGGCGCATATTATGAACAAATGAACAAAAAGAGAAAATCGTAAACTCGGTTTTTTCTTTTTTACCGCTTGTTGTTTGAATGGTCAAACAGCAAGCGGCATATATAGTGAAAAGAGAATAAAAAGATTAAACGGAGAGAGATGGTGGAGGGAAATGCACGGTTTGTTGCGTAGTTGGGGGAAAGCTCTTTATAAGGTTAGGTGGCTGGTTGTTGCAGTATGGATTTTGTTCGCTTTATTCGGAGGTTATGGCTTTGGGAAGCTCACGCCGCTGCTCAGCGGAGGCGGCTGGGACGTTCCCGGCTCGCAATCGTTAACTGCGGGAAAGCTGCTGGCACAGGAATTCGATGGCAGATCGGAGAGCTCCATGACGCTAGTTCTCCGGGATCCAGGGCATGCGGTTGGATCGCCTGAATATAACGAGAAGCTGGGGCAGATCATCGACCGGCTGAAAACGGAGGAAGGCGTCGCGAGCGTATTCAGCATTCTGGATGCATCCGAGGCGATTGGTTCGGGACTTGTCGGCGAAGACCCCAATCTCAGCATTGCCTTCGTGGAAATGAATATGAAATTGGATTTCGTTATCAACAAGGTGCCTGAGTATCAGGATCGCGTTGTGGAGCAGGCGGAGGGTCTTGGAATAGAAGCATACCTCGTTGGCGGGGCGGCTTTCTGGGGTGAGAGCAGCGTACAAAGCCAAGAGGGGCTAGCCCAAGCGGAAATGATCGTATTCCCTCTCATCATTATCATTCTTCTTCTCGTGTTCCGTTCCATTGTAGCCACACTGACACCGCTAATCGTTACGATTGCTTCTGTGTTAGTTGCCATGGGAATTGTTTACCTCGTGGCTAGGGAAATAGAGCTTTCGGTATTCGTGACCAATTCCGCTATGATGCTGGGGCTTGGTGTCGGAATTGACTATTCTCTGTTTATAGTCAGCCGGTTTAAGGCGGAGCTTAGTAAGCCAGGGAATAGCAAGCAAGACGCGATCGTGCAAACGATGGTAACAGCCGGGCATACCGTATTTTTCTCCGCCATAACGGTCATTGCCGCACTATCCGCGCTATTCATAGTCCCGCTGGGTGCGATTAAGGCGATTTCCTTCGGTGGAATCGTCGTCGTACTTGTGGCAGGATTAGCTAGCCTGACGCTGCTGCCTGCGGTGTTGGTTATTCTGGGAACTCGTATTAATAAGGGCAGTCTTCCTTTCTTGCGTCCTCAACAAAGTACACAAACGAGTGGCTGGAAAAGATGGACGAATGCCATTATGCGTAGACCCGTATTGTTCCTTATTCTCACTTTAGGGGCATTAGCTGCGCTGGCTTCCCCGGCTTTGGACATGAAGCTGGATTCGCCGGATATACGAACCTTGCCCACGGATACGGCCGTTCGCCAAGGCTATGCCGCCATGGAGAAATCGTTCGGCATTGGAGTGTCAAACCAGATCAGCATCGTGCTGCGCAACGAAACCAATGATTTAAGCTCGCCGGATGCGCTGGCCAAGATAGCTGCGCTGCAGGCTGAGCTAGCGAAACAAGAGCATGTGGATGGTGTTACTTCTGTCGCATCCTTCTTCCCGGGTATGGATTCAAGTGTTGTTTCCGGGCTGCTGCAAGGGGGAGGAAGCGCTCTGCCTAGCGATGTTAATTTGATGGTTAATCGTTATATGAGCAGTGATCATCATATAGGCTTGCTCGAGGTTGGGTTAGATCAATACGGCTCGAGCGATGAGAGTAGAGAGTTCGTGAAGCATATCAGGGATAATGTGCTGCCTGGATTCGACCTGCCGGAAGGAACCGTATTCAGCATTGGCGGGGAAACCATAACCGGTATGGATACGGTCAAGGCCATCAACGACAGCCTGCTGCCGGCGCTGGGGATCATGCTCATTCTAATCTTCTTCATCTTGGTTCTAACGTTCCGAAGTGTTCTGCTTCCATTAAAGGCGATTATCCTGAACCTGTTCTCCGTGGCCGCCACTTACGGCATTCTCGTGCTTGTATTTGCACTGGGTTACGGATCGGAAATTTTCGATGTGGAGTCCAACGGATACATTATCCATTTCGTCCCGGTTCTGTTGCTTGCGTTGCTGTTCGGTCTTAGCACCGACTATGAAGTGTTTCTTGTGAGCCGGATAAAAGAGGAATACGATCGCACGGGGAACCATGAGGAAAGTATTTCCGAAGGAATGGAGAAGACAGGGCCGCTTATCACGGGTGCGGCAGTACTGATGGTTGCGGTGTTCGCAGGCTTCGCCTTCTCGGGCGTGCTTCCTATTCAGATGCTGGGCTTCGGGATGGCGATCGCTATAACGCTCGACTCAACCGTCATTCGGATGCTGCTCGTGCCTGTAACGATGAAGCTGCTCGGCCGTGCGAGCTGGTGGTTCCCGGGACGCCGTGAAAGCGAGCCTTCGAATCCTCGTAAGCCGATCGATAAGCCAGTAACTGTATCGAATAAGTTGAGGTAGTTCGGCTATATTGTTGGTGTAATAATCCTATGAAGCTTGTTCGGAGCGGGTCTGACTCGCTTACCGGCAAGCTTTTTTCCTTTTGGTCGAAATCCCCTTCGCTCAGGGGGGGAGAGTGCGCTAATTGTCGAGACTGGGAAGGGGTCCTACACCCTCCAAGGCGTGTGGTATAATGAAACGGATAATGTGTAATCCCACATGGAGAGGAACGACCCCTTTTGAAGACGCTGGTCATAGCGGAAAAGCCGGATATGGGCCGCAACATTGCCGCCGTCATTGAACCGAAGGCACAGAACAAACGCTCTTACCTTGAGGGCGAAAATTATATCATCACCTGGGCTATCGGCCATTTAATTGGGCTGGCGGAACCGGATCTCTATGACGAAAAATACAAAAAGTGGAGATTCGGCGACCTGCCGATTATTCCGGATACGTTTAAGCTGCTTCCGAACCCGAGAACGAAGGATCAGCTTCATGTGATTAAAGAGCTTGCTCAGCGCAGTGACGCGCTTGTTAATGCATGCGATGCAGGGCGCGAGGGACAGCATATTTTCTCACTGATCGTGAGGCACCTTCATCTTCAGCAGCCTGTCAAGCGGCTATGGATTTCAGACCTTACGGCGGAGACGATTCGCAAGGGCTTTGACCAGCTGAAGGACAACATCGAATACGATAACCTGACGCGTGCTGCACGAGCGCGGAGCGAAGCGGATTGGCTGATCGGAATGAACGGCTCGCGTGCTTTCACGACGAAGCATAACGAGCTGTTGTCCGTCGGACGCGTGCAAACGCCTGTATTAGCCCTCATCTACGACCGCCAAAAGCAAATCGAAGCGTTTGATTCGCTGAAATTTTATGACATTACAGGCCTATTCTCACAGCAAGCAACTTCATATAAAGGCATCTGGCAGGGCGAGCGATTAACGGACCCGGAGAAAGCCGAAGCCATTGCGGTCAAAGTGAAAGGCAAGCCGGGCGTCATTGCCAGCTATGAGGTGAAGGATACGAAGGAGTATCCTTTTAAGCTATACGATCTGACGCTTCTACAGAGGGAAGCGAACGGCAAGTTCAGCTTCTCCGCCAAGAAAACGCTGGATGTAGCGCAGGCACTCTATGAGAAGCATAAGGTCATCTCTTATCCGCGGACGAATTCCAACTACGTGAATGATCAGAACATTCCGGAGATGCATAAAATACTAGATTCCTTGCGGAGCTCGACCGATTATGGCGACTTTGTTAAGGATGCGAATAAAAGGCTTGTGAGCACGAACAACAAGAACGTCTGCAACCCGGCCAAAGTCGAGGATCACCACGCGATTATGCCAACGATGAAGAAGCCGCAAGGGCTGAGCCCGGACGAAAAGAAGCTGTACGATCTCATTGTGCGGCGTTTCCTGTCCCATTTCTACCCAGCCGCAGAGTACAAAGTACATACGGTCATGACCGAGGTGGAGAAGGAAAGCTTCCGGACTACGGTGAAGCAGCTGCTGTCATTGGGCTGGAAGGTGATCTACAACGATACTAATTCTGCTAAGTCAGCGAAAGACAGCGGTAGTAAAGACAACGCCAAAGAGGATGGATCAGGCTCGCAGGAGCGGGAGGACGAAGAGCAAGAGACGGACGCCCCGTTCGAGCTTGATGCGACTCAGCCTGTCATGTGCAATGACGTTGAGGTGAAGGCAAAGGAGACGCAGCCTCCTAAGCACTATACGGAAGGAACGCTGCTGAAGGCGATGGAAAGCGCGGGCAAGCAGATCGAGGACGAGGAGCTGCGCGATGCGATGAAGGATTCGGGGCTCGGCACCCCTGCCACGCGGGCAGCGACGATCGAACGCTTGAAGCAGGTTGGATACGTCGATATGCAGGGGAAAAGAATCATGGTTACGCCTAAAGGGCGTATGGCTATTGAGCTCATCCGCGGAGCTGGCGTAGAATTGCTTACATCTCCGGAGATGACGGGTCATTGGGAGCGGCGCCTCACAGAAATCTCCCGCGGACAAGCCTCTGCGGACGCATTCATGGGCAACGTTAAGAAATTTACCTGCCAAATTATTGAGAAGGTGAATCATCAACGTCCGGCTGCCAAGAACGCTTTCGCGAAGCCGGAGCCTCCAGCCAAAGGAGCGAAAGGGAAGAGTAAGTCGGCAACAGATACGGAAGAGGACGGGAATTCTGCAGCTAAATCGAGGAAAACGAGCTCTGCCGCAGCTTCACGGGGAGTAGCTGTCAAGTCAGCGTCGGTGGCTGGCACATCGAAAACAGCGGCTGCAACTGCAGCAGCTTCACCTCCCGCCCAGCCTAACACCATCTGCAGTTGTCCGAGAGCTGGCTGCGGCGGCCATGTTTTCATGGGGCGCAAGGGTTATGGCTGCAGTAACTTCCGAACAGGATGCGGCTTTGTTATATGGAAGGAAAGCTTTGATCGTACACTAACGGATGTTATGGTGAGGAGCCTTATCCAGAAGGGGAAGACGGGGAAGTTGAAATTTACGTCTTCGGCGGGTGAGCCTTATGAGGGAATTATTCTATTGAAAAATGCGGAAACGGGTGAATTGTCTTTGGAACGAGTCTGACACCCTATCAACAATCTGATAATGAATAAACGTGTGCCATCGTCCTTGTGACGTGGCACACGTTTTTATTTGTTGTATAAAATTTATGGATTTGAATCCCGATATTGGGTAGAAAGAATCATGTCATCTCTTAATCTATGATACTCCTAATTACATGCATCATAATACAAAATGTTACAAAAGTCTCAAAAAAGTGGTTCTATATTCGCTAATTTCTGCAATAATTAGCCATATTACATCCATAATTTTCCTATTATGTTCAATTCTATTAACCGAAAAAGGCAAACCAGCCGTGAGACTGGGGCGCAAAGTCATGGGTCCTCCGTAGGATCGCCAGACTGCCGAAAGTAGTTTTGGGCCGCAAGGTATATTTTTGCAGCCGGACGCTTTTGGGCGCTCACGGCTGTTTTTGTTTTTTGCGCGCCTAGCCAAGCTAGGCACAACTAGTTGATGAAAGATCAATCGAGGTAAGAGCCAAGTCGCCTCGTAGCTGACAGGCAACTGGTGGAGAGATCCTAAGGTTGAAGCCCTGTGACAAAG
>NZ_JBEQAP010000065.1:0-28878 GCF_041640265.1 Cohnella sp.
TTAACTGCACCAACCCCTTGTCACTTATGGTTACTATCCCTATACCCCATTCAAAGCTTATCCAAGTTATCTGAAATCCTGCGAATAAGCGAGCATACGTGAGATAAACTCATCATACTGAGGGAGACCCAATCTTTTCGAACCCTTTTATGACAGTATCCCTTTTGCTCAGAAACTGAAGAACTAATCGAACATTTCGGTCCTGAGTCGAAGGGATTTCGTCATTAAGGACCGGATTATGCGTGATCGTGCAAACCCGCTTTTGTCGTCCCATATATACTTTCTTACATGTGCAAAAAAACCTCTGAATAACGCCCCATAAGGCGTTATTCAGAGGTCTTAAAAGCTGCCTTTCGCTTACTTCACAAAACCAAGCAGCATCTCGCGAATGATCTTAGAAGCGACGATTGGTGTCATTTCCGTAGGATCATAGATTGGAGCAACCTCGACCAGGTCGAAGCCGACGACGTTGACGCCGGAACGGGCAATCGCATGAACCGCTTCAAGCAGCTCCTTCGAAGTAATGCCTCCCGCTTCGGTCGTTCCTGTCCCCGGCGCGGCCGACGGATCAAGGACATCGATATCGATCGTTACATAAACGGGGCGGCCTTCAAGGGAAGGGAGCTCCCGCTTCAGCGGCTCCGCCACCTCGAAAGGATGGAAGTGGACGCCTGATTCCTGGGCATACGTCCAATCTTCCTTGGAGCCCGAACGGATTCCGAACTGATAAATATTAGACGGACCCATCAGCACCGCCGCCTTCCGAAGCGGCGTGGAGTGGGAGAGAGGCTCTCCCTCGTACTCCTCGCGAAGATCGGTATGGGCATCGAAATGGATAATAGCGAGATCCGGATATTTCCTGTAAACCTCTTGGATTACCGGCCAGCTCACGAGATGCTCTCCGCCGAGACCTACAGGAATCTTACCATCCGCCAGAATACCGCGGACGAAATCGCCGATAATGTCGAGACTCTTCGCCGCGTTTCCGAATGGAAGCATAAGGTCGCCCGCGTCAAAGTAAGCAAGATCGACAATGCTCCGGTCCAAGTATGGGCTATATTCCTCGAGTCCGACAGAAGCTTCGCGGATACGGCTGGGACCGAACCTAGAGCCCGGGCGGAATGATACCGTATAATCCATCGGCATTCCATAGATTACTGCTTTGGAGGCTGCATAATCATCGGAGCTGCAGATGAATACGTTGCCGGAATAAGCTTGATTTAGGCGCATAACGAACCTCCTTTTAAGTGTCGGACGGTGCGTAGGCACCGTACGAACGATTGTTGAACCTATTTCGTCAAATCTTCAACGAATTTAGGAAGCACGAACGCTGCTTTGTGCAGGCGCGGCGTGTAATATTTGGTATCAATCTCCGGAATTTCGTTCTCGTTGACGGCAAGCGGATCATACTTCTTGCTGCCCATCGTGAATGTCCACAGTCCGCTTGGGTAAGTCGGAATGTTCGCTATGTACACACGTACTATGCTGAATACCTCTTTAACGTCACGGTTAACGCTTTGGATCAGATCCGCCTTGAACCATGGATTGTCCGTCTGCGCAACGAAAATCCCGTCCTCTTTTAACGCGTCGTAAATCCCTTGATAGAAGCCCTTGGTGAACAGATTCACTGCAGGACCTACAGGCTCGGTAGAATCGACCATGATAACGTCGTACGTGTTCTTGTGATCATGAATATGCATGTATCCGTCATTCACGATAACTTCAACGCGCGGATCATCTAATTGACCTGCAATGGATGGCAGGTACTTCTTCGAGTATTCGATGACTTTGCCGTCGATGTCGACTAGCACCGCTTTCTTCACTTGCGGATGCTTAAGCACTTCACGGATCACGCCGCCATCGCCCCCGCCTACAACAAGGACATGCTCCGGATTCGGGTGTGTGAACAGCGCCGGATGAGCAACCATCTCATGGTAGACGAATTCGTCCTTAACCGTTGTCATTACCATACCGTCTAACACCAGCATATTTCCATACTCTTCCGTCTCGATCATAGCAAGCTCTTGAAAGTCCGTTTGCTCGTGGACAAGAGTTTGTTTAATTTTCATCGTTATTCCGAAGTTCTCGGTTTGCTTCTCCGTATACCACAGTTCCATGGAGGACATAGAATCCCTACTCTCTATCAGGTGTTTTGCTAACGCTCACTACATTGTACCAAACAAAATGTATTATATAAAATCACTGCCAAAAAGCAACCCTATTCGTCTAAAAGCCATACTTTTTATTGAAGGAATAGTCATCGCCACCTTTTTCCATACTAGTAGGGAAAACCATCCCCTTCAGTTTTCTTGGTTATATAGAAAAGAGGCCTCTTTCATGGATGACGCAGCGAACCAAAAAAAACCGGAAGTCCACCCTCTGTCTCGATGGGTGAAATGGCGCCGCAGACTAGGATGGATGACCCTTCTGACGTTACTGGCACTTGCCGGTGCGGGTGTATTTCTCCTGCGATACGGATCCCTCCCTGCTGGCGCAACGATGCAATCGACACAGATCCTCGACTCAGAGGGCCGCGTGATCGCCTCACTCCAGGACGGCGTAAATCGGCAAATCGTCAAGCTTTCCGATATTTCCCCATGGCTAGTCAAAGCCACGCTTGCCGTCGAAGACCGTCGCTTCTACGAGCATGCCGGTGTCGATGTTCGAGGACTTGCTCGAGCAGCTTGGGTGGACATAAGACACCTGTCTAAGCAGCAAGGAGCAAGCACGTTAACCCAGCAGCTCGCACGCAATCTCTACTTATCCCATGAGCGGACTTGGACCCGCAAGCTCAAGGAGGCTTGGTACGCCGCAAGACTTGAGCAAGCATATACGAAGGATGAGATTCTAGAGCTCTACCTGAACCAAATCTATTATGGCCATGGCGCATACGGGGTAGAAGCCGCATCCCGCCTTTACTTCGACAAACCTGCGAAGGAGCTCTCCCTCGCCGAAAGTGCTTTGCTGGCAGGCATCCCCAAGGGACCCCGCTACTATTCTCCTCACTTGCATCCCGTCGATGCGAAGGCAAGACGACATAAGGTGCTGCAGGCTTTACAGGAAACAGGCCAACTCTCGAATAAGCTAGCGGTACAGGTTGCTAGAAAGCCTTTGAATGTACGCGCCTTGCCCGAGGAAGAGGATCGTAAGGCCCCTTATTTCGCAGACTATGTGAAAAAGATCGCTATTGACCAACTCGGTATGGATGAGCGGTTGATGAACGAGGGTGGGATGATCATCCATACGACGCTGGATGGACGAATGCAGCTAATGGCGGAAACCTCCATTAAGAAAGGATTAAAGGGTGGAAACTCCGAGCTGCAAACAGCCTTGATCGCCATCGACCCCCGCAACGGTTATATTAAAGCGATGGTAGGAGGCCGTAATTACCGTCAGAATCAATTCAATCGCGTATTTGCGCATAACCGCCAGCCAGGTTCTTCCTTTAAGCCGATCATGTATGCCTCTGCCTTAGAGCAGCACTCAGTCACGCCGGCAACTAAATATCGCAGCGAACCTACTCTTTTTTATTTCGATAATAACCGTCAGATTTACCGCCCCAGCAACTATAATGATCGCTATTTCAACGGAGAAATCGGCTTGCGACAAGCCATTGCCGCTTCCGATAATATCTATGCCGTCAACACGATTATGCAAGTAGGACCAGAGGCCGTTATCTCGATGGCACGCAAGCTCGGGATTTCCTCTCCTCTCAAGGCGGTTCCTTCGCTGGCTCTCGGCACCTTTCCGGTCAGCCCCTTCGAGATGGCTTCTGCGTTCTCTGTATTCGCGAATGAAGGACGCAAGGCGGATCCGATAGCCATTACGAGTATTCGCGACCATCATGGCAAGGTCTTGTATGAGGCCCACCCCCGGGAGGAGCAAGTGCTTACACCCGCCCTATCTTATGTGACTACACAGCTCTTGGAAAGCGTGTTCGAACGAGGTGGAACTGGACATCGTATAGCCAAGCTCTTGAAGCGGCCCGTCGCCGGAAAAACAGGAACTACCGATTCCGACGCTTGGTTCGTCGGTTACACGCCTGAGCTGACGACAGCCGTATGGGTCGGGTATGACCGCGGACGGGCAATATCCTCAAGCGAAGCACATCGGGCAGCACCAATCTTCGCGGAATTCACGGAGTCGGCGCTAGAAGGTGTACCTCCTCAAGTATTTCCGATGCCCGAGGGAGTCGTAAGTGTTTATATTGATCCCGCAACGAATATGCTTGCCTCACCGGGCTGCCCTAATCCAGTGATGGAGACCTTCCTCGAAGGCACTGAACCAACGGAGATGTGCTCTCTTCATGGCCATACCGAAGAGGATCAAGAACAATCCGGAAAGACCAAGAATCACTCCTTGTGGTCGAAGTTTCGCAACTGGTGGGGTGTATAGAAAAAACTTAATAGGCAGGTAATTTAACAATAAAAGATGAGCCTTGATCAATAACACTGTGAACGGACAAAGTTCCACCATGGTCTTGAACAATTTTGTAGCATATCGATAAACCTATACCCGTTCCGTCTACTTTTGTTGTATAGAATGGGTTAAAGATATTCGCAAATTCACTTTCTGGAATACCGCTTCCAGTATCTTTAATTTCAATGATTACCTCCTTATCAATCCGCTTCGCCAGCATGAATATATGACCAGGTTCCTTCATTGCTTCTATTGCATTTCGTACAAGGTTTAATAAAACCTGAACCATTTTATCACGGTCCACCTCAACTAGTATGGATTCATCGGTACTTTGAAGATGTATAATATGTCCCTGCGAAACCACTTGGGATTCTGTTAAAAACAGTACTCTTTCCATACACTTCGATATGGATTCAGGCTTTATATTATTGATATGCGGCTTGGAGAACTGTAAAAATTCACCTGTCAATTCATTCATCCTAGTTATTTCATTCATCATGACATCAAACCATGGCTGGATATTATAAGCTTGACTCTTGGATAGTTGCATGAATCCTTGCATGGTGGTTAATGGATTTCGAATTTCATGCGCCATCCCCGCAGCTAGTTCACCCACTATTTTCATTTTCTCTGATCGGAACAATTCTTCCTCATTTTTTAACCACAATATCCTTTTATTTTGAAACAATCGGTCTTCAGAAAGGGCGATTAATTCCTGAGAAGATTGGGCTTCTTCCGGAAATTGTGCCAGGCTATAAGTAACCTGATAACCTAGTGGATTCCTCTTCAATAGCTTTACAATTTCGTTAAGAGTGTTTTCTGTCCGAGGAATCACTAGTGCAAACCGATCCCCAGCATATCTAGAGATAGCAACAGCGTTTGAAAAATATGAACGTAATAGCACCGATATATTCATTAAAACTTCATTTCCATTACTTATACTTTCATTGTTAATACTCTTGAAATCTTGAAAGTCCAATAACACCAATATGATGGGATTTTTTTTGCTTATTAAATTATTAATGGAATTGATGTAGCCCTCATAGTTCAAAAGCCGAGTGAGTGGATCGTGGGTTGTTAAAAATCTATTTCTCTTTTGTAACTGCCTTTTTTCTAATTCGCTAGTAAAAAAGTATCGTAAAAAAACCACAATTAAAATAAAACTAATAAAATCGTAAATGGAAACCAACAAATTATATTCATTTATTGGAAGATAAGTCAGACGTATTGTTGTATAAAGGACGGAGTAACCTAATGAAATTGACAATAGATTTGTAAATTTCTTCGTTTTCTCAGTGGCTATTGCAATTAAAATAAAATACAATAACTGACACCAATTCAACTGACTAGACCAATGAAATAAAGAAAGTAATAAGACTTGGAGCAAATTTGAATAAGGTATTTTTTTGTAAAACATAACACTTGCTGAAAATAAACATCCCGTTAAAATTAAGAGTAACTGATCAGGCTCTTTATCCAACACAAATGAAGACACAGCGATAAGCATGCATATTGCGGGTATTAATATTAGCCTTATAAATTGAATAAACATAAAAACACTCCTGGTGTACGGATTAGAAAAGGATAATTAACTTGTATCCATATAATGCCTATTATAAGGT
This sequence comes from Cohnella sp., assembly GCF_041640265.1. Classification (GTDB taxonomy): domain Bacteria; phylum Bacillota; class Bacilli; order Paenibacillales; family Paenibacillaceae; genus Cohnella. Next base: position 6,042 of record NZ_JBEQAP010000065.1, read on the forward strand.
AATAGATTTGAAAAAAATGTCGAAATAAATAGAATAGTATTCAATGTCCTAGAATAGTCATATCCATTATACCTCACTACTCACAAAACGACCGCTCCCCGGGAATTCCCGAAGAGCGGTCGTAGTTATTTGAACAGATTATGAGAGTAAATCCTTCAGCGTTTGCGGGGAGTGATCCCACCACTCGGCATTGTGTTCTTCGAGCAGCTTACGGAGAGCAGCCTTCTCTACCGGGCCGATGTTGTCCAGCATATATTTGCGTTTGAGGGAGGCATCCAGACGGTTTACGTGATCAGGAAGCACCTTCCAGCCTCTTCTAGCTTCCGTATCGATAAGCATCTCACAGGAAGTCGCTCCTGCGTAGTAAGTACCGCCTTCGTTACGGTCAACGGCTACCCATACAATCCAAGCCGGTCGACCGTTAGGTACGTTATCTTTGTCCGGAGAGAACTTAATGCCCTTCTCGATCTTGCTCTTCGCATGCATAGCTCCTACATCGATATAGGCTTCTCCCTCGTCAATAATGATACAAGAAACCTGGCTCAGGTCAATTGTTCCCGCTCCAAAGCCTCTGTGCTCCTTGTTGCTGACGACATTAAGCGAAAGCTTCTTTTTCTCAACTGGTTTATCTTGGTTTTCCATTACGAGCCTCCCAAATTAGCCTATAGATATGAAAAAACCGGGCTTTAGACCCTTAAATTCGGATCTTCCCCGCTTCTTATTCGGTGCTTATTGAATGCGAACGTTTGTTCTACTTAATTTAGGCAATCCTGTACTCAACATCATAACAAAACGGAAAACATAAGTCTATTGTTTTGATCAAAAATACGGCACAATAAATAAAGTTATTATTTCTCGCAAGGAGGAAGCCCCATGGATTCGCAGCACCCCATATACAAAGAAGAGCAGCGCAAGCTTCAGAATACGTTCCGGGAAATTGAAAATCAGCGTGCGGACATCGGTCCCATATACCGGGGCAAAGATTACGTAGAGCAGCTGCTCGAAGAAAAGCGGGAGGAAACCCGTCAGAGGCTGGAGCTTCTTAGTAATGAGCCTTACTTCGGAAGGCTTGATTTCCGCGAAAATAGTAAGGCTGAGCCCATTCCGCTCTACATCGGTAAGAGAGGTATGGACAGTAAAGAAACGGGAGCACCCGCCGTCATTGATTGGAGAGCTCCTGTCGCCAGCTTGTTCTACTCCTTCACCGGCGGGGATGCCCCGGTAACCTACGAAGCGCCCGATGGCACCATTCATGGAGATATTCACCGTAAACGTAATCTAACCATTCGGGAAAAGACCCTCGGACGAGTCGTGGACAGCTATGAGCGCGGAGGAGATAACATTGGTCTAAACGATGAGTTCCTTCTTTTCAAGCTCGGCGACAAGAAGGATAACCGATTACGGGATATCGTGTCTACGATTCAAGCGGAGCAGGATCTCATTATTAGAGCTCCTCGATACAAAGCGCTTATCATCCAAGGCGCTGCTGGATCGGGAAAAACAACCGTCGCACTCCATCGTCTGGCCTTCCTTCTGTATCAATATCAGCAACAAATTCGTGCGGAACGGATGATTATTTTCGCACCGAACACGATGTTCCTCGATTATATTTCCGGCGTACTCCCGGAGCTTGGCGTAGGTAACGTTAAACAGACCACTTTCACCGAGTGGGCTCTGAATATCTTAGATGAAAATGTAAGATTAGCAGCGTCCTCAACCGAGGGTAATCGTTGGTTCTCATTAGAGGGGACTCGCCCGACAATTGATGATGAGACTCCCGGCAGGTTCAAAGGCTCGCTTTCGTTCAAAAGCTGGCTGGAGGAGCAACTAAAGCTCTACGAAGAAAATTTTCTTGTGGATCAGCCTTTCGAAGCGTGGGAAGGCAGAGCTCTACCCAGCTCTACGATACGCGAGTGGTTCGAGGTAGAGTATCGCCATTATCCACTGGCTGCACGCCGGGAGAGACTGGCGGCAAGGATCAACCGCTGGCTGGAAATACAGCTGACGAATATCGGCGATCCCAAGATTCGCAAGGACAAGAGCAAGACGGGCAAGATGAGGCTCCGTACTTACATGAGCAAGCTGCCGAAAGCCGATGCTCTTACTGTCTATCAAAGTCTATATAACAATCACGGCTCGGAAAGAAATTTTATTCCAGAGAAGCTATTAGGCGAAACAAGGGCTTATTTGAAGAAAGGCTTCGTGATGCCCGAAGATTTAGCCTCATTAGTATGGATCCATTTCACCTTCAATGGGGACGAGGGCGTGAAGTTCGATCATGTCGTTGTAGATGAGGCGCAGGACATTCCTCCTTTCCAGATTGCGCTGCTGCGAGCTTACATGAACGAGCCTTCCTTCACGATACTTGGAGACTTGGCGCAAGGGATACATGCATACAGAGGCGTGCAGCGCTGGGAAGAGCTGTCTGCCGTCTTCACCGATGAATATAATTCATACCATGTCCTGAAGCAAAGCTACCGGTCAACGCTAGAGATCATCGAATTCGCTAACCGCATCCTTCCCTTTACCGATACAAGACTGCCGCCTGCGGACCCGGTGTTCCGGAGCGGAGAACCCGTGGAAATTGTTCAGGTAGAGAAGGAAAAAGAACGAGTCGGCTTGATCGCTGCCTTTATTCAGGACAATCAACAACGCGGAATGCGGACTATCGCCATCATCGGACGCACGGACGAGGAATGCCAGCACATCCAAAAGCAGATGCTCCAAGCCGGTTTGGAAGCAAACCTCATATCCGAAGGGCAAAGCCAATATCGCGGAGGCGTAACCGTCGTACCCGTCTATTTGGCCAAAGGACTCGAGTTCGACGCCGTGCTCATCGCTGATGCGAGCAAGCTAAAGTACTCGGGCAACCCTCAGGATGCCAAGCTCCTTTACGTCGGCTGCACGCGTGCGCTTCACCGCTTGACCTTGCTTGTGATCGGTAAGCAATCTCCTCTGATTGGTTGAGTAGAAGCATGCACATCGAGTAGACTATCCAACCTTTCATATTTCCTGCCGCCTCACAGATATAATCTGCGGACAACCCACATATATATCTCGTAGATGCTTGTCAACGGGAGGGTAATCCGTATGCCTGAGCGCCGTTCGCTGCGAATTTTTCTTTTCGTCGCTGCCGCTGCTGTACTTGTATTGTCTTTTCGGTTCGGGTTTGCCGACGCTTGGGTGAATCAGTATGCCCTGCCCGCCTCCGCACTGTCTGAGCTGCCGGTTGCCGCCCCGCCTCCTCAGGCGAAGCCAAAAACCGAACCCGTACTGGATCCGCCGCAGAAGCCGAAAGCTGTCGTACTTAGCAATCGTATAACGGAATACCATATATCCGTTGCGCTTGACGAAAAGAATGGCAGCTTAACCGGACAGCAAACCGTTACCTGGAAAAACCCAGGCCGCAAGTCCGTCTCTGAGTTATATTTCCACCTTTATCCGAATGCCTTTTCGCCCGGCAGCACCTTTATGAAAGAATCCGACGGAGTGCTGCGCGGAGACAAAATGAAGGCAGGCGGCACAGGCAACATGGTTCTGACATCTTTAACAACAGAGGAGGGGGAAACCCTCCTTCCGCGCCTCCATTATGTTCAGCCAGACGATGGCAACAGCAAAGACCGCACACTGGCGACCTTCCGTCTTCCAGAGTCGGTCAAGCCCGGAACGTCCGTTACCGTCAAGATGAATTTCACAGTAAAGCTGCCGGAAGTATTCGCGCGGATGGGTAAGGCAGGTGAATTCGTTATGGCGGGACAATGGTTTCCGAAGATCGCCGTATACGAACCCGCCGGTACGCGCGGCAGAGCAACAGAAGGTTGGAATTTACACCAGTACCATGGCGATTCAGAGTTTTATGCAGATTTCGGTATTTTCAGTGTGAACATTAATGTTCCGCAGTCCTTCAAGGTAGCGGCAACAGGTTTCCAGACCAAATCTCCCGTGATCGCTAACGGGCGCAAAAGCTTTCAATTTTACGCCGATGACGTTCATGACTTTGCATGGTCCGCATCTCCGCATTTCGAATACGTGGAGAACTCCTTCTCCTCTCCCGGCATTCCAGGCGTTCGAATTAAGCTTTACCTTGATCCGCTTCATAAGGACCTGAAGGATCGCTACATGCATGCAGCCAAGTCCGCTCTCGCTAAGCTCGGAGAATGGTATGGGGAATATCCTTATTCCACCTTATCCGTTGTAGTACCGCCGGCTAACGCCAATGGCGCAGGAGGTATGGAGTACCCGACGCTCGTAACGGCAGCCTCCGCCCAAAATGATAATCCCGGCTATGAGCTGGAGCGCACCCTCGTACATGAAATCGCTCATCAATATTGGTATGGTCTTATCGCTTCTAATGAATTCGAAGAGGCTTGGTTGGACGAAGGCTTCACCAGTTATTCAGAAGACAAGCTGATGGCAAGCATCTATGGCGTCGTTCCTAACCTTACGATCGAAGCGAGCTATATGACTAGTCCAGAGCCGCTTAATCAAGCATCCTGGCGTTATGAGTCTTCAGACGGCTATGCGGAAAATGTTTATTTGCGAGGTAAGCTCGTACTTACATCCATCGAACGCCAGGTGGGTGAGAAGACGATGAACAAGATCATGCGTACTTATTTCCAGAAATATCGTTTCAAGCATCCTTCGTCTACTGACTTCCAGAAGGTTGTCGAATCTGTTACCAAGGACAAATGGAACGACTTCTTCCAATCTTATGTACAGCGCGGAGAAATGGCAGATTTCGCGGTCGAATCCATCTCTACTCAGAAAACAAAAGACGGCTACGAAAGCCTAGTGCTTCTGCGGCGTTATGGTGGCAGTCCTCAACCAGTCACGGTTTGGTTCCAGTTCGAGGACGGGCAGAACGCTCGCAAGCAATGGGACGGCGCCCAGAATCATGTACAGCTGCAGGTTAATTCTTCTTCTCCACTGGTTTACGCGGCCATAGATCCGAGCCTGAACGTTGTTCTCGATAACCGCAGATATAATAACTATCTTAAAACAGAGGTTCCCCGGGAAACTCGGACGCGGTGGTCCACTGGAATAACGCAAATCGTTGAGGGTTTGTTCGGAACAATGGTATGGTGAGGTGATATTAGGATGCGCGGATTATTAAAAAAGGGATGGGACATGGCTGTACGGCATAAATACGTATTGGTTCTTCTATTTCTTTATCGTTTGCTGTGGGGATTCTTCCTCTACCGGTTCATTGATTCAGTGATCACGCCCATATTAGCACGTTATCCAGATGAGCATCCAAACTCTGACGCAGCTCATTTGTTCCTCATCGAAGCGCAATTCCGCTTGCTCAAGACCGACCTTGTGAATGAGGTTCTCTGGATGCTGGGCGGATTGCTCCTCTTGAGGATGGTGCTAACCCCTCTGCTAAATGCCGGTGTATATTACTCCTTTCACCATGCCGTCTCCAGTGAAGGTACTCGCGTCTTGTACGGGATGAGACGAGCTTGGAAGCCGGTCACCCTGCTTTACTGGCTGGAGAATGTCCTTATGCTCCTTCCCGCCATATGGCTGCTGCCGTTCTCCAAGAACCTGTTCTTCTCCGAGCCCTCCGTAACAGCATGGGCACAGGGATTGCTGCCCTATGCTTCGGCGTGGATGATATGGGGGTTGGTGCTGCACCTTCTATTCCAATTCATGCAGTTCGGAGCGGTGTCACGGGAAGGAGTCTTAAAGGGACTGGGGTTGGCGCTTCACCGGGTACTTCCGCTGTTATCCATTACTTTAATCATGCTCGGGATCGGCTTGGCAGTATCCGCTGCCGCATGGGCAGTCTCTCTGCTATGGTCAGGCTTTATCGCCGTCATGCTGCATCAAGCATTTCATTTCATACGTTCTCTTCTGACGCTCTGGACGGCCGCTTCACAGTATCAGGTTTGGTCTGAACCAAGGTCATAAGTCTATACAATCAGCAAAAGACCCCTTCGGCATTTCGAAGGGGCCTTCGCTATTGCTTTTATTTTTGGGTTTTTACGGTCTTTTCGCCGATTACCAGTATACCGTCGACATACCCGCGGAAGTGCACTGTAACTTCCGGAGTTGTCCAATTGAAATCGGAACGTTCGAATTTGAATTGTCCGAGCTTTGCCTGATTGTAATAGCCATTGTTGCTATTAAGAGCCTTCACGCCGTTAAGAGTTGCGGTATCTAGGTTGAAACCTTGGGTGCTGTAGCCATTCGGTAAGTCTACACGAACGGTAAACACTCCTTTATTCCCTTTGATGACATTAGGAGTCACCGTTATGGAAGCCTGCAGGTAAACAACAAATTGTTTTGTCAGTGTGGTGCTAAGGCCCACAGCATCAGTAACGATTACCGTAACAGTATAGACACCTGGCTTCTCTAATACAATTCCGCTGTTCTGCACTGCGTCCACAGTCGCTCCGTTTGGAAGGGTAACAGTCATCTTCTCAGTAAGGATCCCCGAAAGCATATCGATCGCCGAGTAACTTAGCAGCAACGTCGTTCCAGCTTTATACTCTTCGTTAAGATTCATCGTTATGACCGGTGCGGTCTTGTCGATTTTCACCTCAACCGCGCTTACATTCTCGATGTTTCCAGCTGAATCGATTGAGTAGAAAGAAACTTTATGAATGCCTTCAGCACTGACATTAAATGAAATGCCTTCCGTATATTCCGAACCATTGATCGAATAGAACGTTTTGGCTGTGCCGCTTAGCGTATCCGTTGCGGTTAACTGGACTGCAACATCTTCTTTCGTCCATGTTAAAGGAACGTTGGAAACAGTTATTGGCGCTGTACGGTCGATTTTTACTTCTATCGTCTGAGCCGTTTCCTTGTTGCCCGCTTGGTCAACAGAATAGAAGCTGACCTTGTTGACGCCCTCATTGTCTACCGTGATCGATTGACCTTCAGCATATTCGGTGCCGTTGACGGAATAGTAAGTTTTAGCTACTCCGCTATGGGCGTCCGTTGCGGTTAAATGCACTACCGCTTCTTTTACCCATGCCGTAGGCGCTTCAGAAACAGTTATCGGCGCTGTACGATCTATTTTCACTTCAACCGAGTGAGCCGTTTCCTTGTTACCCGCTTGGTCGACCGAGTAGAAGCTAATTTTGCTGATCCCCTCATTTTCTACAGTGAATGCGGTACCTTCCACATAGTCGGAGCCGTTTACGGAATAGTACGTTTTTGCTACGCCGCTCTGAGTGTCTACTGCAGTCAACGTTACATCCGCTTTTTCTATGCTCCATGCTTCTGATGCGTTCGAAGACGTTACAGGGGCTGATCGGTCGATTTTCACTTCAACCGAGTGAGCCGGTTCCTTGTTCCCAGCTTGGTCAACCGAGTAAAAGCTGACCTCGCTTGCACCCTCTATGTCTACCGTGATCGAATTACCTTCCACATAGTCGGAGCCGTTGACGGAATAGTACGTTTTTGCTACACCGCTATGGGCGTCCGTTGCGGTTAAATCCAAGACGGCTGTTTGCGTAAACCATGCCGGAATCTCGCTTACCTTCGTGCTCGGTAAAGTTAGATCGATCTTGACGGAAATCGTTTGTACCGCTTCCGTGTTGCCGACTTTATCTACCGAGTAGAAGGAAACTTTGTTTACGCCTTCTTTGTCAACCGTAACGGAGGTTCCTGCCGTAAACTCACCGTCATTCAGGGCATAGAACGTGTTTGCGACTCCCGTTTCGTTATCCGTTGCCGATAAGGTGACGATTTGGCTTTGATTCGTCCAACCGGCGGGGGCTTCCGCTTTCGTCACCGGCGCTTCCGTATCAATGATCAGCTTGGCAAGGACGGTATTCGACGGTTCCGATTCGCCGAACGAGTTGCTGTACGATGTCACATAATATTCATGGTTCTTATAGGATAAATCCGAAACCGTGAAAGACAGGTTGTTCAGGTTCTCCGTCAACAGAACCGGTTGGCCGTCAATCAGTTCAAATATGTTATACCCGTTTGCGTAGGTGACGAAGTTCCATGAAATTCGGGCGCTCGTATCGCTTAACAGCTTCACCGCAGCAACCGGAGGCTGCATAACCGGGAATACAATCGTTTCGGTCACTCGGTTCGAAGATACAGACTCTCCAAAACGAGTGTTATACGCGGTCACTTCATACGAATGCGTATCCTCCGACAGATTGTATACTTTGAAGTTTAAAGCCGTACCCTTATAGATTAATTGCCGGTTGCCTCCCGTTAAATCATAAATGCGATATTCGTTCGCCCAAGTAACCGCAGGCCATGACAGCGTAATATTGTTAGCGTTAAAAACGGCCCCCGTCAAAACAGGCGGCTGAACAACCGGCCAAACCAGCGGGAATTCGAGCGTGCTTCCGATTGGCGATTCACCGAAACGGCTGCTGTAGGAGTAAACCTCATAGCTGTAATCACCGGCGGGCATGTTCACGTACTTGACGGTCGTAGTTGTTAATGTGCTTTTCAACACTTTTTGCCCGTCGACCACTTGGTATACCCTGTAAGCAGTCGCATAAGTTACCGCATTCCATTTCAAAGTGATGTCGTTGCCGTTAGCAATGGTCTTCGTGAAACTACCCGGCGCCTGCATCGTCGGCCAGACCAACGTAAACTTAAGTTCGCTGCCTTCCGGCGATTCACCGAAACGAGTGCTGTAGGAGCGCACTACATAGGTGTAGTCGTCCTCAGGCTGGTTCGCGAACGTGACTGTGAGTCCGGTCTGCGTTTTCTTCAGTACTTCTTGACCGTCGATCACTTGATACAGATTATAACCTGATGCATAGGTTACGGCACTCCACTTAAAGGTGATGTCGTTCCCGTTGGTTATGGTCTTCGTGAAATTACCCGGCGCCTGCATCGTCGGCCAGACCAAAGTAAACTTAAGTTCGCTGCCTTCCGGCGATTCGCCGAAACGAGTGCTGTAAGAGCGTACGACATAGGTGTAATCGTCCTCAGGCTGGTTGGCGAACGTGACTGTTAGTCCGGTCTGCGTTTTCTTCAGTACTTCTTGGCCGTCGATCACTTGATACAGATTATAACCTGATGCATAGGTTACGGCACTCCACTTAAAGGTGATGTCGTTCCCGTTGGTTATGGTCTTCGTGAAACTACCCGGCGCCTGCATGATTGGAATATCAAGCGTAAAGGTCACTTGGCTGCCTTCCGGCGATTCACCGAAACGGTTGCTCACCGCATGAACGATATAGGTGTGTTCACCACCGATTACATTCGTTTGCGTCACGGTCAGGGTTGTAACCGAATTCTTCAGAACCTTCTGACCGTCAACAAGTTCATAGACTTTATAGGAGTTCCCGTAAGTGACGGCTCCCCAAGTCAGTACGACATCATTACCGTTCTGAATTTTATACGTAAAGTTGCCCGGAGCAGCTACCTTGGGATGAACCAGCGTGAATGTTATCTCCGCGCCTTCAGGCGACTCTCCCAAAATTTTCGAAACAGAGTGGACCTCATAATTTAATGTACCCTCCGGCTGGTTCGTATAAGTGACGGTTGTGCCGGTTATCGTGCTTTTCAGAATCTTTTGTCCGTCGACCACTTGATAGATTTTATAGCTCGTTGCGTATGTTACGGTCGACCATTTTAAGGTAACGTCATTACCGTTTGCTATGCTGTAGGTCGGATTGGCCGGCGCTTGCATCGTTTGTCCATCAAGCGTCATCGTCAGCTGAGTTCCTACCGGCGACTCCCCGAAACGGGTCGAAACCGAATGAACTTCATAGGTGTATTCGCCCGGCGACATTCCGGTATACGTGACGGTTAAGCCGGTTACCGTGCTTTTAAGCACCTTTTGCCCATTTACGATCTGGTAAACTTTATAGCTTGTCGCATAAGCGGAAGAGTCCCAAGTCAGGGTAAAATCCGTCGCGTTTTTAACCGTTTGTATCAAATTCGCCGGCGGCTCCATTATCGGGAAAGTCAGCGGGATGGAGACTTGGCTGCCTGCTAACGATTCACCGAAACGGGTGGAGAAGGAATGAACCTCATAGGTGTAATTCCCTTGCGGCTGATTGGCGTAAGTGACGGTTGTGCCGGTCACTGTGCTTTTCAACGTTTTCTGCCCGTCCGTAATTTGATAAACTTTATAGGTATTTGCGTTTGCTGCAGCATCCCAAGTTAGGACGATATCATTTCCGTTTAGGAGCTTGTATTGGAAATTCTCCGGTGCTGCCATGATAACGGCTTCTATTGTTAACGTAACTTGGCTGCCTTCCGGTGATTCGCCGTAGCGAGTGGAGAAGGAATGAACCTCGTAGACATAATCACCCGCCGGCTGGTTGGTATAGGTGATCGTTGTACCGGTTACCGTGCTTTTCAACACTTTTTGGCCGTTTGAAATCTGATAGATTTTATAACTGTTCGCGTTTGCTGCGGTCCCCCAGGTTAAGACAATATCGTTGAGGTTCTGCAGCTTGTAGGTAAAGTTGCCAGGAGGCGCCATGATCACTGCACCCAGCGTAAAGGTGACTTGAGTGCCTTCCGCCGATTCACCGAATCGGTCGCTATAGGAATGCACCTCATAGATGTAATCACCGGCCGGTTGGTTGGTATAGGTGACGGTTGTGCCGGTTACCGTGCTTTTCAGTATGGGTTGCCCGTCGATAATTTGATAGATTTTATAGCTCGTGGCATATGAAACGGTACTCCAAGTCAGGATAACGTCATTGACGTTTTGCAGCTTGTACGTTAGATTTTCCGGTGCAGTCATCGTCACGGATCCGACGGTTACTGTGATTTTGCTGCCTTCCGGCGATTCGCCGAAACGAGCGCTATACGAATATACTTCGTAGACATAATCGCCGGTGGGTTGATTCGTAAACTTAACCGTAGTCCCGGTCACCGTGCTTATTAATACCTTTTGGCCGTCAATGATCTGATAGACATTATAATTCGTGGCATAACTGGCCACGTTCCAATTGAGGGTGACGTCATTTACGTTCGTAAGGGTAAATGTGAAGTTGCCGGGTGCCGTCATTGTCGGATAAACAACGGCAACTTCGATAGGAGCGGATAAAGGCGATTCGCCATAGACAGAATTCGATGCGGTAACCGCGTACTTATATGTCCCCGCAGGCGAATTGACAATTGTATATGCACGTGTCGTCTGCGTTTTGACCAGTGTTGCTTGGCCGTCCGCTTGGATTTGGTACAGATTATAGTTTTGGGCGTTTGGGGAAGCCGTCCAGTTCAAAACGATGTCGTTGCCGTTTTGAATCGTATACGTCAAGGTCGGCGCCGTCATGTCCGGATAAATAATATCCACCGTGATCGGTGCACATGGCCCGGACTCACCGTCCGCGCTTAAGGTCGACACCACATAGGTATACGTTCCTTCAGGAAGACTGTTTATGGTAAAGGAGGTCGTTGTCGACGTACCGCGTGCGATGAGCTGGCCGTCCGTAATCTCATAGACCTTATAACCGGTAGCTCCAAATACAGCGCTCCATGTCAGCTTAACGTCGGTCGGTGTCATGAGCTGATAAGATAAATTGCTAGGTGGCAGCAAGTTGTTATTTGTCTCTGCCGCGAATAGGTTTGCTGTAGGAAATAAGACCTGAATCAAAAGCAAAAGCGAAACCAGGAAAGAAAACTTGTTAGTAGCTTGACGTTTTTTCATGATTGTCCTACCTTTCTTTGTATAAACGGGATATTTTGAAAAAAAAATAAACCTCTGGCAAGGTTCATAGTAAAATGTCTATGATTCCTTGTGGCAACCGGCTGCCTTCCACTGAGCGTGGTTAAGGTCCTTGGCTTTGCGTATCATGATTTCTCATGATTTGCCCTTTTCACTTGGTTTTTTTTGGATGCGACTTTATCTCTATAATAAGGCGTCGAATCTAGTAGTGTGAATAGGTCTTTTGCACTGTAATAGGTGAAATATACTATTATATCAGTATTAATGTCATAGTTTAGTGAAAATTAGCCCATTTCGATCCATCCCGCTGCCGCTATCGGATGCGGTCGTTACTGGAAAAACGCGCATCGTTGAGGGTTTGCTCGAAACAATAGTGCGATGAGGTGATTGGGATTCGCGGATAATAAAAATAGGGATGAGACATGACTGTACGGCATAAGTATGTATTGGTTCTTCTTTTTCAGTATCGCATGCTGTTCCTCCGTAACAGTATGCGATTCAGGGATTGCTGCTCGCCGTCATGCTACATCAGACTTTCCATTTAATACGCTTCTAACGCTGTGGACGGCCGCTTCACAGTATCAGATTTGGTCGAAACCAAGGTCATAAGACTCACTGTCCCATTCGACAATATTATTAACGGGACATACCCCGGTTCAGCCTATGATGGGCTGTGGCCGGGGTTTGCCGTTGTTATTGTCGGGTAAATATTTGGGAAAAAGGGGGTATGATTTCCTAGTTTCTCTATGAAGATTAAGGAATTCTAATCTAGAAAATGCAGGGAATTTGTCGGGATCGCCGAATATCTAAAGCTGTGTACCAAAAAATTGCCGAGTTCCTGCGCACCAGGAAACGGGGGAACCATTTAGTCGGGTGAATTGGCTTTGCTTCACAGGAGCCATAGGGGAACCTTCTACCGAACCCTCCAGCTAACCTCGTAGGCATTGGAAGGAGTCACCGCTTTGCGCAAAGTTTCAGTATTCATATTTTCTCTTGCATTTCTGTTAGCTTTTCAGGTAGGCAGCGCATTCGCAGACTCCAAGCTAGATGAAACGGTTGATAAACTGATCGGTATCGATTACGACTACGGCGGAACATCAACGAGTGGATTCGACTGCTCCGGCTTTACGGGGTACGTCTTCAAGAAGCTCGGTATAGATTTGCCTCGCATATCGAGAGATCAAGCAACCAAAGGCAAGAAAGTAGCTCGCGATAGCTTGCGGGCAGGCGATCTTGTATTCTTCAACACAAGCGGAAGCGGCATTTCGCACGTTGGCATCTATGTCGGCGATAATAAATTCGCGCATTCCTCCAGTTCCAAAGGCGTTAGGATTTCTGGAATGAATGATTCTTATTATGCGAAGCGTTATGTTACTGCTCGTCGTGTAATGGATGCAGAGACTTATCAAGAAGTAGCCACTGTACCGGATGTCGTTGATGAAACGACGGCACCGGAATGATTGATTTAGCTTTATGACGAAGGCCCGCTAATGCGGGTCTTCGTTTTTTTATCATCCATATGACTTACAAATGAGATCCTCCACTGGCATCAATTAATTGTCCGGTTACCCTGCGGCTGTCAGGAGAAGCTAGAAAGGCAGCAACATCAGCAACATCTTTAAGTTCTTATCCATAAAAAAAGCCCTCCCCTGTTTTGACCATTTAACAATGGCGGGAGAGAGCGTAAACTGTAGGATCGACCTGTCTTTATAGGGTTTAGTCACAGACAGCTGTCACGCCCTGCGCGCAAAAGTCCGGAACATGAGAAACAGGAAGTAAGGCGCTCCGAGCAATGTGATCAAAATTCCGGACGGGATTTCCGTGGGTGCCATCACGGTCCGGCCAACAGTATCCGCGAGCACGAGGAGCAGCGCTCCCAGCAAGCTGGAAAGCACGATCGAATGCCTCGTGTTATGCCCGATCAGGAGTCGGACAGCGTGCGGCGCCATTAATCCCAGGAAGCCGATCGTGCCGACGCAAGCGACGGCACCCGCCGCCAGGAGCACACCGACCGCCATGGCGGCCAATCTCGTGCCGCGAACCGGCAAGCCGAAGCCGACGGAGCTGTCGTCTCCAAATGCGAGTAGGTCGAACCGCCGCCCCAGATTCCAGGCGAGCGGAAGCAGCACGAGCAAAAATATGGCGATGGTATTCACCTGATCCCATGTGCGGCCGTAAGTCGTGCCGGTCAGCCAGATGAAGCCCGTGCTTCCCCAGAGCGAGCCGCGCACGATCAGCACCTGGATGCCAGCCGCACCGATTGCCGATACCGCGATGCCGAGCAGGATCAGAACGGATGGATTAAGCCCCTTGCGCCAAGCGAGAGCGAAGACGATCGCGGCGGATCCCACGGCGCCGATGATTGCGGCGATGGACAGAAGCGAGATCGGCAGCTGCGGCCAAGCGATGAGCACCGCAAGCGCTCCGAACCCCGCACCCGAGGTGATGCCGATAATCGAGGCATCAGCGAGCGGATTGCGGACCGCGCTTTGGATGAGCACTCCGCTGACCGCCAGGGCAATACCCGCTCCGGCCGATACCAACGTCCGCGGCAGCCGCAAATTAAGAATTACCGAATAGCTCGCAGCGCTGTCAGACCCGATAAGACTTGACCATAGCTGCCTGATCGGCACTTGCGTCGCTCCCATCGTCATACTTACCAAAATAAGCGCAATAACGAGTAAGAACAGAATGACGACCAGCCTTGAATAACGGATCTTCATCGGTCGTCCCACGACGCTCATGGAGACGCCGCCTGCCGAGCCGGATATCGCCTTCATTTTCCGCAGGACCAGCCAGATTAACCACGGCGCTCCGATGACCGCCATGACCGCGCCGACGGGCACCTCCCCCATTCCGCTCCGCACCATGCGGGCAAGAACGTCTGCGCCGGTAATGAGGACGGCACCCCACAATGCGGTGGCCGGAATAAGCCAGCGATGCGAGCGCAACCCGCTTAGGCGGACAAGGTGGGGAGCGACCAGACCCACGAATCCGATCGGACCGGCGACGCTGACGACGACGGCCGCCATAAGCACAGAAAGCGCCAAACCGAGAAACCGGGTCAGGTCGACCTTCTGCCCGAGCGACCTGGCCGTCGCTTCGTCAAGATCCAGTACGTCGAACTGCTTGCCGAACAGGAAAGCCAGAACGACCGCTCCCATAATCCAAGGCCAGGCATACTGCACACCGCTCCAATCCAGCTGGTTAAGCGAGCCTGCGCCCCATAAAAATAAAGATTGAGATTCATAAGCGTAGAAAATATGCAGCGCGTTCGTGAAGGACCCGAGTACGAGCGACACGATCATTCCCGACAGCGCCAGCCGGATGGGACTTGACGCTTTGCCGCCCGCCAGAATAAAGGCTGCCATAGCGGCACCCGTTCCTCCCAGAACAGCGATTAGGAAAGGCGACTGATGAAGCGTGGCAGGAAAGAAAATCGTGCCCAGCACTACCATGAAATACGCTCCGCCGTTAATGCCGAGCGTATCCGTGGCGGCGAGCGGGTTTTTGGTGATCGTCTGGAGCAGAGCTCCGGCAATGGCCAGCCCGGTACCGGTGAGTAGGCCCAGCATCATGCGGGGCATCCGGATATCCCATACTAGATTATGATCCATCAAGTCCTGACGGTTCTGTAAGGCGGCGATGACCGTGGATACGGAAACCTTCGCCTCTCCGAAACATAAACTCGCGAACATGAGAACAACGAGGGCAGCGACGCCGCCCCCGAATATCGCAATTATACTTTTGCTGCTGGTCGTACTTGATAATGACCTATGCGTATCTGTTACCGTATTCATTTGGTCAAGACTTCAACGACGCGATCCACGAGAACCTTCGAAGAGGTGGGGCCACCGAACGTCCAGGTGCTTCCGTCCAGAGCATAAGTACGATTTTCTTTGACGAAGTTAAGACCTTTCCATACCGAATTGTCCTTCAGTGCGTTGGCGAAGACATCGTCTTCCTTTTGTACGATATAGAGGAAGTTGGTGTCCATTACCGCGGGAAGAGCCTCGACGGTCGAGTCTGTGAAGCCGTATTTCATGAACTTGTCCGATTTCCATTCATTTACAAGACCGATACGGGCCAGCGTCTGGGAGACGACGGAAGAATCCGTGAACAATCTCAATGCCGCATTGTTCTGCACGGTAAACGCCTGGGTTATGACGTACTTGAAATTTTCTTTGCCCGCTGCGGCCAGCTTAGCTTTGGCATCTGCAAAGTATTGGTCCAGGTCGACCAGGTATTGGTCGGCTTCGGCTTCTTTACCTACTGCGGTCGCAATGGTATTAAAAATGTCGATGGTTGCCGTGTATTGGTCAACGCCATCCGGATACGGATCGAATTCGATGGTCGGCGCAATGGCATTCAGTTGGTCGTAGATAGCTGCGTTGTTGTCGGAGTTGGAAATAATGAGGTCCGGTTTCAATGAAGCGATCGTCTCCATGCTCGGCTCCCAACGCATTCCTACGTCGGTTACGTCGCTTGCCAGCGGAACTTCGGGAGTCACCCAATTAGCGAACTCCTTGTTGTCTGCGTTCCCGATCGGCTGCAAACCCAGAGCGAGCAGGTCCTCGGTGAAAATCCATTCGAGCACGACGACACGCTGCGCCGGCTTGTCTAATGTCGTTTCGCCTTTGGCATGCTTGATGACGATCGGGCCGGAAGCTACCGGTGACGGCGATTCGGCAGATGCGCTTGGGCTGGCTTCTGTAGAAGGGCTAGCGGAAGGACTAGCGCTGTTCGATGCCCCGGCTTCGTTATTATTACTGGCGCCGCATCCTGCGACGATAATGGCCATAACTATAGATACCGCTATAATGCTTAGCAATTTTTTCATGATATTAGTTGCCTCCAGAAAAATGTTTTATTAGGCTTTTACCTAGGCTGTCGCTTCGACCTTCGGCTTGCTCGCTTGAGCTGCGGAGTTTGCCGTTGGTTCGGCTGCACCTATTTGAACGCTTGAAGGTGAAAGAGCTTCCGCCAAGCCGTAAGGCAGGCAGAGCGGAGCGCCCGTACGAGGATCGGGGATGACATCCGCGTCAATATTGAATACTTCGCGAAGCATCTGGCTTGTCATAACCTTCTCCGGATTGCCTTCATGCAGCACCACTCCGTCCTTCAAAGCAACAATATGCTGAGCATATCTAGCAGCATGGTTCAGATCATGAACAACCATAATGATCGTGCGCTTCTGTTCGCGATTTAGCTTTTCTAGCAAAGTCATGACTTCCATTTGGTGGGCCATATCCAGGAAAGTAGTCGGTTCATCAAGCAAAAGCACTTCAGTGCCCTGTGCGAGAGACATAGCTATCCAAGCCCGCTGACGCTGGCCTCCGGACAAATGATCAACAGGCCGATCGCTAAACGCCGTCATTCCGGTCGCGTGCAGTGCCCACTCGATCATTCGATTGTCTTCCACCGATAAATTCCCGAAGCCCTTCTGATGAGGATAACGACCGAACGAGACTAGCTCACGCACCGTTAGACCCTCGGGAGAGGACGGGTTTTGTGGAAGAATGGCCAATTGCTTAGCCACTTCCTTCGTTGGCTGTCGATGAATAAGCTTCCCGTCTAAGAAGACTCCGCCTTGCACGGGGTTGAGAATTCGAGCCATTGATTTCAGAATGGTTGATTTGCCTGATCCATTAGCGCCGACTAGCGCCGTAATCAGACCGTCCGGGACGTGCAAATTCAGCTCCTGCACAATTTGCCGGCTTCCATAGGCTAGGGATAACTGACTTGTAGTTAACCGTGACTTCATTTCATCCATCCTTCGTTGAAAACGATTCTCAATACTTCCTACGTTTTGAATGATAATGGTTCTCATTGTCATTGTCAATGAGTAAACAATGATTTTTTGTTATTTTCCAAGGGAATAGTACACTACAGCTTCTCTGGGCGGTGTATTCGGCGGTTTAGGTTCAGATTCGAGACTGTCGATTAATTGTGGACATTTTTAACGTGAACATACATATGCAGAGAATGTATATGATTTTTCGCATACATTTACAGAATCCGGGCTCAAATCAAA
The DNA here is from genome assembly GCF_041640265.1 of Cohnella sp. GTDB lineage: Bacteria > Bacillota > Bacilli > Paenibacillales > Paenibacillaceae > Cohnella. The sequence goes on from NZ_JBEQAP010000065.1 coordinate 23,693, forward strand.
TTTTTTGTATGAAATTTCGTATAGAATCGACTGATTCGATGTGTATGACGCTCTTTTTGTATGATTTTTCGCATACATTTTGTGGTCTCCCGCAGATTTCCGAAGTTAGGAACTGTTAATCGATAGCCTCGATTCTGTACCTACAGCTAATCTGGGCGTCGGATTCGGCGGCTTATAAAAAAAACTGTCCCGGCAACGAACCGGGACAGTCTTAACGAGTATTCAACTTAATCGAACAAATCTCCGAACACGTCCATGACGCTCTTTTTCCTTTTCTTATGGGGTGGATAGTGGGAATTATGCTGTTGATTATACTGCTGTGGAGGCGGGTTATACGATTGTTGGGGCGGTTGTGATCCTCTTGCTGAATCCCCGTAGTACCACTCGTTATATTCTTGACGCACTTCCTTGACACCTTGCATTAACTTATCCAGCTCCCCGCGATCGAACCAAACCCCTTTGCAGGTTGGACAGAGATCGATAAGAATACCATCCTTCTCTACTTCCCTCATTCGAGACCCTTCACAAACCGGACAATTCATATTAATTCCTCCCTCTTCCAGTAGTTTACCCTATTTATACGGGACAGACACTGCGAGGTTTCTTAATGGTCAGGAAGTAACCTTTCTAGCAAGAAATCGACAACGTTACCTTGCCCCTCTCTTCGCCTTGATACATTTTAATGAATAATTCCTTCCGTACCCTTTGGCATAACGAACAATCCTTCTTAACATTGAGGAGTCTGCTAGTTTTGTGAAAGGACAAGGATCGGGCCTTGTGTTAACCTCTAAAATCCATGCCCGGTTACGGCGATCCACGGCAATGTCTAGACCTAGTTCATTCATTCTAGGGTAAGCCTGCGAGAAACGTCGTGCCGTTAATCGTGCCATCCGGTTGAATTTACTCAGGAGTCTCCTTGCTTGCTTGTTACCCGTCGTGCGCCGTAGTAAGACTCTGGTTGAGTAGATGCTCCCGCCTTGACTGCCATTTGTTACCGCTTTGCGGGGATGGGCAACCCTAGCCGCCGTTCCGGTTACCTTCCACTTGGCTTTTCTCCCCTTCTGAATCATAACGCGAAAGTCGATCGGTCTTCCCTTATACCTCAGCACGTGTATGCCTCTCTGCACGATATAGGATTTTCTCCGTATCCGTTTGCGGAGCCACTGAAACTGAGCATGGAAGGTGCCAAACTTGGTACGCTTCCTCCCGTCTCGAACAATCCATTTGCCCTTCTGCTGATCTAAACGCATTACGCCAATCCCGCAGGAGCCCGACACGGGCTTCACGTAAACCATTCCATGCTTTTTTAATAATAGTGACAAGGTTCTTCGATTTAGTCGGCGCGTTGTCGGAATATGGGGTGCCAAGGAGTTCGATCTGGCCAGCACCCGGGTTTTGGTCCACTTGCTAGATACCGCTCTCTGCTTGTTCATAGGCGTATTCATCCCCTTTTTCTCCCAGATAGACATTGCCCTGTACGATACTGTATGGCAATCCCCCTCAGAGGGAAGGGCTGGGGCCTATGTCTAGAAGAAGAACCTGCACGGCTTTGGAACATATAATTTAATTATCGTACCGTGACGGCATTAGGAGGGGTAAATGTGCTAGATACCGCGCAGCTCCAAAGTAAGCTTCAGAGCACTCTAGATATATTTCCGTGGTACGGACGATTGCTCGCGGAGTTCAACGATCACACTCGAGCTCCTGATTCGTATGGAAAGCTGCCATTAATCACATCGGACGTATTAGAGAAATTCTATTATTGCCCCGAGCAGCCATTAAGCCAGCAGCCTGGTGTGACTTCCTATCGAACCTCCGGTACCAGCTCGCTGCGGCGTAAGACGATCTATTATTCCCCTGAGGACGAGGAGCGTTATGTAAGCATCAAATCTGCTATCTTCCAGCAGCTTCTACAGCCTTCAACGATTCGTACGGCGCTGTCCGATATGGGTACCGGCCATGCCGCTAATACAGCATTAGAAGTGTTTCGGAGCATAGGGCTCAAGGTCGATTCTATCCCTTTCCAGCAGCCAATCGAACAGCATCTCGAGCGAATCCAGGCTTTCCGTCCTCACGTCCTGTATACGATGCCTTCCATACTCGACCGTCTTCTAACAGAATCGGCAAATAACATGGCTGAAAGCGGCATTCACAAAGTCATCCTCGTCGGAGAGATTGCCTCACCTTCATGGGTTCACAGCGTCGCGGAAAGGCTTGGCATTGCACAGACGGACATTACGGATACTTATGGTTCGATAGAAATCGGTACGATCGCTTATTTCTCGCATGTGCATGGACGGTATCTATTCGCGAAAGGTATTGAAGCAGAAGGGGTCGCTGTTGATGCACTGTTCAACGATGCCGATCCTTTGAGCGAGAATGAGTCGGTACTGGTGCTAACCTCAATGACACGTGACTTGTTTCCCTCGCTGCGTTACGTAACATATGATGTCGTACGAGATCTGCGGCCCATCCTTGTGAACGGACAATGGAGACAGAGCTTTAAGGCGATCGTCAGGCGTCTCGGTTCTGAGCTTAAGCATGGGGAGAAAATCAGCATTTATGATATTGAGGATGTCGTCTACCGCCACCTCAAGGAAGCCCAGGTACGCATTCAGGTTCACGCCAACAAATTAACCGTTCATATCGATAGCAAGGAACAGGATCCTGCCATATTTTCTAGAATTGAACTTGAGCTGCTGGATCGCATCCCGGAGATCGGCTGCATGATTCGAGGCCGGATGCTTGAATCGCTCAGAGTCATTCCTTCGCCACTTACATTTGACAGTACCGTGCTTAAGCACAAAAGGATTTTCTACGACTGAGGGGAGATCTCATGCGATGGATATATTGGACGGCTTACTCCGGACAATCGGCCGCACTCCGCTTGTTCCGCTGAGACGGCTATTCAGGGGGGTTTCTTTTCAGGTGCATGCCAAGCTGGAGATGATGAATCCAGGCGGCAGCTCCAAGGACCGTCCAGCCTTGTTCATTATCCAAGAAGCGCTTCGGACAGGAGAAATCGGGCCCGGTACGGCTGTAATCGAGTCCAGCTCCGGTAATATGGCCGTAAGCTTAGCGACGATTTGCCGGGTACTAGGGCTGCGGTTTATCTGCGTCGTGGATCCTCGAACGACAGATACACATCTTAAGCTGATTCGCAGCTTGCACGGGGAAATCGAAATGGTAACTCTGCCGGACCCCGTCAGCGGCGATTATTTGCCTGCACGGATTGCACGCGTAAAGCAATTGCGACAGGAGATCAAAGATTGCTATTGGACAAATCAATATAGCAATCCGAACAACTATCTGGCGCATTATCATACAACGATGCCAGAGATTATTGAAGCATTGCCCCACATCGATTATTTATTCTGCGGCGTTAGCTCCTGCGGAACGATTCGGGGCTGCGCGGAGCGAATTCGCGAGCTTGGATTGCCTACACAGATCATCGCCGTGGATGCTGTCGGAAGCGTCATCTTCGGGGGATTCAAGGAAAAGCGCCAATTTCCTGGATTGGGAGCCGCCGTCGTTCCACCGATTAATCGTTCCGAGCTCATTGACCGTATCGTTTATGTGACGGAACGGGAGTGTGTTGAGGCGTGCCGAGAGCTTGTCCGCACCGAAGCCATTATAAGCGGAGCTTCATCCGGCGGCGTCCTTTCAGCGATTCGGGCAATGCAGAATGAGATTCCGGAAGGTGCGGCATGCGTGGCCATCTTACCCGATCGCGGAGATCGCTATTTGGATACTGTGTACAACGATGAATGGGTCCGGCAGCATATCTTGGCTGGCACCTGAGAGGTGAGAGCAGATGATTTACTTAAACGATAGGCACATTCAGGAAATCGGAGTGGATTGGAATAACTTAATCGATCAGATAGAATCCACTGTCAGGCTCATGCAGACGGAGGAAATATCCCAGCCCCTTAAACCTTACTTGCGATTCCTTCATCCAGGTAATCGAATAATTGCAATGCCCGCGTTCGTCGGAGGGGCTGTAGAAGCGAGCGGCGTGAAGTGGATTGCCAGCTTTCCGGGGAACAAGACGCAAGGGCTGCCGCGAGCGCACTGTACCGTTATCCTTAATGATCCCCATAGCGGTGTTCCCGTAGCCTTCTTCCAGAGTGGATGGCTGAATACTCTTCGAACTGCTGCGGTTAGCGGAGTGATGCTGCGAAAGTATATTGAGGCTCATTGTGATATAAATTCCGAGAAGCCTATTCAACTGGGGATCATAGGCTGGGGGCCGATCGGGTGGCGTCATCTGGAGATGGTCAGCGAGGTTTTCGGGGATCGCCTTCGCTCTGTGCGACTATTCGATAGTAAGGGAATCGATCCTTCGACCATCGACGCGAACCTGCTCGGGATAACGCACATCGCCGCCTCTTGGCAAGAGGTATACCTTTCCAGCAACGTATTCATTACGTGCACCGCTTCGACCGACCGATATATAGATCTGCTTCCTGCACCGGGGACCTTGCTTCTCAACATCTCTTTACGAGACTATATGCCACAGATCGTTCAGGCCGTTAAAGCCGTCATCGTTGACGATTGGCGGGAGGTATGCCGGGAAAATACGGACATCGAGCAGCTTCACCTTAAATGCGGGCTTCAGGAAGGTGGAGTTCAAACGTTAAAACAAGTTGTATGCGACAATGTGCTGCGGAAATTCACTGTTGATGAGCCTATATTCTTTAATCCGATGGGCATGGCCGCGTTCGACATTACCTTAGCGGCTCACTATTGGCGACAAGCGGAGCGACTAGGTATCGGTGTTACATTGGAGGAGTAACTGTTAAAGGTTCGATTTTAAGCTAAATACAACGCTCCGAGGTCACTCATCCGACCATGCAGTTCGCACAATGCTAACTGCAGCGCTCCGAGGTCACTCATCCGACCATGCAGTTCGCGCAATGCTAACTGCAGCGCTCCGAGGTCACTCATCCGACCATGCAGTTCGCACAATGCTAACTGCAGCGCTCCGAGGTCACTCATCCGACCATGCAGTTCGCATAATGCTAATTGCAACGCTCCGAGGTCACTCATCCGACCATGCAGTTCGCACAATGCTAACTGCAGCGCTCCGAGGTCACTCATCCGACCATGCAGTTCGCATAATGCTAATTGCAACGCTCCGAGGTCACTCATCCGACCATGCAGTTCGCATAATGCTAATTGCAACG
>NZ_JBEQAP010000066.1:0-26280 GCF_041640265.1 Cohnella sp.
GAGGTCACTCATCCGACCATGCAGTTCGCATAATGCTAATTGCAACGCTCCGAGGTCACTCATCCGACCATGCAGTTCGCATAATGCTAATTGCAACGCTCCGAGGTCACTCATCCGACCATGCAGTTCGCATAATGCGAACTGCAGTACTCCTCAAGTCGCTCGGAAACTAATCGATCGAATAGCAAGAGGCTGCCTCTGAGTGAATCTCTTAAGGCAACCTCTTGCTTTCGTTTGCGATAAACTAATTTCCGTTCTTCTTGTTAGCAGCAATCCGCTCAGCCAGCTCATTAAGCTCCGTCCACCGCTCCAGCAGCTGATCCAGCTTTGCTTCTAGCTGCTGCTGCTCTGCTGCCAGCTCCTGCAAGAGCACAGAATCGCTGCTCGCCGCTTCCATCTTACCCGCAATTGCCGTAAGGCTATCCTCCGTCTCTGCAATCCAACCGTCAATCTGCTCGTAGTCCTTCTGATCCTTGAAGGTCATCTTGAGCGGCCGCTCTTTGATATCCGGCTTTGTAGGCGCCGCCGCAACCTTGGCAGGAGCTGCAGCCGATTGCTGCATCGCTTCCTTCTTCTGCGCGAACTCCTGATAATCGGTATAATTGCCCACATGATGCGAGACCACGCCATCGCCTTCAAAGGACAGAATTTTGTCAACGGTTCGATCAAGGAAATAGCGATCATGAGATACGGTGAGTACAACGCCGGGGAAATTGTCCAAATAATCCTCAAGCACCGTTAATGTAGCGATGTCTAAATCATTGGTAGGCTCATCAAGCAGCAGCACGTTCGGCGCATTCATCAGCACACGAAGCAGCTGCAAGCGGCGTTTCTCTCCCCCTGAAAGCTTCGAGATCATACTCCACTGCATGGTGGGGGCGAATAAGAAACGTTCCAGCATCTGTCCTGCCGATATCGTAGAGCCATCCGCCGTCTTGACCTGGTCCGCACCTTCACGGATATATTCCATCACCCGGAGGGACTCATCCATCTCTTCATGCTCTTGACTGAACCAACCAAGCTTAACTGTAGTCCCGAGTTCGACGCTGCCTCCATCTGGAGTTAGCTTGCCGGCGATCAGCTTCAGCAAGGTCGACTTCCCGCTCCCGTTACGTCCGACGATTCCAACCCTATCCTGCGGAACAGCGATATAACTGAAATCTCGAATAAGTGTCCGTTCTCCGAAACTCATCGTTAGTTTATCAATCTCTATGATTTTCTTGCCTAGCCTTGAGGAGGCAACAGACACATCCAGCTTGCCCGCAGTCGATTTCGGTCCTTGCTCCTTCAGCTCTTCGAAGCGGTCAATCCGAGCTTTCTGCTTCGTGGAACGGGCTTGTGCACCCCGGCGAATCCAAGCGAGCTCATTACGGAGCAGGTTCTTCCGCTTAGCCTCTGTGGCCGCTTCGCTTTCCTCCCGCTCCAGCTTAAGCTCAAGGAACCGGCTATAGTTGGCTTCGTAGAAATACGCGCGTCCCTGGTCGAGCTCAATAACTCTATTGCTTACCCGGTCTAGAAAATATCGATCATGCGTAATCATCAGCAAGGCACCCTTGCGCTTCTGCAGCATTCCCTCCAACCAAGCAACAGAATCGTTATCGATATGGTTGGTCGGCTCATCCAGAATCAGAATATCGGAAGGCTGAAGAAGCGCTGCGGCCATCGCCACTCTTTTTCTCTGCCCGCCCGAGAACGTCTCCACTTTATCTTCGTAATTATGAATTCCCAGCTTGGATAACGCCGTCTTGGCATCACTCTCTAGCTGCCAAGCATCCAGCTCGTCCATCTGTTGATTTACCGTTATCATCCGTTGCTGTAGCTTGGAATCCTCCGGATTCAGCGCTATGGCTTCCATAACCTCGGCAAAATCGCGAACCGCTCTTAATTGCGGGGAGTTGCCGCCAAGAACATGCTCGAGAGCTGTCTCTTCGGGCGTAAAAACGGGGTCTTGCGCCAGCATTCGGAGGACGACTGACCTTCCGATAGATACTCTCCCGGAATCAGCGGTCTCTAAACCGGCAATCACCTTGAGGAGTGTGGACTTCCCGGTCCCATTTACGCCAATAATGCCAATCTTATCTCCTGTCTCGATGCCAATCGTGACATCTTCGAACAGCATCTTCTCCCCATAGCTTTTCGTTATATGTTCAACTGAAAGTAAATGCATAATAGGATCAACCCACTTTAACTAAGATACGAACAACTTCCCGTATCATATCATACTCGGGCACCGCTTCGTTACCCTTCAGAGAATACAGAAGGAGTGAATCCGCTGCAAAAATGGCATGCTATGCAGAAACCAGAAAACCAGATGAAGGCAGAGCTGCACGCCTTTGGTTTTAACCTGCTAAAGAAACGGTTAAATAATCTTATTAACGAGAGGGAGGGAACGCTATGCTATTCAGCCATATTCTAGTCCCTTATGATGGATCGAATCCAGCCGGTAAAGCGCTTCGTAAAGCCGTTGAACTGGCAAAGATCGAAGCAGGAATACATCTTACTGTTGCACATGTTATCAATCTGCAGCCCTTTATTATGGGAGAGATGGCCTTCTCTCAGCCTGAAAGCTACCAGGAACAGCTTAATGAGCAGGGAAAAGAGGTGCTTAATAGAATCAAATCCACGATCGAAGTGATTCCCGATGCGAATGTCGTGATTCTTGCAGGCTCCCCCGCGGAAGCCATTGTAGATTATGCGCTGAACAATAGCTGTGATCTTATTATGATGGGAAGCAGAGGTCTTAGTTCAATGAGGGAATGGATGGTCGGAAGTGTAAGCCATAACGTCATCCAGCACTCTCATATTCCCGTGATGATCTTTAAGTAACAGGGTGATTAGGCCTCACCCGTGAATACAACGAATAGGTGCTTACCAGTCGCCTGTTCGTTGTATTCACGGGTTTAATTTGGCAAGTCGTTTCTTTCAGCGCTTCACGGCCGATAGAGGTGGGTTTGGCTTTTTACTTTGCATATGTTCAGCATGAACGGCCCCCCATTCGTTCATGATTCCCAACACTGACTGCAGTGTTCTTCCATGCTCCGTAATGGAATACTCCACCTTCGGCGGGACTTGGGCATAAACGACCCTTCGAATAATATCCTGCTCCTCTAGTTCCCGTAATTGATTCGTCAACATTTTTTGAGTAACTTCCGGCATTAAATTTCTGAGCTCACTGAAGCGCTGCGTTCCGTGAAAGATTAAATAAAACAAAATAGTAAGCTTCCACTTACCCATTATAACCTCGAGTGCTTCCTCTGTTTTACAGCCTTCTGCTTTATCCTTCACTCGCGCTCGCCTCCATTAGTTTCATACAGGATACTATGCCACTTGTAAGTGCGTACTTCAAAAAAAGAGAATCTGCCATCATAATAAATACTGTGTCAATTATCGCACAGAACAGCCTCTTTTTGAAACCCAAATTGAAGTGGAGGAAAATAACATGGCAAACGTATTATTCGTGAAGGCAAACGATCGCCCGGTTGAACAATCCGTAAGCGTCAAAATGTATGAAGCCTTTTTGAACACTTATCGGGAAACCCATCCCGGGGACAGCATCACGGAGTTGGATCTTTATAACATTGAGTTGCCCTACTACGGAAACACGGCGATTTCAGGTATTTACAAGCTAAACCAAGGAATAGAAACCTCACCGGAAGAAAAGAAAGCAGCGGCACTTGTTAACCTTTATATGGATCAGTTTCTTGCGGCAGACAAAATCGTCTTCGCATTCCCGTTATGGAATTTCACTATTCCGGCTCCCCTAAGCACCTATATTTCTTATCTCTCGCAAGCCGGAAAGACATTCCAATATACTGCACAAGGCCCGGTCGGTATGGCAGGAGACAAGAAGGTCGCATTAATAAGCGCACGCGGCGGCGACTATTCCAATGAATATATGGCACCGCTGGAAATGGCGGTAAATTATCTTAAAAACGTCCTTGGCTTCTGGGGCATTCAAAACCCAGAGACCGTTGTCATCGAAGGCCATAACCAATTTCAGGATAGAGCAAGTGAAATTGTTGAAACCGGGCTGGCAAATACGGTTAAGCTCGCATCCGGGTTTTAATTCGGAGCTTCATAATCCTCTGATATCAACTGTAATAAACCCAAAGACCCGACAGAAGAGCGCCTGATCTCAAGCGACTTCTGCCGGGCTTTTCGACTTTTAAAAGGGGGATTTTCATTAGAATACTCGACAGTAGAGAGGAAATTTGGCGATTGTTGAAGAATAGCTATTAAACAAACATAATATCCCAACAAAGGAGCGAGGATTAAAGAATTGTCACAACCAGCAACGAAGAAAAAATTTCGATTACGTCCCGAGTTTGTTATCGCCTTTCTTCTTCTGTTTATCCCTGCCGGCATGGGGGTTTATTGTTTTATACCGCAGTATAGCTACTTCACTGCTATGGGTGAGATTGTTCCCGTTCAGGAGATTGGCGTTCAGGGGAGCGTGAATTTCACTTATGTGAATGAAGGCCTCACAAGAAACTTATTTGAACGTTGGACAACATCGCGGGCATTTCCAGACGCTCACTTCGAAGCAGCGGATGCCTCCTATGAAGAATACTTGACCATGGACATGGAAATAGGAGAACAATTACGGAATGATACAATCCGAAACGCTGTCATTTCGGCAGATGAGCTGGTTGATGATCCTGTATCGGCCAAGGAATATGATCAGAGATCAGCTGAGCTGATTGAGGAGACTTGGAATTATTACGGTGATTCATTAGGGCTTATGCTGGGCATTGGGTTGGTAGAGGAGGCGAAGGGCGATGACTTCTCTCATAACGGCAAGTATGTCATAGCGGGCACGGGAACGTTGGAGGAAGACCAAACCGTAGGCTCCGTCGGAGCGATTCGGGATAAGCTGCGGACTGCTGAAAAGTTCGGTGCAGATTATTTTTTCGTTCCTAAGGACAAGGAAAACTTTGCCTACGGGGGCATAAGCAATGAGGAAGAGGCGGCCCAGGTTTCCCGGGAGCTTGACCTGAAGCTCAAGATCATTCCGGTGGCCACATTGGAAGAAGCGCTTGACTATTTAAGACAAATAAGTGGCTGAAGAAGGAGAATAACTCCCTGTGAATCTTAAATCAGAATTACTGTCCAATGTTTTGAAAATCTTGCTTTGGGTGTTGCTCTCTTTATCTGCGATGGACTTGGTGGGTACTTTAATTTATTCGACAAACATCGATTTTTATCTTGAATATGTTTATTCCATTAACAATTTTCTCTTATTGTTATCGATCGTGCTTTATTTGGTAATCATAGTTGTTTATTTAATATGGATCTATCGTGTACATATGGATTTAAATAATCTTTTTGTGAATTACCCTCGTTCGCCCGGTATGTCGCTCGTGTGCATGATGGTGCCTTTCTACAACTTCTACGGCATCCCATCTATCTATATGAGAATCGGCGAGTTTTATAGTCAATATACATCCGGGCTTGATAAGCAAGGCCGCTGGATTAGTCGACTAGCTGTTCCCTTGATGCTTTCCCTATTCGTATTAAGCGGACTAAATAGAACTATTAGTAATGCTGATGGGGAACCGAGCACGGGTTTATGGTTCGCTCTCGGTGTTGCAGAGTTAATCACTTACTCTATATTCCTAATTGTATGTTTCCAAGTATCTCAGGGCTTAAAAATAATGCAAACCAAACAAGCCGCATCAATGTCCAATACGGAGACTTCAGCGGACTGGGATTCTCCCGTGAATGAAGCAGCAATTCCACCTATCCTTTAAGACAAGATGTACCCCTTGATGTTTACAATCGCCCCGAGAAGGTTAAGAAAAGTTAGCACCGATTTACAGAGGCGCTTGCCTAATTCGGGAATTATTCAACAGTAACACTCCCTAGCAGGCTCCTCCATCACGCGGACCGCAAGGTTCAGCACATACTCTTGGGAGGTAGTCAATATGGAAAAACAAAAGAAAATTGTAGGAGTATTCTACTCAGACCAAGAAGCCGTTAATGCAATTGAAGGCTTGAAGGCACAAGGATATCATTCTGATGAAATATCCGTAATCGGGAAAAATAAAGATGACATCAAGGCCGTTACAGATGAAACCGGAACAAAGGCACCCGAAGGGGCAGCAGCCGGAGCAGCAACAGGCGGAGTGTTAGGCGGGGTGACTGGATTACTGGCGGGAATTGGGATGCTCGCTATTCCGGGTATCGGTCCTATTCTAGCAGCAGGCCCGATTGCAGCTACTCTAACAGGAGCTGCGGTTGGCGCGGGAGCTGGCGGACTGGTTGGCGGTTTGATCGGTCTCGGTATTCCGGAAATCGAAGCTAAGCAATATGAGAGCTACGTCAACGATGGTCGCATACTTGTATTGGTCGATTCCCAAGTGGATCGTGAAGGCGCTGTATACGATACTTTCCGTAACAATAACTCCCTCATTTCCGACTCCTACAGTATTATGCAAGGTACTGGAGCCTATCGAAATTAATTAAAATGAAGAAGTAGACCCGTAAGGAGACCGCTTGCTCAAGCGACTTCTTGCGGGTCTTTCGACGTCTTATAGGGCCAACGGGAAACGAGGTAACTGTGCAGAATCAGTTTCTTATCTACGGATTATATACGTAATGATATAGGAAGCTTAGGGTAATGGTAATGAGCAATGCTCAAATGGCTGAACGGAGGAAGGGCCATGTGGAACCCGGACAGGTATATCAAGCAGTTGATAGACGGAATGGAGAAATCACGCGAAGCATTGAGTAAGGACAAATGCTGGAACGACAGGAGACAGAGTCTTCTGCGTGAGTTGTCCAAGACTTTAGGCCGCTTCTCGGACAACTCCGGCAGACCGCTTCAGGCTCGCCAATTAGAACATGTAGAGATTTCCACAATGGTTTGGGAACGCATAGAATATACGGTCGATGAAGGCTTGACCGTCCCCGCTTATGTGGTCTCCCCGAAAGAGCCAACTGTCCGCAAGCGGCCGGCCATCGTTGCACTGCATGGCCACGGCTGGGGAAGCCGCGAGATGGTGGGTCTCTTGCCCAGCGGCAAACCCAACGTGAACGATGATCACATACCCAGCGGGCACGGTACGATCATACATCAGCTAGCGGAGCGAGGCTTTGTGGTCGTGGTGCCCGAGATCGTTGGCTTCGGCGATCGGAGACTGACCCAGGATAATGGCGGAGACGATCCCAAGGCGAACTCCTGCTTTCCTCTGGCGGCTGCATTGCTGCTAGCAGGCAAGACCTTGGCGGGATTACGAGTTTATGAAGCTTCACGGGCGGTTGATTACGTGCTTCAACGAGGCGATACGGACTCACAGCGAATCGGCGTTATCGGGTTTTCCGGCGGCGGCATGATCGCGTCGCTCGTAGCCGCGACGGATGACCGAATCGGCGCGGCTGCTATTTATGGATATGCAAGTACATATCGAGGCAGCATATTGGCAAGAAGACATTGCCTAGATAATTACCTCCCTGGAATTCTTCAGCATGCAGAGATGCCGGATTTGCTAGGGCTAATAGCACCGCGCCCGCTCTTTATTGAATCGGGTCTTGAGGACCCGTTATTCCCAGCCGAGCAGGTCCGGGAAGCGATTCGCGAAATCAAAGCCATCTATCGAGAGATGGAATGTGAGGAACGATTCGCCTTCGATCTGTTCGAAGGAGGACACGAGATGAATGGCCGACATTCCTTAGACTGGCTGGAATCGAATGTATAGCAGGCAGTCTTTATTCTAGGCTTTTCCATACTGAGCACGATATTGACCCGGCGTCATATCTTCCTGCTTCTTGAAGAAACGAATAAAGTTTTGCGAATTGTTATATGAAAGGCGCTCTGCAATTTCCTTGACCGACATATTTGTTTCGACGAGCCACTTCTTCGATATCGTTAATCGATATTGCGACAAATAGTCGCTGAAGGACATATCGGTCTCCTTTTTAAACACGCTGCTTAAATAGAAAACATTATAATGAAGTCGGGAAGCGCACTCCTCAAGCGTGATTTCGCGTTCAAACTCGTTATGGATGATATCGATAATTTGCTCGGAAATATTCTGATATAGTGATTGCTGGCGATCCTGGAACACTCGAATCATTGGAAAGATCATTCGCGTTTTATACCAGCTTTCAATTTCCGAATGCACATATAATTGAAGCAGCTCCTCGTATAATGAGCCTTCCATTACGTCGATCTGCTCCAGCCGAATGCCAGCTTCCTGCATCACGACCATCAGAGCGTTCAATAAACGTATGAGTGAAATTTGATATTCATGCGGCGTGCGGTCTTTCAAGAACACTTCCTCAAGCCATTGCTTTAATAGCTTTAAGGCAAGCGGCTCATCCGCTAGCTTAATAGCGTCGATCAACTGATTCTCAACCTGAACCGGGTAGAAATACACTTGTGTATGCTTGCCTGAGTTCAAGCTGAAATAGGATACAATCACACCCGTCCCTAGCTTTACTCGGTGTTTCAATGCTTCAAGCCCTTCTTGGTAAGCACGGGGAGCTTGTTTTAAGTTTTTGAATGGCAAGCTTATTCCGATACTGACGTTCAAATCCAGGTAGCTTCTCATGTGCAGCTGAATTGATTCGGTCAATTTATAAATCCAATTCTTGAACTCGTCATCAGACATGTCCTTGCCCCCGATGAGCGTCACCTGCGTTTGATCCACAATGATGGGAGGCAGACGTTCGGCAGACGGAACCATCTCTTCAACAATGTTGCCTGCGGCGAACAGCAGTAAGTCCAAGTCCTTCTGTTTGTAACGTGTCTCCTCCAAAATATCGATCTGGAGGGTAAGTACAGCGAGCTGGCTCCAACCCTTCATTTGCTTCGAATATCCAAACAGCTCCGTCTTTTCGGCAATTTCCGGTGGACTGATCTGACCTTGGAAAAGCTTAAGTAAGAAGTAAGTACGGACTTGCTGGCTGTTCTGATGCAGTTCATGGCTCAGCTTCGCATTAGAGGCGAACAGAACTTGAATATGCTCGTCGATCATCTGGAGCTCGTTCTTTTTGTTTGCTTGGGTTTCCGGCAGTCGATCTGCGATTTTCTGAAAAATAGCACGGATCGGCGAGTATACCTTGTGGCTTCCCAGCCACACGAACATGAGGCAAATAACTATGATCATGAAGCATACATAAAGGGTAAACCACCCAATTGACTGCGCTTCCTTCGTAATTTCAGACATTTCTGTGAAAGAAGCATAGGTCCAGCCGTTAAAATCGGAACGGACATACGTCACCGAAATCTGCTTGTTGTTTATATCGGTCTGAAATTGTCCTGACACCCCCTCGAATCGGGAGGAATTGGCTTCATCAACATAACCGGCTTCGGTCAACGGCTTGCCGATTAGTGAGGCATCTGGGTGAACGACGATCCGCAGCCGCTCATCAAGCACGACTACTTCGCTTGCAGGCAATGGGTTATGCAACATCTCAGCAAGACTGCAGCTTGGAATTGTTGCCAAAGCGATGCCTCGCTTTGCGGCGGTGTACAGCGGCATTTTCTTCACGAGCGTAATGGTAGTCGGACAGCCGTAGCTTAACGTATCGCTCGACCCGAGTGCGCCAGTATCAAGGGTTACCCAGTTCGTGCTTCCTTTCAGTTCCATCAATTCTATCAATGTCGCATGCGAGGAATATTCCTCGAACGTGAACAAACCACGGTTGTTAATGACCCAGTTGGAGGACGCATTCGCCAAGATGACATCGGTCACCATCGTATCAGGCGATTGCAGCAGAGTAAGCTCTTCCTTCATTTGGTTGTAAAGCTGGAAATCATTGTAGGATAGGGATCGGTACAGCGCATCTTGCACTTGATTCGTATTGATGATGTAATTAAGCGTATAGTCGATCGTACGCAATATTTGCTCCATATTTCCATTCATTTGGTTCATCATTTGAATGTTGCTTTTGTTCACATGGGATTGGATGGAGTCCGACGATTTTAAATACGAGAAGAAGCCGAGCGTCAAAATCGGGATAATGCTGATAGCTAAACCGAACAATACCATCTTGGTATAAAGACTGGACTTCCTCACGTTCTCGCCACCCATTCAGAAGTTATGTCCTATTGTCATTTCACGTGTTATGCCATAATTAATTATACAGTAAATCGATCGGAGGTCGAGCAATGAACAGCACATCTTTCCGGTACGGTCTATGGAGCATTGCGGTGCTTCTCCTATTGTCAGGTTGCGGGGGTACAGCGCTCGGCGGACAGGATGGACAAGAAACGAAAGATGATCGGGTCAAGATTACCATCATGGCAAATTTGCATACGCCAGTGGTGCCTTCGAAGACGGTTCAATATTTAGTAGAGGAATATACGGGCTCAAAGCTGGATATCAAATGGACTCCGGATGGAAGCTATGAAGAGAAATTCAATGCATCGATGGCGACTGGCGCGCTCCCGGAAGCAGTCTATCTGAAAAATGCGGATACTTTGAATATGCTAAGGGATCCGATTCGCAACGGACTGTTCTGGGAGATCGGCCCGCTGCTTCCTGAATACCCGAATCTAAAGAGGCTGCAGACCGAAGTACTGAAAAACACGTCGGTCGATGGCAAAATATACGGGCTGTACCAAGAACGTCCTCTCTCTCGCCAAGGTATCATCTATCAGAAAAGTTGGGCTGAACGCCTTAACCTAGAGGCGCCAACAACGATTGAAGAGTTATATAATATGCTATACCAATTCACCTACAACGATCCTGATGGAAATGGAAAACAAGATACAATCGGTCTAACCGATCGGAGCGATCTCGTATATGGCGCCTTCAAAACCGTTGCTGCGTACTTTGGCACACCCAACGGTTGGGGCGAGCAAGATGGCAAGCTGCTGCCTGAGTTTATGTTCCCAGAATACATGGATACGATGAATTTCTTTAAGAAGCTTCATCAGGAGGGTCTGATCAATCAAGATTTTCCGGTGACGGCGAAGGCGGATCAACAAGAGCTGCTCATTACAGGAAAAGCGGGTGTCTATATTGGTTCTATGGGAGACGTCCACAGTCTGCAGCTGAAGGCTGAAGCTGTAAACCCGAATGCGGTATTCGACGTCCAAAACCGTATCGCCGGCCCGAAGGGCGAACGGATATGGGCGTCCACCGGTTTCGGAACGATAGTCTTGTTCCCGAAGACATCGGTGCAGTCAGAGGATGAATTAAGAGACGTACTCACATTTTTCGATAAGCTCATGGATCCTGAAATGGTAAATTTGCTCCGTTGGGGCGTTGAGGATGTGCATTATACGATCGAGAACGGCAAAGCGGTTCCTTCCAGTAATCTCGATCTGACCTTTAGGGACGTCAAGCCGTACCAAGGGATTGAAATCGGTGGACCGAGTACAATTCCTGGTTACTTGGAGTCGGATTTTCAAATGCCGGCAAAAGAAAAATCCGATGATCTGACACGTGATAACGATTCGATTCTCGTGCACGATCCTACGTCTTCGCTTGAATCAAACACATTTAATGAACGAAGCATCCGTCTTCAGGACTTTATTCAAGACGCAACCTATCATTACATTCTTGGAACGATTGATGAAGCAGGCTTTCAGTCGGTAGTCGACCGATGGCTGACAGAAGGCGGCAAACAGATCATCGAAGAGTTTAATAAGGCCCAGTAAAAAGGACTGTCAGAAACCTGACGGTCCTTTTACTTCGTTCGTACATCACTCGATTCGTGCGATTCTATATGATATGAAAAATCGTATAGAATCTCATCTTTAACACTTATCGCGACTATTCTATTCGAAAAATCATACAGATTTACGGGTAGATTCAGACGCCGTACCGGGAACCGATTGAGTGAACTTCTCCATCGGTTTTTTTCGTTCGAGAAATCCGTTGTAACCCACATAATCATTAGATCAGCTGGCAGTGTAAAGCTTGTTGCTGCCTCCGAAAAAAGCTTGATTCTCTAGGCACTGCAACCGCATATCCCAGGATTATATACGTAATCATGAGCTCCGTTCTATGCTGAGGTCGCAACAAAAAACATGAGTATATCAAATGGAGGTCAAAAAACATGGCAAAGAAAAATGCCAGCACCCTATTGGCAATCATGACAGCGGTTGCAGTACTGACAGGCTGCGGAAGCAATGAGAGCGGCGCGACGAACTCTCCGAGTCCGACAACCACTAGCAGCGGGGCGGCAAGCGAAACACCAGCGGAAGTAAAGGCAGAACCTTTCAAACTAACTATCATGGCAAACCTTCATACGCCTGAGGTTCCATCGGATAAAATCGAGAAATTACTTGAAGCAGCAACTAACACGGAGCTTGAGTTTCAATGGGTTCCTGACGGCACTTATGATGAGAAGATGAATGCGTCGTTCGCAACGGGCACATTGCCGCAGGCTGTATACATCAAAAACCAAACATCGCTCATTATGATGCGTGATGCGATTCGTAACGAACAGTTCTGGGAAATCGGCCCTCTTCTCGACCAATATCCGAACCTGAAAAACTTGAACCCGGATGTACTGAAAAATACGTCGGTGGACGGTAAAATTTATTCGTTATATCAAGAGCGTCCATTGTCTCGTCAAGGCATAGTCTATCGGAAAGACTGGGCGGAGAAGCTGGGTCTTAAGGAGCCGACAACCGTAGACGAATTGTATACGATGCTGAAGGCGTTTACGGAGAAGGATCCGGATGGTAACGGTAAAAACGATACGATAGGTCTAACAGACCGCAGCGATCTCGTATACGGTGCATTTAAGACGATCAGCTCCTGGTATGGCACACCAAATGGCTGGGGAATGCAGGATGGCAAGCTGGTGCCTGAATTCATGTTCCCTGCTTATATCGAGACTATGAAATATGTGAAGAAGCTGCACCAGGAAGGATTGATTAACAAAGACTTCCCGGTTACGAGCAAGAATGATCAGCAAAACCTGTTGATTACGGGTAAAGCAGGAGCTTACATCGGCTCCATGCCTGACGTTAAGAGTCTAGACACCAAAATTACCGAAGTAAACCCGAATGCGCTCCTAGATGTACACAACAAAATTACGGGTCCGGACGGCAACTTCGGAATTTGGGCGATCCCTGGTTACGGCTCTGTCGTACTCTTCCCGAAATCTGCTGTGAAAAGTGAAGAAGAGCTGAAGAACATTTTGTCCTTCTATGACAAATTGATGAGCGCTGAGACCGCTAACTTGATCTATTGGGGAGTCGAAGGAGAACATTACACGATGCAAGATGGCAAAGTGCTTCCTACCACGGATACAAAATTGACTGACCGTGAAACAAAGCCTTATCAATCGATTCAGATCGGCGGAAAAAGTACGATTGAGGGCTTCTATGAAGCGATCGACATATTGCCGGCTAAGGCGAAAGCTGAAGAGCTAATCCTTCAAAATAATGATTTCCTTATTCATGACCCGTCCGCACCGCTCGATTCCGCAACATACACACAAGACGGAGCTCGTCTGCAAGAGATGATCAAGGATGCAACTTATAAATTTATGCTTGGCAACATCGATGAAGCTGGCTTCCAAGCTGCGGTTGACGCGTGGCTGAAGCAAGGCGGAACCAAAATCATTGAAGAATTTAATGCTTCTTATACCGCAGCACAATAACTAAGCGATGACGTTGAAGTGCCGGAGGCTGTTGCAGCACATGACAGCCTCCTATTTTTTCATAGAGAAAGGGAGAAGAAGTCATGCGTGATACAGCTGTCCGAATGGTCACCAAAACTAACAACAACTCTGAATTGAAAAGGAGACTCATTAAAAACAGAGCATTGTATCTGATGATTCTGCCCGGATTTCTCTTCTTTATCATCTTTAAGTATATTCCTATGGGTGGACTCGCCATCGCCCTTCAAGATTACCAGCCGTACTTAGGCATTAGGAACAGCACTTGGGTCGGCTTCAAGCATTTCGAGCGTCTGTTTAACGAACCGATGTTTTTCACAATTCTTCGGAACACACTTTTATTGTTTTTGATGAACATGCTGTTTTATTTTCCAGTACCTGTCCTCTTAGCGCTTATGTTGAACGAGGTTGGTCGGGGAAGATTCAAACGTTTCATACAAACATTGGTGTACATTCCTCACTTTATGTCTTGGGTTATCATCGTATCTATTTCGTTCGTCATGCTGTCAATGGATCGCGGAATAATTAATGAACTGCTGGTCATGATGGGCTTTGAAAAAATTAACTTCTTAATGAGCAATGAATGGTTTCGTCCGATGTATATCTTGCAAATTATCTGGAGAGAAGCCGGATGGGGAACGATCATTTATTTGGCAGCGATGGCTGCTATCGATCCTGGCCTGTATGAAGCAGCTCGAATGGATGGCGCGAACCGATTCCGTCAAATATGGCACATCACCTTGCCTTGTATTCGAAGTGTAATCGTCGTGCTGTTGATTTTGAAAATCGGGGACGTACTGGAACTTGGCTTCGAACATATTTATCTCCTCTTGAACTCGATGAATCGCGAGGTAGCGGAGATATTCGATACGTATGTTTATACGGCAGGCTTGCGTCAAGGACAATTCAGTTATAGTACAGCTGTTGGCTTCTTCAAATCAGTTGTTGGCTTAATCCTTGTCATGAGTGTTAACAAGCTGGCGAAAAAGGCTGGCGAGGAAGGCATTTACTAAGAAGAAAGGTGGAGTCACCATGGTACAAGATAAAACGTTGGGAAGCCGCATATTCGACATTACCAACTACCTACTACTGTCTCTGATTGGATTAATTACTTTCCTTCCATTTATTCATGTCATTGCCGGCTCGTTCACAACGGTAACAGAGCTCGCACAGAAGCAGTTCGTCATTATACCGACTGTGTGGTCATTAGATGCCTACCACTACATTTTTTCAACGAATACGATTTTTAAAGCGCTGGGTGTATCAATTAGTGTGACGGCCCTGGGTACCTTGTTCAGTATGTTCTTAACCGCACTAATGGCTTATGGCTTATCTCGAAGAGATTTAGATGGCCGCAGCGGTATTATGTTCATGGTCGTGTTCACGATGCTGTTCAGCGGCGGCATGATTCCTACGTTCTTGGTTGTGAAAGAGATGGGCCTGATCGATTCACTCTCGGCGCTGATCGTGCCTACGGCTATCAATGCTTTTAATCTAATTATTATGCGGAACTTCTTCCAAAACCTTCCGGAAGGGCTGGAGGAATCTGCAAAAATCGACGGTTGCACAGACTGGGGAATTCTGTTCCGTATCGTAATTCCGCTCTCAATGCCAGCAATTGCGACCATTTCGTTATTCTATGCAGTTACTTATTGGAACACGTATATGACAGCTATCTTGTACTTAAACGATTCGGCCAAGTGGCCGGTGCAGGTTATTCTGCGGCAAATTGTTATTCTGGCGAGCGGCCTTACAGCCGACACATCGGGCATGGAGGATATGGTCCGTCCGCCGGAGCAGACGGTGAAGATGGCCGTTATCGTAGTTGCGACACTTCCGATCCTGCTTGTGTATCCGTTTCTGCAGAAGCATTTTGCGAAAGGCGCCCTGCTCGGCTCGATTAAAGGGTAACTCATGAATAAACAACTGATGGACATTCAACAGGATGGAGATTCATTGTTCAATGAATTTTTCGAATGGCTGGAGGGGCAATACGACACGGCTTCAGGGGGCTTTTATTATGCGCAGAGCTCGAAGCGTTCTGGACAATTCACGCCTGATATTGAGTCAACTGGACAAGCGCTGAACATATTAGAGCGCTGCCGGTTGCTAGATCGTCTGAATGCATCTGTTCGAGAAAAGACGATTCGTTACTTTCAATCCAAGCAGGATCCTATGACAGGCTTGTTCTATGACACTGACCCGAACATGCGCCTTGACGATGTGATGGTCGGACGAGCGACCGGGTACAGCATAGGAGCGCTGGGGAAATTCGGAGCCTCCCCCCTCTACCCGTTCCCAAAGCAGAGCGCTGCGACCCCAGCTTATATGGAATCACCGCAGACGCTTGAAGCATGGCTCCGCTCTATCAGCTTAACGAACAGCTGGAGGGGCTGCGATAAGCTGTCTCATTGCGCGACATATGTGTTGGCGCTCTCCATGGGGGAACGGGCGCCATACTTAGCTGAGCTGTTTGCCTATCTTGCTGACCTGCAGCATCCTTCAACAGGCTTATGGGGCAATGGATCGCGTTACGTGCAGATCTCTGGAACGTTTAAGCTGCATCTGCTCTATAACCGCTTTGGCATTCCGATGCAACGGGTGGATCACATCTATGATTCTATCTTAGACGTGCTCCGGAAGGAGCATGCAACCGATATGTGTTACATCCGCAACCCCATCAGCCTGCTGTCTTCTATGAAGATATCCATTCCGCTGGACGAGATGACGGAAATTGCCGAGATCACGATTGCGAACATGGCAAAGCTGAAACGGGAGGACGGTGCCTTCTCGAGAGAA
Organism: Cohnella sp.; assembly: GCF_041640265.1. Classification (GTDB taxonomy): domain Bacteria; phylum Bacillota; class Bacilli; order Paenibacillales; family Paenibacillaceae; genus Cohnella. Next base: position 16,387 of record NZ_JBEQAP010000066.1, read on the forward strand.
ATCGACCGCTCCCCTCCGGCACCAAATATAGCGCAGGTGAAAAAAGGCGAGACGTATCCGGACATGCCAATACCTGTGCCCTTAGGGCTCGGGCTCGTCGAGAGCGATATGAATGCAAGCACGCAAGCGGTGCTTATCCGTTATACGCTGCGTGAGCTCTCTGGTCTACCGGTTCAGCATCTTCCGGTGCCGCAATCATTGTTATCGTTTTCCCAAATATAATTTATTCCCTGATAGGAGCTTGAACCGATATGAATTCTAATGGAACCTTAGTTGCAGCCAAGCATTCCCCGTTAAATTACGCAAAATCCGCCTGCGATTCGCTGATGGCACAATTTATGCCTGAGGAGCTGCCCCCAGCACGCCGCTGGCATTACCACCAAGGTATCTTCCTTCAAGGCATGCTCGAGGTTTGGCGTCTTACAGGAGACGATCAATACTTGCAATATCCGAAGGGTTACGTCGACCAATTAGTTGACGAGGACGGCAACTTCAGATTCGCTCGCGATGAGCTGGATTCCATAATGCCAGGTTTGCTTCTGCTTACGCTTGGCAAACAGTTCGGCGAACCGCGGTATCGCCTGGCTGCCGACAAGCTGAGAGGCTTGTTCAAGACATTGAATAAGACGTCTGAAGGCGCGTTCTGGCACAAAGACAACTATCCTTATCAGATGTGGCTCGATGGACTGTATATGGGCGGCGTGTTCGCGCTTCAATATGCGGATAATTATGGAGATGAAGAGCTTACTCCAATGGTTATCGAGTGGGAAAAGCTGATGCGCAAGCATATGTCCGATGAAACGACGGGCTTGCTGTATCATGCCTGGGATGAAAGCCGCAAGTTCCCTTGGTCGAACCCGGACACCGGGAATTCTCCTGAATTCTGGGGTCGATCGCTTGGCTGGTACGGCTTGGCGTTGGCCGAATTCCTTGAGGTACTTCCAGTTGATTACCCGGGTCGAAGTGAATTGAAGGCGGCATTGGGACGATTTGTTGACAGCCTCATCCGATTCCAGGATGAGAAGAGCGGCTTGTGGTATCAGGTCGTGGATAAAGGGGATCAGCCAGACAACTGGCTCGAGACTTCCTGCACTTCGCTATTCGTACATGCGATTGTCGGAGCGGTCAAGCATGGTTGCGTCGGAGAAGATCGTCTGGAAGCGGCACTGAAAGGTTATCAAGGGCTAATCGATCGCTTGCATACAGATGCAGAAGGGCGTCTGGTCGTGCCAGACATCTGTATTGGTACGTCTGCAGGCGATTACCAGCATTATGTGGCGCGTCCGGTGAGCGAGAACGATCTCCATGGTGTTGGCGCGTTCATTCTTGCCTGCGTAGCGATGGAATCGGTGAAGAAATGAGCAGCCGATTCGAGATAACCTCGTTCGGCGCGGTCGGCGATGGGCAGACGGATAACACGATAGCCATCCGTTCTGCAATTGAATCGTGTGCGGCCAGCTGCGGCGGAACGGTCTATGTACCAGCAGGCACGTACGCGACCGGGCCGATCGAGCTTGTCAGCGGGATGACGTTATATTTGGAAACCGGGGCGGTGCTCCGGTTTTCAAACCGTTTCGAGCTATATCCTCCCACGTTCACGAGATGGTCCGGATACGAATGCTATGGGTACCACCCCCTCCTATACGGTCGCAATCTGGAGCGAATTAGTATCAAAGGCGAGGGTGTAATCGATGGACAAGGTCAGGCTTGGTGGGATGCCTACGGACAATTGAAACAGAAGGAATCGTCTACGCCGAAATCACCTTACCGTGAGCAGCTAATGCAGTTAAATGAATCCCTCTATTCCTCTATAGACAGTACATTCGCTGAGTGGGAGACACAGCTTTTACGCCCGCCCTTGCTGCAGCTAATGGATTGCAAGGGAGTAACTCTCGAGGGGGTAACGCTGCAAAATTCGCCTTTCTGGAATACTCATCTCGTGTATTGCGATGAAGTGAAGGTATCCCGTGTGACATTCCGCAATCCGTCCGATACACCGAATGGCGACGGCTTAGATGTAGACTCATGCACGAACGTGAGCATCTCGGACTGCCAGTTCGATGTCGGAGATGATTGCCTGTGCTTGAAATCCGGCATTAATGAAGATGGTCGGCGCGTCGGCCGTCCGACCGAGAACGTGGTCGTCACGAATTGCATCATGCGCCGCGGTCACGGCGGCATCGTGCTGGGCAGTGAAATGTCGGGCGATATTCGGCGTATCGTCGTGTCCAATTGTATTTTCCTCGGGACCGACCGCGGCTTCCGAGTGAAGACGAACCGAGCGCGCGGCGGCGTCATTGAAGACGTTATGATCAGCCACATCTATATGGAGGATGTGCTATGCCCGATCGCGGTTAACTCGTTTTATCGATATGGAGTTAGTTCGACCGATCCATTGATGACGACACCGGAGCCAATCCCGGTGACGGAATGCACGCCGGTCGTACGCAGGCTGACGATTAGCGATATTACGGTACGCAACGCGCGGGCCGCTGCAGCATTCGTCTACGGCTTGCCGGAGCAGCCGATCGAGGACGTGACCATTCGGAACGTTACGATCGAGATGACGTCGGATGTTGAGGAACTGGGCGGTGAGCCGGATATGGTGAAGGAAAAGCTCGTGATGGCCGGCGATGGCATGCTGTTCAAGCATGTGCGGAGCTTGGAGCTCTACCATGTACGTATCGAGACTCGCCAAGGTCCGGCTGTTCGCTTGGATAATGTGGAAGGCGCCGTTGTCGACGGTTTATCGATGAGAGTTAAGCATCCGAATACGGATGTATTAGTCTCGAACGAATCAAGCGTTGAAGGGAGAGTCTGATTATGACGAGCGTAAAGAGTACGGAGTTGGCTGGAACCACATTCCGCAATCCGATCCTGCCTGGCTGCTACCCGGATCCTTCCATCTGCCGCGTAGGTGAAGATTACTATATGGTTACGTCTAGCTTTGAATATTTTCCCGGTGTGCCGTTGTTTCACAGCAGGGATCTCATCCATTGGCGGCAGCTCGGACATGTGCTAGATCGACCCTCCCAGCTCGATCTGGATGGCACACCCTGCTCTAAGGGGATATATGCGGCTACGATTCGATATCACGCCGGGCTGTTCTACATGATTACAACATTCGTAGAGAGCGCGACAGGGGCTAGGCGGAATTTCTATGTGACTACGGATAACCCCGCGGGGTCGTGGTCCGATCCCGTATGGCTGGAAGGTGCGCCTGGCATCGATTCGTCGCTCTTCTTCGACGATGACGGCAGAGCTTATTTTATGGCGAATCGGCGGCCTCCGTCTGGCCAGCAATATCCGAGGCATATGGAAATTTGGCTGCAAGAGGTTGACGTGACGAATGGAACACTCATCGGTGAGTCCTACAGCCTGTGGGATGGAGCGTTGAAATTCGTACACGCCCAGGAAGGCCCCCACATTTACAAAGTGAATGGGTATTATTACTTGTTGATCGCCGAGGGCGGCACTGGCCATACGCATTCCGTTTCGATCGCTAGAAGCGAACGACTAACGGGTCCGTATGAAGGATGCAAGTCGAATCCCATATTGACGCATCGCCAACTTGGACGGCAGGCCGATATCGTCAATGTCGGACATGCGGATCTTGTGGAGACGCAGGATGGGGAATGGTGGATGGTATGTCTCGGCTCGCGTCCGTACGGCGGCTATTACCGCAATTTGGGTCGGGAGACGTTCCTCGTGCCGATCTCTTGGGAGGACGGTTGGCCGATTGTGAACCCTGGGAAAGGAATCGTGGAGCTTGCGCTGCCGCGCCCGTCGTTACCCGGGCGCCGATGGTCGACGCTGCCGACATGTGATCATTTTGATGGAGAAACGCTTGATTACCGATGGAACTTTCTGCGGACGCCGAGGGGAGACTTCTGGAGCTTGCAGGCACGGCCGGAGGGTGGACTGAGTCTGCGGCTTAAACCGGAGACGATCACGAGATTTGAAAACCCGAGCTTTGTCGGCCGTCGGCAGCAGCATATGAATTTCAGCGTCCGTACGGCGATGTCGTTCGTTCCTGTCGGGGAAGGTGAAGCTGCGGGACTTGTGCTGCTGCAAAACAACGACTATCAATTCAGGTGTATGTACGAGTGGGTTGAAGGCCGGCGCACTGTGAGACTCATCGAAAGAAGAGGCGGCGTGGAGCGGATGCTGGCGGAACACCCCGTCGATGCGGATCGGGTGTATTTCAAAGTGGAAGCGGTCGGTCAGCAATATCGGTTCGCCTATGCACTTCGTTCGGAGGCTTGGATCGATCTGGGCGGCGACGCGGACGGAACGATTCTCAGCACGGACGTGGCCGGCGGGTTTGTCGGTGCTTATATCGGGTTATATGCGACGAGTGACAGACATCCAAGCGATAACGCCGCTTTGTTCGAATGGTTCGAATATAAGGGGGAAGAGCTATGAGCAGCTTACAGCCGCCGAATGGTTCACGCGGCTCTTATCAGAAGGAGCCCTGGGTTTCTGATCAAGGAGACGGAACGTTCATCAATCCCGTGCTGCATGCGGATTATTCCGATCCGGACATTATTCGGGTTGGCAACGACTTCTATATGACCGCGTCCAGCTTCGGGCACATTCCGGGCCTGCCGATTTTACATTCCTATGATTTGGTCAACTGGAGGCTGATCAACCACGCGATCCCTCGAATGGAATTGGCTGGCTACGATCAACCGCAGCACGGTAACGGCGTCTGGGCTCCGGCGATTCGATTCCATGACGGCAAGTTCTGGATTTTCTACGGCGATCCGGACGTGGGTATTTTTATGACGACGGCAGTGGATCCAGCTGGGGAATGGTCTCCACTGCATCTCGTGAAGGAAGGTAAAGGGCTCATCGATCCCTGTCCGTTCTGGGACGATGACGGACAAGCGTATTTGGTGCACGCCTTTGCCAACAGCCGTGCTGGAATTAAACATTTGCTTCGTATGTGCAAGATGGCGCAGGACGGTGCCGCGCTCCTCGATGAGGGAATAATCGTGTTTGACGGGACGCAGCGGCATCCGACGACGGAAGGTCCGAAGCTTTATAAACGGGGAGGCTGCTATTATATATTCGCGCCGGCTGGCGGAGTGGCTACAGGCTGGCAGCTCGTTCTGCGCTCGAGGTCGTTATACGGGCCATATGAGGAGAAGGTTGTGCTTCATCAAGGCGATTCTTCTGTGAACGGGCCGCATCAAGGAGGTTGGGTGGAGCTGGATGGCGGGGAATCGTGGTTTATCCATTTCCAAGACAAAGGGGCTTACGGTCGCATTGTGCATTTGCAGCCGGTGCGATGGGAGGACGATTGGCCGATGATGGGCATTGACTCGAACGTTGACGGCATCGGCGAGCCGGTTGTTCGGCATAAGAAGCCGAACGTCGGAGCGATCTATGCGGTGGAAACGCCGGCGGCTTCGGACACCTTCGAAGGCGGGAAGCTTGGCCTTCAGTGGCAGTGGCAGGGTAATCCGGACGAAGCGTGGGCAACGCTAGACGCCAAGCCGGGGCGACTGCGGTTGTTCGCGCATCCAATGCCGGATAAGGCTGCTACTCTGTTCGACACGCCCCAGCTGCTGCTGCAGAAGTTTCCGGGATTGGCCTTCGAGGCGACGGCAGACCTAGAGATCAGCGGCTTAGCGGTTGGCGACCGAGCAGGCCTTATCGTGTTCGGCTACAGTTACGCTTATGCAGCCGTGCGGCGGGATCAAGGCGGATTCGTGTTATTTGCAGCTGAAGGTGATGCGGTGACGGAGCGGGTACTTTGGCAGATGTCAGCGTCGTCGCCCGTCTCGAGCTTGACGGATTCGCTGTCACTTCGAGTCACCGTCGCCAATGATGCGTTGTGCTCCTTTGCTTGTCGTACCGAAGGCTTGGAATTCGTGAGAGTCCCTCTTCCCCCATTCCCCGCTCGCGAAAGCCGCTGGGTTGGTGCCAAGGTCGGGCTGTTCGCACTGCGTGCGGATCGTTCGGATGCTATGGGCAGCTTCGTCGACATCACGTCATTCGGCATCATGGGCGTGAGCAGCCATGAATAGGGTCGTGTCAGCGGAAGCAACCCTCACCAGCGCTGTCGTCGTCGAGCCGGCATTTCCCGATCGCACATGGTCCATCGTCGATTTCGGCGCTATGGGCGACGGAGTAACTCTGAACACAGATGCCGTACAGAACGCCAATACAGCTTGTGCGACTGCGGGCGGCGGCAGGGTTGTGTTTCCTCCCGGCCTTTGGGTGACCGGGCCTATCGAGCTAGCAAGTCGTGTGCGATTGCACGCCGAGAAGGGTGCGCTCATTTCCTTCAGCCGTGACCGAACGCATTACCCCCTTCGGTTTAGTTACTGGGAAGGTGAGACGGCTGTCCGCTGTCAGCCCCCGATTTCCGGCACGAGGCTTACTGACGTCGCCATTACCGGAGAAGGTATCTTCGGCGGCAACGGTACTGGTTGGCGTCCGGTGAAGAAGTGGAAGATGACGAAGAACAATTGGGACGCTTTGCTTTCCACTGGCGGTGTGGTTGATCCCGTTACAGATATATGGTGGCCGGACAAAGGTGCGATGCAAGGAGAATGTTCTGTGCGCGAGCTTATTCAGTCGGGCATGGAGACGTTGTCCGAATTCGAGCCGTATCGGGCGTATTTACGGCCTGTACTGCTGGGCTTGTATGACTGCACGAACGTGCTGCTGGAAGGAACAACATTTCAGAACTCACCATCGTGGAACATACATTTATTGGAATGCGAGCAAGTAACGCTTCGCGATATTATTATAGAAGATACCTATTGTGACGGCGCCGAACGCGCGCTTGAGCTCATCGGCTTGCCGGAACGACCGCTGCGACGGATCGAGTTTCGTCAGATGACGTTGTTCGCCAAACAGGGCGTGCAATGCATGCACGCCGAGGACGTAAGCTTCGAACAAACGAACATTCATGTGGAAGCTGGGGAGACATGGTCATTCGAGGGCTGCCGCCGGATCTTGCGGGACGATGGCGATGGACACAGCAGCGAAAGCGGCTCGATGCCTATTCGTGTCTTTCTTGCGGGTGATTCGACGATGTCCGAATACGATGCTTCCCTCGCCCCCCGGGCGGGCTGGGGGCAGGCGCTCGGCGAGCTGTTGAACGACCGCGCGATCATCCGTAACAAGGCCGCTTCCGGCCGAAGCTCGAAGAGCTTTCTTGCCGAAGGGCGATTAGGACTGATTAAATCGGCTCTGCGGCCAGGAGACGTGCTGCTTGTTCAGTTCGGCCATAACGATCAGAAGCCCGATGAAGAACGCAGAACGGAACCGTTCGGCACCTATCAGGAGAACCTTCGCGCCTATATTGAAGCTGCCCGAAGCAAAGATGCATATCCGATGCTGCTTACACCGGTACAGCGCCGAAGCTTCGACGAGAGGGGCATCCATCTCGATACCCATGGAGATTATTCAGTCGCAATGCGGCAATTGGCGGGCGAAACCGGGGTGCCGCTCGTCGATCTGGCTGCCAGCAGCAAGCGCCTTATGGAAGAGCTCGGACCGGAGCGCTCGAAGGAGCTGTACCTATGGCTTGAGCCAGGAGCTCATCCAAACTACCCCGACGGCGTTCAGGATGATACACATTTCTCTGAAGCCGGCGCACGGGAAATAGCCAGGCTTTTCGTTCGCGAAATCAAGGAGTTTGGTCTTCTATTATCCGACATTTTCCCCTAAGTTAGTTTCTTCGCAAGCGAATGATCGATCGTTTCAGGTGGGATACGCGGTTAGATCGCCATAATGGTTAACCTTTACTATTCCTCATAGCAGCCAGAACCTTTACGCTCCCATTGTCCCCCTCTGCGAAACGCTTGTAGTCGGGGGACTCCACCGGGACGAGCGCCAATTTTCCTTCCCCATTGAAATGTATGCCCCATCCGTATTTCTTCGGAAGCATGGAAGCTCTGAGGCATGGCATTGGCCTCTGAAAGAACTCATCTCTAATCTGCGTGCCGCGTGCGCGCAATTCCTCCTCCGCAATTTCTTTGTGCCTGATATGGGTCTCATAGAGAAGCTCTTCTTGGGTATAGCCGTAAGGGCGGTTTGCGACCAGCTCGAACTCGATGCCAGGCTTCGTCCTTCCGCTCTTCTTGTCTGGAGGCACCAGACCGCTTTCAGCCGGGCAATCCGCTGATACCTTGATGAACGTATTGTAGTAATTCCACTCCATCACACAACCCTCCTGTGAGAAATACGATATTCCAATTATATCCGAAGAGACTGACAATAATGGTCAGTGAAGATGGGCCCGTTCACATTTTTTTGTACAGTACTCGGACAGGATTTCCCTGACCGAGTACTTCTGTTTTATAGTTATTTTCCGCAACGGTTTCCGTTTTGGCGAGAAATTCATTAAAATAAGAGATAGTGTCTGCAAATGGACTTCTAATAAAATAGCATTCGATCAAGAAGGGACTTTACACAAATGATTATCAAGCCTAGAACACGCGGATTTATCTGCACGACTGCCCACCCGAAGGGTTGCGCTCTTCAGGTAGAGCAGCAAGTTAAATATGTGCAAGAACGCCCAGCTATTCAGGGACCTCGTAATGTGCTCGTTATCGGCGCATCAGCAGGATACGGACTCGCTTCTCGGATTGTAGCCGCCTTCGGCGCAGGCGCCAACACTGTCGGCATCTATCGGCAGGGAGAGCGTTCCTCTGGCCGTACAGCATCGGCGGGCTGGTACAACTCCGCAGCATTCGAGATCGCTGCTCAAGAGGCTGGCCTTAAATCCTACAGCGTTACCGGAGATGCATTCTCCGATGATACGAAAGAGAGAGCGATTGAGCTGATCCGCAGCGAGCTGGGTCAAGTTGATTTGGTCGTATACAGTGTTGCTTCTGCTCGGCGAACCCATCCCAAGACCGGAGCAGTCTCTAATTCCGTCCTTAAGCCTATCGAGAAAACGTATACGAACAAAACCGTCAACTTCCACACGGGAGAAGTTAACATGATCTCGATCGACCCGGCAACGGAAAATGAGATTAACGAGACGGTCGAGGTCATGGGCGGCGAGGATTGGCAAATGTGGATCGATGAGCTGCAGAAGGCCGGAGTCTTAGCCGATGGTGCAACCACTGTCGCTTATTCCTATATCGGTTCACAAATAACGCAGGCCATCTATCGCGAAGGAACGATCGGACGGGCGAAGGATCATCTCGAGGCTGCTGCCCAAAAATTAAATGAACAGCTGAGCGCAAACGGTGGACGGGCGTTCGTAACGGTTAGCAAAGCGCTTGTTACGCAATCCAGCTCAGCCATCCCGGTTGTTCCCTTATATATTTCCGCATTGTACAAGGTCATGAAGGCAAAAGGAATTCATGAGGGCTGTATCGAGCAGACCTATCGCTTGTTCGCCGACCGGCTATATGGTCCGGAAGAAGTACCCGTTGATGGGGAAGGCCGTATCCGAATCGACGATTGGGAAATGCGAGCGGACGTTCAGGAGGAAGTCGCGAAGCTATGGGCGGAGCTAACCACGGATAATATCGAACAATTATCTGATCTTGAAGGCTATAGGAAAGAGTTCTTCCAACTGTTCGGCTTCGAAACAGACGGCGTGGATTACGAAGAGGATATAGATCCGAATGTAAGTGTTCCTAATGTAATTCGCAGCATTGAGGACTAATTCTCTAATGCTTTAGAGGAAAAGTAACTTTGATGTAAAAGTGCTTTTAATTTCTCGACTTTTATCGTTATGGAAGATTTAGATGCGTACATACCTCTAATTGGCTGATAAAGTCCGAATAAGGGGTAGCGTCAAGAAGTTTGTGTAGTAGGTTTATCCATCGGGACGATGGATCGTTAGGTTGTAAATGTTACACTGGAGGGCAAAGCCCAAGCGAATGCGCGGGATGAGTAAAGTTCTAGGAATTTATT
>NZ_JBEQAP010000067.1:0-26022 GCF_041640265.1 Cohnella sp.
ACTACCTGTACCTCTAATTTTAGGAGATTTTTTCTATTGTGCACGACTTATATTTTACATATTTAGCACAATTTAGACGGGTAATACCCGACACATTTCGATGTGAGATTTAATGCAACGCTACTGACCCTATGTCAAAAAAATAAACGAAACCATCCCCGATAATCCTGAAGCAGTTGAAGGAATTGCAGTTGCGATAACAGAAGGAAGAAAAGATGTTATTGAAGGGCTCAATTTGCTTTTCGATACTTTGTACACAGATTTTGTCGCGGAGTCTCGTAAAAGCTTGCAAGACTTGGCATATCTTAAATTACATAAAACGATTCAGATACTCTTGCAAATACAAAAACAAGGCGATCGCCTATCTCGGTTAACTGATAAAAGAGTAATAAAGGCGTATTTGATTCAACTTCGCAAGCATTCCGTTCTTTATATAGAAATGCTAGCGGATATTAAGGCGCAAAAGGAGAAATAATAAACCAGGCCCTCTCTTCCACGCATGATCGTAGAGGAAGCCTGGTTTTGTCGTCGCCGAGTTTGTAAAATAGATTGTGTAAACTCTCAAACCTACTAAAATGAAAGTAACAGAAAGGTTGGGAGCACACATGGGTATGGTCGAAAGAACAACTCAGGGCGTTTCATCAAAGAGAATAAGCCGTTACCGCTCAAGACGCACAAAATGCACTGAAAAACCTCTTTGCCGAAACGATCAAAGAGATGATTGAGGCCGAGCTATATAAAATGAATCTTTGAATTTCCAAATTCAGAAAGGAATTTCCCCATAATCGTCGAACTGATATCGTAAGAACCGTGATAAGGCGGTGGACGGAATGGAGAACAAAGACGCCCTGACTGAAGTGGAAGAACGACTGAGATCGACGAAGGATCGCCGGATGTATGAGCGATTGCAGACGGTACGGCTGCGCATCATGGGAATGCCCATTAAGGAGATCGCCGGGACCATGTGCCGTTCCGAGAAAACAATTGTATGAGCTATTAGGGGTACGAAAGGGTATTATCTTGAACTGTTGCTACATAATAAGGGGGGGAGCCTGCAATCCAGCAGACTCCCTTCTTTTCACATTTAGAGTGATACGCTGAACCTTATCACAAGTGATGGTAAAGGAAAAGGTTGAACTTGTTATTCCATTTTCATTAGTCATGGTGCAACAATAGACTTTATTACAAGAACAGAAATTATTGATGGAAATAGAGGATTCTGCCACTAAATGTCGAATTGGGTACTATTACACATTGACATTTGGGGTTGATATGATTGACTAACTTTGAGTATAAGAGAATTAAACTAACCAACCTACTTGTAAACACAGAAAACTATAGATTTGATCCCGTTGGATCACAAATTGAAGCTATCCAAGTAATGGTCAGAGACCAAAATAGTAAGTCAGCAAATAAACTGTACAATTTAGCAATTGATATATTGGAAAATGGCTTGAATCCTTCTGACCTAACGGTAGTTAGTCCTTATACCGACGATGAAAGTCTATTTGTAGTACATGAAGGAAACAGAAGAATAACAACGTTGAAGCTCTTGTTTCAACCTGATTTAATCCCGCAAGAGTTTAGAAGCTTGCAGAATAAGTTTCGTGAACTTCATGTTAACAACGATTTGTCGCAATTTGAGGAGCTTTTATGTGTTGTTTATAACACATACGAAGAGGCAGATCATTGGATCGAAATTAAACATACCGGCGAAATGGACGGAGTTGGTACTGTAAGGTGGGATACAGAACAACAGGAAAGATTTAAGGCCAATACTGGCGGGAGCAAGTCAGCTATCTTGCAAACGTTGGAGTTGGTCGAACAGAGTGAGCATTTCGAAAAGGAAACAAAAGAGAATGCCCAAATAATTGGGGTTACAAATCTTGAACGTTTGATTAGCGACCCGGATGTAAGAAGTTTTTTGGGTATAAAGGTTAAGAACAATGAAATGTCACTAGAAAAGCCAGAGCAAGAAGTGGCTAAAGGACTAACAAAAATAATAAATGATCTATCCTCTAAGAAAATTATTGTTAACGATATCTACTATAAGAAGGATCGTTTAAAGTATTTAGATACTTTTGAGGATAATGAAATTCCTCAAGATGTCGTGGAGGATGGGGAAAGGGCAAAGGTTAGTGATGTTGGAGATACCGATAAAGGTAAAGATAAAGAGAAGCCACCTTTAAAACCAAAAAGAATTGTTAGTCGGCCGGTTTCAAAAAAACGTAAAAATCTTATCCCCACTGAATTTGTTGTTAGACCTAAGGACGATAGAGTAAACAACATCTATAGGGAATTGAAGCAACTTGAAGTCGAGAAATTTACAAATTCAGCATCGGTAATGTTGAGGGTGTTCATTGAATTAAGTATTGATTATTACTTATCAATTAACCCGATTAGTGGTGTTGATGCTTCAAAATCTCTCAATCAAAAATTGTCTGGAGTTATTGATTACTTGGAAAAGAGCAGTGTCTTGACTAGGAAAGAGTTACAAGGCGCGAGATATGTGTTATCCTCGAAAAGTGTAAGTTCAACGGAGAACTTGAATGCATATGTGCATAGCAGATTGGTGCATCCGAGTGAATCAGAAATTAAGACGACGTGGGATAACATAGCATTGTTCATCAAGACAATATTAGCAAATTAGGAGTTTTTATATGACATATACATCGCCATTAAGGTACCCAGGAGGGAAAAGCGCGTTAGCAAATTATATTAAGTTGTTGGTTCATGAGAATGATTTATTAGATGGGGTATATGTGGAGCCATTTGCGGGAGGTGCGGGAGTAGCCCTCTCGCTTCTTTTTAATGAATATATGTCCAGGATAGTTATAAATGATTTGAATAGTTCGATACATGCTTTTTGGTATTCAGTTCTAAACCATACACAGGAACTTTGTGAATTAATCGAAGAAACGAATGTTACCGTTGTTGAATGGCAGAATCAAAAACTGGTTCAAGAAAACGGAAATGCCAGTTTACTTGAGTTGGGTTTTTCAACCTTCTTTTTAAATCGAACAAATAGATCAGGCATAATAAACGGCGGTATTATTGGCGGCCTTGAACAACAAGGCGAATGGAAAATAGACGCGAGATATAATAAAAAGGAACTAATAAGCAGAATCCAAAAAATTTCAAGATATAGGGATAGAATCGCACTATATAATTATGATGCATCAAGATTGATTCAGGAAGTAGTTCCGAATTTACCTGATAGAACACTTGTTTATTTAGACCCACCGTATTATAAAAAAGGCCAGGGTTTATATCAGAATCATTTTGTTCATGAAGATCATGAAGCATTGGCTAATTTGATGATTCAAAATCGCAATGAACATTGGTTAATTACCTATGACAATATAGAGCCTATTCGGGTAATGTACGAAGAAATGAGACATATTACATACTCTCTTAATTATAGTGCCGCAAATAGGTACGCTGGCTCAGAGATTATGATTTATTCGGACAGTATGATCATCCCAGAAGTAGATAACCCAATTAAAGTAAAGATCGGATAAACAAAAAATAAAGCATGAGCTTCTTTTCGGAGCCCGTGCTTTATTTTTGTTGGAACGTGCTCATAATGGGCTAAATGAAGCAATCAAAGAATTAGAAGATGAAGAAAAGGAATTATTGAAAATGGTGAAGACTTTTGATGATGAATTATCGAGAGTTTTCTTTTCCGATAAGTGCGTGATCGTAGAAGGAGACTCAGAGGTTATAGCTATCAAAAATACATTGAGGTTATTGGATCTTCGACGAGAAAAGATATATTATCAAAATCACAAGTAATAAAAGCAAGGGGAAAGGCTGCAATCATACCTTTGGTAAAATATTTAAAGAAGCTCAGCATTCCTTTATACGTTATTCATGACCGAGATCAAGGGAAAGCGGGAGCAGAAAAGTTTAATGTCCCTATTTCAAATGCAGTTGGAGATACGAACCTTGTATCTGTGTTAGAGGAGTGTCTGGAAGAATGTTTGGGATATCCTGCGCCTACTAGTGATAAACCATATAAAACACATCTTGAAACGAGTAAATGGAGTACTAAGGACGATATACCAGAATTGTGGAAGGTAGTTTTTCAGAAAGCTTTTGAATGTAGTATATAACAAAAGAACTAGCCTTAGGATATTTTTAAGTAGCGTGTGACAATAGTTAACAATATATTTCCAGTTGCGCCAATTCTAAATATAGGAAATGGGTAGCGTTAGGATTCATGAATGCTATTGTGCACTTCACCTTCTACCAACTGCACTATCTCTGACGGTTTAATATTTAGCTGAGCGGCCAGTGCAAAAATCGTATTTAAAGTCGGCCTTCGCTTTCCGCGTTCAAGTAAGCTGATATAGGTTCGATCTAACTTTGCACGAAACGCCAGCTCTTCTTGACTAAGCTTGCGTTCTTCGCGAATTTTTCGCAGTTGTTGGCCGAAAATCATCTCTATACTCAAGGGATTCACTCCTTGAGGCCTATTATTCCCACCTCCTCGACAAATAGTCTACGGACTATAGTCTACAAACGGCCGATGTGTTAATATGAAGACTATAGTCTGTGAAACAATGTAATTGATACAGGGGGTCAGGATGAGGGACAGTCATCAGCAATACGTGGAATTTGTCCGCTTGAAATTGATCCGAGAAGGCGGGTTCTTTACCCAACCCAAAGTGGATTCTCCGGAAGAAGCTCACCTGGTGTTCCGCCAATGGGCGATGGAAGAGATGGATCGGGAGCATTTAGTGGTGCTATGTCTCGATACTAAACATAGACCCACCGCTCTGCAGACTGTGGCCGTAGGAACGCTAGACAGCATACTTATCCATCCAAGAGAAGTGTTCAAGACGGCCCTACTGGCGAATGCCGCTTCAATTATTTGTGCACATTGGCATCCGAGCGGGGATCCGGCACCAAGTCTCGAAGATGTGAAAATAACGAACCGGCTCATGAAGGCGGGAGAAATAATTGGGATTAAATTACTGGATCATTTGATTCTAGGGGCGGGGGATCATTTTGTTAGTCTGCAGGAGAGTGGCATCATGAACAAGATCACAGCATCTGATTAAGTTAGAATTAACAACATGCAGGAACCCCAAACCACCTTGTCGAACTTGTAGGTATATTGTCTAATCCTACATCCTCCAATCAAGGTGGTTTCTTCATGAGTTTGCCCGCCGAGTTAGCCGGTATTTTCACTCATAAGCAGAAGTCGTACAAGATGGTGCTCATCATCGCTCTATTGCAAGAAATGAGCCAAACGAATCAGCGCGAAGTCTCACTAGAGAATGTGAGGGCGCGCTTTTTGGCGTTCTTGCAAGAACGGGAAAGACTTGGGGAACCTGTAGATTCGCCTATTAACAACAGTCCTCGTTGGGCTGACGTCACGATGACACACATCACCCAGATTATTTACTCGCCCATCTCGGCGCTGAATAGCATCCTCGATGTAAATCCGCAAGAACAGAGCATTGGGTTTAAGGAACGCCTGTATAACACATGGAATCAGGAAGTGTTCATCGAATTGTACGATCATGCCACACATGAATTGGCTCAGTATCACCAACAACGTCATTCCTCGGACTTCACGATAAGAGACGCACTCTTGAACGTGCTCACTAAGTACACGGCGGCGAAACGGGAACCGCTAAAAAATAACTCGCTTGGCCAATACGTACGTCATCAGATCCCCACAGGCATACGGGAGTATTCATTTATTAAAGGTGACTCTAACTTAAAGGTTCAGGCTTCCGTCGGCATGGGGACCTGGGCAAGGATTCCGTGGATCGCAATTATGGATCGTAGAATTACGGAAACTACGCAACAAGGGGAATATATCGTTTATCTATTTTCCGAGGATATGAATTCGGTATACCTCACGCTTATGCAAGGAGTCACAGAGCCAAACAAAAAAGGTAAAGCCGAAGCGCACAAATACTTGCGTAATAAAGTTCAAGAGATTCGAGCGATGATTCCGCTGGAGGGTCTCCAAAAGGACGAAGAAATAAATCTCACATCCGACGGACTGGGCTTCGACTACCAAGTATCCACAGTCGCCTACTACAAGTACGACCGGGACGATCTGCCGACGGAGGAGCAACTCTCTGCGGATCTGGAGAACTTGGTCGACAACTACAAGCAATATGTCCATTTGGTTCTTCAATCCAATGACGGTCAGGAGCAATCCAGCGTGCCTACCACACAACCGCCCATGCCTAACTTAAGCGTAAGTGAAAGACTAGACGCCGTGAAAGCCTACATCCGCCAAAGAGGCTTCTCGTTTCCCGATCAGCTGATCGAGAACTTCTACCTCTCCTTGAAAACAAAGCCCTTCGTCATCTTGGCGGGCGTATCGGGCACCGGGAAAACCAAGCTCGTTCAGCTCTTCGCCGAGGCGATCGGAGCAACTAGCGAGAACGGACAGTACATCTTAATCCCGGTAAGGCCCGACTGGAGCGACCCGTCAGATCTGATCGGTTACAAAGACCTCAGCGATCGTTTTCGCCCGGGTCCCCTTACGGACGTGCTGGTAGAAGCATCCGATCCGGCCAATCGGGACAAGCCGTATTTTATCTGCTTGGACGAGATGAACTTGGCTCGGGTCGAGCATTATTTCAGCGATATGTTGAGCATCCTGGAGACGCAGAAACGGCAAGAGGACCGCATCGTCACCGATCCGCTCATACGCCCATCCGCTCTCGTGAACGAGGAGGACCGGTTCAAATACGGCCGACTTCACATTCCGGACAACGTGTACCTGATCGGTACCGTCAACATGGACGAAACGACTCATCCCTTCAGCAAAAAGGTGCTCGACCGGGCGAACACGATCGAATTTAACGAAATCAAATTGGACGTGTATCCATCGCCAAGCGCGAATTCTGTTCCTACGTTACCGGCACCGAATGCGTTCTTGCGCGCGGATTATTTGCAACTGGTCGATGCGTATCAGGGCTCGAATATTCCATTAATCGAAAAAGTGACCAGCGAACTGGTCCGAATCAACGATATTCTCGAGCAGATCCATTCCCATGTCGGGTTCCGTATCCGGGATGCTAATTGCTTCTACCTGCTCTACAACGAACAGGCCGGACTATTAACGAACGATGAAGCGCTCGACTATCAGCTGCTGCAGAAAATTTTGCCGCGTATCCAGGGAAGCAACCGATCGGTGAAGCGCGTTCTTCTGCAGCTGCTCGAGATCGCGCTTAGCAAGAAGCTCAATAAAGGCGAGCTCGAGGACGATGCTTCCGAGCTGTGGAGCAACTTGGCCAAGACGGTCGAGTCCGCCAAATACCCGCAAAGCGCGAACAAAATCGTCTTCATGCTACGGAGGTTGGACGAGGATGGCTTTACCTCCTACTGGCTCTCCTAATCGAACGGTCGAATTGCTTAGTATCGAGACGAACTGGTTTCATCTCTATTTGCAAGGGAAACCGTTCCATCCGACAGTCGAGACGTTGCAGCTACATCGACAAGAGACCGAATGGGTAGAAGCAAGAATGCTGCCGCAATCGATGAATTCGGAGTTGGAAATTCGCTCAGTGGCAAGGTACTCGTCCGAAGCGGAACGGTTGGTCGAATGGGAACAGGGGGAGACGAGTCCGCCGCTCTTCTACGAAACGCAAGACTACGAGTTGGTCGTCGAGTTGGAACCGGATATCCCGTTAACCTTTTACCATGATAATGTTTCGTTACGCGAATCCGTACTGCCCAAGGGTAAGCGGCTATTGTCGGGAGTTCTGAACTTTAAGAACGAAGTCGGGTATACCGAATTGGAGCTTCGGTTGCACGGGGAGCCCGTTTTCCGCCTGCAATTGGAGATCTTCCCTTCGAAAATCGACTACAAAAAGGATTACGAAGCCATCCTCCGCGATGTGAACGAGCAGATCTACAACTTATCCTTCGATTTCTTGCGTAAGACGTACAACCTGATGGGGTTAAAAGAGACCACCAATCAGAGCTTGACCGAATTTTTCGTGATTCTTCAGTCGATGTTCCAACAACTCGTTCGCCAAGTGGAATGGATACAACATGCCCCGCATCACCGGCTTCGCGTAGAAAACCGAGTAGTCGATTCGGCGCGGGTGAAGAAAGCGGGACACGCCAACATTGGATTTCTATCGAAACATCCGCACTTGCTTGCGGCGGTCGAAGGGCAGGGGCTTTTTCGAATACGCGATAAGAATTATGTGCCGACCCACGTTCTGGAGACCAAACGTCATGTGGACTATGATACGCCCGAGAATCGGTTCGTCCGGTGGGTGCTTCTTCGGATTCAACAACGCTTGAAAAGCATCAAGCAACTGACTCACAAGAAGGGACGCTCGAACGATCCTATTTTACAGGGCAAGCTCAACCGGATGCAGTCGGAATTGCAACGCCTGTTGAAGTTTGATTTTCTTCGGGTAGGTGAGATTAGCCAGCTCACGATATCGTTGGTGCTGCAGATGGCTCCCGGCTATCGCGAGGTGTACCGGGGTTATCTGATGTTGATGAAGGGACTCTCCATTCAAAACGATCTGTTCCGGTTATCGATGAAAGATCTGGCCCAGCTATACGAATATTGGTGTTTCCTGAAAATTCACGATTTGCTAAGCCGGAAATATGAGCTGGTGAAGCAGAACGCGATTAAGCTAAACCGGGGCGGACTCTTCGTAACGTTGGATCGGACGCAGAGCGCACGAATGGTTTATCGGAATCCGCGCAATGGCGAAGTGTTTACCCTGTACTATAACGCCTTGCCAACGGGAGATCGGAGCCAGACGGTGTCGCAAAGGCCGGACAACATCCTCACGCTCAAGAAACAGGATTCTGCCATGGAGTATAAGTACGTATTCGACGCCAAGTACAGAATTAATCCGGCGTACGAGGGCACATCTTATAAGAGAGACTATAAGACCCCGGGTCCTCAAGAAGAGGACATCAATACGATGCACCGCTACAGGGACGCCATTGTGTATGAATCGAACGGTGATCGTCGGCAATTCGAACGCACGATGTTCGGGGCTTACGTCCTTTTTCCGTATCCGAACGAGGAAGAGTATCGGGAGCATCCTTTTTACCGTAGTATCGAGCTTGTGAACGTTGGTGCGCTCCCGTTCTTGCCCAGCGCGACTTCGCTCGTCGAACGATTCCTGGATGAACTGATCCTAGATAGCCCGGAAAAGGCGTTCGAGCGCGCCACGCAACCCAGCGGAACGAAGGATTATTACGCCGAACAGTTAGCCGGGAAGACGGTACTCGTCGGTCCGCTTAGTCATAAGGATCAATTAAGAGAGCTGCAGGAGCACCGATTCTATCACGTCCCTCTAAGCCGTTTTGCCAATCATGGGGATTTGGCGAAGCTGGAGACCGTCGCGATATACCAATCCATCGATAAATTTGGACGGCAGAATGCGGGCGTATTCCTATACGGTCGGATTAAAGCGTGGAGCGTCCTCCCTCGGGAGCAGATCAAAGAAATTCCATCCCGGAGAAAAGCGACGACCGAGCTGTACGTAAGGTTTGACGTGGAAGAGTGGGCGCATAGAAGCAAGCCGATCCTACCTGGCGGGCACGGGATTCAGAAGGTTCTGCTCACTTCGGAGTACATCTTTAATCGGGCAGAGGAGATCGCCGAGCTTCGGTTGTATTCGGAAGAGGAACTGCGCGAATGGAGAGAAAAGCGTCGCCGGGGGAAAGTTAAGCTCACTTGGAACGACTATCATTTGGACCAAGCGAATCGATTAAATGGGCTAATCCTAGAGGGTGAACAACATGATTGAGGTAGCCGCGGCTATTATTGAGAACGAGCAAGGGAAGCTTCTGATCGCTAAGCGAAGGCAAGGGAAATCTCAGGCTGGATTATGGGAGTTCCCGGGGGGCAAATTGGAGCCCGGCGAGTCGCCGGAGGCTTGCTTGATCCGGGAACTGAAGGAAGAGATGAACATCGTGATCGAGCCGTACGAGCGATTCGGGGTGAATGAGCACGATTACGGTACGGTGCAGATTCGATTGATCGCCTACAAGGCGAGATACGTCCGAGGCGACATTCGGCTGGTCGATCACGAGGAGTGCCGTTGGGTGGAGAAAGGGGAACTGGCGAAGTTCGAATGGGCTCCGGCGGATGTTCCTTTTATTGAATGGTTAGAAGAATCCTGACCCCATGCGGTCAGGATTTTTTTGCATAAGACGATCTGGCGACGGGGATCTCAAATCTATACCCAAATCAAACAATTTTAGAGGTTTTTGTAACTTTACGTCGAATTGAACTATTCATTACAGTGAAATTCTGGGAGGACGTAGGGGTTGAATTTTCTAAAATATTGGAGAAATTCCTTAGCGGATGCGGACCGGATAAATCCTGATATAGACAAGAGAAAGCCCGGCGGTTTACTGATTCAGCAAGAACAAATTATCCAAGGAATAATTCCGATCGATACGGCAAATAACCTAATTGCCAAAGTCCCGGTGAAGAAGCCGATCTATGATGTATTGCTTTGCCCTATGGTTTTGTATGTCAGAAAAGAACATGGAAGTTCAGTCACGGGTCAATTATCAGAAGCGATGGCTCCTTTGTGGATACCCGCACACTTGTCTAAGGAAGGAATTCTAAGGCCACATCCTCGATACTTACCATGGATATGCAGGGAGTATCTAGAGCCGTGCGAGACTGAAATTGATCCTATTGGACACATTGGTGAAGTGGATCGCTTCTTATCAAGTCGTTCAACCAGAATAGAACGTTGGGATGAGTATATTGCTTTTGCTTGGGAAATGTTCAGCATCGTAACGGGGTTGTCTGTGGAAGAGTTCACCCATCAGCAATACGAGAAATCAGAGGAGTGTTATGTGTTCTCTAACGATTTGGTTAAGGGGGCTTCGAAATCAATCCAAGACCTTTACGATAATATAGAGAGGGATGAACGTAAGGATCTCAAGCTTTTAAATTCGTTTTCGGAGTTTATAAACACACATTCGGAGCGAGCGTTAACGGATGAGGAAAGCGAGTCTCTTGCGGCCCAACACCTTGGGCAGATGGGGAATCAGTTCAGCTTATCGCAGTCTCAAAGAATTGCGATGCATCATACAACTTTGTTAAATTCGGGGGACATACTGGCTATCAATGGACCTCCTGGGACGGGAAAAACGACATTGCTGCAGAGCATAGTCGCAACCGCCGTCATTGAGCATGCTATACAAGATGCTGAGCCGCCTATTATCGTTGTCTCCTCGACTAATAATAATGCCGTTACGAATGTGATCGAGAGTTTTGGCAAGATTAACGAAACGGAAGGTCATCCCCTTGCTGGTAGATGGATACGAGACGTTCATAGCTACGGAGCATACTTGAAGTCACCAGGTAAAAGCGAGGAGGCTGCAACTAATTGGTTAACCGTAAATAAAGGGAGCGCGGGGGGAAGCGGTTATTTCGATAAAATGGAAACATTCGACTATATCGAGCGTTGTTCCCTTGAATATCTAGAGTATTGTTCCAAATTTGCAGGTTATGAAATCTCCGATGTAAAGAAGGCTGTAGAGCTGCTGCATGATAAATTGATTAACAAAGTAGAAGAGTTAAAGTATATCGTTTACACGGGATTATTCTATAAAGAGCTCTATACGAATCTCCTTAAGAAATTTCCTAGAGGTGTGGAGGTAGAGATTGAGAATCTTGAGGAAATGAAGCAACGCGCGGTGGAGAAAGGTGCAGTCGTTCAGGCACTTCGTCATAAGTGGAATCAATACCAGTTGGATGAAGAGTGGTGGATCCCACTTCTTATTCGTTTGCCTGTTCTCAAGCAAGTCGCATTGAGACGTAAGGAGCTTCGATGTCAAAGCTTTTGTTTCAAGAATGACATACCTAAGTTTATAAACGAAGAGGAAGTATCCCAGTGGCTTGAAGCTCAGAACGAGTTGGCTAGAACGGAATTGAGATCTTGGGAAATTCGAAGTGCAGAGGTTCGACAAGAGTTTGAAGCTTTAGAGGAGGCGCGGGAAGAGTGGGAAGAATGTCTTGCTGATCTTCCTATGCAAGAGGGCGAAAGTTACCTCGATGCTTTGGATCGCACTATTCGCTATGAAGCCTTTAAACTGGCGGTCCATTATTGGGAAGGTAGATGGATTTTAGAAACCGAATCCATGCTTGCGGATCCCAAATATAAACGCAATAACGGAAAACAAGGCGTAGAACTTCTGTGGAGGAGACTAGCGAAATTAACTCCTTGTTTTGTATCAACGCTTTACATGATGCCCAGCTTTTTTAGTGCTTATTTGGGTAAAACAATCCCGCTGTACAATTATATAGACCTCTTAATTATAGATGAGGCCGGCCAGGTCGTTCCTGAAGTAGCGGGAGCCTCTTTCGCATTGGCTCAAAAGGCGGTGATTGTAGGGGATACCCTTCAAATTCCTCCTGTATGGAAGATCCCCCACACTATCGACATCGGGAACTGCCAAAGCTTCGGTATAGCCGAGACCAGTAACGAATACGAAAAGATGGGGCTTTATGGTGCGATGGCAGCCGACGGATCCGTAATGAAAGTGGCCAAAAAGACGTCGAAATTCACAGAGATCGGGGCAGACGGGGGGCTTTGGCTGACCGAGCATAGAAGATGCGTTCCTGAGATTATCGAGTACTGTAACGAACTTGCTTATCATGGGAAACTTCTGCCCAAGAGGCAATCCATCAAGGAGTATTTTCTTCCTCATATGGGTTATGCGCATATACCAGGCAGTGCAGAAAAGCGGGGAGGCAGTCTGGAAAATGAGCTCGAAGCAGAGATCATTGTAAGTTGGATCGACCGGAATAGAGAGAAAATTCTGGATTATTACCGAAAAGAAGGACTGACCTGTATAGAGGATATCATCGCGATTGTGACTCCCTTTACCTCTCAGAAAGAAAAGTTGCGTAAGAAATTAAAAAGGGCTGGTATGGGAAGCGTGAAGGCTGGGACTGTTCACACTTTGCAAGGGGATGAGCGGCCTATTGTTATCTTTTCTCCCGTATATGACATTAGTTTCTCGGGGACATACTTCTATGATCAGGGGGTTTCGATGCTGAATGTTGCCGTCTCTAGGGCAAGAGACAGCTTCATGGTATTCGGTGATATGGGCACTTTCGTGCCCGGGACATCTGCTCCTTCGAGCATATTAGCAAAGTACTTATTTCAATCAGCTGATAATGAAATTACAAATATCGACCTAGGAGATTATTATAAGACCAAGTACGGTTCGCCAATTGAGCATCTGCACGAGCTAGAGCATCATCGCAGCATGTTAAGGGATTGTATTCGAGCTGCCAATCAGGAAATCCACATTATATCGCCTTTCTTATCCTCAGCGGCCATCAAAGCGGACGATTTGGAAGTCTTATTCGATGAGGCCATTCAGCGAGGGGTTAGGATTCATATTTATACGGATGAGGCATTGAATTACTTTCATAACAAGCTGAAGGTTAACTATTTAAAAGCTAAGGAGATCCTGAATAAACCGGGCATTGAACTGTTTCTGACTAAGAAGGTACATAGTAAAGCCTTGTGGGTGGATTCATCCGTTCTCGTCGAAGGATCGTTTAATTGGCTTTCCGCTGTAAGACAGCCGAATAGCCGCTGGTGCCGTTATGAAACTTCATTGGTATATCGTGGAGAAAAAGTTATTGGGATGATCAACAAACTGAAAGAGGATTTAGAAAAGAGAAAAATAAATCCGTTGCCTGTTGGATGACTAGTCTGAATACAGGCTCTAAAAAGGAAGGTACTGCTAAATGAGGCTTGAAGCTCTCCAGTTTGAGTCAGTGGAAATTATGCCGCCCGCCTTTAAATGGTTCTTAATCAGCATAATCGTACTAGTTGTCATATCAGGACTGCTGCAACCAGCGAAAAAGCAGAGAAAAAGAAAACGTAAGCCTACAGCTAAGAGAAGCGTTTCGACATCCAATAGAAACGGGGCCTCAAACCAGAGAAAGTCCAATGTCTGTCGCCCGGATGAAGTCATTCTCTCGCTTCCGTTAAATCAATTGGGCTGGGCGGATTTCGAGCGTCTTCTTGCTTTATACTTTCGCGATAATGGGTATGTCGTACATGAAGTCGGCGTCGGTGGGAAGGATGGGGGAGTTGATCTGGTCATTATTGACCGAAGAGGCGAGAAAACGGCTGTGCAGGCGAAATGTTATTCGGATCGAAACAATGTGGGCCCTAGCGTTATTCGCGAGTTAAATACGGCCAAAAGAAACCACGACTGCATGCTGTCGATGCTTGTAACGGCTTCGGATTTAACTGCAGATGCAAGGAAAGAAGCCGATCAGTACCGAGTCGACTACTGGCACGGAGCACTTCTGGAGGACAAGCTTAGAAGATGGGGGAAATGGAGTCCGGGGAAGAAGCGAAGAGCATAGAATAAGATCATAAAACTCTGACCTTGGTGTGGTCAGAGTTTTTATGTTGGAGAGGCTATTTTTTCCCCGTATTGTTCTCCAAATGTCCAAACATCACCTTTATCACATCTAATTCCATCTGTTTCTCTTTGGTCGAGCGGTTTATAAACAATTGCCTAATCTGATCGATAACGTTATCGTCGCCCGGTACGAGGGAGTCATGTAAGAGATAATCAATCGTAACGCCCAAACGACTAGCTATTTTAACGAGAGTTTCCAGAGTAGGGGAGCGCTCCCCTCTTTCGATTTGGCCAATATAGGCATCGGAGACTCCTATCCTCTCGGCAAGCTGCTCTTGAGTCAAAGAAAGCTTCTTTCTTTCCGTTCGAATCCTTTGCCCCAACATCGAGTTATTGTTTTGTGAGTAAAATAAATGAGAAAGAGACCGTAGACGTGTGATATTACCATCTTTTCCGCGGGCTAACGCTTTATTCATTGTTACAGGGGGAATCATGATGCTATCACTGGTGGATTCGAACGGAGACATTTGTTTGATAGATATTCAGGACATGGTGTATCTGCAGATGAACGGCCACGAGGGGCTACATTTCTACACGGATAACGGCATATACAGAGCCTTAACGGCAGCGAAGGATTGGGCAGCCTTTTTGCAAAACAAGGGCTTTCTACAGTTGGATCGAGGAACGATTGTGAATGTAAAGAAAGTAGCGGCATATAACCCGGAGTTAAGAGTGGTAACGGTAACCACCTCAGAAGGTAACGTCTTGTTACCCGTCGCGGAGAAGGTTCAGAAGCAAATCAAAAAGTTACTAAAATAAAGGTCACGAATGATTCCTAACATACATTACAAAACGCCAGTCCTTCGAGGCCGGTGTTTTTTTTGCATGCGATAGGAAGAGGCGCCAAAGCGCACAAGCATGCTCCACGCCCCCCAGAAACCTTAAGAACTTCTTCATAATTCTCCTAAACGGATGTTCATATTTTCCGCTTACTATTAAGATATGGAAAGACGACTTAGGAAAAGTGGAGTGAAAGATGGATAATTTCTTCGTGCTCGTTGTGGATGATGATAAGGAAATACGGGACGCCATCGAGATATATTTGAAAAATGAAGGCGTTACGGTATTGAAAGCGAAGGATGGGGTGGAAGCGCTGGAGCTCATTAACGAGCATCCCATTCATCTCGTTATTATGGATGTGATGATGCCCCGTCTCGACGGAATTGCCGCTACGTCCAAAATTCGCGAGAAGAAAAATATTCCGATCCTGATGCTGAGCGCGAAAAGCGAGGATAGCGACAAAATATTGGGTCTCCACGTCGGCGCGGACGACTACGTGACCAAACCGTTTAATCCGATGGAGCTCGTCGCCCGCGTGAAATCCCAGCTGAGAAGGTATGTGACACTGGGCTCCTACGAAGGCATTAAGAAAGTGATTGATCTTAAGGGCCTTACCTTAGACAAATCGGCCAAAGAAGTCACCGTTCATGGCGAACCGGTGAAGCTTACGCCTATTGAATATAAAATCGTTGAATTCCTGATGACGAACGCCGGCCGAGTGTTCTCGATCAGTGAAATCTACGAATGGGTATGGAAGGAGCCAGGCTTTAACGCGGAAAATACGGTAGCTGTCCACATTAGAAATATTCGCGAGAAAATCGAGATCGATCCGAAAAATCCAACGTACTTAAAGGTGGTGTGGGGAATTGGTTACAAAATGGAAAAGTAGATTGGGCTTTGGCGTATGGGCGTTTCTGTTCACTTTCGGCCTGAGCGGGCTATTAATCGTATCCGCTTATGGCTCCAGTTACGTTCATCGCGATTATTTTCACGCGCCGCAATTTCGCAACGAGCTCGACCTATTTGCTCAGTATCTAAACTTGTTTGAGCTAAACCATATTCCAATAGAGAAAGCGAAACAATCCCTAACGGTATCTCAAGAGGAGATCCAGGAGTATCGGAATGGGTTTGGAAATCTAACGAATCAAATGACCTACCTTAAAGAGGAGTATGAATTTCTAATTAACGAAGCCGAATTAGCGAATAATCAAGACGCAGCGGAGATCTACCTTGCGGAAAGGGATAAGAAGATCGAGGAGATCACTCAAATTTTCAAAAGCGACGATTACGCTAGAGCAAAGGTTATGATGGATAAGGAAAAGAGGTTGGAAGAGTATTACCAGAGAAGAGAACAATATGAGTTGGATTTCTTAAGTTACAAGGGACAACTCCAGTATTATTTTACAAGCAGTATGTCCGATAGGGTCTATACGAATATCAATCTTGCCGATGACGAATCCATAACAAACAAGATGAACTCCCATCACATGAGATACATCTCCAGCTACTCGATCCCTACAGAAGACTCGGATTCTTATTACTGGCTTCGCCAATACAATCAACGAGTTAATTCACTCCTTCCGTTCAAGGGAGAGATTGCGGTACCCAAGGCCTTGCCTTCGTCCAGCGCCATAGGGATCAAGTACAATAAATACAAACAAGAACAAATCCTGTTAGGGGCCTATACCTTAGCCAGTATCGTTTCTCTTATTCTATGTCTCTTCGTCATGAAGAAGGTAAGGGTTATGCCTGCAGCCGTCGAAAGAAGGGCGCCCTATTACAATAAGCTTCCAATCGACGTGCGGGCCGTATTGATCCTCCTGACAGGCTGGGCCACTCTTTATTTCCTGTTTTCCATCAAAGATCAATTCTTGTATGTGTTTAATAATCCCTTCGCTTCCGGCTGGAGTATATTAATCGATATGGCTATGGCATCGATCGGATTAGCGGTTACGCTTGTCCAGGGAAGGCTGATTGCGGCACGATTACAGGACGGGTCTTATGTAAAAGAAGAATGGCGAAGCGGACTGATAAATAGGGCGTGGCAGAGTGTTAAGGCGCAAGTCATTCAGGGTAAGAGCAGTTTGAAGGACGCTTTTCTCAAAACGAGCACCGGAGTGCAGTTGTTTATCGTATTAACGATCGTATTTGGTTTAGGTCTAGCGGCATTAATGATGCTCGTGGATCCCGTTTTTATTGTTGTCTACCTGGTATTGCTTGCAGCCATAGGTTTCCCTCTCTTGATGGCCTTGATTAAGAAAATCGGGTACTTTAATCGTATCGTGTTACAGACGAATGAGCTGGCTGTCGGAAAGTTAGGCCCAGATCTGGGGGTGTCGGGAAAGTCCGTGCTGGCCACGCTTGCCGGAAATATTAACGTATTAAAGCAAGGAGTAACCACGCTGCAGAACGAGCAAGCCAAGAGCGAACGTCTCAAAACCGAGCTGATCACCAATGTAAGCCATGACCTTCGAACGCCGCTGACCTCCATCATTACATATACCGAGCTGCTGAAGAAGGAAGAAGTCTCGAACGAGAACAGGATGGCCTATGTTGAAATTATCGATCAAAAGTCGCAGCGGTTAAAGGTTCTGATCGACGATTTGTTCGAGGTTTCGAAAATGGCGAGCGGCAATGTTGAATTGAATAAGGAAAAAGTCGATCTCGTCCAGCTGCTGCAACAGACGCTTGCAGAATACGATAACATGATCAACGTTTCCAGTCTTCAATTCCGGTTGCCCAACATGGACGTGCCGGTATACGCCTTTGTTGATGGGCAAAAGCTGTTTCGCGTTTTCGATAATTTAATCGGGAACGTCCTGAAATATTCGCTGGAAAACTCGCGCGTCTATATTACGATCCAAACGTCGGGCGACCAGGTGACGATCTCGTTTAAGAATGTATCCAAATATGAAATTAGCGAAAATAGAGATGAGCTGTTTGAAAGGTTCAAACGTGGCGATTCTTCCCGTCATACGGAAGGCTCCGGCCTGGGGCTGGCCATTGCGAAATCGATTGTGGATCTTCATGAAGGCAAGCTTACGATTGAAGTCGACGGCGATTTATTTAAGGTCGCGGTTTCTCTAAGGGTGCAGGAATAGCACGAAAAAATAGCGGAGCGGGGAGTGTAGGCATAAGAATCGCCTCAAGAGAAGTGCATAAACCACCGGAATAGTACGTGTGACCCAACAAGCCTCGAATTCAGCCTGCATCCGCAGGCCGATTCGAGGCTTGTTGGTCGCAATTCGCTGCCGTATTAGCCCTTGCCGTTATGCGGCACTTTAACCGTAATCGTCGCCGTCGCGGTGTTGCCGGCGAGATCCGCCGCTTCGTAGACGATCGTATAGATTCTTCCGTTGCCTCTGCCGGAACGCTCCGCGCGAAGCAGGATTTCCTCGTCGGCCGTTCCGATATCGGCGCCCTGAATATCGTTCGGGGTATCCCCGTCTCCGAGTCCGTTGTCCGGTTCGTTGCTCGTAACGGAGACGAGCTTGACGGAAGCGATACCGGATGCGTCGTCGGTCGCGTTCCAGGTCAGGCGGATTGGAACCAGCTTGTGATTCGGCGGTGAAAGTACCGTTTTATTCGCAAATAGCTTCAGTACGGGCGCCTTCTTGTCGATGTTCGCGACGGCTGCCGTCGCCGTGCCGGCGTTGCCGGCCGCGTCGACGAACTCGAAGGTGAAGCTTCCGTTCTCCGTGAACGTATAGCTCGCGGAGCCGCCGTTGTTCGTGATCGTGATCGGCTCGCTCGCCGTGATCGTCGCGATGACGTCTTCGTTCGTCGGTCCTTCATGGCTGTAGCTAACCGTTGCCGTCGGCGGAACCGTGTCCCTGCCTTCGAGGGTCAGCACGCCGAAGACGGAGGTGTCGATATATCCGTTGCCGGACGCATCGTTCCATGCGGCGGCGCTCTGGCGGGCTCCGTTCTTGCCGTCGTTGATCTGCGCGTCGAAGCCGATTCTCGTTCCGTTCGCGGGCGCAATCGACCTGAGCGGGATTTTCGCTTCGACCGTGTAGTTCGTTCCGTCCATGTGGGTCGCGGATTCGAAGCCGTCGGCGATGCTCGGCGGGCTGAACGACGTCTCGTTATCGAAGTTGATTCTGTACTGCCCGTCGTCGGCCTGATAGTAGGAGGTCTTCGCGTTGTTCTCGTCTATGAAAATTTCGACGGAATCCTGCTCCCACACGTTCGGGCTCGTTTTGTCCAATTGATCGTCGCTGACTTGAATGAGCACGTACAGGTAGTGATCGTCCCACAGCGCTTTCGCCTTGCCGTTCGCTCCTTGCCAAGCCATCTGATAGCGGTTGATCGGCATTTCGGGCGCTCCGCCCCAAATCGCGTCTACCGTTCCGTCGATCGCGGGCGTTCCGAACTTGGCGATTCCCTGGTTCGCTTCGGGCACTTCCCGGGGATGTTCCTCGATATACGTATCCGGATCGATGATGCCGTAATACGACGGCTTGGCCTGCAGGTTCTTGTCGAACGGCAGCGGGTTGGAGGACGCTCTCCAGCTCGTTCCGTCGTCCAATCCCCAGAAGGTGACGCGCGGGATACTGTCGGCGTGCGCTTTGAAAATCTGGAACAGCTGTGCGTACAAATAACCCTGCGCTTCGGCCAACTGCTCGGACAGTTGGAAGTTGCTTCCCGCCTGGATGTCCAGCTCGGTGATGCTGACCTCCACGCCCAAGGAGATGAATCGCTCCAGAGACAGCTTCACGTTCTCCGGGTTCGTGCTCACATTATAATGCCCCTGCATGCCGACTCCGTCGATCAGAAGCTTGCCGGGATGCTCCAGTGCATAGCGGTCGTTGATGTCTTTGACCATGTGGTAGATGGCCTGCGCTTTGTTCTGGTTGTCATCGTTGTAGTCGTTGTAATAAAGCTTGATATTCCACTCCGGATGCGCGTCCAGCACTTCTCTCGCCGCGAGGAACGCCTGCTCGACGTAGTCCGGTCCGACCGACTGGTACCAAGGGGATTGACGAAGAGCCGCTTCCCAATTCGACGGGTTGGGCGGGTTGTCGTTCATCGCTTCGTTCACGACGTCCCACGAAATGACCCTGTCGCCGAAATGCTCCAAGACCGTCTGAATGTGCGTCCGCAAGTTATCGAGCGCTTCCGCCCGTCCCAGAGGGGAGCCGTTCGACGTGTTCATCCAAGCGGGCGATTGCTGATGCCAGACGAGCACGTGCCCGTGCATCAGCATCCCCTCCGCTAATACTTTGTCGACCATGGCATCCGCTGCGGTGAAGGAGAAGCTGCCCTTCGTCGGCTGCAGCGCGTCCGGCTTCATCGCGTTGCCGGCCGTTACGACGTTATGATGCATCTTCAGCAGCTCGAGACGAACGCCTTCCAGATCCTCGGCGGTGATCGCGTTGCCGATCAGGAATTCATCCGCGTACGCATCTTTGATCGGAAGAAGATCTTTCTGTATCGGCATCGGGCCGGAGCCCGTGCTCTCGAAGCTGATATCGTCGATATAGAAAGAGGCCGTGGCGTTGTTGGAGCTCTCCACGTAGATCGTTAAGAATTCGTCGCCCACGCTGTTGTAGCGATACGTTCCTTCGAAGAGCACCCAACCGTCGGCCGTGCCGATCGTTTTCGGCGCAAGGGCGACATAGTTGGCGCCGCTGCCGTTGCCGATCTGCGTGGACAACTGGAGCTGCGAGCTCGCGGGAGAGATCAGCTTGACCCAGGCCGATATTTTATACTCGTGGCCTTGGTCCACGTATTTCTCCACGCGCAGGGACGGTCCGTGCCAAGTGGACGTTCGGCCTTCCACCTTCAAAGCGTAAGAGCCGCCTTCGGTATGGTTGGCTTCATCGGTTACGGTGAGCGCCTCGGACCCCGACCGGCCGTCAAAGCCGCCCGTGGTCAAGTCCTCGAAGTCGATCGTGTCGAAATCCAGTGCCGGCGGTCTCGGATTCTCTTCGCCGCCGGGAGCTTCCCCGGTGATCAGCACGTCTCCGATGTAGAAGGGGACCGTCTGGCCGGAGTCGTTGGATTGCACGCGCAGCCTCGTATCCTTGCTCGTATCTACGGTAAATTGCGCCGATAGGGTGAACGCTTCGCCGGGCGCGAAGTTCGCGCCGGCCAACCAGTCGTAGCTGTCCACGGTTTGCAGGAAGGCCTGCGCGCCGCTCGGAACGACGACGTCGGCATCTACGTACCCTCTGACGGTGACCGTGTACGTCTTCCCGTTTTCCAGTCCGATGTCGCCGAATCTGAAATCCGCTGCGTCCCAGTTGTTCGTTCTATTGCTGACGTAGAGAGCCGCGCCGTCGGCATTGCCGTCGAATACCTTGCCGGTCGCCGGCGTCAGGCTGGCGCCGCCCGATTGCACGGCAGGGCCCTGTCCGGTCGCAAAGGTTTCGTGGTACACGGTTGAAATTTCCGAAGCCGCGGCTTCCGGGGCAGGCCAGCTTAACGGAATAAGCAAAGCCGCCGCGAGCAAGATCGAAATCGTCCTTTTCAGCATGCGGGTCATAACCTCAATCCTCTCCCATTCAATTTGTCCTCGTGGGTTAAGCGCTTTCATTAACGGCTGAAACGATCTTCCCTCCTTTCTCCAGGCGATTATAACAAGATCCAGTCTTCGGATAACTATACAAATTAAAGCATCTACCGTGTCTTTTTTATTCTATTTGCAAATCTATGGAATCCCCACCCCCGAAACCTTAAGAACTTCTGACGCCATTGCCCGTTGACTCTCGCATTTCTTCGATATATAATCTAACCAGTTAGTTATAAATGGAGGTGGAGAGCTTTGCCGACAAATCCCCCAACTCGCTCCCGAACTTATGACGCCGCACGTACGAAGGAGACCATCCTGGATGCGGCGGAGGAGATTTTCGCCGAGCTTGGTTACTCGGCGGCGCGGATCGATGCGATCGCTAAAGCTTCCGGCTACAACAAAAGTCTGATCTATCAGTACTTCGGAGACAAGCTGGGGCTGTATACGGAGGTCGTCAAGCGCGCGGACCAGATCGGAGACCAGGTGACCGGGCGGATCATCGCGAGGCTGATGAACGAAGGGGGAGTGGCCTCTGACGCGGCCAAATTCAAGAGTTTTCTGGAGACGACTACGCGCTCCATGTACGAGTTTCTTCTGGAACACCCCCGATATCGGAAAATTCTTTATTGGGAGGCCGCGGAGGAGTGGAAGACGTGGAACCGGATTACGTACCGTCCGGACGATCTGACGCATCTGCACGAGCTGGCGCAATCCGCCAAGAGCAACGGCATTCTCCGGAAGGATCTGGACCCCGCTCTGGTTCCCGTCCTGATCATGAACGTGACGACGACTACGCTTCAATCCTTTTCCCGATTCGGCAATTTGCTTGGAAATGCGGATTCGCAGCAGAGGCAGAAGGAGATCATGGAGCAGCTGATTCAAATCGTTATTCATGGCGTCATGGAGCCCTCTTCCCTATAAAAAGGGCGGCTTCTTTCTTTTCAAAACTAAATAACTGGTTAGTTTTAAGTGAGGGGGAGAACAATGAAGGACGTCATTCAGACGGAGCGCTTGTCCAAGCGGTTCGGGCAAGCTCCGATCCCGGCCGTGGACGAGGTTTCCTTGTCCGTCGGCAAGGGAGAGATTTACGGATTTCTGGGATTAAACGGCGCGGGCAAAACGACGACGATCCGCATGCTGCTCGGGATGATCGCTCCCGACTCGGGGGCGGCTTATTTGCTGGGGAAAAAGGTGTCGGCCGGACGAACCGATGTGTGGGCCAAGGTAGGCTATATGGTGGAGACGCCATACTCGTATCCCGAATTAACAGTGCGAGAAAATCTCGAGCTTGTCCGCAGACTGCGCAGAATCGAGAATGTCCGGTCCATTGACGTAATATTGGAGAAGCTGCAGCTTGTGCCTTACCGGGATCGGAAAGCCAAGAATCTCTCTCTCGGCAACGCGCAGAGACTGGGACTCGCGAAAGCGTTGATCCATGAGCCCGAGCTTCTGATATTGGACGAACCGACCAACGGCTTGGACCCCGCCGGCATCGTTGAGGTTCGCGAGCTGCTCCGGGAGCTGGCGGCCCGGCAG
Organism: Cohnella sp.; assembly: GCF_041640265.1. Lineage (GTDB taxonomy): Bacteria > Bacillota > Bacilli > Paenibacillales > Paenibacillaceae > Cohnella. The sequence continues at coordinate 23,267 of NZ_JBEQAP010000067.1, forward strand.
GGCGTCACGATCTTCCTGTCCAGCCATCTGCTCGGCGAAGTGGCGAAGCTGGCCACGCGTATCGGCATTGTGCATCGGGGCCGCCTATTGAAGGAGATGAACGTCGGCGAGCTGCAGCGGGATCTCCAAAAAAGCTTGCACGTGAACGCGCGCGATACCGAAGCGGCGCGCATCAAGCTGACGGGCTCCGGATATCAGGTGGAGAGGGGCGACGATGGGGCGATGAGGCTGACAAGCGACAGCGCCATCGCTCGGCCGGATAACGTGGCAAGGCTGCTTGTACAGGCTAACTTGCCGCCGACTCAGCTTAAGGTGGAAGAGGAAGAGCTGGAGGCTTATTTTCTGAGAACGATCGGAACGGAAGGAGGCGGAGAACCGTCATGAGAACCGCAATCTGGGCGGAAGGCCTGAAGCTGCGCCGTTCGCGAATCCTCTGGATCTCGCTATTGGCATCGGCGATGATGCCTACGATGCTGGGCTTGGTTCAGGCAGGGATCATCGGAACCCCTACCGACGAAAATGGGGGAACGCAATGGGAGCAGTACCTGATCGTGCTCGGCAGCCTAATTTCCATCGGCGGCATAATAGGTTTTGGCTTCGTCTTCAGCTGGCTGTTCGGCCGAGAATATTCCGATCGTACGGTGAAGGATCTGCTGGCTCTGCCGATGTCCCGCGCGCGAGTCGTATCGGCCAAGCTGTTCGTCGCTGCCGTATGGTGCTTTCTGCTGGCTGTCTTCGCATTTGCGGTTGCCTGTCTTGTCGCCGGATTGTTCCGGTTCGAAGGGATGACCGGCCAAGCTGTCGCGACCGGATTCGCTCGCTATATGGCTACGGCATGCATGGTCATCTCGTTGGGGGCGCCGGTGGCCTGGAGCGCGAGCGTGGGCCGAGGTTATCTCTCCTCTCTCGGATTCGTTGTCCTGACGATGATTGCCGCCCAATTCAGCGGCGCGTTGGGAGTCGCGGCTTACTTTCCGTGGGCGATTCCGAGCTTGTTCAGCGGGGCGGCAGGAGTGGAAAACATGCAACTGAGTGCCGTTAGCCTTTCGATTCCTTTTGCCGTCGGGCTGCTAGGCGCAGCCGTCACGCTCGCATGGTGGCGATACGCGGACCAGAAATGAGTCTTGTTCAGCCTTTTTGTGCTGCGTTAAGCGAGGATTACCGGCGCCGGCGTCTCCCCGCCCTGTGGACGCCGGCGTTCGTACGTTTAGACGACCGGCGCGCAACGGTGCCAAGGGCGGAGGCGGCTCGAGCCGTCGCGGACGGCCGAGGAGCAGGGCGTCTGTTCATTCGCTCACCGCAGGAGTACGCCTTGCTCCACGCGTCAATGACGCCCTTGAGCCAAGCCGTATGCGAACGCTGCGGCTTCGTTTCGCAGTGCGGGCAGCTTGTCATCCCGGGCGTTCAGGACTCGGGCAGCTTCTTCAATCCTGCCGCATACAACGGACCTTGCACCAGAATGGTGGTGAGGGTTCGCGCCATTTCCTCGGGCGACTCTTGCCTGCCGCTCTCCAGCCATTGTTGAATCACGCCGATGTGCGCCGATCCCACGTACGTAGCAAAATACTTTGCCGGAACGAGGCATTCTTCTTCATTGATCAGCACGTCCGTGCTTTTCCCCAGCATCGTCTCTTGCATGAACGCTTTGATCTTGATCTGAAAGGACATATCTCCCTTTGGTCCCAACGCCGCGTTCATGAATCGGCTGTGCTCGTTCATGAACGCGAAGAGAGCTGCAACGAACGGATAGATCGCCAATCGGGACGGTGACTGCTGCAGTTCCGCTTTCAACGATGGAAAAATCTTCTTCGCAATGTTGGACATCCCGACCATGATCTCTTCTTCGCACTTGGCCATCAGGTCGAATTTGTCCTGATAATGGGCGTAGAACGTGCCCCGGTTGATTCTGGCCCGCGTCGTAATGTCTTTGACTGTAACCGCTTCGAACCCCTTCTCTTCGATCAATTCCACCAGCGCATCCCGAATCGCCTGTTTGCTGCGGACCACCCGCAGATCGGCCGTATTCCCGATCATCCGAATCCCCCCGATTTTTCCGAAAATTTGTCCAGACACCTTGATCAGATGTGTTCGTTAACCGACACATTTGCCTTTTTTGCACATTGAAGCCCTGCTTGCCCCGCATCATAATAATCCACAAGGTGTTTAATAAATTATAAATCCGTAGTTGGGGAGGAGACAAGTTCTGTTCATGCAGACCAGATCGCACGGCGTGCTCTAAGCGGACATCGCGCCATGGGCGGACGATGCGGTCGGTCGGCTGATTGGAGCCTCCATCATCCGCGGATTGACCGAAACGAAGTTCGGCCCCCGGGAATATGCGTCCCGCGCGCAAGGAGCCGTCCAGTTGAAGCGGATGCTGCAGGCGATGCAATTTATCAATCCGCAAGCTTGAAGCAACTCTGACCCATGGGGTCGGAGTACAGGCTTTCTCGACAGTCTGACACCCATAGCGATTGTGATCGTTTATTATGCGGTTGCGCTCGCCGCCGTTCGCAAGTACGCGCATAAGACGTTTAGAGTGAAGTAAGGGATCAGACCATAGACATATACGCGTTAAGAGCAGCCGAAGCGTTCGGGCTGTTCTTTTTTTTGCGCCGATAGTCGGAAAAGTTCGAACCGGTGCAAAAAGTGCGAAGGGAAAGCTGCGGAATAGTGCGCATTTGTGAGCGAATTTGCGATTTACGACGCTCGCCGGGCGATGGTAAGTTGAGTCCATTCGGAGCTGCGCGCTCAGA
>NZ_JBEQAP010000068.1:0-25274 GCF_041640265.1 Cohnella sp.
CCCGAAGGCTCAATCTTTACAACTGGTTTGCCTTCCGGTAACCGAAGCTACCTTCCGACGTTTTGTTCATTTTCTTACGCTCAATGTTCAGTTTTCAAAGAACAATTTGTGATAACCAATCGCTTGTTTATCGTGTGCCCTCTTGAAGCGGCTTAAATAATATATCACAGCCCCATAACCGATTGCAACCTTTTTTATACTGGAAATTTCATACAGCGCTTAATACAAAAACCGGCGCCCGCCGTGCTGGCGAACTACCGGTTTTTTCTCTTAACGCTTATCCGTCAGAGCGCTCACGCATATGTGGAAACAGGAGAACATCGCGGATAGAAGGTGCGTCAGTAAGCAGCATGACCAAACGATCCACCCCGATACCAAGCCCGCCTGTCGGAGGCATTCCGTATTCCAGGGCGCGAATGAAATCATCATCCATCTCATGAGCCTCATCATTGCCGGCTTCCTTCTCCGTCATCTGCGCTTCGAAGCGTTGACGCTGATCGATCGGATCATTAAGCTCCGTGAAAGCATTCGCATGCTCTCTTGCTACAATGAAGAGCTCGAAACGATCCGTAAACCGCGGATCTGTTTCTTTTTTCTTAGCTAACGGAGAAATCGCAACAGGGTGTCCCGTCACAAACGTAGGTTGAATCAAGGTGTGCTCGCAGAAGGTCTCGAAGAAAGCATTCACGATATGACCGAACGTCATATGCTTTTCAACAGCAACTTTATGTTCTTTGGCCAACTGATGCGCTTCTTGATCGGTCATCTCAACCATGAAGTCAACGCCAACCGTTTCCTTAATGAGATCGGTCATGGATACTCGGCGCCAAGCCGGTGTTAGATCAATCCCTTGGCCCTGATAAGTAATTTTGGTCGTCCCAAGAACCTCTTGCGCGATATGAGCGATAAGCTCCTCAGTTAAACGCATGATGTCCTCGTAGTCCGCATAAGCCTCATATAGCTCGATCATCGTAAACTCAGGGTTATGGCGCGTAGAGATTCCTTCGTTCCGGTACACTCTACCGATCTCATACACCTTCTCCAGACCGCCGACAATCAATCTCTTCAAATGGAGCTCGATGGCAATCCGCATATATAGCTGCATATCTAAAGCATTATGGTGTGTGACGAACGGTCGTGCCGCCGCCCCGCCCGCGATGCTGTGAAGCGTTGGTGTTTCTACCTCTAAGTAATTACGGTCATCCAAGTAACGGCGCATCGATTGAATGATCCGCGAACGTGTAATAAATGTTTTCTGAACATCAGTGTTAACAATAAGATCCACATACCGTTGACGGTATCGCGTTTCTACGTCCTTTAGTCCATGGAATTTTTCGGGAAGGGGTAATAGAGATTTCGTAAGAACCTCCAGATCCTTAACTTTAACGGACGTCTCGCCTGTTTTGGTCTTGAACACGATGCCGCGAACCCCGATCATATCACCGATATCCAGCAGATCGAAAGCTTGGAACTTGTTGCCCGGTACCGTATCCTCCCGCACGTAAATCTGAATTTTGCCGCTCAAATCCTGCAGATGTGCGAAAGAAGCTTTGCCCATTCCGCGTTTCTGCATAATGCGGCCGGCAAGACTTACCTCGTTTGCCTGTTCCTCCAGCTCTTCCTTCGATTGTTCCGAGAACTGGGATACGATTTCGCCTGCATTGTGAGTCCGATTAAACTTTGTGCCAAAAGGATCGATTCCAAGTGCGCGCAGCTCGTCCAATTTGTTACGACGGATTTGCAATAATTCGCTCAGCTCGGCCGCTTCCTGTTGTTCAATATGTTCCATTGTTTTGTTCTCCTTTGTTTCTTATCTGTTACAAACAATATTAACAATAAACAGGCAAAAAAGCTTCCGAAGGAAGCTTTTTATTCCAAGAGGGCTGCATTCAGGTTGGAATGACGCCCCTTGTATGACGTCTTCTGTGGATAGCCGTTCGTGTTACATCTTGATATCGACAATTTTGTATTGAATGATACCCGCTGGAACGTTCACTTCAACCGTCATACCCTTTTTCTTGCCGATAATCGCTCTGCCGACTGGACTTTCATTGGAAATCTTATTGTTAAGCGGATCAGACTCAGCCGTTCCAACAATTGTATATTGCATAGAATCGCCGAATTCCATATCCTCTACAATGACAGTCGATCCGATACTTACAGTCTCCAGATCGATTTCGTCGTTATTGATAATTCGTGCGTTACGAAGCATCTTCTCCAGCGTAATAATACGTCCTTCGATAAAAGCTTGCTCGTTCTTAGCGTCCTCATACTCCGAGTTCTCGCTAATATCGCCATATCCAATCGCTACCTTAATGCGCTCCGCTACTTCACGACGTTTGATGGACTTCAGTTCTTCGAGTTCCGTTTCAAGCCTCTTTAACCCATCTGGGGTTAGAAGCACTTCCTTATCGCTCATCTCACCGATCTCCTGTCATGGAAAAGATTTTCAGGGTTGCTAATCAAATATATGGTCAGTCATCGCTGACATGCATTATATTCCCGCATGTTAACAATTTTCCTGATGGTCGTGCGAATATTGGTTCTGATTATATTTCAACCCCTGAAAAATGTCAATTCGCGGAAGCGCAGGTATGGAACCGCTTCATTTCAATGCACGAGCATTTCACCGGATTCCGATAGCCCTCTCGCATTCTGGTCCAGCATTTGTTCCACATTTTTCACGTATTCCTCTAGCACGGATACGACGCTCGAACGAGTCGTTAAATCCATGACCGAATTTTTGGCCGCGGCCGATTCTGGCAAGCCTTTCAAATACCATGCTAAATGCTTCCGCATTTCGCGAACAGCGGTATTCTCGCCTTTGAGACTGGTTAACCGGTCTAGATGTAATACGGCAATGCGAATTTTCTCGCGTGGCGAAGGGTCGGGAAGCAGCTCGCCCGTAGTCAAGAAATGAACCGTCCGATAGAGCATCCACGGATTTCCAAGAGCGCCGCGACCAATCATCACCCCGTCGCAGTTCGTATGCTCGAGCAAGCGCTTCGCATCTTCTGGCGTGAAGACATCCCCATTACCGATAACCGGAATGGATACCGCTTGCTTCACATCCCGCAAAATATCCCAGTTCGCTTTCCCAGTGTACAATTGCTCCCGAGTACGCCCATGAACGCTAACAGCCGCTCCGCCCGCTCGTTCCACTGCTCGTGCATTTTCTACTGCATAAATATGCTCGTCGTCCCAACCGATCCTCATCTTTACTGTAACTGGCTTTTTCGCTGCTTCCACTGCGTATGATACCATGTCGTAAATTTTATTAGGATCTAACAGCCAACGGGCACCCGCATCGCATTTGGTCACTTTCGGCACGGGACAGCCCATGTTGATGTCGATAATATCAGCGTTAGTGTTCTCGTCGACGAACTTCACCGCTTCAACAAGCGACTCCTTGTCCCCTCCGAAAATCTGCAAGCTAAGAGGCTTCTCCCGCTCATCAACGAATAACATCTCTAACGTACGTTGATTGCCGTGTAGAATCGCTTTGTCGCTTACCATCTCCGCGCAAACTAGACCACAGCCGAACTCCTTGGCAATTAACCGAAAAGCCGGGTTGCAGACACCCGCCATCGGTGCGAGTACCACGTTATTGTTCATGGTAACATTTCCGATTTTAAGCATATCCTTAAATCTCCTTTCGTTGCTCTAGGCCATCCCAGTCAGCCCAGCGTGATATTCCTTCTTCTTGCAGAGAAAAGCTAGAAAATTCTGCTTCCCATGGAAAGGTTGAATGTGGAGGCCAAATCTCACGAAGCGGCACCAATACGAATGCCCGCTCTCCCATTCGGGGATGCGGGAGCGTTAATTCCGTTGATTCCATGGATACCTCTCCGTACACAAGCAAATCCAAATCTATATTGCGCGGTCCCCAGCGAACGTCTCGCACTCGTCCCATCTCCTGCTCGATCTCAAGCAATCGCCGAAGCAGTGTGAGGGGTTCAAGCTCCGTCTCTAAGCTGACCGTCATATTGAGAAAAGCGGGCTGATCCGTAAACCCAACGGGTGCGGTCTCATACACGGAAGAAATCCTGCGAACCTTCAGCCCGGGATCGTTCGCCAGCCTGCGCAATGCTTCTTTCAGCGATGATTCCCGATCCCCAATATTAGCGCCTAGCGCTACGAAAGCTTCCTGCACTTATCTTCAATCCTCTACGGGTACGATGTTGCCGCTTTGATTCCGCTTGCGCCGCAGCTCCACGGTTACTCCATCGAATGTAATGTCAAAGGGCGGATTCGGTTTGGTTACCGATACCTTTGCTTCGATGATACTAGTATACGTACCGAGTACGGCTGACGCAATCTTTTCGGTTAACGTCTCTATCAGCTTAACGGGGGGTCCCTCGACGATTTCCTTCACTACTGCATGAATTTCGGCATAATTCACCGTATCGTTTACATTATCGCTCAGAGCTGCACGACTTAGGTCTAAACGTAAATCCAGGTCAACGAAATACTTCTGGCCTAAACGATTTTCCTCTGGGTACACCCCATGATAGCCGTAAAATACAATCCGCTTCAGCACCATCCGATCCATGGTCATACCCCCCTATTCGCTTGGCGGTAAGCAATTGCGTCCGTCATAGCCGCAACACGCTTCATCTTCCGCACATCATGCACCCTTACAATTTGGCAGCCTTGAGCGATTCCAAGAGCAACTGTCGCACCTGTCCCTTCGAGTGCATCGCCAGGCGTCACATCAAGGGTGCGTTGAATAAAGCTTTTGCGGGAAGTGCCTAGCAGCACAGGATAACCGAGATGAACGATCTCATCCAAGCGACCCATTATTTCTAAGTTCTGATTATAATCTTTGACGAAGCCGACTCCTGGATCTAACCAGATTCGATCATCGGCCACGCCCGCCGCCTTTGCGCGATGTACGCTTCCCATTAAATCGTTCAATACATCCGGTACAAAATCCGAGTAATCGCGAGCTTCCCGGTTATGCATCAGGATGACCGGACAGCCGTAATCGGCAGCTACGGCAGCCATCTGGGGATCACGCTTGAACCCCCAAATATCGTTTATAATATGAGCTCCCGCTTCAAGCGCTTGGCGAGCCGTTTCCGCTTTATACGTATCAACGCTTATGGGCAGATTCACTTGTTCCCGTACTGCACTAATAATCGGAATAATTCGATTCAGCTCTTCCTCTACAGACACTTCAACATAACCCGGTCTAGTGGATTCCCCGCCGACATCAATGATGTCGGCTCCTTCCTCCGCCATTAGCTTTGCTCTCTCGACCGCTGCCTCCACCTCATCAAACCGGCCTCCATCAGAGAAGGAATCCGGCGTCGCATTCAGAATGCCCATAATTAAGGTTCTATGACCCAGCTCTAGCTTCAACCCATCATGCAGCGTATACGAACGCGGGTAAAAGATTGGTTTCATTATCGATCGTCCCCTTCCGCGGCTTCCCGGTAATCCCTCATCAATTGACTGGTCAATGGTCCCGTAGTGTTCCTCCCGCCAGGCAGAAAGCCTAAGCCATGCTCATTCTCTAGATTAACAACAGGTACAATTTCTTGAATGGAGTTTGTAACGAACACCTCATCGGCGGTAAGCAGCTCATTCCAAGAATATAAACCTTGCTGAACGGTTATCCCAAGCTCTGCAGCCATTTCGATCACATATTCCCGTGTTATCCCTTCAAGTAAGCCAGTTGCAGCTGCCGGGGTGTAGAGAACGCCACCCTTGCACCAGAATACATTGCTGACCATTCCTTCCGTAACATGACCATTATTGTCCAAAAACAAGCCTTCTGTACCCTGCCCCGCTCCTGAGCGGATGAGCTCGCGTTTAGCAGCAATGTTGTTCATGTAATGAAAAGACTTTAAGCGATACGGGCCTTCCGGTGTGCTTCGGGGAAGCTTCAGCAGCCGCAGGGTTTTTCCCTTGCGAGTCATTGGTTCATCTGCTGCCAGTTCCTTGGCATAGAGGATTTCATTCGGTCTGTCGTAAGGGTCGGATGGCAGTCCTATCGCACCTTCACCTGCCGAAACGGACCAACGAATATACCCGTCCGATAAGCCGTTCGCCTTCAGCACCTCCAGCGTGGCTTCTTTTATTTGCATTACGTCCGGTGAGTAAGCGATTCCGAGCATCTCACAGCCTTTTATTAACCGATTAGCATGCCGTTCCAATAGCCAGGGTGATCCATGATACGTGCGGAAAGTCTCGAACAGTCCCATTCCGTACAAAAAACCGTGATCAAATGCGGAGATCACGGCTTCCTTGCTATCGACTAATTGTTTGTTAAAAAGTAATTTCATACTCTTTTCCCTGATTTGTTGTTAAGGAAGTTACGCAGGATCTTCAATCCGTGGTCTGTCATAATCGACTCTGGATGGAACTGAACGCCCTCCACAACGTACTCCTTGTGTCTGAGCCCCATGATGAGCCCGTCCTCTGTCTCTGCGCTGATTTCTAGGCAGTCCGGCAGCGTCTCGCGTTTAACAATAAGGGAATGGTACCGCGTAGCCGTAAAAGGGGTTGGCAGCCCTTCGAAGATCGTGCGGCCGTCATGCGTCATCTCGGATGTTTTGCCATGCATAAGCAAATTCGCCCGGATGACATCTCCACCGAATGCTTGTCCGATCGCTTGATGACCCAGACACACGCCAAAAATCGGGATTTCTCCCTTAAATCGTTCCAGAAGAGCCAAGCTAATGCCCGCTTCATTCGGCGTACAAGGACCTGGTGAGATCAGGATGTGGTCGGGTGCCAGCTTAGCGATCCCTTCCAAATCAATCTCATCATTACGATGCACGACGACTTCTTCACCGAGCTCTCCTAGGTATTGCACCAGGTTATACGTAAAAGAATCGTAATTATCGATAACTAGAATCATATCGGTTCCTCCTGTCGCTCGCTGTACTGTACCGCTTTCCATAGCGCCTTAGCTTTGCTTAAGCATTCGTGAAATTCCCGCTCCGGAATGGAATCGATAACGATGCCCGCTCCTGCTTGAATATGACAAATACCGTCCATTACTGCGATCGTACGAATAATTATATTAAATTCCATATTGCCGCTATAGTCAATCCATCCCATCGAGCCGGTATAAGGGCCGCGGCGGGTGGGCTCAAGCTCCTCAATAATTTCCATCGTTCGTATTTTGGGTGCTCCCGTGATCGTTCCTCCCGGAAAAACAGCAGCCAGCACATCCAGCGCGTCCTTACCCGGATCCAGTCTCGCTTCCACCTGGGAAACAAGATGCATCACATGTGAGTAACGCTCCACAGTCATCAGCTCCGGCACCTTCACCGATCCGTATTCCGCAACACGCCCCAAGTCATTCCGCTCCAGGTCAACCAGCATAACATGCTCTGCCCGCTCTTTCTCGTTTCCGAGCAGCTCGTCCTCCATCGCACGATCTTCCTCTGGCGTTCTCCCTCGGCGGCGAGTGCCCGCGATCGGGCGGGTTGAGAGTCGACCCCCGTCTAATTTGACCAACAATTCAGGAGAAGTACTAACAAGTGCAAAATCAGGCGTTCGAAGCATCCCCATATACGGAGATGGATTTACCCACCGCAGCCATTCATAGAGAGTTTCCGGAGAGACGTCTATTGGCCGGCTTTGGCGAAGCGAGAGATTGACTTGGAATACATCCCCTTGCGCAATATATTGCTGAATACGCCGAATCGCCTCTTGAAAAGCAGGTTTGCTCATGGAGGTGGACAAGCCCGGCAGGCTTTCTACGTCGATTTGCAGCTGGTCCTGCTCCATTGTTGCCTGCATCCTCAGTTGGCGCTGATCGGCTTCCCGTGTTTGCGCAATCGACATCCAGCTTGTCCATTTGCGCTGCATTTCAATGGCGCGCAGCTCAGCCTGACGATATTTCTGCTCTAACGGATCTTTTCCTATTACCGGTACATGAACTGTACAGTACATTGCTTTTTCCACCTGATCCACGATCCAAAGCTCTTCGAACCGTCCGAATAAATAATCAGGCAAGCCCAGATCATCCTTAGCAACTATAGGCAGCTTCTCTAAGCTGCGAACAACATCGTAACCCCAGAATCCGAGTATCCCCCCTACAAAATCCGGGAGACCTTCCGGCTTCGGACCTCTCCATGGCTGCATCCACTGACGCAATTGCTCTAAGGGTTTCCCACTGGTCTGTGCAGCTATAGACCATACTTCATCTGTATCTGAATTAGGCTCCCGTACCTGCGCATGGATGCCTTTACCTTCTATGACAGACACGGGACGAAGCCCGATAATGGAGTACCTTCCGCCTTTACCGCTTTCCAACAAGCAGGCGTAAGGAGATGCTTCCTCCCAGACGCGATCCCAGAACAGGGGCAACAGCCCTCCGCTCCCCAGCTCTAATCTGCGAATATACGGAAGTAAAGTAAACTCGCCACTCAAGCGCCACTGCTTCCATTGCTCTAACGATATTAATTCCACGACTGCTGCTCCCTCGAACGATCTTATAATAAGCAGAATACCACAAAAGCCAACATGCTGCTTTTTTCAAAAAATAAAAGCCCCCGCCAATAGCGGGAGCTGCTGAATCTACCATTCGATGATTAGTTGTCGAAGTTGAATAAAGGTGTACTTAAGTATCTTTCGCCGTTGGAGGGAACTACCGCTACGACGCGTTTGCCTTCGCCTAATTCTTTGGCCACTTTCAGTGCTGCGAAGATCGCTGCGCCGGAGGAGATCCCCACGAGCAAGCCTTCTTTCTTAGCAACTGTACGAGCCGTTTCGAACGCTTCCTCATTCTCGACAGCTATAACTTGATCATAAATCTCGCGATTCAAGATCTCCGGAATGAAATTCGCACCAATTCCTTGGATCTTGTGCGGACCGGGTCCGCCGCCGGACAATAGAGGGGAAGCAGCAGGCTCTACCGCAATGACCTTGATGTTAGGGAAGTTCTTCTTAAGCACTTCGCCAGCACCGGAGATCGTACCGCCTGTACCGATTCCGCTCACGAATGCATCGATCTTCCCATCATAGGAGTTAATCGCTTCCACGATTTCCGGACCTGTTGTTTCGCGGTGAATTTTCACGTTTGCTTGGTTTTTGAATTGCTGCGGTAAGAAATAGCTAGGATTCTCTGCTGCGATTTCTTCAGCTTTCTTAACGGAGCCGTTCATGCCCTCGGAGCCTGGTGTAAGAACAAGCTCAGCACCATATGCGCGAAGCAGGTTGCGACGCTCTATGCTCATTGTTTCAGGCATAACGAGAATAGCGCGGTAGCCTTTAGCGGCTGCAACCATCGCCAGACCGATTCCCGTGTTACCGCTTGTTGGCTCAACAATAGTATTCACGCCTGGCTGAATCAGTCCTTGTTGCTCAGCAACCTCGATCATACTGATTGCAATACGGTCTTTAACACTGGAGCCCGGATTCTGGTATTCCAATTTCACGTAGATTTCTGCGCTGCCTTCAGGTACGATACGATTCAAGCGAACGAGCGGTGTATCCCCGATTAACTGGGTAACGTTCTGAACGATCTTTGCCATTGGATGAGTTCCCTCCCGAAATATGCGGCTCTGCGCCACCTCAATGCGTTAATCCGACTAAAACAGTCGGCATTTTGTTTGTTTTCATCTTATCAAACCCCGACGAGGGTTGTCAATAGCGTTTCCGGTATTGCCCAACTCCAATTCCGAATCGACTAATACTCTAATAAAGGTTCCCTGACAGTTGCCTTGTATTTATCCAATAGCGCCTGTTCTAAATCTCTAAGCGAAACAGCCTTCCCCAAAGCCAGCTGTCGTTTTGCTTCAGAGCGTATCTCCTCATTAGTCTTTGAATCCAGCACTTTACGACCATTAAGTTGAATAATGACATAACCTTTCTCGGTCAGAATCGGTCCTGTCACTTCTCCAACTTGCATAGAATCCGCCGCCAGCAACAATTCTGGATCTTCGAAGGGGTCTCGGTTCTCCACCCATCCGAGCTCTCCCCCTTCATCCGCCGTAAAATCATCCAGGGAATGAGTGCGGGCTAACGCTCCAAAGTCTGCCCCGTTTGCCAGTTGAGAGACCAACTCATCTGCTTCCGACTTGCTCTCCACAACAATCTGAGCGATTCGGAATTGTTTACGCGGCTCGAACTCCTCGTGATGCTCCTTTAAGTAAAGATCAATCTCCGATTGTGTTACTTCCACATCTCGAATGGATAACTTCTCCAAGAGCAGCCGATAACGGGCATCCTCCCAAATTTCTTCGCGATTCATATTTAATTGCTCTTTCATCGCTTGGTAGAATTGTTCCTCATCGTCATACCCCTGCTTCATGAGGCTCAGCTCCTGCTCTAGCTCATCATCTGTCACGTTGATTCCGAACAATTTGGCCTCTTTATTCACCGCTTCAATAAGCATCATGTTTCTCAATGTTTGATAGCCGTATTCAGATAAAAGCCGATCCATTAATTGCTGTCTCGAAATAGAGACATCCCCAATCTCTGCGATGATCTCGTCCCTCGGTATCGTTTCTTTAGGAACATTCCCGCTCGGGGTAGGCGATGCTTCGGGATTGGAATTGCAACCTGATGTAAGAAGCAAAGTTGCTAAGAGGGCAAGCAGTACGAGCGGCCTGTGCCGTATCGTCTCCCTCATCTTCATCATCCCTTCCTTATTGACGATCGGAAATACTATGTAAAGCCTTTAACTCTTCCGCTTCGAACAAATATTTCTCATTGCAGAAATGGCAATGGAGCTCCGCTTTCCCATCTTCCTCGATTAGGCTATTAAGCTCTTTCTTTCCGAGTGTGATAAGGGCTTGCTCGAACCTCTCCCGTGAGCATTTGCACCGAAACACGGGCTCTATGGAGTGATGAATCGTTAGATCTTCTCCAACTAGAAAATGCAACAGGGATTCCGGCGTCTCCCCTTGATCGAGCAGCGACGTTACTTGAGGCATAGCGGATATCGCACGCTCTAGACGCTCCAGCTGGTCTTCCGGCAGTCCCGGCATAACCTGAACAATAAATCCTCCCGCATGCAATACCGTTCCGTCTACATCAACGAGCACGCCTAAACCGACCGCAGACGGACTTTGCTCCGAATCAGCGAAATACAGGGTAAAATCCTCGGCAAGCTCGCCTGAAATAATCGGAACACTTCCGCGATAGGGCTCTTTAAGTCCTAGATCCTTGATTACATGAATATATCCGTTGCGACCTACAGCGCCTGCAACATCAAGCTTTCCTTGGTCATTGCTTGCCACATGCACTTGCGGATGATCGACATAACCTCTAATCTCCGCAGAGGCGTTAGCATCCACAACGATCTGTCCAAGGGGGCCGTCGCCTTTAACTTGCAACGTCAGCTTCTCTTTGCCTTTGAGCATGGCACCCATCATAGCCGCAGCAGTTGCTGTACGTCCTAATGCAGCAGTTGCAGTCGGAAAAGTTCCATGACGCCGCTGTAATTCCCCAACTAACTCAGTGGTTCGTGCCGCGAACACCCGAATACCGCCATTCCATGCCGTACCTCGTACTAACTCATCCTTCAACTTGCGACTACCTCCTTCAACTTGCCCTTTCATTCACCATTACCCATTTCGCTCATAGACAATCCGTAATCCTTCTAACGTAAGCAACGGATCGACTTTGTCGATTGTTTCGGACTCTCCTGCAATCAGTTCTGCCAATCCTCCGGTTGCAATGACCTTAGGCTGGACATTAAATTCCTTGCCTATTCTTCGCACGATACCATCCACCTGGCCCGCATAGCCATAAATAATTCCCGCCTGCATGGCGGCTACGGTATTTCGTCCGATGACCGTACGCGGTTTTGTTAATTCAATACGGGGAAGCTTAGCAGCTCTCTGATACAAGGCTTCTGTAGAGATACCTACACCAGGTACAATAGCACCGCCTAGATAGGCACCTGAGGCGTCGATGTAGTCGAAAGTAGTTGCTGTACCGAAATCAACGATAACAAGCGGTGTACCATACTGCTCTATTCCTGCTACCGCGTTTACGATGCGATCTGCGCCGACTTCCCGAGGATTCTCATAACGAATGTTTAAGCCCGTTTTAATACCCGGGCCAACTACCAGCGCTTCTTTTCCAACGTACTTAAGGAATAACTGCTCCAATGTATTCATGATCGGCGGTACAACAGAGGACAGAATAACGCCATCCATTTGTTCAGCCCGAACATTCGCCAGTTGAAACAAATTGGTGATGAGAACGCCATATTCATCTACGGTAGAGGATCTATTCGTGCTTAAGCGCCAATGATGCGTCAACGTGCTCCCTTGATACACTCCCAGCACAATATTGGTATTCCCCACATCAACGACAAGAATCACGACAGCTCCCCCTTTTTCTTAGCGTTCAGATCCAAGCTGATATCGAGCGCTTGGAAGGAATGGGTCAAGCTGCCTACTGAGATGATATCAACTCCGCACCCCGCCACTTCTGCAACACGTTGGGGGGTAATCCCTCCAGAAGCCTCTAATACGATATGAGGTGCCAAACGTCTGATAACCTTAACAGCATCCATCATGGTATTAGTATTCATATTATCAAGCATAACGATATGAGCACCTGCCTGAACGGCTTCCTCCGCTTGGGCTAAAGTCTCCGCTTCCACCTCTATCATCATCGTATGGGGAATTCGGGATTTCGCAGCGTGCACAGCCGCGGTGATCCCTCCTGCAGCCTTAATGTGATTGTCTTTAATCATGACAGCATCATAAAGCCCGAAGCGATGATTGGCTCCGCCGCCAATTCTTACCGCGTACTTCTCCAGGGTTCGATGACCGGGAGTTGTCTTGCGCGTATCGGCTATTCTAACAGACTGCCCACCAGCAGCCTCTACGTATTCATTTGTCTTAGTAGCGATCCCAGACAGCCTTTGAAGCAGGTTAAGCGCAAGACGTTCACCTGTTAGGATGTTATGCGTTGAGCCTTCGACAACTGCCAACACCGCTCCCTGTTCCACGCGATCTCCATCTGCCGCCTGTACATTTACCTTCAGCTCAGGATCAACAACGTCAAAAACAATTCGCATCAATGGCAGTCCGGCGAGGATTCCCGCTTGCTTGGCGTGAATAATACCCTTCGAAATATGACCAAAGGGTACAGTTGCCATAGTCGTAACATCTCCTGAGCCGATATCTTCGGCAAGCCACTCCCGAATTTGCGTTTTCACCGTCTCTACTGCAGGACCACCAATCGCCCAATCGCTTTCTCGTTCAAACATCGTCGTCGACCCTTTCTGTACGAATCCCTTTTTCCCGATTTAATATCGTATGCACGCGCCAGCTTATATCATTACGTTCTGGATAATCTTCCCGATAATGCCCTCCGCGGCTTTCCTCCCGATTCAAAGCAGCCTCAGTGACAAGCAAAGCGCAGGTGAGCAGGTTCGCATATTCCAACTCCTCCCGTTTGGAGAGGGCGAGCTGGAATAACGGCAGCTGTCGCTTCAGCTCCTCTAAACCTTTCAACAAACCCACACGGTTCCTCCGAAGCCCGGCATAACGAACCATACCCTTCTGCAGCTTCAGACGGCGTTCAATTAAAGCGCCCATCAGCACAGAATTTCTTTCATTACCCGGATGGTTGTCTGCTGTAGTTGAGATCGGCGTCAGTTTATTAATAACATCCACAATGCGTTGTGCAAAAACAATCGCCTCAGACAAAGAGTTGCTTGCCAGTCGGTTTGCTCCGTGGACGCCCGTAGAGGAAGCTTCCCCGCATGCGAATAAACGGCGAATACTTGTCTGACCGTACAGATCTGTCTTAACTCCCCCCATCATGTAATGGGCTGCAGGTGCAACGGGTATCCAGTCTGTCGTTAGGTCGAGCCCGTAGTTCAGACAATATTCATGAATAGTCGGAAATCGGTGCTTAATTAATTCAGGAGTTTTATGCGTGATATCAATATACACATAAGTCGATTTCGTCTCTTCCATCTCGTTTACAATCGCACGTGCAACAACATCTCTAGGAGCCAACTCTAGCTGCGGATGGTATTTATCCATAAATCGTTCTCCACGATTGTTACGCAAGTATGCACCTTCACCGCGAACCGCTTCCGAAATCAGAAATCTCGGAGCGCCGGGGTAACATAAAGAAGTCGGGTGGAATTGATTAAACTCCATATCTCGGATGTCTGCTCCCGCACGGTAAGCCATAGCGACTCCATCGCCAGTAGCTACCTCTGGGTTGGTCGTATACCGATACAGTTGACCTGTTCCTCCGGTACACAGAATCGTAGCTCGTCCATATACCGCCACACGAGAGCCGTCAGGTTTCTGAACAATCGCACCGCGGCATTCCCCGTCTTGCGTAAGCAAATCGAGTACAAAGTGATCATCCCACAGCTCAAGAGTTGGATCCGCGATCACTTTCTCGGCCAATGCTCGAACGATCTCATACCCCGTCGCATCTCCATTGGCATGAAGAATTCGGCGCTGGCTATGGGCTCCTTCCTTGGTCAGCGCAAAATGGCCGTCTTCCTCATCGAAGTTCGTGCCGAAGCGAATAAGCTCTTGAACTCCGTGAGGCCCCTCATGAACAAGAACGTCGACCGCAGCAGCATCACATAAGCCCGCTCCAGCGATCAACGTGTCTTGAGCTAGAAAATCAGGGGAATCTTCGTCCGAAATTACAGCAGCGATGCCTCCTTGCGCATACCGGGTATTGCTATCGAATAAGGATTTCTTGGTAATCATAAGCACTCGGTTGTTCTCGCTTGCTTTAAGGGCTGTATACAGCCCGGCGATGCCAGCTCCAATTACGATGACATCCGTTTCTATACGAGGAAGCTTATCTAAGTCAAAGTCGACAACATAACGAGGAATCATGAATGAGTTCGTCTCCACTCTAAGAAGAGGTAGCGCCTGCTACTTAACCAGCAGCATGCGCTCAAGCGATAATCGGGCTTTGTCCGCTACGTCCTGCGGCACATATATTTGCGGCTGCATCGTCTCGAGACATTTTACGACCTTCTTAAGGTTATTCACCTTCATGTTAGGGCAAACGAGAAACTTCGATGCAAAATGAAAGGTTTTATTCGGGCTATCCAAACGCAGCTGATAACCGGTTCCATCTTCTGTACCTACAATAAATTCCTGATGCTTCGATTCCCTGCAATGCTTAAGAATCCCCGTGGTGCTTCCTACGAAGTCGGCCATCTCCACCACTTCAGGACGGCACTCGGGATGAACGACGAACTCTGCATTCGGATACTTGGCGCGCATCTCTTCGACATCTTTAATGGTTAGCATGTCGTGAGTGTTGCAGTATCCTTCCCAGATAATCATCTTCTTGTCCGTAAATTGTTGAACATAATGCCCCAAATTTTTATCTGGACACCAGATAACTTCATCAGCATCGACTGAATTGACGACATTCACAGCATTAGCAGACGTACAGCAAATATCGGTTTCCGCTTTGACGTCAGCAGAAGAGTTAATATAGGTGACGACTTTCGCATTTGGATGCTTCGCCTTTAATTCCCTTAGACCAATGGGATTAACCATATCCGCCATCGGACAGCCAGCACGTTCGTCCGGAACAAGAACGGTCTTATGAGGAGCTAAGATCTTAGCGCTTTCCCCCATAAAGTGCACGCCGCAAAAAACAATAACATCAGCATCTGTGGATGCCGCTTTCTGCGCTAGCAGGAAAGAATCCCCACGGAAGTCTGCGACTTCCTGTATTTCATCACGCTGATAATAATGAGCGAGAATTATGGCATTACGTTCCTTCTTAAGCTGTATGAGACGCTCGCGTAATTCGCGGTTTTGTTCCGCTTTACGCTCCAGAGCCAAAGCCTCCATATGGATCTCCTCCTATGTTGAGCACAAAGTTTGTGAATGAAAGCACAAACATGGTGAGAAAGCTGTCTATAGTGTGAACAAAAACAGCTTCCTTCATTAACACCTAATTTACACTTGCCAAGTAAGGCTGTCAATTCATACGACGGCCCTTTTATCGTCAAATAATACGAAAAAAGGGTGCTCCGCACGTCTTGCGACGCAGGAGCACCCTATTTCGTAGACTTCGTTATTTAGGGTCCTCAGAACCCTCATCCGACTGAGTATCAGTAACCGTTGGCGCCTGCTCATCATCACGTTTCTGAATTCTTACGCGTACGTTACCCAATGTATCAATAATCGGCTCAGCTTTTGATTCAAGAGAACCTTCGGAAGAAATTTCTCCATCATTCTCTGGAATAGAGCCTGTTTCAATCAGAGATTTAATTTGCTCAAGCTCAAGCGTCTCCACTTCTAGAAGCGTCTTCGCAAGCAAGTGCATCTCATCGCTCTTCTCATTCAGAAGCTTCTTCGCACGATCATAACATTCGCGAGTGATGCTCTGCATCTCTTGGTCAATCTCATAGGCGATAGCGTCGGAATAATTCTGTTCATGTCCGATATCTCGACCCAAGAATACCTGTCCTTGAGAACTGCCGAACTGCATCGTACCCAACTTATCGCTCATACCGTATTCCATAATCATAGCTCGCACGATACTTGTCGCTTGCTTGAAATCGCTATAAGCGCCTGTACCTATTTCACCGATGAATATTTCTTCGGCTGCACGCCCCGCAAGTAATCCCGTTACTTTATCGAGAAGCTCTTGCTTGGTTACAAGCATACGATCTTCCTTCGGAAGCATAATGACATATCCGCCAGCGCGTCCGCGCGGAATAATCGTTACCTTGTGTACCGTATCGGCATGCTCTAGGAAGAAACCTGCAATCGTATGACCTGCTTCGTGATAAGCGACAATCCGCTTCTCGCGGTCGCTGATTACGCGGCTTTTCTTCTCCGTACCGACGACGACGCGATCGATTGCTTCATCGACTTCCTTCATCGCAATGTCCTTCTTATTACGACGTGCAGCAAGTAAAGCAGCTTCGTTCAGCAGGTTCTCCAGATCGGCACCGGTGAACCCGGTCGTCCGTTTGGCAATAGTGCCCAGCTTCACGTCTTTGCTAAGCGGTTTGTTGCGTGCATGTACCTTCAATACCGCTTCGCGGCCTTTCACATCCGGACGATCAACTGTAATCTGACGATCGAAACGGCCTGGACGTAATAAGGCGGGGTCCAGAATATCGGGTCTGTTGGTCGCGGCAACGATGATGATACCTTCGTTGGCACCAAAGCCGTCCATCTCGACAAGAAGCTGGTTAAGCGTTTGTTCGCGTTCATCGTGTCCGCCGCCAAGTCCGGCGCCACGTTGACGGCCTACGGCGTCAATCTCATCGATAAAGATAATACAAGGCGAATTTTTCTTCGCATTCTCGAACAAATCACGAACACGGGAAGCCCCGACACCGACGAACATTTCAACGAAATCCGAACCAGAGATGGTAAAGAAGGGAACGCCTGCTTCTCCCGCTACTGCACGAGCTAGCAAGGTTTTACCTGTACCTGGAGGACCTACAAGAAGAACACCCTTGGGAATGCGAGCGCCTAGCGCGGCAAACTTGCGAGGATCTTTCAGGAATTCAACAACTTCGACCAATTCTTGCTTCTCTTCATCCGCTCCAGCCACATCTTCGAACGTGACCCGCTTTTTCTCCTCATTATAGAGACGGGCACGGCTTTTGCCGAAATTCATCACTTTGCCGCCGCCGCCTTGCGCCTGATTAATCAGGAAGAAGAACAGAACGAACATAATAATGAATGGAATAATGGAAGTCAAGAAAGTCAGCCAGAAGCTTTGCCCCGGCATTTTTTTGATGTTGATCTCGAAACCTTTTTCAACACTCAAGTCGGTCATCTGCTTCATAGCGTAATCCGCCAGAGGTGCACGACCCGTGAATGTCTCGCCCTTCTCTTCCGGGGACTTCGGTTTATATTCACCTGTTACTAAATAAGTACCGCTCTGAATTTGCAATGTTAATTCCTTCACATTGCCTTGCTGGACGACTTGAACGATTTCATTGTAATTCAGTTCCTCCGTCGTTTCGTTCTTTCCGATAAAAAATTGAACGATCCCGACGGTCACCAAAAATATAAGTAAGTAAAATCCTGTGTTCCGGATGAACCGATTCATCCCTGACCTCCTCTCGACACGCTTACATTATTTTACCATAGCCTGTCTTAGCATCACAATAACAACGCACCGCCACTTGGTCGGTGTGATTTTTAACTCGAATAAATTTCCGGTTTAAGTACTCCGACATACGGCAGGTTACGATATTTCTCGGCGTAATCAAGACCATAGCCAACAACGAACTCATCCGGAATCGTGAATCCTGTGTAATCCGCATTCAGATCGACCGTACGACGTCCCGGCTTATCGAACAAAGCCACGACATTTACGGATAACGCATTACGGCGCTCGAGTACGTCGATCAGATAGCTAAGAGTCAGACCGCTGTCGATAATATCTTCTACAATGAGTACGTCGCGCCCTTCAACGGATGTATCCAAATCTTTCACGATTTTGACTTCTCCGGAAGATCTCGTGGAGTTGCCATAACTGGATACAGCCATAAAATCGAGCTCAATGGGGTTCGTTATGTTTTTGGACAAATCCGCCATAAATATAAAAGCGCCTTTGAGGACACAGATAACGAGTGGATTGCGTCCTTGATAGTCTCGGCTGATGGCCGTTCCTAGCTCCCGTACCTTCTGTTGAATTACTTCTTCCGAGTATAGAACTTCTTGAATGTCATTGTGCAAAGAAGGTACCTCCCAGTGAGATTATTACACGGTATGATTGCTTTACTCTGTTCATGACCTAGTTTTCGGCTCCGATGAACGTGATGCGCAATGTCTGGCGTGTGTCTCCGGTAACAAGTGCATGGCGCGAGCGCCGCATTCCGGGAATCCACAACACATGACCCTCCCCATCTACTAGCAGCGATTGCAAATCCCGGCGGGACCGCGGCACTTTGGCATCAACGAACATATCTTGCACTTTTTTGGTGCCCTTTAGTCCATAAGGATGAAGAACGTCCCCGGGCAAGCGACTGCGAATCTGAAGAGGAAAGTTTAGCCCGCCTTCATCAAAGCAGGCTTCAAACCGGTTCGCGGTTATGGATGGAATTGAACCCTTTAACCGCTCTAGTATAAAGCGTCCTCCTGTCTCTGCAATCGCAACCTCCTGCACCCTCTTATCGACAATATACTTGAAGCTTGACGATTCCGGAACAGGCGGGCCGATATACACCTCTTCATATTCCCGCTTAAGTAACCAGCCGTCCCCGATATCCAATTGAATAACTGCGGGGTGGTCTTCCGTTACGGCTCTGGCCACTTCCTCGACATGTCCGAAATCCAAGATTTGGCGGGAGTTTGATGAACAATTTAATATTAGTTTAATCAATCTGCGTTGTAAAGCGACGTGAAGGCCGCGGAACCCTCGTCGCTCTATTTGAAACCCTTGTCCTGAAGGAGTAACCCCGTCCTTGAAGGCCTTGAGGGTTTCAGCTTCCATATATTCGTCATCTGCCGCCGCCATATCCGCGAGCCTTACTAGCGAAGCCTGTAGCTTAGGATTGTGCTTCTCTAGCATTGGAATCAGGTCAAGTCTGACGGCATTTCGGAAATAATGACGGTCGACATTGCTGCTATCAACCGCGTAAGGCACCCCGTTTCGCTTACAATACTCCAGAAGTTCATACTTGGTTATACGTAGGAGGGGTCGAATCAGTTCCAATTCTTCTTCAATTCGGCGATATGGAATGCCGGCAAGTCCGCTTGGACCCGTTCCCCTGACTATTCTCATCAATACCGTCTCTGCTTGATCCCCAGCATGGTGACCGAATAGAAGGACAGAGCAGGAGTGCCGCCGGGCGACCTCCTTCAGGAACTGGTAGCGTTTCTCCCGGGCCGCCGATTGTGCATTCATACCTGTATCCGCTATGTAAGAAGGAAGATCAAGAGCTGCCGTCTCGAAAGGAATATCCCATTCCGTCGCTGCACGCTTAACCAATTCGGCCTCCGCATCAGATTCGGCGCCCCGAAATTGATGGTTGACGTGGGCAACTACGATCTTAAAAGGCTCAAGCTTAGACATGGTTCTGAGCAAATGTAAAAGTGCCATAGAGTCTGGACCTCCAGACACTGCCGCCACAACAGAGGCACCCCTATGCCACCAGCCATCCGTGCGCGCTTGCGCCATGACGCGAGGTTCCCATTCTTCCTGCGGCCTCACCTTCATTTCTCCTTTGCAATTAAAACGATATTGCCGTCGCGAGACGGTGATAACACTAGCGCGCTGAGATCCACATTAATACCTCTGACAGTCCATTATTGAAACAGCCAAATGGCAGCTAAGGAGGTACATAGAATAATGGAAGCGGCTAACAAACCGGCCATCCAATTCGGTATTCGTTCGCTAGAGCTTGTTGTTGATCGCTTTGCTCCCTTGATTGCGGCCTTCCAAAGTCTACTGGCTTGTCGCGTGTGTTCGAATTGTCCTGTCAGCGCCTTATCCATCCAATTCTCCAGCGGCCGCAACCGCGAGTTGCTCCGCACAAGCTTCATAAGCTCCCGGGGATGGCGATTTTGCGGCAGCAGCGTTCTAGTCAGCTGAATTAACCGCTTGCCATCGAGCGCGTGCAGCCACAATATCGCGACCGCAAAGCAATCATAAGCCGGGTCCGCCACGCGACTTCCGGCCGACCAGTAACCGCGGTCATAGATTTCTGTGAATTGGCGAACGCTCCGGCCAATCGCCGAAACACCTCCGTAATCAACCAATTCAACACGTCCGTATTCGCTTACAAGTACATTGTCATTCTTAATATCCCCGAACACCCAACCGGCCTCGTGTAACTGAGCTAATCGATCCAGAAGCCGGTTTCCAATAACACCCATCCAGTTGGCTCCATGCTGACGCAAGTATTCTTTAACTGGGCTGCCGGGAATGTAGCGCATAACGTAGAAGGGAACTTCCTTTCCCTCTATTACAAAATCATCGACGTCTAGTAAGAAAGGGGGTCTATTCTTCTCTGATTGATCCAAGGAAGCCAATATATTCGCTTCCCCTTGAAGCTCTGAGACTTCTAGCCCAATCTTAATCGCACAGCTGCGTCTTCCTGATATTGCTAAATAGACTTGTCCGTTTGCCCCCAAGCCCAGAAGGCGCTCCAGGCGATATTGATTACCGTTCCATTTGCCCCGGATTTCCGTTCCCGGCGGCAAGTGTTGTTTATTAGACAACGTAGTCACTCCGCACCTCGTTCGAGTCTCCTCTTGATGATTGTAACGGCGATTCTGTTAGATCTGCACTTTTAATTTTACCACAAGTTTCTCCGATAAAATCAACGACCTGCAAAAGCGCCGGTCCTGTCGGTGTTGTTCCACGCATACGAATTCGCCCGAACAAGGAACCTAGCTTCGCTGAGCTGGACGTCCAATTGGAATCCATTACGCAATAATTCTCTGAATCTCCAGGAAAGTGGAACACCGCCACCCTGCTTCTGCCTGTTCTAGCTTGCAGACTCAAAGTAAGGTCACGAATAGCTTCTTCTACTGCATGAAGCTTGGGTTTCATACTCGCACTGGCGTCAATGAGAAGCGCAACAGATAGAGTTATCGTCTCTTCCATTTCCTCCATCACTTTCACTACCTCAGCACGCTTAACAGGCGGCAGGGAACCGACGGATTCTACCCCGAACAGCTGGCGAAGCTCCATGTTTACTGCTTGTCTTATGCTGCCTGCGACTGTCTGTCTAGTCATCATCTGTACCGTCCGAGAGAGCTGACGGGACGTAACGATCTGACTAATACCGCCGCCCGCGCGAGCAATCTCCGCTATTTCTGAAGCTCCGTATTCACCTATCGCTCCTTCGTCTATCACACCAGCCACATTCACAGTAATGCCCTCTGTATAAGCATGCGCGGCAGCGATTACGGGACTTTCTCCGACATTGGAGCCCCCATCGGTAATGAGTAAAATTTGATTCATCATCCCACACTCCTCCTTGTCTAGCATCTACTTAGGAGTGTCGCCAAGGTTTAGGAGATTTAACCTCAATCCATAAGTCCTCCTAACCAAGTAAAAAGCAATTAGCCGTAGAAAATCATTCTTACATAAGCACAAAAGCCCCGAGCTCTCTACGCTGCGGGCGCAAGAAAGATCAAGGCTTCAACTTATCTTTTAACCAATCGTCGGTTCCTTTCCTAGACTTCCTTTTCTATTGCTAACTCACCGTCCTTGGACGCTCCATCCGGTTAAAGCCCGGCCAGCGAAAAGCTGCCCATTCGGGTTGGTGACGTGTAATGCGGGTTACGATAACGGTCATGTCATCCTGCACGCCGCCTGGATACTGCCTAAGCGCTGTATCTAGCAAAGCATCGGCAATGTCCTGCGGATCATCGGCGTCGAGGTCCTGCAGCACTCTTTTCATCCATAGCTCCTTATTAATCGCATGACCGGGTGAATCCAAAATCCCATCGGTCATCATAATCAAAGTATCCCCCGGCTGCAGCTGTACGCGTAGAAGATCGATCTCGATATCCTGCAATATTCCAATGGGCAGATTGTTTGCAGCTATGGGTATAATCTCCCTCCCTCGTTTGATGAAGCTTGGCGTGGACCCGATCTTAAGCATCGTGGCGTGGGCCGTATAGAGATCTATCAAAGCAAGGTCGACGGTCGCGAACATCTCATCGGGAGAACGCAGCAGCAGCACCGAATTGACGGATTTCACGGCTAACCTTTCATCAATACCAGACTGCAGCAACTGCTCAAGCATCGACAAAGCCGCGCTGCTTTCCATTCGTGCTCGAACCCCGTTGCCCATCCCATCGCTTAGTGCGACCGCGAACTTCCCATTACTAAGCTCCATCATACTAAAGCTGTCACCCGACAGCATGTCACCATCCTTAGCTGCTCCCGCGACTCCCGTCTCTACCTCATAGGCCTTGGCTGAAGCAAACATCACCGTGCTTAGGTGTGCAGAAGGCTCGCCGCTTCGTTCGTTCCGCACCGATACGGTTTCTCCGAGGATCTCTGAGAGGATAGGGGCAATCATTTTGCGACATTCATCATATCCGGTACGGAAAGCATGCACCATCTCAATCTCAATACGTCCCTCCTCTAAACAAATAATGTCAATGCCCTGAATAGCTAGTCCAAGATGCTCGAGCGCGTCGCGGATTTGTCCCTCCTGTTTATCCATTTGCTTGGCTTCCCTGCGAATTTCCTTCACCAGATCGTCCATCACCTCCGATACCCCAGATAATTGATCGGCCACTAGAAAACGGCTATCCTGCAGCTGCTGCCTCCAATGTATATCATTTCGATAGATTTCGTATTGGCGTTTGAGTACATCCAGTACAAGCGGTGTTTTGACGCAAACCCGACCCCAAGCCTTAGGTATATCGGAGGCCTTCAATTCAGGCTGCTCCTCCACAGCAGTCATCATATCCGTCATCAGCTTATAGGTCTGAATGAACTGTCCCTCCCAGCATACTCCCCGTCGGTGGCAGGAGGAGCAAGCCCGATCATGAACCGCATTGACAAAATGATCTAAGTCTCTGCTTTGCCTAGCCGTTTCCCCCGCTTGAGTCATCTGACGGAAGCTGCGTGACAGCTGTCGGAACACCTCTGAGAACTTCTCTACCCGCTCAGCGGTTAAATCTCTTACCTTCTGTGCATATTCCCGTTGGTTCTGCGCATAGCTTATAGTACCCGGAACATATCTTGATAAAGCTTCCGTGACCGACCCCGGGGTTACGAGCAGCAATACGGAAGCAGCAACCATCACCCAAATTGAATTCATCGTGCTCGCAGCATCTCCGCCATAGAGTGACATCACAGAGGTTCCGAGCAGCATTCCGAATACGGTTGCGGCCTTGCCGCCTTCTCGGACAAGTCCTGCCAATAAGCCTCCGAAGGCGAGAAGTCCAATATCGGATGCGGCACCGAGATTGGACAAGCTAAGAATCATACCCGCTACGACACCTGCAGAGGTACCTAATGCGGGTCCGCCAACATAAGCAGTCATCATTACGAAGTATCCGGATAACATACCGGCAACCGCTATACCGTAGAGGGTCCAACCCGACATTCCGGTAAGCAAGCAGGCAAGCAAGATAGCGATACCGATCCATTCCTCATGCCGGAGTTGGGAAGCTTTCCTCGTTCGTGCCAACACAGGCAGTGCATGTATAAACAGCAACGTCAATACAAAAGCGAGTCCTGCCTCGACTACTGTCAATACGTAAGGAAGCCAGGCTGTCTCATCCGCTAATAACGTATCGAAAAGACGAACAATCAAGGTTGCTGCAAACACAACGACCGGTGCGTGGGATAAATCCGCCCTCTCGTAAAGGACAAGCCCACGATAAAGCAAATAAATGATTCCAATCTCAACACTTATTAACGCTGGCATCGGATCAATAGCCCAGAAGCTGCCGGCTACAAGTGAAAGCGCTGCCCAGAGAGCTAAATCCTTTCGTAAATAGAGTACAACCCCGAAGAATGCTGCCGCAAAAGGTGAAATTCCTTCCAGCATAACCGCTCTTCCCAGCAAAAATCCGATCCCGACAACGAGCAGCAACCATTGCTGTGCACGCAAGGCTTCGCCCAATCTCACGATCAACGAAGACTCAGAGGCATTACCTTGTTTTTTTGCGGAGGACCTCCGCTTTTGAAACCAACGCTTTTTTGTCCCCTTATCGGGAGCGAAGATGGGCCCGGTGCCCTGACGAGGCACGAAAGGAACGACGGACGGCTTGTCCATGATGTACACCCCATTTACCAGATTGAATGTGTCCTTAATTATAGGGGGGGGATTTTATAAAGTTTGTCAGAAACGGTTGGCGGGAAAAAAGTTTTTTCCGACAGTAATAGCTTGATGATCCCGACGCTTTTCGGGAACTAGTGAAACCCCTGGTAATCATGGTGAAATCCCACATTTGCAGGGCTCACAATACTTTTAAACGCTGAAAACGACAACAAAAAAACGCGGTCATCCGACGGCGGATGCCGATCAGAAACGGCTTCCCACAGACGCGAACCGCGCCAGAATGCCGGATGTTCGCGAATGATTGCGAACGGTTAAAATTTTCTCAGGAATAGTTGGCTGTAGTTTGCAGTATGCAAACTGCATGGCGGGTTATGACGGGTTTGGGGGCTGTAGTTTGCAGTATGCAAACTGCACGCCGGGTTATGGCGAGTTTGGGGGCTGTAGTTTGCAGTATGCAAACTGCACGCCGGGTTATGGCGAGTTTGGGGGCTGTAGTTTGCAGTATGCAAACTGCATGGCGGGTTATGACGGGTTTGGGGGCTGTAGTTTGCAGTATGCAAACTGCACGCCGGGTTATGGCGAGTTTGGGGGCTGTAGTTTGCAGTATGCAAAC
>NZ_JBEQAP010000069.1:0-25216 GCF_041640265.1 Cohnella sp.
ACCCCTCAATTGGACTCGGAAATCCTAGCTAATTCCGAGCTCCTTCAATGTTTTAAACGACCGTACCGCTCGCCGAAATCTGGATCGATCGTTCTGTATGTTAGGTTATCAGGTTGCTCTGGGCTTGAATAGTACGCACTTTTTTGTATGATCCGATCATTTTTGTAAGGTAGGATACTTTTTGATACTTGGTTTATGGGGGCATTAAAGGTCATCGGTGGGAAAAGAACGCGGACCTTAAGGAGCGGCTCGACTTTGTCGTTCGGGAATATCAGCAACTATTGTATTGACATATCGGAAAGTATCGATATAATCGAAGTATGGATCCAATTGAAGTGTTCAAGGCGTTGTCCAACGAATCTAGGCTGCAGATTTTACAGTGGCTCAAAGAGCCCGAAAAACATTTTGTGCCCCATGAAGGAGTGGATATGAGGACAATCGGGGTATGCGTTAGTCAGGTTACGGATAAGTTGAATATGACACAGTCAACGGCTTCGCAGTATTTGTCCATACTGCAACGGACCGGACTGATTCGAACCGAGCGAATCGGTAAATATACGTACTACAAACGAGACGAAGAAAAGATCAGCGAGTTGGCTGCTTTCTTGAATCAAAAACTCTAACTGGACTGAATACCTCAAACGTATTCAGTTTTTAATTGGTTCCATACATCGACATATCGCGATATGTAAAAAGGAGAAGTGAATGCATTGTCTAGCACGTGGAGAGTCTATTTATTGGCTTTGGTTACTTTTTTGGTGGGTACATCCGAGTACGTTATATCCGGCATCTTGGATAAGATCTCGGATACAATGGGGATTTCCGTTACTTCTGCGGGGCAGTTAGTCACGATTTTTTCCTTTGTATACGCCATTGGCACCCCGATCCTTATGGCGTTGACTGCTAAAGTGGAAAGACATAAACTGCTGGTTTGGGCGCTGGGTATCTTCGTAATTGGGAATATTTTGTCTTTCGTTTTGCCTGGCTATGCATCGTTTCTTGCAGCTCGCGTCATCATGGCTTTAGGCGCGGGAATGGTCGTGGTAACCGCTTTGGACATCGCCTCGAAAATTGCCGCCCCAGGCAAACAAGCCAGCGCGATTGCTACCGTGGTCATGGGCTTTACGGCTTCCTTGATTATCGGCGTGCCTCTTGGACGTATCGTTGCAGCACAACTCGGATGGAAATCTGTTTTTGGTATACTGGCACTGGCCGGTCTGGTGGCTATGTTCGTTCTGTACGCCATCATCCCTCGAGTTCAAGGGGATAAACCGATGCCGTTGTCCAAGCAACTTGCCTTCTTGAAAAACGGAAAAGTAGCGCTAGGGCTTGCGATTACCTTTTTCTGGCTCAGCGGATACTCGATCGCCTACACCTACATTTCACCGTATCTACTTGATGTTGCCGGATTGAAAGAAGGGATACTGAGCGGAGTGCTGCTTGCTTTCGGCATCGCTAGCCTGCTCGGATCCAAATTCGGCGGTTTCAGCACGGATAAATGGGGGGTATTCCCGACACTTTCAGGGGGAATGCTCTTGCACGTCATAGCGCTGCTACTTCTCTCTCTAACCGTTACCTATACGCACTCGTGGCTGCCGATTGTCATCCTCCTGATCTTGTGGTCGTTTGCGGCATGGACCTCCGGTCCAACGCAACAAGTCAATTTGGTTCGGATTGAACCGAATTATTCTGGAATCATGCTGAGCCTGAACCAATCCATGATGCAGTTGTCTATGGCTGCGGGTGCTGCAATTGGAGGCGTCATGGTCGACCGGGTGTCTCTGACATCGATTACATGGGTCGGGATGGTTGGAGTCGCTATTGCGATCGTGGCGGTGTCGTTCTTGAAGGTGCGAATGAGTGCTGGCAGACAAGGTCGGAAATACCCTGAGATGAAGTCTAAAAAGGTGTCTATTAAATGAATTGAAATTGCACCTGTATGTAAACGACTTATATGCATCATCTTCTGGTTTTCGGAAGATGATGCATGACAACTAAACGACACGAGGAGACTCGAATCCTAGACCAAGGTCAGGTTGTAGTAACTGTCTAAGTTCGAGGTTTATGATCCTGCTGATAAGGCCATTACAACGCCGATTTATAGGTATAAAACCAATATGCCCTTTACATTTGAACGACCTGGTGCTAACATTGACTTCGATAGTTGTAGAAATGTAGAAGATGTGCGGGGAGGTGGATACAGTGGGTGAAAATCAAGAAGATATCGGGCAAGCGGTTAAAGTGTATAAAGCTTTGGGGGAACCAACCCGGCTGAAAATCGCTTTACTACTCGCGAAAGAGAGCAATTTATGCTTCACCGCCGTCGGTGAAAGGCTTGAATCGGTTGCAGGCTCGACGCTATCGCATCATTTAAAGCAATTGACGGACTCTGGCTTGATTGATTCTCGCAAGAATGGATCGTTTATTCACTATAACGTCAATCGAGAAGTAGCGGAGAAATTCGCGCCCTTTTTGTTGACGTAATTTTTTTAATAAATATTTCTATATATTTAGAACAATAGAAATGATGAAGCTCATACTTGAATGAAGTTTTAGCGTGCGAGTCGACTTGGCATCATTCTTCAATGATTTTTGCTAATCATCCCTAATCCAATATTAAGAAGGAGTGAATAACGATGAGCGGTCATACGAATACGATGGAGATTGGAATGAGCAAACTCCTACGATGCAGCCTGCAGCCTTCACGGCGCTCTTTACGTCGGAGATCCCGAATACGTCGCAGAAAAAATCGTGCTGCTGCATAAGAACCTTGGCTTGACTCGCTTCATGATGTACAACGATTTCAGTTCTTTGCCGCATCGCGACTTGCTGCAGACGATTGAGCTTCTAGGCACCAAAGTAGCACCGATTGTTCGAAAGGAGCTCGCTCGCCAGACGTCTGTCCTTAACGCCTAAAGCAGAGGCGAATGCTTGAAACGGGGAGGCTTGATTGGGGCGAGAAATGAAGTCGGCAAATTGAGCATCATTTTTTTTATTAAGATTTCTATATATTTAGAATTATAGAAATAAAAAAGGGAGAAAAAAAGATGAGAAATTCATGGAAAATTTATATTTTAGCGATTGTCAGCTTTTTAGTCGGAACTTCAGAGTTTGTAATTGCCGGCATTTTGGATATGCTTGCAAGTGAGATTGGAGTGTCGGTAGCGGCGGCCGGGCAGTTGATTACGGTTTACTCGCTTGCTTATGCCATCGGCACTCCGATTCTTATTGCACTTACGGCAAAAATGGATCGAAGAAAGCTTATGCTGTCGGCTTTGGGATTATTTTTCGTAGGGAACTTGATCACGGTCACAACCTCAGGCTACGGCATGCTGCTCGGAGCAAGAATTATTTTGGCGATCAGCACGGGGGTGTTTATGGTCGTCGCCCTGACGGTTGCCGCTAAAATATCTCATCCTGGAAAACAGGGCAGCGCTATTGCTACGGTTCTAGTGGGCTTTAACCTCGCACTTATTCTAGGGGTCCCGCTTGGGAGGATCATTGCGGGCTCACATGATTGGAAAATGATCTTCACAGGAGTCGGAGCCCTGAGTTTAGTCGCGATGTTGGTCCTTCTGCTGACGATTCCGAAATCGGAAGGAGAGGCTCCCGTTCCTATTCGGGAACAGCTTGCCTTATTCAAAAGCCCTCGAATCTCTGTCGCGCTTTCCATCAGTTTTTTCTGGATATTAGGCTATACGATGCTGTACACCTATATAACGCCGTTTCTTTTGGACATTACGAGGATGAGTGAAGGGATGGTAAACGTCGGGTTGTTTGCGTTTGGGCTGGCCAGTCTCATAGGCTCCCAAGCTGGCGGCTACGGTGCAGATAAATGGGGTATCCCCCGTACGATGATTGGAGGCTTGCTCTTTCACTCGGGAATATTATTATTACTGACGGCCTTCTCCCATTCGTCCATGATCGTGTTGCCTTTGCTTATGTTATGGTCCTTTTTCGCTTGGTCGACAGGGCCTGTTCAACAAGTTTATTTAATCGGCATGGCTCCCCAGGCTTCAGGGATCCTCTTGAGTTTGAATAATTCTATTGTGCAGTTGGGCATGGCTGTAGGGGCTGTAATCGGAGGCATCGTTGTAGAAAGCATCTCGCTTGCATCCGTTGGTTTGCTTGGCGGAGTTGGCGTTGCCATTGGACTCATCCCGGCTATTATTTCATTGTCCCTGCGTCGCC
Organism: Cohnella sp.; assembly: GCF_041640265.1. Lineage (GTDB taxonomy): Bacteria > Bacillota > Bacilli > Paenibacillales > Paenibacillaceae > Cohnella. Next base: position 4,192 of record NZ_JBEQAP010000069.1, read on the forward strand.
GATCTGTAGCTGCGGAACGAAACGGAGCGTAAAGTACCTTCTTTCTCAGAAATGAAAATACCGCCTAAGCGTTGTTGAATAACGCTTGAGCGGTATTTTCATACCATGGAGAACATTGCGTTTTTTTGAGTGCAGCGTACCGTGATTTTAGTTCATTCAGCAGCCCCAAATACAAGTTCACCCAATGGGAAGTCAGTTACGCACCTCAAACGAATTACTATACGGTAATGTCTCCGCACCAGCGAGTGATTCCTTCATTTATAGTTTGCATTGGATTCGGATCGGATAGAGAAATCGCCCAGGCAATATGTCCATCCGGCCGAATAAGCGCCGTGTGGACGTCGTTCCAATCCGCGTCAGCCTCAGACAAAGAGGCATGTACAATTTGAAGGTTGCTATACGTTTCCCATTGACCTCTATTCTGTTCATTAGAATGGAAATGCAACAGAAGAAAAGTACCTTTGTGTAGTAACGGATAGGAGTTCATCGATTGCCCGTCTTTCAGCTTTAAGCTTAGATCCTTGAAGCGTTTCCCATTTAAAGGATGGGGAGGCGCTTCGGCGTCTGGCGCGTAATGTACATCCATTGCGGAAACTTGTGCGGCGATTTGATAATTAGCCTCCGGTATTTGAATCAGTTTAGCTAACATGCTTCGAAGTTCCATGATAGGGGGAGTCACGTCCAGAAGCAGGGTTTGGACCTCGGTATTCCGGAGCAAGGCCGTATTCCATGGAAAACGTTCGGCATGATAACTGTCCAATAGCCAGTCCGGAGCCCAGCCTTTGATTGCTCCTGCAAGTTTCCAGCCTAAGTTCATCGCTTCTTGCAAGCCGACGTTCATTCCCTGTCCACCAGCGGGAAAATGAATGTGCGCCGAATCTCCCGCCAAGAACAATCGACCATTCCGATAGCGTCCCGCTTGCCGCGTAGCATTTCCGAAACGGGACATCCATTTCACATCGTTTAACCCCAAGTCGCTTCCGGTCGTACGGATCAGCGATGAACGAAACTCTTCCAATGTGACGGTCTCATCCTTAGAGATGTCACGTCTGTCCATATCGATCATCAAGACTCGATAGATATGATCATTGATTGGCATGATGCTGACCAATCCTTTATCTGTAATTCGGGATATGACACTCATAGGAGCCAAATCAGATAGAACGGCATCCCCCAAAATAGCCGTGAAGGTCGCATCTGTACCTTCAAATGATATATTTGCATGTTTGCGAACCAAACTTCTGGCTCCATCCGTACCTACCACATAAGCTGATCTTAACGTTGTTTCTCCATGAGGTCCCGCGATCATAACGTCAACTCCATCCTCATCCTGGTGTACAGATAGAGCCTCAACCTCTCTCCGGACCTCTGCGCCAAGGCTAAGCGCCCATTCCTCCAGCACCTTCTCCGTCTCACTCTGCGGTAAAAAGAGAGTGTGATTGGAAGAAGAATCCAACACCATGAAATCCAAAGGAGTTTCTAATCCGGCAAAATGTCCTCTCGAAAGTAAGCGGCCTTGACTGATTAATTGTGATTTCACTCCACGCATATCTAATATTTCAAGAGTTCGAGGATGTACGGTAAGCGCACGTGAATAAGGGGTTGTTTCTTTTAATCGCTCAATGACGCAGACCTTTACACCGGCTAATGCCAATTCCCCAGCCAACATCATGCCGACAGGTCCGCCACCGATAAGGATGACTTCATATTTCATATCAATAACCTCTTTTCTTAAACATTATGGGAAGATCACGATAGCGTCTATTTCGATAAGCCATTCAGGATCAGCTAGTGCTTGAACGCCTATATAGGTACTTGCTGTCTTCGGCCAGTTAGGGCCAAACACATGAAATCCGGCCTCAAAAATAATCGAAATCAATTCCGGGTTGTGGTTCACCACAAAAATATTCATTTTTGCAATGTACAAGGGATCCGCTCGCACAGCTTCCAATGCATACTTAAGATTGGTGAACACTTGAATCGCTTGCGCGTAATAGTCCCCTGAACCGACCAATGCTCCTGATTCGTCTACAGAAACCTGACCTGAGATGAAGGCCAGTTTGGAGGCAGGAGTTACCACGACATGAGAAATGATAGATGTAACCTTATCCGTCAATGTCTTCGGGTTCACGATTTCCATAGGCAGGTATGCTCCATTCCCATATTTATAAATCTTCTCTTGAAAAGTGGACAACTATTTCCGGCAACCTCCTTCATCAATTATTGTTTCGTTAGAACCTTTTTTATTGTCCGTTAAAACAAGTGTGATAAAAATAAACATTCATTTTTAGTTTCGTACGAAACAATAATAGTGTACTTGTTCATTGTTTATCCTGTCAACCCCAGTATCAATATGAGTATGTACGTTTGTTTCTCAGAGAACAATCTATGATATAATAAAACAAATAAGTCGAGGAGCCAGCATAATCATGGATACTGCCAGTAAGAACAAAACCGCCATTCATGAATTTTTCGTCCAGTTTCTTCAGCAAAAAGAGCAATATGAAACCCGAATAACTGCCACATACCTGGAGGATATCCGGAAGCATATTGAATCGGAATTCAGCTTGAATATGACGGAACTGCACACCATTGCGTGCATCGGAGAGCAGGAGCCGATCAATCTCACTTCCATCGCGGAGAGAATCAATTTAAGTAAAGGAAATACCTCCAAGATCGCAAATAAATTACTAAAGGCAGGTTGGGTGCGAAAAGCCCAGCTCAACGACAACAAAAAGGAAGTGTATTTTCGGCTAACGCCTGTCGGCAAAAAGCTATTTGCTGCTCATGATGAGCTTCATGCGAAGGAAAAGCAAAGAATGTACGAATTTTTGGAAAGATATAACGAAAGCGAGCTCGAATTTATTAAACGGCTGTTTGGAGATATGGTTGACTTCTATCGCTAACGTACCTCAACAAACCGTACATGAATACGCCGCCTTTTAGAAGGCAAGAAGCGATCCGGCCAAACGAGGCGGGAGATGGGGCCTCCGCCTTCAAAGGATCCCCGATCCGAATAGATGGGGAAATGGTACCGACAATCTTTTATTTTTTTGCGTGCTGATCAGAAAAAGAGAGTGAGCTCCCTCACAGGCATTGGACCGGCGGGGGAGCTCGCTGTCTTTCTCTAGAGCCTTATTTGGATTCAATTCGACCAATTGAAGGGGGCGTCTCGGACAAAGTCTGTTTCACTGCCGACCAGCTGGACTGCTCAATATCGAGTACATGTCGAAGGTAAGCCCATGTAACCTTCTGGATCAGGGCAACTCGTTCTGGGTTTTCGTCTGTTGTTTCTTTAACCTCGTAACCAGCGATCCCTCCAAGTGAGTGTTCTGCGCCAAAAAGGGTGAGCAGGCTCTCAGCTCCCGGGCTGAGGAAGTAAGGGTCGGTCATCCAATCCGGCCCGCGAACGGTCAGCTGATATTTGTTAGGAGTGTCGTCCTGATCCCCGACGACCACGAGGGTCGGCTTGGTCATGTGCTCGAAGCTCACGTTCAGATGCGGCATCTTCTCGGCCGCGAACGGTGTCAGGCTGTCCCCACCTTGCCCAGCGGTGGCGAATAGCACGCCTGCTTTGATGCGCGAGTCGGATAGGTCCTCTTCCTTCTTGGTCTCGGGGTTGAGGACTCGCAAGCCTAACAGGTTGCCCGCAGTCTGGCCGCCGAAGGAGTGTCCGGCTGCGGCGATTCGGCTTCGGTCAAGGCGCCCGCTGAGGCCGGGAACGGCAGATTCCAGGAAATCAAGCTGATCAAGGATGCGCTTCATGTCTTCCACTCGGAAACGCCATATCCGTGGTGTGCGGAGATCGTCCTGAGGGAGACCCAATGTCCTTGAGTCGAGATGGGTAGGTTGAATGACTACGAAGCCGCGTGCAGCCCAGAAGTCAACCAAGGGGCCGTAACCCTCCAACGATGAGCCAGAACCGTGTGAGAAAACAATGATAGGTAAGTTACGACCGGTCGTCGGCGCGGAGACTCTCACTTGCAGATTCTCGCCACGGCCCGGGGCTGAAAGCACTATCGGCTTTACCGAGACGACTGGAGAGGGTGCGGTAATCTTTAGTTCCATAATAAATGTTCCTTCCCTTCTTAAGATAGATTGTTGCCGGGAGTTTTCTCCCTGTCAGATCCCATAATAAAAGTTGGAGTAGAATCCAAGTCAAGGCGCGAAAATAAAAAAAATCGCCCAAGGATAAGTGATGGAAATAGGATTGACTTGGAGTCGGCTCCAAGATGTATAATGCTCAAACTGGCAATATAGGGAGGAGACATAATGGAAGAACAAACTTTTACGATCAAGCAAGTCGCCGAGCAAACCGGTATTTCCGAGGATACAATCCGCTATTACGAAAAGATCATGCTGCTGCCCCAGGCAGAACGGAAGGAAAACAGGCATCGCATTTATCGAAAAGAGGACATTTATAGGATTAAGCAAATAACCTGCCTCAAAAAAACGGGAATGTCGCTCGAGGCTATGCGGCCATTTTTGGCTGCCTCAGTCGACTCCGATTCCGTTAATTATCCTGAACTGGTGGTTCAATTAAGAAGTCAACGTGAACATATTATGATTCAAATTTCCTCGCTTCAGCAGATCGTTGATTTTATTGACATAAAGCTGAAAGAAGGTAGGCCCCAATAATTAAAGCTCGATGCGGGCTTTTTTATACACGAGTTGCAATCAATGAAGTTAACAACTATTCCTTCATCTGTGAGATTGATACTGTGGCTACATAAAGAGTTTTTACCTAGCTCTTGTTCAAGATCTTTTAATTGTCCAGCAGCGCAAGGTCGAGAGAAAGCCGCTCGTTTCCCAACAGGGGAACTGAGCGGCAACATGATGCAGGATCAGGGAACGACCGCGGTTCGTTGTATTAAGACTAGATTGATATGCGGCCATTAGCGTTTAAATGCTTAGCGGCAAGCTGGCATGAAAAATAGGTCCCTTTGACATTAATCGAAAATAGCTGGTTGTATCGGGAACATTAAGCAAACGGGTAATCCATAACGACGATTCCATCAACAAACGGACCAATGAATTGCAATAAACTTTGATGCAGGGGATGCTGAATATAATCCCGGCAAGCCTTTTGATCCTCAAAAGTGACACGAATCGCCAGCGTAAACCCCTGCATATGCTCTATTTCCTCCGTAACGTTAATCCCTGCGCTAAGTTCCACGATCCCCGGAATGTTCCCTTTAAAGTCATGCGCGCGCTTTATTGCACTTTCTTTTACTTCAATAGAAACATCGGGCTTGAATTTCAATAGCACGATATGCTCAAACATCTTACTCCCTCCAAGGTTTCTGTTTATTTTTGGCTTTGGAGCTGCTTCAATTGGGAGAGCTCCTTCATCCATTTCACGAAATTGTCGGTTACAAGATCAAGGTACTGAAGGGTAGGTTCATCGGTCAGCTCACCCTTCTCGTTAAACTTCTCATGAACAAGACCAATGTACACTTCATTTCCAGGCAACAGCGGCGAGGAAATACCGGATGCGAACAGAATGTCACGCAGATGGCCCTGCGCTTTGACCGATCCCAACAATCCCATGGAAGATCCGACGATCCATGAGGGCTTCCCGATCATGACTCGATCCACGCGGGATAACCAGTCAATCGCGTTCGCCATGACGCCGGGAATAGTCGAATTATATTCCGGAGTGATCCACAACACCGCGTCGGCAGCAGCGACTTTCGCCTTAAAATCGCTAACCGGCTGCGGCGGAACAGACTCGATATCCTGATCGTAAAAGGGGAGATCCCGAATGCTCAGCACATCCAACTGAAAAAGATGCTGATAACGGTTTTGAATATAACGGGTTAACTTCAGGTTGTATGAATCTTTGCGAATGCTTCCGACTATGGCGGCTACGTTCATTTTCATCACCTCAATGATAGAGTCTGAATGGAGCTTAACAGGTGGGGCCGATCATCCCTGTCTATCCATTCTTGCTTTTCCTCCTAAGGAGGACATAAACTAGTCTAAATGGACCCGAAGAGGCTAGGAAGAGATCTAGTTATCGTAGGATTGGGAATCCTACGTTCATGAATGGGTAGGAGGCATGGAGATCATGGCAAACAGATTGGACCGTTATGAGGAATTGTCCCGTTTTTTGCGTTCACGCCGTGAACGAATAACCCCAGAGCAAACAGGGTTGCCGGATTCCGGACGCAGACGAACACCCGGACTTCGCCGCAGCGAGGTAGCTCTGCTGGCAGACGTGGGATTGGATTGGTACACCTATTTGGAACAAGGGCGTCATATCAACGTATCCGCTGAAGTTCTTGATCGAATAGCGAAAGTGCTTCGGTTAGATGAATCGGAACGCAGGCATCTGTACCATCTTGCCCGTAAGCAATTTCCCTTGATCGGTACGAAGCAACCCTCTAAGGTAACGCCGGAGCTTCAACGTTTTTTGGATAGCCAGAACCTTTCCCCTGCGAATGTCATGGATGCGCGCATGAACATCATTGCCTGGAATGATGCCTACTGCGCATTAAATGGGAATCTCGCGGTTATGTCGGAAAGGGAACGGAATTTGGTCTGGATGACGTTTACTTCTCCCCGTTTCCGCTATGTAAAGGGAGACCAATGGGAACTGCATGCTCGGCGAATCGTTGCTAATTTCCATGCCGGGTATGCGCGTCACGTCGACGATCCTTGGTGGTCCGAGCATTTCGTGGCGCTTTCGCAGGCTAGCAGGGAGTTTCGAGAATTTTGGGATTCCCACGAGGTACTCGATGCTATTGATGCTCCTAAGACGCTGCATTGTCCGAATCTCGGGATCTTGAATTTTGATCTTGTTTCGTTTCATTACTTGAACGATTCTAATTTGACCGTTTCCATTCATGTTCCTCATCCAGATGGCACGGCGCATAAGATGCAGCAACTGTTAATCGATTATCGGAGCAGCATCCAGATCAGCTCGAATCTTCTTTAAGAGTTTAGTATAGGAAGGCAAAAGAGCTGTCCATGCTCGGGATGCTGTGATTCGGAAGAAGCTTACCGCCGCTAAGTTCGCGGTCAGTTTGGAGATCAGCGTCGGCACCGTTTGCCGGTATATCGATACATTGGGCGCTAATTTACACAGGGCGCTGGCTCCCGGTTGAAAAGCGCGTTCGGTTTGAAAAAAAGTCGAGTCTGTGCTATTATCAGAAAAATACAAATACAGCGAAGAAGAGAAGGCTATGCAATAGCGTTTATGTCCAGAGAGCGGAGGGATTGCTGAAACCTCCGTCGTAACGTATGTATAGTGTCGTCTCGGAGCTGTTGACCGAACGCGGAAGGCGTAATAACACACCCGCAAGTAGGATCAACCGGCCTGGCATCCGTTAACATGCTGCAGGTAAAGCATCGGCTTTACCTCATGAGACTGCAATTGCGAGATTGCAGTAAACCTGGGTGGTACCGCGAACATTCCCCTTTCGTCCCAAGGCTTCGAGCAGCTGCTTCGAGCCTTGGGAAGGAAGGGGTTATTTGTTTATTACCAACAGGCAATGAAGAGTTCTTGTGAGACCAGACGAACCCGTATTCAATGAAAAAGCGAAAGTCTAGGACTTTATTTTCTCGTCCATGGCTGTCGCTTTTTCGATTTCAGGGGTCAGCTAATATCCCAGCATCCGGCGCTCCATCTAACAATAGGCCTCATTTATAAATTCCACGTTACTTCCGAGATTGGTTTGTTAATAAAATGATTCGTTTTCCGTATTAACTAATGTGAGGCTCATAGAGGGGAGGGGAAATAGTTGGAGGTTACTCATGTGAATACAGGAATCAGCCACAGCGATATTCGTGATCTTCGAAAGGGGATCATGTCAGAAGAAAGATTTACAGCGATCTACGATGCATACTATAGCCGTGTCTACAAATATATTTGCTACCGTATCAATAACCACTATGATGCGGAAGAGATTTGCAGTCATGTATTTGAAGTCGTGATTTCAAAATACAACAGCTACTCGCCACAAAAGTCCAATTTTGAAGTTTGGTTGTTTGCGATTGTTCGAAACGCTGTAGCTGATTACTTCCGCTCACAGAAAAAAAGAGCCACCTTTTCGCTGGATTCAATTATGGAAATGATTTTACCAAGGAGGTCAACTCCAGAAGAAGTTGTCATCCTTGATGACAGCAACGAAATCTTGTACAAGGCTCTGGCAAAGCTAAGCGATAAGGAACGCAATATCATTGGCATGAAGTATGCAGCCGGGTTGAAAAACGCGGAAATAGCTGACCTGCTAGGAGTCAGTGGTTCAAATATCGGCGTAGTCCTTTATAGATGTCTGAAGAAGCTGCATCAAGAACTGGAAAAAGGAGGTTTTCAATATGAAAAATAGGGAAAATACAGATAAATTTCTAGACCTAACCCACTTGCTTGCCAATTTGGAGCTTACTGACCAAGCCTCCAAAGACCGAATCTACCTTCGTCTCATGTTCAAAATGAGATCAGGAACCATTCAACCCAATTTTATGAAAAGGGATGAGACCGTGTTGAAAAAAAATACATGGAAAACGGTAATCGTAAGTGCTATGGCTGTTGCTATCTTCCTAGGTACTTTCTCGACTACCTCTTTTGCAAAAAATATGATAGAAACCATTCTGGCACGTTTTCAGGTGGGAAATATGCAAATCGTTCAATACGACAAGGAGCCGACTGTTGAAAATAGTTCATCTGAACAAGCAGGGGGCGATGCTTCCCGCAAGGTCCAGATGCAGAAACGTCCCAATCTGACTGTGGAAGAGGCTCGTGCCGTATTAGGGCTAAACTTCCCAGCCCCATCTTGGCTGGCAGATTACAAGTACGTCAACACAGTCATTCATGGCAATAACATGGCGGAAGTACAGTTCAATAAAGGTGAGGAGACGGTTAACTTCCTCATTTCCAGGGGTGGCGAAAACGGCATCGGTACCACAGGCGGAGTGAAAAAAGAAGTGATCAAGGGAACCGCGGTTTACTTCGCAAATGGGATTGTGATTTGGGAGAACAATGGCTTTACGGTAGAACTGTATGCACAAAATGATTTTGATACGGCGACACTGGGCAAAATTATTGAAGGCTTCGAGGTTGGCGCACCTTTGAAGAAGGAAGAAATCGAGAAAGCAAAGGAAAAAATGCAAAACACACCTCCAACGGAAGGTGCAGGCCCGGCCCCAGCTTCTAACTAAATAGGATGAAACAGCGAAGGGATTCCTCTAGGGGAATTCCTTTTCTTCATTTCACTTAAGAAATGGCTTGCAAAATATGAACGATTTTCCTTTCCATATTGGAATTGTCTATGATCTTGAGATATTCAGGTTTAAGCAATTGATACTGCTTCATGTTATAGAAATCCATAATCGCTTGTTTCAAAGTGATATCATACTGAATCGAAAAGGATGGCTCGATAAAGCGTCGCAGCACAGCGTCATCTTGAACCATAAACAACACGGCATTCAATCTGTTGAAAGTCTGTTGCTCCATACCGGATTCAAAAAAAGTTTGCAAGCTTTTATTCCGATTTTGTAGGGCAACGGACAGACTCTCAAAATGGCGTGGATAAAATTCCTTCAGGTCTTGCAAAAACAAATCAGAGATATACGCGGCACACATCAAAGATTGTAAAAATGTTAATTGAAAACGATCCAAAAAAGAGACGGAATCGTCTCTGACAACGGTGTCTGCCTTCTTCGAATAATCGATGTAATAATCCACGACTTGTTCGATGATGTCGTCTTTGGAGGAAAAATGCTTATAGAGTGTCACTTTGCTGATATCCATATATTTAGCGAGATCGTCGACTTTCAGTTGGCTGAATTTTGTTTTTCTTATAATGGGTTTTATTTTTTCTACATATGTTTCTACACTCACGGCTTTTCTCACGGATAAGTACCTCCTTTTTATGCCTATAAAACACATTATAACAAATTCGCTGCCCTTTATGTATAAAGTTTATTAAATGAACTAATTTAATAACTTTAGTTTACTTATTAAATTATCTGTTGTATAATCGTTCCTGTACCTAATCATCCGATTACGGATTACACAAAGGGAGGACGATTCGAATGGAACAATTCAGCAAGGGCAAATTTTTTGACAAAAAGGTCGTGATCACGGGAGGCAGCAGCGGAATCGGTCTAGCGACGGCGAAGTTGCTAGTGGATGAAGGCGCACACGTTCTGATTACTGGACGTACTCAGGCGACGCTGGATGCGGCTCGTGAACAACTCGGCAACAACGCTATCGCGGTATTAAGCGATGCTGCCTCATTGAAGGATATCGCCGCGCTAGCCGATCGAGTAGAGGCTGAATTTGGAACGATAGATGCCCTGTTCGTTAACGCTGGTGTCACGGGTTTTGTTCCTTTCGATACAATGACCGAAGAAAAGTACGACGAGATACTTACAATCAACGCCAAAGGACCGTACTTCACCGTACAGAAACTCGCCCCGTTGCTAAGCACAGGTAGCGGGGTAGTCCTTACCACCTCAATCGTGAACGTAGTGGGGATCCCGATGCTCAGTGCTTACTCGGCTAGTAAGGCGGCGCTGCGCTCCATGACTCGAGGTCTGGCACGCGAGTTATTACCTCGAAATATTCGCGTCAACGCAGTCAGTCCCGGCATCATTGACACAGGCATCATGGAAAAGTTTATGCCGAAAGAGGCTGCCGAACAGACAAAGGCACAGATGAGGCAGCAGATCCCCATGCTGCGTTTCGGCGATCCAGTCGAGGTCGCCAAGGTCGTTGCATTCCTGGCATTTGAGGCCACCTATACCACCGGGGCTGAGATCCCTGTCGACGGAGGCGGTTCCCAGATCTAAGCTCCTCAGTTCGCAACTGGCTCGGGGCTTCCGCTCATGAGCCGCTGAATTTGGCGTTCGCTCCGGCTACGAGGAATTAAATACCCTGCCACCGACTGATGTGCGCAAATAACCGGTGAATATTCTGGAATATAAGGAGGGCATTCATTGAATACGAACCAGCGAGAACCGATCGCACTGATTACAGGCGCAAGTAGCGGGATCGGGTTGGCATTGACCCGGAAAATGCTATCGGAGAACTGGCAGGTGGTTGCTTTGAACCGGTCGGATTTACCAGCGGACGATAGATTCCTCCAAAATCATCTCAAGGACGGACGGCTTCGAGCCTATAAAGTGAAGGATCTCACCGATTATGGCAGCTTGAGACACGCTTTGGAAGAAATCAAAAGCAAGGAACAGCGGATCGATATTTTGTTTAACAACGCCGGAGGAGGCTTAAGCGAGCTGCGCTATTCGAAACAAGGCCGCGAATTGCATTATGAATTGTTGACGGTCGTTCCTTTTATTATTCTGATGGAATTGAAGGAGCTGCTCAATAACGGCAGCTTAAAAACCGTGATTAACACTTCGTCGCAGGTGTTTAGATTTACGAAGGAGTTTACGATCGAAAAGTTGGAGCATCCCAAAACCTTCCGCAAAATGTACGGACCCTATGCGACTTCAAAGCTGGCTCTTTCGTTGTGGACCCAAGCCATCGCACCGCGGCTTGCCAAGGAAGGCATCAAGATCCGCAGCGTTGACCCGGGCATTAACAACACGCTAAGAAAAGGAAAAGATTCCGGACTGACCGCAGGGTTTGAACTGTTTATGAAGTTTTTTTCCTCTCCGCCTACTCATGGAGCCAACCTATTATATGAGGGAGCTCTGGGCAAAAACAGCAATGAGACCGGCGTGTTTCTGTTCAAAGATCGGATTGCGGACTTGAAATTTACAGAACATGCGCAGCGTGTTCTGGAAAAAATATCCGATATCTATAGCCATGAATTTCTTGGCGGGAGTGTTCAACGATAACGCAGAAAAATAGTTCATGAGGCCACCGCAAAGGAGTGAACCGGGTGGCCTCCCCCTCCTGGATAGGCTATAATCAGAAGAATCAATGGTCCACGGTTCGTGGATGATTGCAATTTGACTTTGTCCTTGGAGGTCGACAGCCATGACCGATCCTTCCGCAGACCGTATCAAAATCGCGCCAGGTTTCTGGACTAGCCTAGGGGCAATAGGGGTAGAACCCGTTGATGTAGCGCGCCAAGCACGTCTACCGCTAACCGTCATCACCGAACCGTTAGTCACGACCGCACAATATTATTCGATCTGGCAAGCCTATTCGGAACTAGTCGGGGATATCGCTACGGGAATCGTCAAGCTTGCGACCGCGTACGAGACAGCTCAGTATCCGCCGGATGCTTTGGCGACCTTTCACGCTCGAGATTACCGGGACGCGCTGAACCGAATGGCGCGATATAAGCAAATGTGCCCTCCGGAAACCTTGAGGATTCAGGAAGAAGGCCAGCAATGCTCGATTGAATTGGAGTGGCAGCATGCCGAGCTACCCGGACCGCCGGTGCTTGTCGGCATTACGCTCGCCTACCTGCTTGAGCTCGGACGCCGGGGAACCGGCCGTCATCTGAAGGCACATTCCGTCGAATTCATAAACTCTATGGGCGACGTTCAAGCCCTTGAAAGTTATTTCGGCTGTCGCGTACGGACGGGGACGGATCGCAATCGGCTAACGCTGAATCGCGAAGATCTGGACCGCCCCTTCACGTCGTACAACGAAGAACTTCTCGAGATTCTGACTCCCTCCTTGGATCGTACGCTGGAAGAACGACAGAGCCAGCTCACCATGAGCGCTAAGGTGCAGTGGATCCTGTCTCGATGCCTAACTCGAGGGAGAATCGACATCCAAACCGTAGCCTCCGAGTTGGGGATGAGCGAGCGCTCCTTGCAGCGCAGGCTGACGGAAGAAGGCGAAAGCTTTAAACAGTTGCTGGCGAAAACGAGGCGGGAGATGGCCGTCGCTTACTTGGCAAACCCCGCGCTGGAGATCAAAGAGGTCGCTTATCTCGTCGGCTACGAGGACCAAAATTCGTTTTATCGCGCGTTTCGCTTATGGACAGGGGAGACTCCTGCCAATTGGCGCGTCACGCAAGAGAATTGGCGTTCCGCGCTAGATACCGAATAGACAAAACGATGTATCATGATCCCTACCTAGACACAAGGAGTGCAGGCAGATGGATATGGGATTAAAGAATAAGACAGCTTTAGTAACGGGATCAACTAGAGGCATAGGAAAAGCGATTGCCTTTGAACTTGCCAGGGAAGGCGTTCATGTTCTCATAAATGGTCGTAACAACGATGACGTAGAGCGTACGGTAGCTGAGATCCAAGCGGCGTTCCCGGAAACGGAACCTCGAAATGCAACCGCCGATCTCGTCGATTCGCGGCAAAGAGAAGCTTTATTCTCGAGTTTCCCCCACGTCGATATCCTCGTTAACAGCATGGGCATCTATGAGATCATGTCCTATGACAACGTAGACGATGCCGTATGGGAGAAGTACTTCCGCACGAACTTTCTCGCCGCCAACGCCTTAACCAAGTTTTATTTGCCTTCCATGCTGAGTCGCGAATACGGCCGTATTATCTTCATTGCGAGCGAGGAAGCCGTCATGCCTTCCGGACAGATGCCTCAATACGGTGTGACCAAATCCATGCTGTTGTCCTTGTCCAAGAGCTTGTCCAAGCTGACCCGCGGCGCCGAAGTTACAGTGAACACGATCCTGCCGGGACCGACCCTCTCCGAGAACGTGCTGGAGATCATCGAGAGCATTTATGCGAACGAAGAGATGACCTTCGAGGCTAAAGAGAAAGACTTTATGACGAAGAACCTGCCTCAATCCGAAATCGGGCGGTTTATCAGGCCAGTGGAGATCGGCCGATTGACTGCTTTCATTTGCAGCCCGATGGCCTCCGCCTTCAAAGGATCCCCGATCCGCATAGATGGGGGAATGGTACCGACGATATTTTAACGCACAAGCCTGCCTGACAGATTCCGCTTGGATTGTCCATAATAAGGGAAAATATGCGGCAGGGAAGCACCCCGCAAAGTCGAACACTGCCAAGTGTTTCTTTGCGGGGTGGGGGACGCTATGATTTCCTGTCCTCGCCCAACATAAACAAACAACCGGCAAATCCCTGAGCGGAATTTGCCGGTGGCGTTTAATATTGGTTTTTTAACATTTCGACTTCAGTCTTTATCATTAACTGTTCGCGATTGAGAACTTCGATGCTTGCAGCGTGCGTGTTGAATTGAAACGTGAACTTCCGCTCCAAGGTATCTTGCCGGTTCGCGATGTCCACTACCGTTTCTTTGACAGATTTGACCATGCCGATCAACTGGGCATACATTTTCTCGTGGCTGTTAAGCCGGGTTAATATGATTTGTTGGTCCTTCTTGACACTCTGAATCTCCGTTTTAAACTCCGACCTAACTGCCCCAAGCTCTTGATGGAACTCCGACCTAACTGCCCCAAGCTCTTGATGGAACTCTGACCTAACTTCCCCAAGCTCTTGATGGAACTCCGACCTGACTGCCTCAAACTCTTGATGGAACTCCGACCTGACTGCCGTAAACTCTTGATGGAACTCCGACCTGACTGCCGTAAACTCTTGATGGAACTCCGACCTGACTGCCTCAAACTCTTGATGGAACTCCGACCTGACTGCCTCAAACTCTTGATGGAACTCCGACCTGACTGCCTTAAACTCCGACCTAACTGCCTCAAACTCTTGATTGACTTCCGACCTGAAATTCCGCAACTCATCAAGAATCAATTCCAGCGTTGCTTGGCTCATTGAATACTTCTCCTCCTCCAGGATTGGGATACCGAATCAACGATTCCTTTCCGAGCAACGTATCAATGCCGACCTGCGAACCCGGTCCCGGAGGCACGAGGGACGTGTATTAAATTAATTATATCAGATTGGGAGAGGTATGAAGAGGTATTATTGCAATCCAGTGCGGCTTTCAAGAAATCAATTGAAGCTTTTTGAAGTTCTTTATGATGTAGTTCAGCCCTGAGTAAATAGTTAATACTACAGCTATAAACATCAATATATTATCAACTGGAACATCGGTTAGAAATGCAAAAGGATAATTGTTGAGTAGAATTGCCGTTATTGCGATCACTTGAAATACCATCTTGATCTTCCCGTAGTTATCAGCCGCCAAAACAAAACTGTATTCAACGACGTCCAGGAATGGCCGCATCGCAAATATAGTGTTTATGAAGTATTCGTGAATCGATCACACTATCCTGCTTGTTAGTCGAGAAAGGTCAAGCCGCTCTATCCGTATTAGCCGGGACTCCCTGCTACGAACAGGAGCAGCCGACTTTTTTGCGCACAAGCGACATTCGAATGCACCTGACCGGAGAGACTCCGCAGAAGGCGAATTCGCATAGCCCCAATCCAATTGGGGATGATAACCAATACGAATTCGGGATAATCGGAGGTGCGTCATGGAGGCGTTATCGGATATTCAACCGCAGGCATTGGCGGACAAGCTGGCCGAGCGGCTTCATCGGCCGCCGGATCTGATAAGTCAATCGTTCGCGCTGTCTTCCGAATGGGTAGGCCGCTATCTGTTCCTCGAAACGGTCGCCGATAAGGATAAAGTAGAAAAAGCGCTGGCCTTCCTGGCGATTGAACGCAAAGGTAGGCCCGAGCCGATTGACGCGAATACGCTGGTCGACGCCTTGACCGAAAGCATGCCGACCATCCACATAAAGGCCGCATCGCAGTTCGACGATTGCGTTCAAGCTCTTCTGGATGGCTATTGCATTTTGCTGATTCCGAATGCGGACCATGCGCTGTTTGTGGACGTCGCTCATGTCGTTCGCCGGGAGATCTCCGAACCGAAAACGGAAACGACGGTCCGCGGCCCGCATGAAGGCTTTACGGAAGACATTAAGCAGAATATGTCCTTGCTGCGCAAAAGACTTAAAAATCCGGGCTTTCGCATCGAACAGTACGAGATCGGAACCAAGACTCGCTCGAAGGTCATCGTTGCGTATCTGCAAGACCTGGCTCCCGAAGAGGTCGTATCGACATTCCAAGCTCGGCTTCAAGCCATCAGATCCGATGGCATCATCGACAGCTCCTATGTGGAAGAATGGATACAAGACAAAGTCTTCACCCCGTTTCCGACGCTGCTCGGGACCGAGCGTCCGGATGTCGTGACGTCGCATCTTCTGGAGGGAAGGGTCGCCGTGCTCGTGGACGGCAGTCCGTTCGCGCTGATCGGCCCCATTACTTTTTTTCAATTTTTCATCGCTCCGGAAGACTATTATCAACGGGCAGATATCGCCACGCTGCTTCGCTGGCTGCGCGTCGTCTCGTTCTTGTTGGCCATTTTCGTGCCTTCGCTTTTCATCGCTATCGTGTTGTACCATCATGAACTGCTCCCCAATCCTCTGCTCATCAACATCGCCGCGCAGCGGGAGGGAGTTCCCTTCCCGGTTTTCCTGGAGGCCATCATGATGCTGACCACGTTCGAAGTGCTGCGGGAGGCCGGTCTGCGCATGCCGCGCATAGCAGGCCAAGCGATATCCATTGTCGGAGCGCTCGTGCTCGGAGAAGCCGCCGTTCAGGCCGGCCTGGTCTCGGCCGCGATGGTCATCGTCGTGGCCGTGACGGCGATCTCCAATTTCGTGTCCCCTTCTTACAGCTTCGGAATCGCCCAACGGCTGCTGCAGTTTTCCTATATGGCGCTGGCAGGCTTCATGGGGCTGTACGGCGTCATGTGCGGCGTGCTGTTTACGATCGTGCATCTGGCCTCGATGAAATCGTTCGGCGTCTCATATTTGGCCCCGCTGGCGCCGACCTTTTTCTCGGACTGGAAGGATATCTTGGTGCGGGTGCCGCAACCGTGGATGAAAACCTACCCACGAATGAACGGCACCAGGAGGAAGAGAAGGTGAGCGTCATACGCGGGAAGGCAGCGGTCTTAATCCTGTCGTTAATCAGCCTGCTAGGAGTAACCGGTTGTTGGGATATGACGGAAATCAATCAATTGGCGATCGGCAATTTGGCCGGAGGGGACATCGATCCGGAGACGGGCCGCCAGATTGTGTACTATCAGATCGTTAATCCTTCTGCGCTTGCGTCCCAAAAAGGCGGCGGCATCAAGTCGCCGGTATATACCTACAAGGTGGAAGCGCCTACTCTCGCCGAATTGGCGTTCGGAGCAACGGACATGCTGCCCCGGGATTTGTTCCCCGACCATTTTCAAGCGTATTTATTAACGGAACGAATGGCTCGACGAGGGCTTCATTCTTATCTTAATTTTCTCGAGCGGCAGTCGAATCGTCGGACCGATCTGGATCTGATCATCACGGATTCGCCGATGAAGGACGTCATGAATACGTATACCCTGTTCGAGAGAATACCTGGACGTTCGTTGCGCGCTTTGTTCGAATTGCAATACAAAGTATCCGGAAGAGTCAATCCAAAGTCAAGAATCAAGGACGTCATCGAACACATGGAGTCATCCGTCTTAACCGTTCTTCCGATCATTTCCCTCCGGGACTCGCACCAGGCCTCCACCACGGGGCGCTACGAGCACATCGATGCCAATAGGGGAAGCTTGTTCCTAAGCGGAGGGGCCGTGATCAGAAAGGATCGAATGATCGGGAAGCTATCGCTGACGCAAATCCCTCTGTACAATCTCATGAAGAACGAAGCCAAAGTGTACTATGACAAGATCGAAGTCAACGGCAAAGACGTGGATGTCGGGGCGATCAAAGTCAAAGTCCGTAAACGGCTTAGCCTGGTGAACGACAGGCCGGTCTTGCGAGTGGACGTCTATGCCGATCTGAAGCTATTGAACACCGAGCAGAGCGAAGCGTTGTCCTCGGACAGCTTAGGCCAAATCAAACAAGCCTTTAACGACCAATTGGCCGATAAGGCAGCCGACTTGTTCGAATGGTCCCGATCGAAGGGGTGGGACTTGTTCAGCATAGAACACCAGATGGGCAAAAAGAGAGGCAAGGAGTGGAGGGAAGCGTTGAACGGCAAGGAGGCTTGGAAGCAGGCCAAGCTGGAGATGGAGGTGCGCAGCAAAGTAACGGATATGGGCGCGATCATCGATCCGTACTAAGAGAGGCACTCCGTAGACGGGGGAAAGGGGGCACTGGATGCTCTTATTTATCGTTATCTTCGTCGTTTCGTTCGCTATCGCAATCAGCCTTATGCTGAGATTGAAAAAAAGTCCGAAAGAAATCGCGGTATTCGTTGCGATGTCGCTGGCCGGTTTCGCAATTTGGCTCCTTCTGTACTTCGACAGGCCGTTTAAACCCACCGTGTGGGTCGGTTGGGTGATCGACAGGACCGGACTATAAGAAACAAGCACGCTTGTCGCGAAAGAAAGGGTGGAGAGGCATGGAAAAGGCGCAAATCAGCGGGTGGCAATTTTACTTGTTGACGTTTATCCAATTGCTCGGCACCACTTTCTTTCTTCGCCCTCAAGGGATAATCGCAGTAGCCAAACAAGACGCCTGGATGATTTGGTTCTGGGCTGGGGGCGCCGGAATGATTCTGGCTCTTCTGTGGGTCAAGCTGGCAGAACAGTATCCCGGGTTAAGCTTCGTCCAGATATGCTTAGGGGCTGGTGGAAAATGGGTGGGAGGGGGCATTGCTTTTTGCTATATCGGTTTTTTCGTGCAATTGGCGGCTTGGGTCGTTCGCAATCTTGGGGACTTCATGAAATCGACGTTTATGCACAGAACGCCGATATCCGTTTTTCACATCATGATTTTAATCGTCGTTTGCTATGCTTCCATCAAGGGGGTAGAAGCCATCGCCCGATCCAGCGAGATTTTGACGCCGATCATTATGATGACGTTTTTCGTCGTGTGCATCTTTATGCTGCCGATCTGGGAGACGGAACGCTTGCTGCCGGCGTTCCGTCTTGAGCTGTGGAAGACCGTGAAGGAGACGAGAAACATCGTCGGATTTCCTTACATCGAATCCATTGTGCTCATGATGATGTTCCCGTACGTCCGAAATAGGCAGAAAGCGGGCTTTGTTTGGGCGATTATCGGTTCGACGCTGCTGCTGAGCGGCATCACGGTGTTTTTGGTCGCCTGTCTCGGGGTGACCCGGGCATCGCATGAGACTTATCCTTTATTTATTTTGGTGCAAGACATCCGGATCGGACCGCTTATCGAAAATTTGGAAGCGTCGATTACGGTCATTTTACTGGTTGCCATCTTCTTGAAAATAACGATTACGTTTCACGGGGCGGTCTGCGGCATCTGCCAGCTGTTTCGGTTGACGGACAGGACGTGGGTGGCCGTCCCTCTCGCGGTCATTGTCGCTGGGTTAGCCTTGTCGAACGAAAACGTCGTCGAGAACGTCGAGTGGGATCGGCGCTATTTATTCGAATATGAATTACTCTACGGTCTTATTTTCCCGTTAATTTTACTGGCGGTTACTTGGATTAGGAAGCGCTCCGGGAAGGGACAAGCCTCATAACAATCCGAGCAACTGGTATACGCCCAGGCCAGGTACATCGCGAACGACAACGGCGGAGAAGCAGAACAGACGGACGCCATGAACGGGTCCGTCTGTTGCGCGCTTGCCGGCAGTTAATCTTCCCTGATCCAAACCTGCATTTCCCCATGCTCCCGATTGCCCCACATCGTGTAAGGGATGGCTCGCAGGCGCGCTGGTGTCCGAACGGGCGACGAGGTTCGGTACAGAGGCGCGGAGCTCGATTCCCCTGGAGCCTCGGTCCGAATTCCCTCCGCCTCGATGACGAAGATGCCGCCCAAGCTTTCGTCCCATGCGCACGTCAACTCCGCGTTCGCGGGCAGCGCCAGCGAAGCGAGAGGAGAGCCGTTGTCGGCCTCTTCCAAGCAATAGACAAATGGCCCCCGCTGCAGCGCAACCCTTCCGGCATTGGCCCGGACTTGCGGGTGGGCATAGACCCGTCGCGGGGTTATGTCGAATTCCGCGTCAATGCGATCGCCGCTGCGCCAATCTTCCGTAAGGTAGGCGTATCCGTTCCGAATAACCGGTTGGCTCGCGGAGCCGTTGATGCGAAACGTCGTAGCGCTCGACCACGAAGGAACGCGCAATGCGAGCGTAAAGCTGCCGGAGCCTTCGGCGCTTGCGATCACCAGCGACGCGTTTCCGTTCCACGGCAAACCGCTCTCCAAACGAATGCGTACGTTGCGCCCGGAGAGCTCAAGCTCGGTTTCATTGCCGATGTACAGATGCGTATACAGCGTATCCGGGCTCGACGTGTACAAGTATTGTCCCGCCGATACGAGCAGTCTTGCGGCGTTCGGCGGGCAGCAGGCGCAGCCGTACCATTTCTGCCTGGTCGGTTTAATGTGATGCTTGCCCGGGTTGCCGCCGCTAGCCGCCGGCCACACTTCCATCGGGTTGACGTAGAAATAGTGCTTGCCGTCCAGTCCGATCCCCGCCGTTACGGTGTTGTAGAGCGCACGTTCCATGACGTCGGCGTACTCTCCCTTGGGTTCGATCTGCAGCATACGCCGGGCGAAAAAGATCATGCCGATCGACGCGCACGTTTCGGAGTAGTTCGTATCATTCGGCAAATCGTAATCGAACGTGAACGCTTCGCCATGATGGGTGGAGCCTATGCTGCCGGTTACGTACATCTGCTTGTCGACCATATTGCTCCATAACCTTCTGCAAGCTTCCAGAAGCTCGGTGTCGTTGTTATGAAGCGCCAGGTCCGCCATGGCCGTATACATGTAAACCGCGCGAACGGCATGTCCGACGGCCACTTCTTGCTCGCGAACCGGTTTATGGGCTTGATGGTATTCCGGTGCAGGGGGCTTGGACTGAACGACGCCGGGATTCCAGTGAGAAGTTCGGCCGCGGGCTTCCCATTCCCGATGGAAGAAGTTCGGATCCTTGCCGCGTTCGTCGATCAGAAAGCAGGCGAGATTCAAGTACCGAGGTTCTCCTGTTGCCTCGTACAGCTTCACCAGAGCCAGCTCGATTTCCTGATGGCCGTCATAACCTTGAATCTGGTCTTTGCCCGGACCGAATCGAAGATCGATATGATCAGCAACGCGCCGGGCGACGTCGAGCAGCTTCGTCTTGCCGGTTCCGTGATAATAGGCAACGGCCGCTTCGATCAGGTGGCCGGCCGAATACATTTCGTGGCAATCGGTCAGGTTCGTCCAGCGTTGTT
>NZ_JBEQAP010000070.1:0-22774 GCF_041640265.1 Cohnella sp.
GAAGATTGCCCTCCAACTCGAAAGGAGGGAATTAGGGTAATATCCCCCTCGGATTTTAATGATCCCCTCTCCAAAAATGAAGAGAAACCCCTACGTCTCAAGAGACGGGGGTTTCTCGACGATCTGAGAGAAGCCGATTAGGCTTCTCTTCTTCTTTGCAGCAGAAAACCGTCCGAGCGATCATTCGTTCCACGTACGAATGTTTTCATGTGGGTTGACAAATAATCACCGTAACGGCTGCCGCCAATTTGCAGAAGCTCGTCTATATAGTGAACGCCCCTTGGTACGGGATCGAGCAGAATACATGCTATGGCGGCATATACGCCGCACGCGACTTGGAGGTACGTCGCATTTGTACGGTAAATGGGATAAATATCGCGGCTATTCATTACGTTGTAAAGGTACTTTTCTTCATTGTCATAAACAAACAGAACACCTACGAGGTCCTCGCCGCTTACATCTCCGAGGGAAGGCTCCAAAATTTGCTGATTCCAATCCCACAGCTCGTCTACGTGATCCAAATGGTTTCTGATAAGTCCAGTCGTTAAATCATTTACACGATAAATGAAGCCGACCTCCCAATCTCTAAGCATACCCAACGTTAATACTTCTTCATGAGGCATTAGGCATCCATAGAATTGCTTCTCTCCTAAGCGAACCTTGTATTCCGCGGAGTAAACCTCCTCGTGCAAATAATGCGGCACATGACCTTTGACGAACATCGGGTAGCTAAGAATAGCTTCATCTAGGAAACATTCAACAGACCAGGAGGTATATAAGGTTTGCGGTTGGACATACAGGGCATCCGTGAAAAAAGAGCTGTCATGCTCGACGACATAACAGGCGAGCGGGGTTCGGTCTGGATTTTCCTGCTGGAGCTGGAATGCCATCCACTGGACAACTCCGGGATTCATTCCTGAACAAACGATAGCATGCGTATTCGTGAAATGGGCTTTCTGATCCTCGAAACGGTCATAACGTTCGGTCAGGGGGAATCCGTATAGAGTGGGGTCTTCGTCTACCGCTTTATTCTCCAAAGCGGAGTTCACATAGGGGATCGCAAGCTCATTGCAGCAGTTTAGCATCTCCAAAGTGTCGGCCCATGAAACATCAATAACGAGTCGGCTATCCGTATCGACAAGATGCTGCTTGAAGGCTTGCAAGTTGTTTAGATCCATTTGGTGCAGATGAAGCCTGGAGAACAGATTAGGGTACAAATCCGAATAATAAAGGGGCTCACGCTGGTTAAGATCGATGAGATGAAGCTCAGTTTGTACGAGTATCCCATGTATGGGGTCGTTATTATCCGTAACGGCCGCATTGAGCAGAGAAAGTACCGCCTTAGCGAGTCCGCCGCTGCTGCCTAGCAATGTGAAGGATCTCGCCCGGTTGAAGTCCGAAGTCATTCCCGCCACGCCCTTTGTCCATAAGGATTTATAGCATTGTATGCCTTCTCCGAACAAGTTGATTGGATAGAGAGATAGCGAGATTTAACCATTTTGCGTAGCCGCACTGGCCGCGGATTCGGACATCATGAGCAATAAGAGAAGTTGGGGTTTTAGGGAAATCGCTGAATACAAATTTCTGGGATTAAACATAATAGAAGCATAGTTAGATCCGGCCGAGAGGTTCGGGTTTTTTGTTTAGTTAAAATTTTCAGTAAAAAAATGATTGTTTTTCAGTAAAATTAAGAGTAAAAAATTTTTGCTGGGAAACGCTTACAACAACATGAAGGGCTTCATTACCGGTTTCAAGTTAGTAAAATTTCTTTTAAAGGGGATCTTTAAATGTCTAAAAGATCTAAGTTATCCGTGTTAATGCTCGCAACTGCTTTGCTAGTTACGGCTTGCGGAGTCAACAATAATCAGCCTGAGGCAACGGAAATTGCGAGTCCGGGCGGAGAAAGGGTAGAGCTGACCGCATGGGCTTGGAACGTTAACGTCGGAGCATTAAACGAAGCTGTCGCGATGTATCAGGCGGATCATCCGAACGTTACCCTTAAAGTGGAAGACATCGGACGTCTGGACGTATATGATAAGCTGTCTACCGGCCTGGCTGCAGGCGGCGCCGGCCTTCCTGACATCGTTCTGGTAGAGGATGACAGGATCCAAGGCTACCTCGAAGCATTCCCGAAAGGGTTCCTGAACTTGTCCGACAAAGGCTTTGACGCCAAAGCCGATCAATTCCCTGCCTTTAAGAAAGAATTGACCGCCAAAGACGGGAAGTATTATGCATTCCCATTCGACGCAGGTCCTACGGGTATGTTCTATCGCAAAGATTTGTTCGACAAAGCCGGTGTTGATGCCACGAAAATCGAGACCTGGGATGATTTCTTCACCGCTGGTCAAACGATCAAAAGCAAAACAGGCGCTTTCGCGCTTCCTGCTGACAAATTCAAAGATGACGCTAATTTCCGTATGATGATGAACGAGCTTGGCGTTTATTATTTCGATAAAGACGGCAACATCGACTTCAACAATCCGAAAGTCGTTCAAGCGATGGCTACGCTCAAGAAATTCGGCGATGCGGACCTTGTGAAAGACGTAAACGGTTGGGACGGCATCGTGTCTGCCACAATCGACGGTTCCGTTGCTACGATTCCTTTCGGCGCATGGTACTACGGAACAATTATCGACCAAGCGAAAGACACGAGCGGCAAGTGGGGCGTATTCCAGCTTCCGGCTTTCGAGAAAGGCGGAAACCGCGCAGCGAACCTCGGCGGCAGCAGCTGGATGATTACGGCAGGTTCCAAAAATACCGATGCAGCGTACAGCTTCATGGAGTATTTCTCTACGAACGAGGAGGTTCAAGTTAAAGCCATGGACAAATTCGGTTTGTTCCCTTCCCTGCTAAGCGCATATAGCAACCCGTTGTTCCAAGAAGATGTCCCTTTCTTCGGCGGCCAAAAAATTTGGAAGCTATTCAGCGAAGAGATGAGCAGCATCCCGACGCCTTATTACACCAAAGACTATGCAATGGCCTTGGACGAAGCGGTCAAAGCACAAGCGGATGTATTCAACGGCAAAGATCCTGCGGAAGCATTAAAAGCCGCAGCGGACAGATTGGCCGGACGGACTAAACGTACAGTCAATTAACGGCTAATGACGAATCATCGCGGGAGGTTCGGGCCCTAAAGCCTGAATCTCTTGCTCTTTTCCATCCATGTGACAGGAGGGCTGCGGGTGAGAACAAAGACGTATGCGCCTTATTTATTTTTGACCCCGGCTATCATTCTTTTTGCGGTTTTCATGGCTTATCCCATCATCTATTCGTTCTTGCTCAGCTTCCAGACGAGCGAAGGCGGAGAGATGACATTCACAGGCATCGACAACTACCGCCGCTTGCTTAGCGACGAGATTTTCTGGACTGCGCTTAAGAACACCTTTGTTTTCTTGATTATTCAAGTGCCATTGATGCTGTCGCTTAGCATTATGCTGGCATCATGGTTGAACTCTGCCAAACGGTTCAAAGGTTTGTTCCGGGTATCTTTCTTTATGCCGGCCGTCACCTCATTGGTTGCGTACTCCATCATTTTCTCCATTATGTTGATGGGCGATGGGATTATCAATCAGATGCTGCAGGCGTTAGGTTTGCATGCCGTACCTTGGCTCTCCCACCCGGTATGGGCTAAAGCGGCATTGATTCTTGCGATGACTTGGCGCTGGTCCGGCTACAATATGGTCATTTATTTAGCCGCGATGCAGAACATTTCAGAATCCCTTTATGAAGCGGCAAGCTTGGATGGAGCAGGTAAAATCCGGCAGTTTTTCTCCGTGACGATTCCGCAGCTTAAGCCGGTAATCCTATTTACGGTAATTCTTAGTACTATCGGGACACTGCAATTGTTCGATGAGCCTTACACGTTGACTAAGGGCGGTCCGAGCGATGCAACGCTGACGATCGGGATGTATTTGTACCAAACGGGCTTCCGCTACTACGATTTCGGCTATGCGTCCACCTTGGCTTACGTCATTGTGGTGTTAATTGCGATTCTGTCTTTCGTTCAATTTAAGCTAACGGGGGATGAATAATGCTAACTAACCGATTTTCATCCGTTTTTTTATATGTTTGTCTCACGATAAGCGCCGTAGTCTCGCTGTTTCCGTTCTACTGGGCTGCGATCGCTTCAACCAACGAAAGCGGCAAAGTATTTTCCAAGCCCCCCGTGTTATGGCCGGGCGGAAAGTTTCTTGAGAATGTCTCCAACTTGAATGATACGATCGGGATCGGACGCGTCATGTTTAATTCGTTGTTCGTCGTGGTCATTTATACAGCGCTTAGCCTTACGGTTTGCACGATGGCGGGGTATGCCTTTGCGAAATTCCGTTTTACAGGACGCAACGCGCTATTCGCCGTATTTTTACTTTCCATGATGGTACCTTATCACGCTCTGGTCATTCCACTGTTCAAGATGATGGCAGCATGGGGCTGGCTGAACTCTTATCAAGCACTCATTCTGCCCAATGTGGCTTATCCATTCGCGATCTTCCTCATGCGGCAAAATATGCTGGCCGTTCCGGATGCGATTATGGAGGCTGGGCGGATTGACGGGGTTAGCGAATGGGGCTTGTTCAACCGCATTATTCTGCCTTCTGTAAAACCCGCGCTTGCGGCCACGGCTATTTTCTTGTTTATGTTCCAATGGAACAGCTTCCTGTGGCCTCTTGTCGCAGCATCAACAAAGGAAATGTACACACTGCCTGTTGCCTTGTCCAGTCTATTCGGGTTATCCCGCATCGACTATGGACAAGTAATGGCGGGAGTCACATTGGCTACTGGGCCGATTATCGTGTTTTTCCTGCTGCTGCAGAATCATTTTATTTCCGGAATGCTCGGCAGTGCGCTTAAAGAATAGACGGTTTGGAGGAAGTTGCAGCATGTATTTAGGCGTAGATTACTATCCTGATTATTGGCCAGAGCACCTCATAGATATGATGATTCATTCTTTGCGGAGGCTGCCGTTACAAGGAATGCTTTCGGTGAAGGGGACGTTTATTATATCGGCGGCGGACTGGCGGAGGACGTGCTGAAGGCCCTTGCAAGCACCATTGTAAACAAAAGAAAGATCTGTCATATTGAGAGTGAACCGGGTGTTGAAGTGTATCGACGCGGTACTGAAGAAAAGCAATATTGGTTCGTGCTTAACCATACGGCGGAGAACAGAATGTTCCTGGGAATGTGAAGTCGGAGCAAGCCGGGGTTAAAGCGCAGGAAGGAATGAACATGGCGACGATCAAAGAGATTGCCCACAAGGCCAAAGCGTTAATACATGACACCCTTGGGAGTGACGCAAATGCTGTTTGGAAGCCAGCGGATATTGCCTGCCGTGCGCCATATGAAAGAGCTGGAGAAGCTGCTGCTTTCCTCTATCGAGTATATCGTTTTGCTGGGGGGGCGGATCGGTCTATTAAAGCCGATGCTTGACTTGGCCCATCAGCACGGCAAAAAGGTGCTGCTTCATGCCGACTTGATCGACGGGCTCAAAAACGACGAATACGCCGCAGAATATCTGTGCCAGCAAATTCGACCGGCCGGACTCATTTCCACTCGTACGATCGTTATCCAAAAAACAAAACAAAATGGACTGGTGTCGATTCAAAGGATTTTCCTGATTGATTCCGGGGCCATGGACAAAAGCATAGAGCTAGCCGAAAAAACGAAGCCCGATTATATCGAAGTACTGCCCGGAATTGTGCCGCATCTCATCGCAGAGGTTCAGGAGAGGACGGGTATTCCTGTCATTGCGGGGGGATTAATCCGTACGGCTAGGGAAGTGGAAGAGGCTCTGCAAGCTGGAGCTGCAGCTATCACGACTTCTAGGCGGGAATTATGGTTTCCGGACAACCGGAGCGGACGCTGATAAATGCAGGGATTGCGTGCCTCCGGCGGTTAGAAAGCGGCGATAGCTTTCAAGGGTGAATAATGTTATAGTACACGTAACAAGTTAATATCGGTTGGAGAACTGGAGAAACCATGACGACTTTCAGCAAACCCTTCGAGGGAGCTGAAAGTCATTGTCATGGTTTTTTCTTTTAATCAAGGGGGAACGATTATGTCACAGCTCAATATCAAGCAGAAACAGCAATTCATGCGAAACCAGCCCTTATCCTCTCTAAATAGAAAAGCGCGTCTGGCGTCGATGTCTGAACAAACCTTCGATCTGTTGATCGTCGGAGGCGGAATTACTGGAGCGGGTATCGCGCTTGATGCTGCTTCTCGGGGGTTGCGGGTAGCGCTGGTTGAACTGCAGGATTTCGCGGCGGGCACCTCAAGCCGTTCTACCAAGCTGGTGCACGGCGGACTTCGATACTTGAAGCAGTTTGAGATCGGCGTCGTTGCGGAGGTGGGCAAGGAGAGGGCGATCGTCTATGAGAACGGTCCCCATGTGACTACCCCGGAGTGGATGTTATTGCCGTTCTACAAAGGGGGGACATTCGGTCCGTTAATGACGTCGGTCGGGTTGCGCGTCTATGATTTCCTCGCGGGCGTGAAAAAGCAGGAGCGTCGCAAGATGTTTAACGTCCAAGAAACCCTGAATAAAGAGCCCCTGCTGAAGCGGGAAGGTCTGCTAGGCAGCGGCTATTATGTAGAGTACCGGACGGATGATGCGCGTTTAACCATCGAAGTTATGAAGAAAGCGGCGGAGAATGGGGCGATGGCGGTCAATTATGCGGGAGTGGAATCCTTCCTATATGATGGGGGTATGATTGCGGGGGCACTTGTAAGAGATTCCATCAGCGGAGAAGCTTATGAGATACGCGCCTCACGCGTCGTTAATGCCACCGGACCTTGGGTCGATGAGCTCAGAGAGATGGATCGGTCGAAGGAAGGGAAAACTTTGCGGCTGACTAAAGGCGTACATCTAGTGTTCGACCAAAGCCGATTTCCGCTTAGGCAGGCCATTTATTACGATACGCCGGACGGAAGAATGGTATTCGCTATTCCTCGCGACGGGAAGACGTATTTTGGAACGACGGATACCGACTACAAAGGGGATATTGCCCATCCAACTCTGACAGAAGCGGATCGGACGTATTTGTTAAAGGCGGCTAACTTCATATTTCCGAGCGTGAAGCTTGAGGCAACGGATGTGGAGTCGAGCTGGGCAGGGCTGCGGCCGCTTATTCAGCAGGAGGGCAAGGATCCTTCGGAGGTGTCGCGTCGCGACGAGCTTTTCATCTCGCCATCCGGCTTATTATCCGTTGCTGGAGGAAAGCTGACGGGATATCGGAAAATGGCCGAAACGGTCGTGAATCGAGTAGGAGAGCTGATGGCAGCCGACGGGAAAAGAATTACGGTTCCAAGCGATACAAAGCATATGCCAATCTCTGGCGGCGATGTCGGGGGCTCTCGGCAGTTTGAACGTTATGTAAAGGAAAGAGTGGAGGAAGGCCGCTCCACTGGGCTTTCCAAGGAGGAGGCGGGTCGGCTTGCCCGACGTTACGGCTCCAACACTCCGAAGCTTTACGAGCTAGCAACGCTGTCGCAAAGCTTCGCGAAGGAGCATGGGCTGCCCCTGGCTTTAGCGGCAGAGCTTATATACGCAATTGAGGAAGAAGGGGCAATAAAACCGGAGGACTTCTGGATTCGACGCACAGGCCGGCTTTATTTCAATATCGATTCCGTGCGCCAAGATCAGAGCGGAGTATTCTCGGCCATGGCTGAGCTGTTAGATTGGAGTGATCATCAAAAGCTTCTTTATCAAGAAGAGATGAATCGCTGCATGCAAATGGCAGTTTCGCCTACAAGCTAAGCTGCGCTTGATGCTCGCGTTGACGCTTCTGCTTGCGAAGATGGAAGTGAACCCAGCAGAAGCCTAGCGCGGTCATTACTCCAAAGGCGGCGTCCAGCCCGATATGCAGCTGATAGTTCCCGAGGATATCGAATAAGACTCCGGCCATCAATGCGGCGATGACACCTCCGCCTTGATGGAACAAGAGCAGGAATCCGGTCTGGGTCGCGGAGCCCTTGGTCGTTTCCTGTGCCAGCAGCAAGCTTCCAGGAACCGTTGTGTTGTAAGCGGCCCCGAACAAGATGGAGAACAAGATTGGTGTCGCGTCCAGATGGAGGAACAGAAAAACAAACCCGATGGAGCGAATGCCGTAAAGCAGCGCGAGCGCGAGAGAGCGAGAGATTTTATCCAGCATATATCCGAAAATAAATGAGCCGAGCACTTCCATAAGTCCCAGCAGACTGACGGCTAACGCGATCTCCGATGGAGATACGTGGGCATGCTGATGGATCGCGACCATATTCATTTCTACTGTTCCCATGTGAAATCCGCAGGCGAACAGCGCCAAAATAATGATGGGCATAACCGGAGTCGATACGGCTGTTGCTAGATGGTGCTTAAAGCTTTGCCAGCGGGTGAGATTCTTTTGAGCAGGAGGGGCGACCGTCTCTGATTCCGATTTGTTGGAAGCTCCGTTTCGCATAAAGAAAGCGGTGAGCGGAACAACGAGGCAGAAGCTGAGCAAAGCGCTAAGAAGAAAGGCAATATTCCAGGTCAAGCCCTCGGCTTGCACGAATAAAGGGGTAATAATAGCTAACCCCAGCGGAGATGCACTGTTTAGAATGGTTAGAGCCATCCCTCTGCGAAGCTGGAACCATTGGATAACTAGTGTGAAAGAGGTCGTCGCCCCAAGCCCGATTAAGCCGGACAACAGGCCGAAGGCGAGGAAAAACGTAACCGGATTCGGAAAAAGGTATACGAGCAAGGAGCCGATCGCCCCAATAATGACACTGATGATCAAGATAAGCTTAGCTCCATGCTTATCTACGAGCCATCCCCCGATAGGGGCTGATATGGCTGCGATGAGCAGGTTGGTTGACCAAGCAATGGAGATGTAGGTGCGGCCAACATCGAAATCATCGGCGATCGTCACTTGATAATAAGCCATCACAAAGCGTGATAACGCGCCGATGCAGCCGATTATCCAAAGGATGCTAAGCAGTCCCCACGCATATTTTCGTTCCCCGAGCCACATCACATTTTCCTCTTTCCCTGCGAACGACTAACTTTTGCTTAATTATAGTTGAACTTTTCAGTTTCGCCTATGATGATATTTGGAGTATATTGCGTAAATTTGCTAATTCCTCCCGTTATATTTACAATTCAAGTAGTAGTTAACGATTCCTTGTGGGAGGTTTGTCAGATGAATTCACCATTTAAATCATGGTTGCAGAATACCAAGCAGGGATTAACGGATCAGGTTAAGAAATTCAAAAATAAAGATTTCATGGATGCGATCGTAGCCGGTTGCGCGATGGTCGCTGGAGCAGACGGCAGAATCGATGCCCAGGAAAAGCAGAAGATGGCAGGATATATGAGCCGGAGCGATGAGTTGAAGGTTTTTGATATGTCCGATGTAATTGCTCGCTTTAATCATCATGCTTCCAATATCGATTTCGACGCGATGATCGGCAAGCAAGAGGCGCTGAAGATCATTTCCAAATTTAACGGCAAGCCTGACGTTGGCCGTGTAATTGTGGGTGTTTGTTGCGCGATCGGAGCGGCGGACGGTGACTTTGACGACAAAGAGAAGAATGTTGTTCGCGATATTTGTAACGCCCTTGGCTTGAACCCTGGTGAGTTTAACGTTTAGTTGCAGAAGGCAGTACTGAAACTCGATAGCCTTGATCAAAGCCTCCAATCCGCTTGAGAAGTGGTTTGGAGGCTTTTGTATGAGCAGGCGGTAGTTAATCTGTAAAAAGTACAGGTGGGTTTTAGAGAGTTATCCCCCTCACTCCGGATGATTAACAGTATCGCTTCGCACGGTATAAGGGGTTGCGATTCCTTCATACATCAGATGCATAGACATCCCGACAGTAATTTAACGCATCGAACAACTCAGTCTTTGGGATGTCAGGAATTTCTCCCGTTCCGTCGCGGCTTAAGAGGATGCCTAATTTTTTGTTGCCGCCAATACTTAGAAATACCGGATGATCAGGCATGATGAACGTTAAATCCGCTCTTCCTCCCGTGGATACTACCACATGGGAGTCTCGCAAATCCTCAGGCTCATGGAGCTCAGTCCCGTCAAGTGCTGCTACCCGAAAAGAAGTTCCCGTCAGCACATATTTCTGCCTTACCCAGTCTTGGGTGTTAATAAGCCTAAGGCGAACAGGGGTTCCGGGAGTAACCTGCTTCCGCTGCAAGGTGTCATAAGATCCAATCGCAAAACCAACCCCGTCCCAGACATGCGTCATCACCGTCAAATCCTCCACCGGTCCTGATTCAGCAGGCAGTGCGGGCTCGACAATGAGAGGACCGAACAAGCCTTTGCTCACCGCTTCCTGGGATTCCTGGTGGGAGTGATACCAGAAGGTTCCCGTTTGCTCGGCAATGAAACGATACACATGCTTCTCGCCGGGCATGACGGCATCTTGCGTAACTCCCGCCACTCCATCCTCGGCATTCGGGACATCAAGTCCATGCCAATGGATCGTGGCCCCATCCTCAATATCCCGATTAATCAACGTCACTTCAACAAGCTCGCCTTGCTTCATTCGCAGCTCGGGCCCAGGAATCTGTCCGTTGTAAGTCCATGCATCCACCTTCTTGCCTGAGCTTAACGTAACCGTCTGCTGCTCGGCGGTTAATGTAAATTTCCGGTCCGGAGTTCCCTCGCGAGGGCCTGTAAACATGGCGACGGAGACGGCGCTCTTCGCATCGTGTTTAAGTTCTGTCCCGCCACCGAAGTCCATCGCTCCCTCTGACATACTCATAACTGCAGGGAGCTTGCTATTTTGGCTCTCTATGAACATAGCGACACCGGCTATGCCCGCTGCAATGCAGAAGATACCCAGTGCCCGAAGTCTTCTTCTCCATGGCTGGTATACAATGAATGAATCGGGACGGCTAACCTTCTGCCATCTCCGGTCATGTACATACCAAACGGCTGCCGTGGCGGCTATCCAAATAAGAATAGGAACGATCGCACTTGACAAATGAAGAGTCACAGGTGTGACTAGTAAAAAGTAAAATAACGTAACCCCGCCCAATGCTGACATTTGGAAGGGAACGATAATGAGGGGATGTGCGGCTTGCAGACGAATTTCTGCTGACAATGGGCCGCTAGTCTTATGAGTTGCCCGCCATAGCTTCCATTGCCTTGGCACCGCCAGCACCCAAATGGACAGAAGAGGGATGACTATAAGAGGAAGGTGTAATAACACCCTGTCCTCCCAGAATACGGGGCCCATGGACTGGACGATTATGAAAGTAGCGACGATCAATGCGGCCGCTGGAAGTGTAACATAGGCCGCCCATACCATTTGCTTGCGAGCCTTACGATTTAATCTTTCGGCAGAGCCGCCGTATAACAATCGTGCAGCCTTGCTCCCAGCAATCCAAGACAAGAGGATTAATAGAAGCGCACATCCCAATACTACGTTGCTTACGAAAGAGAACAAAGGGAAAACCTCCTTAAATTTATCCGTACTTTACGGTGATTCTCTTGCTCATATCTTATCGCTTGATTCGAACCTCCTGTAACCGTCCCGAGTTTAATCCTTACCTCGACCAAAGGAGGAGAAGAGCCCCAGCCTTTCATCGATTACAAGCTAAGTTACTTGCCTTGCAAGCTATTCCGCGCATAAAAAAACACCGCACCTCACAAACCCACATGAGTAACGCGGCGTCACTATACAAAGCTCTTATGCGTATTGATCGTTCAGTTTTGTTCGATCTTAATATTTCCGCTGTCTGTTGTGACTTTAATATAATCTTTCGTTTCCCGCTTGGATTCAGGGGACTTTACTGTGCCGGAATCGACCTGGAGGTCATAGAAGCCTGCGAAGCTGGAAGGTACTTGAACGTACACGTTGCCGGAGTCTGCGGTTATTTCCGCATCCGCGGTGTCTAGCTTATAAAGGCTTATGCTTCCTGAATCCACGGA
This sequence comes from Cohnella sp., assembly GCF_041640265.1. Classification (GTDB taxonomy): domain Bacteria; phylum Bacillota; class Bacilli; order Paenibacillales; family Paenibacillaceae; genus Cohnella. Next base: position 11,901 of record NZ_JBEQAP010000070.1, read on the forward strand.
TAGGTTAGATCGTCCAGTTGCATTCTTAAGTCTGATATTTCCGGAATCCACTGAGGCCGTCAATTCGGCAGTTACTTTGTCCCCCGTAATATTGCCGGAATCGACCTCGATATTCAATTGATCGCTTTTGAAATTGTTCAAGTTGAAATTACCGGAATCTAGGGAGACTTCTGCATCGATAATCTGTATATTAGCTGCGTCGATAACCTTAATGTTGCCCGAATCAAGCTCCAGCTCGAGTAATTCAAGCAGGGCGTCATCCTTAACGGAAATTATAAATTCCTCTATCGCATTCTCAAAGCTAAAGTCGAAGAAGTTGATGAATCTCTTAGGAGTCCGGACTAAATCAAGCTGCAGGCTTTGGTTAGAAATTTCGGTGCTTTTTATTTTCTCTATCATCTTCTCTGTGCCTGCCCCTTTGAGGAAGATGGAGTTGGCTCCGTCCGTGCTTTTGACAAAAGCAATATTCACGTCATAGTCGCTGGAAATCGCCAATTTCCGCAGCTCGGCGGATTCGAAAGTCCATTTCTTCTCGAACTCCGGAAGATCTTCTCCCTTTTTCCAGTCGTAAGATAGAACACCGGCGATTCCGATGATAACGAGGGAAAAAGCGGTAAGGTACCATAGTTTTTTCATGTTTAGGATCTTCCTCTCAAGGCTGTATAATATATTTTCATTTTACATTGGCAAATAATAGTTGCGTAACCGTCCGAGGTCACTTGGCAGCCTCGACTAAAGTAGGGGTTTCTTCGGATAATCTCTCTGCCATAATATGGCAGCATTCTATAGCTTGAAGCCTTCCCAATCGAATATGTACAAGGATTTCGATAAGCTTCCGCAGGAGTTCTACATGAAATTTGATGGACTCACCCAGCAGGAGTTTCAGAGTGTAACGGACGGGAAGATTACTGTATCGGAGGCTTTAGATAATCTCCAAACCAAGGGTCAGCAAATTTTACTTGAGGAGAAGAGTAGAGAAGGGGGAGGGGAGAAGGCTGACCCTAAGCCGGATGTAGCAGACCAGACAATAGAAGGATCGATGAGTAGTACGGCTTCCATGACTATGCAATAGAGGAAATTGATGCCTCAATATTCGAGCAGAGATTAGCCCGAATTTCGGCGAGTGAGACATTCCGACTTTAATTTGTCACAACTCTGTGCTAATATGTTCACATATAGCGCTTACAAGAGAGGGGTTCTGACATCATGAAAAATCGTGAAATGGCTCGGATGCTTAAATGGGTCGCAATGGTCGTTATCGGCGTAGGAATCATATGCTGCATGATGAACTTGGCGGAATTCAATGATCGAAACCTTGGATTAATGGTTGGAATCGGGTTCCTGGTCGGCGGAAGCCAAATTATGCTATTCGGCGTAATCGCGCCTTTAATGCAACGGAATAATGAGCCTGTCCAGCCGGTTGTTTCCGCGGAAGATCCGGCTTAACCTAAGGGATATAGAAACAGAAGGCTGGTTCACTTGAACCAGCCTTTCTCTTTGAATCTCATGATGGCTTCGATTCGGTTAGTCGCCTTTAATTTATCTAAGATCACGGAGATGTAATTCCGCACGGTCCCGGTCGTGATGTACAGCTGGCCGGCGATTTCCTTCGTGTTCTTGCCATCGGCGATCAAGCCGAGCACTTCCTTCTCCCGCTCGGTTAAAGGATTTTCCTCCCCGTAAGCTTCATCCACCAGCTCGATGGCGAAGATTCGCCTGCCTGCTATGATGCTGCGGATGGAACCGGCCAGCTCCTCAATCGGACTATCCTTGAGCAGGTAACCTCGTACACCGCTTTTCAAAGCCCTTTCGAAATAACCGGAACGGGCGAATGTCGTTAGTATTATCACCTTGCAGCCTAGATCTTTGATCTCCTCGGCTGCTTCAAGTCCGCTTTTGACTGGCATCTCGATATCCATGATACAAATGTCGGGTTGATGCCGCTTCACTAGAGTAACAGCTTCTTCTCCGTTACTTGCTTGAGCGACAACCTCCATATCCGTTTCAAGATTGAGCAAGGACGCAAGAGCGCCGAGCAGCATCCTCTGATCTTCGGCGATGATAATACGAATCATGCTTCTCCCTCCATGATTGGCTGTTTAACGACGTTCGGCACTCTCATTGTAATGGTCATGCCGCAGTCCGCCGCGATATCAAGGCTTCCGTTCACAAACTCTAGCCTTTCTTTTATCCCGCGAAGCCCATTTCCTGCTTTATAACCGTTAGCCTTGGACACCCCTACACCGTTGTCTTTTACTTTGACAACGAGATCGGCGCGATTAGATTCAATGATTACAGAGCAGGCGGTTGCGCCGCTGTGCTTCACGACGTTGTTGACGGCTTCTTTTAGGCACATGCCGAGTACGTTCTCATTAAGTAGAGAAGTTTCGGTCAGCTTTGGGTCACCCTCTAGGGTGAAATCGATCTGCGCTGCCTTCAGAATTTGTTGAATACGGAACATTTCGTCTTCGACTCGCGTCCCGCGCATATTCGTAACCATTTCTCGCACTTCCGTTAACGCTCTTCTAGCCGTTTGTCGCACGTCATCGAGCTCTGACTGAGCCTGTTCTGGATTCTGCCGCATGAGCTTCCCGGCTAAATCGCTTTTTAATCCAATCAGAGACAGCTTCTGTCCTAGTGTGTCATGCAAATCGCGTGCTATACGTTGACGCTCCTCCAGCTTCACAAGATCGGAGATGCGCTTATTCGCGTCCTCAAGCTGTTCTTGCAGCTTCTCCCGTTTATTCCGGTTATAAGTGCTGATCGGCAGCAGGATTACGGCAAATAAGCTGATTAGCACGAAAGGAAATTGGGTAAGCAGCATGGAGTTCTTGGTTACGAAGCCGTAGTTGATCGTCACGAAGGTGCTGACCAGGTGGACTGTATATAGGGTGAAGAAGCCTGCACGGCTTTTTATGTTACCTATGAAGAAAGCAAGAAACATCGAAAAATATACATATCCGAAGACAACCGTCATCGCAACTGAGATCACGATCTGTACGCTAGTCCAGAAATAAACCTGCCACCCTTTGGATATGAAGGACAGTGCATAACAAATAAAGAATACGATGATCATTAATATGCCTATAAAAACTTGCTGCATCGATGAGGGTCGGAAAATAAAGTAAAAGGGAAGGATGCAAAAAACGACCCATACGTAAGGGCTCAAGCCCGTATTTTTATGAAATTTCTGATGCCACGCTTGGATAGCAGCTCACCTCTCTTACGATTACACCTTTGTTACATCCATTTTAGCACAATCGGCTGCTCATGAAGAGAAGGTGCACCCGCAGTATAAAACGCGGTGCACCTCATTTGAGTTATTTGCTTTCCAGACTTGGGCGGATGATAGGCTTGGGCTCACTCTCATGCTGCGGTTTGCGGTGAGCAATCTTGACTCCCTTGAAGCTAATGAACTTCTTATTCTGCTCATCCCATAGACGAAAGCGCAGTGAATTTAAGCTCGTGCGAAGATCAATCGTCGTTGCCATATGAAGCGGAGGTGTGGCGTTATGAGCAGCTTCCAAATGATAGTTAGGTACTCTCGGGCTAAGGTGATGAACGTGATGGAACCCGATGTTTCCGGTTAGCCATTGCAGCACCTTCGGAAGCTTATAGTAGGAGCTTCCTTCTACGGCGGCTTTCACGTAACTCCACTCATCCTCATGCTCGAAGTAAGAATCCTCATATTGATGCTGAACATAGAACAACCATACGCCCGCAAGACCCGAGAAGAAGAAGACGGGACCCTGAATCATCAGGAAAGACTGCCAGCCGACTGCTAAGCATAACAGGGTATAGAGACCGACAATAGATACATTGGTAATATACGTATTGATTCTCTCGCGTCGTCTAGCGACTTTACGGTTGAAGCGGTAGTCGATCAGGAAAATATAAGCGGGACCAATGACGAACAGCGTGAATGGGTTGCGGTATACGCGATAAGCGAGCCGTATCCAGAAGGATGAAGAAGTATATTCTTCGACTGTCATGATCCAGATATCGCCGATTCCGCGTTTTTCAAGATTGCCGCTGCTGGCGTGATGAATGGAATGAGTTGTTTTCCACTGGTGGTAAGGAACAAGCGAGATTACACCTGTAATCGTACCGATGATTTCATTCGCGAGCTTGCTCTTGAAGAAGGACTGGTGACAACAATCGTGAAAGATGATGAAGGATCTAATCACAAAGCCAGCCGTGAGGATCCCGATCGGAAGCGTAAGCCAATAGGATATAGATAAACTATAATAAGCCGCGATCCAGAGCAGGATAAGCGGTACCAGTGTATTAAATAATTGTCGTAAGCTTGATTTGATATCGTTGTTTTCGAAGGGCGCGATTTCTTTTTTTAGATTCAGTTCTTTGGCTTTAGTCATGTGTTGTTTTCCTCCTAAAGTGAGACGCAAGGTGCTTAACCGGAAGTCAAGGAATGTTTATGTTACCTATATTGTAGAAGAGGGCGCCTGCAGCCGACAGTCATAAACGTCAGGAGGTGGACATGACAAATGTCATATAGGCAAGCAATTCCGTCTTGAAAGTCTTCGCCGCGGCGCTCAAGGTGCGATCCCTGTGGCTGATGATGCCATGGGTGAGCATAACGGGTTCGATCAAGTTAAGCTCAGCGAAATCCCCGGATTCGAGCTGATCTTGAACGGCTGCACGAGGTAAGAACGCGATGCCGCGGCCGTACGAGATCATTTGCCTGATGAGCTCAGTGCTTGGGAACTCGATATGGTCGACCCCTCGGAGCCCTTGCTCCTCAAGCAAGGAGCCTGCAACTGTCTGATACAAGCAGCGGGGTCCGAAGCCTATGACGCGTTCGCGAGCAAGCGTTGGCAAGTCTGCTTGATTCGCATGTTCGGCAAGCTTTCGCGACGCCACAAATACCATAGGTTCCGTGATTAACGGCTCGAATAGAAGATCGTCTCTACCCGGGTCGCGGGGTACGATACCGTAATCAATGGCGTGACGCAGTGCGGCTTCGACAATATCTTCTTGAAAGCCCGTTTCCAAGCGTAAAGATACTTCGGAAAAGTCTGCGAAGAACTTGAGAAGGAATTTGCCAAGTCTTGTGACGCAGAAGGACTCCATCGTCTGGAGCCGCACCTCGCCCCGCGGCTCCTCCAAGCGAGTCATTTGCTCCTCCAGCAACGTTCCCAGCTGCCGAAATTGCCTGGCATATTCGGCTAATGTATTTCCGGCTTCCGTTGGTTGAACACCTCGGGGCATTCGATTGAACAGCTTCTGACCGCAAGCAAGCTCCAATTGCTGGATGTGGGCGGTGACGGTGGACTGAACATAGCCAAGCTTCTCGGCGGAACGACTAAAGCTTCCTTCCTGTAACACAGATAAGAATGTAACGAAAAATCGTCCCTCTAATTTATCTAGCATGTGCCACACTCCTGCATCTAGTTGGTATCGGTAAATGAAATACCAGACATTCATAATATTCATATCTCGAATAGATATAGCTATGATAACATAACCTTCATCAACTATTAACAATTAAATGGAGGTCATGCTTTTATGCCAGCTAAAAGTGGGTTTCGACTAGGGATTTATGTATTTAAGGATGCCGAAGTAATTGATTATGCGGCGCCTTATGGGGTATTCTCCGTGGCGAGGCGGTTGGATCCGGAGCTTGAAGCCTTCTTGATAGCGGATGCCATGCGTCCCGTACAAACCCAAGCGGGGTTAACTGTACTTCCGAATTATTGTTTTCAAGACCGGCCGGACATGGATGCCTTCCTGATTCCGGGAGGGTTCGGAACAAGGCAGGAGATGAACAACGGCAGCCTTCACCGGTATATTGAATCCTTGCCGGAAAAATGCCTATTGACCAGTGTGTGTACAGGTTCATGGGTTTATGGAAAGATGGGCTTATTAGATGGGATAGCTGCGACGAACCGGAAAGAACCCGATCGGCTGGAAGCTTCGCAAATGGGCAAGGTACCTATAGAACGCTTAGCTGAGATTGCTCCTGCTTGCCGGATTAGCCGTGCAAGAGTGGTGGACAGCGGGAGAATAATCACCGGCGGGGGCATTGCGTCAGGGATGGAGATGGGCTTCCATCTGCTCAGGCGAGCGGGTTATGAGGAAAGCTTTATCTCTGATGTAGCAAGGATCATGGAGTATCACGCGGCTTACGAGGTTTATCGGAACGATATCGAAGGTTAGAACAGCGGAAAATCCTCCGTATAGCTCGACTAGAACGTATACTGCCTCCTGAGGTCAGCGGTATACGTTTTTTTCTTTTCCCCTGAATCTAATTTAAACGGTCATCGCCGCACTATGTACTTTATTTCACAATGTGGCGAACAGGTGAACAAAGTATTGCGAAATTTCAACGTTTGTTTGACGCCTTTGTTAACTGTAAGGAACATCGCTTTTCTTTCTGATATGGTGGTTACATACGAGGGAATGCTGAATTTTCGACAAGGATCGGCAGCATGCGTTCAGTCCTTCTAACAAGGTGATTGTTGGAGCTAGGGGAGATGGAGGGGATGGAAATGAAGAAAGGGCTTCGGTGCTTGACGACGGTGGTTTCGCTAGTCGTTATGACGCTTCTATTGGCCGGCTGCAGCGACAAAATCATCGTGCTCGATCCCAAAGGAGCTATCGGTAAGCAGCAATTGGATTTGATGTTGATTTCAACAATTCTTTGTGCGGTCATCATTGTACCGGTGTTGATACTGACCTTCGTCATTGTGTGGCGTTATCGCCAAAGGCCGGATCGCAAGGCCAAGTATGCGCCTGAGTGGGAGCATAATACGAAGCTTGAGGTCATTTGGTGGGGAATTCCCATCGTCATTATCGCGATACTAGCCGTCATTACGGTCAAATATACTTACGAACTTGAACCGTCTAAGCCAATTGAGCACGAAGCTGCGCCTATCGTTATTCAGGTCACCTCGCTCGATTGGAAATGGCTCTTTCAATATCCGGAGCAAGGAATTGCAACGGTGAACTACCTTCAATTCCCCGAGGATGTCCCGGTGCGATTCGAGCTAACTTCGGATGCGCCGATGAACTCATTTTGGATTCCGCAGCTGGGCGGTCAGATTTATACAATGTCCGGAATGACGATGAAGCTTCATCTGATTGCCGATGAGCCGGGAGAGTATCTAGGAATGGGCGCTAACTTTAGCGGACGTGAATTCGGGAAAATGCATTTCACAGCCAAAGCGTCCTCTCAAGAGGAATTCGATCAATGGGTTGAAGGAATACGCAGCTCATCTCCTGCGCTCACGGATGAGGGATATGAGCAATTGGCGGTACCGGGCTTGTCGGATGCGGTTACCTTCTCCTCGATTCCGGATGGGCTGTTCGACCGGATCGTCACGAAGTATGGCGGTCACAACCATGGTTCGGATGATTCAGCTTCCGCAGATTCAACGACTGACGATGAGTCACCTGCTGCAATAGAGGGTGAGAATGATTCGAACACACACGAAAGTCACGGGAACCATTAATACTTCGAAAGGGGGGTGCAACAATGTGGGAAAATATTAAGGAGTTCGCTTCCGAGTTTTTTGTGACGGGAGATCCGCTCATCTATGGTGCGGACGTTTCTATCGCATTGACAATAATAGCTGTGGTATCCGCGCTTACCTATTTCAAGAAATGGACTTGGTTATGGAAAGATTGGCTCACAACCGTTGATCATAAAAAAATCGGCATCATGTACGTCATCGCATCCCTGTTGATGCTCTTCCGCGGCGGCGTCGATGCGCTCCTCATGCGTACGCAGTTAGCCATCCCGGATTCGGAATTCCTTTCTCCGGAGCATTATAACCAGATCTTCACGACGCATGGGGTCATCATGATTCTTTTCATGGCGATGCCGCTCATGTTTGGGTTATTCAACCTTGTTATCCCGCTGCAGATTGGTGCCCGGGACGTCGCTTTCCCGTTCCTGAACTCTTTGAGCTTCTGGCTCTTCTTCTTCGGAGCGATGCTATTCAACATGTCGTTCGTTATCGGCGGTTCGCCGGATGCCGGATGGCTTGCTTACCCGCCGCTTTCTGGGGCTGCGCACAGTCCGGGCGTTGGGCAAGACTTCTATATCTGGGGTATCCAGATTTCGGGTATCGGCAGTCTTATGACGGGGATTAACTTCATCGTAACGATTCTGAAGATGCGCGCCCCAGGTATGAAGCTCATGAAGATGCCGATGTTCAGCTGGTCAGTTCTCTCCAGCTGTCTGACGATCATTCTTGCTTTTCCGATACTGACTGTTACATTAGCCTTGCTGTTTATTGACCGTTATTTCGGCGCTCATTTCTTCACCTTGGATGGCGGTGGAAACCCCATGATGTATATCAACTTGATTTGGATGTGGGGACATCCCGAGGTGTATATCGTCGTCCTGCCGGCATTCGGAATATTCTCGGAAATCGTGGCGACTTTCTCCAAGAAGAGGTTGTTTGGCTATAAATCGATGGTGTTCGCCTTAATGAGCATCAGCTTCTTTTCCTTCTTCACCTGGGCGCATCATTTCTTCACGATGGGCTCCGGAGCGGACGTAAATGCATTTTTCGCTTTGACGACGATGCTGATTGCCATACCTACGGGGGTCAAGGTATTTAACTGGCTGTTTACGATGTTTCGCGGCCAGATTTCCTTCCAGACGCCAATGCTCTGGACGATCGGCTTCATTCCTTGTTTTGTCGTGGGCGGTATGACGGGCGTGCTGCTGTCTGTTGCTCCGGCAGACTTTCAGTTCCATAACAGCTATTTCCTGATCGCCCACTTCCACCAAGTGCTCATCGGCGGCGTTGCATTCGGATACTTCGCGGGCCTTTACTATTGGTGGCCGAAGGTATTCGGCTTCAAGCTCAACGAGAAAATCGGCAAATGGGCTTTCTGGACCTGGAACATCGGTTTCTATGTGTGCTTCATGCCGCAATATGTATTGGGTCTGATGGGCATGACGCGCCGCGTGAGCAGCTACGGCTGGGATCGCGGCTGGTGGGAGCTTAACCTTGTATCCACGGTCGGCGGCTTCCTGATGGGGATCGGGTTCCTCTTCCAAGTGTGGCAAATATTGCACAGCATCAAGTTCATGGAGCGAGATACAACGGGCGATCCTTGGAACGGGCGTACGCTGGAGTGGTCGATCCCTTCTCCTGCACCGGTGTATAACTTTGCTACCATTCCTCATGTAGACGAGAAGGATCCGCTGTGGGAAGAGAAGCTGCGGCTTGCTCAGGGACATGCGCCAAAGCCGGTACCGCCTCTCGAACCGATCCATATGCCGAAAAACTCGGGAATTCCTTTCGTCATGTCGTTCTGCTGGTTTGTCGCGGGCTTCGGCTTAGTGTTCGATTGGTTATGGATCGCGATACCTGGATTGATAGGGGTTGCAGCATGTATGCTTGCTCACTCCTTTAATTACAAGACAGATTATTATATTCCGGTTGATGAGATCAAACGCACCGAGGCTGCGGCTAGGGGGGTTTTCTGATGGCGTATTCTGGAAATCATGCAGTTGCTTCCGAGGCTCACTCGAGTCACCATGCGGACGAGGGCCATCATGACCAAGAAGCTCTAAGAACGATGGGCTTCTGGATATTCTTAATTACCGACTGCATCTTGTTTGGAACTTTGTTTGCGACATTTGTCGTGTTAAACGGAAATACGGCTGGCGGTCCTGCGGGAGCTGAGCTTTTCGAAATGCCGGGTGTGATCGCGGAGACGTTTATCCTCCTTACTAGCAGTTTTACAAGCGGCTTGGCTGTGTTGGCGATGAATCGAGGCGACCGTAAGGGTCTGATTAGCTGGCTTGCTGTCACTGTAGTACTCGGCGCTGCTTTTATCAGCTTAGAAATTTCGGAATTCGTACATTTGGTACATGAGGGTGCAGCAATTTCTACAAGCGCTTATTGGTCTGCCTTCTACACCTTAGTTGGTACCCATGGTCTTCATGTATCCGTTGGTCTTGTGTGGATGCTCGCGATTATGATTCAGCTTGGCCGCCATGGTATCAGCTCTGTGACTCGGCGCAAGGTAAACGTAGTTAGCTTGTATTGGCATTTTCTCGACGTGGTTTGGATCTTCGTCTTCACTATCGTGTATTTGTTGGAGGTGATGTAAGATGGCTCAGCATTCGGCTCAAAGCCCGCAGGATTCGCACGGCTCGCATGAGGCGCATGGTTCGTTGAAATCTTATGTCATTGGCTTCGTTATGTCACTCATATTGACCGCTATCCCTCTAATTGTCGTGCTTAACGATATGCTGGAAGGCAAGGCTGCAACGATCCTGCTTCTAGGGTCTGCGGTGCTTCAATTCGTTGTTCAGCTCGTCTATTTCATGCATCTGAAGGAAGAAGGCAAGCCGCGCTACAACTTGATGGTGCTCATTCTCGGTTTGTTCATCGTGCTCACCATCGTAGCCGGATCGATTTGGATCATGACTTACAACAAAGTCGCATAATTGCATAGAGGTTAGTGAGAAAAAGTAGAGCCGTTCGCTGAGCGGCTTTTTCTTTTTGCGCTGAATCGTTTCGTGAATGCAGTGGGTGGGCGCTCGGCGGGGTTTATGTACAACGATATCCCCATTGCTCAGGAATCGGACACTGCAACCGCGGCTTCGCTTAATTCCCCTTTACGACGATATCCCCTTGGCTCAGAAAAACCAATTGTAACCTGCATCTTACAAGATACCAAGTTTAGAAATCAGGACGATGTTATTCGAAAAACGTGTATTTTTAGAGTGAGGATTGTGATAGCAAAGGCTGCAATAAAATCAACAAGCCTTCTGCGATTCGCGAGCAGTTTGTCTTGTTCGATTTAATGAACGTACAAGAGAGGACTTCCCTATTAGGTCAGGGTAAATTAGGGTAGAGGTAAGGGCGCATTCTATTAAGAGATGC
>NZ_JBEQAP010000071.1:0-22431 GCF_041640265.1 Cohnella sp.
TGATTGCTCGACACTCTCACTTTAGCAAACGAAGCGGTGTTTTTCTATTTACAAGCCCAATACCTGATCACCTTGAAAGACTACAACGACATGCTCTCAAGATGATTTGTGCTCTGCGAAAGTTGAGATATTAATGCTTCCTTATCATAGGTTTTTAAAACTTTCTTTACTTCGGTAATCGATAATTTCTTAGATTCAGCCATAGCAGCACCTTTTTCTTTAATCATTTTGGCTTCCTCTTCTTCTTATCTAATGTTCTACTCATTAAATTCGATTATCGTCCTTGTCAAGGAGGGTCACTTGCCTTGTTTCAAAATTTAAAATTCTTGTTCGAGTATCATTTCTAGATATAAAAACTTCTTTTCCGTCTCCATCTATACAATAGGCAATTGGGATTGAAATATCGCTGTCTCTGAATGAGCCATCTGCATGACTCGTCCCAATTATCATCGTCTTATATTGCATTGCATACTTCCTTGCTTCCTGTATCCATTCATCAAATTAATCGTCACTGAACATTCCAACTCCAATAGGATGAACAACAAAATGAATTTTTGTAGCCTTTAAATTACTCATCCCTTGAATAACAATTTCATCGCACAGCATAAAACCAATTATTTTCCCTTCAGACTCAACTAGAATTGATTCATCATATTTTGCACGATCAAGAAGGATTTGACCTTCTCGATCAATGATAAGCGCTCTGTCCTTTGGTTGCTTATGTCCCGAAATAATTATCTTCGAGAACTTTCTGGCGAGATCACAAGCGAGTTCTACATTGTTGTTTACATAACCCTCTGGAAAGATAAGCACATCAACATCAGGATAGTTTTGGATTTCTCGTTCTAGCTGCTTAAGTTCTTTCTCAAGTAGAGGTTGTGCAATTAGAATATTCATGGAATCTCTCCGTTGGTTTAATGTGACGCCCCGCTTCCTTAAGCCACCTACAATAACCGGATTTCATCCTTCAACTCTTCATAAGCCTCTCTTAACCAAGGATGAATTACCTTTAAGGTATCCCTTCGTTCCCACAAGTAACTGATATATGCAAATGCCCCATGCGTTAATGATTCCTGTAAGTTTCGATTTAGAGCATCTATATACGGCGGAGTCCCGTTCTGGTCCCAAGATATCTTGTCCGCAACAAACAAAACTTGATCCATTGGGGTCGAGTTTTTCCTCAATGTTGTATGACAACCGACTGCATTTAATATTTCTTCATCCGTAATCTTAAAAATATCTTCAGCCATCACTTTGGAAATCTTTTGGTGAATGATCATCGGAAATCGTTCTTCCTCTGGTAGAATCTCTATTTGCAATTGTCTTGCGACTTCTATTCTTTCACTATTTGGAAATACAACGCTGATATCATGAAGCCAACCTGCTATTTCAGCGGCTTGCGGATCCATGTTATACATCAAAGCGATTCTTTTCGATTCTCTCCCAACATCAAAACAATGCTTAGCAGTTTCTGTTGACTGATTGGTCGATAAGAACAATAAAATATCCGTCTTTAATTCACCTGTAAAAACGATATTATCCGTTAAAGATTCGAAAATAGAATGCATCATTGGTTCCTCGTCTCTACTATTGTTCGTTAGATAGTGCCTATCTTTGATTTTGTTTGAGATAACCAAGGACTTTACCTTTTACTTGAGATTTTGAAAGTGGACCGAAGTTCAAGCTTCCAATACTCCTTAGCGAATTATCTCCTAGAACGTAAATATGACCTGAAGGGATAGAGATTTCTGCTACTTCAGTTTCAAAATATTCGATATTGCTTTTTCGGCATTCATCCTCACAACCCGGATATTCTATCTTCTTATACTGGTTCTTATCCAAGCCATAAGCAAGTAATTTACCATAAAAAGTATCCAATCTACTCCCATCTATATAGATCTGACCATTTTTAATTGAAATCTGCTCGCCTTCTAATGCAATTACCCTTACGATGTCTTCTTTCTTTTGAAACTCATCTATTACTGCATCAGGAGGAATATCATAGAAGATAATATCGCCTCTTTTGATTTCATGTTTATCATAGTAATTTGGATCTACTACAACTTTGGCACCCGAAAATTCGAGTTTTTGTCTAACCATACCATCAAGGCCGTAGTCAATTACAATAGCCTGATCTTCTAACTCTACATACTTAATTTCTTCTGGAGTATGAGGGTCTGTTATTACCTTTTCTTTCGCACAGCCGCCAATTATTAATGCAAAACAGACAACTGCTATTAAATATCGGATTTCGTAACACCTCACTCATTACTAGTTGTCAATGCTTCTCCATTCTTCAGGAAAGTGCTTACCAAATGGTCTTATAAGTAGAATTAACTCTTCCGTTAGATCTGTTTCAATTTGTTCAATCCATTCATCAGATATTAACAACTCCAAACGGAACATGAACTGAGGGGAATGTTCTTGCAACTCCCTCAATATGCCCTGCTTGATCGTCAAAGAAAATGTGCGGCTTAAATACGCTCAGCACCCTTATCTTCTCAATCCCTCCAAGAAAAAAAGCTTCGTCAACCCTAATATCCAGTTTTCTTAGCGTAGTTATCACCCTTTCGTGGGCGGGTGCATTTCTGGCTGTGGCAATTGCTAATCTAATTCTTGATTTATAATCAGGGTCATTTTCGTTCTTCTGAATCTCTCTTTGTTGTAACTTAGATATTTCCTGGAAGAATTTAAGCAAGGGACCTGCCGGCAAAGGTTGATTGGCTAATTCCCTTTCATGGGAATGAAATTTATCTAAAGTCCCTCCTTGAAAAATTGATTCTGCTGAATCATCCGCTATGATTCCATCGAAATCAAATGCCAAACGTATTTCGTTATCATCATCGTTATCAATATAATCTGAAGGATAGATGCATCCTGCAGGAAACCCATGCTCAACAGCTTCTTTTACATCACCCGGGTTTCCGGATAAGAAAAGACAAGCATTGAACGCAGCCATATACTTAAACGGATTATTACCAGTTACAAATGCCGCTCTGCTGATTGATAATCCATAATGTTCAATGGACTTAAAAACCCTCAACCCTGTATCCGGGTCATTCCTTGACATTAACACGACTTCCACTATTTGATCTTGAGGTGTGTTTATGCTCAGCAATCTTTTGATTAGCGGATAGGCAACGCCCGGCGCCAATATTTCATTCTCATTTTCTCTCTGATAATTACGATAAACTTCTTCTCCATTTTCTCTGAATACTCGATCGGATTCTTTCAGATCAAATAATGCGCTAGAAGCTACTGCGATTACAAATTTGCTATCAATATCAAATGGCATTTTAGTTTTTCCTTTCTTATGACGCTTATGTCTCAGAACTCTACACATCCGTTTTTTTGAAAACGTCTTGTTTCCTTAACTTCTTCATTATATCCAACGATTTTTATATTGAAATTCTCTGTATAATCGTGAATTTTGATAAGTTCACTGCCGTATTGACGACACGACCCAGCCCTATATAACTCCAATCCTAGGCTGGGTCATGTGGTATTCGAGCTTCTTCCATGATTATACATCTGGCATCCAGGGGAGCGAAAGTCCCGATGTTACAGATGTAGCCCAAATTTAGAAGACGGATGCCTTATTCGTCAACATGGGCAACTGAAAATTAGTACACGAGCCTTGAAAGAAAAAATGCAGGCCTATGGTAGCGTGGCGGGCATTACCGGCGATAGAGCCTCCACGCATACGTTCCGGCATCAAGATCCGCAACTTCAGATTAAAGACGAACGCGGGCAATCTTAAAATGCCTAACTTCCGAGCCTCAGCCATGTCTCCCAGGACCGCTTCTTTATAATCATTTGAACCCAGCATATCTACCACTTCCTGTTCGTTAAACCCTGCTTCCTTGCCTAAGGCAGCCAATACATTGTGGTCCGCAATATTCCAGGATTGGGATAGGTATGCGCGAAAAAGACGTTCGGTTAACTCCGCTTCTTTTCCCGATTTCGCTGCAAAATGAACCAGACGATGCGCATCAAAGGTATTGGCAATCACAACGGGATCGTAATTGGCGATCAACCCCGATTCGAAAACCTGTCAAGCGCATTCTCAAGCTTTCTTTTTCCGATTACACAAAAGGGACATCCAAAGTCTGACCAAACCTCTATTTTCACGGTACATTCCCTCCATACCAATATTGTCGAGTGCATTGAAGCAGCTTCTCTACGCTTTCCCAGTTGTGAACAACTGGGCTCATGGAGACAGCTCTCTTCCATATGTTTTTCAGCAACGGATCATGAAACTCCCTGCTCCTGCTCTGGCGCCTTTCCTTTTCGAAGGAAAAGACCGAGTAACAGAGCAACAAATGCAATTATAACGCCGAACCAGAAAGCGTCGTTAACTCCGGCTGCCAGACCCTTAGTCATTTCGATGGGTGATGCTGGATCACTCACATTACTCATATACCGCTTCTGCCCATTCGACATAATACTGATGTACAGGGCAATACCGATGGCGCCGGATACCTGCTGCAGCGTATTCAGAATCGCGGTCCCGTGCGGGTGCAAATGACGAGGCAACTGGTTAAGCCCCGCTGTTTGTACCGGCATCATCACGAGCGCAATGCCTACCATGAGTGCGATGTGTGCGGCAATAAGAAAGCCGGTTGCTGTCGTTTCGCCGAATCGCGTAAAGAGCCACAATGAGGCGACAGCTATGGCCAGCCCGGGAATCACAAGCACACGAGGCCCGAATTTATCAAAGAGCTTGCCTGAAATGGGAGCCATAAGGCCGTTCATAATTCCCCCAGGAAGCAGCACCAAGCCCGACTTGAATGCCGTCATCATCAACACACCCTGCATGTACATTGGAAGCATGATTGCAGATGAGAAGAACGTCATGAGAAGCACGAACATCAGTACAGCAACAAGTGCAAATACGGGGTAGCGGAAAGCCCGTAAATCCATAACGGGTTCTTTAAGGAGCAATTGACGCCATATAAACAGCGCTAAGGCCAAGCCTCCTGCGGCGATCATCCACATCACTAACGGCTCCGACCACCCCCGTTCACCAGCACTGCTGAATCCATAAACGATACCGCCAAAGCCGATGGTTGACAAAAGGATGGACAGAATGTCCACTCGCGGTTTGGTTACTTCCGACACGTTTTTCAGGACAGCTGCTCCTACTATTATGGAGAGCAGTGCAAACGGCAATACAAGATAGAACAACCAGCGCCAGGAAAGCCCGTCGACAATCAAGCCCGAAAGCGTAGGACCAATCGCCGGCGCGAACATAACGACGAGCCCCAGCATCCCCATTGCGCCTCCCCGTTTTTCCGGCGGATAGATGGTCATAATAATGTTCATAATGAGCGGCAGCAGCATTCCGGTACCCATTGCTTGAATAACCCGTCCTGCCAGCAGCACGCCGAAAACCGGCGATACCGCTGAAATAAGCGTGCCTATGAAGAACAGACTCATGGCCGACAGAAACATTTGCCGGGTCGTGAACCATTGCTGCAATACCGCCGTCACCGGAACAAGCACGCCAACGACAAGTAAATAGGCGGTCGTGAGCCATTGAATCGTCGTTGCAGTAGCGCCAAATGAATTCATTAATGCGGGGAAGGCATTGCCCATTAGCGTCTCATTCAAAGCGGCAACAAACATGCCGACGATCAGTGCGACCATAATTGGACCGCGCTTTAAGTTAGTTAAATCGATCATAAATTTCTCCTCCATGCCACTGCATTTAATTCATTTTGGATAACCGCAGCAATGAATGCCCTCATTGAGGGATAAGTACTGATTGGCCGCATCGGAAATTTGGTTTCTCGCACTCGAAATAACAACCAATGTCGATCTATTATGTCCATAATTAAAGCGCAAGAACGGTGTCACTTTTTGTTTGCCGCATGACTGCAACGCTTGAAAGCCTCATCCAGTACCGACTGGATTGTATGCTTTCGCAGATGCTGTTGCGAACTCGAAATTGAGCATTCGAATAACGGCTGCCTTCCTTCAATACGAGTCCCAGTTGAATTAAGGCGTGTAGAGCATAATCGGTACTTTTGGAGAACTGCAATATTCCTCCTTCCACCACTATAATGATGTTATTATGGATCTTCATTGTCCATAATAGATGATTCCGTTTCGAATGGCAATGTTTTTCTTGACCGAACTTCGCTTTCTGCTTCGGACAACGTCAGAGACCGAGGGCGTCAGCCCGATGCGTGAATGCGTTGTTAGCTGATGTTCCGGGCACGGGAAATTTAGAGGTCGTAATACAATCGTAATACTTAGCTTAGAAAATCGTAAGCTATCTTTCTTATTCTAATCCATGCAAGATCAAATTTATGGAGGATGATAAGAATGGTTAAGGGAAAACAAAGTAAGACATTCATCGTAATGGCGGTATTAATGCTATCGTTGGTATTTGCCGGAATCGCGAATGCCGCAGGCATTAAAACGATTAAAAAAAGCGGCATGGAGCTCTATAACTTGAGACAGGCAGCGGAAATGTACGGCTACAGCGTAAAATGGAACGCCAAAGAAAGATCGGTAACGTTGGCCTATAAGGGCAAAATGGAAGACATGATGATGAAGGACGACATGATGAAGGACGACATGATGAAGGACGACATGATGATGAAGGACGACATGATGAAGGACGACATGATGATGGAAAGCGGGAAGCCGGCGGGTGAAATGATTAAGTTATGGATCGGTTCGAAAAAAATCGTAGTGGACGGCATGGAAGCTAACCTGAATACTGCCCCTACGATTTCCCAAAGCAGTACTTATGTCTCGGAAGCATTGATTTCTCAATACATGATGCCTGTCAAGATGATGAAATAAATCCGAATTTAGCAGGCCAACGCCATATGGTATGATTGTGTCAAATGTATTTTCGGAATATGGGGTGTGTCCGCGTGAATGATCGAGTGCTGGTTGCTGATGACGATACAAACATCACAGATGTTTGCCGCAGATATCTGGAACGGGAAGGTTATCTCGTCTCGACCGCTAAAGACGGCTTAGAGGCTTTGGAGCTATGGCGCAGTCAAAAGCCAAACTTGATTGTGCTCGATCTGATGATGCCCAATAAGAATGGTTGGGAAGTGTGCAACGAGGTACGTCAAACCGAGGATCTCCCGATTGTCATGTTAACTGCCCGCGGCGAGGAGCAAGATCGTCTGATGGGCTTGACCATGGGGGCGGATGACTATTTGACCAAACCTTTCAGTCCAAGAGAACTCGTTTTGCGGGTGCAAGCTATCTTGCGCAGGATGCGTTACGTACAGGCAAAGCCCGTTACAGTAGCCGGACACACCATCAAATACGAAGGACTTACAATTGACACCGCTAAGCGTATCGTGGAAATCAGCGGGCAAGTCATTGATTTGACGGTTACAGAATTTGAAATGCTGATCTTGCTGGCAAGCCATCCTGGTCAAGTATTTTCCCGAAACCAGATTCTGAGCAGAGTTTGGGATTTCAGCTACGAAGGCGATACAACTACCGTTACCGTGCATATTCGGAGATTAAGGGAAAAGATTGAGCCGGTCCCTTCTAATCCGAAATATATTAAGACGGTATGGGGTATCGGCTATAAGTTTGCGGGTGACGGCCAATCATGAAGCTTCGTACTTACCTAGTACTGTCCAGCCTGACGGGAATTGGCGTGTTATTAATTTGTTTATTTGTCAGCTACTCTAAAATGCTGCTATCTATCGAACAATTTTATTGGCTGTCCGGTATCACGACAGGGGTAGGCTTGCTTTCGTTTATTCTTCAATATTTACTGACAAAGCCGCTTGAGAAATCCATTGCGCGAATTTCACAGCAGACCGTTCGAATTGCTTCTGGGGACTTCCATACCGAAGTTCCCTTAATCGGCCCGCAAGAGTTTAAGCTTCTGGCCGAACAGTTTAATGTGATGAGCCGCAAACTGAAGGAAAGCTTCGACCATTTGCACCATTCCGAGTCCGCTCGGAGAGAACTGATTGCTAACGTCTCCCACGATTTGCGAACGCCTTTGGCATCCATTCAATCGTTTGTCGAAGCGTTGGAGGACGATGTAATTAAGGACAAAGAAACCTTTCAACGCTACCTGAACACCATTCGGCTGGAAACCAAACGTTTGGGCGGGCTTATTCATGATTTATTTGAATTATCGAGTCTGGAAGCGAAAGGCGTAAATTTCGAACCGCAGCCCTGTCATGTCGATGAGCTGCTGATCGGCACATTGGAGAGCTTTTCACTCCATCTCGCTGAGAAAAAGCTGGTTGTAGAAATTGATCTGCCGGATAAACTGCCAGCAGCGGTGATCATGCCTGCGCAAATTAAGCGAGTCCTGTCCAACCTGCTGCAAAATGCCATTCAATATTCCCCTGAGAAAGGAAAAATCGGATTATCCGCCGCCGAGACGGGGCGATACTTGCGAATTTCGATTATGGATGAGGGTCAAGGAATCGAAGCGTCGGAGACCTCGCGTATTTTTGAACGTTTTTATCGGATTGATAAATCACGCAGCAAGAACAATGGAGGCGCCGGGCTAGGTCTGGCAATCGCTCAATCGATTGTTCAACTCCATGGCGGTGAAATTGGGGTACACAGCGCTAAGGGAGCCGGCAGCTGCTTCTGGTTTACGCTTCCGATCTATATTAGCTCCTAACCTTGGCCTTAATAAGCCTTGTTCTCCAGGTGGTGATTGATTTGGCTAGTGATTTTATATTCCTATTTGGTGTATTCGGCGCGGGAGTATTATCGTTCTTGTCGCCATGTATTTTGCCGCTGCTTCCGGTATATATGTCCTATTTGTCGGGAAGCCTCGTCCATGTTGCGGATCAGGAGCAGTCTGGCGTCAGCGCGGTTCGGTTTCGATCTGCTTTTCTATTGCGCACGATATTGTTTGTGCTTGGGCTGTCTGCGGTGTTTATTCTACTCGGCTTTGGTTCCGGTGTTCTTGGCAAGTTCATTTCAAGTCCCCGGTTTCTAGCTATTTGCGGAGCAATCGTCGTGTTGTTTGGGATCTATCAAACGGGATTGATCAAATTATCCTGGTTGGAACGGGAAAAAAAGTTGTCGAGCGAACGGATTAAACCGGGCGGATATATCGGAGCTTTTCTGCTTGGCTTGACCTTCAGTTTTGGATGGACGCCCTGCATCGGTCCCGTATTGGCGGCTGTACTCGGTATCGCGGCAGGTGAAGGCTCTCCTGTCTACGGCGGATTTCTGATGCTCCTCTATAGTCTGGGTTTGGCCCTTCCCTTCTTGGTCATGTCCGTATTTTCGGGGTACCTCATAAAGCGAGTCCGCCGTCTGTATAGGTATATGGGAGCAATCAAAGTGGCGTCAGGCTGTATTCTTATTTTGATGGGACTGCTGTTAATGACCGATCGGCTAAATACGATAGTGGGTTGGTTACAATAATCCATGGGGGAGTTCGGGATGAGGAACGCTTTGAAAGGGATGGGATCTATACTCGTGATTGTCTTCTTATTGTCTGCCTTGATGGCATGCGGTTCGAAGCTAATCTCGCAAACATCCGAAATGGGCTCGTCAACAGGTATGAATAAAGGAGAACCTGCGCCCGAGTTCTCATTAAGCGATTTGGAGGGCGAGTCCTTCCGGTTAGCGGATTTCCAGGGCCAAAAAGTATATGTGAAATATTGGGCTTCTTGGTGTTCCATTTGTCTTGCCGGTCTGGAAGACTTGAACACCTTAGCCGGTCAAGACCATGATTTCAAAGTCGTCACCATTGTCACCCCGGGCTATAAAGGAGAAAAATCGTCCAAAGAGTTTACGAAATGGTTTAACAAGCAGCCTTATGAAAACCTGAACGTTCTTTTGGATGAAAACGGAGTGTGGGCTAAGGAATTCCAAGTGAGAGCCTATCCAAGCTCCTTTTATATTGGCTCGGACGGTATTTTGGTTAAATCCGCTCCGGGTCATGCTTCGAACGAACAAATTATGGATACTTTGAAAGAAATGATGTGAGGAGGGAGAACGATTTGAAAGGTGCCGGATTAGGATTAGGATTAGGTTTATGCCTCCTTACCTTAGCCGTAGCAATATCTGCTTGTGGAAGTAAGGATGCAGGTCGTATGGCTGCTACGTCCTCCCCTACTGTCGAAGCTATGAGCCTGTCGGAAAATAATGACCTAAACGACCTGTACTTGGCGGGAGGCTGTTTCTGGGGCGTGGAGGCGTTTATGTCCCGCATTCATGGGGTTCAAGATGTAACCTCGGGCTACGCAAACGGTGAAGGAGAATCCCCCACCTATAAAGACGTGATTCGCGGGGACCGAGGTTTTGCCGAGACCGTTCATGTGAAATATGATCCAAAGCAAGTGACGATGGAGAAGCTGTTGGACTATTTTTTTAGAGTGATTGACCCCACCAGCGTGAATAAACAGGGGAATGACCGAGGCATTCAGTATCGGACGGGAGTATATTATTCGTCACCTGAAGATGCAGAGATCATTCAGCAAGTTGTAGCTCGAGAACAAGAGAAATACGATCAACCCATCGTAACGGAAGTGTTGCCTCTGCAGAACTATTATCTTGCAGAGGAGTATCACCAGGACTATTTGGAGAAAAATCCTAACGGTTATTGCCACATCGACTTAAGTATTCTGGATGAGCAGGAGATTTATATCGATCCCGCTCAATATCCCCGTCCGTCAGATGAACAATTAAAGGAACGTTTAACGAACGAACAGTATGCGGTAACGGTTAACAACGATACGGAGCGTGCTTTCAGTAACGAATATTGGGATAATTACGAACCGGGTCTATATGTCGATATTACAACCGGAGAACCGTTATTTAGCAGCCAAGATAAATACGACTCCGGTTGCGGATGGCCAAGCTTCACGAAGCCGATTGTCCCCGAGGTTGTAACCTATAAGGAGGACAAGAGCTTTGGGCTGGATCGCACGGAAGTAAGAAGCCGATCAGGCGAAATCCATCTTGGGCATGTGTTTGATGATGGTCCTGCGGATCGTGGCGGAAAACGGTATTGTATCAATAGTGCATCCATCCGATTTATTCCGCTCGACAAGATGGAGGAAGAAAACTACGGATATTTGTTATCATCTGTAGAATAGAAACAGTGAGCAGGGCGTTGTCTTCGCCTATTCGAATATACCGGGAGGGCCGAACATGACGACCTTATTCGGAATCGGCGTCTCATATCGCTCGAACTTCTCCTTCATCTCCAGAATCGTAATGAATTCCTCGACAATCTGCCGGTTCTGGGGAGGCAAAACGATCCGCTTCACTTTTTTTGCACAATCTAACTCAATGAACTCTCTTCCTGCTCGCGATTTCCAATCCTTATTTACGGCTTTCTCCCTGCTGGCTCCTGCGACGAATCGTTATCGTCAAAAGCCTCATCGCGACGCAACGGAGTACGCAGCGCAATCGCGAACAAGAGGAGCATCAGTGCCGACAGGAGCGTAAAGGTCGGTTGAGCGCCGAACGATGCGGCGGCCAAGCCGCCGAGCAGCGCTCCGAATGGCGACCCTCCGTAAGCGATCATGCGGCCGCCGGCATGCACTCTGCCCTGTAGGTGATCCGGCGTCAGCTGCTGGCGCCAGGTGATGCCGTTCATAATGATTAACGTGCTTCCGACGCTCCATAGCAGATAGAACACCGCTGCCGTAGGAAGAGCGCCGCTTACGGTGAAGCCGAATAACGAAGCGCCGCTGACGGCCAAGCCCGCGATCGTAATTCGTCCCGGCCTGAGCCTATCTCTTAGACTCGGCAGGCTCAGGCTTGCCAACAGAGCACCGACCGATCCGGCCGTCAGCAGCAGCCCGAACTGCGGCGCTTCGTCTGCAATGCCCAGCTCGCTTGCGGCGAACACGACTAGCAGACCGGCAACAGCTCCACCCACGAAGCTGTTCCCGAAGCCGAGCAGCGTCAGACTGCGAATGCGCGGCTCCGCCCATATGAACCGCAGTCCCTCGCGAATGTCTGTCCCGAGCTTTCGCAACCGTCCCTCGGGGATTGCCTCAGAGCGGGGGCGTTCCGGTTGGAACGACTGGCGAATCGAACCGATCATAAACGCGGACAGGAAGTAGCAGACCGCCGTTACGGCAACAGCCCATTCAGCGCCAAACGTCGCAATCATCACTCCGGCAAAGAGCGGAGTCGCAATTCGAATGACGGTATCCGATGAGATTAGCAGACTGTTCGCGGCGACCAGATTGCGCCGCCCCACCAACTGGAGCAACGCGCCGTGACTGGCGGAGTCGAAACCGACAAAGGCGACGCCCGCCAGGAACGATACCGAGATCAGGTGCCACGGAGAAGCCTGTCCAGTCAGCCATGCCGCGACAGGCACCGAAGCGAGCGAGGCCGCGTTGAACAAGACGCAGCCGATCATGATTCGTTTCCGGCTGCCGCGATCGGCAAGTACTCCAGCAAGCAGGCCGAACAGCAAATACGGAAGGCTTCCGCTGGCAGCGACCAGAGACGTGAAGATCGGTGAGGAGGTCTGCTCGTAAATATAGAACGGCAGCGCTACAACCGATATCCCCGAACCGATGTAGCTGAGCAGATTGAAGACGTAATATCGAACGAAGCCCTTGCTTGCCCACAACGAAGCTCGGGCTGCAATCGATTCCGAGCGCCGGCTCACTTCCCCACCCCCGGTCTGCGCAGCAGGTAAAGGAAAAAGGGTGCACCGAGCAGCGTCGTAACCGCTCCGACCGGCAGACTGGACAAATGATGCTCCATACCCGGCAGGACAAACGTAAGCGTGATGCTTTGCCCTGCCCAGTCGGCTACGGTCAGCAGCACGGCCGACAGCAGTGCGCTCGCCGGGAACAGCCGAAGCGGTTGGGAGCCGACGAGCCGACGGGCGATATGGGGTCCAATCAGACCGATAAAGCCTATCGCTCCTACTGCGGATACCGCCGCAGCCGTCAATGCGGCCGCGACGAGGAGAAGCAGCAGCTTTATCCGGTTCACGGCAACACCGAGACTTGCTGCTGTCTCGTCGCCGAGCCGAAGGAGCGACGCATGCCGCACGAGCAGCATCGCCAGCCCGAACAGCGCCAGCCCCCAAGGCCATATGTAATTCCAATGCGTCCATACCCTGCCGTTTAACGATCCGAAATTCCACAGCAGGATAGAGGTCAGTCCCTCCTGATTGCGCAGCAGCAGGAGCGATGTTGCCGACTGAATAATCGAAGTTGCCACAATTCCCGTAAGAGCGAGCCTGGCACCGCTGTTGCCCCTGCTGCCGTTCAGCAAATAAATGATGACCACTGCCGCCATCCCGCCTGCCATCGCCACCCACGACAGACCGCCGTTTGTCAGCCCTGTGCCCGGCCACCATTGCATGGCGAGCACAATGGACAGCACGGCACCAGCGGATACGCCGATCAACCCGGGCTCTACCAGCGGATTGCGCATCACAACCTGGAGAATCGCTCCGGCCAGGCCCAGCATAGCGCCTGCAGCCATCCCCACCAAAACGCGAGGAAGTCGTAAATTCCATACGATATGCCGAGTACCGGCATCTTCCGAGAGGTTAAGAAGCGCCTTCGCTATCTCCGCTACGGAGAAGGAGGTGCGTCCGAATGCAATATGGAGCACGAGTATCGACGCTAGCAGCGCGGTCAGCACCGCCAATACGAGAATATAGCGGAGCGAATCGCGTTTCCTGCCGATCATGAAATTAGCCAACGGGTCCTCCCCCTCTCCGAAGCAAAACGTACAACAGAAAGACGCTTCCGCCAAGCAGCGTCGTCCATACGCCGACCGGGATTTCCAGAGGAGCGAAGAGTAGCCTTGCGAATCCGTCTGCTGCCGACAGAAGCACTGCCCCGCATATCGCGGAGACAGGCAGGACAAGCCTCGCATCCGTCGTACGAAACATAGCCCGGGTCAAATGCGGCGCCAGCAGCGAGATATAGCCGATCGGACCGCATTGCGCTACGGTAACCGCGACGAGCAAGGCGCAGATCACCAGGAGCAGCATCCGGGTACGTCCGACATTCATGCCGAGTCCTGTTGCCGCATCGTCGCCAAGCTGCATTAGATTGACGGAACGAGCCAGCAGCATCGCGACAGGAAGCATGATAACGAACCAGGGGATGAGACGATCGACATGCTCCCAGCTACGGTTGGCCAACGAGCCTAACAAATAGGTGTAAAGCAGATTGACATCGTTGCTGGTTCCAAGCGCGATGAGCACGACCAGAAGCCCGTTCAGCATGGCGGACACCGACATGCCGACCAGCAACATCCCCGCAGCCCTGCGGCTCCCCCTGGCGGCAAGGACGACGATCGCTCCGCCCGCCAGCCCCCCGGCAAGCGCCATCAAGGGCTGCAACTGGAACGGCACCGGAAGACGCAGCACCATCACAGCCGCTACGACCAGCGAGGCGCCTGCGGATATACCAAGCAGTTCGGGGCCTGCCAACCGGTTATTCAGCGCGCCTTGCATCAGCGTGCCTGAGGCGCCCAGAAGAGCGCCGACCATCAGTCCGAGGAGGTAACGCGGCAGCCGAAGTTCGCTTACGAGAATTTGTTCCAGCTCCTCCCCTCCCGGCGCGAACAGGGCTGACCATACGACATTCCAGTCGAGAACGGGAGTGCCGTATCTCATACCTGCCGCAAAGGACGCCGCAAGGATGACCACTAAAGCAAAAACCGGAAGAATAAAGTTTCTTCCGGTCTTCATGACTGGGCTCCGATTCGACATGTATCTGGTCAACCTCCTAGTACTGGTCCGGGTACAGAATGGCAAGCGCCTCGTCCATCATAATGGACAGCGAGCGCGTTCCCCGGCCATCTCCCCAAATCGGCGAGCGCACCTCGTGCACCTGACTGTTCTCCACTGCCTTCAGCTTGCTCCACAGCGGCGATTCGGAGAGCTGTTCCGATATCGGCTTTGTTCCCGGGCTGTACGAATAGCTCTCGACAAAGATGACGTCCGGATTCTCTACCAGCAGCTTCTCCAGAGAATAAGGCACGCTGCCCTCTCCATATGGATCGTCTTCCGGCTTCTCGACCCGCCAAGGGTAGTTGGAAATTTCCTTCATGACCGTACCGCCCAGACCACTGTCCGTTATGACCGAAAAGTTGACGTCGGAGCCGTAAATGATCAAAGCCTTCTTATTCTTCGGAGCCTGCTTTCGAGCCGCATCCAGCTTATCAAGGAACCGTTGCTTAGCTGCTGCCGCTTCCTCCGTTCTGCCCGTCAACTCTCCGATCACCTCGAGAAAAGCGACCGATTCGTCATAACTCTTCGGGTTGCCGAGGAAGAGAGGCGCAATTCCGTTCAAGCCTTCGCGGAGTGAATCGTGCACACCCGACAGGCCTATCACGAGATCCGGCGCTGCGGTCACCAGATCCTCCAAGCTTGGCTCAAAGAAGCTGCCGCCGATCGAAGGAAACGATTCTCCTTCGCTTCCGTAAAACTCCGGTGCGCTGGCGATGGTGCGAACGCCGCTCTCCGCAATTGCAATCGGCCTCATGCCAAGCTCAGCCAGCGCGTCTACGCACAAAGATACGACGCAGGCCACCTTCTCGACGGGTCTGTCGACCGTAATCGTTGCTCCCGTCACGTCGGTTGCCGTCACGGGCTCGAAGGCTTCCGCCTCTTCCTGCACCGGCGATGGGGACGACGATTCCGACGCCGCCGCAGAGGGTTCCTCCGTAGTGTAATCGACGTTGCCCGCATTGCTGCCGCAGGCCGCCAGCATAATCATCATGAGAATAAATGCCAAGTTTATCGCTACTTTCTTTAGATGCATGAATGCTAACCCCTTTGTTTTCAATTAAAATGATACTCTTCGCCGCTCAACCCAAAAAAACCGTAATCTTTACGGTTATTAATAGTAATAGCTACTATTAAGTTTGTCAATGCAATTATGGTTTCAACCAGCAGTTATCTCAACATGATTTTGTGTTTCTATTTCCGGTTGGACTCATCTGATTATACTCCTTCCGGGACCGAGGCGGCTTGTCCGCCAATGCTTGAACACGTTGTTATATGATGCCAATGCCCCCGTCTATCGCCTCATGAAGAAGCACGGGTTGCTGCAGTCAGTTGCACTGATTTCCGATAACGTTTTGTATTCACGACATCACACCAGCTTAAGCCCGAAGGGCGGCCGCGATGCGGTTAGGTGGCGCGGGTGTGCCGGTTGATTACACTTCTTCGCTACTGCCAATTACATCTCCGAATCCGCTCCTAACTCCGGCCGGGCCGAGGGCGAATGCCCGATGCGTGAATATGGTGTTATCTGATGCCGGTGCCTTCTTTGACTAAACTAATAAATCATTACATACTTCTTCTAGCATCGTCCAATTGTTACTTACCCAAATTAATTCGTCAACGAATCTCTTTAGCGTTCTGTGATCTTCAGATTTGACATTTATCCAGGATGCTTCTTTCCACCACGTTAATTTAATTGAGCGAATTAACTTGGGCCTTGTTATAGGAATACTTTGTCTGTATCCATTTATAAATGCTCTTGCTGATTCAATATTGAAGCTGCCATCTAATATAGCCCCAGATAATATTGCTCTAGAGATGTCAAACTCAGGATAGATGTAGTTCATTCTATCAAAGTCTAATATCGCCGTAACCTTATCAGTATGAAATAAAATATTATCAACGAATAAATCCCAATGAACCCACCCTTCTTCACACAAATCAAATATCTCCAAGTTGATTTCATCTGCAATTTTTCTTTGTTGTTCTAATGCGGCAATATATTTATTGGACCCAGCGAATTGTGCATCAAGCCAATTCTGAGACCAATTCCTTAACATGCCTTCCTTTGTATCTGGTTTCCAGTGTAAAGGTAATGATTGCGGAGCATTCGTATTCAGCCAATGATGCAGCCTGCCTGTTATTTGACCTAGATTATGCATCTGGTGTATATTTATTTCCCCAGGGTTAACCATTTGCCCATCACAAAATTCTGTGATCATATAACGTTCACCAGACTGCGTTCGATGGATGTACGTTCCCTGCTTGTTGAGAATTTTGGGACATGGAATACCAGCTTTATTCAATCTATCTTGTAATTCTAAAGCTACCTCAACAGATTGTAATAATTCGTCTGAATATCTTACTGAGTTATATTGTTTAACGAAGAATACACCCGAGTCGGTTCTGATCCTCCATTTCAAATTTGCGTATCCAAAGTGATTAATTTCAGCGTCGAATACTTTGAGTCCAAATTTATCTTTTATGTTTTCAGTAATTTCATTTAGTATTTCATCAGGTTGCCTAGTTGCCAACAAAATAAAATCTCCTTTGATTATGATTTACACCGGTTTCAGATAACGTGCTTGTATTCACGACGTCGATCTCCCATAGATAGCTCCTATCTTAGGGAGATTGATGTGTCCGGCTGATTCCGCTTCCCTGCTACAGAAAATGCTCTCCGAACCCACTTCTAACTCCGGTTCGGACCGAGGGCCGAATGGCCCGATGCGTGAATATAGTGTTATACAAAGTCCTTGTCTTCTAGAATTGCCACCAAATTTCTTTATCTTTCTTCCCGCTATATAGTATTCTTCCATCTTCACTTGATTTAATATCAAATATAATTTCGTGAGTCTTATAGAATTTTTCTTTGTCCTTTAATTGGTTTTCAAAAGATTGGATAAATTCCTCTACTAATTGCTTTGCCTTTTCTTTTGATGTATTACTGCCTGCCATGATTCTGAATTTGGCATATTCATTTGGTTGATAACTACTTGCTGTTATTATATCTTTGTCCCTCATCACTTTCTCAGCATAACCTAATGCATCACCTGCCTCATCAATTGTGATGTTTGAGTTAGTGCAGCCAAAAGAACAAAGAAATATTGAAATAATCAATAAATTTAAGACAATATATTTCATGAGAACTCCTTTTTTATTTATTCTATTGCTTTTCAAGGTATAACTCCGAAATTGCTGAACCTCAAAATAATCTTTAAATCAGTCTTTCAATTGGGAAAAATAAATACAAATCACCTTCAGCTTCTCGTGGGTTGTAATATTCATGTATTGCTCCTACGATTGAAAAGTTATTATTGGGCAAATATTCTTCAAGCATATATTTTAATTTCTCTTGATATGTATTTTGATTGCATTTAATAACAGCATATTTATATGATGGTATTACCCACTTTGTCCACCCGCTTGGAGCAGTAGAGTTATCTACCACTTCACATCCAGCTAAATATTTGCCTTGTTCATCCCATCGTTCAAAGTTTTCATAAAGATCACTCATAGCACCCCAAATACCTACTATGTGACCTTCTATATCAGTCTTCGCCAATTGTTGTATCTCTCCAAACTTACTATTGGCTTCTTGCCAAAGTGAAGGAATCCAGTTTTGACTTTCAGCCGCAAATCCATGCCCAAGCTTTCCGATAACTGTAAACGAGTCTTTTTCTATGATGTGTACGGTCATAAATCACACTCCTAAAAGATCGACATTTTTCAGCTTTACAAGTCTTTCGGATAACGTTGTTTGGAGTTGTCAAGAAAAGTGCAGTTTGAAAACACACTCATGCAGAAATCCCGTTCCTATGCTTATTGTGACAGCATTCTTTCGCGATAAATAGTTGGGGGCCAGCCCCTGGATTCGTGGTGTAGATCCGCTGCCTGTTGTAATAGACCATGATGTATCTGAAGATGATCGATTGGATATGCGCCATTGGGTAATGCTCCGTGCGGATCTTGTATAGCTTTTCTTTCTTTTAGCTGTTGCAAAGAAGCTTTCCATCCGCGCGTTATCATAACAGCGCCCCGTGCCACTCATGCTTTGAACGGCGTCGCGATTTGCTAGACTCTCGCGGAAAGCATGGCTCGTGAACTGGCAGTCGAGCCTCTTCAACTTCCGCCGGACCGAGGGGCAAACGCACCGATGCGTGAATATTGTGTTATCGGATGTTATCGCCTTCTTCGAACCGACTACACTGAAGTTGTGTTATACCTATCCTTTATACATTGTTTTGCAATATAAAATATTTGTCCCATGTGTTCTGAATAATGTGCTGCGCACTGGTGCAACATATCTAAATTTGATCGTTCTTTGCTTCTCACAATCTGTACTTCTTCAAACTTCTCACCTGGTAAACTATTTATTGAGTCTATTACGTATTCCATATTATCCTTGATTAGCTCTATAGCTTCCCTCTTTGACATATATGTCTTCGAAAATTCCTTGTCGCGATCTCTAACTACTTCTTCTTTATATATTCCTTTCTTAATTCTTTCTTTTATGTTTCCTTCAATATGTCTTAACAAAACCGGAATATTATGACTTGTTTCATTTGGAGCCCAATTCAATTGTTCATCGTTTAGCTGATCTATCGCCTTTATGGTTCGGCTTTTTATTTCTTCAAACTTCTTCACTAGCCACTCACGATTAAACTCATGCTTCAAAGATATTCCTCCCAAAAAGTCTGCGATAATTTCCGATAACGTTGCCGTATTCGCGACGTCCATTCCCCTTAGATAGCCCTTATCTTAGGAGAATGGATGTATCTACCTGATTCATCTTCCTCGAAATGCCTCGGGTAGATTAAGGGCCGTATGGCCCGCAGCGCGAATATTGTGTTAGGTGAAGTCTTCGGCCTTCAGACCGGCTTACAAAATCTCTTAATTATCTCTTCGTCCCATATTTGAACTTCAATATATCTCTCAGGTCCTTTATCTCCATTCTTATTCCAATCCTGTGGCAAGCCCCACTCTTCAATTATTTTAATGATTTCATCTTTAGTGAATATCTTCTTTCGATATGGTTTACTATCATGATATCTCATGGTCGGAAATAGATCCCCATACGTAAAACTAATTGATTCTTCTAAAAATTCATTCCAGTCAATAGCTATATATTCCGGTTTCTCATACCACGATTCAAGCCATTCACATTCCCCTAATGTCATGTAATGAGGGTATCGATTTCTTGGATTTCCACCTTTTTTGATGAACTGATCTCGTGCTATTCCTTCCAATTCTCTTCTAATCATTATATATTCTTCTGATCTTTGACTGGCGAAAGATTTACCTTCTCGTCTTATTTGTTCAGAAATCTCATTTGCTTCCTTCACCGACAAACTAGAAAGATTTCGAAATGGTCCCAGTCCTGATTCGTAATAGTGGTATAAAGTATAGGTCATGTCATAAGATCCTTTTATTTTGGTTTTCTCCCGAAGGGCGGCCGCGATGCGGTTAGGTGGTGCGGATGTGTCCGGCTGATTCTGCTTCCTCGTATACTGAAATGCCTCATCGAAATGCATCGAGCTACGGTCCGGACCGAGGGGCGACGGAGTCGACCCGATACGTGAATATGGTGTTAGCTGATGCACCACACTTCTTAGAGTTATCCTTCACAGATCATTTAATTTGAATAAAAGATTCGAATTCACTTTCTGGGTCTTCACCTTTAAATCTTTCATCATAGACTTCAAAACATACAATGTCATATTGTTCATAATTATTTAATGCTAGCCAATCTATAAGGGTGTAAAATGTTTCACCAATCTTACTTAATGGCCCTTTATGAGTCATTCCTATATATTGACCAGCTGGTATCACATATGAATACATACCTTCAGGAATTTCTATTATTTTTTGAACTTCTATCCCCGCTAAATATCCTGGTTCATTTCTCTTAATAACTCCAAGAGTTTCAGGAGAATTCTTACGACCATGTATTTCTTGAATTCTTGAAAATAAAATAGGCCAAACATCTCCAGGGATTATAGGATTTTCTATGCTTCCAATTCCAATTACTTTCTTCTCTTGAAATTCATAAACCTTAGGTTTCATGTAATACCTCCGTCTTTTTTGGTTTTATAAGTTTTCGTGGTGTTTCAGCTAACGTTATTGTATTCACGACATCCCACCGACTTAAGGCGACGAATGTCGCCGGGCGCGATGCGCTTAGTCGGTGCGGATGTGTCCGGCTGCTTACGCTTACCCGAAACTGAAATCCCTCTCCGCCACTTCTAACTCCTTCCGGACCGAGGGCGAATGCCCGATGCGTGAATACGGTGTTAGCTGATGTCGCCCTCTTCTTTGAGTAGCTTACTATCGACTTACTGTTCCATAAGATATCTTCATACTTGGTGCATACGTCAACCATGATTGTAATTTGAATTGCTTTGAGAAGAATTCTTCAGCATCATATTGTGCACGAGCTTCTTCTCCCAACAAACCTCTTGCCATCAATCTCTTAATCACATCATTCTGTTCTCCTGGTTCATGTCCTAAACCTTCATCTTTAAGGGCTGAATATAAGGCTTCTTTATTTTCTAACTCAATATTTTGATCTAAAAAGTTCACCCTATCACTTACTCTACATTCAACATTCTTCAATCCTAACTGACTTAGTAGTATTGGTACACGTGCACCTATATTTCCGTCTTTACCATTTCGTTTTGAATCTTCCTCATATAGCTTTTGCACTATCCCTAGCTTTACAATCTGAGATTGTTCTACTCCTTCTATAAGGTAGTTAGACATGTTAGAAATCCAATGAGGTTCAAAACAAATAACTCTTCCCCCATTGATTACGCTATCAATCATCTTTTCAATTACACTCTTTGTGTCAGTCATATGTAATAAAAATGCATGACACATTGCTACATCGTTCTTACTTTGTATCTTCATCTCTTCTATATCACCTTGGATAAACTCCGTTCGATAAGGTGAATGGTTGAATAACTTCTGGGCTTGACTAATAAGTTCTTTACTTTTGTCTACTCCTGTATAGCTGGATCCCTCCGGCAGCATAGGTAGAAGTTTGATACCCAAATACCCATATCCACAACCATAATCTATTATGTTTACTGGTGTTGTGATCCTCCAAACGAACCTTATAAGAAATTCCAAGTAATCGTCATTGTAATATAACTTCCGAGTATTTCTAAGATATTCGTATTGAGTATCCCAATAGTAATCGGACATATTATGTCTCCTTTTCATTAGCTCTTGGGCGATTTCAGCTAACGTTCTTGTATTCACGACGTCCATTCCCCTTAGATAGCTCTTATCTTAGGGGAATGGATGTATCTGCCTGATTTCACTTCCTCGAATATACTTCTGGCAGATCAAGGGCCGCATGGCCCGCAGCGTGAATATTGTGTTATCTGAAGGAGCTCCTGAAATACCTGCAAATTGCCCTTTATTCTTTCATATAATTTCTTGCCCCGTGTATAATTGTTTGAATTATTATCCGCTCATTATGTATTTGATAAATCAATCTATACCTATGTATAAAAATTTCCCGCATCTCAGGATCGTCCATTTCTGGAACAACACGACCTCGGTGCGGGAAATCATTAAGTGTTTGTGTCTTATCCATTACATCATCATAAAATGCCAATGCGTAGTACTTTGAATCCTGAGAAATATATTCTACAATGTTTTGTAGATCTTTATATGCAGTTACGGTCCAAATTATTGTTTGTTCAGCCATTTATCCATCCTCG
>NZ_JBEQAP010000072.1:0-21926 GCF_041640265.1 Cohnella sp.
TGAGCGCCTCTTTCGTATTTGGGATATGTTCTTTGGTCGGAACGCTTCCCAGTATACTAAGTGGCGCTTTTTTGCTCAAAGCTCAAATTACTTCATTACAGGAATGGCTCCTCATTCATGTACTTTATTATATACTTAATGTATAAAATGAATTACAATATGTCAAATATTTTTTACATTCTTGGCCGCGCAAAAGACACCCCTTCCCGCCTTGAGCAACCGTTACAAGGGCTCTTCGGAGGGGAGGGGTTTGAGAATGAATGCGTTCGTTGTTGTAGAAAACTTCGATATACTCAAATAAAAGCTGGGGATGTCCCCCATGAATATGCTCGGCGCCGGTGCCAAGATGATCCACCAGCTGATGCGGAGCAAAAATGTTTCTTCGTTAGAGGAACTGATTCAAAGCGCCCTTGAGCAGGGGGTTGAAATGGTAGCCTGCCAAATGTCCATGGACCTGATGGACATCACGCGCGAGGAACTGATCGACGGCGTTCAATTCGGCGGCGTCGGCCACTATCTCGGCAGAGCCGAGCTGGCGGGACATAATCTTTATATAACTATCCGGAATGTTATGAACACGCACGAATAGCGCAAGCCTGAGAGATTAATTCCCCTCTCGGAGCTTGCGCTATTTGCTTCCCGGACCTGCGGCGTTAACTCCTGATTACTTAGCGCGGGACTCATTGTCAGACTTATTTCTTCCTTCAATGCCATGTTGGATATAAGGAAATGCGAATTTAATAAATTGCTCCGGCAGTATGTTCTGCCCCTCTCGTCTCCATTCAACGGAAGCCCCGTAAATGCCCCAGCTTAATAAGACAGCCGTAATTTTCAGAGCTTCATCCTTTTCGGCTTCGTGCTGCTTTAACAGCATTTTGTAAAAAATGACTTCGAGCTGTTCCCTAATAATGCGAGCAATGGTGTCTTCGTAACCTCTATGGCAGCGGCTAGATAACGACTTCTGAAAATCCGTTACAGCTTTAAAGATTCTAACGAAGGCTTCTTCATCTAATTCGTCGTTTTGGTAGAAATCGTAATTCAAATTCACTAACAACACTTCCGATAGCGCCTTTTCTAATAAGTCATAGATATCTTCGAAATGATAATAAAAAGTGGCGCGATTAATCATCGCCTCTGTCGTGATATCCTTTATGGTAATCTCCTTGAATTCCTTTTTTCCTGAAAGTTCGATGAAGGAATCCATAATTAATTTGCGAGTACGCACAACTCGAGGGTCTGTCTTTGATTGCGTCATTCGAATAACCCCCTACTTTTCAGACAAGTTCTTGAATGTGTTGTATACACGACAAATCCTCGGAACTATTGGTGTTGATCGTTATTATTATGATCTAAAATTCAAACATCGGCAAACTTAGGAGGGAATAAATATGATCTGCGATTTAAAAACAGGGGCATGCGGAGAAGCTGACGAGGAAGAGCTGGAGGTTATCGATTTTAATCAACCGCAAAAATCGGTTCATCTATATTATGTAACCGATCCGATTTGTTCTCATTGCTGGGCGATTGAACCCGTTCTTCGCCGTTTTGTTGAGCAGTATGGACATTATTTTAACTTTCATACGGTGATGGGCGGTTTACTGGAAAAATGGCATGACGGACCGATCGATCCTGCCAACGGAATCTATAAACCGGCCGACGTTGCCGGTCACTGGAGAGAGGTAGGCCAGCATTCGAGAATGCCGATTGACGGGTCCTTAATGATTGACAATCCGGTTCAGTCCTCTTACCCTCCCTCTCGTGTATTTAAGGTCATTCAAAAGAATCATTCTGCTGCAAAAGCATTCGAATATTTGCGCCGTGCAAGAGAAGCGCTGTTCGCGTTTAATCAAAATATAGCGGATAAATCCGTGATGATTGAAATCGTGGATCAGCTTGGGCTTGAGGGTGAAGCCATTGTCAACGAAGCTGAACAGCCTGTCGGCCAACAATTATTGGATGAAGATTTTGCTCTGGCGAGAAAATTAGGGGTTAGAGGCTTCCCAACCATTATAATGATCAACGAGGAAAATAAAGGCGTAAAAATCGCCGGCGGCCGGCCGTTCGAATACTACGTCAACGGCTTAAAACAAACCCTTAATCAAGAAGAACTGCAGCCAAAACCGCTCCCGTCCTTTGCCGACATGCTTGAGAAAGAAAAACTGCTGTTTTCCAAGGAAATTGAAGTCATGTACGATCTCGGGCAATCCGAAGTTGCCTCATTTGTTGAACGAGAGCTGACGTATGACCGCTATCAAGCGAAGGAGCTTCTAGGGGAAATGTACGTTACAACAAGTAAAAAAGGATGAAAAAACGGGCTAGCAGCCCGTTTTTGAAATCGATGCCTGTACGTTAATCGACCGGAGCCGCGCATAGTACGCTTACCCTCCCTCGTATTTAAAAGGCAATGTCGGGCGAGTGCACGTCTTGTAGATTTTAAGCGGGATTTCTGCTTTAAATTCGCTGCTTCAGCACTTTCGAGGCATTTAAGATGGATTCCCCGCTTTAATTCCACGATTCGCTCTTTTTTCCAGAATTAGAGCGGATTTTCCGCTCTAATTCTGCGAATCACTCTCTCTCGGTGAAAATAGCGCGGGTTTTCCGCATTAAATTGTTCCGCCTTGCAAGGATCACGAGAGCCATCCTTCCAGATCGTATTTCGCATACCGGAACTATAGATTCTCTTCTCTATTTAGCCGCCTTCGTGTTATTGTATATGGATATGAATAGCAATTGTTATTGACGGCGCTTTCACAGTTTCACCGATTGGGGAGGCACAATAAAGCCATGTCGCGAACCGTTTCGATCCGCTCCATTTTGTTAACGGCAATCCTGTTCCTCATGATCTTTCCGCTTGTCGTCATCACCTTCATTACTTACCAGAAGCAGAACGATCTTTTCCAGAATCAAGCCAGCCAATTCGTACAGCAATCCGTCGCACAGACCAAAAGCACGTTGGATACGAACCTGAACGAGATCGATCGGCTGACCTGGTCGCTGCTTTATCAACAATCTCTCGATTTTATCGACGCTCCGCTGGATACAACCTATCAGCTCAACGAAGCAAACCGCAAATTCAAAGAGAAGGTGTATTCCGATTTATTCAGCGGGAAGCTGAATCACATTCGAACGATTTCATTCGTGACTTCCGACAGCTTCGTGCTGTCTACGGACAGCTCCCTGTCTCATTACGACCAACTGGATCGGATAAATTACAGCTATATCGTCAAGCAGTTCAACAAGGAGCCGCTAAAGATGCATACTCCATATCCGTTTTTGCTTCATGACGATTCTCCCCCTTTAAAGTAATGTTTCCTTGCCGGAAAGTTGTAATCGCTTACCAAATCTCATTTTATCGAAGCCAACGGGCGCGCGATAGCGGGGTGAATCTATCTTTAATTCCGATTTTTCGCCCAATCGGCTCCTCCCCGGGAATTGCGTTTGCGGTAAATGCCAAACACAAACAGCGGGGCAGCCCGAAGCTCCCCCGCTTATCCTTGAATTCGAAGCCCGCGCAACTTCCGAGGCCGCTATGCGCCGCGAACCAGGCTTATCGCGTTCATTCGAACAGGCCGATTATTCCGCCCGGCAGCCAGTACTTTTTGACGATAATAACGACCCCTAGGACGACAACGAACAGCAAAATATTTTTAGTCGTTTTATTCGGCTGCTTGCTCATCCTCTCGCCTCCCTACTTATCGAATCGTTTACGGCTGTAGACGCCCAGGCATAGCAGACTCGCCGCAGCGCTCCAGACGGCCAGGGCGATCAGGTGAACGCCGAGATCCGCAGCGCTTCCGGCTTCAAGGGACTTGGTCAATCCGAGAATAAAATGCTGGGTAGGGAGCCATTCCACGACCGCCGAGAACCATCCTGCCTCCAAGGAAGGCGCCAGCATCGGCCCCATAATGACGACGAGCAGCAGGGGCAATCCGACGATCGACGATTCGGTGACAGTACGCGACAGCAAACCGATCGTCGTGCCGAAAGCGAGAAAGGTGACGAGCAGCAGAAGGACCAGCAGAGCCAGCCAGTAAGGATTGCCGCGCGGAATCTCGGTGACGAGAAGCGAACCGGCCATGACGATCACAGCCAGCAGCGAAGTGGCCAAGCTTTTGCCGATCAGCACCTCCGCGGGGGATGCGGGGGAGAGCATCAGCATGCGCAGCGTATTCTTCTCCTTCTCCTCCGCCACCATGTTCGCCTGAACGAAGGCGCCGGTTATCGATACCGCCAGCAGCAGAGGGAAGGCGAGAACGGTCGGATCGGACGCATCCTTGCGGTTAAGCAGGAAGGAGAAGACGATCGGCATGGCGGCGGTCAGCAGGATTTGCGGATTTTTAAGAGCATCTTTCCATTCTTTCGTCAGAAAGGCCTGCAGTCTCCGTAACGAGAAATTCATGACAGCTTCCTCCCGGTCAGCCGCACGAAGATGTCTCCGAGCGTCGGTTCGTTGGAATGGATCGACAACAGCTGCCCGGACCGCATCCACTGGGAGATTCGGTCGGCCGACGCGCTGTCGTTGTTCACCACGTGTCGGCCTTCCGGCGTCGTCACCGTGATTGTGCGGTCCGCATACTGCCGCTTTAATTTCTCAGGAGTGTCCAGGGCGGTAATCGTCCCGTTGTTCAGAAACGCGACGCGATCGCACAGCGCCTCGGCCTCCATCATATCGTGGGTGGTCAGGAAAATGGTCGTTCCCTGCCGGTTGAGAGCCCGCAGCGTATTGTGGATCAATGCGGTATTCATCGGATCGAGGGCTGACGTCGGCTCGTCCAGGAACAGCAGATCGGGCTTATGAAGAAGGGCGCGTGCCAGAACTACCCGCTGCTTCATGCCTTTGGACAACTGTTGGACCGGCGTCTTGGCTTCATCGGACAGCCCCACGCTTTCCAGCGTTTCGGTCACCGCACCATGAGGCGCCGCGTACAATCCGCGAAACAGTTCGAGGTTATCCAGCACGGTTAAGCGCTCGTAGATCCCGCTGTTGTCGGTCATAATGCCGATTCTGCTCAGCAGGTCCGGTTCCCGCTTGCCGGCCATCCGTCTATTCAGGACGGTGGCTTCCCCCGCGCTCGGTATAAGCTGGTTCGTCAAAATTTTAACCGTCGTCGTCTTGCCCGAACCGCTCGGTCCGAGGAACCCGAAAACTTCGCCTCGCTTGACGGTAAAGCTGATCCGGTCCAATGCTCTCTTGTCCCGGTACCTTCTTTCCAATTGATGGACCTCAATGGCCAATTCCATGTGTTCGACCTCGCTTCTGAAAGGATGAATGGGTTTTGCGCCTTCATCATAGCGGGCCGGAGGACTGGAATGCAGCATTTCGGCGGCGAAAGGAGCGTTCGGTGGGTTCAAACCCGCATTTCGAAGGATGAACGGACGCCCGGCTCAAATGCCGATCATCCGCTTCAATTCCTCGTATCGGCCTTTGGACAGCGGAACCGCGCGCTTGCTGCGGTCGGCCATGACAAGACTGTAGCTGTTGCGCGTCCAGACGATCACCTCGCGAACCTGCTGCAGATTAACAAGGTAGGACCGGTGACATCGATAGAAATGAAAGGGCTCGAGGCGCAGTTCCAGCTCGTTAAGCGTCCACACGCAGGCAAGCGTTTCCGTCTCCAGATGCAGCATCGATTGGCCGTCGCTGCTTTCGACGTACAGAATCTCCTCGGGATCGACAAGTATAATCTTGTCCCCGGCTTTAGCCGGAATTTTCGCGACCCGGGGGCGCGGCTTGTCCTCCTGCGCCTCGCCGTGCAGCGCCGCTTTCGCCATCTTGTCCGATTGCGCATCCGAAGCTCGCTGTGCGTACGGCTCCACCGGCTCCGCTTCTTCGCGGATCGCCAGCCTTGTCACCCCTTGGGAGGTTAGCCGGTAGGCGTCGCCGGTCAACGACACGGCGCTTTCGGTGGAGGAGCACGTGATAAGCAGCGCTTTGCCCGCCGCCGACCAATTCGCCGCCATTCTTCTAACGATCGCGCAGCTTTCAAGGTCAAGTCCCTGCTCCGGATTCTCCAGAACGATGAGCTCCGGATCGTGGAGGGCGCAGCGGACGAGATGAAGACGCCGCCGCTCGGACGTGTTCAAGCGAGCGATCGGAGTGTCGGCCAAAGCCAGCAGTCCCGCCGTCCGGAGCAACTCGGCGAGCGGTTGGCGTACGCCGAACAGACCGGCCCAAAATTCCAGATAAGCTTTGACTTTTAATCTGGGGTACTCTCCGTCCTCCAGCCCGCACACCCCGATTCTCTTGCAGGTGTCCTCGTCTCTCATGCGCAGCGGCTTGCCCCGGAACAGCACGAAATCCCGCGCCCCCGACGCAGCGCCGGTTATCGCTTCGACCAGAGCGCGACCTTGATCGTCGTTGCATTGAAGAGCGATGCATTGACCGTAGCCGACTTCCAGGTCGACCTGGACTGTCGCGGCTCCCTCTGCAGGAAGCGGAATACGAACCAATTTCAACAAAGCCATAGAAGCTCCTCTTTTCTATGTAACTCGCGATATTCCGTCCGATCCGCCCGATGATTAACCTTCAGAATCAATGGGCAGCTTTTTGACTCGGGTCGAGTCCGGTTGACAGTTGGAATAAATCATGTAACAAGGACCCTTCACGGTTTCGTCCATGCGGTCCAGCAGCATCTGCGAACGGGAGCGAATCTTCGTTCTGTAATCTCCGGCCAAGTCCACTTCAAAGGCTACCCCGCTCATCTCCCTTTTGTACTTACCAGTCGTTTCGTGATCAGTATATCACAGAGGTAGCCGACAGAATCGTTGAGCGACCCGAGAGAGAAGATTTCAGCAAGAATTGAAAAGTAAAAGCGGGCTTGTTTTGATACCTTGTTGTCATAACAGCAGAAAAGAGGGAATCGCATGAACGACAAGCCATAAGGAAAAGAAACCGAATCGGCCCCTACAGCGGCGGGGCTTCTCGGTTGGGCGGGCAGGCCTATTGGCCATATTGGCAGGCATACTGTAATTCATTCACCCTCGGAGCGGCTCTCTTCCGTCAACTCAGCCTCATGGGTATGGCGG
Source organism: Cohnella sp. (assembly GCF_041640265.1). Classification (GTDB taxonomy): domain Bacteria; phylum Bacillota; class Bacilli; order Paenibacillales; family Paenibacillaceae; genus Cohnella. The sequence continues at coordinate 7,027 of NZ_JBEQAP010000072.1, forward strand.
CTGTCCTGCTTGCCTTGGCGCGGTGGTGACTCTCGCCGGCGCTGTCATTCCCCATCCGCTCGACCGGACCCTGGCGGCGCCGATGGGGCTGGCTTTCATCTGGTTAGGTTATGCGCTTTGGTCCGGACGCGGGAGGCGCTCGGGAATGCCATCGTCCGTGAACGGAGAATGACCGGCATATCGCCGCAAGGCAAAGCCCGCGCCGCCATTGGCTCGCGGGCATCTGCTCCGTTCCGATTCATGGCGCCCTCCGATCTCCGCTTCCCCTTATTGTCGAGACCGTTGCAGCCATTCCTTTTTTAGCAATGCATAGAGATTGGTATTTTCATATTTGGGTGTTCCATCTTCGTTATTCGTAAATGAAACGAATTCCATCATGCAGCCTTCTTTACGCATACCCAATTTTTCGCATAATTTTTGGGATCTGAAGTTATCGTCCTCGACATACGCATACAGCCTTCTTGCTTCTTTTTGCATAAAGAGGTACTCCAATAACGCTTCTGCACTTTCACTTGCGTATCCCTTGCCCTCGTACTTGGCATTGAAATTCCATCCTACATTAAAGGTATCGGGTTCTTCCTTCATACAGAATAAGTCTCCAATAAGAGAGTCGCCGTCTTTTAAGCAGACCGCAATATGAGAATCATCGCCGCTTCTGTTCTGAACCTCCGAGACAGCTTCTTCTAATGTGCTCAGTTTTCCATCAAGGAAGCAGCTCACTCTGGGATTCGTCGAATACTCCAACAGCCCTGGAGCATCAGCCAGGGAGAAGTTTCTTAATACCAATCGATTCGTTTCGATTTTTTGCATGAGTTATTCCTTCCTTCCACATCAAGTGACTTCATGTATTCGCGCCTGTTCCGTCACGGTTCACCACAATGGAGGTCATTCCCGCTCTTAGTGCGGTGCCTCGGATGTTCCGCAAGCATCGACCTCAGTAGGCTTTTCACAGCGGGGTGAGACGACAGCAGAAATTTCTCTTTACTCTGACTGTATTCGGCCACCTGCCCTTTCTCCATGACCGCAAGGGCATCGGAAATCGTATAAGCCGCTTTAATATCATGGGTAATGAATAAACGACAATCGGAGTGAGCACGTCTGGCAGGTTCAATCCTTTAACCCTCTTTCGGCGACGCGTAAACGGTTAGTAGAAGCATAGAAGCCATCACAAATGATTCTATCACTTTATGTCGAATTAATGTTCGCTTTTTTAGGTCTCGAAGCCCATGCCTGAGCCCATAAAAAAAACTACCGCAGGACAGCGCCTGCGGTAGTTTTTAGAACCCGACTTCATCGGATCTACGATTAGAACCGGTTGCTCGTTCCCGTTGTCGGTACAGTCACAAAGAATCCCACTCCTCGAGATCGATACCCATGCGCCTATGTTTCCTCTCCATTTGCGCAAACAGCCGGACGAATTTCGTCATGACCGGCTCCATCGATTGCTGCATATGCGCCATAATCGTGGACAAATGCACTTTGCTGGCGGATGCATCTGCGGCAAATTTCAGCAGATGAGCTACTGCCGCCATCGATATTTCCGTATTGACGTTGATTTTGCATATGCCGGAGCGGATGGCTTGCGAAATGACATCGTCCGGCGTTCCCGAACCGCCGTGAAGGACAAGCGGGACTTGTACCTCCGAGCGAATCCGTTCCAGCAGGGCAAGATCGATCTTCGGCTCACCCGTATACATCCCGTGGACCGTACCGATCGCAGCAGCCAAGAAATCGACTCCTGTTTCGGCGACGAACCGTTTAGCCGACTCCGGATCCGTCAACGTCCCGTCTCCGTCTTCCTCGTCGGAGAACGCGCCTCTGGCGACGGAGCCGATCTCCGCTTCAACGGATACCCCCGCCTTATGGGCGATCTCGACAATCTCCTTCGTCCGCTGAATGTTTTCCTCCAGATCGAACTTCGATCCATCATACATAACGGACGTAAATCCGCAGCGGATGGCGCGAATGATCGACGATTTCTCATAGGCATGATCGAGATGAAGCGCCACCGGCACGCGGGACTTCCCCGCCATTGCTTGCACGAGCGCCGCAAACCCTTCGACGTCCACTGTCGGAAAATATCTTTCTCCCAAGGCGATGATGACCGGCTGGTTTTCTTTCTCCGCGACGCTGATCGCCGCTTGTACGGTCTCTAAGCTATAGACGTTAAAGGCGGCAACTGCATACTCCCCCTGCTGCGCATCCACGAGGATTTGTTTGGTGTTGAATCGCATCGGACTGGCCCCCATAGATGATTATCGGTTATCCAACAGTTCTACCGTTTCCCTCAGCGTCGTCTTTGCGCCGACGTTTCCCGGGAAAATGATGTAAGGAATCCCGGGAAACTTGCTTTCATTCCCCGTGATCCATACCGGGATTCCCGGCTTGATTTGGCCGGCTACAGTCGCTCTCTGCACTTGAAGACCTTTGGTTCCGATATCGCTCGACGTAATACCGCCTTTTGCCAAAATATAGCTCGGGCGAACCTGCAGCCGCTGCACGATGCTTGTCACCGCATCCGAAATTTTCACGGAAAGCTTCAGTTCTTCCTCTTGTTTGCCTTCCCCAAGATCGAGTCTTTCCCGTCTTGTGTAGACCGTTACGGTTGTTCCTGCGGTTAACCTCTTCTCAGCCTCGGCAATGACGCGATCGACCTCAACCGCAAACTTGTCCGGCTCTACAACCAGGTGGCTGTCCAACTGGATAAACTCGATAAATGAGCATTGTTTCAATTCTTCCAGCTGTTCCGTCGTTTTTTGGACATGAGAACCGACAAGAACAAGGCCCCCGCGGCGATGATCCTCCCGAATGAGTTCATCTCTCGTGAGCAGCGGCCTGTCGCCTACGCCGCCGATCACCTTCGTGAACGCAGCCGCGCTGCGGAACGCAAAATGTTTGCCGGACTTCATCGCCCGAATCAACGCGATCGTAAAAACTTCCACGTCCGTGTAATCGGCGGCGTTGACGATGACTTTATGAAAGCCGCTCACTTGAAGCAATTGATCCGTGATGCGATCGAGGTTCATCGCCCGAATGTCCTCAAGCGAAATATAGGTTGCGTCTTCGGCCTTGTACCGTCCACCCGATTTTTCTTCCACCCATTCGCCCAAATGAGATTTTGTATAGCCGAAGGTCCGATCCTTCGCAAATTCCGTTTCCCCTGCGGGAACCAGCTCATCTCCATACTGAACATAATGGATGTTGTCGACGGTCAAACGTCCGCCTTCTTTGAAGAACGGGATGATCACTTCGCCGTCGAAGCGCAAATCCGACCGGGCTTCAATCGTTTCCTTAAGCGTTTCCGTCTCCAAAGGATAATGTCCCCGGAGGGTGGAGTCGCCCCGGCTGACGATCACGAACGGCTGATTCAGCTTCCTCGATACGGCCGCCACATTCTCCGCGATTTCCCGATGCGCCGCTTCGCTTTCGCTAGCGATCATCCCCCGGGAATTCGTCAGGATAAAGAACATCGGCTGTTTCTCGCGAAATCCTTGTTCAATGCTGTCCATCGACCAGTCGGTATACACCGAGAGGCCATGAACGGTTTGAACGCCCGTCGGATCGTCGTCCAGCACGACCATTTTTCTATTAAACTGCTGCAGTTCTTTCTCTAAGGTTTCATGAACTGAGGCGCTATCGACTTCAGTAAGGTTTTCGAATACTTCTCTCGCCATTCTCTTTCCGTTATACACCGCTAACGCCATCCTTTACCCATTTAAATTCCCGGCAAGATTCCGCTGAACAAGCTTAATGCGAATACCGTTGCCAGCGCCGTCAAGCCTGCGATGAAGCCGCCCAAGGTCCACGCTTTCAAGGTTTGGGTGACCGTGAGATTGCCGAATCTGCTAACGACCCAGAAGCCCGAGTCGTTCGGCAGCGACAAACCGATGCCGCCGGCGCAGATCGCAAGACCGAGCAGAATCGGAGACACGCCCAGATCGCCGATCATCGGTCCCAAGATGCTCGAGGTCGTTACGAGCGCCACCGTCGCGGAACCGAGCGACGCCCTTAGAATTTGCGAGAAAATAAACGCCAACAACAAAATCGGAATGCTCAGATCTTGCATGGTGGCGATTAAATAGTCGCCTATGCCGCTCTTGTTAATGACCGCGCCGAAGGCCCCTCCTGCTCCGGTGATCAACATAATAATGCCGGCCGAATTGATCGCTTCCGCGTACAGTTTGGAATTCTCCGCCGTGATGTAAGGCCGAAGCACAATAATAGCGACGATAGTGCTAATCAATAAAGCAACATTTTTGTCGCCAATAAATCCGAATAAAGCCGAAATCGTCGTATCGGGAAATGCCAGCTTCGAAATCGTGTTCAACAAGATGAGGACGATCGGCAGGCAAAGCATGGCGAACGACAGACCCGTACTAATTTCTTTACGCGGCTTCGCTTGCTCCGAGGAGGCCTCTTCCACATGAATTTCGCCCGAATGCTTTAACCGCTTGCCGATGTACATCCCGTACAAATATCCGCCTACTAAAGTGGCCGGAATGGCGCAAAGAATGCCGTACAGAATAAACAAGCCTAAATCGGATCCGGTATTCTCAGCGACAACGAGCGGACCGGGCGTCGGGGCAACCATGTTATGCGAAACGATCAAGCCTATGCCGAGAGCGGTTGTGAAGGACATGACGGCGATTCCCGTCTTGGTCGCCAAGCTCTTGATCAGGCCGCTCAAGATCACGAACGCCGCATCGAAGAATACCGGAATCGATACGATCGTACCCGTCAATCCGAGCCCCGCGGGAGAGCCTTTGGGACCGAACGCCTTTAGAACCGCTTGCGCGATCTTCTCTACGGCGCCCGATGCAGCCAGGAATTGGCCGAAAATAACGCCGAGACCGATTAGAATGCCGACGCCTGCCAGCGTATTGCCGAATCCGGTCGTCACGGTGCTTGAAACATCCTTGAGCGGCATGCCGATGACCAGCGCCGTAGCGAAGGCAACGAGGATCAAAGATAAGAAAGGCTCAACCTTGAGTTTCAAAATGAGGAAAAATAGAGCTGCTAAAGCCAATAGAAAGATCACGATCAACATTGGACCCGTTACCATAGTTCTGTAAGCTCCTTTATCGTATAATAAACATCCTCTTATTTACGTTTCTCAACCTTGACACCCGTTAGGCTCTCATAGTATTGAATGATTCCGCTGTGGTCCAGGCCTTGTTTCCCTTCCCTCTCCAACGCTTGGAACACTTCCAGGACATGACTCGTTAACGGCAGCGGTACGTTCTCCTTCTCCGCCGCTTCCATCACATTGGTCAAGTCCTTCATATTAATGTCGATCCGGCCGCCTGGTTGAAAGTTTCTCTCCAGAACCATCGGCGCTTTCGCGTCCAGAACAGTGCTTCCGGCCAATCCTCCGCGGATCGCTTGATACATCTTCTCCACGTCGATTCCCGATTTGGCTGCCAAGACGAACGCTTCGGACATCGCTGCGATATTAACGTTCACGATGATTTGGTTCGCAAGCTTCGCAATGGAGCCGCACCCGTTGCCGCCGACCAGCGTAATATCCTTCCCCATAGCGGCCAATACGGGCTCCGCTTTCTTATAAATCTCCTCCTCGCCGCCAACCATGATCGCTAACGTTCCGTCGATCGCTTTCGGCTCTCCGCCGCTCACCGGGGCATCCAGCAGATGCAATCCATGCTCTCTCAATGCCGCCGCGACCTCCTTCGAAACGATCGGCGAAACCGAGCTCATATCCACGACGATCGCGCCCGGCTTGGCTCCATGGACGATGCCGTTGTCGCCGAGAATCACATTCCTAACAATCGCGTTGTTCGGCAGCATCGTGATGATGACATCGCTCTCACGAGCGACCTCCATCGGAGACGAAGCGCTCTTGGCTCCTTCCTGGACCAGCTCGCGGACCGCCGCCTCATTCACATCGGCGACCGTCAATGCGAAGCCTTCCTTTAATAAATTTCGAGACATCGGTTTCCCCATAATGCCGATTCCTATAAAACCTACGTTCATTCGAAGCCCCCCTGAAGCGCTTTCATTATGTTATCCAACGCCATTGTACACAATATTTTTATTTTTGTATACAAAAATGTGAAAAGTGAATGCATTTTATTGAAGTTACTTTCCTTTGTGCTTGCGCCGCTTTATACTTTATTATGAGTGAATACAAAATGAATTATTCTTCATCGAGGAAATGTGAAAGAGGGAAGGACATTTACATGAGCAAGCAACCGTTTCAACTTGCCTATTTGACCTCCTATGAATTTATTAGGGATAAAATATTAACCGGAGAGTACCCTCGAGGGACGAAGCTGGTGGAGGAACGATTGGCGGAAGAGTTAGGCGTCAGCCGGACGCCGATTCGCGAGTCGATTCGAAAGCTGGAGCAAGAAGGACTGATCAAACAAAAAAGGGTCGTTAATCCGACAGCCGGAGACCTGAGCAACATTTTTCAGGTTCGCATTTTGCTGGAGGGGTTCTCCGCTCGCTGTGCGGCGTCATTCATGGATGACACTGCCCTGGATCGGCTCCAGGAATGCATTGACATAGCCCGCCGGGGGCCTGCCGACGAAACGATGAAAGCGAACGAAGAGTTCCACAATCTGATCGTGCAATCCAGTAATAACCCGCAAATGATTGATATTATCGACCGGATGCAATCCATCATCTATTTGTTCCGAAAGACCGTCGTGATGTATCGGCGTCCCTTTCTGCTCGACGAGCATCAAGAAATATGCGATGCCATCCGAGCTCATGACGGGGACGAAGCGGAACGCCTGATGAAGGAACATTTGCGGGCTGATTTGGAATTTTGTCTGCACTTGCTGAAACAATAGTCACTGAATATCGGCTTCTAGACGATACCGCGAATGTCGTCGAGTGACGCGCCCCCTTGGCTGCGCATCCAGTCCGTGATCCCGGCGGCGATCTCCGCGTCGAAGCGCAATAGATCGATCTCATCGACGACTTGCACTTTTTTGTGATACGGTTTTCCGCGCTGTCTGTAATGGCAAGCTTTAAAGAAAAATGGGCCATCCATTGTGGGATGGCCCGCTGCTCTTCATATGGGAGGGTCATTTTAGCTCATAATAATCCATCGTCGAGGTCTCCACGAAACCGCAGGATTGATAGAGCCGGAGTGCATTGGCGTTCTCCACGGCCACTTGCAGCATAATGTCCCCTGCGCTCGCTTCCTTCAGCTTATCAATCGCCTTCAAAAGAGTCGCTCTTCCAAATCCCTTACCGCGATGCTCGGGCAGAACGCCCAGACCATAGATGCCTCCAATGCCGGAGGACAACTGGATATGGACTTTCCCGACGACCTGTTTCTCAGCCTCTGCAAGGTAGATGGTCATGCCCCTCTTTTCTTCCTCCTCAGGCAGGATCATCCCTTCCCTTGGATCGTTTGTCTCCTCATCCCTCGATTCGTCGCCAAAGTATATCGCATTCTGACGGTGAATCTCCCGCGCATCCGCATTCGTCGCTTTCCGAAATGTGATGCCCTCTAAGTCATTGTGTATCTCCGGTCGATCCACCCGAAGATACATCTCATACTCCGAATGATGGTAACTTGCTCCAGTTCCTTGGATGAACGTTTGCCCAGCTTCTGACTTCCGATCGCTTAAGAGAAGCATACTCTTGGGAGATCTGTGCTTCCACTCAGCCATAACAAGCCTGCTTAATGTCCCAAAAACGCCTTGGCGCCTGTATTCTGGATGCACCATGCCGTTCACTTCGAACGGTGTATCTGGGCCGCCGAATTCGCATATCCCCATATAGCCGATCAAGTCATGTCCATCAAAGTACATGAATTCATTGATTTGGCGGATACCCGCGCAGTCTGTCCTTGAATATACGCCAACCTTGTAGTCCAACTCGAGCTTCAACGTGGACTGATCTTCGCGGATGCACCTTTCTTGGAGTCTGTTAATCAAGTCATAGTCCTCTTGGCAGAGTCCCTCTTTGAGTTTCAGCCACGGGTTACGGATAGTCTTCATGTGACACCTCTATAGGATGGATTGTCATATTTCATTTGATGTAATCCTATCATAGCAGGCTGTCCGGATAAACCAATTGCCCTTCCTCATCATTTCAAACGGTAGCCGCTTGTACGAGCAGACGCGTGTACGCGTGACGCTCCTTCGAAAACAGTTCCTCAACCGGGAACAAATCGACTAGCAATCCTTCATGCAGCACTCCGATTCGATCGCAAAGAAAGCGCACGGACGCGATATCATGCGAAATATATAAGTACGAAAGCTGATACTGCTCCTTTAAATCCTTCAATAAATTTAAAATTTGCGCTTGAACCGAAACATCGAGACTGGAGGTCGGCTCGTCGCACAGCAGCAGAGCGGGATGCAGGCTGATGCCGCGAGCGATGGCGACCCGCTGCTTCTGTCCCCCGCTTAGTTCGTGAGGATAACGGTCCAATAATTCGTCGCTGAGACCGACGAGACGAAGCAGCGCTGAAGCCATGTCCCGCTTCGATCGTATTTCAGGCTCAAGAAAAGGCGGCCGGATGTTCGGAAAATTCTCGAGCGGCTCTACGACGGATTTCCATATAGGGACTTTGGGATTAAGAGAAGCGCTAGGGTTTTGGAAGATGACTTGTACCTGCGATCTGGCTTCTTTCCAGCGCCGTCCCTTCAGGCCAAGGATGGAAGCTCCGTTCAACAGAATGTCCCCGCAATTCGGATGCTCCAGTCCTAGGATCAGCTTGGCCAACGTACTTTTGCCGCTGCCGCTCTCCCCCACGATTCCAAGGGATTCGCCTTTGAAGATGTCGAGCGACACATCCGTCAATACGAGTTGATCAGCTGTGTAGGATTTGGAAATGCGCTGTATTTGCAGCAGTGCGTTCAAGTTACGGCTCTCCTCTCGCTAATCTTTCATGGCAGGCGACCGCATGCTCGTGATGAATGATATTCATGCTCGGGACGGTCAAACAACGATCCGTCCGATACGGACATCTTGGAGCAAAGCAGCAGCCGGCTCGGGAGACCGCCCCGGGTTCTCCGGGGATCGTCGTCAATCGTTCGGAAAGATTCGTCAGACGAGGCCTCGCCTGCATCAACAGCTGTGTGTACGGATGCTGGGGAGCGCGGGAAACACAATCCGTAGAGCCTGTTTCAATGACGTGTCCCGCGTACATGACCGCCATACGGTCGGCTCGCTTGAACACATGGGATAGATCATGCGAGATGAACAAAACAGCGCAGCCTGTCTCTTCTTTCAACTCTCGAAGCAAATCGAGAATGTGCTCCCCCGTGACGACATCCAAAGCGGTAGTCGGTTCATCCGCGATGATTAGAGAGGGCTTCAGCATCAATGCGGCTGCCAGCGATGCTCTCTGCAACTGCCCCCCGCTCAGTTGGAAGGGAAAGCTTCGGAAAGCGCGCTCGGCAGGCAACCGCACCCTCTCAAGCCAACCCATCGCCGTTTCTTTCGCCTTCTTAGCCGTGGTCGAGGTGTGTCTACGAATGATTTCGACCATTTGTTTTCCGATCGTGAGAAAGGGCGTGAAGCTTCCTTGATAGTTTTGAAAGAGGTATCCGATATGCCTGCCCCTAAAGCTTCTTAACTCCTTTTCCGACATGCTGCCGATCGAAGCGCCGTTGACGAGGATGCGTCCGCCCGTCATCCGAAGCGGCTTAGACAGCATACCCAGGATCGATGATGACGTTACGCTTTTTCCGCTTCCGCTTTCGCCGACGAGAGCCAGCATCTCCCCGGCACGCAGGTCCAAATTCAAGTCATGAACGACCTTTTTGATCGCTTGACCCTTCACATTCGTCACGTCGATGTCTACATTTTCGATCACAAGCACGGATGTGGATGCACTTCCTTGTTCCATGGTCGCGGCCTCCTCTCAGCTATGCACCGTTTACGAGCCTTTGACATCGAAGATATCGCGCAAGCCGTCGCCGACCAGATTGCAAGCCATCACGACCAGGAAGATCGCCGCGCCAGGAATGAGCATCAGCTCCGGCGCCGATTGGAAGTAGGGTCGTCCGTCGTTCAGCATGGCGCCCCATTCCGGTGTCGGCGGTTGCGCCCCCAACCCCAAATAAGATAGAGACGAGATGGTGAGAATGACCTTCCCAACGTCTAATGCCGCTAACACTAACACGGGAGGCATAATTTGAGGCGTTAGGTGGCGCCACATGATCTTCCAAGTGCTGCATCCTCCAACCCTTGCAGCAAGCACATACTCCTTTTCCTTCTCCGAAAGGACGACACTCCTGACGATCCGAGCATACCCCGTCCATTTGACGGCCACGATTGCAATCATTAAGTGGGTGAGGCTGCTGCCGAGAAAACCCGCGATCGCGATTGCCAAGATAAACTCGGGCAGTGCCGTAATGCCGTCGTTAAACCTCATGATGAACGCATCCAAGCGCCCGCCCTTATACCCTGACCATAATCCCGACGGGATGCCAATTCCTATGATGGCGGCTACGACCAGCGCGGTGATTCCGAGGGTATATTGAGCGCCGAGCGCGAGTCTTGTGAATAAGCAACGCCCCATGGCATCGGTGCCCAGCGGATACTTCCAACTCGGGGACTGCAAGCGCTCCGCCATATTGACGGTCAAAGGGTCGTTCTGCACGATCATTGGCCCGACGAGACTGATCAGCACGATGAGTGCAAGCAACGCGGCGCCGCCCAGTGGCAGAGGATGTCGCAGCAGTTCGCTGAACCGCCGCCTTGGAGAAATGACGGCAGACGTCGCCTGTTGTAGGCTTGCGGATGTCATTGGGCACTCTCCTTTGCGTAGCGAATTCGGGGATCCAGATAGCGATACGAGATATCGACCGCTAAGTTAATGAGTACGACCAACGTTCCCGTAAAGAGCACGAAGCCTTGGATGACAGGGTAGTCTCTTCCGCGAATGGCGCCCATCACCATACTTCCGAGACCCGGCCACGAGAACATCACTTCAATTACCACGGCGCCGCCGAGCATCGTTCCGACATTCAGTCCGAATAGCGTCACGACGGGCAGCAAAGCGGACCTCGATGCGTGCCTAACCAATATTTGCCGCTCCGACAGTCCCCTGGCTCTCGCGGCCGCAATATAATCTTGAGACATGCTCTCGAGCAACCCGGCCCGTAAGATGCGTGCGTACATGGCGGCGAAAGCGAAGCCCAACGTAAAACACGGAAGGATCATATTTTCTAGGGATCCTACGCCCATCGAAGGCAGCCATTTCAGCTTATAGGCAAACCCATAAATAAGCATCAACCCGAGCCAAAAGCTTGGGATCGAAGCGCCGACGAAGGCGAGAATGCGGCTAATATGGTCGGGCCATCTTCCCACATACCGTGCAGCCAGCATTCCGAGCGGGAACGTCATCAGCAGCATGAGGACAAGCGCACCGCCGGCCAGCTGCAGGGTCACTGGAAGTCGGCTTACGATCAGCTCCGTTACGGGTTTCCCCGTAAGATGCGATATCCCGAAGTCCAACTGAACCACCTTGAGCAGCCAGCGTCCGTATTGCACAGGTAGAGGCTGATCTAAACCGAGCTCCTTTCGGAGCTCGGCCTCATCCGCTGCAGTAACCATAAATTCATCCGGCTGAAGAATTGTTCTGACCGGATCGCCCGGCGCCAGCTTCATTAGCGTGAAGGTGACGAGCGAAAGCACGAATAAAACCAAGATCAGCTGGGTGCATCTTTTTCGAACGAGAACCAGCAACTTACTTCACATCCATCGTAGAAGTCAAAATGTAGAACTCTTCTCTGCCCGGAGACCAGTTTACAATCCGCTCATTGACTCCGATAATCAAATTCGGGAACACCGCATAGCTGTGCAGCACTTCCTTGTCGATAACGGCGACGGCTTGCGCGATGAACTTGTTTCTCTTCGTTACGTCGCTCTCGTTGTTCAGTTGCTGCAGGACCGCGTTGAGTTCGGGAACATCGATGTTGCCAGGGTTAAGCGATCCTCCAGGTGCGAAAGCGCTGTTCAGGAAGAAGCCGCCGTCACCGCGGGGAGCGGTCAAGTTGCTATATGTCGCCAAATCCCAGTCCCGATTTCCCCTTAAATAATGATCCGAATCTTCGACCGTCTTAATCTCGATCGTAACCCCCGCTTTAGCTGCATCGGACTGCAGCAGCTGCGCGATCAATGGCAGCTCCGGTCTTGCGCTGTACGTGATAAGCTCCAACTTGAGCGGCTGACCGTCTTTCGACATCTTCCCGTCTGTTCCTAGTACATAGCCAGCGTTCATTAACAGTTGCTTCGCTTTTTCGATATTGTGCTCCACGGCGGGAGCGTCGCTGCCGAATGGAAGCTTACTGTTGAAGGGACCGTTCGCCGGCGTGGCATTGCCGAGCATTACATCATTCGCCGCGCTCTCTCGATCGAGCAAGTGGTTCAAAGCTTGTCTCACGGACAAATCCTGCATTTGAGGTTTGTCTTGGTTGTACAGCACGAAGTGTACGCGAAGACTTGCCAAGGATTCAACACGAAGCCCCGCCTCGTTCTCGATCACTCGGATACTTTCGGCCGGCAAGCTCCAAGCGATATCCGCTTCTCCCGATTGGAGCGCCAACGTCCGGACATTCGCGTCCTCGTTAAACAAAACGACGGCCTGATCCAGCTTGGCTTTCCCATCCCAGTAATCTTCGTAACGTTCCAAGTGCGCTTCGATATTCGGCGTAAACTTCGTTACCTTAAAGGGTCCCGTCCCGACCGGAGTATTGTTGAACGCTTCTGTGCCCATCGCTTCTTCGGCAGCGACGCTGACCACGGACGCATACGGGTTGACGAGCTCCGAGGGCAGCGCGGGGTTCGGCTCGGCCGTGACGATCTTCAGCTTTTGTCCGTCCGCCTCCATAGAACTGATCTTCAATCCGGCCAGGCGCTTGCTTACGCTCAGGCCGCGTTCGAACGACGCTTTGACCGCTTCGGCATCCAGCTTCGTCCCGTCGTGGAAGGTGACGCCGTCTCTAATCGTGAAGGTCCAGGTGATTTCGTCCAAGGCTTCCCATTCGGTAGCCAACCAGCCTTGCAGCTTTAAGTCGTTGTCCAGCTTCACGAGCGTCTCTGTAATCCCCGCGCGAAGCGGCGTAAAGTCGTTGTGAGGGTCGAGCGTACTCGATTTAAAGTGCAGCATTAACGTAAGCTGCTTCATTCCCGGTGTTCCTTGCGCTTCATCTTGCTGCTTTGTCGCGCAGCCAATGACGGAAGCGAATAAAAAAAGTGTCAACAGAATCAATAAGGCCCTGGATGCAGCATGTCTTGTGGTCAAGGCGTCTCTCTCCCCAAATCTGTATAGTCATTACCCAGATGGCTATTATAATCGTAATCATTACGTTTGTAAACGTAATAATTACGATTTTAAGGGGCGAGTCGTTAAAGCCGCGTAACTGGTACAACAGCAACAGGTGCGAACCATAATCTAATTCGATTTTAAAGTTCACCCTTAGGTGGACTTTTATTTTGACAAACGAATTAAAATTACAGTAAACTGTATATAATACACTTAAGTGTAACACAAACAGTTGAATGTCATTGGAGGCATGCCATGAATAGCTATACTGCTAAACAAATTGCTGAAATTCTCCAACAGGATGACCCGCGCATGAACTTGCGAACAGTAAGGTACTACACGCAAATTGGCATGGTACCGCCCCTTGAATTAGTGGGAAACAAAAGGGTTTACACCGATAATCACATCCATTACTTCCGTGCCATTCTTACCTTATCCAGAACCGGGGAAACATTGGCTTCCATTCAGGAGACATTGAGAAAACTATCCCTGGAGGACATCGAAAAAATAAGTCAGCAATTGACCTTGTATGAGCCTAGCCGAATGATTGAAAACGAAACTCTAAAGATAACGGATGATGTCATTATCACGATCAGCCCTCGAATTTCTGCGGAGTTAAAACAAAGAGTTATCGATTCGGTATCTCAAGCGCTAAGGGGTGAAAATCCGTAATGCTTGACCTTAAATTAGCCAAGTCAAAGATGGAGAACGAAGAAGGAATGAATCATCTATGGGTTCAGCTATACCGGGATGAAGAAGTCGAATCCCAACAAGCGGAAATCCAAATACGCCTACCAAAAGGCGTTTACCGCTCGCATAACCTCAATGGTTTTGTTGAGAATGACCGTGAACACATCGTAGTTGATGCCTTCGACCCAGATGTTATCATTGAAATCTTTACCCAAGACGCGATTCCATGTGGTGAAACGACCATCGTAGTAAGCTTATGGACAGCCGAGACCACGGTAAGCAAAGAAATATCGATTCTAGTCGTCGAAGAAGATGAAATGGATCGAGTAGAGATTGACGAACAAGTTGTCGAACGAATCAAAAAGTTAAGCAATGCCGCTTCACCTTATGATGCAGGAACAAATATTGTATCCCTTCAACCAAGGATACTGGGTAAAAGGGACAATGAATATTCGCACTTAGAAAAGAAATATCGCATTGACTACTGATGAAGAAGGGGGTATAGCCATGAATCTGATTCCTTATGTTGTCGAGCAATCCTCTAGGGGGGAAAGAGCCTACGATATTTACTCTAGGCTCCTGCAAGACCGCATCTTATTGGTGTCCGGAGAAATTACAGACGATGTTGCCAATAGCGTTATCGCACAGCTTCTATACTTAGATGCTGTGGATTCGGAAAAAGACATCAATATGTATATCAACTCACCAGGTGGTTCAATTTCAGCAGGCATGGGAATCTACGATGCCATGCATTTAGTAAAGGCTGATGTAGCAACGTTGTGTGTTGGAATGGCGGCTTCAATGGGTGCCTTTTTATTGGCAAATGGAGCGAAGGGTAAACGGCTCGCACTTCCTAACAGTGAAATCATGATTCACCAACCTCTCGGCGGAGCGCGAGGTCAGGCAACTGATGTTGAAATAAGCGCCAAACGCATTGTTCGATTACGAGATA
>NZ_JBEQAP010000073.1:0-20354 GCF_041640265.1 Cohnella sp.
CCTCTTCGGTTGAAGTGATTGCTCGACACTCTCACTTTAGCAAACGAAGCGGTGTTTTTCTATTTACAAGCCCAATACCTGATCACCTTGAAAGACTACAACGACATGCTCTCAAGATGATTTGTGCACTGCGAAAGTTGAGTTGATTAAAATAGATAGTGCAAAATAAATCTAAAAAGAGGAATTGACATGATACCTTTCTTGGATCTTAAACAAGTGAATCTCAGGCATAAAACGGAGATAGAGGATAGAATTTCCGGTGTTCTGCATTCGGGGTGGTATATACTTGGTGAAGAAGTGGACTCTTTCGAGAAGGAGTTTGCCAACTACTGCGGTACCAAACACTGTATTAGTGTTGCAAATTGTTTAGATGCATTAACATTGGTTTTGAGAGCGTATGACATCTCAGAAGATGATGAAGTAATAGTCCCATCTAACACATATATTGCTACAATTTTATCTGTTTCAGCGAATCTTGCAACACCCGTTCTGGTTGAACCAAATATTCAAACCTATAATATCGACCCGGAGAAAATAGAACAATATATAACATCAAAGACGAGAGCTATTATGGTTGTTCATTTATATGGGCAATCATGTAATATGACTCCAATTCTCGATATAGCAAAAAAATATAATTTAAAGGTAATTGAGGATTGTGCCCAGTCCCATGGAGCCATATACAATGGGATTAGGACAGGGAATTTAGGCGATGCGGGGTGCTTTAGTTTTTATCCCGGTAAAAACCTTGGGGCTCTCGGGGATGGAGGAGCGATAACTACCAACGATGATGAGTTAGCACGAAAAGTAGCAGCATTGAGAAATTATGGTTCACATAAAAAGTATGAAAACATATACAAAGGTATTAATAGCAGACTAGATGAGCTTCAAGCAGCAGTACTGAGAGTAAAGCTGCGATATCTCGATGAAGACAATCAGTACCGACGTGATATCGCAAAATATTACTTGCAAAATATAAGTAATCCACTTGTTACTTTACCCTCAATTGAGGAAGAACCACTTTCTCACGTCTGGCATCTCTTTGTTATCCGAGTACAGGATCGGGATGAATTTCAAAGTTATTTATCAGACAAGGGTGTGCAGACTCTCATTCATTATCCAATACCTTCTCATAAGCAACTGGCGTACAAAGAGTGGGAACATTACAAACTACCGATATCGGAAGAAATCCATAACACTGTGCTGAGTATTCCTATTAGTCCTGTGATGCCCTTCGGACATGTTGAGAAAATTGTGGAGGCTATAAATAGCTATGGACTGTAAGAAGAAATTCTCTATTATTGTGCCCATATATTTTAATGAATTAAATATTCCACACACTGTACCGCGACTCAAGAAGTTAGAACAAGTGATTGAGGGGTTTGAATTTGAATTTATTTTTGTAGATGATGGTTCACAAGATAGGTCACTTGAGCTTTTGATGGAAGAAAGAAGTAACGACCAAAGAATAAAAATAATTAAATTAAGCAAGAACTTTGGATCTATGTCTGCAATTCAGGCAGGGCTTACTATCGCATCAGGTGACTGTGTCGGTATTATCGCTGCCGATTTACAAGATCCACCTGAACTGTTTGCGGAAATGATAGAAAAATGGAAAATGGGTAATAAAGTTATAATGGCAACTCGAACAGATCGTGAAGAATCCACCAGTCAAAAGTTATTCTCTAATACTTACTATTATTTTATGGACAAGCTGGCTCTAAAAGGATACCCGAGAGGAGGATTCGACTTTGTATTAATTGATAAACAAGTAGTTAGAGAATTGAATGCAATTCAAGAGAAGAATACAAATATTATGAGTTTGATTTTCTGGCTAGGTCATAACCAGAAGACAATACCTTATGTAAGGCTAGAAAGAAAACATGGCAAATCAAGATGGACTCTCTCAAAGAAAATTAAATTATTTGTAGACTCCTTTGTGAGTTTTTCTTATGTTCCAATCAGATTTATGTCTGTGACAGGATTAATTACTGCGATAATTAGTTTTTTTTATGGTCTGTTTGTAATCTTTAATTTCCTATTTGGTACTATTGAAATGCAAGGCTGGACCTCGATTATTGCACTTATCACCTTCTTGTTGGGAATCATCATGGTGATGATTGGGATAATAGGAGAGTATTTATGGAGAATATTAGACGAGAGTAGAAAACGGCCTTCATATGTTATAGATGAAGTATACAAATAATCAACAAAAAATGGAGGTTGAACATGTTTTGATAAATGACACCTATTTTAAGCATCCTAATTCACTAGTCGAGTCTGAGCGTATCGGAAAAAAAACCAGAATATGGGCATTTGCGCATGTCTTACCTGGAGCGGTTATTGGAGAAAATTGCAATATAAATGATCATACTTTTATCGAAAATGATGTTATTATAGGGAATAATGTTACTATTAAATCAGGTGTATATATTTGGGACGGTGTTCGCCTGGCGGATAACGTCTTTATTGGACCTAATGTTACTTTCACCAATGATCTACAGCCTCGATCAAAACAATATCCAGAATCGTTTGAGAAAACTGTGGTAGAGGAGGGGGCTTCAATTGGGGCGAACTCTACTATTATAGCAGGAAACCGAATTGGTAAGTATGCAATGATTGGAGCAGGTTCAGTAGTAACAAAAGATGTTCCCGACCATAGTCTTTGGTACGGGAATCCTGCAAGGATGAAAGGCTATGTATGTGCTTGCGGAGAAAAATTACTCTCGGACTACACATGTTGTCGTTGTAATAGAAGATACAAGCTAGTCGAGAGTGGAGTTTGTATAATATGAAAGACGTGTTTTTGTTTTAGGAAGCATATGGTATTAATAAGTGGAAAAGTAGGTAGACGAATATGCATACGTATAAAGTAGGCTCGATAGTTTTGAAAAAAATCTGCACGTAAACGGAGAATTACCAAAAATAATTTTTACACCCTCTACGACATTGCGATGCTAGGTATCACGAATCATTCAAAGATACCGTTAAGGTTGGCAGCGATACTAGGTTTTGTTATGTCGGCGTGCAGCTTTTTGGTGGCTATTGGCTATTTGCTGGCCAAACTAATCTTTTGGAATTATTTTACTATGGCTATTGCTCCGTTAGTTATTGGTTGATTCTTATTTTCTTCTGTACAATTGTTTTTATCGGGGGGAATACATTGGTTCTATTCATACACAAGTATTAAAAAGGCCATTAGTAACGGAGAAAGAGAGAATTAATTATTCATATGAAGCGTGATTGTTATTTATAGCAGTCTTGCTGGGGGATATCGCGTGAATGCCGGAAAACGAATTTTCAGTCTTCTGATGAGGATTAAGAATACGGAATTTCAAAAGTTTATTATTGGTGGAGTACTCAACACGCTGCTTGGATATGCTGTATACCTATTGTTGTTGTTAGTTATGTCTTATGAATTTTCATATGTGTTTTCTTATATTATTGGAATATTGATTTCATATTTAATTAATTCAATCTTTGTATTTCGGGTGTCTTTATCATTAAAGAAGTTATTATCTTTTCCGATTGTTTATTTAGTGCAGTTGTTCCTTGGATACATGCTCATGTACGTCATCATTGAGTTATTAAACATAAATGAGATAGTAGCGCCGTTGCTTGTAACCATAACAACAATTCCTGTTACTTTTGTGCTAAGCAGGCGAGTGATTAAGGGTGTTGATAACAAAGAGAATAATATCTGAGAACGGTTAGCACTAACAGGATTTCTACGACTGAGGGACACTGAAAGTTTAAGCCGTCTAGAGGTGGCAATATTGGACAAGATCCAAGTCCTACTATCAACTTACAATGGTGAGATGTATTTAAGAGAACAACTCGAAAGTCTAGAAAAACAGACGTTTGTGCAAATGCATCTTTTTATTAGAGATGATGGTTCTTCCGAGGAAACTCATAAGATCTTAGCATCAGAATTAAGAATGCCCGTATCAATAAATTATGGTTCTAACATCGGAATCCAAGCTAGTTTCTTCGAATTGTTAAATCAAGCTTCAGCAGATGTTGACTACTATGCCTTTTGTGATCAAGATGATGTTTGGAAGCCAGATAAGCTGAGCAGGGCGGCGATGCAATTAAGGGCAGCCCCCTCCAATATCCCTGTAATGTATTGCTCAAGAACACAATTGGTTGATAAAAGCTTGAATCACCTAGGGTATTGGCCTCCAAGGCCGCGAAAGGGAGCTTCTTTCGCAAATGCTGTCATTGAAAATATTGCAGTAGGATGTACGATTGTGATTAACAGGGCAGCGCGAGAATTAATTATTAAGAAAACTCCGAATTATAATATGATAATAATGCATGATTGGTGGATCTACCTGTGCGTTTCTGCTTTTGGAACAATCATTTATGATTCAGAACCAACTATAAAATACAGGCAACACGCCTCTAATAGTATTGGAGGTAATTCCGGAATCTTACAGAAGTGGAACAGGAAGGCGACTTCTTTTAAAAAAAATAGAAAACTAAAATTACTGCGAAAACAAGCTCAAGAGTTCTATGAGTTATATAGGGAAGAATTAACGATGGATAAAAGGGAGACAATTGAAGTTTTTTTGAGTAGCAATTCTTCTTTCTCTAAACGAATTAAATACAGTTCTAATTCCAAATTATATCGCCAATCAATTATAGATCACTACTTATTTCGGTTGATGTATTTACTAAACATGATCTAAGATCAAATTCAGAAATTAGGAGCGTTCATTATGAAAGGAATCATTCTCGCTGGAGGAACCGGTTCACGCCTGTTCCCACTAACCAAAGTAACCAATAAGCACTTACTCCCAGTAGGCAAGTATCCAATGATCTTCCATGCAGTAGCCAAGCTAAAGGAAGCTGACATTACTGATATTCTCATTGTAACGGGGAAGGATCACATGGGTGAAGTCGTCAATCTGCTCGGAAGCGGCAAAGAGATGGGTGTAACTTTTACTTATAAAGTTCAGGACGAAGCTGGTGGAATCGCCCAGGCTCTGGGATTAGCCGAGCATTTTGTGGGCAATGACACAATGACGGTCATTTTAGGTGACAATGTGTTTTCCGATAGTATCGTTCCTTTTGTTGATAGTTTTAACAAAGAAGGCCAAGGCGCGAAAATTCTCCTGCAGAAAGTTCCGGATCCTAAGAGATACGGGGTACCGGAGCTTCAGGGCGAACAAATCGTGTCCATTGAGGAAAAACCAAGCCATCCGAAGAGTCAATATGCGGTAACGGGCATATATATGTTTGATGCGAATGTATTCAACATCATTCGGACATTAAAGCCTTCCGGCCGCGGTGAACTGGAAATCACGGACGTGAACAACGCTTATATTGCCGCTGGACAGTTAAAATACGACGTATTGCAGGGCTGGTGGACGGATGCGGGAACGCATGCTTCTCTTACGCATGCTAATGAGTTGGCGAAGGATGTTCTCTTCGGGGAAGAGTTCGGAAAACTAAAGCTGTAGCGTACAGAGATTGGAGCAGTGAAATGAAGGTCATTGAGACTAAATTGGCTGGAGTTAAACTGATAGATCCATCTGTATTCGGGGATCATCGGGGCTTTTTCATGGAATCATACAGCTCCAAAAAATTCGCGGAGAATGGTATCGGTTGCGAATTTGTTCAGGACAATCATTCGTTATCCGTGGAAGCGGGGGTATTAAGAGGACTTCATTATCAATTGAATCCGAAAGCCCAATCCAAGCTCGTAAGAGTAACGGTCGGAGCAATTTACGACGTGGTAGTCGATATCCGTAAAGGTTCTCCTACATTCGGACAGTGGGAAGGTTTTATATTGTCGTCCGCCAATAAACGCCAGTTGTTCGTTCCTCAAGGTTTTGCGCACGGATTTTGCACTTTGGTACCCCATACAGAAGTATTATACAAGGTAGATGAGTTCTATTCGCTGGAGAACGATCGCGGAATAGCGTGGAATGACCCAGCTTTAGGAATCGATTGGCCGGTGCTGCAACCTGTACTATCGGATAAAGATTCCCAGCATCCATTAATAGCAGATGCGGAACTCAATTTCGAATACGAAGGGTGACTGAAAACAAATGAAATTGCTTGTTACCGGCGGGGCCGGATTTATTGGCAGTAACTTTGTTCACTATAGCTTAAAGGAACATCCCCAGGACGAACTAATTAATGTCGACAGTCTCACGTATGCAGGGAATCTGGAAAACTTAAAGTCGGTGGATGAGAACCCAAATTATCGATTCGTGAAAGCCGATATCGCCGATCGCGCCTCTCTTGAGCCATTGTTCGAGACAGGCATTGATGTTGTCGTGAATTTTGCCGCGGAGTCTCATGTCGACCGAAGCATTCTTGATCCGGGAGTTTTCGTTAGAACGAACATTACGGGTACTCAGACTTTGCTTGATCTTGCGAAACAATACAAAGTCGGTAAATTCGTGCAGGTTTCTACGGATGAGGTATACGGAACATTGGGCGATACGGGGCTATTCACGGAAGAGACGCCACTTCAACCTAATAGCCCATATTCGGCAAGCAAAGCGGGCGCAGATCTGTTAGTGCGGGCGTACCATGAAACATATGGAATGAATGTCAATATTACTCGATGTTCCAACAATTATGGCCCGTACCAGTTCCCGGAGAAGCTCATACCGCTCATGATTCAGAATGCGCTATCCGATAAATCTCTTCCTGTATACGGAGACGGATTGAACGTGCGGGATTGGTTGTACGTCGAAGATCATTGTAACGCAATAGATCTTGTCATTTGTAAAGGACGCAGCGGAGAAGTGTACAATGTAGGCGGTAATAACGAGCGCACGAATATTCAAGTCGTGAAGACGATACTAGCCGAACTCAACAAACCGGAGTCGCTGATTCGCTATGTTGACGATCGTCTTGGACATGATCGGCGCTATGCCATTGATGCTACAAAAATACGCGACGAATTAGGATGGAGTCCGAAATATAATTACGAATCCGGCATTCGGGAAACGATACGCTGGTACCTGAATCATCAAGAATGGATGCAACAAGTAATCTCGGGCGCTTATCAGCACTATTACGCACAACAGTACGGGCAACGATTGGGAGGCTAATCATGTATGAGGGCAAGATGACGCTTCTGGTGACGGGGGCGAATGGGCAGTTAGGGCAAGAGTTGGTTAGGCTTGGCGACGATGCCATTCGAATTGTCGGATATGGTCGCCAGCAGTTAGACGTTACGAACTTGCAGCAATGTAGGGACGTTATCCGAGCTGTCCGCCCTGACGTCATTATTCATGCCGCTGCTTATACGGCCGTAGATCAAGCGGAGATGGATGCGGATGAAGCCTATCGCATTAATGCGGTGGGTACTCGCAATTTGACTCTTGCTTCACACGAACAGGGGGCTAAAATCTGTTACATCAGTACGGATTATGTGTTCGACGGAAGCGCATCTCGCCCTTATAACGAGTATGATAATACGAATCCGCAATCGGTTTACGGCAAGTCCAAGAGAGCCGGTGAGATTCTGCTTCAGAGCCTAAGCGATCGTTATTTTATCGTGAGAACATCATGGATATACGGGAAATATGGGAACAACTTCGTAAAAACGATGTTGAAGCTTGCCAAGGAACGCGATTCCGTGTCCATCGTTCATGATCAGATTGGATCGCCGACTTATACCTTAGATATAGCGAGGTTTCTTGTTGAACTTGTTAGGACCGAAGCCTACGGTATCTATCATGCTTCCAATTCGGGAGTATGTACCTGGTTCGAATTCGCAAAAGCTATTTTCGAAGAGATCGGTTCCTCGATTCGAACAGAACCTTGTACAACCGAACAGTTTCCGCGGCCTGCTCCACGACCAGCCTATTCCGTAATGGATCATTCGGCCATTCGGCAAAACGGCTTTAAGGATCTTAGGCATTGGAGAGATGCTTTGCGGGCGTACTTAAAGGACTGCGAGGGATGACTATTCCGGCGGATAGATCCACAGTTGGGGTGTGCAATGTTACCTCATCAAGCCGCATATCATTGATTCCACAGGCTTGGAAATGAAATCGGTAAGAAGACAACGAAGGAAGTTATATATACGGGGTATCCGTGCGCCGCTGCAATGTACTCAAAAAATGATCCAAGCCATCTCTTTCGAAAACCGTTATTTCGATGATGATTAAGAATGAGCAACTGGGTTGGCGTTGGTGGTTGAATTTTCCGAAATTACTTATCATTGAAATCATTTTTCATGGATATTTATTGTTCGTGGATCCGAAAATGATGCTTGGAAGTTGGCCAGAGTTATTTCGTTTGATTCCTTCCGCTATACGCAAACGTAAAATGATCAAAACCCTGCAGAGGAAGATGAGGTAACATTCCTACGTTTCCCCGACAATCCATAAATTAATACGCCTTGAAGAGGAGCGAGCGAGCCATAATAACGGCATCAACTTCAAGGAGGAATCGATCATGGCCAGAAGGAGCAACAAGCTTGTCGTACCGGAATGCGCGAACGCGATTAATCAGATGAAGTACGAAATTGCATCCGAGCTCGGCGTACAAATCGGGCAGCATGCGGAAGGCTTCGATACGGAATTTGCAGGGGAATTGGGAAGCATAGGAGCCGCCGCATTCGGGCAAGCTTATCTTGGCGACTTAACCTCGAGGGAAGCGGGATCTCTGGGCGGCGGCATTACGAAACGCCTTATTCAGCAAGCGCAACAAACGCTCCTATAAAATAAGGCTGAAGCTGCTGGCGTGACGGGGCTGCTGTCCGTTGACACCCCTCGACAATTCCGGTATCATTATAAATCGAAGGTTAACTTTAACAGCCTTTTCCAATTGGGAAAGGTTGATTTTTATATGTGGAGGTTGGAGACTTTGGCGATTAAAGGCCGGCATCTCTTCACGTCCGAATCGGTCACGGAAGGTCATCCGGATAAGATTTGCGACCAGATTTCCGACGCAGTATTGGATGCTTTCTTGGAAGCCGATCCTTATGCTCGCGTAGCGTGTGAAGTATCCGTAGCAACAGGACTTGTACTCGTGATCGGTGAAATCAGCAGCAGAGCCGATTTTATCGATATCTCTTCCATTGCACGCCGCACGATTAAAGAAATTGGGTATACTCGCGCGAAATACGGCTTTGATTCCAGCACTTGCGCGGTTCTGACTTCTCTGAACGAACAATCCGCGGATATTGCGCAAGGCGTTAACGCTGCACTCGAATCCCGGGACGGCAAAGACGTGCAGCAAGAAAACGAAGACATTGGCGCCGGCGACCAAGGGCTCATGTTCGGATTTGCGACGAACGAGACGCCCGAGTTGATGCCCCTGCCAATCGCGTTGGCTCACCGTCTCTCCCGTCGTTTGTCGGAAGTGCGCAAGAACGGCAAGCTCGCCTATCTCCGCCCGGACGGCAAAACGCAAGTCACCGTGCAGTATGATGACGGCAAGCCGGTGCGCGTCGACACGATTGTCGTATCCACGCAGCATTCCGAAGGCATTACGCTGGAGCAAATCCAGAAAGATATTCGCGAACACGTCATTTATCCAGAGGTTCCGGCAGAGTGGCTGGATGAAGAAACGAAGTTCTTCATCAATCCGACTGGCCGTTTCGTCATTGGCGGACCTCAAGGGGATGCCGGTCTGACCGGGCGTAAAATTATCGTTGACACCTACGGCGGATACGCTCGTCACGGCGGTGGCGCATTCTCCGGCAAGGATCCGACGAAAGTCGACCGTTCCGCGGCTTACGCGGCTCGCTACGTGGCCAAGAACATCGTTGCTGCCGGCCTCGCCGACAAATGCGAAATTCAGCTCGCTTACGCAATCGGAGTAGCGAGCCCGGTATCGATTAATGTCGATACCTACGGCACCGGCAAAGTAGCTGAGGACAAATTGGTCGAACTGATCAAGAGCAACTTCGATCTCCGCCCTGCAGGCATCATCAAGATGCTCGATCTGCGTCGGCCGATCTACCGCCAGACGGCGGCATACGGCCACTTCGGCCGCACGGACGTCGATCTTCCTTGGGAGCGTCTAGATCGCGTAGAGGCTTTGAAGCAAGGGGCTTTGGAATAAAATTATTGAAAGTACAGAAGCGCATTGTACCTGAAATCAGGACAATGCGCTTTTTTATGTCGAAACCTAATGATGAGCTTCATTTTGGCCGAAGAAATAGGTAAGTATGTTCATTTTCGGGAGGTCATTCGGTTGCAACGAATTCGCACTCTATCTCTTATTTTAACAGTTGCGCTACTTTTACAAACTTTTGCTTTCCCGGTTGCCGAAGCAGCTCCCAGTGGGCCGGTAGTTGTCGCTATGACTCCGAGCAATGGAGCAACGGCTGCTGTCACGACGACCAATCTGATGCTTACATTTGATGAGGAGATTGTTCGGGGAGCAGGGATGATCGAGCTTCGCGATGCAGATAGCGGAACGCTCGTTGAGCAGTATGATATTTCAGCAACTACTCCTCCTGTCGTTCAATTGGATAATCAAAATAAGTCCATCGTCATTACGCCAACTACAGCCTTAACGTCAGGAGCCCGTTATTCGGTTATCGTGCCGCCCGATGCGGTTCGCAACTATTCTAATAACGCATCATTCGTAGGGACTGCTTGGAGCTTCCGGGCGGAACAGCTCGTTCCGGTTGCCATGAACTTCGTGCCCGCCAATGGGTTTCAAACGTTGGATCCGGTGAATCCGGGCGACCTTTCCTTTGAATTTGCAAGGAAAGTCGTGAAAGGCTCTGGTTACATTCAGGTTAAAAGAGCTTCGGATAATGTTACCGTGCATTCAGTTAGTATTCATGCATCGGACGTGACAGTTGCCCAGGCCGGGGCGAATTGGAGAGTCAGCCTGGCCCTTAAGGGATTGGAATATGGGAAATCCTATTATGTCCTGATCGACTCCGGGGCGCTCGTAGATCCGTTAAATGGTTCGTATTCCGGAATACAGTCGTCCGGCGGGTGGACGTTCCAAACTAAACCGGCACTCGATACAACCAAGCCGAAGATCAAAACGTTTAATCCTGCCAATAGCGGCGTTCTGGCGGACGTAGACGCCACGCAAATCTCGCTCGAATTCGATGAGCCCGTCTTTGCCAACTCTAACCGGAGCGTCATTCTTACAACTTCGAGCGGTGCGCTGGTCTGTACAGTCCCTGCTACTGCAACCGTTGCAAATACGGGGAGTACCAACGCCATTCTTAATCTTGCCGGGGCATCGTGTCCCAAATTTGTTAATAACACGGACTACACCATACAGATCGGATCCGACGTTTACCGGGATGCAAGCGGTAACTATTTGGACGCGGTAACCTGGAAATTCAAAGTCCTTAAGGACACTACGCCGCCGGCGATCAGCGCTTATTTCCCGACGGTGTCGGCGACTGCGCTCAGTACTTCCTTAAACGAGCTTAGTTTGACCTTTAACGAGCCGCTAGGGCCGTTGGCCTCGGGCGCGACGGCGCAAATCTTCCCGCAAAATGCGCAATCGAGCAAAAGGGATCTCACGATGTCGATTGATCCGGCAAATAACCAAAGAGTCATTCTGAAACTAACGGGAACCGCCAAGCTCGGTAATTCGACGCTTTACTCGGTGACCGTTCCGGCCAACGTCATCCAGGACACTTCGGGCAACTTTTTCGGGGGCATTACGAATCCGTACCAATGGTCCTTCCAAACCGGTACGAACAGTGTGCCCGTCGTTAGCAGTTCGTCGATTAATGGCGCGTCTATCGTACTGAAGTTCAGTGAAAATCTTGACTCGGCAAAGACGCCGAACGCGAGCAATTTCTATACTACGGTCAATGATGCTGCAAGAGCAGTGACAGGAGTATCGGTAAGCGGCAACGAGGTCCGTTTGACTTTGCAAAGCAGTGTGCTGGTCGGCCAGAACGTCAGGCTTTCCTATTATCCGGATACGGTTGTTGCCAGAAGGTTGCAGAATACAAGCGGAATAGAAGTCGCTGCCTTCAATAACCTGCTTATAACGAATTCGACGGATTCTACCCTGCCGAAGCCAGAGAACGGGTATTTCTATGGAAGTTCATTAACTTTGACGTTCAATAAAGCTATGGCGGATGTGGCTCCGCAGTTTCAAACCCAGATTCAGAGCCAGTTCACGGTAAAACAAAACGGCAACGTCATTGGAATCAACTCCGCGTTTTTGAACGGCAACTTCTTGAACATAACTTTGAACTCCTCGTCGACGAGCCCGCTGCCGGTGTCGGTGTCCTATGCGCCGGGAGCCTACCCGCTTCGTGACCCGAACGGCAGCATGGTTCCGGCGTTTACGGATTATTATGTTAGAAATCAATACGACAACGAGCCGCCGCAATTGCAGTCGGCCGTCTTAAACGGCACTAAGATTGTCATGACGTATAACGAAGGGCTGAATCCGAATAGCGTTCCGCCGACTACCGCGTTTTCTGTGGTTACTACGGGAGTAACTCCGCCGACCGTGACGAAGGTCGCGGTAGCGAACAATACGATCGAGCTGACTTTGTCTCAGAGCGTCTCTTCTAACGTTCCGGTCTTGTTGTATTATTACCAGAGCTCGCCGGCTATTATGGATCTGTCCGGCAATATTGCTCCGGCGATCGTGGGATACAACTTTACTTCAGGCTCTAGCGATGTCGCTCAGTTGGCGTCGTCCAGTATCTTGAATAACCAGTTGACGCTGGTCTACTCTGCTCCGCTTAATCCGAATACGGCTCCGTATGCTTCGCAGTATACGGTCAAATATAATGGGACAACGATTCCGGTGACGGGCGTGTCCGTGGCCGGGACTCAGGTCGTTGTGAATCTGTCTTCCTCGGTTGGCGCAGGTCAAACGGTGACGCTGAGCTATATTACGACCGGAAACCCGTTGAGGGATACGCTTGACCGAATCGTTGCCGCGCTTAATAATATTACGGTAGGCGCGCAAACGGGGACGCCGATCGCCAACCTGCCGGATTACCTGGAATCCGACGGAGCGGGAGCTGTCAGGTTGGTCGTCGGCAAGGCGGTAACGGCAACAGCGGCGGTTACTCCATCCGGAAAAGCCGCAAAACGTTACGTGGTGGATGCAAATAAGCTGGCGGCCTCCTATTCTTTGATTAAGTCGAACAGCGGCGTTACCGTTCCGCGGGTATCGGTTCGTATTCCGGCGACGGAGGCAGGGGCGCTCGTGAGCCTTCCGATTCAATCGCTGATCTCATCGGCGACGAACGTATCCAATGCGGAATTCCTGCTCGATTTTGGAGATGTACAGTTTAATCTGCCGTTAAATGCGATCAACTTTACGAAACAGCTGCAGCAAATCGGAGGCAATAATTCGAGCGATGCCGCTCTGCTGTTAAGCATTGAGAAGGTATCGGACACTTCGTTCATTGCGGCGCTTGCCGGTCAGGGCGCACAGAGAGTAGCTGCTCCTGCGGATTTTACGGCGTCGATTCTATTCGGCGGAAGGGAATATCCGATTACTAACTACGATAGGTACGTAACGCGTTCGTTTGTAATCCCTGCATCCGCTGGATCGCTCGATAACTTGGCCGTCGTATATCTCGATCCTGCAACAGGCAAAATCAGCTACGTGCCGACTACGGTTACGAATAATGGAACCTCGTTGTACGTGAATTTCATGCGCAAGGGCAACAGCAAGTATGCGGTAGTTCGCAAAACGATGCAGTATGCCGATATGAGAACGCATTGGGCTAACGGAGACGTATCGTTGCTGGCTTCGAAGTTTATCGTGGATGGGACTACGCCAACGACATTTTCTCCGAAAGCTAACATTACCAGAGCGGATTTTGCACAGTACATCGTTCGGGGATTAGGCTTGAGCGGCGATCGTTCGGCTGCGGGCAAGTTCTCGGACGTGCCGGGTTCCGGCGCTTCTGCCGCATACATCGGGGCAGCGAGCGCAGCGGGAATCGTCCAAGGGGGAACGGACGGCAAGTTCAGGCCGAATGCGCCGATAACGCGCGAAGAGATGGCAACGATGATGGTACGGGCCATGGCTGTTGCAGGAGTCCAGCAGTCCGCCGACAGCTCCAACCTGAACCGCTTCAACGATAGGGGAAGCATTAGCAGTTGGGCGAGAGACGGCGTGTCGATCAGCGTGCAGGCCGGCATTATCGGGGGAGTGACGCCTACGACGATGAAGCCGAAGAGCAACGCGACCCGGGCGGAAGCCGTCGTTATGATAAAAAGGCTGTTGGAGTTCGTAGAATTTATTGATTCCTAAGAACGATTGAGAGAAGGTTTTCGATGAATCACTCCCGAATTGCCGAGGCAGGGTTGGCGAAACCCGGAACAACCCTCCGCTATCCCTTCGATCCAGATTTGCCCGTGCTGTTCGTAGGGAGCAAGATGTTCGCGCTGCTCGGGCATACGGGGGAGCGGGAGAGCGTCAACCTGAAGGCGGACCCGGAAGAGGCCTGGCTGCTGAGGCAGCAATATCCCGAAGCGGTGCTGCCGGGATACCATATGAACAAGAAGCATTGGAACACGGTCGTCCTGGACGGTACGGTGCCGGATGATGAAGTGTTCGCGATGCTGGAGCAGTCCTATCAGCTCGTGAGGAGCAAGCTGCCTAAGCGGGAGAGGGACGAGATGCAATAATGAAGAGAGGGCAGCGGAAGAATGCTGTCCTCTTCTTTATATGGAGCAGGAGGCGACCGCATTGGATGATGGAGGAAAGAGATTCGTTTTCATCGGACTTGGCGTTGTGCTGTGCGCGATTACGCTGCAATCCGTCAGCATCGGGTTGTTGGGGAACAGCATCGTCAGCAATTTGCCGTGGCTCGGTTCTCTGTTGACGATTATCGACGCTCTCTACCTTTCGCATTATCTGAATAGCGGCATAACCATCGGCAATCTGGGTCAGTTCACCTTAAGGGCGATCAGCTTGGCCGCAACGGGCGTGGCGGTCGCCAAATACTACGAGTGGGGAATCTATCGGCTGAAGGAACTGTTAAACGATTGGGATGAATCCCTTTCGAGGCTGATTCAATTCCTCATCTTTGCGATCGCGGTTGCCGTACATTTCGTTGCGTACTATTTTCTCCATGTGGTATATGTCGAAATGCTTCTTGGCAGCTTTCTGAAGTTTCAGGAACTGATGGAAAAGCTGCGAGGTTTGCTAGATTCTGTACCGTATTAAAATTTCGAGATAATCGAATCTCGGATGTAACTTTTGGCTTCTTCATGAGTCTAATAGAGTAGGGATAGTAGGAAGTTTGCTAGATGATAGGCGCCGACGGCGCCGAGGCCGAACTCCGCCCCAAATCCAATAGACTTACAGGAGAACAGAAGTACATGCCATTATTCACTTCACAAGCCCGACAGAAGCGTTCCAGGTTCGTGTTGCCTTTTCTCGCAGGAGTGTTGGTGTTCACCGGTCCCGTCAGCACGGGATTCATCTCCGTTCCTCATGCCGTCGCCGCGACTCAAAAGTCGGCGGTCACTTATAAGCTCTCCAAGCAAAACGAAACGATCGTGACTTCCGGTGTTCGCCAGCTGACGTATGCCTGGATTCCTTCCGACTCTTCGATTCCGACCGAAGTGTTGCACGTTCTGCAAGTAGACCTCAAAAATCCGTACGTCCAGCTCAACGCGATGGGAGGGCCGAAGGGAAGCGTGACCGGAAAACAGTCGGTCGGAGCGATGACGAAAGAAACAGGGGCGGTTGCCGGCATCAACGGAGACGTGTTCCGGACGGGCAGCGGCACGGAAGGCGTGCCGATGGGCGCGCAGATTACTTCGGGGCAGCTGCTCGTCAGTACCGAGCAACTGCAGGGAATGTATGCGTTCGGCGTAACGAAGGATCGCCAGCCGATCATCGACAATTTCGTGTTCACCGGTACGGTAACGGCGGTGGACAAAGGCGTCTCTTACCCGCTGGCGGGGCTGAACAAGTCGGCCTATCGCACGGAGCCGGACAAGGCCTATAGCCATGTTAACGCGCTGTACATGTATACGAGCGCCTGGACTGCGGCGGAGCGGCCGGCGAACAGCGCGGCTACGCCGAACGAGGCGCTGGTTATCGACGGCGTCGTGACCGAGGTTGCCGTAAAAGGAGCGATCTCGACTCCGATCCCAGAAAACGGCTTTGTGCTGCGGGGGCACAATGGGAGAGACTCGGGCAACTTCGTCGCCAATCTGGCGGTCGGGGAGCGGATTACCGCGGACTACTCTCTGACGACGGCTTCGGGCAAGGCCTACAACCCGTCCGACTTCCAGATGATGGTGAGCGGACATACGCTGCTGATGGACCAGGGCGCTCCCGTCTCCTTCACGAGAGACGTCAACGGGCTAAGCGGGTATGCGGATCGCGCTCGTACGGCCGCAGGCTTTTCCAAGGACGGTTCCACGGCATACTTGCTTACTGTCGAAGAGAACGGCGGCCGCAAAGGCGTCACGCTGAAAGAACTGCAGCAGATGCTCAAGGAGCTCGGCGTCTGGAAGGCGGTCAATCTTGACGGGGGCGGCTCGACGACGATGGTGACGCGGCCGTTGGGGGATTTCCAAACGCAGCTCGCTCATCCGACTTCCTTCGGGACGACGCAGCGTCTCGTGACGAACGGAATCGGCGTCTACACGACAGCGCCGCAAGGCTCGCTGAAGGGCATCGTGGCCAGCGGACCGCAAACGCTGTTCATCGGACAGCAGGCGAACTACTCCCTCAAAGCGTACGATACGTATTACAATCCGATCGATCCGAACGGGGTAACGCCAGTCTGGAGCATCGACAAGCATTTGGGCGCGTTCGCCAACGGAACGTTCCAAGCCGCGAAGGCCGGATCGGCTACGGTCAGCGTGAAATCGGGAAGCGCAAGCGACTCGCTGAAGCTGGAGATCGTCGGCGAAGCGCAGGTTGCCAAGCTGATCGTCGAGCCGAGCTCGACGCTGCTGAAGCCGGGAGCGGTGATCAACGTTCCGGTGAAAGCGCAGCTGACGGACGGGCGGTTGTTGTCGGTGCCGGCTTCGTCGGTATCCTGGGAGTTCAAGGGCTTCACGGCAACGGCGCAGGACGGCAAGCTGACGATAGGCAAGGTGCAGAACGACATTGCCGCGGGCTACGCCATCGCGAGGTATGACGGCTTCGGAGCGGTAGCCGTGCTGGCGCCGGGAACGGAGCAGCTGCTGGAGGACTTCGAGAAGGCGACGTACAACGTGGGCTTCTCCGGCACTCCAGTCGAGACGGCTGGATCGGCGGCGATCGTCACGGGAATCACCGGACGCGAGACGTCGAAAGTGCTGGCGATGGACTATGACTTTACGGTCGGGACCGGCAAAAGGTTCGCGAACGCCGTTCTAAACGACGGCAAAGGGATCGCGATCCAGGGATCGCCGAGCGCCATCTCGATCGACGTGCTGGGCGACGGCGGCATGCACTGGCTGCGGGCCGAGTTCATTAACGGAGACGGCAAGGCGGCTTACGCCACGATCGCCGACAAGGTCGATTGGACCGGCTGGAAGAACATTCGTTTCGACCTGGCTCAAGCGGGGCTGAAGGGCGAAGCCAAGCTGGCCAAGCTGTACCTGGTGAACCAGGAGCAGGATCAGGACGAACGGGCGATGCAGGGTCAGATCGCCTTCGACAATCTCGTGCTCCAATATCCTCCGGGACAAATCCCGGTCTCCAATCCGACGATCGTCATGACGGTCGGGAAGAAGCAAGCTACGGTAGACGGGAAGCAAGCGACGCTTCCGGGTGCGCCTTTTATCCAGAAAGGAACGAACACGAACTACTTGCCGCTCCGCTTCGTCGGGGATACGCTCGGGGCTCAGGTCGTCTGGAACAATGCGGATAAGAGAGTCACGGTGCTTCGCGGGGACAAAATGCTGGAACTGTGGGTCGGCAAGGACACGATGACCGTAAACGGAGTCCGCCAGCCGATGGCGGCGGCGCCCCTGCTGATCAAGGGCAGCGTCTATGTTCCGGTTCGTCTCGTATCCGAGCAGCTTGGGCAGAAAGTAGATTGGGAGAACAAAACTCAAACGATTACAATTCGTTAATTTTAGACCGAAAGTCCTATTCCTCTCTCGATGAGACTTCAAAA
This sequence comes from Cohnella sp., assembly GCF_041640265.1. Classification (GTDB taxonomy): domain Bacteria; phylum Bacillota; class Bacilli; order Paenibacillales; family Paenibacillaceae; genus Cohnella. Next base: position 18,017 of record NZ_JBEQAP010000073.1, read on the forward strand.
TATGGTATGATGTAAACATGGCTAGCAAATGAGATCGGCTGTAGGCTGGTAGAAGAAGATTTTAGACGGCGGCTCGAGTAGGGGAGTAGTTAGCGTGGATTATCATGTAGACCAGATAGACCGCGTCATCCAGAATGCGATTTCCGTCATGGAAGACAGCAAGGTCCAAGTGTTCGAAATCTGCGAGGCTGCCCGTCGGGAGCTGCTCTCCCTCACGCATGAGTTGGAGACCGTTCTGCAGGAGACGTCGGATACGATAGACAAGGTAGATCGAATAGAACGGGATTACCGGCTGGCGAGAATCCGGCTCACGGAGGTGAGCCGGGATTTCGTCCGGTATTCGGAGCGGGACATTAAGTCGGCGTACGAGAAGGCGACGCAGCTCCAGCTCGACTTGATGGTCTACCGGGAAAAAGAAAGCTATCTGAAAGCCCGGAGAGACGAGCTGCAGATGAGGGTGAAGGGCGTAGAAGTGTCTATCGAACGCGCGGATACGATCAATCTGCAGATGAGCGTCGTGCTCGACTATTTGTCAGGGGACTTGACCCAGGTTACGCGAATACTGGAATCGGCGAAAAATCGTCAGATGATCGGTCTCAAGATCATTCTGGCCCAGGAAGATGAGCGCAAGCGAATTGCCAGAGAAATTCATGACGGACCGGCCCAGTCGCTCGCCAACCTCGTTCTAAGAACGGAAATTGCCGAGCGGATGCTGGACACGAACGATCTTGAACTCGTGCGCAGCGAACTGATCGACCTGAAGTCGCAAATCCGGATCGGGTTGGAGGAAATACGCAAAATTATTTTCAACCTTCGTCCGATGGCTTTGGATGATCTCGGTCTGGTGCCGACGCTTCGCAAGTTCGTGCAGGACTTCGAGGAGAAGACGAGAATTCGTTCTGTATTTGAGACGTCGGGCAAGGAGAAAAGGTTGCCGAACGCGATGGAAGCGGCCATGTTCCGGCTCGTGCAGGAAGGCTTCAACAACGCGCTGAAGCATGCGCAGTCGACGTTCGTCTCGCTTGAGCTGATCTTTCTGGACGACACCGTCCGGATGTTCATACAAGATAACGGAGTCGGGTTCCATCCGGATATCGTGGAGGCCCGTTCCAAATCGCATTCCCATTTCGGCTTGATCGGGATGAAGGAGCGCGTGGATTTGCTGCAAGGCAAGATAGAGATCGAATCGACGATCGGGCAAGGCACGGTAATCAAGATCAATGTTCCCATAAAAGCGGATTCAAGAAAGGAGTTAATCGCGCATGGAGAATAAGACAGCGGTACGTACGATTAAAGTGCTTCTAGCCGACGATCACCAGCTCTTCCGCGAAGGACTGAAGCGGATTCTGAACATGGAGAGCGATCTGGAGGTTATCGGAGAGTGCGGCGACGGAATTCAGGTGCTGGAGTTCTGCAACCGGGAGAAGCCGGACGTCGTGCTGCTCGACATTAATATGCCGATCGAGAACGGCGTGGTGGCGACCGAGAAGCTGCGCGATATTTTTCCGGAGATCAAGGTCATCATCCTCTCGATTCACGACGACGAGAGCTACGTGTTCGAGACCCTGCGCAAGGGCGCGACGGGGTATCTGCTGAAGGACATGGAAGCGGAGTCGCTGGTTAACGCCATCCGCACGGTCGCGGAAGGACATGCTTACATACATCCGAAAGTAACGGGCAAGCTGATCAACCAGCTTCGCCGCATGACTTATCTTGACGAGATCGGCGCCGCTTCGGGGGCGGCTGCGAGCCGGGAGACGGTGACGAAATTTATCCCGCGCGGCAACAACCCGCTCACCCGCCGCGAAGCGGAGGTGCTCCGGCTCATGGCCGAGGGCAAGAGCAACAAGACGATCGGGGAGAACCTGTTCATCAGCGAGAAAACGGTCAAAAACCACGTCAGCAGCATTCTGCAGAAGATGGAAGTGGACGATCGCACGCAGGCCGTTATCAACTCGATCAAGTATGGCTGGGTCACTTTGTAATACATAATAAGCGAATCGCGGTTTCCGGGCTGATGGGCTTGGGGATCGCGGTTTTTTTTGTGGGGTGGGGGGGCGAGTGGCAGACCGTTATCATCTGGCCCGCTTGGGGCCAGATCGCCCGCTTTAACGGTCTGGCAGACCGTTATCTGCCCGGCACGGGCCAGATCGCCCGCTTTAACGGTCTGGCAGACCGTTATCTGCCGGGCTCGGGCCAGATCGCCCGCATTAACGGTCTGGCTGGACCTCTGTCAAGAAAGTGGACACCTTTTAAGCGCATTTAGCTGATTTTTTTGTAATATATGGCCTCAAATCGATCCGGCGATACGTAACCCAAAGAACCATGGATTCTCTTG
>NZ_JBEQAP010000074.1:0-17922 GCF_041640265.1 Cohnella sp.
AGAAGATTGCCCTCCAACTCGAAAGGAGGGAATTAGGGTAATATCCCCCTCGGATTTTAATGATCCCCTCTCCAAAAATGAAGAGAAACCCCTACGTCTCAAGAGACGGGGGTTTCTCGACGATCTGGTGGTGCAGTTATTCCTGCACCACCATTTTTTTGGGTCAATTGCTGCTTTCTTCCGCAATTTGCGGGAAACCCTTATGGCGGAAACCCTTGTTGCGAGTTAGATGCATTTGTACCCCTAATCGATTACAAAAAGCCCATTGTTGAAGGATTAGTGGTAAAAGTACATTTACCGAACTCCATTTCCACTCTTTCGGAATTTTATGGGCGAATTAGAGGTATGAAAACATCTAAATCTCTAATAAGGATAAAATACGAGAAATTAATAGCACTTTTACATCAAAATTACTCCTCTACCCCATTTAGGCTAATACTCTTTTTGTTTCTTACCAGCAACACGATTATCAGCTGTAAAATCGCAGTTATGATGAGCACGATAGCCAAAGCCGGAGAATCAATATTACTCGCGAATATGATCTGCATTAGAATGGAGAGTACTCTGCCAGCATTCAAGAAGAATTCGCGAATGACTACGGATTCGATACGGAATAGCCCCTTCAAGGGTAAATCGTCCATGATTCGGTAATAATACGATGTCAACGTATTAATAATAAGCGGAGCCGCTAAAGAGTATACCGACATATATAAGACAACAGTCCAAAGACGGATATCAAGGAGCAGCACCGAAGCACCTAAAATAATAATCAGCGATGCGACAAGTAAATCCCGGCGGATGTTATTTTGCTGTTCACGGCGTGAGATGAAGAATCCCGTCAAGATGGTCAATAATGCGAAGAATACTGTTAAGTAACCAACATGATCCTCTCTCCCAACGGTTTGGAACATAAGGATATTCGGAAGAAACAGCATCATTCCTTGAAAAAGTCCCAAAACGAAAAAACTAAACAGCGATAATACCCATAGTCGATTTCTGCGCATCATAAGACCGGAGAACTTAAGATAATAAGTTCGATGATGCGAGTGTATTCTCGGAATACGCAAGCTGCAGAAGGATGCCAAGCCGAACAAGGCGGAGGCAGCCGCGAAGGTGAATAAATAACCCCGCAGTCCTTCGAACAAGCTAATCAGAAACCCCGATAACGCAGGTCCTATTAACCCCGCGGAATTAAAAACGATCATATTAATACCCAGGTACCGAGAACGATTGCGACTTTCCGTAACGTCATATTGCAAGACGAGATATCCCGTCCAATATAAACCCAGCGCCAGACCGTTAAATAATGCAAACCAAGGATAATAAGCGACAACCTTCTCTTGTGCGAAAATAACGACAAGGAAAAAGACCGTGATGAGCGCAATGCCGAGGCGATACGTGACCATCCGGTCCTTCTTCTTGGCAATCCATCCGCCTAGAGCAAACGCAACGGGAGTCATGCCGTATACTATGATATTAAAGATTGCATTGATGACTAGATCTTCGGTCAAACGCCATAAATATAAATTCAAGAACAGTCCCGACATCGAAGCGCCGATCTGAAAACAGCCGTGTATAAACAAAGCGACTCGGGCTTCACGAGACAATTGCTGGTCGGGAGCTGCCTGCGTCCCCTTCATGGAAGACCAATGAAGCTGGAGTTTCATGCTGTTACCTCTTTTCAGTAGCCAGGAGGTTTAATATGCATCTTGCGATTTGCCGCAATCGGAAGCTTGATCGTGAATGTCGTTCCTTCACCTTGCTCACTTGCCGCTTGTATAGTGCCGCCATGCGCTTCGATCAGGTTTTTGACGATTGCAAGTCCAAGGCCGGTACCGCCCGTATTCGTATCTCTCTTACGAGCCTTATCCGCTTTATAAAAGCGTTCGAAGATATAAGGCAAATCCTCACGCGGTATTCCCTGTCCCTCATCCGCCACTTTGAGTTCTATGGAGTCCCCTTTGGCTCCCTCAACCCTGGCGGCATCGAGCGATATGGAAGCTCCAGAGGGGGTGTGACGAAGCGCGTTATCCATCAAGTTGGTTAACACCTGCTCTAGACGATCTCCATCGCCGGCTTCTAACAGCAATGCTGGATCCTCTTCAGACCGTGTAAGCTTAATATTGCGTTCCTTAGCTAAGGCCGCGAACTTTCGATAAACCCGAGACAGCAAACCATTTATATCAACCGGCTGAAACGTCAATTCCAAATAACCGGCTTCCATCCTTGCTAGATCCAACAAATCCTTAACTAAACGGCCCATCCTCAGCGATTCGTCATGAATGACCTGAACAAGCTCCCTGCGCTCTTCTGGAGACGCTGCAATATCATCGAGAAGCGCTTCGCTGTAGCCTTGAACCATCGAAAGCGGTGTACGAATTTCATGTGAGACGTTTGCGACGAAATCCTTGCGCATTTTGTCTACGCGGAATTCCTCGGTCACATCCCTCAGAACGGCAACCACTCCTCTTACGGAATCCGTAGCGGCGAGCGGCGTCATTACAATTGACCACACTCCGCTCTTAACATGTACTTTAACGGTCATCTCCTTGCCGCTCTTCAGACATATACGGAAAGCTTCCCGCAGAGGTCCAGGTACATGAGCATCCATCTCGGGTGTATCCTCATCGGTCCAATCCACAGAGCTCCAATCCTCAAGCAAATGCTGTCCTTGCGGGTTAGTCAGAATGACAACTCCTTCAGCATCGAAAGAAATAACTGAATCCGTCATGCTTCGCAGAACGCTGCTCAGATGATCGCGCTCATGCTGGAGATCCCGTATGAGGGTATGAAGCTCTGATGCCATCTGGTTAAAGGTGTTCGCAAGCTCACCGATCTCATCCGAGGAACGGATGGCCACGCGAGTTGAATAATCCCCTTGCCCAATCCGATTAGCAGCGTCCTTCATTTCACGTAACGGCTGCGTAATCTTGGTAAGAAGGAAAAAGGCGAAAAAGGTTGTCAGCAGAAACCCGATGATACCTGCGTAAATAAACAGATGTTTAATCTTCACTGGATCAGCGAAGGTTAAATCGATATATTTTAGCAGAAAAAGCCCTAAAGTCGTAATGACAATCGCAACTAAACCTATGATCGTCAGCCACATTTTACCGACAATGGATCTCCAAATCGCCATAAGCTACTTCGCCGCCTCTAGCTTGTAGCCAACGCCCCATACAGTAGTAATCATTGAAGCTGCTTCTGCGGAAACCCGATTTAGCTTCTCACGAAGGCGCTTCACATGGGTGTCTACCGTTCGCAAATCGCCGAAGAAATCATAGTTCCATACGTCCTTCAGCAGCTCTTCTCGTGAGAACACCTTGTCTGGAGTACTTGCGAGATAGTGCAGCAGCTCATATTCCTTCGGAGTCAGATTTACTTCCTGTCCGCTTGCCGTTACGCGGTGAGCGTCATGCTCAATAATGAGGTAAGGAAACACGATGTTGTTGCTGGTGTTAATATCCTTGGATAGGAAAGCCGTTGCCGACGAACGGCGCAAGATCGCTTTAATCCGGAAGATGACCTCCCGCGGACTGAAGGGCTTAACCACATAATCGTCTGCCCCGACCTCGAAGCCCTGGACACGGTTTACCTCTTCGCCCTTGGCGGTAAGCATAAGCACAGGCGTCGCTTTTAGCTGGCGTAGACGAGCACACACTTCAATACCATCTATACCAGGCAGCATGAGATCTAATACGATTAGATCGAAATCTTCCTCTTGTGCTTTACGAAGAGCCGACTCTCCATCTTCAGCCTCCTCGATTTCATAACCTTCCTTTTCCAAATACATTCTGAGCAAGCGACGAATTCGTTCTTCATCGTCTACGACCAATATCCGATTTCCCATACCCATCTTTAACACTCCTCTCAGCTGTTTTCTTCAATCAGTTGATCATCAAACCCCGGAATAGGAATGCAAACCGGCAATAACGAGATTAACGCCTACCAAGGTGAACATCACGACTAGGAAGCCGATAACTGCCAACCAGGCCGAACGCGTTCCTTGCCAGCCTCTGGATAAGCGAAGGTGCAAGTAGACGCTATAGAACAAGAAAGTAATGAGCGCCCATACTTCCTTAGGATCCCAGCCCCAGAACCTGGACCAGGCAATTTCTGCCCATATCATCGCAAAAATCAGGGCCCCTAGCGTAAAAATGGGGAATCCGATGGCAATCGCACGATAGCTGATTTCCTCAAGATCCTCTGCATCTATATCCTTCAGATATGGATGAATCAATGCCGCAAGCGGCTTACGTGCTGCTAAACGAAGCAGACCGTATAAGATAATACCGGAAATAATGGACCAGATCACTGTATTAAGCTTACGTCCGGCATTTACTCCGTTCATCCAAGATGGAGCTTCAAACAACGAGTCTTGCATTCCAATAAATGGTTGAAAGGTGATCGTATCGCTATTGTATGGTTTCACGATCGGCGGCAAGAAATATTTGACTTGCTTGACTACGGAGCTCTCTATGCCTTGATCGTCAATCGTAACGGTTTCTTGACGGAATTCCGACTGATAACCCGAGCCGCGGAAGGCAAATACAGCCACCAGGAAGCCTATGAGAATGATAATAACGAACAGCGAGAATTCCGTCCACCGCTGTGATCGTTTTCCGGCTTTATCCGTTCGACTATAATCAACTACGCGAATTAATTGCATTAGGGCAGCGGCAAATCCGACTGCGAAGAAGGCTTCGCCTGTCGCTGCGGTTGTAACATGAATCTTCAGCCAAATATTGTTAAGTGCAGGAATAAGCGGCTGTACCTCTGATGGAAATACGGAAGCGTACGCGACAATAATAATAACAAGCGGCAGAGTGAATGCACCGAGCAGCATGTTGCGATAAATAAGGAATACGACGATAAATGCGAGCATAATGGCCATTCCGAGAAACGTCATGAACTCATACATGTTACTCGTAGGAATATGACCCCCGCCATACCAACGCGTAAAGAAGAAGGTCAAATGCGCTAGCCAGCCTAGTGCCGCCAAAGCAAAACCGATTTTTCCCCACTTGGCAGTATGTGCCTCCGGCTTACGGTTGCTCCAGCTCTTTCCTGCCACCGCGATGGCATAACAAATGAATGAAGCACAGTAAAGACCAAAGGCTGTTATAAAAGCATTACTGCTGAATTCTAGCCACCAAGTCAACTTAAATTCCTCCTGTTATCTAGCGATTTCGGCGGTACTTCGATGCCTGTTCGACCCAATGCCGAAGCAACATCCGCTCTAAGACCAAAGCTGTTCTTGTTCGTATGGGCACCGAGAGACAGCTTGTCCCCATCTAACCGCAGCCATATCCTCCTGTGTTGCCAGTAGAAGCCCATAATCAGGCCGATCATGGAGATCGCCGCTCCGACCCAAATGAAAGGCATGGCACGATCAACTCGGATGTTAAGATAGGTTGTATATTCTGAGAAGTTGATATTGTTCATTTTACCATCTACGATAGGGTTTTCCACCCGAAAGGTAAATCTCCCTGTATTGTCGCCTCTTTGCTTAAAGCTATCGTTGAGAATTTTCTCATAATATTTGCTGTTCGCATTAGGCATTGGGAAGTAAACATACACCTCGCCATTAGACGCTAGATCTGGACCTTTTACCCTAAAAACAAAAGCAGGGTTGTTCGGCTCACGTGTCTTTGTCATCGGGCGACTCTGCTGGTCGAGAGCGAAATCCGGATAAAAATCGTTTAACGTCAAGGTGTAGGGGCCAACATCATAACTAATCATCGGATTGTCCATTAATAAATCGAACGAGCCGTAAGCTTTACCCGTAACCGCATCTATCATCGAAGGATGAACCGAAATAAATCTTACTCGCTCTTGAAAGCTATTCTGATACAGCTTCAGCCCTTTGTAGATTAGTGCGCTATTCACCCGGATATCGTGCTGCTTCACTTCGGATAATAACGGATCCCGAGTTGGATCATCGCAAGCATCCGTACACTCGTACAATCTCGCTTTTGTCTCATATAAGGAAACAACCTTCGTTCCCTTCTGATTTCCAGCCAGCTCCTCGTCCTTGTAATATTCCACAGTGAAATTGTCATTCTTCACATAATAATTCGTTCCAGGAATCTGTCTTGTCTCTCCTTCATACAGAGACAGATACTGATCCATATGATAGCCTGGGATCCCCCGCGCAAGTACTGCCAAGAGGAAAATAATAAGTCCAATATGGTTAATGTAAGGTCCCCAGCGGCTGAATCTGTTTTTCTCTGCGAGCAAAGCGCCATCTTCCTGCCAGACCCGATAGCGTTTTCGTTTTATTTGCTGTCCGAAGGACGTAATCCAAGCATCAGAATCTCCCTGCACAGTACCCGAATAGACTACCTGCTGACGTGTTATGAATTGTATATGTTTACGAATCTGCTGATTTTTGAGCGCTCGATATAAGGGCAGCACCCGATCCAGGCTGCAGACAACGAGCGAGGTTCCAATCATGACGAGCAAACCGACAAACCACCAGGACTCATAGGTATGAGATAAACCGAGCGCATGGTAGATGACTCCAGCGGTCCCGTGTGATTCTTTATAATACGCAGCGAATTCGGCATATTCGGAAAGGTTTATCAGCGTACTTTCCTGTTGGAAAATCGTACCGAGAGAAGAGGCCACGAGCGTAATAAAGATAAGATAAACCGCAATTTTTACCGATGAGAAGAAATTCCATGCCCGATCGATCAGCTGCGGATTAGCCTTCTGCGATCTCCGAGCCACACCGTCGTATCTCATTTCTAAAGGAGTGCCTTCATTGGCCAACAGCTCTTCTAGAAGCGGTTTACCGCACGATTCACATAAAACAGTTCCTACAGGGTTCTGATGTCCGCATTCGCACTTGGTGTTCTGAAACAACTGCATGGCCCTCCTTGACGTCACGATTTCGACTTCATTAGCCGTTCCACGCGCGTTTCGATCTCTTCCTCAGTCAGCAAGCCGCCAATGACAACCTCCTGGATCGTTCCTTTCGCGGTGATGAAAAAAGTAGTCGGATAATGCTTAAGTCCGTATTGCTTCTCTACCTTCTTATCCTTATCGAGCAGAATCGGGAAGTTAACACCCACTTGCCGGATAAAGCTCTCAACGGTTAATCGGTCCTCGCTGAGATTAATACCGATTAATTCCAGCCCTTCACCCTTCCACTGCTCGTACTGCTTCTGAAGAGCAGGCATTTCGTCTCGGCATGGCGGGCAGAAGGTGCCCCAGAAATTCAGAATGACAGGCTTACCTTCGTAATCCTCCCACTGATGAACCATATTATCTAACCCTGCAAGCTTGAAGCTTGGCGGGGTGTCTCCTTGCCTTAGCACCGTACTTGTTGTAAATAGGGAATTGCCGATCGCATAACCGCCAACCAGGAGAACAATGGCAAAAATTAAATATTGAATGAGCTTACGGTGTCTTCCCATAAAGCCTCTCACCACCTTAAATCCAATAATCTCATTATAACGAAAATACCGGGGTCAAGGGCAATAGCGCCCGACCTCCGGTTTTGAACATTGTGTGACGCAATATGTCGTTATTCTTCAACCGTTTCGATCGACTTCACCGCATCTAGAAGCTTCCCCATCTCATCTGCGGTAAGCTTACGATGTTTGCCCCGCTGCAGGTTGTTCAGGAACAACCCGCCGAATGAAATCCGCTTTAGCCGGATGACGGGGTGATGAATGGCATCAAACATCCGACGGACCTGCCGATTTTTCCCTTCATGGATCGTGATCGCGATTGTCGCGAATTTACCCTCAGGATCTATATCATGATACTCGACCTGTGCCGGTGCAGTAACTCCATCCTCCAGCTTGATCCCATTCTGCAGTCTCTCAAGCGCGTTGCCATGAGGAACTCTCTCGACGGTGGCATGATAGGTTTTAGGGACATGATGGCTTGGATGCGTCAGCTTATGCGCCAAATCTCCATCATTCGTAAGCAGGAGTAAGCCTTCTGAGTCGTAATCCAGTCGGCCTACAGGATACAGCCTTTCCTTAATTTCCTTCAAATAGTCGGTAACCACGCTGCGCCCTTGAGGATCCGATACGCTCGTTATGACACCCTTAGGCTTATTAAACATAATATAAAGCTTGTTTTCCTTCTTGATTGGTTTTCCGGATACCGTTATCACATCAACGGTCGGGTCGGCTTTAACGCCAAGCGCAGTCACGACTTCTCCGTTAACCATTACTTTTCCAGCCGTTATGAGATCTTCACATTTTCGCCTGGATGCGACTCCTGCGTTCGCAAGTACCTTCTGTAATCTTTCTTCCACGGTCGTTCACCTCAAGAACCATCATACCAATCCGAACATCAACCAGCAAGCTGCGACTGCGGCGAAAAATCCGATGAAGTCCGAGAATAAGCCAACCTTTAACGCATAACGAGAATTTCGTATCCCTACAGCGCCAAAATAGACTGTCAAAACGTATAAAGTGGTATCTGTACTGCCTTGAATGGTAGAAGCGATGCGAGCGACGAAGGAGTCTGGCCCTTGCTCTTTAATGAGGTCCGTCACGAAGGCTAATGAGCCCGCTCCGGTAATCGGACGCAATAACGCAAGCGGCAATACCTCTCCGGGAATACCGAAGCCTTCAAGCAATGGCCGGACAAGCCCGACCATCGCATCCATCGCTCCAGAAGCTCTAAACATGCTAATGGCCGTCATCATTCCAACCAAATGCGGGATAATACCGATAGCTGTCTGAAACCCATCCTTGGCTCCGTCGATGAACGATTCATAGACGGGTATTTTACGAAAAAAAGCGTATAAAGGAATGAAAGCTATAAGCACTGGAATGGTCCATGTCGAAATGATCTGAATCCATGATATCAAAGAGATCAGCCTCCCCCTGCAGGAGCAGAGGGCTTATATAAAGTGGAGTTGGTCGAAGCTCCGTCCTTATGAATGATTGCAGCTGTGGGAGGGAATCGATTCCTGTTCCGGTACCACCTGTCGACGATAATGGCCACCCCCGTAGAGATTAAAGTAGCAAGTATGGTAGGAGCTACGATATCCGCTGGATGAAGGGAGCCGAAATTCATCCGAATCGCTATCATTGTCGTAGGAACGATAGTAATGCTAGCTGTATTTAAAGCCAAGAGGGTACACATTGCCGGGGTCGCAACCGTTGGTGTTGGGTTAAGCTTCTGCAGCTCCTGCATCGCCTTAATCCCCATTGGCGTGGCGGCATTGCCAAGCCCAAGCAAATTGGCACTCATATTGGATAGAATATAACCCATGGCAGGATGCTCGGGCGGAACATCAGGGAAGAGCTTTCTGACTACAGGAGCCATTAGCAAGGAAAGCTTCCGAACAAGACCGGAGTCCTCCGCGATTCTCATAAGGCCCATCCAGAAGACTAGAATGCTGATGAGCCCAAGACAGACCGTCACTCCTGTCTGGGCACCGCCGAATGCAGCCTCTGCTACCTGCTCCATTCTTCCATTCGCAGCTCCGAATATAACGCTAACCACAATCATTCCAAGCCAAATGACATTCACCATTACAGAGACCCTCCCTGTAGAAAAAGAGCTCTAAGCGACAATCGCATTGATTCTGCAAAGGACAACTTAGCAGAAGGCTCGGCAATACTCGGCTTGGAATCATCGGGCAAGCTTCCTTGGAGCTGAATTTGATCTACGAAGGGTACACTTCCGATAATCTGCTCGTTTAATACGAATCGAAGCTGTCCGCGATATCCTAGCCTGTAGGGAGCTGTCCCTTGTCGGAGGGGGGCTAATCGAACTTCTAGCCGCTCCCTCTCACCTGCAGCGAAGGGGTACTTAAATCCAGACGTCACCTCATACGCATATCCTGCAATGGGATCACCCGGTTTAACGACATCCGTAAGAGGAAACTGTGCAAATCCGTAATCAAGGAGGTTGCGGTGATCCCTCCAATCGTCACCGTCATTAAGAGTAACAGCTACGAGCTGCTGACCGTTGCGAGTAGCAGAGCTGACCAGTGTACGAAGCGCTTGCCTGGTGTAGCCTGTTTTCACACCATCCGCTCCTTCGTACATCGTCAGCATCTTGTTCTTGTTCACCCACTTATAATCCCAAGAATCATGGGGGTTTGGTGCCGATTTCACCTTCGTGGAGACCATCGTCTTAAAGTCTGGATTGTGCATCGAATAAGCCGTTAATTTGGCTAAATCGTTCGCGGAAGAGTAGTGGCCTTCTTGATCGAGTCCATGAGGATTCATAAACTGACTGTTAGTAAGACCGATTTCCTCTGCCTTCTTGTTCATAAGGTAAGCAAAACCCTCAAGCGAGCCGCCCACGTGCTCTGCTATGGCAACCGCGGCATCATTCCCCGAGCGCAGCATCAAGCCGTATAACACATTATGCAAGGATATCTTCTCCCCTGCTTTCAAATAGAGCGAGGAGCCTTCTTTCCCTGCCGCTTTAGCACTCACCTTCACAGTACTATCCAAATCGCCGTGCTCGATCGCGACGATCGCTGTCATGATTTTTGTCAGGCTGGCGATCTTCATCCGTTCGTCGCCGCGTTGGCTGAAGAGGAGACGTCCGGAGGTCACGTCCATAAGTGCAGCAGAACGCGCGTGATTATCAGGCGGCTTCAACGCTTGTGGAGCCGTGATTGCTTGCGCTGCAAGCGCATCGGTATGTACAGCTAAGAATAGGAATGGGATTACGAACAAACTGACCCATAACACACGAGATTTTTTCTGGGGAAAAATGGTGTACATGCATGTCCTCCTCAATCCGACATCGCTTAACCTTCATTTGCTCTTGTACTCATTTTATGTAGGCGTGTCCCAAAGTATGTGAGTGTAAAAATGTGTTCAAATGAATAAAAAACCGGCCAAAATCGGCCGGCATGCTTGAAAGCAAAGCTTCATTACATAATGTTGTCATTCGTTGGACTTGAAATGATGTTTGGGATTGGGTTGCTTGTACCCTTTGCGGCGCCCGTTGTACTCATCCCCATCGGGTCCGTCCCCTTCTGGAACGTGTTCCTTAGCTTATCGACCCACTGTGGAGCCGCATCGATCAATCGCTCTAGGATATGGGTCTGGTTGTCCAACGGAACAACTTTTACACCTTGGGTTCCTACGACTAAGAAAGCGATCGGAGTGATGGAAACCCCTCCGCCGCTGCCTCCTCCAAACGGAAGAGACACGAATGCATTTTGTGCATCTTGTCCCGAAGTATTCTGTTTGTTGGAGTTGTTTCCAGACTCTTCAGTGTTGTTGAATTCACTGCCGCCGGCGGCGAACCCGAAATTAACTTTGGAAATGGGAAGAATGACACTTCCGTCAGGTGTTTGTACGGGTTCTCCAACAATCGTGTTAACATCCACCATGTCCTTAATATTCTCCATGGCGGTTTCCATAAGTCCATTAATAGGGTGTTGAGACGACATTTTAACCTCCTCCTTTCGTGTACCTAATTTGCCCGAATAACCATACTGTTTATGCGTACCAGTTCCAACTAAGAATTGCTGGCTGATACTTAATGTTTAAGCTTGCTCGGGACCGGTCAACCAGCTGCGCCAAGCTTTAAGAGCTTTGCTTAGGCGAATGGTACGCTTGCCAAGCTTGATAAACGACCATAACATCGAGGTTAAACGAATTCTGAAATCCGCTTCCCATACGACCGTAAATTCCGTTCCGGAATAATTAGGAGAAACCCGACTTTGCGGGGAGGTCTTTAAGGTTACGATCTCACCTGCCGCTCCTGCTGCACATCCGGATACAGCCCACAACAATCCGGTTATAACCGCTGTAACCGCCGCATCTCCCGTTCCAACTTGGAAATCTAGCCGCCAGCGTGTACATTCGATTTTCTTTAATGTTTCCAAAGCCCATCGTTTGAATTCGCGAGTGGTTTGCAGAATTGATCTGTAAGCCTTCGCATGGTGCCGAATCGTTCTTTTGCTGATCTCACCTTTTTTCTGCTTCCCTTCATGCTCCGCCATCAATCCGCCGGTGCTTTTCTCCCGGTATACAATATTCCATCCGCGTATCATAATGGACGGCACAATGATCTGATAATGGAAAAGCCCATAAAGTGCCTGTACTACGACAACAAGCTGATCCAAATGACCGCTGCGAGAATAACGAAGACGAATACGTACCCGGGATAACAAGACACCTGCAATAATCACGACAACAATAGCTAATACAATCCAAAGCCAAAAGGCCATCCTGCCCCCGCCTTTCCTAGGGGTAGTATGACCTTTTGGTTGCCTTTCATTCCATTAAAATGCACTTAAGTGAGTTTCTAACCGAGTTCCTTGTCCATATCCTCCATGGAAAGCTGCCGTCCTTCAATGCGCTCGAATAACATCTTAGTTCTCTCTTCCAGCTCATCATCACCATCGGAAACGGATGGCTCCGGCAAGCTTGAAATTCCCGCTAAACCGAAATAATCAAGAAACGCTTTGGTTGTGCCATAAAGAATAGGCCTGCCAATGGCATCGGCGCGTCCCTTTTCTTCGATTAAATCTTTGTTCACTAAAGTATATAGAGGGCGATCTGACTTTACCCCGCGAATTTCTTCAATCTCTACCCGTGTAATAGGCTGACGATAGGCAATAATAGATAATGTTTCGAGTGCTGCTTGTGATAGTGCGGCACGGGTAGGTGAGTATGCCAGCTTTTCGAAATAGGGAGCATGCTCCGATACGGTAGTCAAACGAAATCCGCCAGCCACTTCCATGATCCGAATTCCGCGGCCTTTCTTGACGAGCTCCTTCTGAAGGTCCTTCATTATATCTTTAACGACCTCTGTATCCATCTCAACGACCTCGGCAGCGGTTTTGATGCTAATTCCCTCGTCGCCAGAAACGAATAACAGCCCTTCAAGTACTGACTTCAATGTCGAGTAGTTCATGCTTATCCTCTCTCCCCATCCACGACACCACGATTTCATCGAACAAAACGCTTTGATGGCAAGATATCCATTTCCGTTTCATGAGCTCGAGGATTGCGAGGAATGTCACGACAACTTCCTCGCGATCGTACTCATCTCCAATGAGGTGAGAGAAGAGAACCTTCCCTTCGCTCGAACGACTCTTCATCGTATCAACGATATCCCGGATTCTGTCCTTTACCGAAATCTCATCCTTCCGAATGGAAGATACCCGACGGCGTCCAGCCAACCGTCTCATTGCTCGCTGGAACGCATGAATGAGATCGTCTACGTGCAAGCCTTCAACAGGGTTACTGGGAGCGATTTTCACAAACGGTGCCAGGTCTGTCGGCTCACGCGTATAGACTTGGCTTCGATCCCATTCCTTCTCCCGAAGCTGGCCTGCGACGGATTTAATCTTGCGATATTCGATTAGCTTCCTTATTAGCTCTTCACGCGGATCTAGATAATCATCTTCATCGGCCGTTAGCCATGGCTCTTCGGTAACGGGAGGCTTAGGCAGCAGCTGCCGACTCTTCATCGAGAGCAATGTAGCAGCCATTACGAGAAATTCGCTTGTAACGTCGAGCTCAAGCTCCTGCATGGCCTCTATATAAGTCATATATTGATCCGTTATATCGCTGATGGAAATATCCTGAATATCGATCTCCGCTTTATCAATAAGATGCAGCAATAAATCGAGCGGACCCTCGAACGTTTCTAGCTTATACAGCACTGCCACGCGGGTTTCTCCTCCTGTCCCAAGCTTATCCCTGTCGATAGAATCACGGCGAATCGCTTGAATCAGCCCGAGATCACACGGGTTAAATTCGCCATCTCAATTGCTGTAGTCGCTGCTTCCCAGCCCTTGTTGCCTGCTTTGGTTCCGGAACGCTCGACCGCTTGCTCGATGCTGTCTGTCGTAAGGACTCCGAATATCGTCGGAATCCCTGTTTTAAGATTAATTGCGGATACCCCTTTGGCCACCTCGCTGCAAACATAATCAAAGTGGGGCGTGGAGCCGCGAATAACCGCACCAAGCGTAATGACGGCATCGTACTTGCCGCTCTCCGCAAGCTTCTGAGCGATTAGTGGAATCTCGAATGCACCGGGAACCCAAGCAACATTAATTTCATCCTCTTCCACACCATGACGTTTTAGAGCGTCTAACGCTCCACCGAGCAGCTTTGATGTAATAAACTCATTAAATCTTCCGACAACGATTCCGTACTTTAAACCTTTTGAAATTAAATGACCTTCATATACGATTGACATTTCATTCATCCTCTCATTTACATTCCGTATTATATTTTATTTTCTGGTTCGTCCCCAAAGGACAACAAATGACCGAGCTTAGATTGCTTCGTATGCAGATATCCAGTATTATCCTCATTCTCGGTCATCTGAATAGGAACGCGCTCCACGACATTCAAGCCGTAGCCTTCAAGTCCCTTGATCTTTCGTGGATTGTTCGTCAATAAACGAATATCCCTAACGCCAACGTCCTTCAAGATTTGCGCTCCAATTCCATAATCACGTAAATCAGGGGCAAACCCAAGCTTGATATTCGCGTCTACTGTGTCTAATCCCTGCTCCTGAAGCTGATATGCCCGTAATTTGTTGATTAAACCAATCCCTCTGCCTTCTTGCCGCATGTACAATAGTACACCGCTGCCCGCTTCGTCGATTTGTCTCAGAGCGGCTTCCAGTTGGGGTCCGCAATCGCACCGATGAGAATGAAACACGTCACCTGTAAGGCATTCGGAATGTACCCGGACAAGAACTGGCTGGGAGCTGTCTATCTTTCCTTTGACGAAAGCGACATGCTCTTTGTTATCTACTTCATTCGTATAAGCGATAGCTTGGAATATACCAAAATCAGTAGGCATCCGAACATCGACTTCGCGTTTCACTAGTTTTTCCTTTTCATTACGATAATGAATTAAGTCCTTAATCGTAATTAACTTCAGCGAATGCTCCTTTGCGAATAGCTCTAGGTCGGGTAATCTCGCCATTGTCCCATCTTCCTTAATGACCTCGCAGATAACGGCAGCCGGAGAAGAGCCGCACATTCTAGCTAAGTCTACCGCCGCCTCCGTATGTCCTGCACGTCTGAGTACCCCGCCTTTTTTGGCGATTAGCGGGAAAATATGGCCGGGACGACGAAAGTCACCGGGCTTCGCGTTCGGATCTATTAAAGCCTTGACTGAAATGGATCGTTCCGGAGCCGAGATTCCCGTTGTTGTCGAAATATGATCTACAGACACCGTAAAAGCAGTACCGTGATAATCCGTATTGTGACTGACCATCGGCGGGAGGTCAAGAGCTTCCGCTCGTTCTTGCGTAATCGGAACGCACAGAAGCCCGCGCGCTTCTCTGATCATGAAGTTAATCACCTCAGGAGTGGCTTTGTCTGCAAGGGCAATGAGATCCCCCTCATTCTCACGATCCTCATCGTCAACGACGATGATAACCTTACCTCGCATTAAGTCGTAAATGGCATCCTCTATCGGATCAAACCGATTTTGTTCCATACTGCTCACCTCTTTCACATAAATCCATTGTCTCTTAGGACGGATTCTGATAATCCACCTGCTCGGCTAGCTGGCTGCCCTTCTCGCAGGTTTAATAAATGGTCAACGTATTTGCCAAGAATATCGCATTCAATATTTAAGGTTTCACCTGGTTGTTTGTATTGAAGCACAGTTTCCTTAAGCGTGTGGGGGATAATGGATACCGTGAACGTTCCGCCTTCCCGATTGACCGAAACAACGGTAAGACTGATCCCATCCAGCGTTACTGAGCCTTGCGGAACAATATGGCGCAACAGCTGTAAATGATTCGGCTCTATCGTATAGACGACCGCATTGGCCTCAGGCGTTCTGCCCCGAATGGTCCCCGTACCGTCTACATGCCCTTGAACGAGATGACCTCCGAATCTGCCTCCTGCCATCATCGCTCTTTCTAAGTTCAAAGGAGCCCCAGGCTGAATGGTTTGAAGGTTCGTAAGGCGATAAGTTTCCGGCATGACATCCACAGCAAAGGATTGACGATCGAATTCTACAACGGTTAAGCAAACTCCGTTAACCGATATGCTGTCGCCGATCTTAACATCCTCAAGAACCTTAGCGGCTGAAATTTGAACTATCATAGCTTCTCCCCGCCGCTTAACCGATCGAAGGACACCCATTTCTTCTATAAGTCCTGTAAACAATTAGTTCGCCTCCTTATCGGCTGTTACACCGATCATCTCTGAGTTTAGCTTTTTCGCCGGATATCCAGAGACGCACCAATCTTCACCGAAGGCTTGCATAGTGACGCCGCTTAGTCTTAAGGCAGAGGACATTTCCTCCGGACCGGTAAAAGCAAATGCAGAAGGTGCTCCTTCACCGCCTACAATAATCGGAGCATAGAACAGCATAAGCTTATCTACCAAACCAGCCTGCAGCATTGCCCCGTTCAGAACACCGCCGCCTTCAAGCAGGATTGAGCTGATCCCTCTGTCACCGAGAGTTGTCATTGCGATTTCTAGATCAACTTTAGGCCCCGCTCCGCACTTCAGCACCTCAACTCCGAGCTCCCGCAGCTTGTCGGCCTTGGACACATCCGCTCGCTCTGTCGTTAATACGATTGTCGGCGCTGTATCATTCAGAACTCGAGCCGTTTCTGGAATCCTTAAGGCAGAGTCGACGATAATCCTCAGAGGATGAAGACCTGGTATGTTTAGCCTTGTCGTAAGCTCAGGATCATCGGCAATTACTGTACCAGCTCCTACCATGATCGCATTGTGGCGGTGTCGCAACGTGTGTACCGCCTCTCTGGAATGTACCCCCGTTATCCAACGACTATGCCCCGTTCGCGTCGCAATCCGGCCATCGAGGGTTAAAGCTGATTTCAGTGTTACGAATGGTTTCTTAGTAACAATGAATTTATTGAATATCTCGTTCTGCGCTTTCGCCAGCTGCTCAAGCACGCCAGTCTCTACTTGGATTCCTTCCTCTTGCAACCGCTGGATTCCTCGTCCTGCAACTAACGGATTGGGATCAATTGCAGCGACAACAACACGCGAGACTCCTTCTGCAATGAGTCGCTCGCAGCAAGGAGGCGTCGATCCATAATGACTGCAAGGCTCCAGCGTTACATAAGCTGTGGCTCCAAGCGCTTCCGAACCCGCCATATTCAGAGCAATAACTTCTGCATGACCCTCGCCGCGCTTCAGATGCGCACCCATTCCGACGATTCGACCTTCATTTACCACCACGCAGCCGACCACAGGGTTTACTCCGGTTTGTCCGGAAGCACCGCCTGCTAAATTCAACGCTAGCTGCATATAAAATTCGTCATTCAATAATTCCATGAGCAGCTTCCTCTCGATCAGCCGAATAATTTCGGCTTCCACCCCTAATAAAACAGAAACCCCCCAAGGGAAATACCCCGGGGGTGATTGAATGCACAGCGAAAAAAACAGGCCTTTTATGCATGCCCAAAAAGCAGTACGAACAAAATACACTACACTAATAAGCCACCTTAAGTAGTGAATGTTCGACTCAGACACAGGTTTGTGAAAAAAAGAACAAAGAATTGCAGTGTTCATTCCACTTCCTGCGGCTATCGTGCTTATTATGGACACGGCTTGGCCGTGCTGCGCTTCCTTCTCCCATCCAGACTTTAACTGTCGGTCCCGGATTTACACCAGGTCCACCGCATCACGCTCACCGTTGTTCCGGAAGCAATGATGACGGGTCACGGACTGACGGCAGCAGAAGTGAAAGTATGCGAGCATACTTACACTTCTGCTGCCGATCACCGCCGGTGGGGAATTACACCCCGCCCCGAAGGTTTAGCAACTAGTTGAGAGAAAGTGTACCACCCTGTGGATGATTTTGCAAGTAAGTCCATGACAATCGAAACCAAAAAGTCGATTCAAAATCGAGTAGGAGGGAGTGATTAACTCCCGACCTCTCACACCACCGTACGTACCGTTCGGTATACGGCGGTTCATGAAATATTCCGTAGTGAGTTATATCTGTCCACTAAACTCTT
>NZ_JBEQAP010000075.1:0-17737 GCF_041640265.1 Cohnella sp.
ACTACCTGTACCTCTAATTTTAGGAGATTTTTTCTATTGTGCACGACTTATATTTTACATATTTAGCACAATTTAGACGGGTAATACCCGACACATTTCGATGTGAGATTTAATGCAACGCTACTGATCTTACATATATCCGTTTAATTCATTCAGGATGTCAGAGATATTCATTTTATAACTTTTTAAATCCGATACCATGGATTCGTATTCCTCTTTTGTGCCCGTCGTCGGTCTAAAGTTAGCCGTTCTAAGTATTTGCCCAAGACGATCTATTAGCGTTTGAATATCTGATGGCATATTTTTATATTCAGAAAAAGTAGACTCTATCCAAACGATATCCCGATTATCTTCTGACATCGCCTCATTCCCCTCTAAAACAGGGGCCATTAATTCAATGATTGGATCACATTTTTTAACCAATGAGTTATATTCCCTACGTAACTTCTTCAGTTCATCAAGGTTCATCCCCCAAAAATAGGTTCTAAATTATCCTCATATTTCTCGAACAATATTAATTTTTTTCCCAAAATCATACGGTTGGGAATAATAAACCTTGCCGCAATTTAAACATCTCACATCACAAAGACGATTATAGACTAATTTTTCCTGTTTAGGTAAATGATCTGGTGGTGATTCAATTCTTATAACATCCAATACCCCGCCACATTCTGGACACAATAACATACAACTCGACCCCCTATTGATTCGTTTTATCTCTGTCTATCCTCCCTGTCTTACTCAGGCCATCGAAAATACACCCGTGCGCCGGCCTCGAGAATCCGGTAGCGTTCCTTGTTCGCACTGGCATAAGGATTAGAGAGCCAGTGAAATTCGGGCTTATCAAACACGTTCGTAATGAATAATACTACAAATTCCTTCGTACGCTTACTAGCATCTTCTATTGCCCTGCGCTGTTCCGTGGAACCTAACTCAAAATATGGATCTCTCCCTCTCGTAGCTTTGACCTCAATGTGAAACGTTTTCCGATTTTGCGTGATTTCGAAATCATACCCCAACCTGTCGTCGCCGGCTTCCCCGCCGAAACGGTACATGCGGTTTTCGGACTTCCAGCTGTCCGTGCTGCAAGCATTCGGGAACCGTTTCTGTAAAAACCGGTAGGCCCACAACTCGCCTACAATTCCAACCGTCATTTCTATTTGCTTGTTTTCTCTCATATTCGTGCCTTTTGATTGTCCGCCACCGCTACTTCCGTCTTTTTGTCTTCCTGGCCCCGTCTTTCCTAGTTCTATGGGAGCGAGAATGTCGCCATATACCGTATCTTCCGGCAATGTTATGGAATCCACCATGTTTGCCAATTGATGCAAGTTAGAATCGTCAGTATCAAATGGCTGGCCAAAAATTGTTGTCGTTCGTTTGGCCCTATACGCTTTCTCCTTCTCCTGTTCCAATTTCTTCTCAGCCTGTTCTAGGTCGTTATCTTGGACTTGAAGCAAAGACAATAACTCATGCCTTGATTTTACCAACATGATTCCTTCCGGCAAGACGCGGCATAACTGCCCAAATGAAGGACTCGCCAGGATAAAAGCATAAGCGTCCTTGTCTTCCCATCGACCCAGCTCCATTCGCTCCTCCAGGCCTTCACGCATCATGTGTTGGAACAAGGTCGTTTCGGAGACGTGAAGCACACCAGGTGTATCCAAACCCTTAACTTGATAATGAGCCAGAAAGGCGGACAGCATGACTTTAAGTGTACCGCGAACCAAGATTTGATTGGTCTGCCTTATGTCATATGCGGATACATTGATATCCGGAATCGTTTGTGATAATAAATCCTTAATATCTGTGAACAGTGACAACCCGCAGATCGAGGATAGCAGACCAGAATTGACTCTTAACTTGCGCAAAACTTCCATCAAGCTCCCTACGAACACTTCTTCTGGCAGCTGCCAGTATAAAGTGCACCAGCTATCTGGTAGCGTCCAACTCTCGTATTCAGCCTTACCAGCAGCATACTCATTAATGTCCTGCCGACCGGAGCGGACTTCATATCGAAGAATGCCGTAAACCAAATTCCTGAACATCCCTTTCAGGCTGTTGAACTCCTGTATGAGTTCCCGGTTTAAGATGGTTGTTCTCGGCACTGCCAACCCCACGAGCGCTTCATTCCAGGCGGACAAGGAGACGCCGAATTCGTCAAACAAACGTTGTCCCATTTGAAAATCGTTTGCTGACTCTTTGGCAAACCTAAGCAGAATCGTAGACTCCGTGGAATTGGGAAGGACTTCATCCAACAACTTTTTCAAATCGCTCTCTTCTGCTAGCTGTTGGTCTCGAAGAATCTCTCCGGCCCCATACAGCTTGAACACAGGGGCTAGCCGCTCGATCGCCCAACCAAGGTTGTGATTCAACGCATGTTCGACCGACTCAAAATTCTCTTCCGAAATCTTGACGGATTGAAGTGCCCTGATCAGCGCCGGTCGGTCCGGAACGACACTCCGTAAATCGAAATTAAGCTTGGAAAACGCGTGCTTCAAATACATCTCCATCGGCACGTTCTCCAGATATTCCGCCAATGCCGTCGCAAGCTCCTCTTCATTTCCGCGAGCTTCTTTCTCGATGAAAATCGTTTTATATTCCTTACTAGCATGGATCAGATGACGCGTCAATTCGAGCGAACCAGAGTGCTTGTCTTCCAGCGAGATTTCAATGCTCTCACAGAAAACGATCCTTGTCCCCTGAAGCTCGGACAACAACCGGGTATAAGCGGCGGACGAAACGTTGATGTAACTGTCCTCGCGGAATATAGCTACTGTCAATAGGAAAGGCAGTAACCATTGACGATCGCCTTCGATAAACATCTCGTCTGACTCTGACGGTATATCACTGTTCCACTCACTACCATCGATTCGAATCAACTGTGCCAGGTCGGAAAGCAGAGGTAGCGCTTCACTATACATCGATTTGAGCAGTTCCGCATAACCTGGCCGTCCGTCGATCAAAAGGACGGATACAAGCGGGTTTCGCTCTAAACGGACGACCAATTTCTTGTCATCAGGGATGTAGATCCTTTCCGATGTTTTGTCCAAGTCCGCCACGTGAACTTTTCTAGCTTTGGTGTACAGAATTTTGGACGGGGGCGTGAAGTCTGCAAGCCGGTGTTGATCGCCCAGCCGCTGTAGCAAAATATCCCATGCTGTCCGATAATGGCCTTTCAGGTAATTGATCTGATTCGGATTAACCTTGCCTTCAATGTACAATATCGCAAGCAAGTCTAGCAACTTGGCCGCTTCTTTCGCCCCCGTGGCTTTAAATCTGTTCAGGCCTAGCTTGCTAAACAACTCCTCCCGCCCGTTCTGCTCGAGCTCAGAAATGACAAACCTGTCCATATAGGGAATAAACGAAAAATTCGCCCTAGACGCAGCCAAGTCAACCTCAGGTACATACCATGTATCAGCCAACCGTCGAAAAGAAAATTCGTCCATCTTCTCGGCTGGGACAGGAACCCAAGCGAGCTGCTGCAGCGTTATGTAAACGAGTGAAGGCACATAGAGAGAAGGCCTTTCACCCCACATTTTGTGAATACGGAGTACCCGCCATACATCCCTCTCCCAGTATGCAGCAGAATAAACGATCAAACGGGCGAACAACCGCTTCACATCATCTGGGAAATGCTCATATCCTTTAATACCGTCTATGTTCGTGAGTTCCCTTAGCTCATACTTAAAATCACTTTCATAATTGCATCCGGCCGCTTCGACTGCATTCTTGAAAGTCGCCATTTGCCACTCATCAAAATAGCCTTCTGAAGGGGGGGTGAAGCGGTAGCGGTAACTCCAGCCTCTGAATGCTATCGTACCCCCAGGTACAGCGGGAACTAGCTTTAAGTAGTCCGTAGCTCCACAAATTTGGAAGAATCGCGCAACCCTACTCTCTCCAAACTGTTGAAAAGAAGGAGGCAGTTCACTCACGTTCAACAACTGACGGTCCAGGCCATATTGGTAAGCCGTTGCTTCGAAGAATCGCGAGAGCATTCCGGCATGGTTCGTCACACCAGTACGCTCCCAGTCGGCGGAGAAGTAGGTTTCGATTGCCGGTATCCAGCCGGAACGTGTCGGCAGCCAGATCCGTAAGAAACGATTCTGGTAGGATTCTGTCGCTCTGGAGCCAAAATAAAGATGCATCGCCCAGTCGAGCAACTCGAACAGCTGATCCGATTTAGTTGTGCTGTAAGGAACCAGTTTCGTTGGCATTTCCGGGAGGATAATCTTATCCAGAAAAGTCTGCACACGGAAATCCTCTACGAGATTGCCATTCCGCAAATACTTCAAAAAGTCACTTGTTCTCTTGCCGCCTTTCTCCCGATGCTTGTCCAGGTCTTCATTTAAATATGCGATTTTGTGTCGCATAAAAGACGGGATTTTGTCCGGGTCATGCGGAGTTGCTTCCTCCCCATCGGCATCCGCAGACTGCGAGGGGGATAAGAACACTTCGCCCAGTTGTTCCTCGTCTCCGGCTAAGTGTAGCTCACCGTCCTGCCCCAGAAGCACGTACCGGCGCTGCAGCCGCTCGGGATCAGGAAGCAGCAGCATCGCTTCGTCGTAGAATAGTTGCCAAACGGCGATGGAGCACCGTTGACTTCGCATCAACCGGGCGTACGCTTCGATCCATTCCGCTTTTCGATTATCGTCCGGATACATGTTGACATTCGCATGTTTGGCGAGCATATCAAGTGCCGGATACCGATCATCACTGATATTAGAGACGGTCCCGATTCCCAGCTTTCCAGATAGATCTTCTCTCGAAAACAGGCGATAGGACCACGTCTTTTGCAGACAGATCAAATCCGCCATGGTGCCGAATTCTTGCTGATTGTCTACGTTGCGAAAGGGCAGAATCGGCCAATGTGCCAACTCGATCTGATTCTCTTTCAGAATACGATCCACATGCGAAGCGAGGATGCGGCCAGGCTCACTCTCGCCAAGGTTCGAGCGGAAACTAAGCAAATCGATGACCATATCTCCGGACTCCGGCGGTTGGAGATTCAGTACCTGCCGGACTGCTTCTAGGAGGAGAGTTGCCAATTCCAACAGAAGCAAACTGTTCCATCTCTTCCCAGTGTCGATTCCGCCGCGATTGATCTGTCCAAAGAACGGTGCATTTAAATGCGCAGCGATTCCGGTCGACTGCCTTGTAGGCAGATAAATATAGATAAGTCCTGGTTCCCGTAGCCCTCCTTTACGAACTGCCGTTTCAATTCGTGCTTCATCCAAATCCGCCCAGCTCTGATGCAGCTCGCTCACGGCCTGGAGGATTTTGTTTCTCATCTGCGGATTGCCACTGCCTCCGATCGTCTTCGTCCAACGCCAATACGCTGCCGGCTCCTGTTCTTCCGACGAAATCACGACCTCCGAGAGTTTGCTGCCATGATCGATCAAGATGGTCTCCTTTTTGTACATCCGCTTCTCTTGCACGAAAAGACTATCTTCGTCCCGATGCTCTATATGCAGCTCGGAGATATGATCCAGAAAGAGCCACGACTGTTCGTCGAGCTCGAACATGGCTCTCTTGGTAAGCTCTAGCGCATCCGGTTGATTGAGCTCCAGACGGACAATTGTGACATACCCTTCCTCTCCGAGCTGTTTAAGGATAGGATCTGCGGCATTCGGACTTATGGGGAACGGAAGCGAGTATGGGGACAGATACTTCATTTCCGAGTAGAAAAAATGTCTGAGAGTATTCTCCCTGTTTGGATTCAAGCTCTGTACGATCTGCTCCAGCTCTACAATCTGTTGATGCGGCCAATGTTTCAAAGTGACGGGTACGCCGAAGATATCACCGAAATCTGGTACATGTTTATTCTCCAGCATTTCGATGATTTTTTCAGTCAGCAACTCAATCTTATCCGGTGCAAACTCGAAGCAGAAACCGGAAAAACCATCTTCGCTTTCCCACTTACCCGAGTAGATTTGCGGTGACATGCAGACCTGTAGTACGCTTTTGAACCCTACTCCCTTGTTGCCAACAGACTCCGAGGGTTTCTTATCGCTTAACGCGAGACTAGATAGAGATTTGAAGTTATTTTCCGTAATGGGTCTACCTGTATTGGCAAAATAGAAGACGGAATGACGCTCTCTGTTCTCCGAAAGAACCATTTTTATCTTGCCGATCGATAAAGGATCATCTAATCGCCCATTGTTTATGGCATCATAACCATTCTGGAGCAGCTCGATAACAAATCGGTTTGCATATTCGTGCTTCATGTGTTCGATGACATTGGACAAGCTCTTGTAAGTCTGATTGTCGTTCAGAATCTGATTCAGAAAAACTTGCAATTCACCTATTGTTTTGGCGGCAATCGTAGTTAACCTGTTTTCGGTTTGAAGGATCAAGTTCATCTGCTCCTATGTATTCTTTTCGTTATGTATTTGTTCGGGCAAAGCCTGTTGCTTACCTCTATTGAGGGCCAAAAAAATACTGATGTGCGTCGACACCAGTTGTATATTTTATGTTTATTTGAATTTCGCTCCAAAACTATTGATGAATAGCGACAGAAACATGCTTTATACGTGGTAATAGTGTACTTGAATTTGAAAACAGGACAGCTGCGAATATGCAGCCATCCTGTAAAATCAATCGTACTCCGGGCCTAGAACCCCACAGGACTGCTTATCGATGAAGCATTAATCCCTCTTACCACTTTTCCAGTTCAATACGCTTTTCCATCTTTTTGCTTCTTCAACTCTTTGAACTCTGTCATTACGTCGGTTTACTTTTTGGGAATAAGCTTCTCGCTCAGTGGGACTCATATCTTTTAATTTTTGAATTTCTTCTCTGGTATTTTTATCGACTCCATTACCATCTAGCTCTTTCTGTTTTCGATAAGCTCCCCATACTACACCTTGATCCCAGGCACTTTGGAGCTCAAATGCAACTTTATCCGCAAGTTCTTCTGTCGGCAATTCAATTATTGGAGCATCAAAAGTGCCATCGGTTACGAGAACAAGAAACTTACCATCCTCAATTACCGATTTGTACAAAAAAATTCGACCTCCTTTTAACATCCTAATTTCGTCATCTTTCCAAACGCAACCTGCTTACAGACCATTATCATATTCAAATAACATTATTTGAAAGGCTCTGTTACTCGGCCTCTACCTTCGTTGAAGAAGTCTAGCAAAAAAATGTTCATTTTTTGCCGAGTAACCGTCTTGCTGAGTTATGAGCTGCACTATAATACATATTGTGCTTTTTCTCGTCTCCGATGTACCGAATCGTTAAATCATATCCCTTATTTTCTAGTTTAAATTCCTCAAGACTCTGGAGCACTTCGGAAACAGCTTCCCGCATGAAATTGTTGTCGGATAATTTTTCTGTATATAAAATCTGATCTATATGGCAATAGTCTGTATAAACAATTATTTGTTCTGGCTTAATCAACCTTCTGCTATAACGTTCCAATATTTTTGGGAGCATGGATATGGCAAAGGTCAAAGCTTTTAATTCTGCATAGACAGAACGGTTAACATACCCGACATATAATTTCCTTGACTCCACTCTTGTTTCCCCGTCTCCAACAAAGCAAGCTGCTACGCTTATAATGTTTTGGTCTTGTATTGCGGAACAGTCGGAGTAAACAGTTATTGTTCCTCGATCGTGGAGAAGCCTCTGCATTTCTTTTAAACGGTCGGTCGGTATTTTCGATAGCGGATCTTTTGAGTCCGTATATCTTAACGTTCGGTTTTTCATAATGCACTCCGCCTTCCAAAATACAATCTACTCCGTGTTAGGCGATCTTAATGTTAATAAACTTGGCCCGTTTTTTCTTGCATACGTTTGCATTCTTGCGAATTTTATTGCATGCTGCATGCCCTTTATTTTTCCTTGAACGAACTGGTCAGCCGGATCATGCTGTAGTTCCAAACAGAGCTCGGCCAAATAAGATTCCAAGTACTCTATAAGCTCTTCTCTTCAGTTCTCCAGCGATCGACATATACGTTTATAGCTTCCTCTGCAGACATTTGCTGAAGAAGCTCTTCGAACTTAAGAATGACGGCAGCTGTATCCACTGCATCCGTATATCCGACCTTATCGAAAGCACCTATTAGGGTTCCTGCTGCTTGCCTCAAGTTGATTTTTGTGTACAAATTAAAAGCTACATTTTCGATAAGTATGCTGCTAGTGGAGACAGCCGACTTTTGAATAATGGGGTCCTTAGTTTTCAAGAAAAATCGTATTGTTTCAAGATAATTTGCAAAACTATCTTCATGAGGAAGTTTATCAATATGATTGTCCAAAATTGAAATCAATGACTCCACTTTTTCAGTATCATTTAATAATGACATGGGCCACCTCAATTCGTTATTATTTCTAGGCATGTCAACTAGCAATAACCACCATAAATTTACATCAAAATATGAATTTTGGGAAGTATCGGGGTTGAAAGGACATTAGGGGAATTTGAGAAATACCAGTGCTAAAAACGAGTTCTAACTAATTTTTTTACATTTTCCTTTCGTGAATGCCTTGGGGCAGACTCGCATTCTAACATTGGAGCCACGCGGCACAGATTAACTTGTGGATGTTTTATTCCATGGAATAATGTAAAAGGTTTTAGATATTTGAGAAACGAGCTGCGGTGCCGTCAGCTCGTTTCTTTCCTGATATATTCATTTACTTCTGCACCGTGCCGTTCCACTAAAAGCAATAGAAGGCGCGACGGGAGAAGACCGGTCTCTGCAACCAACGCTTCTGTCTAAGAAAGAAATTGCCGGAACATCGGTTCGAGTTTGCGATAGATTTCTCCTTCAATCTCGGTCCGAATGTCCAAATCGAGCTGCGTTCGATGCGTCGCCGGAAAGCTTCGGAACAGCTCCTCGCACGCGGCGACGGCCTCGGTCACAAGCGCGTCGAATCGGCTTTGCTTCGCGGCAGACAGTTTGCGGAACGCGTCATAGGCTTCCTGAAGATTATCCTGCTCTTCCCAATCCAATCCGCAATGCGTAGCCAAGACGATATTATAAATCGAGACTCTATCGATCATGTTGATCGCTCCTTCCCCCTACTTATCGTCACCGAATCGCTCGGTGCATAACAAATCGGCAAGCAGCGGCTTCTCCGGGTCAGCGTCCGACTGGCAGGCACACAGCGCTTCGACTCTCGAACCGTAGCGACGTCATAGCGGCAAGCGCGACTACGAGGGGGGCAACAGGATGCCGCGGAGCCAGGCAGATCAGCCAGGCGTAGACGGTGAACAAGGCCGCAACGGCCATTTGGAATCGCTCAACGCAAACCCCAGAACTCCTGCCAGTCATCTACGTACCGCCTTACCGACTGGTCAACCGCTCGTGGCCGTCGACGAACTTCCCTAGCCCCGCCTTCGCCATCAGCGCGCACTCCTCGCCGCTCGCTTCGGGCATGAACAACCGCAAAACAAACTTCCTTCGGGCTGTGTCAATGGAATACGCCAATAAGTAATACATCTCCCCGAATAGCCGTAGCCTCATCAACCGCGGCTCATCCGGTCCCGATAGCGGGCGCAGCATCGCCGATTCGATTTCGCGCACGATTGTTTTCGTGATCGCGACGGCTTCCGCCTCGCTCGTAAAATACGAGAACAGCCGCATCGTCCGCAGTTCGCAGGATAGCCCGGTCACGTTGGTCACGATGTGGTCGAATTGTCCCGCGGCTAGCACGATCGGCACAAACTCGTTCACGATCATCTGCGACAGCAAAAATTCGTTCCATATACGCATCGTGCCGAGATCGGGAACTTGCATCGCCTTCTGAATCATTCGGTTGCAGACGGAGCCGATGTCTAGCAGCAGCAAATACTCGTCCAGCAGCCCCTGATTAGTGTATATTCTCCGCTCTAGCTTGGTCGTCCAGACGAGCTGAAACGCTTCTTCGACATTAAGCTGCTTCGTCATCTGCTTCAAAACGGAGGTCAACGTGTGCCGTTTCCCGTCTGCCAAGTAATATTCGTTCTTGAACGCGTACTCGTCATCCCCCTCAGACAAGGAGTGGCTGAGCGCGATTTCCTGCAAGCAGCTAATCAGGAAGAGGGGGGTCAGCGCCTGCGGATGAAACCCGATCTTTTGCTTATTATACAGCTCCAGCAGCTCGGGAACGGCCGCCGCCTGCTTTAGCAAAAATTGCCGATGCTTTTCTGTTATTCGCTCCCCGGGGTAGACGAGCGGGGCGACGGCGTCCATTCGCTCCCGCATGAACGCCGCCGCGTCCGCGATGACGAAAGGGGCGAACGGGATCGGCTGTACTTCCTGTTTTCCGAGTTCCTCTGTCTGCTTCGAACCGGCTACGAAGCTCGTCACCCGATCGATGTCGTGCGTCCGGGCGATTTGCTTCAATTGGAGCACTCGCAAATAAAACGACTCCAGTAGCCGATTGTCCGACACCGGTTGCGGCTCGTCCAGTCGATCCAGCAGCCGCGTCGCGTAGTCCAATATTCGCCGTAGCTCCGCGATGCGGATATACTTCGGCAGTTGCATGCGAGTCACGGCGGCGATTTGCAGAAGCTTTTCATTCCAAGCCATCGTCAGGTCGACGATCGCTTGATTGGCGATGACGGGAAACTGCGGTTCGATCGCCAGATGCACTTCCGTCAGCAGCTCCGTGACGACATGACCATGGACGCTCGTCTCGCCGAGGATGCTGCGGTCGACGTTTTCGAGCGACAAGTCGCCCAGCAGCTTCGTGACATTCACCTTGTCTCGGTGATGCTTTTCGATGCGGTACAATATTTTGAGCAGCTGGAACTCCTCGAACGTCTGACGCTTTCGGTACGGCGCGGTATCGAAGCCGACCCGCCGTTTCAAATTTTCGCGCAGCCCGCTCGTGCCGAACAGCTTGTTCTTGATGTTCGCGTCATCGTACTTCCGCTCGTCGTCCCAAGGCGTCTCTGCCAGCTCGTAGAACGTCTCGCACCTAATTTCCGCGATCAGATCGTTTGCCTCGATCGGCCGGCCGTCCCACCTCGCCTGCGGATCGAACCGCCCCCGCCTCCCCTCCGAAGCCGCGACAGGAAACCATTCCTTGCGGATATAGTAGTCCAAGGTGACGGAACCGTACTTGCATATCACTTTTTCGTTTTTGAAATCGCCGTAACGCGGGTCGTCCAGAAACGAAGGGGCGTCCGGGTCGAGCCCGTGCTCACGCAGCCTCGTTTTCAGAATGTCGTCGAAAAATTGTTTCATCGCCGTTTCCCCCCATGAGTAGATGTTTGCTTGCTTAATCCCATCGTAGCGGAAAGTCCAGCACAAGTAAGTTATAAATAAGCCGAAAAAAATAATAACTGAGATACGGACCCCGACTAACCTCAGCCAGCCACTTTCGCTTCCGAAAGCGAAGACGTCAGTGTAAATGCTAGACCCCCATATTTAATATTGTCTGTGAGTGATTTTTCTGTGTTATTCTCCCATGGCTCAGTTTTATTAACACAGAGGCTTTCACAGATTAACCACTTAGCTCCTCGACACCGAAATACTCATCTTGATTTATGTGGTGTGACATTGCATTGATCCGCGCGGGATCTTCATATTAGAAAGCACCACGTCGCTTAAATAAAGATTAACCCGAATATAAAACCAGCAGCAGCATTGGACCGTAAAGTCCTAGACTGCCGCTAGTTCATTGAACTAATGTTCGCCGTTTAGTGAAATAGTTCACTGCTCACCAGTTAGAAAAACGGCTGCCATTTTGAGCTCAGCCGTTTTAATGCAAGTTCCCTATTTATGTCTTTGGTTTAAACTGATGTGGCTTCATAGAGATTTGAGCCCCGATAATACCATGTACCTTTTTTATATCCTTATAGGTGCTTTTCCACTCTTCGAATGAGTCATTAAGCGGATCTATAAATTCGTCTGTATCCTTATCAGCGTAATCTTCCCATTCCAAGCGTCTCGCAGCCTGTTTCCAAAAAGAATCCTCAATTTCTTTTAAAGATTTTGTATTGTAACTGAGCTTTTCTTGGATCGTTTCGTCAGATCCTTCCTTTGTGACGTTCTCACCAAAAACCTCTGTAACCTTTACGAGCGCATATCCATAGTTCGGAAGTGTACCTTCAAGCCAGTATTCAAGGTCAGAAATCAATCTTATGGATTGGTTTACATCGTTCTCAAATGTACGTATAATCTCTGACCGCGATGCTTTGAGCTCTAAAAAATTCACATACTTCCCCAATTGATCTATTCTCTCGGTTTCCTCGTCAAAGGCAGTTTTGCTTTTGTTTAAGCTGATTTGCAAATCTTGTGCTTCACGAATCGCCACGTTGAGATTGCTGCTAAGTTCCCTTACGGTTTCCATTTTTGTAATTGCTTCGTTTTTGAGTTGTTTCATTTCATCGAGCCGTTTCTCTACCTCCTCCAGCTTAGATGAAAAGGCCCTTCTGGAAACCCAAACGAAAATACCACCGAATAAGGTAAGTACAGCAACAATAACTGCAAGCAATGACAATAGTGCATTAATATTCCCTTCAAGCATTGCGATTCTCGACTTTTGAGTATCTATTAGTTGCTGGGTGATTTCTTCTTTCGTGAGGGTGTGCCCTTGCTGTTGAACCATTGCCTGCAGTTCTTCTTTGGTGGCCATGTCCATCTTGACTTTTTCCAAACTACTTTGTAATTGATCGTTCGTAACATAATTAGGTTCCGTTGCTGCATTGGCGTATAAACCCGCATGAAGGATATTAAATAAAATACAAAATGCCAGTATCTTAAGCTTCAATGTTTTATTCATGTGATCTCCTAGATTCAATCGTTTCTCTGAGTGTATCAGGGTAGAAAAAGCCTGAAGGGAACAGCCCGGAGCCCATTCTTGTCCTCATGCAAACATTACCACAAGCTGTTGATGACAGAATTTGTTTCACATTACTGATCGTTAGCTTTATTCCTTGAACACCATAACCTTTACCCACAAAATAATGCGGCATTAAACAATATGGTTATTGCTTTTTAATACCACTAAAAATAAAGATTCTGGGTCAGATCATTGATGCGATTTATCAATGTACTGGGTAATTCAAAAATTGAAGGCTCATGTTCTTGCTCGAATTCAATGTCGTAAATACCCAATACAGCTGTAATCAGTGAAGTATTTCCTTCATCAAATTCTTGTTTCTCCACGTAAATTCTATATTGAAAGCCATTGAATTCTTCTTGAAAACACTCAAATTTCTCCAAAGCGCAAAGTCCGTCCGCGAAGTTACTCTCAATATATTGATGTAGCCACTTGATCTTCATAAGCCCCCCTTAACCCAAACATTTTTTCACGGAAGTTAATGTCCCTTAACTTTGAGAAAATCCAGATATGGGAGGGCTCCCACCAACTTCGTTTATCATTTTTATACACATGTTTAAGTAACTATAATGTTAGAAAAACAGTTCATACGGTTGTACCCTATACATTTCATCAAGTCACCATAAGCCTTCAATCGTGATGAACAATCCGCCCCGCACCCAGCTTTCCCCTTTCAGCCGTTACGCCTGTTCCAGGCTTGCTTCCCGCAAGCTTGATCGCTCCATAGAACGCTCCGGCTATTACGCTTACTACCATCATATCAAAGCAGACGTTAAACATAAACAAATGCTTACCCAGATCGGCCTCTCCGTCTCCGATAAGCGGCACGACGCAGGAGAACGCCCCGGCTAACGCGACGACGGCCATCGTCTCCACGGCTACCCTCCATTTACCCGAGCGGTTTCTTCGCCAAACCGCGGCTAACGCAAGGGCGTAAGCGATGAAAACAAGAAAGTAAACTGCCGCGCTTCGAGGCATAGCGGCCGCCTTGAAGTCGCTCCAGCCGCTGAACGTATGCGAGATCGCCCCGGGAGGTTTGCCTGCCGAAGCATCATAATTGCCCAGGTAATAAGGACGAATGTACATCGCGTTTTCCGCCGCCCTGTCCAGCTTCTGCATAAACCGGGACGGATGCTTCAAATAATACAAAGCGATATCCTTATGGCTGAGCCGCTGCAGCACCTCCCGGTGCAGAACGTGATCGTTCTGCGGAATGGCCGTGTCCTTCTGAAAATAGTTCGTTCCCGCCAGCGGCGCGTACTTCGAGGCAATGTCCAACTCCTCCATGTCGCGCTCTAAGTGAGGGGTATCCTTCAGTACGCCGAAGAAGATCGACTGGTACAGATTGACGTGCTTTAACCGATCCGGCGCCGCCACGATCATCAGGATCGATCCGATCAGCAGAATCGCCGCTCCCGTCCACACTTGTCGTCTCCATCTCGGATCTCCCCGCAAACCGATCATTCTCCAGGCGAGCAGCGCGAATACGATACCGAGCGGGGCATTCTGGATTTTCGAAGTCGCTACCGCCAGCGCCGCTACCACGAATAAAGCGAACATGCGGCCGGCAGGCTCGTTCGACGAAGCCAGAGCGAAAGCGGACGCGACCATGAGCAGCATCGCGGTCAGCGCATACGGCTCACCGAAAAAGGATTGAAAATACGCCGCGTAACCGATATCCCCGAACACGAACAATAGCACGGCCGCCAATGACGCCGCCATGATCGTCGTCGCCGTTCGGCTCTTCATTCCCGGCGAATGACGGACAAACAGGACGACAGCCCAAATGTAGGCTGCCGCGTAACAGGCTCCGAGCACGCGAATGTCGAATACGTCTCCGTCCAGAAGCCTGCCGATCCAACCCGCTATCGCAACGAATACGACATGCGTCGAAACGTAGCCCCCCAGCGTATAGCCTCCATACCCGAGATATTGGTGCGCATAGTTAAAATAAAGCTCTTCATAGGATTGGTCCGGATGAAGCACCCGCAGTCCCGATACGCCCAACACGCGCCCGAAATCCCCGCTGTCGGCCAATCCGATCACGGGGGGAATCATAATCAATCCGATCAACAGCGCGCCTGCCGCGATTCCGGCCAGCCAAGCGATCATAACGCGAATATCCCGACCGGCCCGGTCTCTGATCATTCCTCTCACCTTCTAGCCGTCTTTATCTCTCCGAACCTGAATCTCGCGAAGCTGGGGATCTCGCGCCCCTTGAATGCGCGCGCCTTCGTGCCGCCAGCGCTTCAGTCGGTCGACGATGCCCTCTGTTATGGTTTCTCCCGGGAACAGGACCGGTATACCCGGAGGGTACGGAATGACCCATTCCGCCGCTTGACACCCGACGCTGTATTCCAGACGGACCGCCACGGCCTCGTATTCTTCCCGATCGAACAGAACCGGTTCCGGTATGGAGAGGTTTTCCCCACTTTCGAACATATGTTCTCTGATGTGTTTTGTCGCCATTCTCTTCTCTCGCCCGCGATCGGCGATCTCCAGCAAAGCCTCCAGCAGCCTCTGTCCGTCTTCCAGCGTCGTACCCGGTCCGAGCGCCAACACTACATATTTCTCGTCCGCCATTTCCGCTACGCAGCGCAGATCCTCCAGCTCGTCTCTAAGCGCAAACCCGGTCAGATTGGCCGTTTCATCGAACAGCACAAGCTTAAGCGGGTCGTAAGCGATACCGGGGCTTGCATACTTTCCGTATCCTAATGCTCGGAAGGACGTCTTCTCCAACGCTTCCGTTACTCGATCCGCAGCATTAATCGCAGAGGAGAACGTTCGTTCCTTATTACTGTACAATTGCCACCGCGCCAAGTCCAACGAAGCCATAATCGGAAAAGACGGGCTGGAGCTCTGCACCATCGACAACGCTTGCCTTATCGCCGCTCTCGGGATGCGTTCCCCTTGCATGTGCAGCATAGCGCCCATCGTCATCGCCCCGAGCATCTTATGCGTGGATTGCACGACAAGATCCGCTCCTGCCCTCAATGCGGATGGAGGAAATTCCGGATGAAAGCCGAAGTGCGCACCGTGCGCTTCATCGATCAGCACCGGGACGCCCCGTCGATGCGCCGCCGCAACGATCGGCGACAGATCGGTGCACATCCCATAGTAATTCGGCGAAGATAAAATAAGCGCCTTGGCTTCCGGATAACGTTCCAACGCCCCCGTCACTTGCCTTTCGGTTGGGACGGTCGCCAGCCGGGACAGCCGGTCGATCTCCGGTGACAGCAGCACCGCGCGGACACCCGCCAGCATCAAGCCGTGAACGATCGACTTATGTACGTTGCGCTGCGCGATGACCAGATCGCCGGGCCGGCACAGCCCGACGATCATCGCCAGATTGCCCGACGTGCTGCCGCCCACGAGAAATCGGGTTTCCTCCGCACCGAAGCATTCGGCAGCCAGCTCTTGCGCTTCGAGCAGCGGTCCTTCAGGGTGATGGAGGTCGTCCGTGTCCGACAGCTCCGTTACGTCCAGTCCCAGCAGCGATCCGTAGTAGGCGGCCGCCCGCTCGTCGCCCCACCTTGCCCTGGCCTTATGCCCCGGCACGTGATAAGAGCCCGCCCGCAGCCGCTCGTGGGCGACCAGCGCCTCGAATAGAGGAGCTTTCCGTTGATCTAGCGCCACTGTTTAATCGCCTCCTCTTGCATTGTCCTTATTATAGCAGAATAAGAACAACCTTCAGGAGCCGTCCCCCTTGAATCTGATCCGTGTATGTTTCGAGCTGGCACTCCTATTAAAAAGAGACCAGGCAAGATTTGCTTGCCCGGTCTCTCGTAATCAAACATGGAATCGCACCCACAACTGCCTTAACTGTCTGACAAAGAAGGGATATTTCTCATCTTCCGCACTCGTGTGTACCATCTCGGATTCGCATGATGTACATATAAATTCCGTTACGATCGTAATCCCCTCGTCTTTCGGTTCCCCGCATACGATGCAGGTTTTCCGCTCGGTTGCCTCCATGAGCACCACCCCCGCCTTTCCCTATTGTTGCATCTATTATGTCCCAAATTCTATGAAAATATACGTATTAATAGCCGGAAAATGGCTTGCAACATAACAATAAGCTTTCATTTATCCGATAGTAATGGACAGAAAGCGTTTTGTGCCAGGAGGAATATCGTGAATGAGCGAGCCGCAAATGAAGAGAGAAGCGACCTTTTATAATTATACACTCGTTCGCAAAATCGCTCTGCGTCCCGAGAGCAAATATAGCTATATGTCGACAGCCCTGCTGCTAGTTACTGTTCTATACTTAATCGATGGTTGGCGCGGACTGCTCTATTCGGTGCTCGGCGTCGCCATCATGCTGCTCGTGCATGCGCTCGTGCTAAGAATTACATTGAGAAGAGTCGATAAGCTATCAGAGAAAAGGTGGACCTTCCGCCGGGATTGGCCCTGGATCGGCCCTCTGCCGATTATGGATACGCAGCTCGCTCTGTTTCGCCGGCTTCACTTCCATCTGTCCCTCGTCGGTTGCTGCGTCGCCGGCCTGTTCTACCCCTGGGCGCCTTCCTCGCTCGTTATCGCTCTGGTATATTGGCACATCTGGCTGCTGACCCCCCGCATTAAGCTGCTTCTGACGCTGCGCCGTGAGCGAAGAGACGGCATCGTTCGGCTGGAGTCGAAGGAAGTGTCCTTCTACCACCAATAAATCAATATTAGCGGTCTGGCAGGCCGTTAGCTGCGCTCCTCCGGGCAGTTGGCTTCATTTAGCGGTCTGTTAGACCGTAAGCCGGAGGTTCGGGCGCTTTCCCCGCTGTTAACGGTCTACGAGACCGTTATGCTGCTGTCCCGCTGACGCTCAATCCTCCAAATAACACAAAAAAGCACCCGGTTAAGGGTGCTTCTTCTTGGCCTGGCGACGTCCTACTCTCCCAGGACCCTGCGGTCCAAGTACCATCGGCGCTGGAGGGCTTAACGGTCGTGTTCGGGATGGGTACGCGTGGAA
>NZ_JBEQAP010000076.1:0-17719 GCF_041640265.1 Cohnella sp.
ATGTTATCGGGTATATTAGTCATTGAGTAGGGCTCCTTCTTGGTGGTGTCGCAATCCCGAGAATACCCTACTTTTTTGTTACCTGAAAAGGCTCCAAATCTTGGTACACAAACAATTTTACGTCATCGTTTACGTTAAAACTGTCCACAATTAATCGACAGCCTCACGCTTAATAACTTCTATAAAAACTGTACCTTCTCCTTAAGAAACTGCATACATTCTAACTCCATTTATCATTACAATGAAAATGTCTAGATATGAAAGATTTTGAAACCAATCCTCAAAATGAATGCGCTTTCAAATAAATATTATAATTAAGGAGCAGATCGACATGCATTTATTAATTGCAGACGATGATGATTATACAAGAATCGGTTTGATGGAGTCCATTGACTGGAAGAAATATGGAATTAGCGATATTAAGCAGGCCAAAGACGGGGCAGAGGCGCTTCGGATCGCTTTATGGTTTCAACCAGATATTGTGCTAACCGATATCAGGATGCCGAAGCTTAGCGGAATTGAATTCGCGGAGCAGCTGGCAGAGAAGTGCGGGGAGTGCAAGCTGTTGTTTATGAGCGGATACTTGGATACCGCCTATTTGAAAAGCGCCATCAAGCTGGCCGCCGTTGATTATATTGAAAAGCCCATCAAGCTTCCGGAGTTGGAAGCAGCTATCCAGAGGTCCGTAGAGTTTATTGATGACAAACAGAAGAACCATGTTCTCAATGACCAGAGAATGGATTTACAGCGGCAGAAGCTTGCCGGAATGTTGAAGCAGAAAAACAATAATCTGGATGACCTTCTGCGTCTTTGCAACGAAACGGGTTTTCCAACAGATATGAACTATATTTGCTTGGTCGCTTGGCACAAGTCGGTCGCAGAATCTCAGGAGATGGAATTGGCGGCCCTTCAATCTTTTTGGAAAGCGAATAGCGTGCCAGCAGTTTGCGTAAGTCTGGAGGAAAATCATTATTTGTCTGTCCTGGCGTTAAAGAAACAAGAGACGAAACGCATCAAATCGTTAATCCAATCTTTTTTGCAGCAGAACGAAGATTTTTACATGGGTGCAGGGATTGAAGCGAACAGTTTTGCACTCGTCCCGGAAAGCTATCAATCCGCAATGACCGCTCGGGGACGTTCCTTTTATAACCCGAATATTCGTTTTTTTTATACCGAGGAAAAGAAGAACGTGCCGCAGGGCGTGAACACTGATCTGTACCCGGAATTTTTTAACTTGTTAAAAAATGAACCGAAAAAGCTGACAAGCTGGTTTGATACGGTTTGCGATGGCTTTTGCGAGATGGAGTATCCCCGTAAAGAGCGAGTAGGCGCTTTATTCACTTCCTTTGCGCAGGCGATGCTGCGCGAGAAAAGCACGGTACTCTCCAGAATAGACTCTTTGTACAGCTTGGGTGAATTGGAACGGTATATCCAGAATTGCGATTCTATTATCTCCATGAAGCAGTTGGTGTCTCAGATTCTTACCGCCTATTTGGAAGAGGTGGAGAGTTCCTCAAAGTATTCCCGGGTGGTCCGGGATGTGATGGATTATATTGCATCTCATTACTGCAAATTGGATCTGGATTTGCGGGAAATCGCCGATCACGTGCATTTGTCTGCCGCTCATCTCGGCACATTGTTCAAGCAGGAAACCGGGATTACGATTAAACAATACATTGCGGATTACCGACTGGATCTTGCCAAAAAACTGATTTCAAACGAACATTACAAAATTAATGCCATCTCCGAGCAATGCGGTTATGCAAGCGCGAGTTATTTCACTAAGGTTTTCAAAGAAGCAACCGAGGTAACACCTGTAGAATATAGAAAGATGATCATGAAATGAAAAAACCAACATGGTTTTTAAATCTATCCCTAAAAACGAAGCTGTTGATCATGTTTGCGTTAGTAGGACTGGTGCCGCTGGCCATCACCTTCTTGGAGTCATACGGGGAGATTCGCAATGCCTCGCTCCAAAGCCAGAATTATGCCGCTAATCAAAACTATGAACAGACGCACTCCATATTGTCCAGCAAAATGGCTCGCATCGAGAAAATGTCCTCTATGGTCATTGTGAATGAAGCACTTAGTGCCGCATTAATCGCCGATCCTGAAACAACGGATATAGGAGAACAAATCCTGAATTTTGACGAAGTTGTCTCCTATACGCAGGTTCTGGAAGCCAGCTCGGAAGTTGACAATATCGTGTATTATATCGATGACCGGTTTGTGGTGACAGGAGCGGACACTCGGTTCCGCATGCTTAGCAGGATCGAACCTCTGGAATGGGCACATAAACTTAATGCCAATGGCGGAGCCCCGACATGGCTGCTTTACGAAGATGATAGCTCTCCTCCGGCGAAGAGCTATTTAACACTGGGCAGGATCATGTGGAATATGGAAGATTACCAGGAACCTATAGGTACTGTGGTTATTAACCTGGATTTAAAGCAGATTAGCCAAAGCTTAACCAAGTCCGTCCCGGAACAATTCGTTTATCTGGCAACCGAGGAAGGCGAGATGATCGCAAGCAGCGATAATTCGCAGTTGGGAACTATGCGCTTGCCTCAAACGCTGGAAACCGGCAATCGTTTTTTGAAGGTCACGCAGGCAAACGACTCTTACCAGGTTCGCAGCAATCAAATCGGGCATACGGGCATTTATTTGGTTTCCGTCATCCCGCAAAGTGCGGCAGCGGCGGCTATGAATAAAGTGGGAACCCAAATCATTACCGTCTACCTTCTTGTGAGCGTGGCGCTGCTTCTCTTGATTTTCCCGATTACCAAATCCGTTACTCACCGCGTGATGCTGCTGACGAAAAAGATGGATCAGGTTCGGAAAGGATGGCTTCAGAGCCTTGATATAGCGCCACGCGATGATGAAGTAGGACGGCTTGTATCGAGTTATAACTATATGATCGACAACGTGCAGAATTTGCTGCAGGAGCAGTTCAAGCTCGGTCAGGAAAAAAAGGGAGCCGAGCTCAAAGCGCTTCAATCTCAAATTAATCCGCATTTTCTATACAACACGTTGGATATGCTGTTTTG
The DNA here is from genome assembly GCF_041640265.1 of Cohnella sp. Lineage (GTDB taxonomy): Bacteria > Bacillota > Bacilli > Paenibacillales > Paenibacillaceae > Cohnella. The sequence goes on from NZ_JBEQAP010000076.1 coordinate 3,048, forward strand.
GATGGCGCAAAAGGGAGAAAAGGAAAATATTCAGCAGGTCATTTACGCCCTGTCGGATTATTATAAGTTGATTTTGAACAAGGGAGAGGATCTCGTTACCGTTGGAGACGAAATTCGTTTGAGCAGCATCTATATCGATATTCAGCAGAAACGGTTTAAGGGAAGAATCCAATTCGAAATCGATGTAGAGAAAGAGGTAGAGGAATGCCTGATTCCGAAAATCACGCTTCAGCCTCTAGTAGAGAACGCCATTGTGCATGGCATCTCGGAGAATCCCGAAGGAAAAGGAACGATTATCATTAGGGGGACCATCCTCAATCAGCGTATGATCCTGTCTGTTGTGGATGATGGCATAGGTATGGAAGAGGAGAAAAGTGAGCGACCGGGTTATCATGGCAGCGGATACGGTGTAAACAATATTGAGAAGCGCCTTAACCTCTATTTTGGTGAACAAACCTGTATGCGTTTCGAAAGCGCACCGGGAGCAGGCACCTCTGTCATTATCGATGTCCCCGTTATTAAGAGTTTAGAGGCAAGCTGATGCTATTCATGATACGGCCATCTCTTCCTGAGTGTTATCGGGGAGAGATGGCCGTTTTCTCTCACCTCATCATCGAAAATTACAAGGAATCTAGCAAAAGTGTTATATTCGCTCCCACCCCCTGTTGCTAAAATATGAGATGAGGATGGTGATGACATGAGCACACAGGTAAACGCAGTAATTACACAAAAAGTAAAAGAAAGGAAATTATATTTCGCAGATTTTAGGGCGCACAAAACATATTACGTAATGCTGATTCCCATGATCGCCTTCTTTCTTCTGTTTTCGTATATTCCTATGTTCGGATTGTACTACGCCTTTATCGACTATGATTTTAGCTTAGAGCTTTTCAGTCCGTTTGTCGGATTTAAAAATTTTGAGTTTCTATTTAGGGGCGGCACGGATTCCATTATATGGGTATTAATACGGAATACCGTTCTGTATAATATTGCGTTCATAGTACTAAACAATATTTTTCAGATTTCGATTGCAGTACTCCTCAAGGAGCTCACGTTCAAAAGATTTGTAAAAATGTCTCAGACGATGATGTTTATGCCTTATTTCGTTTCGATGGTTATCGTGGCCTCGATTGTCTATAACTTGTTCAGCTATGATTACGGCGTTTTTAACAGCGCTTTCAAGTCACTGGGTTTTGAAAAGTTTGATTTTTATGCGACGCCTGCGGCTTGGCCGTTTATTATTGTCGCCATCGAGATATGGAAAGGCTTGGGTTATGGCAGCGTGATCTATTTGGCCGCCATCCACGGAATCGATGATAGCATTTATGAAGCCGCATATGTGGATGGCGCCTCCAAATGGCAGCGCATTCTTCATATTACCCTCCCCTTGCTGAAGCCGACCGTTATCATTTTGCTTCTCTTCTCCATCGGGGGGATCATGCGCGGACAATTCGATTTGTTCTGGAACATCATCGGCAACAACGGGCTGCTGATGAACGTCACGGATATCATCGATACGTATGTGTACCGCTCACTGACCGTTAACTTCAGCTTGGGTCTCGGCACGGCGGCAGGGTTGTTTCAATCGGTATTCGGTCTGATTTTGGTTGTGGCGGTTAACGCGATTGTCCGCAAAGTCGACCGGGAAAACTCGCTGTTCTAAAGCTGGCATTGATAACGAATAGATTCATTGCATAAGGAAGGGGATTGTCATGGCTGAGCTATCTGCGGGACATAAAGGAAATACGATCCGGTTGGACACAAGCGCCAAGGTTTTTAATGTCATCGCCGTTATCGTCGTATCATTTTTTGCAATCATGTGCGTGTTGCCGTTTATTCTGATGCTTTCGGGTTCCTTGAGCAGCGAATCCGCGGTTGCCGTTAACGGCTATTCGCTTCTGCCGCAAGAGTTTTCCTTCCGTGCTTATGAGGTTGTATTCTCAACGCTTGGCGGCACGATTGGAAATGCATATTTAGTCACGATATATGTCACATTGATAGGAACCTTGTTGGGGCTGCTGGTAAGCTCCATGAGCGGATATGTCCTTTCCCGTCCGGATTTCAAGCATCGGGATAAAGCGGCTTTCTTTATCTACTTCACGACTTTGTTTAGCGGAGGCTTGATCCCTTCTTACTTGGTCAACACTAATCTTCTTCACTTGAATCATTCCCTTTGGGCCATTATACTTCCCGGATTGATGAGCCCCTTCTTCATATTGCTATTCCGAAATTTCATCAAAGGCATTCCCCATTCGCTAGTGGAGTCCGCACGGATTGACGGAGCAGGGGAGTTCCGAGTATATTGGCAGATTATTCTCCCCCTGTTGAAGCCCGCATTGGCCACGATCGGCTTGTTTCTGGCGCTTGGCTATTGGAACAACTGGTTCGGCTACAGTCTCTACCTAACGACAGATAAGGATAAATGGGGCTTGCAATATTTGCTTTACCGGATGCTGGCACGGGTGACCGACGCGGTAAGGGATTCCCAGATTATCGTGGAGCAAATGCCGACCGAAACGATGAAGCTGGCCACGGCCATGCTCGCTACCGGCCCCGTATTATTGTTCTATCCGTTCGCTCAGCGTTACTTTGTCAGTGGGCTTGTCGTCGGCGGAGTAAAGGGTTAATTAAGCTGCACTATTGGATTTGCTAGGGGAGACATTACTACGATGTTTCCTCTATCTATCATAAATTAAAAAATGCATGGAGGGGATTGTTTTGAAAGCAGCAGGAAAAACGTCTAGGTCTATGAAAGCGTTTTTGTCAGTCTTAATGGTTGCAGTACTTATCTTGGCAGCCGCTTGTTCATCAAAGAACACATCTCAAGGTTCATCTTCCGAGGCATCTTCCAGTGCGCCGGCAAGTGCGGCCGCTTCGTCTGAGGCTCCTAAAGAAATTATCGAACTGAAAGCGGTTACGATGGGTACGGAGCCGCAGGCAGGAATGGAAGAGTTCTACAAACAGCTCGACGAACTCACCACAAAAGATCTGGGCGCCAAAGTCCGATTCGACTTTATTCCCTGGGGCGACGAGAAGAACCAGATCAGCCGTGCTATTGCGGCTAAAGAATACGATCTGTATGTCGGCGGCGCATGGTCGGATTTCAAGAATTTCGCGATCAAGAACGCTTTTGCGGATTTGAAGCCACTGCTGAGCCAGACCCCGAAATTGGGTGAACGATACGGCGACGTTCTGAACCGCATCGAGATTAACGGCAAGCTGTTCGGCATTCCGCAGATCAATAAGCCGGGCGGCGGCGGCGGGGACGGCTTCCTGTACCGCGAGGATTTGCGAAAGCAATGGGGGCTGCCGGAAATCAAGGATTTGAACACTTTGGAGCAATACTTGTACAAAGCGAAAGAGGAATTCCCAGATACGCCAATGGTCAACGACCCTCGTTTTGGCGATGTATTATGGAAATGGATGGTCGGCAAGAAGTATTTCATTCCGGCGCTAACACAAATGCAGGGTACTACTTTTACGGTAACAAGTTATGAAGAGCCTTATAAAGCCATCAGCATCTATGATACTCCCGAGTACAAGGAAGTCTTGGCCAAGGCGAAGAAGTGGTATGACGACGGCATTGTTGCCCACGATATCCTTGCGGCACAGGGCAATGAAACGGACAAAACGAAGGAGCTTATGAAAGCGGGCAAGAAGCCGCTCGAATTCAGCAACTGGTGGGGGCCTGTCGCCAACAACTACGTTCCGGAGATCAAGAAGGAGCATCCGGATTGGGAGTTCGGCTGGCTGGACGTCGGAGTCGATGTACATCCTAACACTTTGTTCTTGCCTTCGGTCTCGGTCGAAACCACATCCATGATTTCGGTTGGCGCACATAGCAAGTATGCGGAAACCGCGCTTAAATTGATCGAGAAGGTTCACAGCGACCGGACTTACTACGACCTGCTGGCTTACGGTGTCAAGGGGGTCCACTACAACCTGGACGGCGAGGCCGTGTCTGTTGAGGGCATTGACGGCAAAAATCGGAAGCCTTCCTGGACGGCATCGTATGACGGGTACATGGCGCGGCAAAGCAAATATCCGGGCGAGTTCCAGGCTATATTCGACAGTCTGGATAAAAGAGGAACTGAGGCTGCGCAGAAGAACGGCGTGAATCTGTTTGAAGGCTTTGTCTTCAATACATCCGAGCTTGCTGCTGAATTGTCCAGCTTGGAAACGCTCAGAACCCAATACGTGCAGCCGCTCGCGGCAGGCGTTGTAAAGAAAAGCATCGATGCCGATCTGGAAGCGGCAGTGAAGCAGCTCAAGGGTGCAGGTTTGGATAAGTATATGGAGCAATTGCAAATTCAGCTTGACGCGTTTGCGGCAACCAAGAAATAGTGATAAGTCGTAATGAAGCGAGAAAACGGGGCACGCGCCTATTAGCGCGGCCCCGTTTTATTATTATCAGGCTCCGATTCTCGCTTTTTCCGAATTCCGATACTGCACCGGCGTGATGCCCTCCGACTTCTTGAAAGCATTGTAGAAGTGGCTTTTCGTTTGGAATCCGGCCATTTCCGCGATTTCGGCGATCGTATGGCCGGTCGAGACGAGCAGCTTTTTCACCTTCTCGATCCGTTCCTGCAAAATGTAGTCGGCGAGCGTGATCTCGTACACTTCCTTGAACACGTGGCGGATATAGCTGGACGACAAACCAAGATGGTCGCTGATCGTATCGAGGCTGAGCACCGGGTCCTGCAGGTGATTCTGAATGAAATCGATAATCTCCTGCGCGATTTCGTCCTTCCGGCTGGCCGAAGGCTTCGCTTTCTGATCGTTCATGATGTTGGACAGCTTATCTTCCAGCCACGCCGATACTTCCGACAAAGAGGAGAATCGGTTCAGAAGTGTATCGGTACCTGCAGTTTCTTGCAATTCAATAACTTTGCTGAACGATTTAAACAGGGTGTACACAATCATTTTCAGCTGGAAATGCAAATCCTCCAGCGGAAGCGCCTTTAACCCATCCATCAGCTGGGACAGCTGAACCTTCATCCGTTCGTGATCGGATTGTTTGACGGCACGGATCAGCTCGTTAAGCAGATTATCGTCCGGCAGTGACCTTTGGGATTGGAACGACTCCTCTAAATCCGACTCCTCGAACACTTTCGCCTCGCCCGTCAAAAATTTGAGCAAGGTAAGATCGTACGTTTCATCATATGTTTTTCTCATATTATCGGGAGCCGCTATCTGTCCGCTTACGGCGACTGCCGTAGGGACGTTAAGCCATTTCGATAGCTGCTCCTGTACGGCCATAAGCATGGCCTCCGCGGAAGTATCGTCTCCTTCATCCAGGTTCGGGGCGAAAAGCATGACCATCCGGTCTCCGTCCATATCGACCGCTTCTGATTTGAAGCCTTGGTTCTTCGCCACCTCCGAGGCAATGTTGCCCATAGCATATTTGATCAGTTTCCTCGAACGATAGTTGTATTGCTCCGCGAAATTTTTGTATGATTCGATCCGGATAAGGGCCATTCGAATTTGTTCCATTGTCGGAAGTTCGCTTACTTCCGATAAGGGGGCACGAATATTTGCATCCGATCCTTGCAGGATCCATTGCCGCAAATATTCTTCTTTGGCAAGATCCTTGTAATTACGCAGGGATGTGTTCATTTGTTGGACGGAATCAAGCAAATAATGAAGGCCGTTTCGAATAATGTCATCTTCTTCTCTTGGGGCGGAACCCGGTTGCGGACCCAGCTTGCCCTGAAATTCACGGGCGAGCCTCCGGAAAGGGCTTAACGTCCGAATCCATCCCCATACAATAATGCCGAGCAGAACGGCGACCAACAAAATGCAGGCTAGCGTAATTTTTCGTTGGAAAGCTCCGATGTTATACGTCAATACTTTTGAATCCGTCGAGAAATAGAGAGTCCAACGATACAAATCCAGATCGGCTGCCGTGATCTGCCGGTCCGTTCCTCCGGAGGCGATATCGGCTTGACGAAAGTCCGCGGCGTCCTTCCACTCCCGTACTTGCTCCAATCCGGCGAAACCTTCGCGGTTTCCCAGCATCAGATTGTTATTTTGGTCTAGGAGTTGAATGGAAAAGTCCGACGCGTTGTCGTTCTGGAAGAGAAATTTCTCCAGTTGCCGGTTGTTGAACAGAAGGACCAAAAAGCTTCCTTTGGCGCCTGATTCCGGAATGATCCAAGTAATGTAAGTGGCCCCGTCGTGCTCATGCGAACCGAATGAAGCGTAATTGGGTGTTGAGCGGCCGAGCGATCGAAGCAAGTCTTGATCTTCGAATTCGGCAAGGCTGGAAGCTCCAACATCAGCATTCAGCGCGCGGCGGGCTCTGGTATTGATCAAATAAACATTGGAAATAAACGGCTGGAGAGATTGATATCTCCGTATCGTCGTGTAAGCGGAATAATCGTCGAGCACGTCGTTCTCGTCTGCGACCATCCATGTATTGATACTGTTATCCTGATAAATGCTTATGCCATAATTGCGCAGATGATCGAAGATGAATTGGGTGTTTTTATAAATGTGCGTCATTTTGGAATTGGCTACCGTTCGGACGTCGTTCATCGCTTCCTTGGTGTATTCCCTGGATAGGAGAAGCGAAAAGAGAAAAACGACGGCAACGGCCGTAAAGACGACAAGCAGCAGATGGCGGTTATGTTTAGAGTGATAGAAGGCTTTCATCCGCTACGTCCCCCTGGAGTTTTTATTTGTCTCTAACAACATTGTACCGAATCTTGCATTCCTGAGATAGTACTGAAAACGGCTTGAAGTCCTGTTTGCGGCTTTTTGAGGGTGGTTCTTGGAAAAAGCCCGTTTCAGTACCGGATCGGCGAAATGTTGACTTTACCCGCCGGCGGTTATGAGTCTACGATGGATTCAAGACGAACGAGTAAATGCTTAACGGCCGAACGAGTGAACGGCTGATCTGATTTAGGGTTAGGAGGACTTGCAACATGGGATTCTTTCGGGAAATCCGTAAAAACATCGATCTGTATCTTCTGGCCGTCCCCGGATTGTCGTTTCTGATCATCTTCGCCTATTTGCCGATGCAGGGGCATCTGCTTGCCTTCAAACAATATCGTTTGGCGGACGGAATATGGGGCAGCAAATGGATCGGTTGGAACAATTTCAAATTTTTCTTCGGCGGCCAAGATTGGTTCAAAGTGACGATCAACACGTTGTACTTGAACGGGCTTTTTCTTGTTGTCGGACTGGTCTTCTCCGCTATCATCGCGATTCTGCTAAACGAGATCCGCAAAGCGTTTTTCAAGAAGCTGGCGCAATCGCTCATCTTTCTTCCCTATTTTATCTCATGGCTTGTCGTCAGCCTGATGGCGTTCGCATTCCTAAACGTGGAGGACGGCTTGCTCAACAAATTTCTGACAAGTTTCGGTTCAGAGGCGGTCGGTTGGTATCAAACGCCTTGGGTATGGCCCATTATCCTGACCGTTATCTACGTTTGGAAATTCGCGGGATATTTTTCAGTTATTTTCCTAGCTGCTATGACGGGGATATCCAAAGAGTATTATGAAGCCGCCGAGATCGACGGCGCAACCCGAATCCAACAAATAACGCGCATCACGATTCCGCTTATCCGTCCGGTTATCATCATGCTCGCACTGCTGGGAATCGGACGTATTTTCTATGGAGACTTCGGGATGATCTACGGCATCATCGGCGATAACGGTGTCTTGTTCCCGACGACCGACGTCATCGACACGTATTCTTTCCGGGCGCTTCGTCAAATGGGCAATTTCAGCATGGCGGCTGCCGTCGTATTCTACCAATCGGTCATGGGGCTCGTCTGCATCGTCTTGTTTAATGGCCTTGTGCGCAAAATCGACAACGAAAGCAAACTGTTTTGACAGGGGGGCGCGGAAAATGAGAGAAAGAGGATTTAATCTGATCGTGTACGCGGTCGTCACGGTATTTACCCTGGCCTGCTTGCTTCCGTTCTGGCTCGTTCTGATCGATTCGTTAGCCACGGAGAGCAGCTTCGTCAAGAACGGCTATCAGCTTTGGCCAAGCGAGTTCAGCCTTGAAGCGTACCGATTCCTTCTGCAAGGGGACCAAATCGCGAACAGTTATATGGTGACCGTCGCGGTGACCGGACTCGGGACCTTGATTGCCGTCCTGATTACGGCCAGCTTCGCTTACGTGCTCGCAAACCGAAAGGTCAAATACCGTAACATTATAGCTTTCTTCACGTACTTTACGATGATTTTTGGCAGCGGATTGGTCGGTTTCTATATTCTGATTGTCAATTGGCTGGACCTGAAGGATTCACTGTGGGCGTTAATTCTGCCGTATGTGCTCAATCCGTTCTACGCATTTATCTTCGTATCGTTCTTCAGGCAGCTCCCGTTTGAACTGAACGAATCCGCCACCATAGACGGCGCGAGGGAGTTCCGGATTTTCTGGACGATCATTCTTCCGATCTCAACCCCTGTGATGGCCACGATCAGCTTGTTCTACGCGCTGCACTACTGGAACGACTGGTGGCTGTCTCTGCTGTTTATCGACGATCACAGGCTGCATCCGCTGCAAATCATGATCCGGCAGCTGATATCCAATATCAACGTATCTTCTTACGTTGCCGGAGCCAGCGGTTCCTACAACGTATCCGTACCGGCAAATGTCGTACAGCTCGCGACGGTTTGCTTGACCATCGGTCCGATCGTGCTCGTGTATCCCTTCGTCCAGCGTTATTTCGTACAAGGCTTGACGATAGGAGCTGTAAAAGGTTAACAAGTTTCCCGGCAACCCGTCGGGGAGATAAAATAAGAAGTACAAATAAAGGGAGGAAATACAAAAATGAAAAAGACGCTTTCCATCCTGCTCTCGCTATGCCTGCTGACGGTCATACTGGCCGCGTGCGGCCAGAACGACAACGGAAACAACGCAAGCAGCTCGCCTTCCGCAACCGGTTCCTCATCCCCGTCGGCTTCAGCAAGCGCAACACCTGAGAAGCTGGACCCGGTTACGCTGAAGATCATGATTCCGGGCGACCGTCCGAAAGACTTTGACGCCGTCGTTGCGGAAGCTGAGAAACGAATGTCCGATACGCTGAATGTAAAGCTCGACGTCGTCTTTATTCCGTGGGCCGATCTGGCGCAAAAAACGCAAGTGACGTTGTCATCCGGCGAAGATGTTGACCTCATCTTCGAAGCGCCTTGGCTGCATATGACCCAAATGATCGCCGCCGACTATTACGAGCCGCTCGACGATTTGCTGAAGCAATACGGCCCTAACATTATCAGCACCCGCTCGGAACAGATGATCAATGCCAACAAGTTTAACGGGAAGATCATGGCGGTTCCGCTCGGCAATTCCTTCTATCAGGGCCGCGTTTACTACGTACGCAAGGATATCCGCGAGGAACTCGGCGTACCGGAGATCAAATCGTATGAAGACCTGATTAAATTCGCTTATTTGGTTAAAGAAAAGAAACCGGACGTCACACCGCTCATAGCCAAGGACGCAGGGATGTCTTGGGCACAGTTCCGTAAAGTGTTCGACTACGAAACGACGATCAAAGATACTCAGCTCGGCACGGATGGAGTGCTATACCACAAAAACAACGACGGCAAAGTGTACAATATGTTCGACGAGAAAGATCCGACGTTCTGGAGCTGGATTACGGACGCGCGGAAGCTGTACACGGACAAATTGATGTACCAAGATGTTCTTTCCGTTAAGGATTACCGAGAGGTGTACAAAGCAGGGAAAATCGCCATCATGAACACGAATGATTTCGGGGTTCTGTCCGATATCCAATCGGCCGTCAAGCAAAGCGTCGGAGGGGAAGTCGAAGCGGTCACGTTCTTCAGCACTGAGAAAGGCGCGAACGTCACCGACTTCAAGGTGTGGAACTTCCTGGCTCTGACAAGCGTCAGCAAAAACAAAGAGCGCGCGATCCAATTTCTTGATTGGGCGAGCCAAAAAGAAAACTACGACCTGCTCGCTTATGGCATCCAAGGGCAAAACTGGGAGCCGGTCGGCGACGACAAATACAAAAAGCTGAACGACGGTTACCCTTGGTTCCCGTTCGCGTGGGTATGGAACCCGCAGAACGACCGCTTTGACGAAGCTCTTGGCGACGAGACGATTGCCCTGAACAAATTCACGGGTGTTGCCGACAACTTTACTCAGGATATCCTGACTGGCTTCACGTTTGACTCGGCACCGGTTGCCAACGAAATCGCGCAGTTCAATTCAATTCGTGACAAATATATGAACGCGTTGGGCAACGGTGTCGTCGATCCGGAAACGACGTTCGAGAAATACAAAGGCGAAGCTTCCGGAGTCGCCAAGAAAATCCAGGAAGAGATGCAAAAACAAATCAACGCATTCCTGGCAAAATAAAATACGAGCGACCAAATCGGAACTCCGCAGAGTCATCTGCGAACTCTGATAATTGAATTATTGCAGAGTTTGAAACAAGTAGTCAGGGGATGTCCACCCCTGACTACTTGCGTTTTTCTTTCGTAGTTCTTAAAAATCCGTACAAGACTCTAAAAAAACTTCATGCGGTCCTATGATAGTCTTAAGGTGATATCTATTGATGAAGATAAATAGAGCAATACAGGATGGGAGCCGATTTAATGACCATGATAACCGTTCAAAATCAATTGATCACGTACCCCGCTCCCGCGGAAGCGGCTGGAAACTCGGATTTCAAAGTACGGGTTCGAGTGGAAAGCGGCGAATGGCAACAATTGTTTTGTTATAACGTGAAGGTAGACATGCACAATGTCCGGAATGCCTCAATGGTGTATTTCGATTGCACCGGCCCGGTGGAAGTAGAGGTGTCATGTGCAGAAGCAGTAGAGGAGGCGATAATTCGCCCTTTGTCGTCAGGGCTGAAGTGCGCTGTCAGCGGCGGCCGGGTGACGTTCACGCTGGATAGACCGCGCAAATTGTCGCTTGAAATCAACGGCGACCGCTTCCACAATCTTCATCTTTTTGCAAATCCACTTGAAGAGAACGCCCCCGATCCCGCTGATCCGGGAGTTGTCGTCATTCAGCCGGGCATTCACCGGACGGAGGACCTGCTGCGGCTGTTGACAACTGCCAAGCTATCCGCAGAAGGTACATCGTTCATTCCCGATACGCTTTATTTCACCCCGGGGATGCACCATTTGGAGGAGGTTCTGCTCCAGATTCCTTCCGGAAAAACGGTTTACATCGCGGGCGGTGCGGTCGTAGCTGGTTCGATGGTATGCGAGCGCGTGCAGGATGTAACGATTCGAGGCAGAGGTCTGCTTTATTTGTCCGACTTCGGCCGGTTTTCGGCTTTTCGCGGCGTGCGAATCGTCTTTTCACAGAACATCTCGATCGAAGGCATCATTACAGTCGATCCCCCCCATTACACCGTTTATATCGGACAGTCGGAGCATATTACGATCCGTAACTTCAAAACGTTCAGCACCCTCGGCTGGTTGGACGGCATCGACATGATGTCCAGTTCAAATATTGAAATCGATGACGTGTTTCTGCGGACATCCGATGATTGTATTGCTATCTACGGGCACAGATGGGACTTCTATGGAGATGCGCGCAATGTGACGGTGCGAAACGCGATCCTATGGGCGGATGTGGCCCATCCCATGATGATTGGAGTCCATGGTGATTACGTGAGCAGCGTTGGAAATGTGATAGAGAACATCGTGTTCGAAAATATCGACGTCCTGGAACACCACGAACCGCAGCCCGATTATTGGGGATGCATGGCCATCAATGCGGGAGACAACAATACGGTCCGTAACATTCGGTACGAGAATATCCGGGTAGAGGCGTTTGAGCTCGGCGAGCTGTTCAACATCAGGGTCGTGCAAAATTCGAAATACAATCCGGAGCCGGGACGCCGGGTGGAACAAATCCATTTCAAGAATATTTCCTTCGATGGAAACTGTCCCAATCCGTCCCGCATTGAGGGGTTCGACGAGATGCGGGTTGTAGATGGGATCACCATCGAGAACGTTCGCGTGAACGGCAAACCGATACTAGTTCCTGAATCCGAGCATATCCAAATCGGTTCCTTTACGAAGGGCGTTATTTTCAAAAAGTAAGGTGAAATACTGTATATGTCTACGGGTTCTTAATAGACTCGGTGCTTTTTTCCTACCGCTGCGCATAAGCTTGAACCATGGATTCCCGAGGACGACCCTGCTTGAGGTCATGCGATGGGAGGTTAAGTCATGCGTAGAAAATGGGGCAAAGGTTTCGATTTCACATTGTTGCGAAACGGATCATTGCCGAAACCTCCCCCTCGCAAATGGGGCAAAGGCATCGTTACTTTCCGGAGCGGCGGGTCGTCGTTGAAGCCGCCCCCGCGCAAGTGGGGCCGTCGTAAATGGTTTCTCGCTCAGAAAGGTGCCGTCTATTCTCCAGTGAAGAAATTCTCAACACCGAAACCCCGGAGAAGGATGAAGCGCAAGCATTACTGGATCATCATGGCCTTGCTGTTTTTGTTCATCATCATACAAAGTATGCTTTTTCTGGATAAGGAGCTTAGAGGGCCGCTGATGTTCCTTGCCAAGATCAAGGTTAATCAGATGGCGACCGAAGCGATCAATACAGCGATTTCGGAAGAGATCGCCCAGAGCGCAGACTCGAATAATCTCATTCAATGGAAGACCAATGCCGATGGCAAGATAACCGGCTTCCTGATCGATTACAAGGAACAGATGGGTATCTCAGCAAGGACAACCGAAGTCGTTAATCGAGTGCTTCGTGAGCGAGATTCCGTCCCGGAGCGTATCCCGATCGGGCATGCTTTGAATAGTCCATTTCTATCTTCCATTGGTCCGTCAGTATCTGTAACATTCCATCCGGCAAGCGCTGTGAAGGTAGACGTCGAGACGAAACAAACCGAAGCGGGTATTAATAATCTGCTTGTCGAAGTGTACGTTCGGATTCGCACAGAAATTGCAGTTGTTATCCCCTTCGATCAGCAGCCGGAAATGCTGGAAACTAAAATACCGCTTTCCTATGTGCTAGTAGTCGGCGATGTGCCCACTTATTACTATGACAATAATGGCAATCCCGTTGGTAACGGTGCGGCTCAAGCACCATCTATTGCTCTGCCGAGCAAACCTGAACTCACTATTCCTGAAACAAAACCATAACCATGATTCTGACTCTCTGTGAATCGAATTAATATCATGTAGGGCTATAGCGGCAAAAATTGCCGCTATAGCTTCACACGTTGATAATACCCTGCCTTTTAGCGGCAAAGATTGCCGTTATGTCGGGGTTTCTTTGTTGTATCGAGTCAAAATCAGATCAATAGCGGCAAATCCTGCTGCTATCACTGTGAGGAAAGTCTTATTTGATGAGATAGCGGCAGGATTTGCCGCTAAGTGAAATAAAGATACTCTACGGAAGGGTAGGGTAGCCAATCGTCAACTGCATAGGGGCTTCTAATGGTCATGATATATTAGTATAACAGCGACATCGCACTCGCTTGTTTGTTGGCACTAGGACAGCGAAGCCGTTTTGCTTGAAAGGGGATATTCGGTATGTGGAACGGGGATGCGTTAATTGATAAATTGTACGAGCAGGCGCGTGAGCATAGGGAACGTATAGGAAGAGACGAAGCTCCTGGACAGAAAAAAAGCAGACTTAAGGATTCCCTTAAAGCATCTTTAGGGGAGTTTGAGCTTACGGCTGATACCTATAACCCTGATCTGCTTGAGCGAGTCGAATGTGACGGCTACATCAGGGAACGAGTGGAGCTGTCCGTGGTATCTGGGCTGACTTTCGGCGCTTATATCCTGATCCCGGCGAATGCTGCAGGAAAGCTTCCGGGCGTTATCGCTGTTCACGGCCACGGATATGGCAGCAGGCAAATATGCGGCATGCGGCCAGACGGAACAACCGATACCGGCGAACCGGATATTTATAACCATTTTGCAGTGCAGCTTGTCAAGAAAGGTTTCGTCGTAATCGCGCCGGATGTCATCGGCTTCGGTGAACGGAGGATGCAGGCCGATCTTGCGGTTGACCCGGATACGCCAAGCTCCTGTTACACCATGTCTACACATTTACTCATGCTAGGGAAAACGCTGACGGGCCTAAGAGTAGCCGAAATGCTTGGAACTCTCGACTACTTCGCTCAGCGACCAGAAGTAGATTCGACCAGAATCGGTATTGCAGGGTTTTCCGGCGGATCGCTTATCGCATATGTGGCTTCAGCTCTGGATGAGCGTATTCGAGCTTCGTTACTCATCGGTTTTCCCAATACATTTAAGGACAGTATCATGGCCGTTCATCATTGCGTATGTAATTATTCTCCGGGAATTCTTATGCAGGCAGAGCTCCCAGAATTAATGGGATTAATCGCTCCGCGTCCGCTATTCCTGGAATCAGGCGACAATGACCCCATCTTTCCAGCAGTTGGGTTCTCGAAGGCGGTTCAACAATTGCAACAAATTTATAAGCAAGAGGGTGTCGATCACCTTCTGAAGTATGATCTATTCCCCGGTGTGCACGAAATTAGCGGAAGGATCTCATTCGAATGGCTTAAATCGGTGCTGGCATAATTAAGATTAAAGGCTGCCTTAGGCAGTCAGATCGTCGAGAAACCCCCGTCTCTTGAGACGTAGGGGTTTCTCTTCATTTTTGGAGAGGGGATCATTAAAATCCGAGGGGGATATTACCCTAATTCCCTCCTTTCGAGTTGGAGGGCAATCTTC
>NZ_JBEQAP010000077.1:0-17656 GCF_041640265.1 Cohnella sp.
TCGCCGCGAAAGTATTGGAGTCGAATACACGAAAGGAATGAAGGACAAAGTACGTGGTCAAGAGAGTGATAGCGATCATAATTAGAGTGAGAAACTTTCTATTATTCACACAGCCAATTCCTTTCAGGAATCATCGTCTTTTCTTAAATAGTATCATAAAAACGTATGCCGAAACGGCCATTCTCCCGGCAGCTCTTCGTTGAATTCCGGATCGCGCCTCTCGGGTTACCCATGGGCGCGACCGGCCAATCGAAAATAATAATCTATTTCTATGGTTTATGTTATACTAGGCGCGTCGCGATATTTACGGTAACCAGATCCGAAACGAGGCGATCGCCACCTTGAGGTTAAAAACCATCAACGCTAAAATCTTCTTCCGATACTCGCTTCTCATAGCGGCGATCGTCCTCTGTTTCTTGCTGGCGTTCAGCTATTACATGACGCCGATCTTGCGTTCCGAGTCCTCGCAGTCCATGCACCAGATCTCTTCCAATATCGTGGATACGCTGGATCTGGAGCTCAACGCCATCTATTCCACCGCGCTCAAAGTCATTTCCTCCAATCCGGTCCGGGATGCGCTCTTCAAGAAAAGCAACGATCCGTCCGAGGAGAATCGGGATCGCAACCTCTTGGCCAACAGCATTCTCTCGATTAACGGGCCGATTCCGAATTTTCATAAGGTCAACTTGTACCGCAACGACGGTTTCGTGTTCGAGTATGGCGACCAGTATTTCTCCAGATACGGGGACCGCGCGCAACTGCTTCAGGAAAGCTGGGTTCAGGAAACCTTCAAGCAGAACGGAAGAAAGTATATTTCTCCGCCTCATACGGACGCGGGCAGCGAGTCTTCCGAACCGATCATCTCGGTCAGCATGTCCTTCGCCGAAGTGTACGGAATGAAGAATAACAATATCGTCGAGGTCCAGCAGAAGTACAGTGTATTTGATAATATCATTCAAAAAGCCGTCCTCTCGTCCCGCTCTGACAAGAAGTCGACCAAGTCGGTGTACGTGCTGGACCGGCAAGGGAACGTCATCTATCCCTACGGGAACGACGCGGCTACGACGGCGATCATCGAGGGCTTCCGGGATGTCGCCTTGAAGTCGACCTCTCCGACCGGCGAGATCACCGTCGACAATCCGCTGAATCATAAGAAAAGCATGGGCGTGTACGTCCAGTCGGGTGTCTCCGGGTGGCTCGTGCTGCTGCTGGAGCCGGAATCCTCGCTGACCGAGCCCATCCGGACGTTTAACCGCAACATTATCGCGTTCGGAATCGTTGCGCTCATCCTCACGCTCATCGTGACCTACTTCGTCTCCAGGAGCTTGTCGACGCCGATCAAGCGTATCAGCAAATTGCTGCGGACGCTCGAATTGGACTCCCTCGTTCCCCCGAAGAATATGATCGTTCGGAGCCAATTCGACGAGCTCGAGGAACTGAACCGGACGATAATCGAGATGAGAGATCGGCTGAAGGAGTCGTTGGAGGAAGCGGTATCCGCGAGGTCGCATGAGCTGCAATCGCGGCTGCTTGCACTGCAGTCCCAGATGAATCCGCACTTCCTTTACAACTCGTTGTCGGTCATCGGCATTATGTCCGAGGAAGGCCGAAACGAAGATGCCGTCCGCTTCTGCCGGGGATTATCCCATATCCTTCGGTACACGTCTTCCACGAACTTTAGCGCCGTTCCTTTGAGCGAGGAGATCAGGCACGCGGAGGAATACGTTTCGTTAATGAAGGAGCGATATGGGGATAGGCTTGAGTGCGAGATTCACATTCCCGAAGCGATGGAACGCTATGCTATTCCGAAGCTCGTCGTTCAACCGCTTGTCGAGAACTGTCTGAAGTACGCGATCGACGTTCGACCCCCTTGGACAATCCGCATCACGGGCAGGCTTCTTACCGACGGGTGGATGTTGACCGTGTCGGACAATGGCGGAGGCTTCGATCCCGCGGCCCTAGAGGAATTGAAGCGGAAGTTCGGCGAGATCGACGATCTGACAAGCATTCCCTCTATCGGACTGAACGGGATGGGACTCGCCAATATTTACACGCGGCTCAAGCTTTACTACGAGGATCGGATGATCTTCGATATGAAGAATAATCCGGCGGGAGGGGCTTCCGTCACGATAGGCGGTCTACGCAACCGGATGGGAGTTGGCGCATGAGGGGCGGAACAACATTCAAAGCCGTCGTCGTCGAGGACGAAACGATCATTCTGGAGAATATCGTGAAAAAAATAGAAGCGAGCGACGCAGGGTTCGAAGTCATGGCCCAAGCTTTTAACGGGAGAGACGGCTGCGAGCAGCTCAAGAGATTTCGTCCCGACGTCCTTGTAACCGATATCAAGATGCCGATTATGGACGGCATGGAGCTGATTCGTCAGGCCAGAGCTTCGTATCCGGACATGCCGATTATCGTCCTCAGCGGGTACGACGAGTTCAATTATGCGCGGCAGGCGATGCGTTACGGAGTCATGGACTATCTGTTGAAACCGCTTGATGCCGCAGTATTGGAAGAAACGCTTCACAGAGTTCGGGACGTCATCGTGCCGAAGAACGATCAAGTCGAACGGAATTGGATTTCCGCCGGACTGTTCGGTGACCGAAGAGAGACAGAGATCGATTTCTTGACCGCTCATTCCGGCTATCAGATCTTCTTGGTCGGCCTCGGCCACTTGTGTAATCATGTGACTTCGTTGAATCGGGCGCCGTTCTATGCCGCCATGTGGGACCGAATCGACTGGCAGCGCGCGGTGGGCGAGACGGCCGGAGAAACGGCAAGCTGGTGGCTGATCGACGAGAAGCTGTCCAACCAGAAGTTCCTTATCGTAGCTGCGGATGAACGAAAGGCCGCGGACGTTAAGCTGGCAGCCGAGAAACTGAAGAACCGTTTGATCGAGATCGTAAAGCCGTATCCGGTCAATATTAGCGTCCCTAAACGGAACGCCGTTACCGGCAGCGAGCTGTGGCAGGTCGCCCAGGAATTACGAAGCGGGCTGGAAAATCGCACGGTTCTTGGTCGCTCCTCCGTGATTTGCGATACCGGAGAGCTTGGGCGGGAAGACGACGGAGCGAATCCGATGACAGT
The DNA here is from genome assembly GCF_041640265.1 of Cohnella sp. Lineage (GTDB taxonomy): Bacteria > Bacillota > Bacilli > Paenibacillales > Paenibacillaceae > Cohnella. The sequence goes on from NZ_JBEQAP010000077.1 coordinate 3,091, forward strand.
GAGCGTACACAATCAACTGAAGGCGCTGGCGAACGTCGGCCATGGGGAGAAGCTGAAACAGTTGCTGTTCCAGCAGTTTCGGTTGTGGAATGAAAAGGAATTTCCGCAGAGAAAAGCGGAGAAAGCGATAATCGAAATCGCGGAACGAATCGCCCTACGCGACGATCGGACCGAGCGCGGAGAAAGCCGCGATCTCGAAGCCGGCATTCTGGAAGCGATCAGCGTTGCCGTCGATTTCGATGAGGTTTGCCAGGCGGTTTGGGGCCTGTTGGAGTCGGCCCTCAGCGCGCCGTCGAACGTGGACGATACGGCGGAGCTATCGAACAAGATCGAACGCTATTTGCAAATGCACTACGCCGAGGATATCAGCTTCGAGGAACTGGCGCAGTCCTTTCATTTTACTTCCGCCTATCTGACCAAAATCTTTAAGAAGCACAAATCGGAAACTCCGCTGAAGTATCAGATCCGGCTGCGCATCGAGGAAGCGCAGCGGCTCATAGCCGAGCATCGGGAGCTGGATTTAAAGATTATCGCGGAGATGGTAGGGTATTACGATCAGCATTATTTCAGCAAAGTGTTCAAGAACCACGTCGGACGAACGCCGACGGAGTTCAAGACGGCCATGAAGTAGACCATTCGGAGAGCAGGGCGTTCCGCCCTGTTTTTTGCTGAGGATCGGTTAAAAATTTACACGCGGCGCGTCTTTTATTGTACATTTACCCCCTTTTTCGCACCGTGTATACTTCATGTAAGCGCTTGATTTAAGCATCGTTCTTCCGGAGGGATAAGATTTATCACCTTTTTTTGGCGTTACAAGTCGAAGGAGGGTTATGCTTGTCATTCAAAAAAAGTCGTATGGGAATTCTCTCTGCCGCCGTTCTGATTGCGGCGGTATTGCTGACTGGTTGCGGAAGCAACGGAGGTAATAGCGCCAACACCGCGGAGTCGTCGTTATCGCCGTCCGCTTCGCCGGAAGCATCGGTCAAGCCCGCAAAAGACGTGACGCTCACGCTTACGGCCGCCAGCGGAGACACGTGGATTCGGCCGATCGACCAAGAAATCATCAAGGATTTCGAGAAAGAGACGGGAATCAGGGTCGATGTACAGATTACGCCGGTCGACCAGTATGCGAGCGTACTGAAGTCGAAGCTGTCCGCCGGCGTCGGCACGGATCTTTCCCTGATCTGGCCGCAAGCGAACGCCGCGCAGTTTCTGCCGAACGAAAACTTTCTCGACCTGTCGGACGAGGATTGGGTATCGACGCTGACCCCTGCGGCTAAACGGGACGGCACTTACGACGGCAAAGTGATCGGCTGGAACCCGGAAGGGGAGAACGCCGGCTGGGGCATTATGTACAACAAGCAAATTTTCGCCTCGCAAGGCTTGGAAGTGCCGAAGACGTATGCCGACTTCGTCGCCGTGTGCGAGAAGCTCCTGGCTAACGGCATCACGCCGCTCTACGAACCGCTCAAGGATACTTGGCATTCCGGCATTTGGTTCGCGCTGATGGGACCGCTTGCCGAGAAGAACAATCCCGGCTTGATGGATAAGCTGAACAAAGACGAAGCCGGTTATATCGACGTCAAGGAATTCGAAACCTTCTTGACGCAGTACAAGGAAATCTACGATAAAGGCTTCTTCGGAAAAGAAGCGTTCTCGAATACGTGGGACAAAGGCATGCCGACGATGCAAACGGGAAAATACGCGATGTTCCTCGTTCCCTCGAATATGGACGTTCAGTCCAAAGGGCAGTACCCGGACTTCGATTTCGCCAACTTCGGAGAATTCCCTACGCCTTTCGCGGACAACCAGATGCTCGCCGTCTATGACGGAACGATCATTCGGGTCATTAACAAGAAGAGCGAAAATATCGAAGCGGCTAAACAGTATTTGAGCTATATCAGCCGGCCGGAAGTGCTCGAGAAGTACTATGCGGCTTCCGGATTAAATCCGGCGTTCAATGGATTCGAGCCGATTCAAGCGGATTTCGAAAAGTCGCTGCGCTCGAACTCGGACGGAAACGTCAACACGACGATGGAGACGGGCATCCGTTTCTGGGACAACACGAGTGTCGGCAACTACGTCCAAGAGCTGCTAGGAGGCAAAAAACACCGAAGCAGGTGCTTGAGGCGATCGACAACGATCGGAAGAAAATCTTCACCGCGCAAGCGCAATAATAGCTCAATAAACAGAAAGGACGCTCGTCGAGGAATTAGGTTTACCGCGAGCTGACGGCGAGCCCGCGACGAGCGTCCGCATTGCGAAGGATGAGCGAAGCCATGCCCACCAATAAACTGACTAGAAGAATGTACCCGCAATATTTGCTTGTACCGGCGTTGCTGCTCTATTCCGTTTTATTTCTATTTCCTAACGTCGCCAGCTTCTACTACGCTTTCACCAATTGGAACGCCATCAGCAGCACGGTGAAGTTCATCGGCTTCGATAATTTCAAGGAAATATTCGGAAGCGCTTCGGGGAACGTGGACGTGTTCCAGAACACGGCGGTCTTCGCGGTCTATACGACCGTGCTGAAGATTGTGCTCGGGCTCATTCTCGCGCTTCTTCTGAAAGAAGGTATTCGGACGCGCAACGTGCTCCGGGCGGTTTTCTTTCTCCCGATTACGATCTCGATCGTCTTGGTCGGCATTATGTTCTCGGAAATTTTCAGTCCCGACGGCATCTTGAACGGCATCTTACGGATAGTCGGGCTAGACTCCTGGACGCATTCCTGGATCGCGGAGCCGGGAATCGCCATCTGGTCGGTCGCGACGGTGGAAGTATGGAGGGCATCCGGATTCGCCATGGCGATTTTCCTCGCAGCGCTTCAGATGGTGCCGAAGGAAATGTACGAAGCGGCGGAAATCGACGGGGCTGCAGGCAGGCACAAGCTGCTATACGTCACCTTGCCCTACCTGTATCAAGCGATCGTCCTCAATACGTTGTTCGGAATGATCAGCGGTCTTAAGGTGTTCGATCTGGTCTACGTCCTGACGAACGGCGGTCCGATCCGTTCGACGGAAGTGCTGAACGTGACCGTATTGAACGAGTTCTCCAAGGGTGCGTACGGCTATTCGACGGCTATGGGGCTGATTTTGTTCTTATTCGTCACCCTCGCCTACTTCGGAGTTAACGCCTTGTTCAAGAAATTCGAGGTGGACGTCTCATGAAACGTAAATCGGCAACCCGCACGGTCATCGAGGTCGCGCTCTGGCTGTCCACGCTTCTGATCTTTATCCCTTTGTACTTCGTCATCGTCAATTCGCTCAAGTCCGCAACGGAAGTGCAGATGCTGACAGCCAAGCTGCCGACCGTATTCCATTTTGAAAACTACAAGACCGTTCTCCAAAACGCGAATGTCCCGAGAGCGTTTCTGAACAGCGCGATCTTCAGCTTCTCTTCCATTATCGTCTGCGCCGTCTTCTCGTCCATGGCCTCTTATATTTTGGTAAGGAGAAAAACCCGGACGAACGGGCTGATCTTCAATTTGTTCCTGGTCGGTATGATCGCCCCGATGAACATGGTGACGACGTTTAAGCTGATGAAGGCGCTGAATCTCATTAACACGTATTCGGGCATCATCTTGCTTTACGCGGCCAGCTTCATGCCTTTTACGATTTTTCTCTACAACAGCTTTATTCGCAATCTGCCGGCGGACCTGGACGAAGCCGCGGTGGTGGACGGAGCCGGGCCGATACGCAGGTATGCGAGCATCCTGTTTCCTTTACTCAAGCCGGTCACCGTTACCGCCATGGTCATTAATTTCGTCACGTGCTGGAACGATTTCGTTCTACCGCTCTACTTCGTGACTCAGTCCGATAAGTGGGGCGTTATTCTACAGCTTTATCAGTTTATTGGTGCTTACTACTCCAGACACGATCTGTTGTTCGCCGGCGCGATGCTGATCATGGCGCCTACGTTGATCGTGTATCTTCTCGGGCAGAAGTATATTATTTCCGGTATGACTGCCGGAGCGGTTAAGGGGTAGAGAAGCATTGGCACATCCCAAAGACGAAAGGGAGTAGCTTATGTTGAACTTGATCGGTAGAAAGAAGGAAACGAAAGTCCGGGGAATGATTCTCTTCCTCTCGATAGCTTTGTTAGCCGCAGCGTTGTTCGTCGGGAAGCCAGCTCATGCGGCCGTCGCCGGACTGACCGTAGACGAGGCAAAATACGTTTATAAGGTCGACGACGTGGTCGGAGGAGTGACGATTCCGTTCGCCGACGCGTCCTTGCTTACTTGGAAGAAGGATTCCAACAATCTGTACGTGCTCAATGCCAAGTGGGATGCTTACGAATTGTATTACGGTCCTCCGACGAATCCCTATCAGAACCGCGTCGGCCCGGTTAGCATCAATCATAACGGCTGGGACGGCTTGACGTGGATGGCGGGCGTCTACAAATACGCCGACGGTACCTTGCTCGGACTCGTACACCGGGAACGATACTGGTCCGACTCGACGCAGGATTGTTTCTATATCGGTTTGGCCAAATCGACGGACGGCGGGTTGAATTGGCAGTACCTCGGCGATGTGCTCAGTCCTCACGTTAATTACAAGGAGCCCTGGCAAAGCCAAAGTCCGCCGATCAATTCGGCATCCGGCAACATCGCCGGCACGCCATACTTGGTCGTCGGTTCGGATCTATACGTCTACTACAGCGAACAAACCGGTACTGAGAAGCGGTTAAGCGTCGCGAAGGCATCGCTTTCCACCATCAAAACAGCGATAGACGCGAACACGACGACACCGTTCTACAAGTACAACGAAGGCTCGTGGACGGAGGCCGGAATGGGCGGCACGGGTTCGAACATTATCCCCGGAGGGGATATCGCGACGCTGACCGCCGGCGGCGCGGCGAACATCGACTACTACGCGGGACATAACTTGCGCGATTTCCATTCGGATGCCGCTTACGTACCCGGGCTCGGCAAATACTTGATTACGGTCAACGACGAGGGGAACAGCCGATTGCTCCTATACTCGTCTACGGACGGACTGAACTGGGGCGAAGAAACCGTCATCGACGCCGCCCGGCCCGGAATCAACTTCCGTCCCGCCTACTCGACGTTCATGAGCGTCTCCAAAGGGACGTCGGACGATAACTCGGTCGTCGGCAACGATTTCTATCTCTTCTACCCGAGGGACTTTTACCCGACCGGAGGCGGCGAGCGATACTTCATTCTGCATTTCTCGGTCGGGAATGGCGACAGCACAACGACCGTGAACGACGATCATGCGTCCATGTCCTACGACAACGGCTGGTTTTACAGCAACGACAGGGATTTAGGCGACTATAACAACGACGGGCATTTCTCCAACGTCATCGGAGCCGTGGCGGAGTATACGTTTACAGGTACCGGGATCGATTATATAAGCGAGAAAAATTGGGACATGGGCAACGTGGATGTGTACGTCGACAACGCGTTCCAGCAAAACGTAAATTTGTATAACGAAACGCGATTGCTGCAGCAGGTCGTCTACAGCGCCAGCGGGCTGACGAACGGCGTGCATACGATCAAAATCGTTAACAAAACGAACTCCTACGGGAACGTTGACGCCTTTAAGGTGTACAAGGCGGTTTCCGTCTTGAATAACGATGCGGCGGGTATCTCCTATAGCGGTACCTGGCATGACAGTACGGGCAGAGGATACGGAGATTACGGAGACGACGTGAAATATACGACGACGAACGGCGATTATTTTACGTATACGTTTACGGGCAAGGGCATCGACTTCATTTCGGAGACGGAAGCGTCGCAAGGAACGATCGATATTTACGTGGACGGAGTGCTGATGCACACGATCGATACCGCTAATCCGACCCGTCTCGCGCAGCAAACCGTGTATAGCGTATCCTGGCCGACGAGCGGAACCCATACGATCAAAGCAGTCAAGAAATCGGGGACTTACATGCTTCTCGATGCCCTGAAGGTTTTTCAGTAATTCGGTTGCCAGGCATTTCTCTCATCGGAGCGAAATGCCTGGCCTGATTTCGTCGTCCTGACCAGGCGGTGACATTCGGGCTATGAAAAAAAGCGGGGGCATCTATCTCCTGGAGACTGCCTCATGACATCATTCCATCGATAATCGTTCAGTACGGCTCTGTTTACTTATGGGACAGCCCAAGCTTGCCATTCCATACGTTGGTCAGCTTTCCGTATGGTTTACTTACTTGGCGCAATACCTTTAATCAGCAATTCTGTCCACTGGGAGGTATAAGGGAGTATTTTGGGGTAGATGTGCGGGCTGGAGATCCCTTCAACTAGCGCTTGGAAATAAACCAAAAGAAATTCATCCGAATATTTCAGATCAACCTTGCCTTCTTTACGCCCGCGGTGGAATAAATCCATCATCAGACTTAAGCTTGACTGGGCATATTGCCGCATCATCAAGGATGAACCTTCATCATCCTTCTTCGTAAAATAATCCATCAACTCCAAGTAAAACCGCTTATTGATTTTTTCCAAATAATGAATCTTATTCTGACTCATGGCAATGAGCGTTTCTTCGAAAGGTCTATTTTCGGCCATGATTTCTCGGGCCGTATCCCCCAGTCGATTTAAAAAATACTTAAAAACCTCATGAATCAGGTTCTCTTTGCTCCCAAAATACTTAAAAATCGTTGTTTTGCCAACATTGGAATGTTTAGCGATCTCATCCATTGTTAAGTTTTCGATGCCGGCATCGGTATTCATCAAGTGAAATGTTGCTTCTAGAACTTGATTTTTCTTCTCTTGTGTTCTCTTTTCAAAACCATTCATTCCTTACTCCTGCTTTCTAACGATGATGACTAAAAATGTTTTCGGGAAGATTTAGTTCGTATTTTTCCTTCCTATTATTATATATAGATAGTTACGAATTATCAAATGAACAATAGTTCTAAATTTATGTTTTTTGAATTGACTAAACCTGTAAAAGGGTATATAACTGAATTTGTAAATGAACTTTGGTTTAAAACAAAGCCTTAATTTCAGAATTTACGAACTAAAGACAATATAATAGTTCGTTATTTTGCCCAATGATGCTTTGCTTTAAACTGGAAAGCACGTTACTAAAACTAGTTAAAGGAGTTTTAGTGCCATGACAGAAATCGTAAAAGTACGGGGCTTGCAGAAGAAGTTCGGGAAATTTAAAGCGTTGCAGGATGTGTCATTTTCGATAAATGCCGGGGAAGTTGTCGGCTTTATCGGGCCAAACGGCGCCGGGAAATCGACAACGATTCGTACCTTGCTCGGAATTATCAATCGGGATGCCGGTGATACGAAAATTTTCGGCAAGGATGTATGGAAGGAGAGCCTTGAAATTCATAAACGAATTTCTTATGTTCCAGGGGACGTGGCTCTTTGGGGCAGCTTAACAGGCGGCGAAATTATCGATTTATTCATCAAATTGCATGGCGGCGGCGACAAAAATAAACGCGACTATTTGATCAATCGTTTTGAACTGGACCCTAAGAAGAAAGCCAAAGGTTATTCCAAAGGAAATCGGCAAAAAGTCGGCTTGATTGCAGCTTTGTCCGTTGACTCCGATTTGTATATTTTAGACGAACCGACTTCCGGTCTTGATCCGTTGATGGAAGCCGTCTTCCAGGATGAAGTCGAGAAAATCAAGAATGCCGGAAAGGCCATCTTACTGTCCTCTCATATTTTAAGCGAAGTGGAACGACTAGCCGATAAGGTGGTCATCATTCGCCAAGGCAAAGTGGTGGAAACCGGGACATTGGATGAATTGCGCCACTTAACTCGATCTACGGTTACTTTAGTATCTGATGGTGATGTGGTTAGAATGGCATCCGTTAACGGGGTCCATGACTTCAAGCAAACAGGGAATCAAGCGACATTCTCCGCGGATAATGAATTTATCAATGATATTCTGTCCGAAGCGGCAAAATTGGGCGTTAAGAAGTTCGAAGCGGTTCCGCCTACGCTTGAAGACTTGTTCATGCGTCATTACGAAGTCTAAGAGCGGATACGGAGGTGATGGGGATGCAAGAAAAATTTGCGCGTTCGCGTGTACTATTCGTCCAATATTTGAAACGTGATTGGAAAAAAATCATCATCTGGGTTTTAGGTTTAGGCTTGTTCTCGGCCGCATTTGTTCCGGCTTTCGAAGAAATCGGCAAGGGGCAAGGTTTGCAGGGGATGTATGAAACCTTGCAAAATCCTGCCATGATATCCATGGTTGGTCCTACGCCGATTGAGACCGCAGCGGATTATACTTTGGGTGCGATGTATGCGCACGAAATGCTGTTATTCTGCGGTTTGTTTGCGATGATAATCGCTGCCTTGCATGTGGTAAGTCATACTCGCAAAGAAGAAGATCTTGGGCTTACTGAACTCGTCCGCTCCTTTCAAGTAGGCCGTCAAGCCAATTCGCTTGCGGTGATCGCCGAAGTCGTCATGATCAATATGGTATTAGCGCTCGTTATCGGCGGGGCTATGGCTAGCTATGGCTTAGATACCCTTTCGGTCGAAGGATCCCTTTTGTTCGGCGCATCCATCGGGATGGCCGGAATTATGGGAGCCGCAATCGCATTAGTCATGGCGCAGATTATGCCAACATCATCCGGCGCAACGGGTTCTTCGCTGGGGATCATTGGACTGCTTTATATTTTTCGCGCCGGTACGGATGTGTCGAATGTTGATTTCTCGATAATCAATCCGATGGGGTGGACCTATCTGACTTATCCGTTTACGGAAAACAATTGGGTCCCCCTGATTTTGGCTATCGTCTTCAGCGTCATTGTCGTGGCCATTGCTTTTGCCCTTGAAGGCGGTCGGGATATGGGCGCCGGTTATTTGCCTGTAAGAGAAGGTCCGGAGTCGGCGAAAAAAACCTTGCTATCCGTACCCGGCCTGTTTACCAAGCTGAACAAAGGCGTAATGATCAGCTGGTTGATTGCTTTCGTCATCATTGGAGCCGCCTATGGTTCGATTTATGGAGATATGCAGACTTTCCTTGAAAGCAATGAAATGATGAGCCAAATGTTTACGATATCCGGCGTGTCCATCGAAGAAGCCTTTACCGGGACCATTATGATGGTCATGATCGGATTGGTGTCCATTTTGCCGATTGCGATCGTGAACAAACTTTTCTCGGAAGAAGCGCGACTGCATCTCAGCCAGCTTTATGCGACCAAGGTGACACGGGCTCAGCTCTATTGGACGAGTGTCATTTTGGCCATCGTTGCCGGAATCGTTGGCATTTTGTTGGCTTCAAGCGGACTTGGCGGGGCGGCCCTTTCCGCATTGGGCGACGGCTCGCCCATGAATATGGGGGATTTTTTCGCCGCAGGTTATAACTTCCTGCCTGCCGTGTTATTCTTTATCGGTCTTGCCGCTTTAGCTCTAGGTTGGGCGCCAAGATTAGGCAAAGCGGTTTATGTTTACCTTGGCTATTCTTTTGTCTTAAACTATTTTGGCGGCATTTTGGACTTACCGGAATGGTTCTCGAAAACAGCCGTTCAAAGCTGGGTTCCTCGGATACCGATAGATCCGTTTGATGCAGCAATCTTTATTACGATGACAGTGATCAGTATGGCCTTGATGGTTGTTGGCTATATTGGGTATCGCAAAAGAGATAGGGTTGAAGGAGCTTAGCAACGCGTTAACTATCGCAACAGATTGTTAGTCGAATTTGAAAGGAATGGAGCCCTGCGAAAGCAAGGGCTCTGTTTGTGCGACGGGCAGTTAGCGGTCTATTTGCATCAAACAAACTAAATATACCACCGTTAGGCAGAGTAGAATGAGTGCCGCCATCATTTGCTTAATGCCATCCTTGACACGCACATGAGCCAGTATAGCTCCAGCCATGGTTACGGCAAGCCATAACCCGGCAATCATTGCCCAATGAGAATAGAAGTAACCTACCGCCAGCCCTGCTGCTCCGATAAGCTGCACCGTTCCAGTTACGACGCGAAACCACTGCGGCAGTTGCAGTCTAGTGAAGTTATTGACATGCATAGACAATCCGGATACTTTCCCCACGCCCGACACCAAGAAAAAAAAACATCAGTATAGTTTGTATGATTATGGCTGAAATCCACATTTCATTGCCTTCTCTCTGTTATTTTTTTGGTTTTAGAAATAACGTGCCAATGGCGCTTGCTCCAATGATCGTTCCTGCAATGAGAGCAATTGCGAGCTCGATCGTCGTTAATCTGCTGCCTGAGTATATTTGATGGAAGAAGAATACGGTGGACGGAAGCGATAAGGTAACGGCTGTTAGTAAACCCGGAGAATACTCCTTGTACACGATTGTGGTTACGACATGGAAAAGCGCGTTTATGCCAATATGTAGTTGAAATGCCGCCGCTAATACGACCCAAATGCCGTTATAACCGATAAGGGATGCTTTGTAGGAGACTAACAGAACCAGCAGAATCATGCAGACTTGAATGAGGACATGCTTGTAAGATGACAGGGGCGCGAAGTGTCGTGTGGCCCATTTTGCAAAACCGGGAATTTCTTCAATGGTGTGGATGAGCAAGACGACATAAGGTAACCAAAAAACAAGATGAAAGGTAGGGTTCATCAAGCCTATCTCCTCCGTATGAATAAATTGTTTGAACGTTTAAACAGTATTTTGCGAAAAAAAATTAATTCTTTATCAAATAGGTTTCTAATAGATCGATTAAAGTAAGGTATGCAGTGTCAATATCGAAGTCAGGATCGGCCATCTGCTCAAGAGCCAAACCGTCAATGGTTACATTAATAATCGATGCCAGCGCTTTTTTATTTATACTTTCTTTTAACGGCAGCATGTTCAACGATTTCAACACTTGCTGTTTACCGGCCTCAAGGCTTTGTTGAATTTCTTTGCGTCCGGCTTCGCTCCTTAAACCGATCGCAAACAGTTCAAAGCGAAGACGATGCCAGTCCGGGTACTGATGCACCATATTTTTAGGAACGGCTAACGCATGGCGAATAAAATTTTCGTTCAACGGTATTTCCGAGATCTTATTCATTTCTTCAATGTAACGAGCGCTTTCCAAATGAAAAATCTCAAACATCAAATCTTCTTTGCTCGAAAAATAGTAATTGATCAGCCCTTGCGATATACCTGCTTGTTTGGCAATCTCTTTAGTCGAAGCCTTCTCGAAGCCTTGCTCGGCCAGCACCCGGTAAGCAGCATCGATGATTTTATTTTTCGTATCTCCAGTTGCGTTTTTCATTCTCAACACCATCTTTGTTTGAACGTTTAAACAAATCATAACCTGCCATAATATAGGGTGTCAATGATAAAAATCAACAAGGATATTGCAGAGTTTCTAACGGACTATTACTAAATCCTGTCCATTTTGCTTAGTCCTGTTTCTGATGCAAGGACTTCTTAAGATCGTCCCGGACGCTTCTATTCCATAAGGCAACGCCTGAACGGTGCGCGGCTCTCCCGTTCAAATGTCCCGCTACAGGCGAGGTAAGAAATACAAAGACAATGCCCAGCAGGAGCTTGGCGCTGATATGGTCCAAATAGAGCATGAAATAAAGAAATACTCCTGCCAGTATAAGCAAGACGCCAAGCGTTGCGCTCTTGGTAGCCGCGTGCGATCTTAAATAAACATCAGGAAAACGGATGAGTCCCAGCACGCTGATCAGGCCGATCATCGAACCGAGCACAATTAAGGTTCCGATCAGTGCTTCAGCTGCCAGATTGATCATCTCCATACTCCATAACCTCCCCTCTCTCTATAAAATGCGCAAATGCCGTCGTTCCGATAAAGGTAAGTATGCCGATGACCAGTACGATGTCCAAATAGGCTGCCGTTCGCAGCAGGACGCACAGGATGGCAACCATGGAGAGGAGTAAAATTCCTATGGTGTCCAGCGCTGCAATTCGATCCGGTATCGAGGGACCTTTCAATAGTCGATACATGCATCCGAGGATCGCGAGCGACAAGAAGGTAAGGGCAATCATCAGAAAATAATCGATCATGTTCTTGTCACCTCCATGATAGCTTTTTCAAAAGAATCCTTAAGTTGTTTGGAGAGCTTTTCCGCATCTTGAATATCCATGGCATGAATATACAACGTCCGATTATCTGCAGATACGTCCAAAGTAAGCGTTCCAGGAGTCAGACAGATGAGGCAGGAAAGCAGGGTAATTTCCCAATTCGATTTCAATTCCGTGTTGTATTCGATGATACCTGGGCGCATGGTGAATTGAGGCTTCAGAACATGCTTGATGACATCGAAGCTGGACAAGAGTAATTCTTTGTTAAAAAGCGCGAGCAGCTTAAAAATTTTCCAAACCTTCTGGATATAGAACTCATGAGACCAATAGCGTCGAAATAGTCCAATGAGAACAATGCCTAACAAATAACCGATAACAAATTGCAAGTTCGACCATACGCCGTTCAGAAATGTCCATGTGAATGCAATAATTAAATTCAACAGAATTTGCAGCGCCATTTTATCTGCTCCTTAATACGGCATCCATGTAATCGGCAGGCTGTACCAGAACATCTCCCGCCAAGGATACCCATCCATATACGTATTCTGAACCGAAGCCTATGCCGATAACCAATAAGCTTAGTGCAATCGCCGGCAACAGTGACTTGTTGGGAATGACGGGAATTTGCTCTCTAGTCTCGGTTCTCTCCCCCCAAAAAGCGCATGCGAAAATACGAATCAGGGAGTAAAGCACAATCAGGCTTGAAGCGAGAGCGACAGCGGACAATCCGTAATATTGTTCGCCCAAGCCTCCTCGAAGCAGAAGGAATTTGCCGGGGAAGCCGCTAAACGGGGGAATGCCCGCTATCGCTAATCCGGTTATAAAAAAGAGGCCGCCCATTAAAGGGTAACTCCTGATTAGTCCGCCCATCTGTTTCAAGCTGGCGGTTCCAGAAGCCTGTACGATCAGTCCGCCCAGAATAAACAGCAACGCTTTAGCCAACATATCGTGAATAAGGTAAAAGACGACTCCATCCAGCGCATCCTTGGACGAGACAGCCAGACCCATCGCCAGAAAGCCGACGCTGATCACTACGTTGTAATTCATAATGCGCCGAATGTCGTCATACGCCACTGCACCGAACGCCCCGAGCAGCATAGTCGCAATGGCCATCCATTGAAACCAGTTCTGAACGTCGATCTGGTCTGTATGAAAGATTAGGGTAAACGTCCGAATCAGAGCATACAGGCCCACTTTGGTCAGCAGTGCCGCAAATAACGCTGTAATAGCAGCCGGCGGAGCGCTGTATGATCCCGGCAGCCAGAAAAACAAGAACAAACCGGCTTTTAATGAAAAGACAATCATAAACAGCAAAGCAATCACAGTCAGAATAGTGCCTTGGCCCGCCTCTGCGATTCTCAGCGACAAGTCGGCCATGTTTAATGTGCCTACTACGCCGTACACGTAGGCGACTGCAGCGACAAACAGCGTTGAGGACAAAATATTGATCAGAATATATTTGAGCGTTTCACGAAGCTGACGCTGGGTGCCCCCCAATACAATCAAGGCATAGGAGGAGATAAGCATAACCTCAAAGCAGACGAACAGATTAAACAAATCGCCAGTCAGGAAAGAACCGTTGACGCCGACAAGCAGAAACTGAAAGAAGGGATAATAGTAATGGCGTTCCCTTTCTTCTCCAATTGATCCGAAGGAATAAAGCAAACAGCATGCGGCGACGATCGCGGTCGTGAGTGTCAACAACGCTGCAAACATATCGGCAACAAATACAATGCCGTAGGGAGGCAGCCAACCTCCCATGTGAAGCACTTGAGCGCCTTCGGAGCGGACCTGCATGACAAGGCAGCATGAGACGACAGCGCCGAGCAGGATTCCAATCATACTGACCCATCGCTGGAGAATGATCCGATTGTTCAAAAAAAGAAGGAGGACGGCTGTGCACAGAGGGATCAGCAACGGAAGAACAAGCAGGTTATTGCTCATCGTCTTGCCCCCTCAATTGCTCCATATCGTCCGTTCCCAGCTTCTGATAAGCTTTGTAAGCCAAGACAAAGAAGAAGGAGGTCACTCCAAAGCTTATGACGATCGAAGTCAAGATGAGCGCTTGAGGCAAAGGATCGACGTAGGCCGCCGCTTTCTCTCCAAGCAAGGGAGGCGCCCCTGTTTTCAGCCGAGACATCGTTAATAACAACAGGTGAACGCCATGCGTGAGCAGCGAGGTTCCCAGAATGATTCGAAGCAGGCTTCGGGTCAAGATAAGATATACGCCTACCGCGAATAGAACTCCGATGGATAAGGACATATATAGTTCCATCGCTATTTATCCCTCCCGATTTCAAGAATGATCGTCATCGTAATTCCCACTACGGTCATGAAAACGCCAAGATCGAAAAGAACCGCCGTTGCAAGTTCCGTTTCGCCTAGAAGCGGCAGGTTGAAATAGCCATAGGAATGGCTAAGGAACGGAACTTCAAATACGAAAGAGCCGATCCCTGTTAAAATGGCTACGAGCAGACCCAATGCGGTCAACTTTTTGAAATCCAGAGGGACAACCTCTCGCATAGTTTTGATGCCGTAAGCCAAAGTCAAGAGTATGAGCGAGGATGCGGTCAATAACGCTCCGATGAATCCGCCTCCTGGGTTATGGTGTCCAG
>NZ_JBEQAP010000078.1:0-17034 GCF_041640265.1 Cohnella sp.
CAACGGTTCAGAACATGAAGAAGATTGCCCTCCAACTCGAAAGGAGGGAATTAGGGTAATATCCCCCTCGGATTTTAATGATCCTCTCTCCAAAAATGAAGAGAAACCCCTACGTCTCAAGAGACGGAGGTTTCTCGACGATCTGAGACGCCTAATTGGCGTCCCTAAACTCGATTATAAATTCTAATATAGCTCTCTGCGTCCTGACATAGCTTTGGAGAGCGTTACCTCGTCAGCATATTCTAAATCTCCGCCAACAGGAAGTCCGTGTGCTATTCGGGTTACTTTAATTCCGAACGGCTTTACCAAACGAGATAGGTACATCGCCGTCGCTTCGCCTTCAATGTTCGGATTCGTAGCCAGAATCAGCTCTTGTACCTGATCATCGCCTAACCTCCGTACCAATTCAGCTATACGGATATCGTCGGGTCCTAATCCGTCCATCGGAGATATCGCACCATTAAGCACATGATAATACCCATTAAAATCACGAATTCTTTCAATCGCCACCAGATCCTTCGGCTCCTGAACAACACAAATCGAAGAAACATCCCGCGATTTGTCGGAGCATATCCGGCAAGGATCGGTATCCGTAATGTTACAGCAGACAGAGCAATAAGTCAGGTTTCGTTTAACGCTCACAAGCGCTTTCGCGAAATCGACCACATCTTCTTCTTTCATTCGTAATACGAAAAATGCCAGCCGGGCAGCCGACTTCGGTCCGATGCCTGGAAGACGAGAAAAAGAGTCGATTAGCTTGGCAATCGGTTCTGGATAAAACAAGGGCTCTAGTCTCCTCTAATCATCGTTTCAACGGCTGGTTCACTCTCTGGATCGAGACATCCAATGTAAACTTAGAATAATCCAGGGATTTTCATTCCACCGGTATACTTACCCATATCTTGGTTCGCAAGCTCATCAGCTTTGCCAAGAGCATCATTAACCGCAGTAAGCACTAAATCCTGAAGCATCTCAATATCCTCGGGATCAACCGCTTCTGGTTTAATCTTAATGTCGAGGAGCTTCTTATGGCCATTAATGGAAACCGTGACTACCCCGCCGCCTGCCGTACCTTCAATTGTTTTGGTACCTAGCTCTTCCTGCGCCTTCATCATTTGCTCTTGCATCTTCTTCACTTGCTTCATCATTTGATTCATGTTATTCATCTCATATTTCCTCCCTAGTCGTCTTTAATCGTTACTAATTGTTCTCCGAACAAACGAACGGCCTCGTCAATCCATGGCTCCTCTTTAACTGCCGCCTCATCATCTGGCACAAGCTGCAGCTCTTCACCCTTCGCTTGATCCGCCTTCGGATTACCCCCGCTATCCGCTAATGCTTCCTGCCAGTCCTTCTGCATTATCGTAAGGAGCTGAGTTGGACTTCCAAGAATGGAGCTTAGCACCCCTTCAATTACCCCTTTGTTGGTTGGCTTCTCCGTTGTTTCACGGTGAATAGTGTTCCTAAAAGCAACCACAATGGTGTTCTCCGCGAAGGACACCGGCTCACCATCAACCAACCATGCATGAACAGTTACCCGTTCTTCCTTCACTCTCTGAAGAACCTGGGGCCATTTGGAAAGGGCAGCTCCAGCCGAACCCTTCGCCTCCACATACGCGTTCAGCTTCAAGCGAGGGATATTAGCAGATCGAGGTGCACTAGCGGCTCCAGTGGAAGCCTCAGCTGAATGGCCGCGAGAAAAGCCGCCACTACGGGAACCGGTTGAAGGCGAACCTCCCGAGGATGAAGGCATAGATCCACTGCTTAACATAGCTCCCAGCTTATTCTCTAAACTTGCGATCTGCTGCTTCAACTGCTGAAGCTCTCCGCGACTAATAGCTTCCCCTTCCACCCGGTTACCCGAGACCTTTTCCGGAGATGAAGATGCTGAACTGTCCGAACACAGCTTCAATAAAGCAATCTCAAACATCGTTTGTGGATGGGCTGCATATTTCATTTCGCCTTGATAACGATTCAATAAATCTATGATAGCAAATAATCGCTCGCGAGAAAATCCGTCCGACATCTCTTTCAGCTCAGCAGGATTGGCTATCCGTCCCGAGGAATCCCCGGCGTCAGGGGCTAATTGAGCGAGCAACAGATCCCGGAAATAATGCATAAGCTGCTCTAGGCATTTGTCCGCGCTTTTACCCGCCTTCATCATCTCATCAATCTCATGGAGCACTTTGCCGGCATCGCTCTCACGAACGGCAATTGCCAGTCTAGAGAATTGCTCCGACGGCAATCCGCCTGTCGCCTCGACAGAATGCTCTAGGCTAACTTGACCGCCTGTAAAGGAAGAGATCTGATCTAATAAGCTAAGCGCATCACGCATACCCCCATCGGATAAACGAGCAATATAACGGAGCGCTTCCTCTTCGGCTGCAATACGCTCCTCAACACAAATTTCGCGTAAACGACCCGTCTGTTCTTCTAACGAAACCCGCCGGAAGTCAAAACGTTGGCATCGTGAAATGATTGTTGGGGGAAGCTTATGAGGCTCGGTCGTAGCCAATATGAACATCACATGGCCAGGGGGCTCCTCCAACGTCTTAAGCAATGCGTTAAAGGCTTCTGTCGTAAGCATGTGTACTTCATCGATAATATACACTTTACGCCGCACTTCCGTCGGCGAGTATTTCACTTTATCTCGAATATCGCGAATCTCTTCAACTCCGCGGTTAGATGCCGCATCGATTTCCACAACATCCATCACCGAGCCGCTAGTAATCCGCTGACATTGCGAGCATTCATTACAAGGCTCCGGAGCTGGGCCATGCTCGCAGTTGACGGCCTTGGCCAATATTTTGGCAGCGCTTGTTTTCCCGGTTCCTCGCGGACCGCTGAACAGATACGCATGAGAGAGACGGTTTTCACGTATTGCGTTTTGCAGGGTCTGTACAATATGTTGCTGCCCGACCATGTCCTGGAACGTCTGGGGACGCCAGGCCCGGTACAAAGCAAGGTGTGCCATTGCTTGTCGCTCCCGTCAGCTTGCCGTTTCGTCTATTATACATCATCACGACAGCGCTCTCCACCGCCCACACTGATTTCCTACTCCATATCTCTCCGTTGATAAGGCAAACGAACGGTAAACCGCGAGCCGTTCTTATCGGAGGCAACCTCAATACTGCCTCCCAAATCGTGAACGATTCTCTGGCAGACAGACAAACCCAATCCAGTCCCCTGCGGCTTCGTAGTAAAAAATGGATCAAAAACCTTCTCCAGTTCGCTCGCAGGAATTCCCATTCCAGTATCAGATATTTCCACTGCGATTTTTCCTGCCTGATCCGGCTGGCTTTGTTCACGAATTATTAATGTCCCTCCCCCCTCCATTGCTTCGATCGCGTTTTTTCCTAAATTTAGGAACACTTGCTTCAAAAGCTCTTTATCAACCAAAATCGGCAGCGATTCCTGATTAGGATAATATTGTATTATGACATTATGGAGGTGAGCTTCATTTCGTATTATAGGTAGAATTTCTTGAAGCACTACATCAATTCTGATTGCCATTCGCTTCATTTTTTTAGGTTTGCTCAGCAACAGGAAATCACTGACTAAATCATTTACTCTTTCAATCTCCGACAAAACAATGCCGACGTATTCCTGTTCCTTGCTCATATCGCGTTCCGCCAGGGTTTTACTCAATAATTGCATGAACCCTTTAATGGCTGTAAGCGGATTACGAATTTCGTGGGCAGTCCCCGCTGCAATCTGACCAATCGTCTTCAGGCGATCCGAGCGTCTAATCTGCTCCTCCAGCATAATCAGATGAGATACGTCGCGAAAAAGAATAAACGCACCTGCTATTACTCCATTGTACTCAAGCACTTCCCCATCCAGCATCAACTCGTGAGTATGATTATGCAGTGTCCAATTCAGCAATCGATTGCGAAACGTAATCCCGTCAAGTAAGGTTCGGTCAAAAGGCGGAGGCTTCAAGGAAAGAAGCTCGAAACATTCTTCTACCGGTTTCTCCACCATGCTCATTCGATCGCAACCGAATATAGTGCAAATCATTTCACTGATCTCGACGATGCGGAATTCCGAATCTAATATTAAAACTCCGGTACCCTCTAATTCTAAAAAGCGATTCGCAAACTGCTGCATATAGAATTTCTGCTTTAGTTGATAGGAGTCGTTTTCCCCACTATCCGAGAATAAGGTCAATTCGTCCTTCATTCCCCTTCACCTCCGGTCTGCGAGCCAAGTTATTGTAAATATTCGGGATAAACGTTAATTTTACCTCTTTTTTACCCATTGGTCCTATGTCATTTGGATCATTGTAATTAATAAAATAACAAAAAAGCACCCGGCATGGTACTTGCGCCTAAGTGCTTCAATTACTCTATTATAGAAATGCCTTATAGAAATAATTAGGACCGTGCACCTGTTCTTGATACTTGTGATCCAGCCGTATAGGAGTGAGCCGCTCAAGCCGAGCTGCCCTCCAGCACAAAAACTAAACCACTTATGGCTGCTTCCTTCCGGACCTGACCGGGTTCATGGCCGTCCCTCGCGGAGGACTCTGCCGTCAACACGACGCAAAACCTACCGGAACCTGCATCACAAAACCTAAAACAGGAATTCAACCTCGCTGGAGCGGATTGCGAGTTACAGGGCACCGCTACCTCCCCGTCTAGCACGGCTAACTTAGTATAGCGAATTGAACGAGGAAGTGCAACCGATGGGAACCATTCCCTGCGCGGTTGTTTCTATCTCGTAGAGCTGACATGAATCGTATATCGCGGAAAATTGAAACGAAGCACGGAAGCCGCTTCGCGCTCTACCGTCGGGATCTCCCGCGCTTCTAATCCTGGATCAAGCTTAATGGTTACATAAGCATCTGCTCCATTAAACGTAACGTTCGAGCCATTCACGCCTGGCACGTTCTGAATTGCTTGGTTTATTAGATTATTATCTGCATTATAATTATTTACCATGTTATGCCCCGGGATTTTCGGATAGCTGTTCGTCCTTCCCAGATAACCGTCATCGCCATAGCTATTGGACTTTATTCCATTCGTGTTGCCGGCATTGTTGATTCCAGTATTCCCGCAAGCCGATATGACCATTAACACACAAGCTACAGCAACCATCCATACGGCTGTTGTCCGTTGTTTTTGCATGAAAAAAACCTCCCTTTATCCAGTTAGGATTTCAAGGGAGGCTTATCTCTATACGGCAATTTGATTAAATACCGTATTTTTTCTTAAACTTGTCAACACGTCCGCCTGCATCGATAAACTTCTGTTTACCTGTATAGAACGGATGGCACTGAGAACAAATTTCTACTTTAAGATTCGATTTGATCGAACCAGTTTCGAAAGTGTTTCCGCATGCGCAAGATGCCGTTATTACGTTGTATTGCGGATGAATGGATGGTTTCAAAGGGTTCACCTCTTTCTGCCCTGAATCAACATGTGGATCCAGAGTAATAGACACATGAGCAGATTATATCACACTAGATGCGCCACTGACAAGATTAATTCCATTGTACCCGGCAACTTCAGTTCAATATAGAGCTGCCGCCTCATACTGTGTTTCTCCAGCTTTACGGCGTCTTGCCACCCCGGATTCATAGGCAGCTGCAATGACTGCTTCCCGAACCTTCTCGACGACATTTTGATTAAAAACACTGGGAATGATGTACTGTTCATTACGTTCATCATCCGATACGACAGATGCGATCGCACTTGCCGCGGCCAGCTTCATGTGCTCTGTTATTTTGGATGCGCGGCAATCCAGTACCCCGCGGAAAATCCCGGGGAAACACAGAACATTATTAATTTGATTCGGGTAGTCCGATCTCCCTGTCGCCATGACACGTACATACGGTTCCGCTTCCTCAGGCAATATCTCAGGAGTCGGGTTCGCCATAGCGAACACGATCGCATCCCTTGCCATGCTTTTTACGTCTTCAACCTTAAGCGCGCCCGGTCCGGAAAGTCCGATGAAGACGTCGGAACCTTTAATGGCTTCGGAAAGTTGTCCAGTTATACCCTCAGGATTGGTATGTTCGGCGTACCATTGCCATTCCACATTATCGTAAGAGAACCCCTTGGCGATCACCCCGAGCTTATCCACCCCGATAACATTTGTCGCCCCGGCGGCAAGAAGCATTCTTGTGCAGGCGATCCCGGCAGCGCCGACCCCGCATACAACCACTTTGCAGTTAGCCAATAGTTTGTTCACGACCTTTAATGCATTCATGAGACCTGCGATCAACACGACAGCCGTTCCGTGCTGATCGTCATGAAACACAGGGATATCCAGTTCATCAATCAATCTGCGTTCGATTTCAAAGCAACGCGGCGACGAAATATCCTCCAGATTGATTCCTCCAAACGCAGGTGCGATTGCTTTGGCTATCTGAATGATTTCTTCTGTATTCTGCGTGTTCAAACAAATCGGGAACGCATCCACCCCAGCCATTTGTTTAAAAAGCATCGCCTTGCCTTCCATTACTGGCATCGCAGCCTCTGGGCCTATGTTACCTAAACCGAGCACCGCAGAACCATCGGATATTACAGCAACAGTATTTCTTTTTATTGTAAGGGTGTGGGCTTTCCAAGGATCATCATGAATCGCCATACAAACGCGGGCTACCCCCGGCGTATAAACTCGTGATAAATCATCGCGGTTTTTGATCGGCATCTTCGGTGTCATTTCGATTTTCCCGCCAAGATGCATCAGAAAAGTCTGATCCGAAATGTGGATGATCTTCACCCCTTTTATAAGACCCAGGGCATTGATAATGGTGTCGGCTTGGTGTTGGTCCCCGACATTTATCGTTAAATCGCGAATGGTTGTCATTTTACCGGATTGGATGACGTCGATAGCAACCATATCACCGCCTGCGTTTCCAATGGATGTAGCGATTAGCCCGAAGGTGGCAAGTTCTTTGCTGGCCTCAATCCGCAAAACGATATTCGTACTACCCGATGCAGTTACAACCATGTAAAACCCTCCCTTAACCTCATCTGATTTTGAAGCGGGCGCCGGCAATTCCCGGTGTCGTCATTTCATAAGGATTCAAAATCTCTTCCAGCTCATCCTCGGATAGAAACTGATGCTCCAAACAAATTTCTTTGATCGAAGATCCGGTTTGGATGGCTTCTTTCACGAGCCTGGAAGCGACTTCGTAGCCTAAATGAGGGCTTAACGCTGTTAGAACACCAAAACTTTGATTTACATATTGCTTGCACACTTCCTCGTTCGCTTCGAGATCTTCAACGGCATTCCGCAAAAATACGTCTAAGCCATTGCCCAAGATAGAAAGAGATTGAAGCAAATTGTACGCGATGACAGGGCTCATTACGTTAAGCTCAAATTGTCCCGCTTCCGCCGCTAAACAAATCGTATGATCATTCCCCATAATTTGAAACGCAATTTGATTGATCACTTCAGGCAATACCGGGTTCACTTTGCCTGGCATGATCGAGGAACCTGGTTGCATGGGGGAAAGCCGAATTTCATTAAATCCCGCCCTAGGTCCTGAAGCCATCAATCGTAAATCATTGCAAATTTTTGAAAGATTGATTGCAAAAACTTTCAACGCAGACGACAGAGCTGTATATGCATCCGTATTTTGAGTGGAATCTACCAAATCTTCTGCGGTTTTCACGGGAATGCCAAGCTGTTCGGACAAATGTCTTGTTACCCGTTCGATATACTTCGTATCGGCATTCAATCCTGTGCCGACAGCCGTCGCTCCCATATTGACAGATAATAACTCTTCCGAAGCGCGAATGATTCTTTCCCTGTCTCTTGCGATCACGCGAGCGTAAGCGCTGAATTCCTGACCCAAACGGATCGGAACCGCATCTTGAAGATGGGTTCGTCCCATCTTCAGGATAGGGTCGAATTGCTTCGCCTTTTCAAACAGCTTCTCTACCAGAGCCGTTACGATCCGTATTAACCTTTCGGAAAGACGATATGCCGCGATTTTTATCGCTGTCGGCACCGTATCATTGGTAGATTGGGACATATTAACGTGGTTGTTGGGGGAACAAAAGAAATACTCTCCCTTTTCTTTCCCCATGATTTCCAAGGCCCGATTGGCTAACACTTCGTTCATATTCATATTTATCGAAGTTCCAGCTCCGCCCTGGATGGAATCGACGATAAAATGCTCTGATAAAGCCCCAGCGCTTATCTCTTCGGCTGCTTGTACAATTGCCATACCTATATTCCTAGGCAGCATGTGCGTATCCATATTAGCCTGCGCCGCTGCTTTTTTAACTTCGGCTAAAGCTTTAACTAATTCTTCTTTTATAGGTGTACCCGTGATTGGAAAGTTCTCTGCTGCCCGCATCGTTTGGACACCATAGTAGGCCCAACTGGGCACACTTTTTTCACCTAAAAAATCTTTTTCAAGTCGATACGACATTTTTTATCTCCTCGAATGACTAAAGTGCCCGCATACGTTCATTTTGTGAAACGCTACAAATTTGGTTCGGGGATCCATCTGCTGTAACTATCCCTTTATCGACAATGATCACGCGATCAGCTACTTCCCGCGCAAAGCCCATTTCGTGTGTAACGACCACCATCGTCATCCCCTCGCTTGCAAGTGACCTCATCACATCAAGCACTTCGCCAACCATTTCCGGATCAAGCGCGGAAGTAGGTTCGTCAAATAGCATGATTTTCGGCTGCATCGCAAGGGCTCGGGCAATAGCTACACGTTGCTGTTGGCCTCCCGATAATGTGTTGGGATATACATTTGCTTTCTCAGAAAGACCCACTTTCGTTAAAAGTGAGATTGCTCTTTTTTTTGCTTCATCATTCGATACCTTGCGTATCTTTCTCGGCGCTAACATGATATTTTCCAGAACGGTCATATGAGGAAATAGGTTAAATCGTTGAAACACCATTCCCACTTCTTCTCTCACCTTGTCCATATTTACATTTCGATCGCTTATCTGAATGCCGTCAACAATGATTTCTCCTGAAGAAATTTCTTCAAGACCATTCAAACAACGCAAAAACGTACTTTTCCCTGAACCTGAGGGGCCGATCACACAGACAACTTCCCGCTCCTTAATTTCACAGGTGATGCCATTCAATACTTTGTTTTTACTGAAATATTTATGAAGATTGGAAACTTTAATCACCTTTTCCGTACCTCCTTTCAAGCCAAGAAACAATTAACGATAAGCCTAAAGTCAAAATCAGGTACATGAAAGAGATGGTAAGATAAGGTTCCCATACGCGAGTCGTTGCGCCAAATGCTGTGCGGGCGGCGTAGGCCAACTCTCCAAGACCGATAGCAGACACTAATGAAGAGTCTTTCAACAACGCTATGGTTTCGTTTCCAAGTGCAGGCAGCATTCTGCGAAAAGCTTGCGGTATGATGATAAACCGCATTGTTTTGCCATAGGGCATACCCAAGGAACGCGAAGCTTCCGCCTGCCCCTTATCGATCGATTGGATTCCCGCACGAAATATTTCCGCAATATAAGCGCCTGCGTTCAAGGTTAGCGCTACTACTCCTGAAAGAAACGTACCGGAAAGTATTCCGGTATTGGATAATTTAATGCTGCGCGCTAATTCGCCGGAAATGAATAACCCATTCTCCGGATGGATTAATAAAGGCATTAAGCCAAAGTGTATGATGAGAATTTGAACAAACAGAGGCGTTCCTCGGAAAAGTGTGATGTAGAATATGGCCGGCCAGCGAATGAATATTGCCGATACATATTTTAATACGCCGTTCTTGAACTTCGCCAAACGCCCAAGCGCCGCAAACAAACCAAGCGCGGTTCCGAGCAAAACGGAGACGGCCGTAACTTCTAATGTCATAACGGCGCCTTTCATGAACATAGGCATATAACTCTCAATGATGTCCCATCTAAACCCCATACGCTACCCTACCTTCATCTGTTCAATAGGAGTTAACTATTCGCCAAAATGCTTCTTATAGATCTCATCGTAGGTCCCATCCGCTTTAATTTTCTTCAAGCCTTCATTAATCATATCTACTAACTCCTTGTTTCCCTTCTTAACCACAAGACCATAGAACTCTTTATCGAATGATTCGTCTTCAACCGTCATTAAGCCCTTGTCTGAATTATTATTCACATAATTATTTACAACACCATTGTCAGCCACGACGGCTTCAACTCCGCCATTCTCCAGTTCTTTCAAAGCTAGCGGCGTATTTTCAAAACGAATAACGTCCTTACTGTCTTTCCCTAGCAAATCCGTAACGACTATATCTCCGGTTGTACCGGTATGAACGCCAACTTTTTTCCCTTTCAAATCTTCAAACTTTATAACGGGAGAATCCTTGCCTGCCGCAATGGATTGCTTTGCTTCGAAATAAGGCTCGGAGAAATCCATCTCTTTCGAACGTTCCTCCGTAATTGTAATGGCTGATATCAGAATATCGCGATCGCCATTCGTAAGAGTAGCGAACATACCTTCCCAAGGGGTATTGACAAGCCTGACCTTGAACCCGCCTTTATCCGCGATAGCCTTCACAATGTCAATATCAAATCCGACGAACTCATTCTTTTCCGTCAAAGATTCGAATGGAGCATAGCTGGCGTCTGTAGCAACGACATATTCTTTAAGCGAAGGAGAAGCGCCATTGCTGCTGCCGTTTTCTACTGCCATCTGTGTCTTGCTTCCGCTGCAGCCGACAATAGCGATTGCAAGTAATGCGGTAATAGCATACATGAGAATTTTAATGTTTTTCATTTTAGTTGCTCCCCTCGATTTTCAAAAGTAGAATATCTGCACATTAGAGCTTAAAGCATACGACTTTGGCATCCGTCATTTCCTGAAGCGTAAACTTAACACCTTCCCGACCCAATCCCGATCCCTTCACTCCGCCAAAAGGCATGGCATCAATTCGGTAATCGGAACTGTCGTTGATCATGACACCTCCAACCTCCAATTTACGAATAGCGAAGAACGCCTTCTCCAAATCCCGAGTGAATATACCCGCTTGCAAGCCGAAATTCACACTATTCGCCAGGCGAACGGCACTCTCTAGATCAGACACGGGATACAAGGTGACTACGGGACCAAAGATTTCATCACTGGCCAGCTTGCAATCCGCAGGAACGTTCTCCATAACTGTCGGGTAATAATAAGCCCCTTCGCGCTTGCCGCCGCACAGCAATTTGCCGCCTTTTTCCACCGCTTCGTTTACCCAGCTTTCTACTCTCTTGGCTTCCTTCTCATTAATAAGCGGCCCCATATCGGTGTGCTCCGAAAGTTTATTTCCTACACGGTACTTGAGAGTATGGGAAACAAATTCAGATACGAATTTCTCATAGACACCCTCCTGCACGTAAATCCGTTGTACTCCCAGACAGTTTTGCCCCGCCGCCCAGAATGCTCCGGACAAGGTTGATAAGACAGCATTCGATAAATCTGCATCGTTCAAGACAATGGCCGGGGAGTTGGAACCGAGCTCCATACTCATTTTCTTAAGTCCCGCTTTTTGCATGATGGATTTACCTGTCGAAAGCCCCCCCGTAAAGGAAATCATCCGAACATCGGGATGGGTCACCAGCACATCGCCGATTTCACGGTCATCTCCCGTAATCACCGATAATACCTTTGGAGGAAGCCCAGCCCGATCAAATGCTTCCGCCAGCAAAAAGGCGCTTAAAGGAGTGGCAAGGGAAGGCTTGACTATAATGGCATTGCCCGCGGCAATAGCTGGCCCAACCTTATGTGCTGTCAGATTAAGCGGGTCGTTGAATGGCGTTATCGCCGCGATCACTCCTATAGGGAACCGATAATAATAGCCGACGCGGTTTTCGCTTCCCGGCATTTGGTCGAATGAAAGGGTTTCCCCGTTTATTCGCCTTGCTTCTTCGGCACTGATTCGCAGCGTTTCAATGCAGCGCCTTACTTCTTTTCTCGCTTCCGTAATTGTCTTGCTGCTTTCCCTGGCAATCGTCTCGGCATACAGCTCCATATGATCTTCTATCCAGGCTGCTGCCCGATTTAATACAGCAATTCGTTCATGTACAGGCATAGCCGACGCGATAAGAAATCCCTCTGTCGCTTGTTCAATGGCATGAAGCATATCTTCCGCGGATGCCGAAGGGACCGTAGCAATCAAGCTGTTGTCCTGTGGATCGAACACATCAATGGTTCTTTCGCGAAATACCCATTCACCAGCCAACAGCATTGGTTTTCTCATCGTCAACGTTTCCATAAGCATCCCACTCACCTCAAAAGAATTATTTTGGATAACGGCCATCGCTTATAACTGTCCGCGGCTAATATTGATCAAATCAATCAAGATGGAAAACCCGGTTTCCTTGCGCCCCGCTCCAGCCCCGATAAGTGTAATAGGACCGGCCAAATCGCAATCGTACGTAATGGCATTTACCGCTCCTCCGACTGCTGCCAAGGGGTCTGTCAAAGGAAGAGATTCAGGGCTTACTTTCGCAATCACTCGGTCGCCATCTCTTCTGCAGGCGGCGATCAGCTTCCAGCGTTTCCCTTCCTCTTTGGCTCTTTGAATGTCCTCCGGTGTCAGATGACTGATTCCTTCACATGCCACGTCTTCTCTTTTGAGTGAACCATTCATCACGACATTGGCGAGAATTGTTATTTTGTATTGCGCGTCATAACCTTCCACATCGTTAGTCGGGTCTGCCTCTGCATAACCCAAAGCCTGGGCCTCGGCAAGCGACTCTTTGTAACTCATCCCTTCTTCCATCTTGGTCAGGATATAGTTGGTCGTCCCATTTAATATTCCTTTGATTTCGTTGATTGTATTGCCTGCGAGCGAAACGAGAGGCATTCGGAGTGCAGGCGTTCCACTCATAACCGTACCTTCATACCCCCAACGGACACCCTTCTTTTGCGCCAATTCAGAGAGTTCCCGATAGGCCAGAGCTACCGGACCTTTATTGCTCATGACTACATTTTTTCCATTTTCAAATGCTGCTTTGCAGTGATCAATCGCAGGTTGTCCGGTTTTCACATCCGTGAAGGTCAATTCCACAATCGTATCCGCATTGGTCTCCTGTATCGTTTGGAAACTGTTCATCCCCCTGATCAGACCGGATTCATCGGGATAGCTGTCGAGTTTTCCCGTTTCTTTAACAACACGGAGAGCTTCTGCAAGATTTAATCCCTCAGGATGGTAAAGAGAACCCTTCATAAGATCGGAAATAGCCACGACTTTTGCATTTAAACCTATATCCACCGCTAGGGACTTCCCTTTCTCCACGAAAATTTCCGCCAATCCTTGGCCAACGATGCCGAAACCCAGCAATGCGATTTTGTGCTCCATGATCATACCCCTTTGAATTAGATAATTTTCACTCGTATTGGAAGCTTGGATTCCAAATATTCGAAGGCTTGCCGCAGGTCCTCTATCAGATCTTCCGTGTCTTCAATCCCGACCGAGATCCTAAGAAGGCCTTCCGAGATCCCGAGGGACTTCCGCTCTTCCGGCGTACATTCGACATGGCTAGTTGTCCTGGCGGGCCCGTATATCGTTTCAACGGCCCCTAAGTTTCCCGCACGGTTTGCATATTTAAGCTTGGGAAGCAGAATTTTGATAGCATCCATTTCATCTTTTAAGATGAAACTTAGAATACCGCCGAAACCTCTCATTTGCTCTTTGGCGATCAAATGACCCGTATGTGTTACCAGACCCGGATAATAAACAGCCTCCACTAGAGGTTGCGTTTGCAAATAGGCAGCGATTTCCATAGCGCTCTTCTCTTGCTGTTGAACTCGAATCTTCAGTGTCTTCATCCCTCTTAGGATGAGATAAGCCGACCATGGATCCATCGTCGCTCCGTTGATTTCACGATAATGATATACATGCGCCATCAATTCCGTAGACCCGCATACTACGCCTCCTAACACGTCTGCATGACCGCTTAAAAATTTCGTAGCGCTGTGAACAACGATGTCAGCCCCCCATTTCAGCGGATTTTGATTGATAGGAGTTGCAAATGTGTTATCCACTATGACCATGGCACCTACTGCTTTGGCCGCTTTAGCCAATCGATTGATGTCCGTGATTTTCAGTGTCGGGTTCGTAGGTGTTTCCAGATACAAGATCTTGCAGCCTTTTGCTATTTCGCGTTCTATTTCGGCATGGTCGCCTGTTGTGCATAATTTAACATCCACATGAATGTTGCTCAGAAATTCAGTGAAGATTTTATTCGTCCCGCCGTAAGTATCCTTTACGGATACAACACGGTTGCCCGGTCTCAAAAAGGTATACAGCGTGCTGCTGATGGCCGCCATCCCAGATGAAAATCCGACAGCCGCTTCCGCCCCTTCCAGAATTCTGATCTTCTCTTCAAAAGCCTGAACGGTAGGATTTGACATCCGGTTATAGATGTATCCCGGTCGATCGCCCATCGCAACCCTGTACCATTCATCGACGTCTTCATAATCGTAAGCAACACTCATGACAACAGGCACCTGCGTTGCCCCAAAAGCCCTGAATTCTTTTTCCCCTGCCCAGACAACTTTAGTTCCCATATGTGCACTTTCGATTTCTTTGCTCATGTTTTCTCACCTTTCGTTTGACTTCCATCGTACAAATAAAATCGAATTTGTTTTTCTCTCCACATTCTCATAATACTTTATATTATATATTGTATACATAATACTCTATAATTCACCCTCATAATTTACCTTAACCTCTTTCTTTCGTCGAATGCTGGCCTAGGGTTGTTTACTCTCTGCAGACCTTAAATATACTGTGGATTGTATATTGTATACAGTATTATATAAAGAATCTTAGCATCGTTCAAATCTTTAATCAAGATTTATTTTTTTCCGTCAAAGTATATACGCTAAGGCACCACAGCTTGAATAACCCATAATTGAGTGATAAAATCAAAGCATTCAATATACAGTATATTGTATTTTATACTTCAGCTAGGAGGTAACTAAAATGATTAAAAATAAATATCAGTCACTGAAAGATCACGTCTATACCTACATTGCCGAGTGTATACAGAATGGAACGTTACTTCCCAATCAAAAATTAAGCGAGAACTCCATCTGCGAAAAACTGGAGGTAAGCCGGACACCGGTGCGTGAAGCGCTAATACAGCTGGCCTCCGAAAATTATTTGGAATATTACCCTCGCCGAGGTTTTGTTGTGAAGGAATTAGACACCAAGAAGAAGCTTGATGTTTTTCAATTAATCGGTACATTAGACGCTTTAGCCGCCAGATTATCCGTATCGTATATCTCTGAGGAAGATATTTCCAAAATGGAGAAATTCGCTGATGAGATCGATACGTCGATTAAGCAACAAAATTATTCCGATTACCAGCTCTACCAAAATGAATTTCATAATATATACATCCATAAATGCAATAATGATACACTGATTGAATTGTTAGAGTCACTACAAAACAGCTTTGTCAGACAAACTTATTTAAGTAACGATAAAACAAAACTGTATACGGTACTTGAGCAAATGAATATTGAGCATAAACAAATGATCCAGTTGTTTAAAAAGAAAGATGAAGAGGGTCTAGAAAATTTCCTCAAAAATGTCCATTGGAAAATCAGTTACACCGATATGATCTAGTTTTGCAGATTGGATAGGAAAAAAAGGAACTCAGCCAAGATTGCGGCCGAGTTCCTTTGTTGTTTTCCCAGGAGGGACATGCGTATAGGAACCAATCACCACATCGGGAAGTTCCTCACGATAAATGTCCAGCAAAGTTTTCATGCCGTAGATCTCGCCTTTAGCCGGTGGAATTAGGGATAAATAGGCATCGGGATCGATATTCAGATTCCGCATTTGAATTAATTTTAACCCCGTTCTCCGAACAAAGCCGATCATGGCCTCCACCTCTTCTTCCCGATCTGTTACCCCGGGGAAAATCAAATAGTTAATGGAGGTGTAGACACCTTTGTCTGCCGCATACTTCAGCGACTTCTCTACATTCATAAGTGTATAGCCGCGTGGTTTGTAGTAGACGTTGTAATGCTCGTCCAGAGCACTGATCGTGCTGACGCGCATGAGATCCAAGCCCGCATCGGTAATCGCACGCATATGGTCACTAAGTCCCGCATTTGTATTAATGTTGATATAACCCAGAGAGGTTTGCGCGCGCACGCGTTTAATCGCTTCGATAATCGTCTTAGCCTGCGTGGACGGTTCGCCTTCGCAGCCCTGTCCGAAGCTAATGATCGATTCTGGGGTCTTTAGGTGCTCAAGCATAATATCGACAACTTCATCGGCCTCGGGCTTGAATTTCAGACGGGTTTGGGGCGCGACAAACCCACTGTCATCCGGTTGCTCCGAGATACAGCCATAACAGCCGGCATTACAGGAGAAGGATACCGGTACAGCCCCTTCTAAGCGCTGCAAGAATGTATTGGATGCCGTTAAGCATTCATATTCCAATGCGCAATGGGAAAGATGCTTATAGAGCTTGTTATCCGGATAGGTCGCAAGCAAACGATTCACTTCGATTTCCAGCTCTTTGCGATCGCAATTTTCTGGATTCCATGGTTCGGGATCGTCACTTTGGCCAGCTGCTACATAGAATCCATTATCCTTCCATACGACAGCGGTGTAACCGAATAAAGGGAATTTCTGCGTTTTGTCTGTCTTGGAGTATCCAGGAACATAGAAACGTGTAAAGCCTTGAGGAAGCAAAGCTCCCACCGCCTGATAGGCGCCGGGAATTAGGCTCATTTTACCGCTAACGGGATCCATTCCAATTGGACGGGTGAATGGAAGACCTACGAGGGTAGCCCCAGCAGGCAGCGGAATAAGCTCCTCTTCAAGAAGTTCTACGAGATCATTGCCACTGCGGGCAACACCGTAAAGCTCCGGATGATCGAATACATTACCTTGTTCGTCTGCATATACCAGATGCATGGGCCAAGCCCTCCTCTACATTACACTTAAGAGGTAGTTCAAAAAGTCATATTTTGATCACGAAGTAAAGCAAGAAGCGGGTTCGGCATCGAATCTTGAATTCAGCCGGGCCTTCCGGTGCTCACGTAGCTTTAACCTACGCTCTGCTCCTCAGTCCCTAGCTTCATCCAACCTTCTCG
>NZ_JBEQAP010000079.1:0-15834 GCF_041640265.1 Cohnella sp.
ATTAACTGCACCAACCCCTTGTCACTTATGGTTACTATCCCTATACCCCATTCAAAGCTTATCCAAGTTATCTGAAATCCTGCGAATAAGCGAGCATACGTGAGATAAACTCATCATACTGAGGGAGGAGCTTATTTGCCCATCTGACAATCGAAATCTTAAAGGATAAAACACCATTCAAAGCTTCTGAGCCAAAGGGATATCGTTATTAAGAGCAGCAACCACCTATTGCGGGACCGCGCCGGGTTACTCAAAAACGGATTAATCAGCTGCCGCCCTCAAGCTCGCCCAAATCCAACTCCTCCTCCATTTTATCGGGGTCTATCGCATTTTGAGCATCTTTAGGAACGGTTACAGCAGTAGAAGTATTATGTTTACTGTAAGTGCCTGCGAGCGTCTGAAGCACCGCTGATTTCTGCCCAGGCTCAAACTCAATCGACATATCCGATTCAATGCGATAAGACAAAGGCCAGTGCTTATGAGCGTCTAGGGTTAAAATAACCTTTAGTCTCGTTAGGTCGATACTCTCTTGGATTGTCGTCTCCATTCCGGATAAGCCCATCGTACTCTCCAGTATTCCGGCTAAAAATACTTTTGCTTCAGGACCAACACCTTCATATCGAAGGGTAATGACATCTCCCGTTTGCACAGCTTGGAAGGAACTCCCCAGCGCTTGGATATCTTCGAGAGCTTTCTCAGGGTTCACTTGAAAATCAGAAAGTGTCTTGATATTCTCCTCCGAGACATCCTTGGAAAGCTTGCTCCATTCCTCGATTTCAGGTAAGTACATGTAATAGGCGTCTGGCACAACGATCGAACGAAGCTTCGATGTTTCTCCATCAATTTCACTATTAATCGTTTGGTCAAGCTTTAGCGGATTCCGTTCTGCTCGGCCAATCATGTCGATTTTTACAATGGCATTATTGGCTTCCCTAGTCCCCGTAAGCTTCTGGTTCATCTGCAGCTCAAAGCCATATTTGTTCATACCCTTAGCCGCGCCTCGAGCCTTGTCCAACCAAACGGAAGCGGCGGTCTTTTCCCCAGCGGCACTTGTTGGAGCAGGAGACAGAGTTGGAGATGAGGTAACACCCGGCTCGACTGCCGAGCATGCCGCTATACAAGCTAAAGCAATGACAATGAACAATCCCAAAAACAAGTACCGGCGGCGTTGTTTAGTCTCGGTGAAATTCATGATGGTTAACCTCCCAGTGGATAACGTTCAAGTGGATTGCGCACAATTACGGCTGTAGGATGCGATCGATTTAGCGACACTTGTGTCGCGTTCGGTCGGCAAAAGGTGATGTCCCAGGAAGGAGGGAATCCAATGGAGAATAAATCGCACAAAGGAAATTACAAAGGAACAACGCATATGAAGGCTAAAAATCAAGATATGGCGTACGTCAACGATACATTGGAAAGAACGAAGACCGTGGCTCCTGTTCCGACAATCAAGAAAGAAACAGATTAAGCCGCCTGGATAGGCGGCTAAGTTGCCGTGCGGCGCCATTGCTAAAGAAATCTCAAACGGCTAATCCTTGCGACTAGCCGTTTGGGCTGTTTGCTCGCAATTGCCTCTAAATGTCCCTCTACATTAACCTTCCCCAATGACCGCGAAATCCAAGCATTAAGTTTTCACCCATGCATCGGTGTCGTAGCCCCTTACTTCCCAGTAACCAATGTGATCCTTATCAATGAGCTCGATCCGATCCAGCCACTTAACGGATTTGTAAGCGTACATTTGCGGAACAATTAACCGCACGGGACCTCCGTAATCGCGATGGATCGGCTTCCCATCATGCAGAACCGCAACCATAACATCATCCATGTTTGCTTGCTCTAAAGTTAGTGTATCCGTGTAAACTTCGTCGCCGGAGTAAAATTTAACGAACCTCGCATTCGACTTCAGCCCAGCTTGCCTCAGAAGCGTGGAGAGCGGAATGCCCTCCCATGTATTTTTGTATACCGACCAGCCCGTTACGCAGTGAAAATCACTGACTTGAACCGTCCTGGCCATGCCGATAAACTGCTCCCAATTCCAAAGGGATGGTTTATCCACTAATCCGTCTATCGTAAAGCTCCATGTCTTGGAGTCGAAGGTCGGCAAGGGAGTAACCGTGTATACTCGAAAATAACCTTTTGCCCCTCCACCCACAACATTCACCGAATCTGGAAGCGGAGTAGGATCGGGTATCATTAGGTTAGCATTGTCCGAAACATCCTTCATTCCCCCGGGTGTTGAGGTCAAAGCACCCCCCGTTGAAGTCGTCAGCCAGCGAAAAAAAGAGGGGGCGGCAGCAACAGCAAGCGCAGCACCGAGTGACCACTTGAGGAACTGCTTGCGGTTTATCCATGGTGTCGGTTCAGAAAATTCTCTATTCGAATGTGCCGCAACGGTTGAAGCGATACTATTGTCCGTATGATCCTCAAATGTCTTGATTGACCGACGTTCTGGCTTCTTCATCCAACGGATGCGGGTGACTGAATGATAAATGATATAAGGCACACCAATCCAAGTCAGCAGGTCATGCACAATTAAAGCTCCGTTAGCCCACTCCGGGGGAAACCGCCTTATTTGCCACAGGACGATACCGGAGAGAAACCACCCCACGAGCAGTACCATGACAAAGCTTAAATTTCCTTTCTGCTTCGGCCGTTGCCGAATTTGCTTTAAGTGCCGCTTCATTAACGGGACATAGAGTAAAATTAACACACCGGAGAGGACACCCAAAATAATATGAAGCTGTTTGATTGGATTGCGTGCCTCGCCATTCAGCCAGCCCCGCACGACATCCCAAGCCAGCAATAGTCCGCTTATCGTCAAAATCAGCACGATCCATCCATTCCACCGATGCAAGTCCGCTAGCTGCTTGCCAAAGCCTGGCTTGCGTTTACTCATGAACGCTCCCCCTTGAATGAGTTAACTCCACGCTTGGTACTGTAAACCAGAAGATGCTGCCGCCACTCTCTGCTGCCTCCACTCCAATCTGCCCGCCCTGTCTCTCAACAAGAGAGCGAGCGATGGCCAAACCTATTCCAGAACCGCTTCCATCACGCTTTCGACTCTGATCAGTCCGATAAAATCTTTGAAAAACCTTGTCCCTTTCCTCTGAAAGAATACCTTCTCCCTCGTCTTGCAGCCGAACAATCAGCTTGTTTTGAGAGAGCACTTCTGCAGATAATGTAAGGGTCCCCTGGTCGGGTGAATGACGAATTGCGTTCTCCAGTAAATTTCCCAATATCCTGCGAAGCATCGTTTCCATAGATAGAACTATAGGTGATGGCTCTGGCAAGGAAACTTCGACCTGAAGCCGTTTTTTGTCGAGACTGGGCGCGTAAGCATTCAGTGTTTGCACCAACACGTCCTCCAGAACGACCTTATGAGGAAAATAAGGTTCCTCGCCAGCATCTATTCTAGAAAGCTCAAACAAGTCATTAACTAATACGCCTAGCCGTATCGATTCTACGCGGATTGTTTGTAAATATTTATGGAAATGCTCCTTGTCCTGCACGAGGCCATCCTGAATGGCCTCTGCATGAGACTGCAGTAAAGCGAGCGGGGTCCGCAAATCATGGGCAACATTGGCGACCAGCTCGCGGCGGGACGCTTCGGCCTGCTGGATTTGATCAAAGCTTCCCTTCAGCTTACGGCTCATCGTATTGAATTGCTCCGCAAGCTGTCGAAATTCAGTCGGACCTACGATCGGTACTTCCTTCCCTAGTGAGCCGGAAGCAATTTCTTCGGATACATTCCCTATACTTATTACGGATTTTTCCAAAGGACGGATCAGTGCAAAGTGCAAGGCAAACGACAACACACCCGCTAATAAGGTAGCTCCCCCAAGCCAAAAGAAGGTTGACGCATCGAGCAACATCCGACTATAGCAAAAAAACAGCAAGCCCAATATAACTGCCAGACTGATGGCATTCACCACAAGGAGATAAGTACGTAGTCTTACGGAAAATATTTTCATAAAGGTCGCCCTTCGAATTTATAGCCGATTCCCCAAACGGTCTTCAGAAATTGGGGCGTTGAGGGTTGTAACTCAATCTTTTCACGTAATCGGCGAATATGAACAGTAACTGTAGTTGTGTCTCCTTCAAACTCCATCTCCCAAACACGACTTAACAGCTGGCCGCGCGAGAATACTTGCCCAGGATGGCGGACGAACCAGTGGAGAAGATCAAATTCCTTAACCGTTAGCTCAACATCCTGCCCTTGGATAGCTACTCTTCTTTGAGAAGGAAAAAGAGATAAGCCTTCAAAATGCTTCTCGGGTTCCTGCTGAGTGTAAGGATTAGATTCCAAGCGTTTCATGTCAGGTGATCGATTGTGCTGGTGTTGGAATGAACGGCGAAGCAGATTTCTGGCCCGCAGCACCAACTCTCTAGGGCTGAAGGGCTTCGTTAAATAGTCATCTGCACCGAGAGTAAGCCCTAGTATCCGATCGCTTTCCTCTCCACGAGCAGTCAGCATGATAATCGGCACCTCCTCTTGATGACGGATTGCGGTACAAACCTCCCAGCCCGACTTCCCGGGCATCATTAGGTCAAGGATAACAAGCTCAGGGTGATGAGCTTCCCATAGCGCGAGCGCTTCATTGCCGTCATTGGCAACCAACACTGTGTATCCTTCCCGCTCCAGATACCTTCTGCAAACATCTGTTATGTCCCGCTCATCATCAGCGACAAGCACCGTTGTTACCGCCACACTTGCACCCCCAGCCACCTCGTCTTTATATCCAGATTATACTCTTCTTTCCTAACACCTTGCTAAAGAGAATCGGAACAACTTATTAAGTATTTATTACGAAAATCTTACCCCGCTCGCCAAACTTTTCCCGCACAGTATTTTCCAACGGAACATCTTGGCTTTTTCTGCGTCTAACTGATTACATCACCTCAAGGAGGACTGAATCATGCGAAGAATGTACCCGTTGCTGTCTGCGGCTTTTCTCGCTCTTATATTGGCTGGATGCAGTGTCAATACCAACAATGGCGGAGTAACCGTAAGTGATATTCAGAATGTCGAGCCCCCAACCGCCAGTCCGGCAGAATCCCCGAAGGATACTCAACCCTCAGAACCGTCCCCTGACCAACATGATTCGCTTGTGGACATTGGCCAAGAGGTTGTTGAACTTCTTCGCGAAAGAGATTTGAAGTCTCTCGCACAGTGGATTGACCCTGAACTAGGCTTAAGGTTCTCCCCTTATTCCTATATCAATAAAGATTCCGACTTAATATTCAAACCGGAGGAGCTTCCCGCCTTTAAGGATACAACCCAGCTTATGTGGGGATCTTTTGACGGAAGCGGAGATCCAATCAAGCTTACCTTCCGGGATTATTATGATAAATTCGTATACAACCGTGATTTCGCCGATGCGCCAAACGTGAGCGCCAACAAGATATTGGGCTTAGGCAATGCCGAATACAATGGTACTGAAGTTTACCCGAACTCTTCTTATGTGGAGTTCCATTTCCCCGGAACAGACAAGAAGTATGAAGGCATGGATTGGCAAAGTCTGGTGCTCGTATTCGTTCCCCATGGCGACGATTGGAAGCTAGTCGCGGTTGTACACGGCCAGTGGACGATCTAGAGTCTCCTTTTCCCGTTAAAATTGCACCAGTCTGTCCAACTTACCCAAAGCAAAAAGCCTGCCAGATTGGCAGGCTTTTTGCTGTTCCTATATGCCGCTAGCACTTGGTTACGGTTGAGCAGCATACTCATTACTTAGGTTGATTATACTCGCTTGAATAGAACGGATTTCCTCCAGCAGCAGCTCAGCGAACTTTGTGTCCACTTTCTTGCCGGGATATCGCCTTCACCTGATTGGAGAGATCGGTCAAAGCCTCTGTCTGCTCCATAGGCTTTTTACTGTCTTGCGCTAACCTCGCCTTTATGAGCAGGCTATTCTCAATCCCTTTTGATGGATTCTTGGTACAAAAAAACACTGCAATCCGTCTCAAGAGATGGATTGCAGTGTTTTTCGGTACACCTATTACATATGGCTTTGGATTTTGTTCTTGAGGGAGTCCTTGCTTTGCAGACCAACGAGCTTATCAACCGGCTGACCGTCCTTGAACAAAATAAGGGTCGGAATACTCATTACACCAAATTGGCTGGCAAGCTCAGGCTCTTCGTCAACGTTGACCTTCGCAATCGTTGCTTGGCCTTTCAATTCCTCGGACAACTCTTCTACGATCGGAAGCTGCATTTTGCAAGGTCCGCACCAAGGTGCCCAGAAATCCAGCAAGGATACTCCTTGCGCTACGTTTTCAGTGAAGTTATCTTTCGTTACGACAACTGCCATGATACATCTCTCCTATTCAATTTAAATAATGTATAAAACCTATGATGATCGGATATTCGTCATTTACCCATACCCGCTCCACCCCAAGCAAAACCGTTGTTACCTATGCTCTTCCCTTGGCCGTAAGCTTGGACAGCATCTGTCCGATAGTTATAGCCTCGAAATACTGCTCAAGGTGTTGGTCGGCCCCGCAAAAAACAGAGTTCATGACCTCCCCCATGTTAGAGGAAACTACGCATTCCATCTCCGGATCTCCGCTGCACCAGCTAGGAGCAAGCGAGCCTGCTGCCAAAGCGCGGTATATGTTAGCCAAAGTGATTCCATCCGGTTCTCTGGAAAGCTTGTACCCGCCTCCGGAGCCTTCCCGTGTATCTACGAAGCCATTTTTGCGTAAACAGCTCATTACCTTGCGCACACGCACCGGATTCGTACAAACATTGGACGCAATTTCTTCACTTGAAGCCATACCATCTGGTCGATGCGCTAGGAGTATAAGGCTGTGGACAGCTATTACAAATTCACTGTTCATTGAAGCGCCTCCCTGGTGGATACTGTAATAATATCAGTTACAGTTGAGACTGTCAAGAGACGCTGTCACTCCTTATCATTCCGCGCATTTGCTTCCGTTATCCTAGAAATTAATATGGTCTGGATCAGCGCCGAAGCGCTGATTGAGATTCAATCCGTCGATTAGGTTCATATCCTCAGGCTCCAGTTCGAAGTCGAACAAATCAGCATTCTCGAGGATCCGCCCCTCGCGAACAGATTTCGGAATCGTTACAATTCCAAGCTGCAGATGCCATCTAAGGACGATTTGCGCCGGGGTTTTGCCATACTTGACTGACAGCTCCTCGATAAGCGGTAAAATCAAGCCGCCCTTGCATGAGCGGACGCCACGATTGTACCTGAATCCCCTCCGTACGACAGAAAGACAAGAGCCTCTTCTGCGTAAATAACGGGTGGAGCTCCACTTGATTTACCATCGGCTTGATCCGGCAGGATGCCATCAAATCCTCCAAGTGATGAATCTGAGGTTATACATCGATGCGGTATCGATACCGCGATAACCCGCTTTCAGTGCGGTTAATACCGCATCCTCCGTTTCTTCCCCATTCTCGGAACGCCAGACCCCAAGACCTAGTCGGGGCATCTCATTACCGCGTTATGCACATTTTCCCATTTTATCATGCTCAGACGGAAACGGCACATTGAAAGCCGCAGTCATATCTGTCATAATCACAGTTACAGTTATGAAAATCATGATGCTGAGGTGATTCCGATGAGAATCGATGTATATTCCGATATGGTATGTCCCTGGTGCCGAATTGGCAAGAAAAATATGAGCGATGCGCTCGAGACTTGGAACGAAGAGACGGGGCAAGCTATTCCTGTCAGCTATCATGCTTATCAATTGGATCCCGCTCTTCCCCCGGAAGGTACGCCCTTCAATAGCGCGATGGAGAAAAAAATGGGTGGAGCTGAACGGCTCAGACCGATGCTTCAACGTGTAACCGAGGCCGGTGCTGGAGTCGGACTTACCTTCCGCTTCGATCAGGTCGAGCGTATGCCGAATACCGTACTTGCCCACAGAATTACTGCTCTCCTTCCCGAAGGTCATCAGGAGGCTTGGGTGGACAGCGTGATGAAGGCTTACTTCGAAGACGGTTTGGATATCGCCAAGCTTGAGGTTCTGCTTGATATCGGGCGACAACTAGAGCTGGATCCCGCGGAAATCACTAGCCTTCTGGATGAAGGCCATGGCTTGGAAGCCGTGCAGAAAGATATGGATAACGCTAAGGGCATGGGGATTACCGGTGTACCCTTCTTCATTATTGACGGGAAATATGCACTGTCGGGCGCTTATCCCGCCGCTCAATTCCTGGAAGCGTTCCGGAAAATCTCCAAGGAGAGCTAAACACTCATTATCGCAATGTTAATCGCTTCCTTTCTGTTGTCCGGCCTTACTTATATCAGCCTATAAACCTCTCAGCGACCGCGCGACCGATCCATACACCGGCAGCACCAGCTTGGGCAAGCCCCCGGGTCACTCCCGCGCCGTCGCCTCCGCAGTAGAGACCGGAGATTTCAGTCTCTAACGTTTCGCTTAATTTAGGGCGCGCCGAGTAAAACTTCGCCTCAACGCCATAAAACAAGGTGTGCTCTGAGGCGATTCCCGGCGTGACCTTGTCGAGTGCTTCTACCATCTCGATTAAGCTTTTCATCGTATTGTACGGAAGCACCAGCCCAAGGTCGCCAGGGACCGCTTCCCGTAAGGTTGGCTCTATAAATCCTTCTTTGATTCGCCCTCCCGTAGAACGACGACCCCGCAGGATATCTCCGTACTTCTGCACAATGACTCCGCCGCTCGATAGATCATTTGCTCTCTTGCATATTTCGCGCGCGTATTCATTCGGTTTGTCAAAGGGATCCGTGAATTTGTGCGAGACCAATAACGCAAAGTTCGTATTCGCCGAGCCGAGGGCCGGATCTTTGTAGGCATGCCCATTAGCCGCCATGACACCGCTGTGATTTTCCACAACAACGTGTCCCGAAGGGTTACTGCAGAAGGTTCGTACCCGTGTACCTACCGATGTATTGAACACAAATTTACCTTCGTACAAGTGCTCATTGATTTCTCGCATAACGACATCCGATGTCTCTACCCGCACGCCTACATCAACCTGATTGTTGACCATAACCAAACGTCTGCGCTTTAACACCTCGCTCAACCAAGCCGAACCATCCCGGCCCGGAGCGACAACAACGTAATCGGCCTCGATTTCCTCGCCATTTCTAAGTGTTATTCCGCGAACCTTGTGCGAGCCGCTGTCCTTCACCGTCAAGAGATCCTCGACCTCCGTCTTAAATCGCATATCTATACGGCTTTGCAGGTAGGTATAGATGGATTTCAAGATCTCCAGGTTCTGCTCCGTACCTAGATGCCGTACCTGCGCTCTTAATAGCTTAAGTCCCGCCGCGTAGCCTCTATGCTCAATTGATCTAACGAATTCAGTTGTTGGGTCTGTAAGATTCAGTGTTGCTCCATGCTCTAAGTTAACTTCATCTACGTACTTGATCAATCCGAGTACTTGAGAAGGAGCGAGATAATCCGTCAGCCAGCCGCCGAACTCCGTCGTAATGTTGAATTTACCATCGCTGTATGTCCCTGCTCCGCCAAATCCTGCCGTAATAGAGCAAGCTGGCAAGCATCCGGCGAATTCCTTCTTTCCCGCTGGTGGTGGACAAAGCTCAATTTTATTTTCCAGAATGGGACAGTGGCGATTGCGAATATCATGCCCTTTATCGATTAGCAGCACCTTCAACTGAGGTGATCTTCTAGTCAATTCGTAACATGTGAATATGCCAGCCGGGCCGGCTCCAACCACGATAACATCATAATGGCTCATAAGCATCTCCTCCTGGATTACCCTTGGAGCCATCGAAATAAAAAAATCCCGACTGCCGAAGGGTGTGGTGATCCCACATCCTTCGTAGTCAGGAATTAAGGTTCCTGGTAGAGACCCTCAGCCCATATTGCCGAGGATATACGAATGGACGAAAATTTTTAAAAAGACTATTTCATCTCGTAGATTAACGCATTCATCCGTACATGTCAATAAGTTTTAACTATTAATATTCGCTATTGGGTTATTTCCAATCCTATTATACGCATGAATAATATTAACAATGTCCAAAAAACCGAACATTATCACAATCACGTCTCCATTAGCGCCTTCACCAACATGCGACAAAACACTAACCCGTCTCGGCCAACCGAACATCCACCGTTACCTGTAACGTCTGGCCAGCGGTTCCTCGATAGATCCCTTTGACCGGCACAATATCCGTGTAATCTCGTCCATGCCCCAGCTTCACATATCTCCAATCAATCAAATTATTGTTCGTAGGGTCTATCCCCTGCCAGCCGACACCCGGAATGTACACCTCCGCCCATGCATGCGATGCCTGCTCGAACTCAGCGTCTCTGCCCTGCAAATCGCCCACAAAGTGATATCCGCTCACATACCTTGCCGGCACTCCCCGAATTCTGCATACGGAAAGCAATAGGTGAGCGAAATCTTGACATACCCCTGTGCCGATTCCGATAAGCTCGTCCGCCGTCGTATGCACACCAGTAGAATGGGGTTTATATTCGAATTCCTCATAGATCGCAGTTGCCGCATTCCGGATAAATCCGAAAACCCCATCATCCTCCCCCCCAATACCCGATGCAAAATGGATGACGGACGGATGAAAGGAAGCATAAGAAGTCGGCAATAAATATTCCGCATTACCATCAATAAAATCAGCACTGCGAAGCCTGTTCCATGACTCCTCCGATCCCCAAGCCGCCTTCCAGATTACATCCCGATCGCGCGTGACGACGGTTGAATGGGAGGTGATCACTAGTTCGCGGTGCGGGTCATTGGCCGTAAAGGAATGAACGCGATTGCCGAAATAATCCTCGTAGGAGAGCAATTGTACATTCGGTTCAATCACGAGCCGATGTTGGTAACACGCCTGCCGTTCATCTGTACGAGGCGTTAACCGAATTTCATTGACACTGTCCGTCACCGAGGCGTCGTAACGATATCTTGTTACGTGACAAATATCTAGCTTCATGCGATAACCTCCCGTCCAGGGGAAAAAAAGTACTTAGCAACCGCCTCTCCCAGCTGCCGGTTAGTGCCCAACAGCTGTTCGAGGACGGTATTTAATGTGTCCATTGTAATATCATTTCGATCAAGCCAGCCAAGCTCAGATCGAGCTTTCCCCGCAGAACGGATCATCCGCTCCAGCGCTGAGCTGGAGTTATTAGACTCTCCTCTCATAGCCTTGAGATGCTGCTCGAAGCCCGCTAAAGCAAAATGGACCGAGCGAGGAAAGGATTCCTGCAACACCAGAAACCTCGCTACTTCCTCCAGCGAAAATTCCTCAAGGTCCAGTCGCCGAAACGCCTCATATCCGCCAACAGACTTCAGAACAGCCATTGTATAGGCGTACGAGGATTTGCGCAGTTCCGGAGCCGCTTGGCTTACCGATTGAAGAAGTCTTACCACATTCTCCGATCTCTCTAGATGACGCCCGCTCTCCAGCATATGCCAGGATTGATCCCTTAACGCTATGGAGACTGCCGTACCTTGAAAAGCCGCGAGTCCTTCCTTCAGCCGTTGGAAGAAGCGGTGCGGCGATTGCTGCATCACTTCCTCGATTTGTACCCCTTTGAGCTCAAGGTAAAAGCTGTTCAGTAAATTCCAAAGCTCCGATGGCAGCTGTTCCCGGATTTTCTTCAAATTGTCACGGGCTAGAATAACACAGGAAAGGATCGAGTTAGCCTGCGTCACATCTAAGGTTAGGAAGTGCAGTACATCTCGTTCCCTATATTCCTTATATCGCTCTTCATATAGCTCACAATCCCCAATCGCTTCAGCAATCCGTTTCCAGACTGCCTCCGCCTTCCCGCTGCCATCCTCGCGCAGGTGGTAGTATACGTCTAACAACCGCGCGTGGTTTTCCGCTCGCTCCGTATACCGGCCAATCCAGAATAACGATTCTGCTATTCGCTCCAACATAGGCCCCACTCCTTATGGACAGCAATCAGACTCATTCACTTCGCTAAAACCCAAGTATCCTTACAGCCGCCGCCTTGCGAAGAATTCACAACCAAGGATCCCTCCCTCATAGCGACTCGGGTTAAGCCTCCCGGCAGCACGTGGACGTTAGGTCCATCGGCCAAAGCGAAAACACGTAAATCAATATGACGATTAACCAGCTGATCTTCAACGCTTACAGGAGCCGTCGATAGCTTTATCGTAGGTTGGGCAATATAATTGTCGGGGTTTCCTCTGATTTTGGCAGCGAACAGCTCACGTTCCCACTCCGTAGAGGTAGGACCAATCAGCATCCCATACCCTCCGGATAACGACGTTTCTTTAACGACCATTTCATCTAATCTCGCCAGAACATACTCCCGCTCTTCCGGACGACTCATGAGATAGGTTGGCACATTGTTTAGAATCGGTCGCTCGTTCAGATAATATCTGATCATCTCCGGAACGAACGTATAAATCGCCTTATCGTCCGCTACACCTGTACCTGGTGCATTCGCAATTGTGATATTACCGAACCGGTATGCATTCATCAAACCCGCAACACCGAGCATGGAATCTGGACGAAAAGCAAGGGGATCGAGGTAATCATCATCGATACGCCGGTAAAGCACATCAACTCTTTTTAATCCGTTTAGCTTGCGTATATATATTTTATTGTCACCGCATACCAAGTCCCGCCCCTCGACAAGCTCCATTCCTATTTGCTGCGCTAGAAAAGTGTGCTCGAAATACGCGGAATTAAAGCTCCCCGGAGTGAGCAGGGCAATAACGGGTTCCGCCCTGTCTGTTGGTGCGAGGTTGCGCAGCGCAGAACGAAAGTCATTCAGCGTACGGTCGATCCCTCGAACAGAATGATTGAAGTAAAGCTCGGGGAAATCATGGGTCATGATGGAGCGACTCTTAAAAACATAGGAAAATCCTGAGGGAGAGCGCAGGTTATCTTCCAGGACGAAATAATCGCCTTTCTCATCGCGGATCAAATCAATCCCAGAAGTAGTTACATAATTTCCTCCGGCTACTTGCAGCCTCATCATTTCCGTTCGGAAGTATCGGTTCCCCACAACCATGCGACGCGGAACAAGTCCATCCTTGAGAATACATTGCTCGTGATAAATGTCTGCTAGGAAGGCATTCAAAGCTCTCACACGCTGAATTGTACCTTGCTCGATCATTTCCCATTCATCAGCCGGAATGATGCGGGGCACCAGATCGAAGGGAATCG
Source organism: Cohnella sp. (assembly GCF_041640265.1). Lineage (GTDB taxonomy): Bacteria > Bacillota > Bacilli > Paenibacillales > Paenibacillaceae > Cohnella. The sequence continues at coordinate 13,143 of NZ_JBEQAP010000079.1, forward strand.
TCCGCTCAAGCGCATTGGCTTGATCTCCGTCCGAGAGTGTAAACGTAATACCTTCTTCAAGCAATCGCCCGTTCATCTGACTCTGCCGCAACATCCTATCTTCCATGGACATGCGGGAGAGCATCTGATGAACCTTTTCGTAATGGCGGCGCACTTGCGATCCGTCAAACATCTCATTATAGAAAAGAGAGGAAGGCGAAGTAACCGATACTTCGTTTATCATTCCCATGTACCAATGGCTCCCTCTCCCAGATGGGTTTTTATTGTAATCATATGCTTACGCAATTTACATGTCAATAATAGTTACACCAATTAATCAAAATCTGCTAATTAATTAACACTATCATTACTTTATGTGTTATATATTTGTTATGCGTGCTAAAAATTCGAATAAACTCGCTTAGAAGCCTCACTCTGTGTTAGAATCAAGAGGCAAAAAAACCGCGCATTCTCGGGAGAGGGTGGTTGTCACCCATGAAAATAAAATCTATAGCTAAGTCCATGGACGATAACAGGCTTTCAACCCTAGGGTTGAAAGCCTGTCTTGTTTTTTGCGCTCGGTAAACTTTCTTTGAAGGGGCAATCTTTGTGGCGGATACGCATCATTCTGGTTTGACGGCAATATGGATCAGCTTAATCAGCAATATTCTCTTGACAGTTATGAAGGTAGCCGCCGGACTTCTTCTAGCTAGTCCGGTACTTCTAGCCGATGGGGTACACAATGCAGGCGATATCATTGCAACTGTGGCCGCGTTAACATCGTCTATGGTATCCAAGAAACCCGCAGATGACGATCATCCCTACGGCCATGGTAAAGCAGAAGTCGTTGCATCCGCATTCGTCGCCGTAATTCTAGTCATCGCGGCCGTCTGGATCTGTCTTCAGTCCGTAGGCGCGTTATTCGAGCCGCCAGGCGAAGAAAGCTGGCTTGCTCTAGGAGCAGCCGCCCTTTCTCTCATCTGGAAACAAGCCTTATATATGTACACAATTCGTATAGGCAGAGCAACAAGCAGCAAAAGCGTTTTAGCTACCGCGTATGATCATTTGGCAGATGTCTACGCATCTTTGGCAGCTGTACTAGGCATTGGAATCGCACTGGTCGGCGATCGTTTCAATTGGAATTGGGCTGCTTACGGAGACCCTATCGCAGGGATTATCGTGTCGCTCCTTGTACTTAAGCTCGCTTATGAGATCGGACGGGATTCTGTCGATATTCTTATGGAACGAAACGTTTCCGTCGAGAAGCTAGCCTACTACGAAGCGTTAATTCGAACTGCCGAGCATGTCAAAAGAATCGACCGGGTACGAGCGCGCGAGCATGGCCACTACATCATCGTTGACGTCCGGGTTGGCATCCCGCACGATTACAGTATTCAACAAGGACACGACATCAGCCGGCAGCTCAAAAAGTTAATCATGGATTACGATCCCGACGTCGTAGAGGTCATGGTTCATTTGAATCCGTGGGAATCCGCCTAGAGCCAAACCCTTTTCGCAATTCCCTCGCATGACCGGTGGACAACCACCCTCGCATTCTCTCCTATTGCACATACGATGCAGAAGGAGGGATGCCAAGTGTTGAAAACCAGTTTTACGGTAAAAGTAATTAAAGCCTTTATTAATCAAGCCGAGAGCCTTTGGCTAACCGCTTTTGAATCTTCCCAAAGTGGACAGTCTATCTTTATACGAGGAGACGAATACAGGAAATTTCCGGTACGTTTTAATACCCGCGCTAAGCTGTTAGCGTACTTCAAGAACAATTGGAGCTGTAGACTCAGCGTTATCATGCTGTGTAATTTGAACCCCATCCTTTTCAGGGGCAGTCTCTATGAAATTGTTGCAGATCCCGGTCCTGTCCCCAATCGGGTTGTCCGATTGCAGGTAATAAGCCAAACCTCGAGCCGCCTACACGTGAAGGCCGTCATGTCTGGCGGCGATGAAGGGAATGAAACGATCTTTTACACGTTATCCACAGCTAGCGGACGCCTAAAAATCATTTCACGTTCTGGCAGATCAACTGATTATCGCTATCTGCCTTGCAGGAGGTAATTAGCAGGAGCGGTACTCCGCTCCTTTTTTGTCGGTATCCCCTTCGCTCAGATCATCCTCTTCCACGTTCCACTTCTTGCCCCTTTACGACGATATCCCCTTCACTCAGAGCAACCTCGCTCCCGCCCCCTTACGACGATATCCCCTTCGCTCAGAGCAACCTCGCTCCGCCCCTTTACGACGATATCCCTTTCGCTCAGCATTGCAACCAGTAAAAATAAGCGCTTCAGATAAAAGTTTTTTCACCATTTTCACTTGAAATAAGAACATATTTTTGCTAAAATAAAATAGGAACAAATGTTCCGTTGCCGGAGAGGAGGGGTGATTTGGAATGTACAGAGATCACGCTGCTTTTAAGAGTTTCTGCTGCAATTCCGATAATGAGGATGAGTGTATTCAAGCACTTTTTGAAGCAAAATGGCCGAATGGCTTTCGCTGCCCCCGTTGCGAACACACCCTTGCTTATCTCATTTCCACCCGCAGATTGCCATTGTACGAGTGTAAATCATGCCATCTGCAAACTTCCCTCACCGTAGGCACAATATTTGAAGGCAGCCGTACCCCATTGCACCTTTGGTTTCAAGCCCTCTTCTTACATACACAAACAAATAGCGTGAATGCGCTGCAGTTGTCCCAGATTATA
>NZ_JBEQAP010000080.1:0-15217 GCF_041640265.1 Cohnella sp.
AAGAAGAGTTGAAACAACGAATTGAACGCTACCTTAAAGAAGTCAATGAGAACCCCATGCCATTCCGATGGAAGTATGGTTTAGAAGGGTAACTCAATGTTTCGTTAATTCGGGAGCTTTCTACTAGTTACCCTTCACAGTAAAGCCTAAAAAGACTAAAGGCAAATTGCATGAATGAAACCGTCATGATATGATTAAGATAGAAGAAGGAGCCGGACGGCCATCCGGCTCCCTGCACAACATATTGGGTGGGAAACCCCCAGTCAGTGACCAGAAAATAACCCGCAGGCCGTCAACCTGGGCGGGTTATTTTCGTCTTTTCAGATATGTGAGCAAAGCCAGCAAAAACATGCCGAGCATGATCACTTCTGTCAACGAAAATTGCATGAGCATCACCTCCACTCTGGAGGCGATACTTCCCCACCCAAGTTTGTTGTACACTAGAATTATATCAAAATATGTAATTTATTGCACAGAGGTTGCGGGCCTAGACAAGCTAGTTGTGCCTAGCTTGTCTAGGCCCGCTGGGGGCTATCTGAAGCTTACCGAATTAGAGCGAAGCTTTCCCGGACAGCGCATACGTATCGGATTTGATTGTGCGGCTGAGAGGTTCCATATATAATAAAAAATGATAATTTTTATAAACATTATGGTGAGTGGTGGATGTAGGGAGTAATGAAGATAAGGAGGTGCCGAATGAATAAGTGGAGAGCGTTATGGTTGTTGGTAGTTTGGGTATTGGTTTTGACAGGATGCCAAAGTTCGTTGGAGCCGGTGACCGAGACTGCGTTGGAGAAGCAGTACGGCGAAGAGGTAAGCGCAGATTTCAATCAAGAAGATGAAGCCGTCGTGGATGCAGGGGATGGTAACGTTGAAATAGACAGCAAAGTCGAAATTCCGGCCGACTTCCCTGGCGAGTTCCCACAGCCGGAAGGCGAATTGAGCTCAGCAATAAAAGCTGAGAATGGCTGGCAATTGATATACATCGTTACTGATCAGGAGAAAATTGTCGAACTGGCAGAATGGTTTCCGAACAATGGCTATACAAAAGAAATGGCAACCGAAATCAGCGAGATGAAGACCTGGATTTTTGAAAATGAACGTTACATGGTCACGCTCGGACTGGTGTTAAGTGAACACGAACATACATTTTCATATATGGTATCTATAAAGTAGGAGTTCGGACTCTCTATACTGAAGCGCGGCGTATTTAGCTAGCGCTTTTGTTTTGGTTGTTACATTAGAGCGAGAACCTGATTCAAAGAAACTTCAGATCCTCAGCCCCCCAACCAAAAGTGGCTATCGGACAATCACCGAAGTCCCTTGTTCAGACGGCAAGCTATATCTGTCCGCGGTACTGGATTGTTTCAACGGAGAGATCGTGGGCCTCGCCATGGACGACAACTGCATTCCGAGAGTGTCTGGCTAAACGTGATGCCATTCAGCGCATGAGCGGCACAGGGCGTTGCTATGATAACGCAAGGATGGAAAGCTTTTCTGCTACGCTAAAGAAAGAGAAGCTGTACAAGATCAACAACGAGCGCTATCCGATGACCTATATTAGATCGATCATCTTTAGATACATCATGGTCTACTACAACAGGCGGTAGATTTACACCTCTAATCCAGGGGGCTGGCCCCCAGCTATTTATCGCGAAAGAATGCTGTCACAAGCAACTTAGTAACGGGATTTCTGTATGAGGGTGTTTTCAAACTGCACTTTTTTTGACAACTCCAATACTGGTAATGAGAAGGTGAAACTCATGGATAAATTCAAAGCTCTAGAGAAACTTATTAGGCTTACAGGAGATCGCGCCAAGCTGGATGCAAAAGCTAACGACACATACATTGTATATAAAACTGCGGAAGGCCAAATTGTGAAAGAATACAACAATGGAGACATTGTCCCCGTTGCTGATTCAGATGCCTCTCATGTATGAACAGAAGCCGATTATGTATATATTTGCTGGTAATAATGGCAGCGGTAAAAGCACCATTCGAAACAAGAACGAATGCCCAAGCGAACAGTTGAACTTCAACTGTCCGCGGGGCTTTTTTTCGTTGTCCGAGTGGATACTTTACTATAGGCTTAAAAAAGCGCAAAGGCTCTTAAAATCAATCATGTCCATCCTAAATATGGATTTTTATAATAGACCTTAATTCTGCTTATAGGATGGTGAATCTATTGATAAGCCTATCGGCTGTAAAGAAACAGGTAAGTGGTTTCATATCTGTTCTGCTGGCACTTTCTCTAAGTTTGGCATCGATCGGGGTGAACACCGCATCGGCCTCCGTGAACGATCTGCAGCATGAGAGCTTCGAAGGCTATGGAACCGAACAATCGGGATATACGTCTCCTATAGGGAGTCCTGTGAGTCAGTCCCAACCCTGGACGAATGCCGTCGGAGGAAGCGCGACCTGGATAGTAGACGAGGAGACGGTGTCGGGGGAGGTTGAGTCGAATCACTTTTTAAGACAAACCGATCCCGCTACCTACGTGCTGACTAACGAGTACTGGGGGAGCAGCAATCCGTACATGACGAGCGAAAGCATAACCTTGTCCGGGAGAGCCAAAGTCACCGGCGCCAATAGTACCTATGCGGGATTGGTTGCGAGATATTCCGGGAGCGGATCTACGCGAACATACTATCGGTTCATGATGAAGAAAAATACGCTTAGCTACCAATTCTATTTGGAGAAGGTGACAGGCAACTCCAAAGTCGCGGTGCCGCCGACGCCAGGTACGGTGAATGTCAGCGGCATTTCGATCCCGAACGAAACTTTGAGTTCTTCCTATGATTCTCTAGGTTACATGCCGCTCAAACTTCATGTGATTCGTAACGCGGATGCCACTTTGACGCTGCAAGGTTTTTACGGAACTACGCTCGTGCTCTCCGGCACCGATACGGCCCCTTACAACGCAGGTCTCGTCGGACTGTACAGCAATGCCGGCACGACTGCATTCGACGATATCAGGGTAGAGGCGTATACTCCTCAGGGGCCCCATGTTCCGGACGCTCCGACCAATGTAAGCGCTTCCCTCCTTGGGGGAGGATCGGTGAAATTATCGTGGGCAGCCGCGGCGAATGCGACAGGCTACAATGTTAAGATGTCTTCAAGCCCGGACGGACCTTTTACGGCGGTAAACAGCACTCCCGTTACGGCCACTACCTATACGGCAAGCAATCTATCGGTCGGCCAAACCTACTATTTCGTCGTAAGCAGCCTGAACGGAGGTGGAGAAGGAAGCGATAGCGCGCCGGCGATTTCCGCGGTTCCTCAGACAAACCCTCCGGTTACGGTCACGAATTCGACGGAACTCGTTCTTGCGCTGAGAGCTTCGGTTCCGGGGAGTCTGATTGAGCTGGAGAACGGGAATTACGCCGGCTTCAGCATTACCGGGATTCACGGCGAGCCCGACAAGCCGATCGTGGTCAAAGCAAAGAATAAGGGGAAGGCTGTATTCCATACAACCGGCATTCGATTGACAGACAGTTCGTACATTACGATACAGGACATGGATTTTGAGATGGGCAGCGCTTCGAATTGGGTCAGGCTGACCGGCTCCCGCTACATTCGTATTACAAACAACTATTTTCACTCTCCAAGTACGGCTTCGGCGGCCTCCAAGTCGACCTGGGTTCTCTTGGACGGCTCAGGCAGCCATCATAACCGGATCGATCATAATTTAATGGAAAATAAACGGGATACCGGAAAATTCATTACCTTTGACGGGGCGCGGGACACCACGCTGGGCACTTACGAAATTACCCAAAACGATACGGTCGAGTACAATATTTTCCGCAATACTCTGCCGCGCCAAGTCAACGAGTCGGAAGGCATACGAATCGGCGTAAGCGATCTGGTTCATCTGAATGCCTACGCGACGATTCAATACAACGTATTCGATCATGTCGACAGCGATCCGGAATATGTTTCGGTCAAGAGCGGCGGCAATACGATCCGCTATAACTATTTTATCGAATCTCTGGGGACGGTGGCTCTAAGATCCGGCAACGGCTCCAGCGTATACGGCAACATGTTTATCGGCAATAACCGGTTGGAGCCTCCGGCCGATCCCGACAGCAGAGCGTTAGGCCCGGGCGGCGTTCGCATTTACGGCGAGAATCATAAAGTGTACAACAACTATTTCCAAGACTTGACGGGGACCGAGTGGGATGCGGCGATTACGATTACGACCGGCGATAACGACAATATGACACAGCCCATTTCCAGAACGGCCAACCACTATATAGCCAAAAATATCCTTATCGCCAACAATACATTCGTCAATAACAAAGGCAGCATAGAGCTGGGGATGACGCGTTACGGCAGGCCTCCGGAAAATCTGGTGTTTGCCAATAATCTGGCGGTTGGAGGTCAACAAGAACTGATCAAAATCATGACGCCTATTCCGGGGTTGGTATGGTCGGGGAATATCATGTTTCCGCAAAACGGCGTTCCGCTCATTACCGGCAATTCCGCACCGCTCGCCGAGTCGGAGGTCAAGGTGGCGTTTCCGATGATGAAGGATGAGGTTCTTGAGCTCGACCAAACGGAATATGCCTGGTTATGGTCATCGAACGAGTATGAGCGGCTTCGGACGATCAAATTCAAAAAGCTGAGCCCAATCAGTCCTGCTCTCGATGCATCCATAGGCGATTATAGCATTGGAGGTCCCTATTCGTTCATTACAGAAGATATGGAGCGAGAACCGCGAGCCGGCATTCCCGATGTCGGGGCTGATGAATTCAGCCAGGATCAGGAGACGGACACCGCTCCTCCGGTATGGCATTCGGCGCAGCCTTTAACATTGGTAAGCGTGGCGCCGCGAAAAGCTCATCTTGAGTGGCAGGAGGCGGTTGACGATACGCACATTGTTGCCTATAACCTTTATCAAAACGGCGAGCTTAAAGATATCGTTTTCGGAGATGTTTCAAATTACAATGCCTTATCGCTGGAACCGGGTACGACGTATACGTTTCAAGTGGAAGCGGTAGATCAGGCGAACCGGAAAGTATCCAGCAATACGATCAGCGTAGATACACCCGCATTTACAGGAGTCAGCCTCTCCGGCGTTCCATCGGACATCGCTCTCGGAGGGGCAGCCAAGCGGCTTTCAGCGATTGCGCATTATGAGGATTCGTCAACGGAAGATGTAACGGTAAGCTCCGCTTTTGTCAGCAGCAATACAAGCGTGGTATCCGTTTCTGAAGGCGGAGCGGTGATGGCGAGGGGTTTGGGCCTTGCATCTATTATTGCGACGTATAACGGAACGACTTCTCCGCCTATGTCGATAACGGTTCATCCTTCAGCGCAAACAACGAAGGTCGTGGATGCCGATACGTATGTAGACGACATCAATTCGGGCAATGTAAATACCAACTACAATAATGAGACGCATATGCGGATTCAAACGGATGGCGGCAAACAAAGCGGGTACATGAAAGTGACCGTACCGACGCTTGCGGATGCGGTCGATACGGTACAGCTCAGGCTGTATGTCGATTCTGCCCAGATCGGATCCGATCTTTTATTGAGAGGAATTGTTGACGACTCTTGGGATCCCGCTTCGATTACCGCTGCAAATCAACCGGTAAGGCAATTTACGGATATGGATCTGGGGCATATCGTTCCGGTTCTGGATAATAGCTTCGTTACTTTCGACATCACCAAATTTTATCAAAGCCAAACCGATCCAACGCTGAGTTTCCGGTTGACCATGGCGTCAAACGATAATCCGGCTTCTGTGAGCACGATCGAAGGTCCGGACATCGGTCGGGCCCCTACCTTGATCTTTACGACGATCGATGGCAGTACAACGCTCCAAGTCGATTCCGTATCCGGTGTTTACAGCGATACCGTTTCATTAAAAGCGATGTTGAAGAATGGCGCAGGCCAGCCTATACCGGGGGAGACCGTTGCTTTCAAAGTGGACGGCTCCTATGTCGGGCAATCGATAACGGATGAGGAGGGAACGGCGATTCTTCCGTATCAAGTGCAGACGGAGACGACTGGGAATCCGGAGCAAAGTTTCTCGGAGCATATGCTGCAAGCAGTCTTTTCGGGTAACCAGGCGAACCGACTGAAGGCGAGTGAATCTTCTGGCGTATTGACGGTGCATCAAGAAGAATCGGGTATCGTCTATACCGGAACTCTCCATGCCGCGGAACTGACGCCGATCAGTTTGTCTGCCGGCGTCTCGCAGCAGCAGGATGGAGAGCTTGGGGACGTCGGCAATCTGCCGGTCAAGTTCACGCTGTTTAAGATGGACGCTAACGGATTGTTCACCGAGTATCCGGCTTCGGTCACACAATCGGTATACGTGACGAATGCGCTTGGCATCGCTTCCGCTCAGGTGATCCTTCCGGCAGGTATTTATCAGGTCAGATCGGCTCTTGTAAACAACGGACGGTTTCTGGCGGCTGAAACCGATGCGATTATCGCGGTTAACGGAGCCGGGGCCGCGAAGCTGGGGGGGCACGGATGGATGGATGTGGAAACGCCAAACCCAGTCCTTGGAGGTAACGCGAAAAAACTTCATTTGGAAACCGAGTGGAATCTCGACCCTTCCGATCAGGTCATGCACGGGTATCTGAACATACATGCGAAGCCGCAAGGAATGCGTATTACGTCGAACGGCGGCTTCGTAGCAGCAGACCTGAATGGGTTCGTATATATTCAAGGAACCGCGCAGGACGATCTGGGGGAGGCCTATACGATACGACTGGTGTTGCAGTCGGGAGCTGCACATGGGAAACCTCAGAACCTGGTTTCTTTGCAAATCTGGAATGGAACCGAGGCGGAAGGAACGCCGGTGCATGAAGCTGCAAATAGAGAATTCAACGGGAGTATTACGGTGAAGTAGGATCTAATCTCCTAAGAGAAGCAGCAGAGGGAGGAAACGAGCTTGGCAGCGAGTAGAGGGCTTGTCGAACTAAGTTAACGGCGGCATGATCGTTGTCCGAAATGGCGATGACAGAAAATCCTCACAGAAGAACAGAGCCACGGGCTGGTTCTTCGTGAGGATTTTTATTGAGGATTATAACGCGGTCTCCTGACAAGTCCGTCCGTCTTTCCATACGACTTGTTCCCCATATTTTTTTCCCCAGTTGTACATCATTTTCAAAACAGGCATGAGACTTTCGCCGTGTTCCGTCAAAGAATACTCTACCCGGGGAGGAACCACGGGATACACTTTACGGAAGATCAACTGATCTTCTTCCAATTCACGCAACTGATTGGTCAACATCTTTTGCGTAATGTGGGGGATTAGTTTTTTCAGTTCGCTAAACCGTTTCGTTCCTTCCAAACCGAGATGCCACAAAATGATTAATTTCCACTTGCCTCCGATCACGGCCAGCGTCAATTCTTTCTCGCAGTTAATCGTCATCAAATCGATGCGATCTTTTACTTCATTCGCCATCATCCATCCCCTCCACCCGGTAGTATACCACAAGTATCTACAATAGGTAAAAGGATATACTTTCTGTTTGGAAACTGAAGGAGTGGATGAATTTATTCATGATTCTAATGCGTCAACTGCTTTTTTCCACAGCATGTCCGCCGAATTCGCCCCGCAGGGCCGCTACGACTTTGCCTGATCGGCTTACTCCAGGTTGGCATGTCTGCCGTACATCCTGCCGGAGTCCTGTCCCCGTTTGTCCATCAGCCGGAGAATGACGGCGTCGTAAAATACCAATAAAGTCTGTTCGAACAATGAAGCCATCGGCTGAATGGTCGTATGGCAGCCGCTTGCTTGATCCTTAGGCGATCCCGGCAGCTTTACCAGAGCATCCGCCAAACATCCGATCGTCGACTCCGGAGCGATCGTGACCGCAACAACGGACGCCTCCAGACTTTTCGCTTTTTGGGCCATCGGGATCAAGCTTCTTGTTTCCCCCGAGCCTGTGCCGACGATGAGGACATCGCCCTTGTCGATGCCGGGAGTTACCGTTTCCCCGACCACATAGGCGTGTATCCCGGTATGCATCAGCCGCATGGCGAAAGCCCGCCCCATCAAACCCGATCTTCCTGCGCCAGCTACAAACACTTTGTTGGATTGCAGAATGATATCGGCCAATGTTTCGGCTTCAGCATCGGCGATTTGTTCCACCGAGCGATGAAGCTCCTTGATGATCTCGGCGGCATATTTTATCGTTTCCATGAGGTTAGGCCTGACTAACCAATCTTTTCATTTCAGCCGCAGTTGCCTTCTTATCCTCCTGGCCTGTAATACCGCCGCCGACAATGACCAGATCCGGATTGGCCTTGATGACTTCCGGCAGCGTATTCAGCTTTATGCCGCCAGCTATCGCCGTTTTTGCATGCTTAACGACACGTTTGATCGCCGTAAGCTCTTCAAAGGAGTTTTTGCCTGCCGCCTGATGGTCGTAACCGGAATGGACGCAGATATAATCAACGCCAAGCGCGTCAATTTCTTTGGCCCTGCCTTCAATGTCCTTCACGTTGATCATGTCGACCATAATTTTTTTGTTTTGTTTTCTGGCTTCCTCGACGGCGCCTCGAATCGTCGAATCGTCCGACGCACCCAGAACGGTAATAATATCCGCTCCCGCTTCGGATGCTTTCATGACCTCATATCCGCCTGCATCCATAATTTTCAGGTCAGCCAGCACGCGCAGAGACGGAAATGCCTCTTTAATTTCCTTTACCGCTCTCAACCCTTCGTTAATGACGACCGGCGTACCGATTTCGACAATATCAATATGCTCCGCAACTTCCGCAACCACTTGCTTTGCTCCCGGAATGTCTACAAGATCCAATGCCAATTGAAGTTCCATAGGACGATCTCTCCTTCAAAATGATTGTTGTTGTTGTTGTTGTTCAACTTAGCCCATTGTAGAGGCTTCATTTCATTTTAGGAAGTAGGCACTTTGCCGTGGGGGAGTTACCTGGAGGATACTATTGTTCCAGCGGTCCAATATGAGTCCATTGACTAGGAGCGGCCGGTTCCCGCTATCATCCGAAACTACAAGGCGAAAGATTTTCCCGGAATAATTGGCATTCAACAGGAAAGTTTTCCTCCGCCTTTTCCGTCCGAATTATGGTGCAAGGAATCGATGGCTTCGCTCTCCGGCCAGGAGAACAGCTTACATTATAGGTACTATATAATCATTTACCGGGAAAGAACTTCATAATTATAATCAAGTATTTCGTTCATGAGTCGTTCACCCGGAGGATGAATATGAAAAACGCAAAAAGGGACAGCTTCAATGATCAAACGGCTATCTTTCTTGCGGCAATGAGTTATCAGACCTATCCTCTTTTCTTGGAAGGAAAGCTTGTGCTGCCGAAAGGGTTTGATCTTCTCTCTGTCATACGCGGTTTTGCAAATGTAGAGAATCCTGAGGAACTCCAGTTTGGTTTCATTGCAGAGTCGGAGAATCAAATAATTATCGCGTTCAGAGGGTACGCTTCCTATCCTGCGGATCTGTTGGCTAGTTATGACATCCTGCAAATCCCCTATCCCTTTGTCAGGAATGCGGGGAGAACCTCGCGCGGATTTACCTGTGTTTACCGATCAACCCGAATCTCGATTTTTAGACAATTAAACAAACTGCCAACCTCAAAACGTCTGTTTATTACTGGACATAATTACGGTGGAGCCCTAGCCACGCTGGCGGCTTTGGATATCGCCGTGAACACCAAGTTTAACGAACCCGTCGTCTATACGTACGGCAGCCCTCGTGTTGGAGACCCTGTCTTCGCTTCCCGATTCAATCAATTTGTCACTCACAGTGAGCGAATCGTCAATATTCATGATTCATTTCCAACGTTTCCGGATCGTAACTATCCGCCCCCGTTTACAAGAAAAGGAATCGCCTACCAGCATGTAAGAACAAAGCATCCGATCTCTTTCCAGTTGAATAACACTCCCCGCAATGACGCGATCGCTTGTTATTTCAAGACTCTCAGCCAGGAGAATCCAGATTATGCAAGAACATTATGCAGGGAGAATCCGGGGTTTTGTCCTGAGACGGATAGGTGCGTTTCTTACCAAGGATGTCTGAATGGTTGAAGGAAGAAATGGTTTATGAGGGGTTGCAAGTATGAAAATCTCCAGCGCTTTTAACCATGAAGAAGCGATTTTGCTCGCGGGGATGGTCTATCAGTCGTATCAGCTGTTTGAAGGGCGAGAGGTCTTCTTGCCGAGCGGCTTTGAGATCCGATCGATCATTCACGCGCTTGCCGGCGTCGAGGAGCCGGTGGAGGAAGTGTTCGGTTTTATTGCCGAGTCCCCAAATCAAATCATTGTCGTGTTTCGAGGGACCCGGACCTTTCAAGACAATGAGTCCGATACGGACCTGTATCAAGTCACCTATCCCTTTGTCGAGGATGCCGGAAGAACCCACCGCGGGTTTACCTGTATTTATTTATCGACCAGAGAAGAATTGATTGAACAATTAAGCAAGCTCTCCACAGCCAAAAGACTGATGGTCGCAGGACACAGTTTAGGCGGAGCCTTGGCCACTTTAGCTGCGCTGGATATAGCCGAGAATACCGAATTTAAGCGGCCTGTTGTTTATACGTACGGCAGTGCGCGTACCGGAAACCCGGAATTTGCTGACCGGTTTGATCGGGTCGTAAAGAATAGTTTCCGCATCGTTAATGTCCATGACATTATTCCGACATTGCCGGCTCGAGCTTATCCGCCTCCGTTTACAGATAATGGAATATTTTATGAACATGTGAGGAACAAAGTTCCGCTTTCGTTCCAATTTAACAGCGTCGCCGTACGCAATCATGAGATTGTTTGCTATTTTCATAAACTCAGTCAGCGCAGTCCTCGTTTTACTAATGCCTTATGTATGGAAAATCCAGGCTTTTGTCCGGATACGGATTTATGCGTGCCTTTTATAGGAGTATGCAGTCCGAAAGAAGAAGACGAAGAATAAAACTCCTGGAAGAAGGCGGTTTTTTCTAGTCATGAATAATCACGGAAGGTGTGTATAATTGTCCTTGATCTCGAGCATATGAATGAGGATGGTTGTCCCTTTCCCCAGCTCACTGTTCAATTGAAAACGAGTTCCTTTAATCAGCGAAAGCTTTCTAAATGGATTAGTAAAGCCTAATCGCTCGTTTCGCCCGCGCAATAGCTCTTGCTGCTTTTCCGGAGGAATCCCGATCCCGTCATCTTCTATCGTGATTTTGATATACTGCCGTTCCCGCTCGATCGTAAGACGCAGCGTTCCGCCATCTTTTCTTTTGGTTATCCCGTGACGCACCGCATTTTCCACTAGCGGCTGAATGGTCATGGCCGGGATATAGGTTTGAATGGTTTCGTCAATATTATATTCGATACGAAGTCTTTCTTCAAAACGCATTTGTTCGATCGCTAAGTAAGCCTGTACTAATTGTATTTCTTCCTCCAAAGGAACCAGAGAGCGCTGCTTTTCGTAATCCAGTTTTCCCCGGAAATAGGTAGAAAGATGTTCTAAGGCAGTTCGGGTTTTTTCCTGATCGGACCAGCTTAGCGAAATAATCGAATTAAGGGTGTTGTACAAAAAATGCGGCGTAATCTGAGCGTAAAAGTAGCTGAGTTCATGCTCCACAGCATCATACGCTGATTTTTTCATCAACAGCAAGGACTCGATTCGCATCTCTAATTCCTTCAAATGAACAGGCTTCTGCAAGTAATCGTTGGCTCCTAATTGGAAGGATAAAACTAAATCAGACAATTGTCCCGCTGCGGTTAATATGATGACAGGCAAATCCACCAAGTCTCGCTTCTGTCTAATCGTTTTGCAGACCTCATATCCCGTTATATTGGGCATCATCAAATCCAAAACGAGTAGATCCACCTTTTCCGTTTCAACGATGTCGAGCGCTTCCTGCCCGCTGCCTACCGCAATTACGCTATATTGAAGCGAATGAAGCATATGAATAAGCGCCTTCAAGTTGGCCGGCTCGTCGTCTACAACTAATACGGTATACGGTTTTGATCCTTCCACTCTAGCAGGCAGGATAACCTGCGCCTGATTCCTCTCCCGATCCACCCTTCGGGCAGACGCGACCTGTTCGTGCGCTTCGCTTATTTCCTTATGTCCTAGCAGCTGCTCGTTAGTAGCCAGCGGGATCGTGAAGGTGAAGCAGGAGCCTTTGCCTAGTTCGGAAGTTACCCAAATACGTCCGCCTGCGCTCTCCACAATTTTCTTGGTAATGCTTAATCCCAGACCCAGTCCTTCCGATTTCCTGGCACGGCTGCTATCAACTTGATAGAAGGTTGTAAAGATGAGGTCGTGGTGCTCTGCAGCAATACCCGGTCCCGTATCCTCAACCGATATGTGCGCCTGTTGCTCTACGATTCGAGCTGAGATCGTGATCGTTCCCTGCTTGGTGAATTTAATCGCATTGTAGATCAGGTTGAAGAAAACCTGCTTTAGCTTCTGTTCATCGGTGTAGATAAGCGGCAAATTTGCCGGAATCTTGTTGATTAATTGAACAGATGGAGCGGGTGGCATGACATAGGCAATCTCAGCGAGCACTTCTTCAACCATTCGGATTTCGATCGGTCTGGATGTAAAAGAAACCTCGCCTTGCTTTATTTTGGAAATGAATGAAAGATCCTTAACCAAGCCGGCCAATCTTCTGCTAACCGAGTGGATTAATATGGCGCTTTCTTGCTGTTTCCTTTTTAAAGGCCCCTCTACGCCCTCCAGCAGCGATTGAGAAAGGTTCATAATCCCATGGAGCGGAGTGCCAAGCTCATGTGAAGTTTTGACCAGAAATTCATCCTTCATTCGGTCGAATTCAAGCAATTCATGAGACAGTTCCTCCACTTTGTTGTAGGCCTGCTGAGAACGGTGACTCAATAATAGCGCCAAGCTCAGCACCATAATGAGAAACAAAAGAAAGGACGGCATTTCGATTTCCACTTCAAATAGCAGGACAATGGCAAGCAGATCCCCGTAAAGAGCAAAAGTATAAACAACGATCAGCACATAGTTGGACTCATCCGTTTTTTGCTTGTAGGCTTTCAACAGCAGGATAAAAATAAATACGTAACCGATAGCGGTAGTCCCTGAAATAAGGAGTTGAATGAGCGGAAATGAACCCTTCACCATGAGATCGATCGTCCTGCCTAACGTAAATACGGCCAAGGCTTGAAATCCTAGTATTGCGCTTAATGCGACGACGATTCTTCTGCTGGCCGTCATGTTGAAGAAATGATACACAAACAACAGGAAAAACAAGACGAAAAGCGTAAGTGAAATGGCTTGTATTTCCAGTTGTGAAGAGGGGCTCAACTCCGGAAACAGTAAGTAGATCCATCTTTCGTTTATCGTCGATATGTGTAAAGCTTGCGCCAAACAGAATAGACTGAAATAAAGCTCATACCGAAATTTTCGTTTGTGCTGCAAATAGGACGTAAAGTAGATAAACGAAAACAGCAGATAGCCGGAAATGAGAAAGGCTTCAACGAATTTTGCACGGCCTTGTTCGGTTAATATTTGATCGGCTAGACCGAAATCGAGCGAACTGACAATCCCGCCAACAGCATAGTCATAATTGGCAACGAGGATAACAAGCTCTATCTGTTTATTCTTACTGTTTCCCAACACGACATACTTTTTGTAATCGAAGCGATATTCTTCGATTCTGTCGGAAGGAACGCCGGCTGAGCCAAGCTCCTCTCCATTTAGATAAACTTTATTAGCATTACGAATCGTATTCAGCTTCACGCCATAGAGGTCGTCTTCCGGAACATGAATAAGCAAGCGATACGTGCCTGTCCCGTAAGGAGAAGCTTTCTTAGACTTATAGCGATCCCATGCGGCAGGTACCGGGATGGTTTGGCGATTGGCCTTATAACGATCAAAGACATCCTCATCCGGATGGGGCACGATTAATTGTTCCGGATAGAAGTCCCATTCTCCATCAAGCACAAGTTTATCCTGCCGATCCCATTGCTGCAGCGAAAGAACGCCATTGTTCGCCGCGAAAGTATTGGAGTCGAATACACGAAAGGAATGAAGGACAAAGTACGTGGTCAAGAGAGTGATAGCGATCATAATTAGAGTGAGAAACTTTCTATTATTCACACAGCCAATTCCTTTCACTATGGGTACTACGGTATGGGCTATCTCTAAATAGTATCGTCAATAACTCGTAAAAACTTTAAGAGCTATATTTACCTATAGCCGGATGAGGGAAAACCTCACGTCCGGTTTGATGAAGGGGCCCTCCAAAGAAAATCGTTAACCGAGCAATTATTCAGCAGCTCTAAGCTCTAATGTATCATTTCTAACCTTTGTGTATATACTGGTATATACATGTTGTTGGGGGTGTGATAAAATGGAAAAAAGGATTGGAAGAAGGGGGGGAATCTACATGTCGACCACCATACAAAAGTGGGGAAACAGTCTAGGTATTCGCATTCCCAGCCAGATCGCCGAGCGTATTGCGGTCAGCCAAGGATCTGAGGTTGACTTGGTTGTGAGTGATGATCATACGCTCATTGTAATACCAAAGAAAAAAAAGCCGACATTAGAAGAATTGTTGGCCCAATGTAAATCGGATAATCGCCATGACGAAATTGATTTCGGAGTAGAAGGGAAGGAATTGCTTTAGATGAGTGCAGACCGAGGAGATCTAGTATGGATAAACTTTAATCCCCAAACAGGTCACGAACAGGCCGGGAGAAGGTCTGCAATCGTGCTTTCACCACAAGCATTCAATGAGACGACGGGTTTTGTTTCCGTTTGTCCAATCACTCATACCATTCGAGGCTGGGGGTATGAAGTATTGCTCCCCGATGGTTTGGTGTTTAATGGGGTGATTTTGACGGATCAGATTAAAAATCTGGATTGGCGAGCTAGACGCATAGACATCGTTGGAAAAGCCCCGAATGAAGTCGTTAATGAGTGCTTAGATAAAATACACACATTTTTATAGCCATTATTAATCAAATAGTTTACCGCCATGCTAGTCCGGTCGCTGGGACGAGGCGCGTCGACTGACCGCACCTCCCCGTATGACGATGAAAAGACGGGTTCCTGGTATGATGGCGAGTAGGCTGGCGGCGGTTAGTGCATTGGAGAAGCTGCCGATCGCCATCATTCGTTTGCTTCGCCAGGCGGTTTGTTTGTTGGACGGGCGATGATTTACTTACTTGGCGCAATACCTTTAATCAGCAGCTCTGTCCACTGGGAGGTATAAGGGAGTATTTTGGGGTAGATGTGCGGGCTGGAGA
>NZ_JBEQAP010000081.1:0-15112 GCF_041640265.1 Cohnella sp.
ACATGGGTAAACGAACGAACCAATCCTTCTGTCACATCCCTCATCACATGTTGAAGTCCATGATCCGATACAAAGCCGCGCAGCATGGCATTGCCGTACAATTCACAGAGGAAGCTTATACATCGAAAGCTAGTTTTCTGGATGGTGATCCTTTGCCTGTGTATGGAGAAGGCCAAGCAGGAACGTTTTCTGGAACACGGGTTTATCGCGGCTTATACAGGAGCTTGAAGAGCTTAATCAACGCTGATGTAAACGGCGCAGCGAATATTTTGCGAAAAGTAGTCCCAACAGCAATAGCTTATGGGATAGCGGGGTTGGACGGTAACCAGTCCGTCAACGTGTCAACTCCACTGGTGTTAAGCATTCGGTAGCAGGTACGAATGACACACCAGAGACCCCCCATTCAACCGGAATGTCAGCGGAGGTAAGTGGTGGGAGTATTCATTATTACTGATTTTCGGGTGGGACCATTATTGGAATACTACCTTTTATGTTCGCTTATCCATTCAGCGATGGTCCCAACTCTGGTACGTCAAACATGTGGAACGTATCCTCATGATTTCTTATGAGGGTAAGGAATCGTATTTGATTCTGGGAATTGCTTTATTGTTATTATCAATATTCTCAATGTTCAACCAAGGGCGGCTTATTTGGAACTGGAAAGGAAAGTGGTGAATCAATACACGACTATAACTCGATTAGGAGGACCGCAGGTGCAAGACAACTTAAAACGGATCACCATTCAAGCTTATAAATATGGAAATAGACTGCACTATGAATGGGAAACCATTCTTTTGGAGCAAACCGATACATATGTTCTTGTGCTCGGAGAGTACGGTCGTAAGTTAAAGCATCATTCAAAAGGTAAGAATTTCGAAGTTAACAACTGGACATTGGAGTATTTCTCGTTCGTTGATTGGTTTACGGTTAGCGGAGATATTCGGCACGGGAAGATTTATCAATACTACTGTAACATTAACCAGCCCGCTAAACTTGTGAACGATGTAGTCTCTTTTGTCGACTTAGATCTGGATTACGTGTATAGGGACGGGATTTGGAAAGTGGTCGATGAAGATGAGTTTGAGAACCATTCTATCCAATTTTCTTATCCCCTAGAGTTGATCAACAGTGCTCGACAAGAATTGCTCCAACTTCAGGAACGGATCGAAAGAAAACTATACCCATTCGATGGCACGTTACAGCGGTGGATTCCCAAAATACAAACACGGTTTGTTTCTAAATCATAAATAAGCTTTAGGGAATGGTGATGAAATTGAAGCGTACTATTGGCATTATATTTTTATATGCGACTGTAATAAGAGGTTGCAGTATGTTGAACAAACAATAAAAGAGTGGGAGCCTAAGACGTTATTTTAAACGAACACCTACAAAAAACTGAGCAGTAGGCAATCAGCCCGCTGCTCTCTTTCATTCATCTAAAATTATTCGATTGCCCCGCCAATTGCCGCTCAGCCATCTGGACTAAACGTCGAGTGATGTTTCCACCGATACGTCCGGCGTCTCGGGATGTCATATTACCGTAGTAACCATCTTCCGGAATCGGGATAGTAAGTTCCCGGCAGGTTTCGAACTTCATTTGTTCTAAAGCTTTCTGAGCTTGTTGAACTACGAGTTGATTATTTGCCAAAAGTCTCACCTCCACTTTTTACCGTGTATTATGCTTCCCTGAGTTTTCTCCTATACAAATGCCTTCCACTGTTTCAAGATGTCGACCGTGAGGTCGAATCTGAAGGTAGTCGGCGGCGGGAGTCCAGCCGAAAACTTACGACTTTAATTTCTTTGAAAAATAGAGAGCCCAAGCCACATGGATGAAACAACTAAATACTTAGAACAAATGTAAGACTTTGTTAATAAATTGATTAGCCTCTCATAACAACCTAGGTTTAAATTGAAGGTGTTGTTATTAAAGCTTCAAGGAGGAATATTCGTGAACAAAACGATTAAAATGATGGCCGTATCCCTGCTAGCCGCTTCTCTGTTGATCCCGGGGCTTACATCTGCAGCCGAGATGTCAATGAAAGTGGATTATTCAAAATTCACTATGATGGAGAAGAATGGGGAAACTTGGGTACCGCTGCGTCAGATCGCGAAATCTCTTGGGTACACCGTCAATTGGAGCAAAGCGGATGGCATTACGCTGACTAAGGAAATAATGATGGAAGAAATGAAAGACATGGAAGTGAAGGACATGGAAATGAAACCAAAGATGTACATGATTACATTGATGCCTGGAAATAAAGATTTCATGGTCGGCATGGACAAGATGATGTTAACGCATGCCCCGATGATCATGAAAAACACGACCTATGTAACCAAAGATTTTATCGAGAAATACTTAGTTAATCCGATGATGATGGACATGTAAATCTATCTATAAGTAAGAAGCGCCCGCTAAGTGCTAGCTGGCGCTTCTTTACTTTTTTCCCCTTGCAGACTTAAACTCCCGAATAAGCCATGAAGCCTCCGTCGACTGGAATGACTGTACCGGTGACGAAGCCGGAAGATGTTTCATCTGCAAGCCACAGCAATGTCCCGATTAAATCGTCCGGCTCACCAAAACGTCTCATCGGTGTATGAGCTATAATCTTGTGGGCACGTTCGGTTAACATGCCATCGGGTTGAGTGAGCAAGCTCCGATTCTGTTCAGTGAGGAAGAATCCGGGAGCGATGGCGTTGACACGTATGCCAGACTCGGCGAGGTGTACAGCGAGCCATTGGGTGAAGTTGTTGACGGAAGCCTTGGCAGCGCTGTATGCGGGTACCTTCGTCATCGGACTAGGGGCGCTCATAGAAGAGAGGTTAATGACGCTCGAGCCTGTTCGTCCAATCATCCCTTTGGAGAATATTTGTGTCGGAATAAGCGTGCCGATGAAATTCAGGTCCAGAACGCTGCGAAAGCCCTGTACGCTCAAGTCAAAGAAGGTTGTAACGTTAGGGATATCTAGGTCTTCCGGTTGAAAGGTTTCTCTTGTTGTATTCGCACTAGGCTGATTACCGCCTGCTCCGTTAATGAGAATGTCGCAAGGACCAAACCGTTCGCGCACAAC
The DNA here is from genome assembly GCF_041640265.1 of Cohnella sp. Taxonomy (GTDB): domain Bacteria; phylum Bacillota; class Bacilli; order Paenibacillales; family Paenibacillaceae; genus Cohnella. The sequence continues at coordinate 3,069 of NZ_JBEQAP010000081.1, forward strand.
TCTTTCGGCTTCACGCACGCTGTCCACATCGGTAACATCGCATGCTGCGGCTATCGCTTCATATCCGTTATGGCGGATTTTCTCGGCAATCTCTTCGCCTTTCTGAACCGTACGATTCAGAATCGCAATCTTAGCACCTTGCCGGGCAAGCTCGAAAGCCATCGCACGGCAGAGAATGCCGGAGCCTCCCGTGATAACGACTACCTTGCCTAATAAGGAAGGATGCATCGGCCATTGCCTCATGATAGATTCCTCTTTTCACTCTGCTGCTTTGTTCTCTCCAACGTATCCCACGCACCCCATAAATACATGATACCGAGTGCACGATCATACAGACCGTATCCCGGTCGACACTCTTCGTCCCATATGTGCCTTCCATGGTCCGGTCGGCAGTAGCCTGCAAAATTCACATTATGATACGCCTTCACGATGCCTGTAATATCAACGGTTCCATCCTGTGCGCGATGAGAGGTTTCAATGAAGTCTCCATTGTCGTAGACACGAACGTTACGAATATGGGTGAAAGGAATACGTTCCGCGAATTCATGGATCATCGCGATAATATCGTTGCTAGGGTTAGCCCCGAGCGAGCCGCTGCAGAGTGTGATGCCGTTTGCCGGACTGTCATGCAGCTGCAGAAATCTGCGCAAGTTTGCTTGGCTTGTCATGATGCGCGGCAACCCGAAGATCGGCCATGGCGGATCGTCCGGGTGGATAGCCATCTGAATGCCGCAGCGCTCCGCGACCGGAATAATGGCATCGAGGAAATAACCCAAATTGCGCCAGAGATCTTCCTCTGTCACATCCCGGTACGATTCAAACAATGCAGTCAGGTGGGCGAGCCGTTCCGGCTCCCAGCCTGGCATGCTTAGATCGCTATTATTCATAATGCTCTTAACAAGCTCGCTTGGATCCGTATCTGTCGTTTTGACTTTTTCATAGAACAATGCGGTTGAACCATCGTCCATCCTCTTATGCAGGTCCGTTCGCACCCAATCGAATACGGGCATGAAATTATAGCAAATAACTTTGACTCCGACCTGTGCGAGCTTCTCGATCGTGCGGACATACTTCTCGATATAGAGATCCCGAGTCGGTAAGCCCAGCTTGATGTCCTCGTGAACGTTTACGCTCTCTACGACCTCGGTATGTAGTCCTGCCCGCAACGCTTGATCCCGAACGTTCATTATGCGATCCATAGGCCATTCTTCACCTGCAAGGCAGTCATGCAATGCCCATACGATACCTTCTACACCGGGAATTTGTCTGATCTGCTCAAGTGATACCGTATCGTTTCCTTCGCCGAACCAACGAAATACCATGCGCATCTAGTCATCACCTGCCTTTATTTAATATAATTTGGATACTTAGCCTTCAACACGGACATATTCGATAGCCCCAGGTTCAAATGCTTTCTCATTACACTTTCAGCTTGGTCGGGCTGGCGCTTTCGAATGGATTCAACCATTTCCTTATGCTGCTCGTACAAAGGGGACCAATTCTGATCGGCGAACAGCCACAGCCTTCGACTCCGGTTAAGGTGGTAGTTCATCTGCTGAATAACGGCCCAGGTTCCAAGCTTGCGGCAGCCTTCGAACAAGGTGCGATGAAAGGCTTCATCCAGCTCGAACATTCGCAGGTTGTCCTGCTTGTTGATGCATTCTAACTGCATGTCTAGATTTGTATCCAATGAGGTAAGCATCTCTTCCGGAAAATGCTCACATGCAAGCCGGATGACTGCTTTCTCTAGTTGCTCCCGCATGAAGCGGCCTTCCTCGACGAGCTCGGAGTCGATAAGCGATACCTGAGTGCCCCGTTGAGGGAGAACGATTACCAAACCTTCCTGGGCAAGGCGCACGAAGCTTTCCCTGACAGGGGTACGACTCGTTTGGAAAACCGCGGAGGTTTCCTTCTCTGATAAGGCTGTTCCCGGCAGAAGCTCCAGATTCAAGATCTGCTGCTTCAATCGGCTATGGACAGTATTCCCTGCGGAACCCGACTGGGACGGCGTACTCCAAGCCATTGTTTAACCTCCTTTCTTAATATTTTTTTTACCATACTAACACACTTGTATGGTAGTATGGTAGTGTCTATTTTACCAATTAAAAACGATATAACACTGCTGAACGAATGGGGGAAAATAGATGCATTTGCATAGCGCTATTCTAGTCGATGACGAAGTATTTACGCGAAAAGGCTTGATGAAGCTGATCGATTGGGAGGCTTGCGGTTTTCGAATCGTGGATGAAGCCGACAACGGTGAAGATGCTCTTGACCTCATCGAGCGTGTCCGGCCCGATGTGGTCATCACGGATATCCGCATGCCCGTACTTGACGGTCTGGAGCTCATACGCCGCATCGTCGATGAGAGTGAAGCAAATCCGGTGTTCATCATCATCAGCGGCTATCACGATTTCAAATATGCTCAGCAGGCGGTAAGGTACGGTGTACACGACTTCATAGTTAAACCGATCGATGAGAAAGAATTTTCGGATACGCTGCGGAAATTGAACGATCGGCTCAACCGGGAGCGGTTGGAACGCATACGCAATGAACGTTTGATGACTGGCGCCATGATCGAATCGCTCATCCTCGGCGAGGCAGAGGATGCTTTCGTTGCCGAGTGGGAGCATCGATTGATGCTGCGCAAGGCGGATCGCTTGTTCTATCTCTTCGCGGAGCTGAACGACAACCATCCATGGCTGCCGTCCGGAGAGCAAATATCCCTCGTTCGTTTCAAGGAGTTAGTTCAGCAGGAGTTGCTGCACCTGACCGCCGGTGATCAGTCGATCTACTTGCATGAGCACCGAAATCGGATTGGCATCCTTGTGCATGATCGTGTCCTAGCCTCCTTCGAAGGGAATATCGCGATATTTGCCGCAAAGCTTCGAGAGAAGCTGTCGGCCGAAGCGGGTGGGGGTGTATTTCTCTATGCCGGGTCACCAGTCAATAGCCTGTCGGATATCCAGCAATCGTATCGGACCGCAAAGGAAGCACTTCTGTACAAATATGTCCATGATGACAGCCGCATCGTTATCTATGATCAGGTGAGAGCGAATCCATTAAATTATGTCGGGATCGACCCCAACGGGTTTAACCGACTTATTGAGCAGATTGAAGAAATGCAGGAGGAAGCTGTTAAAGGTGTCATAGACGTATTGTTTCAAAATTTTCGCTTAAAGTACTATGCTCCTGAAGCCGTTAAGATGAACATTCACCAGTGCGTACTCGGTGTCACTAAAGCCATCCGCGACATGGGCGGGGATGAACAAACGCTTAACTCCTTTGCGCCTATAGTTGGCTGGCACGATCTGAACCTTTCACTAGGCGAGTTAAAAAGGCTTTTCTCCGATTTCACCAGTGAGAGTCAGCGTTACATCGCCGAGCTGCGGAAGGAACAGGCAAGGGGAGGCATCCATAAAATCCGCTGCTACATTGAGGTTAACTATTCCAGCAACATCAGCCTTAAGAGCATCGCTGCACAATTCTATATCAATCCTGTGTACCTCGGACAGCTGTTTAAGAAGACATACGGCGTTTATTTCAACGATTTTTTATTGCAGATTAGGGTGAATGAAGCCAAGAGACTGTTGCGTCAGTCATCGGATATGCGAATTTATGAAATTGCCGAGAAGGTCGGGTTCAGCAATGCAGACTATTTCGTAACCCAATTCGAGAAGATTGAACAAATGACGCCCTCGGAGTACCGCAATAAATTGTTGTAAGGGCTGAAAGGGGATTATCCATGTGAAGCTGAGCCTGAATCTGAATAATGTTCGACTTCGGAATAAGATGCTGATCCTCTATATTTTTTCTGTTTTCCTTCCAATCGTATTAACGAATGTTATTTTCTATAATGTCACGACGAATAATGTCAAAAATCAACGGATGAAGGATATTTCGCGAGCAGTCGAACAGATCAATAACGAGTTTCGATCCGAAATCGAGGACGCTGTAACGTTATCATGGGTGTTCTATACGGACTATAACTTAAACCAAATATTAGAAACCGACTATCAGGAACCTGCCGATTACATTGAAGCCTATGACTCCTATTTCCGTAGAATACTGAATAGCTACACTCCCGTGTACACCTCCGTCCAAAATATCAAAATCTATGTCGAGAATCCGACTATGCTGCATTCAGGCGGCATCGGGTTCCTATCGAATGAAGTTAAACAATCGGATTGGTATCAGTTATTGGAGGAAAGGAAATCTTCTCACCCCATCTTCATTCGAACACAGCAGGAGGACATCTATTCCAACAACGACAAGGCTGCGAATCATGATACGTTCAGCGTCATTCGTGAAATGAACTATTATGAATCCCTTAATCAGTGGAAGAAGTACCTCAAAATCGATTTGAAGACAAATTCGATCGAACAAATTTTTCGGAATCTAAATTTGCAAGGCACCATCTATTTAGTCAACGATAAAGGACTAATCGAATATACGACTGACAAGGCAGTGGATTGGCGGAAAGAATCGGTTGCCTATCAGTCATTAGAGTTCCCATCCGACTCGATAGAGTTCAAAGCTGAATATTCCTACGTGAGCTATTTGGAAGGCTGGCGTATTATTGGCACGATCTCGGAAGAGGAGGTACTGAAGGAAGTACGTCAATCACGGGAGTTCGTCATTGGATTAGCCTGCATCAATATAATCATTCCTACGCTGATCATCCTTTGGATTACACATTCGTTGAATGTACGGTTAGTACAAATTCTCAGACATATGAAGAAAGTGAAAAATCAAAACTTCGATACGATCAAGCAAGGAGAATATCTGGATGAAATCGGACAATTAACGAGCGAATTCAATCGGATGACCATTCAAGTGAAAAGCTTGATCGACGATGTATATGTCGCGGATATTCAGACGAAATCGTTAGAGCTTGAACGCAGGAAAGCGCAGCTGAATGCGCTGCAAAGCCAAATTAACCCCCACTTCCTGTTTAACGCGCTGGAGACAATTCGGATGCGCAGCTTGATCAAGGACGAGACAGAAACGGCCAAAATCATTCACAATATGGCCAAAATATTCAGAACTTCGCTGACTTGGGGCAAGGATCGGGTAGCAGTGAGCGAGGAAATGGAATTTATCGTTTGTTTCCTGGAAATTCAGAAGTACCGATTCGAGGATCGGCTGCACTATCAGATTCATATCGATCCTTCCGCTAGAGCTTGTACCATTCCGAAGATGATGTTTTTACCTTTTGTGGAGAATGCCAGCATACACGGAATAGAGCCGCTCAAGCATGGAGGCAGAATCGACGTGCGAATTGAACGAGAAGACAGTGAGCTTGTATTCTCGATTAGAGACAACGGGATCGGCATGGATGAGGAAAAAGTGAAGCAGTTCTATGGGTATTTGGAAAGCGAGGAAGAGATCGGAGAGAGAGTCGGTGTTCAAAACGTCATTTATCGTATGAAGCTGATCTATGGCGACCGTTTCCAGTTTTTGATTGAGAGCGGGCTTGGACAAGGTACATTCATTCGTCTCAGAGTTCCGGTAGATTAAGCTAATCGTTATTTCAGTCATCTTCTATTCTTAACGTAATGGATGCTTTTGACTTCAGTCATGAGAGGAATTTGTGTTTCTCTTGCTCCTGTCTATCTCTCAAAGTCCCTCCTTCGTCCCTCCCCCCGTATGAAACATTGAGTCAGAATTTGGAAATCACACTGTCAACGCCTGAACAGATAGCGTTATTACACCAGACGCTACAGGCTTACCGTCATGCCTGCAACTTTGTCTCCAAACAGGTGTTTGAAAAGAACGAACGCTCCAAGGCAATGTTGCATCTGCTGACTTACCGGGAACTGCGTTCTACCTTTTCACTGCGTTCGCAAATGGCCCAGTCCGTAATCATCACGGTGTTAGCGCGTTACAAGTCTCTTGCCGGCAATCGCCACTCCTGGACAGAGGTAAGATTCAAGAAACCGGAATATGACCTCGTATGGAACCGGGACTACTCCTTGACCAAACAGACTTTCTCCGTCAACACGCTAAATGGCCGGATCAAGGTGCCTTTTGAGAAGAAAGGCATGGAAGCCTACTTCGACGGGACCTGGAGATTCGGCACCGCAAAGCTGATCCACAAGCGGGGCAAGTTCTTCCTGCATATTCCGATGACTAAAGATGTGGATGATGTGTCCGAGCCCTTCTTGCATGAAGTCGTCGGCGTGGACTTGGGCATTCACTTTGTTGTGACTAGCTATGACTCGCAAGGGAAGTGCTTGTTCTTCTCTGGCAGACCGATCAAGGACAAGCGATCGAAATACAAACACATGCGTAAACGACTCCAACAAGTCGGAACTGCTTCAGCCAGAAGAAGATTAAAACGAATCGGAGAGCGAGAAAACCGCTGGATGACGGATGTGAACCACCGTGTATCGAAGGCACTCGTTCATCAATATGGAGCCAACACCTTGTTCGTTGTGGAAGACTTGACCGGCGTTCGAGGAGCTACAGAGTGTGTTCGGGTGAAGGACCGCTATGTAACGGTATCCTGGGCGTTCTATCAGTTACGCAAGATGATCGAGTATAAGTCAATCAAGTATGGCGCCAAGGTAATTGTCGTCGATCCGCGATACACGTCGCAAAGCTGCCCGAAATGCGGTCACACGAAGAAAGCGAATCGGAACAAGAAAAAGCATCTTTTCTGTTGCAAGGCATGCTCCTACCGCTCGAATGATGATCGCATCGGGGCCATGAATCTTCAGCGCAAGGGAATCGAGTACCTCGCCGAAGTGGTTGCATAGGTATACCTGTGCAATGGGGCTGTCGTCAACCTGCCTATCGTAACGCCACCTTTAAGGAAGGAGGCTGCCAGCCGTTCTCACTTCCGGGCAGTTACAAGCTCGTGACTTAAGTCACGAGTTGTTGATATATGCTTTTTACAGTATGAACTATAGTTTGCGGGGTAAACAATAGCTCCTGAATTTCCTATAATGAAAGTGCTTACAAAAACATAATAGGTTTGAAAGGGGCTCGAAAAACAGTGGCAAAGAAATTATTATTGGGTTGTTTGGCCGCAGTAATGATTATAACTTCGGCATGCTCAAACAAGAACAATGACGCAGACGCCAAACCGTCAGACAGTGCTGGCAGTCCTCAAGCATCGGCATCTGGTGATACGACTAAACCAGTCGAGAAAGTCACATTTTCTTATTTTAACGGAGTTGCAGCAGCTAAGGATATTAACACCAATGAGACGACAATCGGTAAAATTCTCGAGGATCAAACGGGCGTCAACTTTAAGATTGAGCACTTAGTAGGCGATCTGAATACAAAAATCGGGACGATGATTGCTTCTAACGCGTATCCGGATGTTATGATACCGGACGCTGCAATTGACAAGATTCTCGATGCTGGTGCATTCATCGCATTGGACGACCTGATTGAACAGCATGGTCCGAATATCAAGCGCGTTTATGGTCCGTATTTCAACCAAATGAAAGCGGCAGACGGCAAAATTTATTTCCTGCCTTTCTCTAACGTGGTCGGTGAATATATTCCAGATCCGAATATTAACCAAGGCGCCTTCTGGGTACAACGCCGAGTGCTGAAGGAAGCGGGTTATCCGAAGATTACTACGCTTGATGCTTATATGGATCTCATTAAGAATTTCGTAGAAAAACATAAAGACGAAGATTTAACGGGAATGGTTACGTTAACGCATGACTGGAGGTTCTTCGCAACCTCAAACCCGCCGAACCATTTGCAAGGTTATCCGAATGACGGCAATGTAATCGTCGATATGACGACTCATGAAGCGAAAACTTATGCAGCTACAGATGCGACAAAGCGTTGGTTACAGAAACTGAATGATATGAATTCACAAGGCTTGTTCGATAAAGCTTCCTTCGTAGACAACTACGACCAATACTTGGCGAAATTAACTTCTCATAAAGTCGTTGGCTTCTTCGATTACGGCTGGCAGTTCGGCAATGCGCAGGCCGCTCTGAAGGATGCAGCTAAAGCAGATCCAGCCCAAGATGATTTTGTTTACTTCCCGTTGCCAGTCACCTTTGATGGACAGAAGGACCAATATCTTGATCCTCCGGGATTTGTTAAGAACCGTGGTATGGGAATCACGGTCAGTGCGAAGGATCCAGCTCGCATTATCCAGTACTTGGATAATCTCTTAACAGATGAGAACCAAGTTCTTCAAAAATGGGGCATTAAAGGAGAAACGTTCGAGGTTGACGATAAAGGTCGGATGTATCGCACGGCTGAACAAATCGCTAAGATTGATGAACCATTCAATGAGAAGTTCGGATTTAAGTATTATTCCTGGAACTGGCCTTTATACTCTCCCAACTCTACGCTTCCGGATGGTAACGCGGTTGCTCCTGGCATGCAGCCTGAAGTATTCCAAATGGGCTTGACCGATGGCGACAAGTTAATTCTTGAGAAATATGGCGTTAAAACGTATTCCGAGATGTTCGCTGCTCCAGATGCCCGTCCTTGGTACCCATCATGGGGGATTCCGAAGGAGCAAGGCTCAGCGCAGCAAATATGGGAAACGAAAAAAGATGAGATTACGAAGAAATACTTCCCGAAATTGGTTCTTGCGAAACCGGCTGATTTCGAGAAAGTATGGACGGAATACACTGATGCATTCAGCAAGCTTGACACAGCTGCATACGAGAAATGGACTACAGACGAAGTGAAAAAGCTGATTGATGCCTCCAAGTAATAAATAATTAGGAATAGGCGAAAGGCCGGCTTACTCGTGCTTCTCGCACATAAGTTCGGCCTTTCCTACTGTTTAACCTGATTCAGTCCGGAAGGAGAAAGAAACGATGGAGAATAAACCAACACTGTTAACGCCAAACCTGGCGTTGCCAAAGAAGCCGACGGGACTGAAGCTGTTTGCTATGAAGCTAGTGCAGCAACGCGTGCTGGTCTTAATGTCAGTGCCATTCCTAGCGTGGTTGTTTATATTTAAATACATGCCTCTATGGGGCTGGACAATCGCTTTTCAAGACTATAAACCGGCTAAGAATTTTAGCGATCAGAAATGGATCGGGTTTGATCATTTTCAATTCCTGTTTCAAGATGAGAGGTTTATTCGTGTATTAAGAAATACGCTTGCGATGAGCGGAATCAATCTCGTGCTTGGGTTTGTTACGGCTATAACGCTTGCTTTGCTCTTAAACGAGGTGCGTAAGGTAGCATTTAAGCGGATCGTTCAAACGGTAAGCTATTTGCCGCACTTCATCTCATGGGTTGTCGCAGCGAGTATCGTTCAAACAACGTTATCGCCCGATGGCATCATTAACGAATTGCTGCTCCGGTTTGGCTTCGTGGAAAAAGGCGAGGAGATATTATTCCTCGGTATTCCGGAATACTTCTGGGGAATATTCGGAACAAGCTCAGTATGGAAGGACGTAGGATGGAATACGATCGTCTATCTGGCAGCAATGACCATGATCGACCCCGCGCAATATGAAGCTGCGGAGATGGACGGAGCAGGCCGCATTAAACGGATGTGGTACGTCACGCTGCCGGGCATTAAACCTGTTATCATCGTATTGTTAATTATGAATATCGGGTATTTGCTGGAATCGGGTTTCGAGCCGCAGTACTTGTTAGGTAACGGCATGAACATCGATTATTCAGAGAACCTTGACATATTTGTTCTGAAATACGGGATTGCTCAAGGCAACTTCTCGCTTTCTATCGCAGCGGGAATGTTTAAGACGATTGTCAGCTTTATTCTGTTGTTCGCAGCGAATAATATTGCGAAACGTATGGGCGAGTCCAGATTGTTCTAGAAGGAGGGGTAGATAATGGCTAATACAGCCACGGGAGTTGTGTTAAGAAAGCCTAGCCGCATTAGATCTTCGCGCGGCGACCAAATATTCGATATTTGCAACTATATTTTTCTCACCATTCTGATGATCGTAACCTTATATCCTTTCTTGAATACGGCCGCCGTTTCGCTCAACAATGCGACCGATTCGATTAAAGGCGGTATTTATTTATTGCCGAGGATATGGACTTTAGATAACTATGCTTATGTGTTTAAAGAAGCAACGATATTCCATGCGACGTTGATCTCGATTCTTCGTACTGTCATCGGTACAGTGTTTACCGTTTTTTGTTCAGCGATGGTCGCGTACACGATTAGCAGACAGGATTACGTGCTTCGGAAATTCGTTACCGTCGCTTTCATTCTGACGATGTACTTTAACGGAGGTCTCATTCCCAACTTCCTCTTGATCCGCGATTTGGGTTTGCTCGACAATTTCTGGGTATATATTTTCCCAGGTCTGATTGGAGTGTTTAACCTAATCATTATTCGATCCTTTATCGAAGGTCTTCCGGATAGTATTCTGGAGTCCGCGAGAATAGACGGAGCGGGAGATTTCAAGACATTCTTCAGCATCGTTCTGCCGCTGTGCGTACCCGTGCTTGCGACGGTGGCGCTGTTCACGGCAGTCTATCAATGGAACCAATGGTTTGACGTATTCTTATACAATTCATCGAATATCGATCTTAGCACGCTGCAGTATGAGCTTCAGAAAATCCTTCAGAACTCGAACGCTTCCTTGACGACGAAGACAGCAGGCGATGCGTTCGCGAATGCGAACAATTCAGGGGCAAACACGGTAACGCCGTTCGCAATCCGTGCAACGATGACAATTGTGGCATCCTTGCCGATCATCATGGTTTATCCGTTTCTTCAAAAGTATTTCGTTAAAGGGATGACTGTAGGCGGTGTGAAAGGTTAAGGAGGCAAAGGAAATGGGAAACAGCGCAAATGGCAACGTCCCTAAGTTGTACGAAGCTTTCAAAGGGTTTTTCGATATTGGGGCAGCAGTTAATTCGCGTACAATCATCCAAGCAGGGGATCTAATCGCTAATCACTATAACAGCCTTACCGCAGAGAATGAAATGAAATTCGTAAGTGTACATCCAGCCGAGGATACTTATACGTTCGAAGAAGCAGATAAAATCGCAGCGTTTGCTAGTAAGAACGGAATGAAGATGAGAGGGCATACGCTTGTTTGGCATAATCAAACGAGCGATTGGCTATTTCAAGAAGACGATGGGAGTCCGGTTAGCCGTGATAAGCTGCTTGCTCGCTTGAAATCACATATCGAAACAGTCGTAAATCGGTACAAAGAGGATATATATGCCTGGGATGTCGTCAATGAAGTCATTACCGACGAAGAGTCGGTTGCTCTAAGATCAACAAAATGGCTGGACATTGCCGGACCGAGTTATATCGCTAAAGCTTTCGAGTACGCTCACGAAGCAGACCCTAAAGCCCTGCTCTTCTACAATGATTACAACGAGTCGAATCCCTTGAAGCGCGACAAGATATATAATCTCGTGAAATCACTGCTTGACCAAGGTGTTCCCATACATGGTGTCGGACTTCAGGCGCATTGGAATTTGTATGATCCAGGATTGAATGATATCCGGGCTGCCATTGAGAAGTATGCATCGCTTGGCCTAAGGCTGCAATTGACTGAGCTTGATGTGTCGGTATTCCGCTTTGATGACAAGCGGGAGGATCTGGTCGCCCCTACCGAAGAAATGATGGAGAATCAAGCGGGGCGGTATGAATCACTGTTTAATTTGCTTAGGGAGTATCGGGACAGTATCGACGCTGTCACTTTCTGGGGCGCCGCAGACGATTATACATGGCTGAACGACTTTCCGGTTCGCGGGCGGAAAAACTGGCCATTTCTCTTCGACGAGAATCACAAACCTAAAGACTCATTCTGGAGTGTCGTGAACCAGAATTCAAAACGCTGAACAATATATTAAAGGTAGAGTAAGCCGGATCACCTCTTACACAGGTGTCCGGCTTTATCATATCTTGACGAGAAGACTCCCTCTTCAACGAAGTAAGAGGGGGATGAATCGGCATTTTCTTTTGCCTCAGATGCGAACATACGTGCTATAATGAAAGGGGGATTTACGTTCGCAGAAGGGGGTGTGCAAACTCAGATGCTACACCACAAAGCCTTTCGTTTTCGTCTCTATCCAACGACCGAGCAGATCATCCTCATTCGCCAAATGTT
>NZ_JBEQAP010000082.1:0-14866 GCF_041640265.1 Cohnella sp.
ATATATACCAAATGGACAAAGACTGCCTGATTAGCGGCCCCATGAGTTTTTAGCCCATGGCCGGAGAGGCTTAATTTCTGACAATTCAGACTCTTTGTCATGTCAGTGTTTATGCAACGCTACTGACATAGGGTTCATTTCTTTCAAATTCGTCGATGATTAAATTAGCGGATAAAGACTGATTTAGCTTTAACCTCTCATCTTCTCGTCTTTTTTGTTATCTTAAAACTCTTTTTACCAAAAGAGAACCAGATCTGGAGAGACCATCACGGAAGACATAAAGTTATCATACAAATTTAACGCAGTGAAAGATCAAAATTTACAATCAACTGTTAAATTTAGGGGTAATACAGAGTTTCGCAGACCCTAACAGACATTTTTGGTATCGATACCAATTCAAATACACATACAAATAGGAGTTGACTCCAGTGAGCGAATTATTAGCGGTGGAAGGCAAGCTGCATCCCTCGAGCTCTAAAACCCACATTACTTTTCAATTTCATATTCCCGCTCCGCTTCCAGCGCTCCGGATCGATTTTCAATATGCACCGAAGCGGTTAGAGGACAAGAGCGAGTCCCGCCGGTTAATTGAGCAATCCATCGAGCAATACGTACAACCCTCCCTGCAAGCCGCTTATAGGGAGAAATGGGAACAGTTCATGCCTCTGCAGAACTTATTGACGATCTCGGTGGACGACCCGAGCGGGTTTCGAGGATCGGCCCATCGCCACCCGGAGAAGCAAAGCCATCTCCTTGGCCCATCGTCGTCATCGCCCGGGTTTATTCCGGGGGCTATCCGCGAAGGCATCTGGCGCATAACCGTAAGCGTCCATTGTGTCATTACCCCCGACTGCGATTACCTATTGCGAGTTGCGGAAGGAGAGCAGCCCCTATGAAATGGCACCCCTTCGAGCTTCACACGCATACGCCGCATAGCGATGGTACGCATACGTTGCTGGAAATGTGCAGTAAAGCAAAGGAACTCGGATTAAGCGGCATCGCGCTCACCGATCACAACACGGTTTCGGGATTGATCGATGCGGACGAGGTAACCCGAGAGACCGGAGTGGCCGTTATTCCCGGAATGGAATGGACGACGTTCTACGGACATATGTTGACGCTCGGAGCGCCATATTGCGAATGGCGTGATCTGGGCCCTGCCGATATCGGCAGAGGAATAGAACGAGTTCATCAACAGGGGGGAGTCGTGGGAATTGCTCACCCCTACAGCATGGGAAGCCCCATCTGCACGGGATGTCACTGGGAATACGAAATGACCGATTGGAATCAGATCGACTATATCGAGGTTTGGCATGAGACGCTGCCTTCTCTGCGGAACCACAACGCGCCGGCATTCAGGCTGTGGACGGATTTATTGAACCGGGGTTTTCGAATAGCGGCTACGGCCGGACGGGATTGGCATCGTTCCGACAACGACAAGAGCTTGGCCGCCTATACCTATTTGGGCATAGAAGATTCTGAACCGCTAGCAGCCCGCAGCGTCGTCGACGCGATAAGCCGCGGCAGATTGTGCATCAGCATGGGACCTTTGCTGCTCTTCAAGATCCAGTTGGATCAACGCGAATACGGCATTGGAGAAGTCGTCGAGCGAACTAGCGAAGAGCGCGAGAGAGCTTTAACGTTTAACGTTTCGTTTCAGCAATCCGGCATTCCCGAACGGCAATGGAGCGCTGCGGAGGCGCACTCCGTGATCATTGAATCGAATCTACGCGAGCTCGCACGGGGTTCTTTAGCGGAGGGAAGCTTCCAATTCAGCGAAACGATTGACACGGACAATCTGCTGTGGGTACGGGCCAGATTGTATGGCTTGCAGGATGGGGTATTAACGACGCTGGCCTTTACGAATCCGATTTATTTCGCGAGTCGCTGACTTAACGTTCAAGCTCGCACCAAGAACAGACAGTGAGGAGCGACACTATTGAGCGCCAAAATCAAAGATGTAGCACGAGCTGCCGGCGTTTCCGTGACAAGCGTGTCGCGAGTGATTAACGGCGGCGAACACATCAGCGAGAAGCTGGAGAAAAAAGTGCGACGCGCGATCGAAGAGCTGAATTACTCCCCAAGTCTTATCGCCAAGAGTCTCAAACGTAATAAAACGAATTTGCTTGGGGTTATCATACCCGACATTACCTCTAACTTTCAGGCAAGCATTCTAAGCAGTATTGAAGATACGGCGGGTAAACAAGGGTATAACCTGCTCATCTCCAACATTGTCGAGGATACGGATAAAGTCGTGAAGTATTTGAACATCTACCACGAGATGCGTGTAGACGGCATTATCCTGATGCACGGAAAAATGAACGAGGACATTCGGAAATTTTTAGAACGAACGGACGTTCCTGTGGTGACTCAAGCCGACCTGGGCATTCCGCTCACCGCCGTGCTCATTGACGATTATCAAGGGGCCTATGACGCTGCATCCTATCTGATCCACAACGGACATCGCCGCATTGCTGTGATTGCCGGTGACCTGCGAGATATCAGCGCAGGAAAGCATCGGCTCGAAGGCTTCTTGGCCGCTTGTCAGCACTATGGAATCGAAGTGGACCCTTCCATGATTAAGTACGGAGACTATAAAATCAACACCGGCTACCGATTAATGAACGAGCTTTTGGATGAAGGAGGTCCGGTTCAAGCGGTCTTCGCGGCGAGCGATGAAATGGCCGTCGGTGCGATCAATTGCCTGCATGACCGTGGGCTCTCGGTTCCCGGAGATGTCTCGATCATCGGCTTCGACGGAAGCCAAATCGCCGATAGTATCAGACCTACTCTGACAACGATCCAGCAACCGATCGAGCAGATCGGCAAGGCCACCGTCGAACTCTTGCTTGAGCTTATTGAATCCGCAAACGACACGATTGACGCTAGCAAATTCAAGAAAATGTTCTTGCAGCATCAGCTGCATGAAGGAAGCAGTTGTCGCAGGTTAGAGAATTAACCATTTTAACCTTAAATGACCTTAGACTTCATTATGCAATGACACAAACGAAATACCAGATTAACAAACGTTTCTTATATTTAAGTTACGATAACCCGTTGTCACAACAAATTGGTATCGATACCAATTGAAAGGGAGGAAAGGACAGGAGCGCATCCGTCCGACTGAAATGCTGAAATCCTTTAACCGGTTCAGATCCGCAAGAGAATCTTATCTGTTCTGGTACCTGTTTCTTCTTCCTACCGGGTTGGGGATAGCCTTGTTCATGCTGTATCCCATGATCGAATCGTTCCGTCTCAGCATGACTCGCGGCTCGAGCGAGAGATTCGTAGGCTTCGACAACTACTCTCGCGTTCTCACATCCGAGACGTTCTATCATGCCGTATATAACACTTTGTACATCACCGTATTCCAGCTTTTGATTGCGTTGCCAGTAGGGTTCATCATCGCCTGCCTCATTAACTCGCTCTCGAAGGGAAAGAACTTCTTTAAAGTGATGTTCTACCTGCCGAACGTTACATCTATGGTTGCCGCAGCAACCGTATTTCTTGCCGTCTTGCACCCGGAAGGATTGCTGAACTTCGCTTTAAGCAAACTAGGCTTTTCCACGACCATTTGGCTTGCTCATCCGATTACGGCTAAGTGGGGCGTTATCCTCTTGTCTGTCTGGAACTGGCTGGGCTTCGTCATCATTATTAATCTCGCTAACTTGCAGAGCATTTCAACGGACTACTACGAAGCGGCCTCCGTGGACGGGGCCACCCGGTTTCAACAGTGGCGGTACATTACGATACCTAACATGACAGGAAGCTTGGGCGTTCTCTTCATCGTAGGATGGATCGGCGGTTTGCAGCGTTTCTCGGATGCCTACATGCTGGGCGGTCTTCAAGGGAGCCCGGCGAGATCCTTGCATACGATTGTGGGCTTTGTATTCGAAAGGGGCTTCGGCGGACATGAATATGGGCTAGCGTCAGCTGCATCCTATGTCCTCTTCGTGTTTATCCTTTTCATCACTTTCTTGAATACGAAACTATCCAAAATGAAAATTTGAGAAGGAGACAGCCGGGATCTATGATCAACTTCAGATTAAAGCGCAAAGCCGTCGATTATGCGGTTACCCTATTTCTCCTTGCTCTAGGGATTATGATGATTTATCCATTCCTATGGATGTTGAGCGTCAGCCTTGAAAGACTGGCCAATGTAGAGCTGCCGTTTCCTCCACGCATAATTCCGGAGAACTTCTCTTGGTTTAATTATAAGCTCGTTTTCGAGAACGGCATGCTGGT
Organism: Cohnella sp.; assembly: GCF_041640265.1. GTDB lineage: Bacteria > Bacillota > Bacilli > Paenibacillales > Paenibacillaceae > Cohnella. The sequence goes on from NZ_JBEQAP010000082.1 coordinate 4,246, forward strand.
CACAGCCTATCTCAACTCATTGACCGTCGCCGTCTTCAGCGTTCTGCTTAGCGTCGGAGCTGCGCTATTAGCCGGTTACGCCTTCTCAAGAGGCAGTTTCCCCGGTAAGAAAATATTGTTTTTCATCGTGCTGGCGACCATGATGATTCCGTTCGAAACACGATTGATTCCGATGTTCACGATGTTCAACAGCTTCGGCATGATCAACTCGAAGTCGCCGCTTATCCTCCCTTCTATCTTAAACGCTCTAGGTATTTTGCTGGCAAAGCAATACTTTGATCGGTTGCCGGAAGGATTAAGAGAATCGGCCAAAATCGACGGCGCCAGCGAATTCACCGTCTTCATCCGGATTTTCGTCCCGTTAACGGGTCCCATTACGGCTACTTTGGCGATCCTAGCCTTCCAAGACAGCTGGAACTCCTTCATATGGCCGCTCGTGGTCATTCACGATCAAGCTTTGAAAACCGTACCCTTATTCTTGTCCAGCTTCTCGGGCGAAGACGGCCAGCGTCTTCTCGGATTGACAATGGCGACTGCGACAATGAGCATTCTCCCTATCCTTCTTGTATTCTTGTTTTTCCAAAAATACATTATCCGAAGCGTCGCGCTAAGCGGCTTGAAAGGAGAGTGACGCCAAGGGGATATCGGAGTGGGAGAGAGAAAATACCAGATCGGATTACCAAAAACAAAATTCATCTTATCGGGAGGCTTCTCACATGAAAAGAATGAAATCCATTTCTTTTATCATTACGATTACGACCATTTTGGCCATCCTGCTCAGCGCATGCGGAAGCAATGACAGCAAAAATAGCAGCAGCAACGCATCATCGGAACCGAGCGCTTCTTCCCCGTCGGCGGATGCTTCTTCCGGCGCCAGTCCGAATGCCAATCTCACGGGAACGTTGAAGGTTCAATTCATCGGAGATTTCTCGGTCGAGGATAAAACCGATCCTAAAACGGGAGTCGCTTCGAAGGGAATTCACGTCATCAAAGAAGAATTCGAAAAGCAATATCCGGGAACTAAAGTCGAATTCATCACGATGGGCTGGGACGACTATAACGAAAAAACCCAAACCATGCTGCAATCCAACGCAGCCGACGTTTATCAAGTGCCAGGCATCGCGAAGTTCGCCGAACAAGATCTGCTTGAACCGCTTCAACCCTACATTGATCGTGACCAATTCGATCTCGATCAATATTTAACGGGACAAATCGACGGTTGGAAGGCAATGGGACCTAACGATCAGAAGACGGAAATCTACGGCTTGCCATTCATCGGCGATGCCCGCCTTATCGTGTATGACAAGCAATTGTTCGACGAGTGGGGAGTCGATTACTTATCGGAATCTCCTACTCCTGAAGAAGTCATGGACAAAGCCCAAAAGATGACGGGCAAAAACCCGAAGACAGGCGAACAAAACTACGGGATTACGTACAAAGCCGGCGATGCTGCGGATTCCGTTATGAACATCAACGAATTCAAAGGCAGTCAGTGGGGAACAGGATTTCTTTGGAAAGATATGAAGGTCGATTTCAATAGCCCAACCATGGTAGATTCTCTGAACTGGTTAGTTGAAGCAACGAAATATGCGCCGACGGGCGTCCTTGCCGGACAAGGCTCGGAGAACTTCCTGACGGCCAAAAACAATATCGCGATTGCCCTGCGCATGCCGCCGGGATTCATCAATGATATCGCCGTATCCGGTACTCAAGATCGCTTCCAAGCCGCTCTTCTCTTTAAGAACCCTGCCCAAGGTATGGGCGGTATGTTCGCGGGCAGCCCTTTTGCAATCGGTAAAACGAGCAAAAACAAAGATCTCGCTTGGGAATGGTTGAAATTCAGCGGCAGCGATTTCTTCCAAAAGTACATGTGGGAATCGCAACGTAACCAAAGCATGCCCGTCATCAAATCCGCCGCAAATTGGGATGAAGTGAAAGCTATCCCGCAAATGAGCGTTATTCTGCAACAAATGAGCCAACTATGGACGCCGCGTTACCCTTACCGCTCCGGCCAACCAAGATATATCTTGTCCGAGAACGTAGAGAAAGCATTGCTTAATCAAGTTACCGCGAAGGAAGCTTTGGACAAAGCTCAAAAGGATTCGACCGAGTGGATTTTGTCTCAATAAGGGGAAATCACTAAGATAACGAAGAGGCTGCCGGGAAAAATCCCGGCAGCTTCTAGCTGCGGATTTGAAGTCGCCTGAACAGAAGCCCTACGAATTATCTGTCTACCGAATATTTTTTCAAAATAAAGCGGGTGCTATGACGTAGTTGAGATTGGGTCGGAATCCGGTTTCGCCGCCTCCTCTTCCATCGTGCCCATATGGTTCATATATTCGATGCCCCATAGGACGAGCTGCTCCAAGGGGGAAATCAACTTCCAGGCAATCGGAGTAAGGGAATACTCCACCCTTGGCGGAACTTCACGGTACACCTCGCGATGGATCAAACCGTCTTTCTCCAGATCGCGGAGTGTGTTCGTAATCATCGATTGGGTGACGTGGGGGAGCGCCCGATGAATTTCGCTGAACCGTTTTGCTCCGTCATGCAGTTGCCACAAAATATAAACCTTCCACTTTCCTCCGATCAGACTTTGCGCCGTAAATACCGGACACTTCATAAACTCCTCACCGTACTTGGCCACTTGTACCGCCCCAATACTATGGTTTTTGATACTACCTATCAATATTAATAGTACTTGTCCAAACCAAGAGTATCTAATATTCTACTATTGTATCAAACAAGAAGGAAGGAGTGAACCCAAAAAAAGGCAGTCCGGAATAATCGGTATACGCGGACCGCTTTTTTTAACACCTCGATGTAACTAACTCGTTTACAACTAGGTCGCAAATATAATTTTGGGGAGGTAAAACTTATGAAGAAACAAATCGCATCTATACTTCTTGCCGGTTTTTTGTCGGTGTCCGCTTCGATTCCCGTGAATGCAGCAGCAGCAGATACTAAGATGAACGATAGGATTAAAATCGTCATTGACGGATCGGTAGATACTTACGCGGATGCCCCGATCTTGAAAAACAAACAAGTGTTTCTCCCCCTCAGAGCCGTTGCGAAGGAACTCGGAGTATCAAATATTCTCTGGAACTCGTCTGAACGAAGCGCCACGCTGCAAAAAGGCGATACAAAAATTTATATTCGCATAGGCAGCACGGAGGCAAATATCGACGGCAAGGCCGTGCAGTTGTCCGTTTCCCCATTCAATTCGAACGGAAAAACCTATGTGCCCGCGGATTTTTTCGGGCAAACTCTTGGCAAACGGGTAACATGGAATGCATCTTCTAATGCTGTGTCCATTGAAACAAGCAATAAAGATAAAGTGGTAGAGGTATTGAAAGGCCTTGAGACCGGCGACCCTGCCGCAGCATTAAAATGGATCAGCCCCGACAAATACATTCAGCACAATCTTGCTTTTGCAGACGGAAGAGAGACTTTGGTCGGAGCAATCGGGCAGTTGAAAGGAGCGGGCGTGACCTATGATGTCGCGCGGGTTATTGAAGACGGAGACTACGTAGCCGTTCATTCGCTTGTGAACCTGTTCGGTTCGAAATCCGCCGTATTCGATATCTACCGGTTCGAGAACGGGAAAATCGTAGAGCACTGGGATAACGTGCAGCCGCTCGCCGAGCCGAATCCGAGTGGGCATTCGATGATAGACGGAACGACGGAGATTACGGATTTGGATAAAACGGAAGAAAATAAGGCTTTCGTTCGGAAATTTGCGGAAGATGTATTTAAGGGCGGCAATATTGCGGCGATGCCCAATTATATCGACGGAGAAACCTATACCCAACATAACCCGATGTTCGGGGATGGTTTGTCGACCGTGATGAAGGCGTTTGAGGGAATGGCCGAACAAGGCATCGAGGAAAGTTTCTATGAGATCCATATGGTCATCGGCGAAGGCGATTTCGTACTGGTCGTAAGCGAAGGGACATTTAACGGTATCCCTAATGCCATCTATGATCTGTTTCGGGTGAATAACGGTAAGCTCGTCGAGCACTGGGATGTCATCGAGACGATTCCGCCGAAGGATCAATGGAAAAATACGAACGGGAAATTTTAATGTCGATCGTCTACAAGGCCGTCTCGTTCGAGGAACAAATGTCTGTTTAATATCTTAAAAGGGAGAGTTTGATATACAATGAATAAACAGATCGATGTTGGTTTACTGTTGCTCAGATTGGTTTTGGGTTTCACGTTTTTTATCCATGGGTTTGATAAATTTCAAGGAGGTATATCCAATATTGCCGGGTGGTTTCAAAGCATCGGATTGCCAGGTTTTGCGGCATATGTTGTTGCGATTATCGAATTGGCAGGCGGACTTGCTATCATTCTCGGACTCGGAACACGTATCGTCTCCGTCTTATTCTCACTCATCATGTTAGGAGCGATAGTAAAGGTAAAGTTTTCTCTCGGTTTTCTGGGGAATGGACAAATGGCCGGGTATGAGCTCGATGTGGCGCTCTTGTTCATTTCCATTTGCTTGGCGCTAACAGGTAAAACCTTGTATTCCATCGACAATAGGATATTCCGTAGCAAATCGGACAATACGAGAAGCGTTTGAGATTTCTAGAATCTTTGGTATCCTTGTTATACATCAATATTCATCGGGGTCACGTACTCCCGCCTTTTCTCACGAAGCTTCAGCATATTAGCACTTGTAAACTATCGTAATCAAGCTTGCGGTCAAAGACCCAATAGGAGTCTATGATTACTGGAGGACATGCCCTTCGGGAAGACTCTATATCTGCCGCAGAAAACTCTGGCCTGGTCAGAAGCAGATCAAAAAACTCTGCGCCATGGCCAATGCTCGTTTTGGACAATATCCGTCCCGCAGCAAATGTTAAGTCGCCGAGCGACAGCATGAAAATATCACCAACCTTGATCCCCCGAAGAGTTGTCCGCGGTTTTTTCTCCCAGCCTTGAATTTTGATCGAGGTCATTGCTATCAACCACCTTTACTACGAGAGTTCATATATCCCCCTCTGTCCTGATGTCCAATAATCCGCCACTCGCCTTCAGCCTTCCTGTCGAATCTCTAAAAGAAACATGAACATCCCCCTCTTCTGACCGAGTTCTTATTGGATCTCAGCAACGCTTATCCGGCATTCTCATAGCGGCCAACAAACTTTTCATATGCAGAAGCGGAATTCAGGATTTGGGCCGATTCGTTTTCTACAGCTTCAGCAGAGTCGTCATCCGTCAACGTTATAAACAGGACGAGCTTTTCCCTTGCCTCACCCTCCCCGAAGAAACCTTCATCATCAAGCTTCTTCAGCGCCTCGATCATCGATTGAAGTACACGTTTTCTATACTGATCCTCGTCATTCTGATCAGAAAAATTGCTGCTGAACAGATAGTCTCTGAGTTCGTCGGATATGTGAGAAAATTCGTCGTCCTGCCACGCCTCATAAAACCACTCCGAAGTGGCCCACTTGTAGTACGCCAAGGAAGCAGCACTTTTGTCTTCCTCTTCTGTAAATCTCCGTTCCAAACCTTGCACAGAATTAGCGGCTGGCACTACCGTCATCGCGCTGCTGTCTGTATACAAGGCATATGCGTAGAACTGTTCATCTGCACGGGAATGCATAAGGTCCCCAAACGCTCTCTTTGTCGACTCATATATTTTTGTTGTTACTTCTTTCCATTCCATTTTATCACCTCAACGGATTTACCTATTTTCCCTACAAAAACGCTCCGAAATAAAATTCCAGCGTTTTCTTAGAATAGCCGTCATCCCCTTGCCATTCCGCCACGGAGTTAAAATCATGCCCTACGCCTCTATGCTTGCGTGGGGTATCACGCTGCGCCAGCAATCCGGCATATCCCCATACTTCCATCATCATGTCCCGCTCTTGCTTGCTTGAAGGAATTACACCCTTCCAACGCTTCTCCAGCATCCGGGCGCTTTTATTGTCCGCACAGTTCTGAATGGCTTCGAGCATTCCGGAGAGTATGGCAACATCCTCGGCGGTACACTCGAAAGCTTCTTCTTTACTGAATAATTCGAGATCTAGCCAGCAGTAAAGAAGATCGTTCAAGCGGACGCCTCCCCATTTGACCCGCTCAAAGTTCAGCACATTCAAATCTTGATTGATGTAATCCCGCTCCGACACTAACCGATGGAAATTGCAATCTCCGCAGCTGCTGGTATTAGTCCGTACCGAGCTCCGCTGTCCGTATGTATGAGAAGTCAATCCGGAAGTCAAAGCCCAGCTTGAAAGGACGCTCCGCAAATAGACTTTTTTCGTCGAAAGACTATGCAGGAACGCAGCGGCTACCCGTTCTTTGGTAATCGTTTGATGCAATTCATGCAGCCGCTTGACGATCTCATCATGGTTAATCGTAATGGGATCGAACATCAGCCCTTTGCTTTTGGCATAGTTGAAATTCTCCCCGGCAAAGACATACGGTCCGTCCTTCCAACCGCCTGAAGCCCAGAAGGTGTTCAGCAATATTTTTTGCGCTTTTTTATCCAATCCATCACTTCCTTGATCATACTTAAATTCCCGCTCTCTCCCATCTACCTTTGTAGTTCAGCCTTTCTTTCTTCGCAATCCGAATACCGTGCTCGGTATTTACCAGGGTAAATCTGTATGTGCTTTTTAAGCCCGTTCTCTGCTGCTGACTAATTACCATACGACTGCGCCCTGCTGACTCAACCATTACAGCATCCATCTCAGGGTCATACGCCGGAGGCTGGGAGCAATTCATAGAAATCAATCTTTGTTTGTTTTTTGGATCATCCGCCACAAATTCATCAAGAATATTACGAAGCCGATTTTTATACTTTTCGTCAATATCATTGGTTTCCTCCCCTGCCTCCAAGACAGGACTAAGCAAGTTGTAGTACTCAGTTTCCCAACGATTCATCTTTTGCATAAACAGCAAGAACATCTCCATGCCCTTCTCAGCGTTAATTTTCATCTTCAATCTCCAATTCCTCAGGCTCGTAATCTCCTTCTAGAATTCGGTCAAGAAAAGTTCCCGGATCTTGTACGAAAGCGTCCCAAGTCAGATCGTTCAAAAGTGTGACCGTATCATGTTCCAAATCTATACTAATGAATAGTTGCTTGCTCGGGCACCATGTGATGACGCCGTCAGCACCATAATTATCCAACTCAAGTAATAGATCATACACTTCGTAATCCTTGAAGCTAAACTGTTTTATATCGTATAGGCTGCGGAAAATGAGATACTCACAGTTCTTACCTTTAAACTCGAGCTTTCTATTTTCCTTACCTAAAGTATCGAGAATCGGAGAAGGCAGTCCGGCGGCCGTTAGTTCAGCCATTTTACGATTATAATCATGGTACTCAGCAGGTTCACGGGATTTCAGCAGATCCGCAAGCTGGGTAAACTGATTGCTTTTTGCAATATGGTAAGCGCGGTCGCCTAGCTTATTGCAATAGGAGATGTCTGCGCCATGTTCTAACAAATACTCTACAATTTTCAGATGATTCCCGCTTGTTGCGGCAAGCAAGGAGGTGTCTCCAGCAACGAATACCTGATCCGGTTCGCAATAATGAATATCGGCCCCCCTTTCGATCAAGTACTGAACCATCCTTTCGTTTCCGTTCCAAGCCGCGTCTCTCAGCGCTTTTCCACCCAGCCTTTGAATATCGATGCCCAACTCGACCAGAGCGATTGCTCCCGAGTCATTATCGAAAGCTAGGGCACGGCTTAACGCAGAATGGCCCACACGGTTAACGGCATTAATATCCGATCCTTTTTGAATGAGGTATTCAAACAGGGCTCGATCGCCATGGGCTGCATCTACAATTGCAGGATTATTTCTATCATTAATCTCCGCTCCATGCTCAATAAACAATTTGGCAACTTCATATTGTCTGCAATCAAATGCACACTCCAACGTGGAATTGTATATCCCCACTTTTGCGTTGGGATCAAGTCCATCTGTTAGCAATGAACGAATAGCATTAAGGTTTCCTTCTTCAATTAACTGCTCTAATTGTTCCATATAAATCCTCTCAATATAAGAATTTCACAAAAGACCTCGAGAACATCCACCGGCAAGTCAATGTCTGTACTGTGTTGCAAAAAAGTGTTGCATCATTTGTTTCGCTTTTGTTGGACTTCTCAATTCAACTGCCTTCCCGTCTTCATCAAAGGTATAATGCCCCTTGAATGCCTCCGGCATATCGTGATACTGTTTCTCGACTTGTTGAAATGCTGTTTCAAAGCATGGATAACCGTATGTTTTGATTAGAAAAGGCAGACCGAAGGCAGATCTTATCAATTCATATTCCTGATAGTTATAAGGTGTAGTCTCAGGTCTCTTTATCAATATTTTGATGAAATGATCCATGATTTTGCCGATCTCTTCTTCCGAGGCATAATGCGCCAATCCACGAATCGCCAGCAGTTTCATGTCCAAATAACGTTCCTTTTTATAAGCTTTCTGAAAAAATTCCTTAAGTTCCAATTCGTTGCACCGGATTAAACAGTAAAGTATTTTATTTCTAAGCGCGATATTTTTCAATTTAAAATACAGCGCCTCTATCAAACCTGCTTCATCTTTTGTTATCAAGTTAAAGTCCAAATTACTTATTGCGCTGATGAACTTGGGATCACTCTCGCGAACGGATACAGTTGTTATGTATGTAATCGATTCCTCGTGAAGCTGTTGCTTCAAAGACATAGCTCAAACCCCCTTATTTTCTCGATTTTATTATTTCTTCCAGAGCAACCAGCAAGGAAGAGGTATCGTCGGGCTTGCCTCCCCTATCAAGCTTACGCAGCCAAGCGGGAATCGCTTTCTTGAATAGCTCGATTCCTTCAGAAGTTAAATCGGACTCCTTGACGATAAAGTCAAGTTTAAGAGCGCCATATTCATCTAATGGATCGTCAGCTATCATTCCTTGCTGCTTTAAAAATAACAGCAGGGACGTTGATGTCTCAATAATGCTCTTCTTGTAATCAAGGTTTTTACTTCTACTATATAACAGCGGAACGCTATATTTCGTTAGGTCTACCATATCAATCCCTCCCTCCTCTCATCGATCGAACTGTATCCAACGACTACCGCATACTCATGCTTGCTCATAGTCAGGACTGCCCTCGAGGGACTTAACAATTAAGTCGTAGAACTCCTCAAAACTCCCAGCCACAAGAAAAAGATCTCCACATCCATCAACTTCCGCAATATCAAAGTTATTGTTCGGTTCCCCTTCATGAAGATGAGTTCTATCCCAGAATACACCCCCTCTATGCCCGGGTCTGTAGTCATTACATCAGGATCAGCTATAAATATACCATTCCTGCACGAGAGAAAATTCTTGTAGTCGCCCGGAAATACTTTTCCAAGCTTTTCTCTGCGGCGGAAATTTCGTCACCGTCAAGTTAGGTTCTAAATACGATAGGCATAAACATCTCCTAACACTCAACAAGTAGTATTCATGCTTCTTTCAAGCAATAAACCTCCGGACTTAAGCCGTCTGTACGAAGAAGAGACCCGGAGCCTCGCCTGAGGAATAAACCTTCCTTAAAAAAGGCAACCGATCGCATCTGTCAGATACAACGCATCTTGATACGGCTCCGGAAAATCGGAGGAATAGACCTGGCAAAAAAAATTGTAATCACCGCTTATTTGGTCCGCAGCCAATATTCCATTAGGGACAGAAAGCGAGATAAAGGAGGCTGTAGAGAACTCTTCTTCCGTTATCGCGTAATCGACAAGCTCCATATTCAGCTTTGGCATACTAGCCGCCGGGCTCCTGATTTCCTTCATATTAATCTCGCTATAGGTGACACTCGTATAACCAGAAGTGATGAGTTCGTATTCAGCCGGGTCTCCACTATAGGTTATGTAGTCCAAAAAATAGTCTTGCTTACTGTAAGTTGAGAATACATGGATTATGCCTTCCGAAGGAAGGTCCTCTCTTGCTGTTTCTTTTTGTAAAGCTGCGCAATCTATACTGAAAAGCAGGGTCAAATCGTCGCCGTCCGGATTTTGCGGCCAGCGTTCCACTTTCGCAGTATCGCCGCCAAAATAGATCGCCGGGTTGGAGACGGACTGATTGGTTGACGGCACTATTCTTTTGGTAACGATCATGATTAGACTCCTCCTCGTATCATCGACCGAACGGCAGCCGAATGAAAGTTCACAATAATCGGGATCGGCTTACACTCAACAAGTCGTATTATTTGGGGAAGCGTCCTTTTAAGTAGAAATCCCAAAGGTTATTGATAAATTCAATATCGATTTTGTTCTCAAACGCCTTGGCCATGAGTTCAAAATCGTCCGACGCATACCCTGCCAGTTCGGAGCTCTGCGTTATTCGGAAAGTTTGCTTGAACACAGACTCCCTAATTTCTCTGATTACCTTTTCTTCAGAAGGATCAATTGCATTAACTTTATCGTAACTGGAAATCCATTCCTCAGCGAATTTAGCAGCATCCCTTGCGTCTAATTCGGCATCCCAATCAACATCTTTATTGAAGACCTTCTCTAAAAATCCGCCATCGCTGATTCTAGAAAGTATTTCGCCTGCTTTTACCATCGAAAGACCACCTCTCTTACTTAAATATGGTAATGAATACTCCCGCCACTTACCATCGCTGACGCTCCGGTTGAAGT
>NZ_JBEQAP010000083.1:0-14350 GCF_041640265.1 Cohnella sp.
GTTGGCGAACACTCGGTCCATCCGATGAATATCAATCGTAATGGCTGATCTCCAAGTAAGTTCACTAACGAGTTTACAATTAAATCGAATTTTCTTTTGTTGCATTTCCAAGCTGTATTGCTCCATTAATCTGTCTTTCCATCTACTTAGAGGAATATCCTCCAGTGTGAGCTCAACCTTACGGGCTTCTAGAACGGAGAGGTCAAATAAATCCTGAATTAATGAATTAAGCCCTTCTACCTTCGAAAGCATAAGGCGTATCGTAGTTTCCCGCTGCACGGGATCGGTGATGATATTATCCCTTAGCGCCTCCAAGTAACCTTGAAGCAGAGTAATCGGCGTTCTTAGATCGTGCGAAATATTACTAATCAGCTGCTTGCGTGAATGCTCCATTCTTTCTAGTTCGGTTTTCGCATCCTCCAATGTCACATAGGAGCGTTGGAGTTCATCTGTACGATCCGCGATTTTTTCCTCCAATGAGCTATTCCATTCCACCAATTCCGCAGACATTTGCTCCACGCGCTCATAAGTAAGGGAAAATTTTAAAGAAATAATGAAGGAATTCATGACAATCAAGAACAACAAGCCAAAAGGCACCAAATCGATCGAGTTCCACCAGCCGTTATAGAACAGCATATCGTTAACTATAGTCAGGACCATACCTGCCATACCTATGAGAGCTAATCTGGCTCCCTCTCGTTTATGCATACCTGATACGACTAATCCCGATAGTATTCTTGCGCTTAAGATCAAGATGTATAGCTGAAAAGCCAGAATCCATGAGGTAAAGACCAATGTGTCTAGGAGCAACACGCATAGGATTAGAATGGCTCCAACGAAGCTTGACAGTATAAACCAAATTCTTTTGATTTCCTGTGAATACATCGTTTGGAAATAACAAAACCCGGACCAACCGCTCAAGATAAAGGCCACGTATTCTATGCGGATTGCAAGATCCCAAGTTAACATTGGCATCCATTGCAGAATAAATCCTTCTCCCAACAATCCCATTCGAATACCGACAAATAAACATAACATGGCAAACAAAATATTCGCATATTCCTTACGCCTCAGTATAAACAAACCCAAGTGGTAAAATCCAATCATGATCAAGCAGCCTAGTACGATCAACTCTTGCGCAGCACGTTTTACCTGCAGCTGCTGGATAAGATCTGCGTTCCCTATAACAATCTCCGTACGGATACCACCGCTTCTATGAGCATCATTGGCTACGACCAGCTTGAGATCAGTCTGCTCACCCAACGCTTGGAAATACACGGTAGCCGGTAATTGAAAGGGAACCGTACGATGGGTTATTTGATCGATATGACCTCGCGAAGCAACAATACTCCCATCAATAGAAAACTCATACGCTGTAGATATATTAGGCAAACGTATAGCCATCATGTCTCTTTGCGCTTGATGCTTGATCAACAAACGATAAATGCCGATGCCCTTGTCCTGCAGAGATACACCGCTGCCCGTTCTTATTGATCCCCAGGTTCCGGGAACCTCTAACGTGGTGTCCGTGTACTTATTATTCTGTGACTCACCTAAATTCGATGGTTGCAGCCAGTCAAACTTCCACTGCCCATCCAGCGGTACAATTCCATCCCGATCCCACGACCAATCAGTCAAATCGATAATACCCTGCTCGGCTATCGGAAAAACTTTGGCATCGGAAGCAGGCGTGCAACCGCTTATGATGCCTAGGAGAATAAGCGTCAGGATAACCCCTTTCCCAAAACGCCATAACGGAATGAACATGTCACTGGATCTCACATTTCCCTCTCCCCTTGTTACCCTATTTAGTATCGAAACATTAGGCATTCGAACGTCATTGTAACGGTGCATTGATAACTCGTCAACGCTTTCGTTATAATAAGGCATCAAGACACATCCATTTGGGGGATTAAATAAAATGAAAGGCTCGGAAGCTTCTATACTTGTCGTAGATGACGAGCAAGAAATAACAGATCTAATTACACTCTATTTACAGAGGGAAGGCTTCACCGTCCATTCTTCGGATAATGGAGAAGATGCCCTTAGAATCGCGGAAACTCTTCTGCCGGATTTAATCGTGTTGGATGTTAATCTTGGACTGATGGACGGAATCGATGTATGTCGCTCCTTGCGTTCAGGCGTGTGCGCTGATGTTCCGATCTTATTTCTAAGCTGCAAATCAGAGGATCGCGATATTATTCGCGGATTATCGGAGGGCGGGGACGATTATATTACGAAGCCCTTCAGTCCAAGCCAGCTCGTTGCTAGAATTCAGGCTCATATCCGCAGGCGCAGAACACGTGAAAGGATTAGCGAGGAGCAAGCGGTTTCCATCAGCTTTCCGGGTCTTGAAATCAATTTTCGCAGCTTGGAGGTTCGTATGGAAGGTGAGCTGATTTCTCTTTCTGCGAAGGAATTCGAGCTGCTAAGCGTTCTTGCTAGGCAGCCTAACCGGGTTTTCCCGCTTGAGGAGCTGTATCGCCGCGTTTGGCAATCCGACAGCATGGGAGATACGCGTACGCTAATGGTTCATATCAGCAATTTAAGAAAAAAGATGGAAATTGACCCTTCCCGCCCAAAATGGGTTCAGACGGTTCGCGGATTCGGCTATCGGTTTAGTCCGTCAACCTCTTATGAAGAACAATCCTCTATCTCTACTTGACGACAAAGGACGAAACTTAATTATGGAAATGTCTCGTGACTGGCAAGACTACGAACTACTGGATACAGGCAATGGAGAAAAGCTCGAGCGTTGGGGGGATGTCATTCTGAGGCGCCCTGATCCGCAAATTATCTGGCCTCTGAAGAAAGAGAATGATAGCTGGAGGAAGGCGGATGGACACTATCATCGGAGCGGGAGCGGCGGCGGTCAGTGGAGCTTTCAGCGGACTCTCCCGGAGAAGTGGAACATTTCGTTCGGTCCCTTGAAGTTCCACATTAAGCCGACTAGCTTTAAGCATACAGGCTTATTTCCAGAGCAAGCGGTCAATTGGACCTGGATGATGAACAAGATCCGCAGCGCTGACCGTCCAATTCGCGTGCTTAATTTGTTTGCCTATACAGGCGGAGCAACAGTAGCTGCTGCAGCCGCGGGCGCTGACGTGTGTCACGTTGACGCAGCGAAAGGCATGGTCCAGTGGGCCAAGGACAATGCTCAGCTGTCTGGTCTTTCTGATGCGCCTATTCGTTATATTACCGACGATGTATTTAAATTCGTACAGCGGGAAGAACGCCGCGGCCGGCAGTATGAAGCAATTATTATGGACCCGCCTTCGTATGGCCGAGGACCGAACGGTGAAATGTGGAAGCTGGAGGAAAATTTATTTCCTTTCTTGGAATCGTGTATGGCCATTCTCTCGGATAAACCCCTATTTGTCCTTGTGAACTCATATACGACTGGCCTTTCCCCTACTGTCCTTCATAATCTGCTGCATCTTTCGATTCAGCGTAAATTTGGCGGAAAGCTCAATTGCGGTGAAATCGGACTTCCGATTACCCAGAGCAATATGACATTGCCTTGCGGAATATTCGGGCGTTGGGAAAGTGAAGCTTGAACACTTTGCGGCGACATGCTCTCTATTCGATCATAGGGTTGTTAGCGATTACGTTAACAGCCTGTTCGTCCGTCTCAGCTCCCTCTTCACCATTACCGGCACCACTTCTGGAAACGGGGGCCGCACCTGGTTACTCGGGTCCTTCCGCATCATCAGCAGCTTCTGCACCACCTGTTGTTACAGAGAGGCAGGAAGCAACCTTACTCGCTGTTGGTGACATTATGGTACATATGCCTCAGTTGCCCGCTTATTATAATATGGCAACCAAAAAGTACGATCTTACACCCTGGTTCTCTCAGGTTAAGCCTCTGTTTCTAAATGCAGATTGGGTCATCGGCAACCTAGAAACCCCGATAGCCGGCGAGGATCTTAAATATACGGGCTTTCCGAGGTTTAATGCTCCTTACGAGCTAGCTGAGGCTTTAGCAGACGCAGGTGTAAGTCTGGTATCTACAGCAAATAATCATTCCTTGGACCGAGGATTTCCGGGGATCAAGCGCACATTGAACAATTTACGCGAGGCGGGATTGATACCGGTGGGAACAGCCGAGTCCTCCGAGCAAGCGCTTGAAACAGTAATTGTAGAGAGAAACGGAATTCGGATGGGTTTTCTTTCTTATACCTATGGAACCAATGGCATTCCCATCCCTTCGGACAAACCCTATGCCGTAAACCTTATCGAGTTAAACTCTATAAAAAAAGACATAATTAAATTAAGGAAAGCCGATGCTGATATTATTACTGTTTCCTTGCATTTCGGCCAAGAATACCAACGGCTTCCAAATGAAGCACAGAAAAGTATTGCTTATGAAATCGTCCAAGCAGGCGGAGATATTATTCTTGGATCCCACCCCCATGTTGTTCAGCCTTTCGAGGAGATCCAAATCCCAGCATCTGAGAGCGAGGATGGACTACCGCACCGAGGTGTTGTCATCTACTCCCTCGGCAACTTTATCTCCAATCAAACGGGCGACTGGAAGGATGTTGGACTGATTTTCGGAGTACGCGTCGTTAAAACTCGTCAGTCTGACGGTTCAACGTCTACAACCTGGGACACCGTTACAACCGAACCGACTTGGGTCCATATTCATCGTAAAGACCAAAAACGCTATTATACTATCTTCCCCCTGAAATCCGTACTGATAAACAAAGATGCTCCAGATTTAACCGAAAGTGATTATAGCAAGATGAAAAATCTTCTAAGCGGTATCAACAAACATTTGCTTATCCTTCAAGCTCCGTAACATGGGTTAAATGAGTAGTGCCCCTATCAGCTTGAACTTCTGATAGGGGCACTTTATTATTTTATATCACAGAGGATTCAACATTATTATTTTGTGTTTCCTTGGTTTCCTCGTTCGTTCCTTCGTTTGCATTGACTTGTCGTTCTCCGGTCCCGCTAACTTCCCGTGTCCCGGCAACCTTACTTATCAAGTATACAAGTAGCTGCCGATTATGGCTGGACAAGCGGTCCAAGGAATGGTTAGCAATTGCACCTCGAACATCTAATCCCCGCTGGACTTCGGTGCGGCCAAGGGCTGTCATTGTAACCCATACGATCCGGCGATCGTTCTCATCCCTCTTCCGTTCTACAAGTCCCCCCCGCTCCATGCGGTCAAGCAGCGTCGTAACGGCTGCGGGAGTTGTCTCTAAGTGTGGAAGCAGCTCTGACGGCTTCATTGGCTCGTGTGCAAGCATCAGCTCTAATACCTCTAGCTGTCCCACCGTTAGCTGCGGAGCTAACTCCGCCTCCATCTGAGCGTTCCAGTCCTTCGTTAGCTTAGTCCAGCTTTTCACAAAATCCGCCGCATTATCCATAAGAATGCTCCTTTCTCCCCGAACGTTGCCTTCTCTTTTATTATACTCAGGGCCTATGTCGAAAGATAGATTAATGCAATTAAATATTTACGACCTGAATCCGCATAATAGTGAACATAGCGACAATTCGCGACATATACTAGTTGCGAAAGATGAGGAAACAAAGAGAAACGCGATTGGCAAGGAGGCGAGCTTATTGTCCTCAGCAGAACAGCAAAGGATCAAAATGATTGGCCAGATGGCTCAAGATGCAGGACTAATAGAAGACCCCCAGTGGCTAGAACGGCTCAATGAGCCGGTGCCTCTGTGGGTCGTATTGGATTTGTTATTAAAATGGATTGACAGAACGGAGCAAATTAACGGTCCTTATGATTGAACTCGCAGACTGAATTAATTGGAAAGCGGTTTTTTGAAAGCTTCTTTAAGAACATCTCCGCGTTCTACCGCCGTCATTAGCTTACCTTGTCCCTTTCGATCATCCAGTGGAGCTGACTCGGAGTTGAACTCCGACACAGTGCCGCTCGTTGTCATTGTGAGCAAGCTGACGGCTTCTTTGACGTGGAAAGCAGCGATTAGCTTCGTTCCATTTGGACGAACTCTCTTGCCTTCCTTAAATTCGAACGTCTGAATGCCTTTGCCGCCTCTTCCCTGCTGCGGATAATCCATTAAGAGCGAGCGCTTCGCGTATCCGTAATCAGACAGGACTAGAATTTCACCTTCATCGCCTTGGACAGGAATGCCGTCGGTCAACTGGTCGTTATCCTTTAGGATAATTCCTCTCACTCCTCCGGCCACTCTACCCTGCAAGCTTACCTCGCCTTGATTGAAACGAATGCTCATGCCTTGCTCTGTAACGAGCAACAGATCCCCTGGACTATCTTCACGGAACACCTTGATAATCTCATCGCCTTCAGAAACCTTGCAGGCTGCAATCGCCATACTCCGGTTTGTAGCGTAATCGATCAGAGGCGTACGCTTAACCTGGCCTCGCTTCGTCACAAAGACAAGTACAGGCCCGTTATCGACAGTCTCACTAGGAGTTGCTGAAGGAATCAGCTCTATTGTCTTAGCAGTAATGACGCCGACAATTTTATCATCCTTGGCGAGCGGAAGTATATTAACGATGGCCGTTCCGGTATCCTTCCACTTGAACTCAGGAATCTGATGGACAGGTAACAGGAAGTAAAGACCTTTCTGAGTAAATAACAGGATCGGGTCCAGCGTACTTAAAGGCAAGCTCCAACGGATAATGTCGCCTTCCTTCACGCCTGCACTCCCTAGCTCTCCACCGGATCTTGTAAAGGAAAGCATGCTTGTACGCTTCACGTAGCCTTCTCTGCTAAGCGTAACGATGACCTCTTCAGCAGGAACCGTTACCTCTAGGTTTACCTTAATCTCTTCCACTTCACCTTGAATAATCGAGCGCCGATCGATTCCGAATTTCTCGCGAATACCGGTTAGCTCATCCTTAATGACACCCATTAGCTTCCGAGGGTTGTCCAGAATGGAACGCAGCTGCGCGATTTTCTTCATTGTCTCCGCATGTTCCTTCTCCAGCTGGTTTATCTCCAGATTGGTTAAGCGGTACAATTGCAACGTTAAGATTGCATCAGCTTGACGCTCGGAAAAGCCATACTTCGCGATTAGATTATTCTGCGCGTCTTGACGGTTTTTAGAGGCTTTAATCGTCTCGATAATTTGATCTAACAAGTTGAGTGCTTTCACAAGCCCTTCCAAGACGTGTGCGCGATCTTCCGCTTTGTCCAGGTCGAATTGGGTACGGAACGTAACAACTTCCTTCTGGTGGGCAATATAAGCGTCTAGCATGGCTTTAACCCCAAGCAGACGGGGAGCTTTATTGACAATCGCGACCATATTGAAATTATATGCGGTTTGCAGATCGGTTTTTTTAAGTAAGTAAGCGAGAATGCCTTCGGCGTCTATGTCCTTCTTCAGCTCAACGACAATCCGCATTCCGTTTCTTCCGCTCTCATCGCGAACCTCCGCAATGCCTTCCACTTTTTTCTCCATCCGCAGGTTATCGATTGCGTTTACGAGCTTGGATTTAACAATTTGGTAAGGAATTTGAGTAATAACGATTTGCTGTTTTCCACCGCGCAGATCCTCTATGGCTGTTTTTGAACGAATATAAATTTTACCTTTACCGGTTTCATAGGCTTCACGTATGCCGTCGCCGCCCATAATCAGGCCGCCGGTCGGGAAATCTGGACCTTTCACGATCTCCATGAGCTCTGTGATAGTGATTTCCGGCTTGTTGATAACGGCGATACAGGCATCGATAACCTCCCGCATATTATGGGGAGGGATTTCCGTTGCAAAGCCAGAGGAAATCCCGCTTACTCCATTAACCAGCAGGTTTGGATATCGAGAAGGCAGAACGACGGGCTCTTTGGTTGTGTTGTCGAAGTTATCCTTGAACAAGACCGTTCGTTTCTCAATATCTCGCACAAGCTCCAAAGAAATGGCAGACAATCGAGCCTCAGTATAACGCATCGCTGCAGCCGGGTCATCATCCATCGAGCCCCAGTTCCCATGCCCATCCACGAGCATATGCGCCATTTTCCAAGGCTGGGCCATCCGAACCATACCTTCATAGATGGAGGCATCACCGTGAGGATGATAGTTCCCCATTACGTCCCCGACCGTTTTAGCTGACTTGCGATAAGGTTTGTCCGGGGTATTGCCCGCATCGTACATAGCGTAGAGAATCCGTCTTTGTACGGGCTTTAGCCCATCGCGAACGTCGGGAATGGCGCGGTCTTGGATAATATATTTAGAATAACGTCCGAATCGGTCGCCGACGACCTCCTCCAGAAATGCCGGTAGAAACTGCTCCAGCATGCTCATTCGATTCCCCCCATTACTATCTATTGCTCATATTCCGTAAAATCTACGTTCTCAATGATCCAGTTCTTACGTGGTTCGACTTTGTCGCCCATTAACGTAGAGACGCGACGTTCGGCTTTAGCGGCATCCTCGATTTGAACCTGAAGAAGCGTACGTGTCTCATAATTCATGGTTGTTTCCCATAGCTGGTCCGGGTTCATCTCGCCGAGTCCCTTGTATCGCTGAAGCTCAGCGCCATTACCGATTTCCTTCAAATAATTAGCTAGTTGATCATCAGTCCACGCATAACGCACGGTCTCCAGCTTACCGGATTTGCGAGTGACTTTATAAAGCGGCGGTTGGGCAATGAATACCTTGCCCGCATCGATTAACGGCTTCATATACCGGTAGAAAAAAGTAAGAAGTAAGACTTGGATATGAGCGCCATCCGTGTCCGCATCGGTCATAATGATAATCTTCGAGTAATTACACTCTTCGACGTCGAATTCTGAACCGATACCTGCTCCGATAGCAGTGATAATCGCTTTATATTCATCGTTCTTGAGAATATCAATAAGTTTGGATTTCTCTGGATTCATTGGCTTGCCTTTTAGAGGCAGTATCGCTTGATACTTGGAATCGCGTCCCTGCTTAGCTGAACCGCCGGCGGAATCACCCTCGACGATGAACAGTTCGTTACGAGTGCTGTCCTTTGATTGCGCAGGTGAAAGCTTACCGCCTAGGCTGGCGCCTTCACTGCGTTTCTTGCCGCTGCGAATTTCCTCGCGAGCTTTACGGGCAGCTTCACGAGCTTTCGAGGCCTGCACCGATTTGCGGATGAGCAGCTGGCCGACTTGAGGATTCTCCTCCAGGAAAACCGTCATTTTATCCGTCACGATTGCATCGACTACACTTCTAGCGGATGCGCTGCCAAGCTGATCCTTCGTCTGACCGACGAATTCCACCTCTGACATCTTAATATTGATAACGACCATCATGCCTTCGCGCAGGTCGTTTCCTTCTAGATTTTTTTCTTTCTCCTTTAGTGCTCCCGTTTTGCGGGCATATTCATTCATCACGCGCGTATATGCGGTTTTGAAGCCTGTTTCATGAGTACCCCCGCCTCTAGTAGGAATGGAGTTGACGAATGAAGCCAAGGTTTCCGTATAACCATCGTTATACTGAAGCGCCACTTCAACTTCAATATCGTCCTTCTCTGCGCTAAAATGGATGACATCGTGCAAAACCGATTTATTCTCATTCAAGAACTGAACGAATTGACGGGCTCCGCCCTCATAATGGAAAGTGTCGCTTTTTCCATTCCTGTCATCCTTAATATTCACCATTAAACCGGAGTTCAAAAACGCAATCTCCTGAAGCCGTTCAGACAAGGTATCGAAGCTCATGCTAATATGGCCATGGAACACCTTCACATCAGGCTTGAATGTTACCTTTGTGCCTGTTCGGTTGGTATTCCCTAAAACCTGAAAACCGCCAACCGGCTCTCCGACATGCTCTTTGCCGCTCTCATCTATCCATGTCTCGAAGCGCTGCTTATGAATTTTACCATCGCGGTATATTTCAACTTCAAGCCATTCGGACAAAGCATTGGTGACAGATGCGCCTACACCATGCAGGCCGCCGGATTTCTTATAACCCCCGCCGCCGAATTTACCCCCCGCATGGAGAATGGTAAAAACAACTTGCGGTGTTGGAATTCCTGTTTTGTGCATTCCCGTTGGAATACCCCGCCCGTTGTCAACTACAGTAATAGAATTATCTTTGTGGACTGTAACGTCGATTCGCGAACAGAATTTGGCCAAATGCTCGTCAACAGCATTATCGACAATTTCCCACAATAAATGATGCAGACCTGAAGCCGTCGTACTGCCTATGTACATACCAGGCCGTTTGCGGACTGCAGTTAAGCCTTCAAGTACTTGTATATCGTCTGCGCTGTATTCACTGCCCGCGATCGCTGCGCTTTCCGCGAACAGGTTCAATTGTTCGGTCACGAATGGACCCCCTTGCTTTTCTCTTGCGTCTGCCTAACAAACGCACTACCGCTTATTCTAATTCAAGATGTCTTGCTTCGTAAAGACTGTGAATGAAACGACTAGTGCGGCAACTCCCCAAATACCAAGAATAATAAGGGAAAATCCTAGCGTCATTCCTTCAATCGGAGGAGGCGTTCCCCGTAAGTAGGAGGATAATTCCAGGTTTAAGTTAAACAAATATTTCGCGCTCTTCCAAGAAGATGCCATATTCGACAGGATTGTACCCGCGATAATCGTGGCCATCATGGTTACGAAGCTCGCGGCGGTGCTGCGGACAAGAACGGACACCATTAAAGCTATTATGGCGACGATCATTGCCGAGAACCAGATCAAACCGGACTGCATCAGCAGGTAGGTGCCTTGAGTAACCGCGTGAACACCAGTCGTATCCACGTCCGCTCCCATGACCTGGAACCCGACAAATACCGGCGCTTCCCAGCCTGAATAACCAAAAACTATTCCTGATATGAAATAACAGAGTATCACTGTAGTCATAATAATGAGCGACACGTACAAGGTCAGGGTTGCCAACTTTGCAAATAAAATGCGCCATCTTCGAACCGGACGGGTAAGCAGCATCTTAATGGTCCCCGTCGAGCGTTCCGAGGAAACGAGATCCGATGCAATGGCTAATATCATAAGCGGAATAAACAAAGATACCGCGTTGTCCAGGAAAGTACGGGTAAATGTCACCGCATTGGGCGTCTGCGGATTAATGTCATGGTCAAGATAATATTGCAGCTGCTGCACGAGCGCGCGCCGCCATTTCTTCCATTCCTCGGGAATCCGTTCGCTGCTTAAAGCGTTGGTATTGTCCGTTATCCGGCTTTGGAGCTCTGCCCGCCAGTCCGTGTTGAATTTCTCTTGGCTGTTTTGCGCGATTTTCATTTGAGCATAGACAAATACGGGGATGAGGATGAGTAAGATAAGAACAACTACGGCGAATCGCTTCTTCTTCCAAACCTTAAGCGTCTCATTCTGTATGAGTGCAAGCAAATTAAACAATGGATTCTCCCTCCGTCAGCTTTAAGAATAGCTCCTCAAGCGATGGAGCAACACGTTGAACGGAGCGAACGTCAATTCCTGCCGAAACGAATTTGTTCACCCAGGCGCTAATCTGATCCTCATCCATAACCGTAACGATTGGATCCTGCAGCGTCGTCAGTATGGACTCATCGATCCGATGCTCGTTATCCGATATCAGTTGAATATCCGTCTGATGCGAGAACATCTGGCGTGCTTCATCCGGTTGATCCAACTGCCATATCGTATATGAGCCTGCTTGTGAGACCAATTCATCTACTTCTCCGACCGCAATAACTTCTCCATGCGCAATAATAGCCACCCGATCACACATAAGCTGAATTTCACTTAAGAGATGGCTCGATATAAATAAGCTCATTCCCCCCTCGGACAGTATTCGGATGAACTCCCGCAGCTCTTTGATCCCCTTCGGGTCTAAACCGTTCGTAGGCTCATCCAGAATAAGCAGCTTAGGACTGCCAAGCAGCGCTTGTGCAATTCCCAGACGTTGGCGCATCCCCAAGGAATAGGTCTTTACTTTATCTTGAATCCTCTGATCCAGCCCTACGATTCCAACTACCTCGGAAATTCTGGCAGCGGTGATACCGGCCTGCATTCGAGCGAAGTGCTCTAGATTTTCCCAGCCCGTCATAAAGGTGTACATTTCCGGATTTTCGACGATACAACCAACGTGTGCCAACGCCCGCTCGGGAAAGAGACTGATATCCTCTCCGCACACTAGAACTTTACCCTCTGTCGGTTTGATAAGATCGACCAGCATTCGGATTGTCGTTGTTTTGCCGGAGCCGTTGGGCCCTAAGAAGCCGAATATTTCCCCGGCATGCACTTCGAAAGAAACGTTATGTATGATTGTCTTGCGACCGATTTTTTTCTTAAGCCCTCGGACGGATAATACAATTTCATTGGCTGTGGTTAACATAGCTCATGCAAGCCTCCCTTCAGATTATTGTAGTGCCTGAACGATACGCTCTGAGATTCGGACATAACCCTCTGAATTAGGATGAAAATGATCCGATGAAAGGTATTGCTTGATGTTAAACTCAAACAAATCATAGGTAGGAACTACGGTTGCATTGCCATCCTCCTTAGCCAATCTAAAAGCGAAATTATTCCACCGTGCAACCGCTTCGCTTCCCGGCCTCATTTCAGGCAAATCATAAAAAGGATTATAAAGACCAACGTAAATAATGCGAGCTGTCGGGTTTAACTCTCTTGTTTTCTTAAACACTGCTTTTAACCTCGGCTCTGCTTCAGGCAGACGCTCTAATAGCAGCTTCGGCGATAGATCTCCGCCCTCTGCCATTGAACCGCCATTCTGGGCGATTTGGAACAAATCATTGCCGCCGATCGTCATTAGAACGATATCGGCCTTGCCAATGGAATTCCGAAAGCCGCTCTCATCCATTCTTTGAATTAACTGATCGGCCCTTAACCCATTAATGGCTAAGTTGTTTACAAGGTAGACAGGCTTGTCC
Organism: Cohnella sp.; assembly: GCF_041640265.1. Lineage (GTDB taxonomy): Bacteria > Bacillota > Bacilli > Paenibacillales > Paenibacillaceae > Cohnella. The sequence goes on from NZ_JBEQAP010000083.1 coordinate 12,799, forward strand.
AAAGCTACGGAGAAGTCTGCAATAACTCTAGTTACATAACCGTCCCCTGTCGCATCACCAGTACCCTTCGTTAAGGAATCACCAAGCGAGGTAATAAACAACTCTGTTTTGGAGCCCCAATCTCCACCAGCTGCCACTTCAGGTACGGAATCCTCCGGAAGGACCAGACCAGCCTCTGGAAACCAGGTGTCCTTCAGCGCCAAGCCGAATCCGGTGAGCATGACAATGAGGCAAGTGAAAGTCGTCCAACCTAACATTCGCCACAACCATGAATTTGATTTCATGTTAATCCCTCATTTCTTTGTTCCCCGGCATCTGTTCCGAATTTATGCTGCTTCTATTAACGATAACGTTTCTCGATATAATTTTCAAATTTGTAGAAATAACATTGAACTCTCCCACCACCTGCGTCATAGCCGCTGAGGTGGGGGATTCTTGGATAATCGAACCTATCGGTTCAAACTTGACCAAGCGATCCCTGCCGTTCCGGCAGTTCAGGCAGTCATCGCTGCCAAACGCAATCCTTCTTTCTTAATATTCATGCTGGCGTTCCGATCTCGGTCATGGTGAGCCCCGCATACCGGACAATCCCATTCCCGAAGCGCCAAACTCTTCACCTTTGGGTTGCGAAGTCCGCAGCTAGAGCACAATTGACTAGACGGGTAATCTTTCGCCACCACGCTGATCGTGCGTCCATACCACTTCACTTTGTATTCCAGCATCGTCCGGCACTTCGACCATGACACTTCGGATATCGCTTTGGCCAGCCTCTCGTTTTGCAGCATGTCCTCTACCTGCAAATCTTCCGCTCGGCGCCAATTGGTTCCCCCTTGCTTGCGGCGAGACAAAATCCGTTGCCAGCGTATAAGCCGTTTCTCATGCTTACGAAGATGTCTGGGATTGTCCCTTTCCTCTCCGCTGCTGCAAACAGCATATTTCTTCAGCCCAAAGTCAATGCCAATAGCGGTGTCCCGCTGGGCCAGCGGGACGATGTTCACCTCACAAACGAGGGAAACAAAGTACTTGCCCGCCGCGTTCTGTCTTACGGTGGCCGACAGGATGCGGCCTTCTATCTCGCGCGATTTGGCAAAACGGACCCATCCGAGTTTCGGCAGTTTCAATTCTGTATCTTTGATCGTAATATTGGCATTGGTGTATCTCGTGGTGTAGGATTGAACCGGATTTTTGCGGCTTTTGAAGCGAGGAGCGTCGTTCTGTTTACGGAAATAGCGATCGAAGGAATCCGCTAGATGGCGGACAGAAGATTGCAGCGCAATGCTGTCCGATTCCTTAAGCCAGACAAAAACTTGTTTGAGTGCAGGGATACCTGTCGCACATTTGTGATAGGACAAGCCTGTTCCTGACTCCTTGTAAGACTCGTTCCATTTTGTCAGAAAATGATTGAACACAAACCTTGAACATCCGAACATTTGGCGAATGAGGATGATCTGCTCGGTCGTTGGATAGAGACGAAAACGAAAGGCTTTGTGGTGTAGCATCTGAGTTTGCACACCCCCTTCTGCGAACGTAAATCCCCCTTTCATTATAGCAC
>NZ_JBEQAP010000084.1:0-13288 GCF_041640265.1 Cohnella sp.
GTCGTCGCCGGAACGAACGCAGGACGCTTCGGACTTGACCGCTACGTGCTCCCGCTCATCCACAAAGGCGCCGACCGTCTCTTCCACCGCAAGCCGAAAAACCCGACAACGGGTGAAGGGGCGCTGGTTAAATAGCCGGATTTGATCCACAGAAGAGCAGCGAGGAATTTCCTCGCTGCTCCTGCTTGTGGGAATCAGCGGGAGTAGGTTCGAAACCTTTGAATAGCTCCGCCTGGAAAATGACAATATAATACGGTTGCCAACCATATAAAAGGAATGAGGAGGGTCAATCAATGGGAATTTTAAGCGGAAACCCCAAGGATGAGCCGATGCACTATGGCGAAATATCCAGCGTATGGGGATCTTCGACTATGGCCAAAGGAGCCGTCTCCTGTTATCAAGTGTACTTAAATCACGCCGGGGATCGTGACCTGAAAGAACTGATCTCCGACTACATCGGCCAAGCGACAAAAGAGATCGAGGAATTCGATCGACTTCTCAACGATAACGGAATCAGTCCGGCTCCTACAATGGCCGAGAAGCCAAGAGTAAAGCTGGAGGACATTCCCGAAGGCGCACGATTTATGGATCAAGAAATCGCCGCTGCCATCAGCGTCGATATTTCCGGGGGTCTTGTCGCGTGCAGCGCGGCAATGGCCATGTGCATTCGGGAAGATATCGCCGCTCTATATGCGAAGTATCATACGGAAAAGGTCATCCTTGCGGGGCGAATTCTAAGGCTTCTGAAAGAAAAAGGATGGTTGATCCCACCCCCTCTGCAAATCAAACGTCCGGTAAACGTATAATCAACCCGAAAGCCCCGAGAAATCGGGGCTTTGTCAGTGGGATTGCTCCTTTATTTTTGTTTGTCGTACGAATGCCACCTATTGATAGAAACGTCTATTCCGATTGTCATAAACGGTTAGAACGGGCCACGGATGAGAATTCCGGGGCCCTTTACTATGCGGCGGTAGGTTGCCGGGCAAGGGGGAGTGGAACAGGTGAACATGGCCTACAAGGGCCGAACGCGGGCAATGGATCTCGCAGAATCCCGGAGGTGATGAAACTGCAGGTAACCCTTAACGATTTTCGGCGAGCCGTCGAGGAGGCGCTTGAGGCGGCATTTCCGGGTGTTGCGGTCGGGAGCGAAGAGGTGGAACAGCCGAGCCTTCCTTATTTTCTGGTCAAGCTGGCGGAGCCTTCGCATGCGCAGGAGCTGGATCGGCGATTTCGCTGGGTGCTCCCCTTCGTCATTCAGTACATGGACCCCGAGCGAAGTATCGACGAAATGCACGCGACAGCCGAGCGGTTGATGACGGCGCTGAATCAAATCGATGTGGTAGGCCGTCCGGTACGGGGAATCGGAATGAAGTTCGAAATGGAAGGCGAAGCTCTTCGTTTCTACGTTACCTATCAGCTCTTCGTCTGGATGCCTCCTGCGGAAGCCCCCAAGATGCGAAAGCTGGAACAGAATGGAGGAATTCGCCCATGAGCAAGCAAGCAGCGGCAGCCGGCGCTCAGCCGGCCAAGCACAGCAAGACGGCGCTTCTTGCGTCCAAGCATTTTACCGCAGTGGAGAAGGATCTGCTGCGAGGCCTGCTTGGCGATGAGGAGACTTACACGGTCAAGGAAGCGGCCGGCATTTTCGAAAAAAACCTAAAACGGGAGGCAGAATAAACGATGGCAAGCGGAACATGGACCACTCAGAACAAAGTAAGACCAGGCGTGTACGTCAATATCGAAAGCGCTCCGAAAGCGCTAGGAACGCTGGGCGACAGAGGCGTCGTCTCGATTCCTCTCCTTCTTTCTTGGGGAGAGCCTAAGACCGTGATTACGGTTGAAGCCGGAGAGGATACGCGGCATAAGCTCGGATATCCGATTGCGGATGAATCCCTGTCGCTTATCGGCGAAGCGCTGAAGAGGGCAGGCAAGCTGCTGGTATATCGCGTCAACACAGGCACGAAAGCAGCGGCGACCAGCGGCAGCCTGACGGTTACGGCCAAGTGGGGCGGAATTCGCGGCAACGATCTGGCGATTGTTGTCGCGAAGAATATCGAGGATGAGAACTTATTCGACGTAAAGACGATGCTGAAAGGCGAGCTGGTACACTCTCAGACGGTATCGGCGATCTCCGAATTGGCGTCCAACGAATGGGTGACGTTCGAAGGTACGGGCGAGCTGGCCGCTACGGCCGGGGTCCCTCTTGCCGGAGGGGCGAACGGCACGGCGACAGTTCAGGATTATCTCGATTACCTTACGGCTATCGAGCTGCAGGATTTCAACACGATTGCGCTGCCGTCGACGGACATCGCGCTTAAAGCGGCTTTCGCTTCCTTCGCCAAGCGGCTGAGAGACGACGAGGGAAAGAAAATTCAAGTCGTGCTGGAGAACTATCCATCCGCCGACTATGAAGGGGTCATCAGCGTCAAAAACGGCGTCATTCTGGATAATGGCTCCGCGCTTTCGGCTGCTCAGGCAACGGCTTGGGTGGCTGGCGCAACGGCAGGAGCCGACGTCAACGAATCGCTCACCTATGCGGCTTATGACGGAGCTGTGGATGCTTCCCCCAGATACACTAACAGCCAGATTATTGCGGCTTTGCAGGCGGGAGAACTCGTATTTACGGCAAACAATGGACGGGCGGTCGTCGAACAGGACATCAACTCCCTCACCTCGTTCACGCCGGAGAAGGGGAAGGCATTTTCGAAAAACCGCGTGATCCGCGTGTTGGACGCTGCGAGTAATGATCTCGTTCGCATCTTCTCTAATTTCTATCTCGGCAAGGTTCCGAATAACGACGATGGCCGCAATTTGCTTAAGGGCGAATGCATCAACTACTTGACCACTCTTCAAAACATCAGCGCGATCCAGAGCTTCGACGGCCAGACGGATATTGCCGTTACGGCAGGCGCCGAGGCGGATGTAACGGTCATCGACCTGGCGGTACAGCCGGTGGACAGCATTGAAAAAATCTACACGACCATTACGGTTCGGTAAGGAGAGATTCCTATGGCATTTTTCAGAGAAAGCGATGCGATCAGCGGCAAGCAGGCCAGAGCCTATGCCGCGTTCGGCGAACGCAGGGAAGAATTGTTCTACGCCAAAAATATCGAGGCAACGATAGAAAAGAACAAGGTCGATGTCCCGATTCTCGGCCGGACGAATACGCCGCAGCGCTCTGCCGGCTGGAAGGGGAGCGGGACGCTCACGGTCTACTATGTTACATCCATGTTCCGCCAGCTGATGCGGGATTATATTAAAACGGGCAAAGACTTCTGGTTCGAGCTGCAGATTACCAACGAGGACCCGACATCGGGAGCCGGCAAGCAGACGGCCAGGCTGCTCCATTGCAACCTCGACAGCATTATCGCCGCCAAGTTCGATGCATCCTCGGACGACATGCTGGAAGAGGAGCTTCCGTTCACGTTCAGCGATTACGAGCTGTCGGACTTGTTTAACGAGCTTAATTAAGAGGAGGACCAAGATGAGCCTGCAAGCTTTTTTCGCGCACAACGTTCAATTGGAAACGATCGAGGAGTTCGCCGTCTCCGACCGATTCAAGGATGACAACGGAGCTACGATTCCTTGGAAGCTTCGTACGCTGTCGGAGGAAGAAAACGAGGAGATCCGCAAAGCTTCGACCCAATATGTAAAAGGAAAAGGCGGTCAGCGTCTTCCGGAGACCAAGCCGGAGGTGTACATGGCGAAGATTGCCGCAGCCAGCGTGGTGTATCCCGATCTGAAGAATGCCGAGCTGCAAAATTCCTACAACGTACACGGGGCCGAGGCGCTGCTCAAGAAGATGCTGCTTGCCGGCGAGTACGCAGCGCTTCTGGGCAAGGTTCAAGAGCTTAACGGCTTCGACCGCGATATGGAAGAGCTAGTGGAAGAGGTAAAAAACTGATCGAGGAGGGCGACGGCGAGGCGAATATCGCCTACTACGCCCTCCACGAGTTCCATCTTATGCCGTGGGATTTCGCGGCCCTGAACGGAAAGAAGAAGGCGGCCTTAACGGCGATGATCCAAGTACGGCTTGAGAAAGAAAGCCGTGAAAGAGCGAAAATGAAAAAGAGGTAGCCAAATTCGCATTTCTCGAGGAGGTGAGCAAGATGGCAACCGTAACGTCGGCCCTTGGCATGATGGATCAACTGTCCCGGGCGCTGGATCGGGTCACGAGCCGCGTCTACGTCTTGAACGTTGCTCTGGAGCGTACGAGAAGGCTTGTCGAGAGACCCGCCATCCTCCGCGTTAGCCTCAATACGTCGGCGATACAGCCTATTCGTATCAGAGTCCATCTGGATACCGCGCAAGCTTTGGCTAGAGCGGCAGCCTTGCGGCTGCAGATCCTGTCGCGAATCGGTACGATCGCGGCTACGATTCAACTAAGCAGCAATCTGACCTCGCTGATGAGTCAACTGATCGATTTGGTCAGGCAATTGTCCGAGGCTGTACGCAATATCCCTCCCCCTGGCGGCGGGGGCGGGGGTTCAGGCGGCGGGAGCGGCGGCGGAGGCGGAGGTGGAGGCGAAGGCGGCGGGAGCAACATGCTGAAGAAGCTTCTGTCGTCCGTGGACTTGAAATCGGCGACGCGAATCAGCGACGAGTATATGACAATCCGCGCCAAGCTAGACTTCGTCAACGACGGCTTGCAGACGACCGAGCAGTTGCAACAGAAAGTATTCGCGGGGGCCGGGCGATCCAGAGTCAGCTATGCGGACATGGCACAGACCGTCGGTCGAATGGGGGCGGCTTCGGACGCATTCGGCAGCAATAACGAGGTCATCGCCTTCGCCGAAACGGCGCAAAAGTCGTTCCGGGTTAGCGGCGCAGACGCCGGGGAGCAACAGGCAGGCATGCAGCAGCTGTCCCAAGCGATGGTCACAGGAAAGCTGGAGGGTGAAGGGTTTCGAAGCATGCTGGAAAATGCCCCGATAATCGCCCAAGCGATAGCGAACTATACCGGCAAGTCTCAAGCCGAGCTTCTGAAATTATCGGAGGAAGGCAAAATTACGGCCGACATCCTGAAGAATGCGGTGTTTGCTGCATCGGACGACATAAACCGGAAATTCGAATCGCTGCCCGGTACCTTCGGAGACGTCAGGAATCAGTTACAGAACAACGCTCTTCAAGCCTTCGGGCCCGTTATCGAGCAAATTAACGGTTTCTTGAACAGCGACGTCGGTACTGGCTTTATCAATAATGTCGGACTAGCCGTTCAAGCGGCTGCCCTCCTGCTTGGGGCGATGGTAACCGGCATTGAAGCAATAGCCAACGCCATCACGGCGAACTGGCCGATCATTGAGCCTATTCTGGTCGCACTGGGCTCCGTGCTGCTTGCGGTCATTATCGTTAAAATCTGGGCGACGACCGCGGCGCTCTACGCACAGGTTGCGGCGCTTTATGCGCAGGCTGCGGCATGGATGGCGGCGTATTGGCCGGTAGTCTTGATTGTAATGGCCATCGTCGCGATCATTTATGTGCTCACCCAGATGGGCGTGACCGCCGACCAAATCGTGGGATTCGTAGTCGGGTTATTTAGAGGGTTGTATACTGCCGTTTATAATTCTATCGCGGAAATGTATAACGGGTACGCGGCGTTTGCCGAGTTTTTTCTTAACGTGTTTAATCATCCGGTTTATTCTGCGAAGAAATTGTTTGCGGACTTCGTTAATTCTACGCTGGAAATGATCAAGAAAGTTGCGGAAGCGATAGATTGGGTTTTCGGTTCCGATCTTGCCGGGGGTCTCACCTCCCTGCAAAAGCAAATGTCAGATTGGGTCGGTGAAATGCCGGAGGGGTATAAGGTTGTCCAGCGCATGGAGCAAAAGTCCATTGTCGATGAGGCTAAGAAAGGGTACGACGCCGGTTCGAGTTGGATGAAGGGGATATCCGACAAGCTGAAGGGATTCAATCTGGATAAGCCGAAGGGGGTTGGCGCAGAAGCCTTCGCGGGCTTCGGAGACAATCCCTACGAGACGCCGAACATCGGCAAAGTCGGAGAGGTCGGCCGAATCAACAATACCGTGGATATTAGCAGCGAGGACCTCAAGATGATGCGCGAGCTGGCCGAGATGAAGAACATTCAAAACTTCGTGTCGCTTACGCCCAGCATTTCTTTCGGGGATACCCACATCAGGAACGAGAGCGATTTGGATACGATCATCATGCGGATTACGGACAGTCTTAACCAGGATATTGCCGCTTCCGCAGACGCTGCGTATGGGTAATGAGTGGGGGGACGATATGAACGTATACGGTGTTGAGCTGAGTTTTAACAACAGGACTGAAGTGCTTTCGGTGCCGATCAATCCAGCCTCCATGGAAGTGAGCGAATCCGGACAAGGCAAAACCTACGATGTGGCGGGACTGGGAGAAATCAACGTCATTAAAGACCGCAAACTGACCGAGTACAGTTTCAGTGGTCTTTTTCCCGCGCAGCGGTATCCGTTCGTCACAACGAAAGAACTGCGGCACCCTGTCTATTACATCAAATTGATCGAGAAATGGATGAAGACCAAGCGGCCGATTCGGTTTATTTTTACTAGCGATACGTTCGACATCAATACCCCGGCCAGCATTGAATCGTTTGCCTGGAGCGAGACGGCCGGGGGAGCCGGAGATATCGAATATACGATTAAGCTGCGCAAGTACGTTTTCTATGCCGCCCGCAAGATTCAACGGGACATGACGGGGCAGAAGAAAGAGGCCGGACCCGTCCGTCCCAATGAGAAGCAGCAGCCTAAAACCTATAAGCTGGCGGCAGGGGACAATCTGTGGAAGGTGGCGCAGAAGCAGCTTGGCAACGGCGCCCGCTGGAAGGAGATTCAGAAGCTGAACGGCATTGCCGACGCGGAAATCAAACGGCTGCCGGTTGGAAAGGTGCTGAAGCTGCCATGATCCGCGTCAAAATCATCAATAAGCAGGGCAGCGAATGGGACGTCAGCGAAATCGCCGAGGGGCTGACCTGGAAGACGGCCCGAATTGGAAAAGCCGGCAGCCTATCCTTCACCTTGATTAAAGGGGCTCCCCTCTATCAGCTGCGCGATTTTTCTTACAGCAACGGGGATGTCGTCCGTGTTCGCGTGGGTCAGACCGACTTGTTCCACGGATACATTTTCAGCATCGAAGGCGGGCGCGATGAAGCCGTTCAGATTACGGCTTACGATCAGATCCGATATTTGATGAATACCGACACCTATGTGTTTGTCGGCGCGACGGCCACCGAAGTGCTGCGGCGGATTGCCAAGGATTTCGAACTGAAGCTGGGGACCGTCGCCGATACCGGCTATCGCATCCCGACGATGTCGGAGGATAGCCAAAAGCTGATCGATATGATCAGCAAGGCGATTACGCTGACTTTCGCCAACACCGGCCGGGACTATTGCCTGTACGACGATTTCGGGGCTCTCTGCCTGCGGGACGTCAACAGCGAGCAGCTTGATCTGATCGTCGGCGACAGCAGTCTGATGACCGATTATCAGGTCAAGAAGTCGATCGACAGCGATACGTTCAATCGGATCAAGCTGTATAAAGACAATAACAAGACCGGCAGGCGAGAAGTATATGTGGCTCAGGATAGCGTAAACATCAAACGCTGGGGGCTGCTGCAGCACTATCAGAACGTGAACGAGGATATGAACGAGGCGCAGATCAAGGAGCTGCTGCTTAACTTGGCCAAGATCAAAAATCGTGAAACGAAGTCGCTGAAGGTAAGCGCCATAGGCGACGTTCGAGTGCGCGCCGGCATGCGCGTCCGCATCGTCATTTCCGAATACGAGGTGGATCAGGCGCTGCTGGTGGACGAATGCACGCATCGCTTCGACGGCGCCGATCATACGATGACATTGGATTTAAGGGTGGTGTAGACGAGATGGCAGGCTTATTGAACACGATCAAACAGGCGTCCACGGCGGCTATGGCGGCAAGCAACCCGGCCGCCGTCCTGTTTGGCGTCGTAACGGCAGAGGCTCCGCTGGAGATCCGGGTGGATCAACGATTCACTCTTCCAGCGGAGTTTTTAATCGTGCCGGAGTCTTTGACGCATTACGAGGTGCCGCTGCGGCATGCTCACCGGTACACGGACGATAGCGCAAGCGGATCGTCTACGAAGACGACCGAGCCGGCGCTGCCCGAGGAGCCGCTCGTCATCCGCCGCAGACTCGAGGCCGGGGACAAGGTGCTGCTGCTGCGTGTGCAGGGCGGCCAACAGTATGTCCTCCTGGACAGGGTGGTGAATGCGGATGATCCCGGAGTTTGATCCCGCTTTGTTGGACGAGCCGTTGGATGGCGGGCAGCAACCGTCTCTCACCTGGAAGCTGGATTTCGATAAGGGCAGGATTGTCGGGAAGACGGACGGCCTGGAAGCGATAAAGCAAGCGGTTTTCAAAGTATTTCAGACGGATCGCTTCCGGCATGACATTTACAGTCCGGATTATGGTCATGAGCTGGCGCTGCTGCTCGGCAGCAGTCCCGTGATTGTCCAATCCGAGGCTGCCCGGATGATGGAGGAGGCGCTCTTGCCGGATGACCGGATCGATGCGGTTGAAAACGTGAGGGCCGTAGTGGACGGCGATCAGATCTCCGTCCGGTTTACCGTGGTGACAATGTACGGCAGTTTTGAGCAGGAGGTGAGCCGAAGTGTATGAGCATATGACTTTTGACTTTATATTGCAACGGATGCTCTCCCGGGTGCCGGACACCCTCGACAAGCGGGAAGGCAGCGTGATCTACGATGCTTGCGCGCCGGCGGCAGCCGAGCTTGCGCAAATGTATATCGAGCTGGATGTGAACTACAGTCTCTCCTTTGTGGACACGGCGAGCGGCGAGTACCTGAGCCGGAGAACGTCGGAGTTCGGGGTCAACCGGGCCGGGGCGACGGCCGCCGAACGGAAAGGACTGTTTTATAATTCGAACAATGCCTTGATGGACGTTCCTCTGGGAGGCAGGTATGCAATCGGAGACCTGACTTATGCGATTCAAGAACGCTTCGGCGTCGGTACCTATAAGCTGACCTGCGAAACGGCAGGTGTCGTAGGAAATGAACAGTTCGGCGCGCTTCTGCCGATCGATTACGTTGCCAACCTGTCCCGGGCGGTGCTGGCCGAGGTGCTGGTGCCAGGCGAAGACGAGGAATCGGACGATGCGCTCCGGCAGCGGTTTTATGCCGCCGTCAACGAGCCGGCATTCGGCGGTAACGTCGCCGATTACAAACAGCGGGTCAACAGCATTCCCGGCGTTGGGGCGACTAAGGTCTATCCAGTGTGGCAGGGCGGCGGGACCGTCAAATGCACGATTATTGCAGCGGACTGGACCGTACCAACCGCTACATTGGTTGATGAGGTGCAGAGCCGAATTGATCCGATCATCAACAGCGGAAAAGGACTGGGCCATGCTCCAATCGGCCATGAGGTGACGATTGCAGGTGTAACTGGCCAGGCAATCAATGTGGAGACGACGTTGACGCTGGCTAGCGGCGTTACGCCAGGCCAGATACAAGCCGATGTCGAAGGCGTAATCGGTGCATATTTGCTGGAGCTGCGACAGGATTGGTCGCATCAGCAGCAGCTTATCGTCAGGACGGCTCAGATCGATGCCCGGTTGCTTGCCGTGCAGGGAATCGAAGATGTCTCTGATACGGAGATAAACGGAACAGTTGCCAATCTGACGCTTGGAGCGGACGAGGTTCCGCTTATGGGGACGGTGACGGTCCATGAGTAAACCGATTCGCGAGTATTGGCCAGAGTTTTACGATGGCATTGAGGATTTTATCGAATTGGCACGAACCGAAGACGCAGAGCTTCAACTTTCAAGTCATGCTGTAGATCGGCTATTCAACGATCAATTCGTCATGACCTCTGATCTGGCTGCCGTTAAGCGGCGGGAGAAAATGCTTGGCATTCAGGCAGATCCCTCTGCCGAGTCGCTCGATTTTCGCCGTCGGCGTATCGTCAATCGCTACTCGACGAAGCCGCCGTTCACTCTGCGCTACCTGCAGCAACGGCTCGATCAGCTTGTTGGGCCGGGATTGACGATCGTTTCGGTGGATGTGGAAAATTTCGTGCTTTACGTCACCGCTAACATTCAAAACGCGAACGTATTTCGCGAGGTGCAGTATACGATGGAGACGGTCAAGCCGGCTAACTTGATCTATCAGCAGCAAACCTCGACCGCCGCGACGATCAGGCTGAAGGAGCACATTTTCAAGCAGGAAATTGCATGGAATTACAAGCTGGGATCGTGGCAGCTCGGCACGCAGCCGTTCGCGACCCTGGGACCGGAGGAACAAATCATATGATTAACACACAGTTTCTTCATGACGTTGCCGGGTATGTTGATTCCCGGATTGCGAAGGTCGTCTTGAATGGTTCCTATGTTATTACGGACTTCACGGCCCGAGCGGTCGAGGACGGCATGGTCGCTCTTAATTACATTGTGCCGGTCGCCGATGTGTCGCTGATCACGTTGATCGAACTGCGGGACTCGGACAACGTGCTGATTACGTCGGACGTGGTAAATGTGCCGCTTACGTCCGATACCAAGATGCTTCAAACGGTTGAGGCTAAGGAGGTTGTGGCCTAATGGCAAAAACGAATTGGCAAATGAATGAAGTCGTGCAGCCTGCGGACTTGAATCAGATTGGGCAGGAGATTAATGACCTTGCGGATGAAATTGAGGGGGCAACGACGGCAATGCCTGGTTCGCTCGTTAAGCGAGATGAACAAGGCAGGGCAAAAATCGCCAATCCAACCGCAGATGACGATATTGCAAACAAAGGATCGGTTGAAGCGGCAATTGCTTCAGCAATTACGAATCTGGTGAACGGCTCTCCGACTGCATTGGATACCCTTATGGAATTAGCTGCGGCACTGGGGAATGACCCTAATTTTGCAACAACAGTAACCAATGCCCTTGCGGCAAAAGTTAATAAAGCAGGAGATACAATGACGGGACAGCTAGTATTGCCTGGTGACCCTACATTAGATTCCCATGCTGCGAGAAAAAGATATGTTGACGATAAGTTTGGCGCTAAAACGACGGAGGGGGTTTTAGATTGGAATGACGTAACTAATGTAAGGCCCGGTGCCGCCGCGACATTGCTTAGGGGTAACGCAGCGAATGGCCCTTCTAATACGTTGGCCTATTTTCATCCTTTTAACTTTGAATATGCCACTAAGACGGGAGCGGGAAACATTTCCCAACTCGCTATCCCCTATGCCCTGACAGAACCGGGAACTGGAATTTACATGCGAACTAGATACCTCAACGTTTGGTCGGGATGGCAAAAACTGCTGACAAGTGCAGACATACGTGTAAATTCTGGGGCGCTTGAATATTATGACGGAACGGGGTGGAAAAGAGTGGGCGGTGGGGTATCAGTACCAAGCAATACCGTAAAAAAATCATTTGATACGCTCAGAGCGCATACAGGGGAAATGACGGGCATGCTGGTTGCTGTATTCATCCCGGAGGCGCTCGGGGAGGTAGAAGTGTCATTCGAACTAAGGAGGGCTGTTAACGGTTCCTATAGCGCTAATCTTATTGCGTTTAACACTTCGATTGGCGAAAACGTAAGAAAAACCGCTGTAGATTACCGCACACCAATAGGAACCGTCGTTAGTGGTGTTAACATCACTCACGCGCATCCTATGGTTCTTGGCCAAGAGTCAAATGGGACATGGAAAACGTTCAATGTGGTGTTGGGCATCAATACTTTGCAACCTGTATATTTCTTTATCGGTGGCGGTTCCGTGGGTTCGCCCGTTCCTTCCGAAGTGAGAAACATAAAGATCAAATACGATGTGGTGCAATAATTCGGAGGTGCTTTTCATGATAGCAATTATTCACGACAGACAATATGTATTAGGCTATCACCCAAGCCCGGACGTTGAAGGATTTGACGAATTGGGCACACAATACGATATGCTGGAGGAAGTACCGGAAATCATTCTAAATACGCCCCCAGGCTCTATTGTGAGACGTATCACGGTAGGTGAGTATGAGTTAGAGGCCTTGCCACCTCCTGTACCTGTACCAGAAGACCGTATAACGCAACTCGAAAACGAAAGCGCCATGCTCGCCCTCGAACTTGTCGATACGCAAATCCGGCTCGACCAGGCCGAAACGGAACAGGCTGCGCTGCTGCTCGAACTCATCGACAAGGGGGGGCTATAGATGGACTGGTACGCAACAGTTAAACGCCATTACGACGCCGGGCGCTACAACAACGCCGACGTCGCCAAGTTTGTGGTAGCGGGAAAGATTACTACTCATCAATACGAGACGATTACAGAAGAGACGTACGGAGGCTCCGCATAAATTGCGGGGCCAATTCTATTAGAAGGAGTTATTCATATGGAAGGTCAATTGTTTACTTGGGAGGTTCTCGCCACATTGGCGGGAGCCTCTTCGCTTGTGTTCCTCATCGTTCAATATACGAAAAAATCCATCGATCGTGTTGCGCCGTGGCTGCCTACTGATCTGTATGCGGTCATAGTTTCGACCGTCATGCTGACCTTGGCGCAACTCGCGATAGGAGGCGATCCGCTCGATTGGCGGCTCTATCTGCTTTCGATCGCAAATGGTTTTTGGGTGGCTGCCGCTGCTGGCCAGATGCACAACAAGGTTCTCAGCCCTCCCTCCGGAAAAGTCAAACAGCCTATATATACGGGTGGTCGTGGGCCTGATGTCTACAAATGGGTAAAGGAGAAAAACGAAAATGACACAGAAACTGATCGCTCTTGATGATGGACATGGTATGGAAACGGCGGGCAAACGTACACCAGCTCTCCCTGACGGCACTGTGATGCGAGAAAACGAATTTAATCGGCGCGTCGTGGCACTATTGGATGTTCAACTTCAGCGCTGCGGATTCCGTACTCTGCTAGTTGCACCGACTGATGTGGATACCACATTGAGGACGCGCACAGATGCAGCCAATAAAGCAAAAGCGGATTTATACATTTCAGTACATGCCAATGCGTTTGGAGCGGGAGGCTTCAATACAGAGCGTGGCATCGAATCTTTTCACTATAGAAGTTCCGCCGCCAGTGAACACGCCGCAAAATAAACCTGAATTTCGAAAGTACGACTCTCTGGAAATGTCGAACACAGAAACGATAGGTATCCTCCCGAATTACGGAAACTGGGGATGGAGAATCCCGATTCTAACAAGTCTCTAGTATAACGTTCCACAAATAATGAAACTATTTTTGTGGCTATGGTATACTCTTGTTAGATGCCTTGAACGGAGAGATACCATGCCATTTGAATCGAGAAAAGATAAGCTGCG
>NZ_JBEQAP010000085.1:0-12867 GCF_041640265.1 Cohnella sp.
TTTGATCACGAAGTAAAGCAAGAAGCGGGTTCGGCATCGAATCTTGAATTCAGCCGGGCCTTCCGGTGCTCACGTAGCTTTAACCTACGCTCTGCTCCTCAGTCCCTAGCTTCATCCAACCTTCTCGATGCTGAAAACCTGACTTTTTGAACTTGCTATTTAAGAGGAAGTTCAAAAAGCTCTTCAAGAGGAGCTTCGCGGCGGGCGGCGTCCGCCATTAGTACTAGGTGACGGACTCGGCGAGCCTCCACTAGTATCTAACGAACCCAGAAACTCTTGATTGGTTTTCGTGTTAGCCAGCTTCTTAAGGAAGCCCTCAACAAACTCCATTGAATCATTCATGCTTTTGCGAATAGCCCATAACTTGTCGAGCGCTTCTTTGTCGAGTAACAGCTCTTCGCGCCTAGTCCCCGAACGTCGAATGTCGAGCGCAGGGAAAATGCGTCGTTCCGAAAGCTTACGATCCAGATGCAGCTCCATGTTGCCGGTACCCTTAAATTCCTCATAAATAATATCATCCATACGCGACCCGGTTTCGATCAACGCGGTTGCAAGTATCGTTAAGCTCCCGCCTTCCTCAATGTTACGTGCTGAACCGAAGAAACGCTTCGGACGATGGAATGCAGCAGGGTCAATACCCCCGGATAATGTACGTCCTGATGGCGGAATGACGAGATTGTATGCTCGTGCAAGCCTTGTAATGCTATCCAGCAAAATAACAACATCCCGCTTATGCTCTACCAACCGAAGCGCCCGCTCCAATACCAGCTCGGCTACCTTAATGTGATTCTCAGGCACCTCGTCGAATGTAGATGCAATAACTTCCCCTTTGACTGAACGTTGCATGTCCGTCACTTCTTCCGGACGCTCGTCGATGAGAAGTACGAATAAATCGATTTCAGGATGGTTTGTGGAGATGCTGTTGGCAATCTCCTTGAGAAGTAAAGTCTTGCCTGCCTTAGGCTGTGCGACAATAAGTCCGCGTTGACCTAATCCGACGGGAGAGACAAGATCCATGATTCGGGTCGATAAGTGGGTGGGTGACGTTTCGAGATTGATTTTCTTCTGCGGATAAAGCGGGGTCAGGGCTGGAAAGTGTAACCGCTCTGCGGCAGTTTCAGGCGTAACGCCATTCACTGCGTTGACCTGAAGCAGTCCGAAATAACGCTCGCTTTCTTTAGGTGCCCGGCATTTTCCTGAAACGAGATCGCCTGTCCGTAAATCGAATTTGCGGATTTGAGAAGCTGAGATGTAAATGTCTTCCGCACTCGGCAAATAGTTAATCGGTCTTAGGAATCCGAAGCCTTCGGGCAATACCTCCAGCACGCCCTCCATAAACATCAAGCCGCTTCTCTCAGCCTGCGCTCTAAGAATCGCAACGATTAACTCTCTTTTCTTCATTTGAGCATAGGCATTGATTTGGTGCTGTTTCGCCAGCTTATAAAGCTCGGTCAGCTTAAGTCCTTCCAAATCGTTCATCATTAAATCAGTCAATAGAATCCCCACTTTTACTCAGAAAATCTGGTGCTTTATGCTTAGCCTTGACGCCATACTTCTGCGCCGAGATTACTCAGCTGAGTAACCAGCTTCTCATAGCCCCGGTCAATGTACTCAACACCGCTGATTTCGGTCGTACCTTCCTCAACCGTCAGCGCTGCTACTACCAATGCCGCTCCCGCACGTAAATCTGCGGCTCTTACCTTAGCAGCATTGAGAATTCCGCCTTCAATGATGGCAGAACGTCCTTCTACCCTAATCTGCGCGCCCATTCGGGCAAGCTCAGGAACATGCTTGAATCGATTGCTGTATACATAGTCCGATAAAACGCTGACTCCGCGAGCTTGCGTAAGCAAGCTTGTCATGGGAGATTGCAAATCCGTAGCAAAGCCTGGATAAACTAACGCCTTGACATCAACAGCCTCATACAAGGATTGTCCGACAACTCGAATCGCTTCATCCATCTCATAGACGTGAACGCCCATTTCCTGCAGCTTCGCAGTCATTGCTTCTAAGTGTTTAGGAATAATATTATCAATAAGGACATCGCCGCGTGTTGCCGCAGCGGCTATCATATAAGTTCCAGCTTGAATGCGATCGGGAATAATAGAATGACGGCAGCCATGCATTTCTTGAACGCCCTCGATCCGAATCGTCTCTGTTCCGGCGCCTTTGATTTTGGCACCCATAGAATTAAGAAGAGTAGCTACGTCAATAATTTCCGGCTCTTTGGCCGCATTCTCAATTAAGGTCAATCCTTTGGCTCTTGAAGCCGCGAGCATGATATTAATCGTAGCTCCAACACTTGCGACGTCCAAATAAATCTTGGCGCCCTTGAGTTCCTTGGCTCTAATACGAATAGCTCCATGTTCATTGGTTACTTCCGCACCCAATGCTTCGAAGCCTTTAATATGCTGATCGATCGGGCGCGGCTCGAAATTGCAGCCGCCTGGCAGTCCAATAATGGCTTCGCCGAATCTGCCTAACAAAGCTCCCATCAAATAATAAGAAGCGCGCAGTAACTTAACTCTCCCATTCGGCATCGGGACGGACTTCATGGATGAAGGATCGATAGACATCGTGTCATCCTTCCAAGATACCTTGCCCCCGAGCTCCTCTAACAATTCCGCATAAACCGCCACATCGCTTAGCTGAGGAAGGTTGTCCAACCTCACTTCGGATTCTGCCAGTATTGCTGCGGGAATAAGAGCAACCGCGCTGTTCTTCGCGCCGCTGATTCCGACCGTACCTCGTAGAGGCCGGCCTCCCCGTACCATCAATTTATCCATGAATGCAGTCTTCCTCCTCGTGTTGTTGTCGACCGAATTCACCGACACATGAAGGAACGGGAAAACGCCTGACGACGTTTTCCCGCAATATACTTAAAAATGAATTGTCAATAAAATTAAGCTTTATTACTGCTTCCGAACAAACGAATTTTCTCCTGTACTACAGCTTTCATAGCATTACGAGCAGGAGTCAAATATTTACGCGGATCGTATACGTTGCCGTCTTTAGCAAGAACAGCACGAATCGCTTCCGTACAAGCCACTTGATTCTCAGTATTTACGTTGATTTTACCTGCTCCAGCTTGAATCGCTTCACGAATCATATCATCGGGAACACCGGATCCACCGTGAAGAACGATAGGTACAGGAATCTTAGAAACAACTTCTTTAATAATATCAAAGTGGATCTTCACTTCGCCTTTGTACATACCATGAGCAGTACCTACGGCGATAGCAAGACAGTCAACACCTGTTTCTTCGTAGAAACGGATCGCTTCTTCTGGCTTAGCAAGAGAAGCGTGAGCCTCGTCCACACTGATATCATCCTCGACGCCGCCGATTGTTCCCAGCTCGCCTTCAACGGATACGCCCATTGCGTGAGCGGCCTTAACAACTTCTTTGGTTAAACGAATGTTGTCTTCGAAAGAGTGGTGCGAGCCGTCGAACATAACAGACGAGAAGCCTGCACGGATACATTTCATAGCAATATCGAAATTGCTGCCATGATCTAGATGCAATGCAATCGGAAGGCCGGATTTCTCAGCAGCAGCTTTGGCAATTGCAACTGTATATTCCATACCCATATACTTCAGGGCGCCTTCGCTTACACCAAAAATAAATGGGGATTTCTCTTCAATCGCAGCATCTGTAATGGCTTGTGCAAATTCCAGGTTGTTCATGTTGAACTGGCCTACGGCAAATTTACCAGCTTTGGCTTGGGGCAAAAATTCTGTCATCGAAACGAGTGGCATAGTATTCAATTCCTCCTGCAGTTAGCATTCAAATTCTCACGTTACTTACATACTGCGTTATTATAACACAAAATGGGTTTATGAAGTAAACCGAACGAGTGTACCCGCTCTCTAGGACTATAAGTGGAACAAAAATAATTATGACCCTGTAGCAAAACGCGATGAATCGCCCTCACCCATCTGCATATTAACGGCAAGCCTCATCTCATCGATATCGAATGGCTTCGTGAAATGCATCAGAGCACCTAAATCAGTTGCCTCTTTAATCATATCGAGCTCTCCGTAAGCTGTCATCATAATAACTTTAATACTGCGATCGTATTCCTTTATTTTCTTGAGAATCTCCAACCCATCCATTCCCGGAATCTTCATGTCGAGCAACACTAGATCTGGACCATGCGTCTTTACAATATCCAAAGCAGCTCTTCCATTCGCCGCTTGGAAGGTATCGTAGCCTTCAGTGGCAAAAACCTCTAACAGCAAAATCCGTATGCCCACTTGGTCATCAACAATCAATAACTTCTTCTTATCCAAGAGCTCATCTCCCCGAGTCACTATCCTAGACCCTTATTCGTTACGGAGAGTTAGAATTCCTTCTGTTTCCATGTAAAATTTATGAAAAAAAGCAAAAAAAACCGCTTCGGCTTCATTCCGAAGCGGTTAGATGTATTAACTGATAGAAGCTTATCCTTCGGAATGACGAAGTGCAGCTTTCACAAACTCGCGGAACAAAGGCTGCGGACGGTTCGGGCGAGAGGTGAATTCCGGGTGGAATTGGACGGCAATAAACCATGGATGATCCGGTAACTCAATCATCTCCACCAGACGACCATCCGGAGAAGTCCCCGAAATAAGCAAGCCAGCCGATTCAATGCGTTCGCGATACTCATTGTTGAACTCATACCGATGACGGTGGCGTTCATAGATGAGTTCATCTCCGTAGCATTGTGCCGCAAGGCTTCCAGGTACAAGCTTACAAGGATACAATCCAAGTCTCATAGTTCCGCCTAGATCCTCAATATCCTTCTGCTCAGGAAGAAGATCGATAACTGGATAAGGTGTGGCGGGTTGGATCTCGGAGCTGTTCGCCCCATCAAGACCAGCGAGCCCACGAGCGTATTCAATAACCGCGACCTGCATGCCAAGACAAATACCGAAGAAAGGAATGTTATTCTCGCGGGAATACCGGATTGCCGTTATTTTACCTTCTATCCCACGATCGCCGAAGCCTCCCGGAACGAGAATACCTTGAATGCCGCCGAGCAGCTGGTCCACATTGCTTGGCGTTATCTCCTCCGCGTTTACCCAACGGATATCGACTTCCGCATCTGAATCGATCCCCGCATGTGCAAGAGACTCAACGATACTGAGGTATGCGTCATGAAGCGCAACATATTTCCCTACGATTGCGATTTCGGTCCTTTTCTTCAGCGATTTCACACGAGCAACCAAAGCTTCCCACTCCGCCATGTCCGGAGCTCCGTTAGGCAGGTTCAAATGCTTGACGACATAGTCGTCCAGTCCTTGCTCACGAAGATTCAACGGCACTTCATATAGGGTAGAAGCATCGCGGCACTCAATAACCGCATTAGCGTCAATGTCGCAGAACAGCGCGATTTTGCGTTTAAGATCATCTGCAAGCGGATATTCAGTCCGGCATACGATCATGTTAGGCTGAATTCCAATGCTTCGTAATTCCTTTACGCTATGCTGTGTCGGTTTTGTTTTCACTTCACCGGCAGCCTTAATGTAAGGAATTAGCGTAACATGAATGTACATGACATTATCGCGACCGATGTCACTCTTGATTTGGCGGATGGCTTCTAGAAACGGCAAGCTCTCGATATCTCCGACCGTACCGCCGATTTCCGTAATGACTACGTCTGAGCCAGCTTCTTTGCCGGCGCGGAATACGCGTTCTTTAATCTCATTCGTAATATGCGGAATAACCTGCACCGTGCCGCCAAGATACTCTCCCCGGCGCTCTTTGCTGATGACCGTAGAATAAATTTTACCCGTTGTCACGTTGCTGTTCTTCGATAGGTTGATATCGATAAACCTCTCATAATGCCCTAAGTCCAGATCTGTCTCTGCTCCATCGTCGGTCACGAATACTTCCCCATGCTGATAAGGACTCATCGTCCCGGGGTCGACGTTAATATACGGATCGAACTTCTGAATGGTTACTTTTAGTCCGCGGTTCTTAAGCAAGCGGCCTAGAGATGCTGCAGTTATACCTTTACCTAGCGACGAAACAACACCGCCTGTGACAAAAATGTATTTGGTCACTCTAAACTACCTCCCACCACATGCCGCTTAGGCATCCTCATTATCGTTACCTATTTTCTATCTTAGCCCATACAAAAACAGGGCAAAAAAAACAAAAAAGTGACACCCAAAAATTGGGGGCACTTTTAAAATTCCTATGCTATGGAAAAACACGCTTCTAAAGCCCAAGCATAAGTTTAACGTCTTGAATCCATGGTGTCAAGCCCGAAACTCTACAAGAAAACCCCTTTTTCGACAAGGAATTACGCTTCGTCTTCATCTTCCACTTCATCTAAATCTTCTTCATCTTCGAAATCATCGTCTTCGACTCCGTCTTTCTCGTCGAGATCCTCATCCACAGCGTCATCGTCCTCTTCGATGCTTACTTCCTCATCGACTTCGGCCGCTTCTTCGCCTTCTTCGAATACTTCCTCGCGCTCCTCGTCGAAGAGCTCATAGGTTTCGTCTTCTGGCGTCACTTCTTCATCCTCACCATAAAGATCATCGTCATCATCGTCTTCATCGTTAATGATACGAGGACGTTTGGCTCCGCCATTCATTGGATCATCAGAACGCTCTACAGGATACCAGCGTTTGAGACCCCAGACATTGCTTCCAACGCAAGCAAAGCGCCCGTCAATATTGATCTCCGTATACAATTGGGCAATTACATCTGTGACCTGGCTGTCTGAAAGACCGCGCATCTTAGCAATCTCAATCATGAGATCACGATAGTAGAATGGGGTATTCGCAGACTTAAGCAATTCATAGGCAAGGTCAACCATTGGCATTTCGCGAATTTTCTCGGAGTCGAGTTTCAGCACGTAGTCGGCGCTCACGTGACTTCCATCCTCTCTGTATGTGAACCGTTATAAACTTTTCACGTAGATTTATCAACCTTTAGTAAACAGTATTTAGAATAAAAATGCAAGCCGCTAGAACAAATTTAACAAATAAAGAACCGAAAAAGCGAAGGCGTGTCCTTGATGGACAGCACCTTCGCTTTTCGACTGTATCCCTTCCCGGCCGCTCCGCGGGCGGAGGAACCGGCATGACCAAGAGTCTCGCCGGGAAACTCTCCATTCATCCTATGTCAACGAACGAGAAATGACACGGAACGCCGCCTATTTCCTCTCAAAAAAGACCTTATCCCAAGCTTTTATTCTTTTGTCCTCATACAGTAGAGGACACGGCATAGGGGCGAGTGGTTTTCTGGGGATATCTTCTTCGCTCGCTTGGCTGAACACTCATCCGGGAGGGAACCCACATTGGATGCAGGCGAAATCACGGAGTGGCTCCAGAGTTCTCCTAGCTCTATAGAGAAAAGCGGGCAAAGGGGCATCCTCCGTTTCTTGAATCCCGGTGATTACGAGCAATTCCTTCGAACCTTACAAAAAAGTCGCTCTCGAAGCAAAAACTTACAGAATGTCCGGCACTTAGGCATGATTAAGGCCATATCCTTCCCTTTACCGAACGAAGGCTTACCGCCCTCCATAATCGGAAAGGCGCACTGGGAGGAGGATGTTCCGGTAAGCGTCCACGCCTTGCCCCTCGGGTCAGTCGTCACCGAGAAGGGTATTCCTTGGGGCGTGAAGCACATTCAAGCGCCGCAAGCCTGGAACCGAACAACCGGTTACCGCGTCAAAGTCGGCGTTATTGATACGGGAGTCGACTTCGCACATCCGGATCTTCGACATTCTTTGGAACGCGGCATAAACTTACTTCACAGAATGGCGTTACCTCAAGATGATAATGGCCATGGCACACATATCTCCGGTACGATTGCCGCCGCAAACGAGCTGCAAGGGATGATTGGCGTAGCTCCCAGAGCTACTATTCACCCTATCAAAGCTTTTGACCACAATGGGACCGCTTTCGTGTCGGATATCATATTGGGCATTGAATGGTGTGTACGTAATCAGATGGACGTCGTGAACATGAGCTTCGGAATGAAAACCCGCAGCAAGTCGCTGCTTAACGCAGTGAATTACGCCTATCGAGCAGGTGTTCTGATCGTCGCCTCCTCCGGAAATGACGGCAGAATAGGCGATATTGACTATCCCGCACGTTATAATCAGACAATTGCCGTAGGTGCCTCAAACCAGCAAAGGAAAATTGCTTCCTTCACCAACCGCAGCGGACTCGTAGATATTTATGCCCCCGGGGATCTTATCGTCTCGGCATGGTTAAGAGGCAAACATCGCGAAATGAGCGGAACCTCTATGGCCACCTCCCATGTAACCGGTGCCGTCGCCCTTCTACTTGCACTCAAGCCGGGATTAACGCCTGCACAGATTAAATCCGTCATTAAGAAATCCGCCAAGCCTCTGCGAAACAGCAAAGCTTCCCGGATGGCCGGAGAGCTGAATATCATGCGTATGATTAAAGCCGCCGAGCTTCTCTGAGCTTACATTCGCTCAGGTGCCGACACTCCAACAAGCGCAAGAGTGTTGGCAAGGGTAATTCTAAGTACAGCTAACAATTGGAGACGGGCCTGGCTCTGCTCCGCATCTTCCGTGATTACCCGCTCCGCCTTGTAATAGCTATGGAACTGCGAAGCGAGCTCATACACATAACGAATCATCGTGTGCGGAGCATATATCCGAGCAGCCTCTGCAATTGTCTCAGGAAGCTCGCCGATCTTCCTCAGCAGATCGAACTCTTGTTCGGTGTTCAAACGGCTAAGGGTTGCCTCCTGCCATGGGAGAACCTTAATTCCCTGCTCCTCAGCCTGGCGGAAAATACTGCAAATTCGCGCGTGGGCGTACTGAACATAGAAAACCGGATTTTCGTTCGACTTCGACACAGCGAGGTCCATATCGAAATCCAGGTGGGAATCCATACCTCTCATCGTGAAGAAATATCGGATGGCATCGACGCCAACTTCATCCATCAGGTCCTCCATCGTAACGGCTTTGCCGGTCCGTTTGGACATCTTGACCTTCTCGCCATTCTGAAACAGGCTAACCATCTGGGCAATGAGCACCGTTAATTTTTCAGGATCGTTGCCCAAAGCTGCCATCGCCGCTTTCATCCGCGGAATATAACCGTGATGATCCGCACCCCAAATATTAATCATCTCATCATAGCCGCGTCCGTACTTATCCATATGGTAAGCAGCATCCGGAGTTAAATACGTGTAGCTGCCGTCGTTCTTAACGAGAACCCTGTCTTTGTCATCCCCAAAGGCAGTAGAGGAGAGCCATACAGCGCCATCCAACTCATACACCTGACCATTGGCCCTTAGAGCATCAAGAACAGCGGTTACCTTATCATTCTCATAGAGGGAGCTTTCGCTGTACCATTCGTCGAACTGAACTCCGAACCGAGCCAAATCGCGTTTGATTTTTGCCAATTCCTTCTCAAGTCCGTAGGTCCGGAAATAATCAAATCGTTCCTGATCCCCTAGGGAAAGCAGACGATCGCCTTCCTGCTCCGCCAATTCCTTGGCAAATCCAACAATATCCTCGCCATGGTAACCATCTTCAGGCATATCAGCTTCATGTCCCAGCGCTTGGCGATAACGCGCCTCGATGGATCTGGCGAGATTATTCACCTGGTTGCCCGCATCATTAATGTAATATTCCCGAGTCACTTCATATCCGGCAAAAGACAATAAGTTGCACAAGGCATCACCTACCGCCGCCCCCCGGGCATGTCCCAAATGCAAGCTGCCTGTTGGGTTTGCGCTGACAAATTCGACCTGAACGCGTTTTCTCTGTCCTGCGTTAACGAAGCCGTAACGACTTCCTTGTGCGAACACCTCTCCAATGACCGGGTACAAATAACTTTTATCTAAGCGAAAATTAATAAATCCAGGTCCCGCGATTTCGGCAGATTGAATAAATGCCCGGCCCGTTCCAAGCTTCTCAATAATCGCTTCGGCAATTTGGCGCGGATTCTTCTTGGCAAGCTTCGTCAGCTGCATGGCTAGGTTAGTTGACAGATCCCCGTGAGACTTGTCCTTAGGCACCTCCAAGGCGATAGCTGGCAGCTCATCCTTGTCTGTTACAAGTCCCGCTTCCAATGCCGCATTCGCAAGTGCCTCTTTCACATCTTTCTGTAATTGTTCTAGTACGCTCATCCCGCTTCTTCCTCCCGTATATCGAGCCGGATATGAAAGCTTCCGGCCGCTTGATCTTGCATAAGTAATTCATATTCCCACTCAATGACTCCCCCGTTTTCAGACAGGTTAATGTCCAGCCGGGAGGTCAAGGCTTCTACATCCTGAGGTCCATAGGGTGTCTCCATCCTGCCCGGCAGGGTGAAACCCGTCTGAAACACTTGCTCCAAAGAGATTGCTCCTCGTCTTCTGAGCCTGAGTTCCCGCTCATGAATGATCATGGTCACCGCTGTGACGTTCCCCGCTTCATCCATGGGCTCCTTATAGGTAAGCGCCCAACCCGTCACTAAACGGTGCAATTCCCCTTGCAGAATGGACTGCTGAGAGCCGCCGTCCGGCTGCCAGCTTTTGAATTCAACATTCACGCTGCGTTTATCCGGCATTGCTCCCTCTCCAATTCTCTTTACTCTTGTTAATACTATATACAGATCGGTTGGTCAATTCAAATCATTGAATATTGTTGTTGTATACCGACGAATCGATGGATATAATAGGGGAAAATTAATATGAAAACGACGATGAACGAGAGAGTAACTCATTATTACCGGTTAATCAGCGAGTCGGGCAGGTGGAAGCCGACACCGGATTTGAGCGAAGCGGACTCGGGAGTCGGTTTCCTGAACATGCAGCTAGGTAGGGAAACCCGGTAGAACACCGTTAACCTTTGAGTGGATTCCCCTAGGGGAAGACCAATAGAGTGGTACCACGGAAACTTCCTCCGTCTCTAACGAGACGGGGTTTTTTGCATTTTTACAGCATAATTTAGGAGGGTGTATCGTTAATGTTGAAAAGAGCAGCGGCCTCACTTATCGCCCCATACCTGCAGTTATTACCTGAGGAAATAATCTTAAAGCTAGAATATCCGCCCCAGAAGGAGATGGGGGATATCTCGCTGCCTTGTCACACCTTCGCTAAGCTAATGAAGCTGCCTCCCCAGAAAATTGCCGAGCAATTGGCTGAAAAAATGAGCGCAAGTCTAACAAATGTTGGAATTATAGCAACAGGCGGCTATTTAAACCTCTTCTTCAAAGCTGCCAAGTGGAGTTGCGAAATTATTTCTGCTGCGAACAGTGTCGGTTATGGGCATTCGAATATTGGAGCCGGACATCGCGTTATTATCGACATGTCTTCCCCTAACATTGCCAAGCCTTTCGGGATCGGACATCTTCGCTCTACTATGATCGGCAACGCCCTAGTTAATCTGTACCGAACGGCTGGATTCGAAGTCATGAACGTAAATCACCTGGGTGATTGGGGCACACAATTCGGCAAGCTTATCGTGGCCTATAAGAGATGGGGGAACCGCGAAGCACTAGAACGAGAGCCTATTAAGGAAAGTCTAAAGCTTTATGTAAGGTTTCATAATGAGGTCGACTTGGAGCCCGACTTGGAGAATCAAGCTCGCATAGCGTTCGTTAATCTTGAGCGTGGGGATCCGGAAACACTCGAGTTATGGCAGTATTTCGTTGATGAGAGTATGAAGGAGTTTTACCGGGTCTATTCTAGACTTGGCGTTACCTTTGATTATTTCACGGGAGAAAGCTTCTATAACGATAAAATCGATGCTGTTGTAGAGCGACTGAGCAAATCTGGCATTCTGGAACAAAGCGACGGTGCTCGGGTGGTTCGTCTGGATGACGAGCAGCTTCCTCCCTGCCTCATTCTTAAATATGACGGCTCTACCATCTATGCGGTTCGTGATATTGCAACCGCTCTGTACAGGAAGCAAGCATTAAAGGCGGACTCCATCCTTTACGTGGTGGGATCCGAGCAAAGCTTGCATTTTCAACAGGTGTTCTCCGTTCTGGGCAAGATGGGCTTTGACTGGTCTAGAAATTGCTTACACGTACCATTCGGCCTAATGACAGTTGACGGCAAGAAAATGTCTACCCGTAAAGGCAAGGTTATTTTTCTCGAAGAGGTGTTGGATGAAGCCGTTCAGCGCGCAGAGCAGATCATTAATGAGAAAAGCCCTCATTTGGCCAACAAGCAGGAGGTTGCAGAAGCCGTTGGCGTTGGTGCCATCGTTTTCGCTGACTTGAAGCACCGCCGCTTATTACCTGTGGATTTTAATCTGGAAGAAGCTGTAAGCTTCGATGGGGAGACTGGCCCCTACCTGCAGTATACGCATGCACGGATCTGCAGCCTGCTGTCCAAAGGAAATTATGATGCACTGTGCAGCCGCCATGAAGTTGATGGGGTGTTTCTTACCTCCGAATCTGCCTGGGAATGCTTGAAGACGCTGGCACGTTATGAATCGGCTCTGCAAGAAGCCGTTCGGGATAATGAACCGTTCGTCGTTGCGCGGTACCTCCTCGATTTAGCTAAGGAATTCAATCGATTCTACAATTCAGGGAAAATAATCAGCGAGTTTGTAGGAGAAGAAGAACGTTGCTCTAAACTCGCTTTATCCGCCGCTGTCTCCCATGTATTAGAGCATGGCCTGGAATTGCTGGGCATCAAAGCTCCTCGGGAAATGTAAATTAAATAAGCCGTGATCGGCGGTATACGTTTGTGTCCAGCGATCTGATGAGTATACAGACAGCCAACGCGCGCGGAGCTCTTTTCTCACTTCTTTATGTCGATATCCCCTTCGCTCAGCATTCCTGTAGAGCGTTAAATTTCCACTTTGTAAATAATGAAGCACCCCTATAGGATAGAGGTAGGCCCCACGAAGGCACTACATTCTATCCTAGGAGATGCTCTACTATGAAGTTTA
>NZ_JBEQAP010000086.1:0-978 GCF_041640265.1 Cohnella sp.
CTAAGCGTACGAACGTGGCAATGCCGATCGTGCGACGCGGTGCATGATCGCGACGAGAATGCCGCCAAGAACATCTTGCTTCTGACAAACGAATAGAAGCTTCCAGGTCAACAAGAACTGCGGGAACCGCAGGGATCGCTTGCTCAACTTCACTTCGGATGAGGTGATTACGCAAGAATCTCCCACTTCAACGCAAATGCGTAAGTGGGGGAGTGTTCAACTCCCGATAAACAGCAAGTATTTCATGAGGCATTCCGAGTATTGAAATCAGGTGGTCGCTTGGCTGTTTCAGATATCGTTACAACAGCAGAGTTGCCGGCAGAAATCAAGGGTGATCTAGATTCTTTAGCCAGTTGCATTTCTGGTGCATCAACTATAGAAGAAGTCAAAGAAATGCTTCGTAAGAGCGGATTCGTCGATATCAGCGTTGAACCAAAAGACGAATCGCGAGTGTTCATTAAGGATTGGGTTCCTGGTGCAAATATTAATGAATATATACAATCTGCTGTCATTAGAGCAATCAAGAAATAAATAAGAAAATACAACTTCAACATCAGTCTAGGCACATCTATAATGAATGTGAGAGAAAACCAGGAAGGAGAGTCCGTTGTATGGCAAAAATCGTTTTCGCATTAAACCAGTCTCTGGACGGGTTCGTCGACCATATGGCGTTCCAGCCTGACCCCGTGCTATTCCGCCATTTCATCGACGATGTACGCAACTTGACGGGTAGCTTGTATGGGCGCCGCATGTACGAGACCATGCGGTACTGGGACGGAGACCATTCGGAATGGGATGGGCCGGAAAGGGAATACGCAGCGGCGTGGCAAAGCAAACCGAAGTGGGTGGTGTCGAGGACGTTAAAGTCCGTCGGTCCGAACGCTTCTCTGATCGAGGGCGACCTCGCAATGGCCATTCGCGGGCTGAAGGCTCAGCATGAAGGGGAGATTGAAGTTGCCGGGCCGGAGTTGGCGCACA
>NZ_JBEQAP010000086.1:988-12183 GCF_041640265.1 Cohnella sp.
TCTAGCGGAGCTCGGTCTCGTTGATGAGTATCGACTCTATCTCCATCCAGTCGTGCTGGGTCACGGCAAGCCGTTTTTCGCCGGTCCTCGGCCGCCGCTGAGCCTCGTGGCAAGCGATCAAATTGGTGAGCAGGTGATCAGGTTGACCTACGTTCCAGTTTAGTAGTGCCGTTGACCCAGAAAATAATATCGATCAAGTTATTTAGTTCTTAGATTAATTTTTCTAATGACTGGGTCAGACGCCGGAGAAGATACCCGGCGTCTTTCTTTTTGAACCCTAGTACGAGCGTGCTCTCCGACACTCTTATTTACCCTCTTGAACGAACTGCTCCACACGCGACTTGATGGCATCGCGTACTGCACGGAACTGATCCATGATTTCTTCTTCCGACCCAGTCGCTTTAGCGGGATCGTCGAAGCCCCAGTGCCATTTGATGACGTTCGGATTGGAGATGACGGGGCAATGCTCATCAGCATGTCCGCACAGTGTGATGACGTAGGTTGCTCGATTCAAAGTCTCCGGATCAATGATGTTGGAGGTATTCGAAGAGATATCAACGCCGGATTCTGCCATGACTTTAACTGCACGCGGGTTCAGTCCGTGGGCTTCAAGTCCCGCGCTTTTCACTTCATAAAGAGGACCGCCGATCGCATTCAAGAATCCGTCCGCCATTTGGCTTCGGCAAGAGTTGCCCGTACAGAGAAAGTACACGAGTGGTTTTTCCATTTTCTCATTCTCCTTTAAGATGCGTTTTAGTAGATGATCATAAGCCAGAGATAAAGGCTCGAAAGCGTGATAAAGAGGACAGGAACGGTCAGAAGGATGCCGATCTTAAAATAATACCCCCAACCGATTTTGACGCCCTTGGAAGAAAGCACATGAAGCCACAACAAAGTAGCCAACGAACCGATAGGCGTAATTTTGGGACCCAAATCGGATCCGATAACATTCGCATAGATGAAAGCTTCACGAACTAAACCTGTTGCATCTGTGCCTTGAATGGCAAGCGCGTCAATCATGACGGTCGGCATGTTATTCATGATCGAGGAGAGGATAGCCGCAATAAATCCGGATCCGATTGTAGCCGCGAACAAGCCCTGGTCTCCGACCCAATCGAAAAACATTCCAAACGATCTGCGTAACATCCCAAACATCATTAAAATTGACGATGCCGAAGATCCAAAGCGAGGATTGTGCCCCCGCAAGCGGACCAACCAATGTTGAGCCCTTTAGGCTGCCAGATGACAAGAACAAGCGTGACAAGAAAGATAAGAGAAGCGATCGTTAACATAATTCCTCCACGTTAGTCGCAGCTTTGCCCTTTTAACGAATCTACTCGATCCTTCATCGAGGGTAACTGAGCCAGTATTTCTTTGATATAGGGCTTATCCTCTACATTCAGGGAATAATACACCCACTGCCGACGTTTGGTCTCATTGATGAGACCGCCGGTTTTTAACTTTTTCAAATGCTGGCTCACATTCGGTTGCGTGGTCTCCAGCAGTGCGACGATGTCGCATACACATAGTTCGCCTTCTTTGAGAAGCGTAAGAATCGTGAGTCTGCTTTTGTCCGACAGGAGTTTTAGGGAATCCGTCATCTCCTCGATATGAGTCATTAGAATTTCACTCCCTTCCTTACCAAGTTCAGCTATTTCGTATTATACACCGTCTTGAGTATAAGTAAAGAATAATATTAGTGATGACTTATCTTAAATCGAATAGGAAAAATAAAACCTTGTAAACCAAGGTAAGCTCACCTGTGGGTAAGGAGAAGGACTGATTCATGCATAAAATTAGATCATCTGCTAACCATACTCAAAGAGATTAGGTCAAACGAGGGAAAATAAGGCGGGAAAGCATGAAACACAATGTTCGAAAAACTGCAATAGTGACCGGGGCTAGCAGCGGTATAGGCAAAGGAATCGCTATTGTGCTTGCTCGCGAGGGGTATGATCTTTCCACCGTTTACCGTTCGAATGATGATGGAATTCACGATTTAAGGAAGATCATATTGGATCAATATGGCTGTCGTTTGCATGCCGTCAAGGGCGACTTGGCGGAACCTTGCTTTGTAGAGCGCTATGCGAGGGAGGCTATCGAAGTCTTAGGCAAAGTCGACCTGCTCGTTAACAACGCAGGGGCGGGTTACGCTGCAAAGCTAATAGAGATGAAGTCGGAAGACATGCTTCCTTTTATCAACGTGGATTTCGTCGCT
Source organism: Cohnella sp. (assembly GCF_041640265.1). Classification (GTDB taxonomy): domain Bacteria; phylum Bacillota; class Bacilli; order Paenibacillales; family Paenibacillaceae; genus Cohnella. The sequence continues at coordinate 3,207 of NZ_JBEQAP010000086.1, forward strand.
CCCATTCTCATGATGAAAACGGTCGGGCGTCATATGCTGGAGAATGGCATTAAGGGGAGTCTTATCAACATTACGTCGACGAGAGCGGAGCGCGCTTATCCCCATGATTCGTTATACGGAGGAATGAAGGCGGCTCTTCAACGAGCTAGCCAATCCATCGCGATCGAATTAGCCATGAACGGCATCCGCGTCAACAATGTGGCGCCCGGTGCAACAGAGATAGAACGGGGGAGCGATGAATTTTACGACAAACTCGGTCAAAAGATCCCGCTCCGGCGAGTCGGCAAACCGAAAGACATCGGCGAAGCGGTAAATTGGTTGGCTTCCGATGCCGCATCCTATATTACTGGGGTAATTCTCAAGATTGATGGCGGTTTGATCCTCCCAGGGATGCCGGAAACAGAAGACGAAACGACCAAGTATTATGGCTGGAGACCCGTTAATTAATACACTGGAGGAGACCATTCATGTCGAATAAAAAGAACTACTACGTTTTCGAATCGCCAAACGGTACCGCAATCGAATTTCAAGCTACAAGCCTGCAGCAGGCCATGGTGATTAAAAAAAAGAAGGCCTTAACCATGGGGATTCCTAAAGAGGCTTTTGAACTAACGAGCATACGTAAAAAACCAAGCCTGACCGAATAGATTTCGTCCACGCTGATGAAGAGCCCGTTAACCGAGCTCTTCATTTTTACTGCTTGTTGCGGCAACACCTTAGCTTATTTTTTGTTGGTCGAACTTGCGACTTCGGAATCACGGTTGTTTCCGGGCGATTTTTTGCCCTTCTTGTTTGTCGATAGGCGAGACATGCTCATCGCTCCTTTCATTAATCTCGAGATATTTTTAACCCAAGGGTTCTGTAGGAGTATGTCCCGGCAGCTTACCTGTAATCCAAAGATCGCAGTCAAGTTTGTGTCCCGTTTTAGACGGCAGCTTCAATATTGACGTCTGTCATTGTTCCTCTTTTCATCAAACTTCGAATTTATTCGATAAAAAAAGCCCATTTAGTTTATGGGCAAATATCTGTATAATGAAAAACGATACAATACGTATCATAAAGGCATTCGCAGGGTGATGCCAAATGGCATTCAAATAGAGCGGAAAATCTGAAGAATAAGGAAGTGATAAATGCAGAAAAGGGGCAGGGCGAATTCGCAACAAAGGTAAGACATCAAAACAGAGGTTCAAGGAAATCATTAGAATGCACATAACGTGCCAAGGAAAGGGTGGACGTATTTGAGAGTGCTTGTGACAGGCGGAGCAGGTTTTGTAGGCAGCAACTTTGTCCATTATCTAAGACAAAACTACCCGCAATATGAAATCGTTATTGTCGATTTATTAACTTATGCCGGAAATCTTGAAAACCTAAAAAATCCAGAAAACAGGGCACAGAAATTTCAGAAACATCAAGATCGGAACCATCACAAAGCTTTTCGATTTATTAAAGCAGATATTGTTGATAAAGCCAGTTTGAGACCGATCTTTAACGAACATATTGATGCGATTATCAATTTTGCCGCTGAGTCCCATGTAGATCGAAGCATACGCTATCCGTCATTGTTTGTGAAGACAAATATTATGGGTACACAAACTTTGTTGGATTTAGCGCGTGAATTTAAAGTCGGAAAATACATTCAAATTTCTACTGATGAAGTATACGGTTCACTAGGAGCTGATGGGCTATTTACGGAAGAAACCCCTTTAGCGCCGAATAGTCCTTATGCAGCAAGCAAGGCCTCCGCGGATTTGCTTGTTCGAGCGTACCATGAAACCTATGGATTAGACGTTAACATTACTCGATGCTCGAATAACTACGGTCCATATCAGTTTCCCGAGAAGCTCATCCCATTTATGCTATTTAAAGCGTTAAGCAATCATGCGCTCACGGTATACGGCGATGGGCTGAATGTGAGGGACTGGCTGCATGTTGAAGACCACTGCAGAGCCATCGATTTAGTATTGCATAATGGGAAATCGGGCGAGGTGTACAACATTGGCGGCAATAACGAATATACCAACTTACAAGTCATCAGAACTTTGCTTAGAGAGCTCAAAAAGCCTGAATCCCTAATTACACACATTGAAGACCGATTGGGTCATGACCGGAGGTACGCCATTGACGCCTCCAAAATCAGAAAAGAACTGGGCTGGACACCAAAGTACCAATATGAGAATGGAATCAAGCAAACGATAAAATGGTACTTAAACAATGAAGAATGGTTAAGGAAAAAAGCGTAAAGATGATTTAACTTCGTATCCAAAAACCAAGGAGAGAAATAAGCCTTGGTTTATTTTTTTGGAAAATTTCATAGGGCACCTGGATGCTTCTAGAGATCATCCGGCTCGATAGGGAATTGAGACAAACGAACTCGCGTGTGTAAAATAAACGGTTTCGTAGGCATGCGCTTCATCTTCGACTGAAGGCATCGTCTGGCTGCGGAGATTTCTTTTAAGCCGATTGAGCAAAGCAGGCGAACTGAGAATCCGTTCGATTCGACGTGCCAAATCGGGCGCGCTTCCGACTTGGAAGGTGCAGCCGTTGATCCTGTCTTTGATTATCTCCGCCATGCCGCCGATATTGGAGACGATCGCCGGTACACGGGAGGCCAGCGCCTCGTTCAGCGCGAAAGGATAATTTTCATACCAGATGGAGGGGACGACGGCGACATCGCTTGCTTGATAAATACGCGAGAGATCCGATTCGGCATACGTTCCGAAAAAGGCGATCCGAGAATCCGATGAAGCCTTTTCCTGCATGGCTCTGACATAGTCGGGGTTTCCCGAGCCATAGATGTTCAGTCGGAGCCTCGAAGAAGGGATCAACGACAAGGCGTCGATTAAGACATGTACGCCTTTGTGCTCGCTTATCGATCCTCCGTACAGAAGCGTTATGGAACTGCGCTTGCCGTAAATTTTCTTATTGGGCTTTAAAGTCTCATGGCGTAAACCATGACGCAGCACGTCGATACGGAGCTGCGGGAAGGTACTCTTCACCATTGACGCCAGGAACGCGGACGGAGATAACAACTGACTGGCGGATTGCAGGATAGGCAGGTAGTTCGCTAGGCGCTCTTGAACGTTCCCGATCCCGCAATAAGCCAGACACGCTGCACCGCCTTCGGGACCCGCGCACAGATTGCGGTTATCATGCAGCATGAGCGATTTGGGGCAGATCATCCAGAAACGTTGATCGCATACTCGGTTGAGAAGAGGGGACCGAGGTTTCCGAAAGCTTCGGACCCCGCTTTGGATTCGGAACGGCCCTCGTAGCGGTTTTTCTTTTTTCGATTTGACTTGACCCGCGTTTTTCGTTTGCCGCCTCTTCTATTTCCGACCGCCAATTGTTTTTTTGAACGCCGGAGACGCGAGACTGTTCGTTTTCTTCTGCTTTTTTCGATTTGGGTCAATACGAAACCTCCTAACCGATACGGATGCCTGCATCGTTACAAAACAGCATATGAGAACCGCCAGGTTATGCTTGGGTAGGTATCCAACGACACCAAGGATCGTGCCAAGACGCGTCAGGGGGTGTCTTCACATCAAATAAGAAATAAACAATGAAGCAATACTGAAATAGACAGTCAATGAAAAAATGTCATTTAAAGTTGTGATCAATGGACCGGAAGCGACAGCCGGATCAACCTTAAATAGATAAAGGATTAGCGGAATAATCGTGCCGGCTAATGTTCCAATAACAAGTGTCGCGAATAAAGTGCTGCCGACAACCAAACCTAGAATGGGATCGCCCTGCCAAACTGCGGCTACAAGGGTGATCAATATTCCACATACTAAGCCAATCATTAATCCGACACTTAATTCCCGCATGACCAATCTGGTCACGTTTTTACGGTTATTCTCATTGGACATAAGCCCGCGAACAACAACAACAAGCGACTGCGTTCCAGTATTTCCAGTCATCCCTGCGATCATCGGCATAAAATAAGTTAAGGCCACAACTTGGGTAAGCGTTTCCTCGAATCCGCTGAGTATACTTCCCGTTAATACGCCCAGTCCTAACAACAAAACCAGCCAAGGCAAGCGTCGTAAAGCGGCTGTGACAGGTCTTGTTTTCCAATCGATCGTCTTGCCGGATGCGGACAATTTGGCTATATCCTCATTGGCCTCTTCAATGATGACATCCAAAACATCATCAACTGTTACGATCCCGACAAGACGATTTTGATCGTCTACAACCGGAACGCTAATAAAATCATACTGCTCAATGACCCTTGCCACTTTCTCCTGATCCATATGGACTGGAACAGAGATGACCCGGCTGAACATAATATCTTCTATCTTATCGTTAATATCCCCCAGTAGGAGATCGCGATAAGATACCACTCCCACCAGTTTTTTCGATTCGTCAAGCACATACAGATAGTATATATTTTCAGCCATTTCAGCAAACGATTTAAGTTTGTCCACCGCTTCTCGAACCGTATAGGTTTGTCGGATCCAAACATACCTGTTCGTCATAATCCCCCCTGCGGTTTCCGGGGGATAACGCATGAGCTCCTTCACGTCATTGGACTCATCAGCTTTCATGGATACCAAGAATTGCTCAAATTTATCAACGGATAGTTCGTTCAGCAAATCAGCCAGATCATCATTTTGCATGAATTCCATTACATTGGAGGATTGCTGGACGCCCAGCTTATGTAAAATATCGATTTGCAAACGGGAATCCAATTCTTGTATGAGAGTGGCCATTTGTTTAGGTTGGAGAAACCCTAGAAATTTAAGCCGATGTTTTTCGGGAAGGGCTACATATAATTTCGCAATATCATAAGGCTGCAGTTCTTGAATAACTTGTTGGACTTCATCTTGTTTATGTTCTTTCAAATGTTTGATAATAAGCAGCAGAATTTGTTCTTCTGACATTCCGAGCACCATGGTGTGGCACCACCCTTTTTTTGTCCGATTACAAAAAGTTTCCAGCTTCCATTCTTGCCTTCAGGCCTCCAGACTATTCCATATTCTTGAGTGAATGGGCATTCACCTGCACCAAATCAAAGAAATGAAATACAATAAAATAATAAATTTTGGGAATTTAGATGTTGACAAGTGAATTCGCCAGGGATAGAATGAAAAACATTGATCATATGACCTCGTTAGGTGAGGCTCCTATACAAACATAGGCCACTGCCCGGAAATATCGAAAGATGCCAATGGGTAGAACAGGAACTGCCGGACTAAGGCTTTTCTTAAGGTGGCTAAGGATTATCCTTTACGTTGTATAGTGCTAAAGCTCGACTAGGGGTGAGATGCATGCATGTGTATATTGTGTGCGCTTATTCAACCCTCTAGTCCATAGAGGGTTTTTCATTTTTGAAAGGGGGGGAACGTCACATGGAAAGTAGTCCGAGTAGTCGAACGTCACCTATTAGACCAAATCCTGTGATGAGGGAGAACGATGTTCTCGCCGTCCTTTCAAAACAATTATTCACTTGCACATGTCTACCTTTCCGGTCGCGAGAGGTTTACTTCGCTGCGTTTGATTGACATGGCGCAAAAGTGACGGTTTTGAAAGTGTCGAACTCCTCCAATCTCAGGAGGAGTTTTTTATTTTGAACTGGAGGTGAGGGAATGGGCGATAGCGGCGATAGTTGTAGGTCTTATTGGGCTGAACAATTTCAATCAAGCATCAAGCAAGATACCGTTTCCCTCACTGTCCGGAAAAGGTTTCTTGCCAATTAAGGAGGAGACCAAAATGGTTAAATTGAATCTTCACAATCGCGATGAATACACCAAAGAAGTTCTGCAAGCGTTGATGCACGGAGAATTTGACGATTTTCGAAATTGGTTTGCTGAGCTTCATCCGACGGATCGGGTCGATATTTATCAATCTGTAAACGAAGAATGGAAAGAGTCGATCAGACAAAATCTTTCGGCCGAACATATGGAACGTAAGGAAGCGGCTGATGTTAAGACGATTCTTGCACAAAAGGAAGATTCGGCAGGCTCGTTGATGACAACGGAATATATCGCGATTGAGACTAATGATTCAGTGAATGATGTACTCGCGATGCTTCGCCAGCGGGGGAGAGATGCCGAGACGATCTACTACCTTTATGTGATAAATGGCGGTGGTCGGTTGGTTGGTGTCGTATCTCTTCGAGATCTGATTGTGGCCGATCTTGATGCAAATATCCGAGACATCATGAGTTCGAAGGCCATCTCTGTGAGAATGGATACGGATCGTGAAGAAGTAGCCCGGATGATCAAGAAATATGACTTTCTTGCTTTACCGGTTGTTACGGACAAAGGGGTTTTAGTCGGCATTGTGACGGTGGACGATGCGATGGATATAGAACAAGCAGAAACTACAGAAGATTTCCACAAGATGGCGAAAGTCATTCAATTAGGGAAAAGCGTCAAAGATGCAGGGGTTCTTTTCCTGTTCCGGAAACGCATCGTATGGCTTGTTATTCTTGTCTTTGTCAACATCTTTTCCGGCGCAGGGATTGCCCTGTTCGAGGATACCATTGCAGCTTCCATTGTCTTGGTGTTCTTCCTGCCGCTTCTGATCGACAGCGGCGGAAATGCGGGTTCGCAGTCGGCGACATTGATGATTCGCGCCATAGCTACTGGAGAAATCAAACTTAAAGACTGGTATCGCATGTTTATCAAAGAGGTTGGCGTAGCCGCGTTGATGGGAATTGCGATGGCCGCCGCCGTCTCGATACTTGGGTTGTATCGGGGCGGATGGGATATTGCAGTCGTGGTGGCATTAACCATGATATGCACCGTCATGCTTGGCTGCCTGATCGGAATGACGCTACCCTTTATTTTCAGCAGAATGAAGATGGACCCGGCAACGGCCAGCGGCCCCTTGATTACTTCTCTTGCCGATATTTGCGGTGTATTAATCTATTTCTCCATTGCAACCTGGTATTTGGGACTATAAAACAAGGAGTGACGTATGATGGATATTTATCATCAAACAAAGATTTTGCGTTTTCCGAATCTCCTATTTATTATGAGAAGGGTTCTGTCTTTAACTCGAAACGAAAGCTCTCTCTAAATTTTGAGGGAGCTTTTTGTTTTTATTCCACAAAAAGGTTTTATTCGGTTTCAAAGAATATCTTCAAAACTTAAAGATTCACATTTGATCAAAATAACGGATGGAAACCACACCTATTGGAAATGCTTTTATAAGACGCCTTGCTGGAAGGTGTAAACTATGCAGAACCGTTGTCGCGATTCAGAGCGGAATCAGACAACAAGCAAAAAAAATAAAGTGCATCGACTGAAAAAACCGCCCCTGTCTCAATACATGCTTTATTGGCTTGCATTGTATGGAAGCACAGGGGTCTCTCTTGTTTTTTACTCGGTATCCCTTTTACTATGGTTTATTTGGAACATAATTAAGATCGATATTGTCATTGACTCTACATTTGTCACGCAATTGAGTTATTTTTTTCCCTTAATCGTTTTCGTACAGTTTTGTATCATGATATCGAGTTTACATCTCAGAAAAGCATGGAATCAAGACGGTGGAAGAAAGCTCCCATATATTTTTCGATATATACTTCATAAACAAATACACCGACTAAAACTTGAATTAACCAGACAAAAAAATAAATGAATGTCGAAGCGAGTGCGATCGCTCGGGCAAAGCATACTTAATTGATATTCAAAAAGAATATTGCTCCAATAAAGTCGCGACTAGCGTTGCGGCTTTTTTTTGACTAGCTCGTCGAATATGCCCGCCCCACGGGTTTTGCTTGGTACCCTTGAAGCGCAATGACTAACGGGTGAAAGTGGGATATTGCGGTAGGAGGAAGGGCCGCCTAGGCTAGCACGACGACCCGGGTTCTTATTTGACGGGCCCTATATATTTGATCGTGGTATCGATGTTTAAAGGAATGTCTGCTCTGGAGAAAGCTTCACCCCAGTTATTCTGAACCTTCTTCCATTGTTCGTACTGGTAAGCCCGAGCATATCTCCCCAGTCCGATTGGGTCGACATGATGTTTTTGAAATTTCTCTAGGAGCTGTTCCAATTGGTCCCGAATACTGCTTTCGATCTCCTGTTCGAAATCCCTTAAATTATCCTTCATGTCATATGGGAATAATCGCTCTTTAAGGGCCATGGACAGTGTAATATCGGCAGGGAAGTAGAACTTTTCGTTACGGTAACCTGGTTTAATTCTCAGCCTTGATTGATTTATACTCATATTGATCAAGCCAGTATCAAACAAACCGCTTTTTTTGACATCTTGAAATCGGGCAAACAGGGATGCTTGACCATTGTTTATACGATCTGAATTCATCAGGATATAGAACAGGGTTGTTTCATTTGGATTCAAGGTCGTTGCCATTTTTCCCTTTTTATCGAGAAGTACGGTTCCCGTCGCAGTAATTTTATTGCCGTCCAACCTAATGCTTGAAATGTAGGGGGTAACCCCTTTATCGTGCATTTGAATGTCTAATTGCTGTAAGTTGGTTTTTACGGTTTGCCCCCGTTTTTCATTAGTGTCAATTAGGCTTGTTAATCGAAGCGGCAGTAGGGGGAGATCCTGGGATTTTAGATTTACGACATCGGACACATTTCCATCGACGGCAACTACTCGGGCGCTCAGCGAAAGTTTGGAATCCCGAAAAAATACATCCAACAACGTAAACCAGTTTTTCTTCTTTAGCAAACGTTTCCCGACCAAGACCACCTGGATTTTCCCGCCGACGATCATTCCAGCGGTCATTGAGTCAAAATTTTGTCTTGCTTGTCTTAAAGTCGGGGCTTTACTCTCGAGAACCTGAGTACTTCCTTTGACGTTACTGCTGAATACAGGAGCAACAACGTAGGTTGTAATATTGCTCTCATCGTCCAAATCCATGCCTATAACCAATGTAATGGATAGATCTTCGAGGTTCACCGCACGATCGCACCCTGGGAGAAGAACGATGAATACTAACGTTAGGAGAATTTTCTCAAGAACTTTCATTTTAGCGATACTTCCTTATTCGAATAAT
>NZ_JBEQAP010000087.1:0-12024 GCF_041640265.1 Cohnella sp.
AAAGCGATGAATGCTTACTCTCGTTTCGTAGCAGGCAAAGTAGGGATGTTCCCGATGGGTCCTTGGGATCAACCGGGCTTCTGGGACTTGCCTTTCGAATGGGATATCGCGGCATGGCCGACGAACCCGGCAACAGGCAAAGCGGGCACATGGGTCGGATCGATGGGTTACTCGGTATCGAGCAAATCCAAGCATGCGCAGGAAGCGTTTAACTTAGCGGCGTTCCTCGCCCTTGATGCCGAAGGACAGAAGCAAAACTACGAGCTAGGCCAAGCGGTTCCTAACTTGGTCGACATGGCAAAAGGCGAGTTTGTGGAATATGACAAAGCGCCTGCTAATCGTCAGGTGTTCCTTGATATTATTGAAGATTATGGTCACCCGGTTATCGATTTCGGTTCGAAGGACACGAAATGGATCGATACGATGTGGCAAGAGGTCGGCAAAGTATGGGACGGCAAGATGACTGCCGCGGATTGGGCGAAGGAAATGCAGCCGAAGCTGCAAGAGCTCTATGACAAAGGTAATAAGTAAGCTGAACATCCAATATTCAAACCTTAATATCGAATAGCAAGCGCGAGGATGTGTACGCATGAAAAAAAGTAAACCGGCTTATATCCGCAAAGAATACGCATGGGCCTACCTGTTTGTGGCGGCCCCTGTGCTCGGCTTTCTCATTTTTGGAGTCGCACCGCTTCTCTACTCGGTTTGGTTAAGCTTCACGTCTTGGGATTTAGTAACGCCTCCTGAGTTCGTAGGTGTTACAAACTATGTAGAAGTATTTCAGGATGAGAAAGTGTACAAGTCTTTATATAACACTGTGTATATGATGCTTGGAATACCTATCGGGATGATTGTGGCGCTGTTGCTTGCCATTATGATGAACCGTCCTCTCAGAGGCATTTCGTTCCTTCGGACGATCTATTATTTGCCTGTCATCTCGCCTATTATCGCGGTTTCCTTGCTGTGGCAATGGATTTTGAATCAAGATTACGGTCTGCTAAACCAAACGCTATGGAATTGGTTTGGCATTCAAGGACCTAACTGGCTCGGCAACGCGGATTGGATTAAACCTTCGATGATTTTGATGGGTGTATGGGGCGGCGTTGGAGGTACGATGGTTCTTTACTTAGCTGGACTTCAATCCATTTCATCTACGTATTACGAGGCAGCCGAAGTGGATGGCGCGAGCGCGTTTCAAAAGCTATGGCTAATTACGATCCCGCTGCTGACGAATATTCATTTTTTCGTAGTTGTTATGGGCGTTATCGGTGCATTTCAGTCATTTAGCCAAATTTACGTACTCGCAGGCGACGGCGGACCGGAATACAGCGCAGCAACTGTAGTGTTTTATATTTTCGAAAATGCGTTCAAGTATTTCAATATGGGCTATGCCAGTGCGATTGCGTGGGTACTAGGCGTTATTATCTTTATCGTGACCCTTATTCAGTTCCGCCTGTCAAAAAGATGGGTTTATAACGATTAATGCTTTACCGTCACAGTTTGCGAGGGGGTTTGATTTCAAATGCAACAGAAACGATTAGCAAACCTATGGGTGTCTTTCATCCTTTGTATCGGCTCGATTGTCATGCTGGCGCCGTTCGTTTGGACGGTATCTACTTCATTAAAAGATCAACGAAACGTGTTCGAAATTCCGCCAAAATGGATACCAGACCCCGCTACATTCAAAAACTATGTAACCGCCTGGGACGATTCTCCTTTGCTTAGCGGATTTATGAACAGCATGATAATTGTCGTATTCGTTCTAGTGATTGGCTTGTTTGTTTCAACCATGGCTGCATATGCGTTTGCGAAAATTGAATTTCCGTATAAAGACACCATTTTTCTATCCCTGCTCGGCACGATGATGATTCCTTTTTCGGTTGTTATGATTCCACAGTTCATCGGCTTCTCGAAGATCAATTGGACCGATACGCTGCTGCCGCTCATAGTGCCGGGTCTATTCGGGAATATCGTCGTTATTTTCTTCTTAAGGCAGTTTTTGGCGGGCGGTCTTCCGAATGAATTGGTTGAAGCGGCCAAGCTGGACGGCAGCAGCTTCTTCCGGACTTTCCGGACTATTGCATTGCCTGTTGCAAAGCCAGCGATTGCTGCTCAAGCAGCTCTAAGCTTCATGGGCATTTGGAATGACTTTATGGGGCCGCTTATTTATTTAAGCTCGCCGCAGAAGCAAACGATTCAAGTACTCATTGCTTCTATGCAATCGCAATACATGGGCTCCTCTAACTATCCGGTTATATTGGCAGCATCTTTGATTTCCATGGTTCCTGTAATCATCGTATTCTTCTTCTGTCAACGCTATTTCATCGAATCGATGGCGATCAGCGGATTGAAGGGTTAATAGGATGAGGACTAGTAGATTAGGAACCAAGAGGACGCTGATGATAGTCGTCCTCCTTCTCACAGCATCGATTGTGCTCATGCTAAGCAGATGCCAATCAGAGTTAAATAGAGCAGAAATCGTCTTGTTGAAGGAGGATGCGAAGGTGTACACAAACTCGTTTAAGCTCGATCAGGAGTGGGAGGATTACGGCATAGGCGATCCTTTCATCATGCGATACAACGGTAAATTTTATTTGTATTGCAGCACTAAGGATTGGCGTCCAGGCATTAAAGCTTGGAGCTCCGACAATTTAGTTGATTGGAGCTATGAAGGGCTTGTAACGGAGGACCCCATAACGACAGGAGCATATGCTCCCGAGGTATTTTACTGGAACGGAAGCTTCTACTTATATACATCGCCTGCAGGTCAAGGACATTATGTGCTGCAGAGTGATAGCCCAACCGGTCCGTTTGTCGTCAAAACAGAAAATTTAGGAAATACCATTGACGGTTCAGTCTTTATTGACGATGACGGCAAATGGTATTTCACGAATGCAGGAACGAGAGGCATAGTTGCCCATGAGATGCCCGATCCGTTTACGATTGATATTGGCGTAACGACTAACGCATTTCTTGGACATTGGACAGAAGGATCCATGATTTGGAAGCGTAACGGCTTGTACTACATGACGTATACAGGCAATCACGTATTTAGTAACGGCTATCGTATCAATTATGCAGTTTCAAAAGACGGACCTTTCGGTGATTTTGCGGTTCCTTCTAATAATCCGATTGTCATTAGCGTGAAGGATGAATTTAAAGGACTTGGCCATAGCACGACTGTGCTCGGTCCAGATATGGATTCCTACTATTTGACTTATCATAACTTGGTTGGACATTCCTCGGAAGGTCCGCCGGTACGTGAGCTGAATATCGATCGGCTTGCTTATAATGGCGACAAGCTGGTTGTGTTTGGTCCGACTCATGATCATAAACAGCCTGCGCCTGCGATGCCTGCATTGTATGGATGGCTTTCAGAGGACAGTTCGAACGAGCTATGGGACACGACAAAATCGTCTATTGAAGAAACTGTAATTAGCAAAAAGTCCACTGAAGAGGCTTTTATTGCAGAATATAATTTTCGTTTGAATAATGCTGCCCCCGCAACGGATAACGGCAGTATCTCAGCCGTATTTTCATATGTAGATAAATCTAATTACTCAGCAGTCAAACTCCTGCCATCCAAACATGAAATTCAATATTTCAATGTGAAAAATGGCTCGGAGGAGCAGGTCGCTCATGCAACGCTTCCGAAAGAATTTGATTATACGAAGCTGCATACGATTCGCGTTGAGAGGCGTGATGCCAGCGTGCTTGTCTTCTTCGACGGAATGAAGAAGCTGGAGGAACATACGAATGAACCGTCCAGGGGCAAAATCGGTTATATCGCCGTGCAGACGAAACCGATCTACGAATACATCGCATTCACGAACGATGCAGACGGCAGCAGTGATTTTGAAGCCTACAAGCCTATTCCGGGAGCCATTGAAGCTGTTCACTATTTGAAGGAATCCGAGCGCGGCTTCCATCTAGAGCAGAAGAAAGCAGAGACAAGCGACTACCGGAGAACAGATGGTGTGCCGATTCATAAGCTGGATGACGGTAGCTATTCTATCAGATTGCAGCAGCGCGGAGATTGGTTTAAGTACAAGATCAATGCGAAGGGGACTGCTGAATACGGAATCGGCTTGACGCTGCGGAAGCCGAACAAGGATGTTGTGCTGGAATGGTCGATTGACGGCGGAAAAGCTGTGAAGACGACAATCAGAGCAGACGACCCAGCCTTTACGGAGGACACAGCAAAGCTTCGAATCGGATCAATTGCTATTGCCGCAGGCTTTCATGAGCTGAAGGTGGAGTTGAAATCGGGATCGGTTGAGCTTCAAACATTCGAGATATTCACTACCGAGTTGCTAGAGAAGCAACAGCTTTTCGAAGAGTCATCCAATCTAACTGGCTTCGGATTGTTCGAACAAATAGAGGGCGGTTATACAGGAAGCGGTTCTGATGATGACATGTTATTTGCAGGCAGCGACAATTGGGACGACTATGAATTGTGGGTTGACGTTCAGTTGAATGCAGATACGGATGTCGGAGGCGTATTTGTCCGCGAGACGAATGAATCCTACCATCCGGATCAAGTAAGGGATGCAGCGATGGGCTATTATATCGGCATTTCGTCTTCACAGCTGACCTTGAATCGCATGAACTATGATTCGTTCCTTATGACGAGCGAAACCGTAGAGCTGGAAACGGGACGGAAGTACCCTCTGAAGGTGATTGTAAGAGGAGGTAACATTCAAGTGTTCCTAGAGGGCGGACAAAAACCGCTAATTGACTACACGGATGCAAATCCTTTCTTGCACGGAAAGGCAGGAATTCGTTCCGAACGATCTACAATGGCCTTCTATAATATGACCATTAAACCTCTAAAAAAATAAGATAAGAGCATAAGCAATAGGACTGGAGTGGAAACATGGCTTATCCAATACGAAATGATTATCCAAGACCGCAATTTGAAAGGGTATTCTGGCTAAATCTTAATGGGGCATGGGAATTTGCTTACGACGATGCGAATGCAGGCTGCGATAATAATTGGTTTGAGGGAAAATCGTTTGACCGTAACATTCAAGTTCCGTTTTGTTATCAAAGCGAATTGAGTGGAATTAATGATAAATCGTTTCATGATATTGTATGGTATCGGAAAGTTGTCGATCTTCCCTCTGAATTTGCAGGTAAACGAGTGATCTTACATTTTGGTGCAGTCGATTACGAGGCGAAGGTATGGGTGAACGGACATTTAGTAGCGTGTCATGAGGGCGGACATACACCGTTTCAAGCGGATATTACAGCGTCTTTGATTGGAACAAGCGCAAATAGTATAGTCGTACGTGCTCAAGATTATAGCAAAGACGTCACATTGCCTAGAGGAAAGCAGTATTGGAAGGAATATTCAGAACAGGTTTTCTATACACGGACTACGGGTATTTGGCAGACGGTTTGGATCGAGGCGGTGAATTCCGCTCATCTGAGCAGTGTGAGACTAACTCCGGATATTGATTCAAACAAAATTCATATCCGCAGCTTCGTAGAAGGAGCGGAAATATACAAAGACTTAATCCTTAGCATTAAAATATCATTTAAGGATGAATTGATAGCCGAGAATGCTATCCGAGTTATAGCGCAGGAAGAGGAAGTATCTATTAAGCTTCATGATTTTAACGATCATGGACTCGGACGTTGGTGGTCGCCGGAGAAGCCGAATTTATATGACGTGGAATTTATGCTGCTTGACGGCGAAATGGTACTTGATCAGGTGAAAAGCTATTTCGGCATGAGGAAAATTTCGATAGAAGATGGCGTTATATGCTTAAATAATCGGCCTTATTATATGAAGCTTATTCTTGATCAAGGATATTTTCCAGGCGGCGTACTTACAGCTCCAAGCGACGATATGCTGTGTAAGGACGTCGAACTGACCAAGCAGATGGGGTTCAATGGGGCAAGAAAGCATCAGAAAATCGAAGATCCGCGTTACTTATATTGGTGCGATAAGCTTGGGCTGCTAGTATGGGGCGAGATGGCTAATGCCTACCAATTCTCGGAACAGTATATGACCCGTATTCTGAATGAATGGCAAGAGGCGGTTCATCGCGATTATAATCACCCCTGTGTCGTCGTATGGGTTCCGCTTAATGAAAGCTGGGGAACGCCAAATATATTAATAGACAAAAGGCAGCAGCACCATGCTTCTACGCTTTATTATTTGACCAAATCGCTGGACGATACGAGACCAGTCATTTCGAATGATGGCTGGGAGCACGTGAAATCCGACATCTACACGATTCACGACTATGAAAGCCGGGAAGAGATTCTAGAGCGCAGGTATGCGACTCCGGAGCAGTCGGTTAATTGCGATCCGCAAGGGAGAAGAATTATTTTGCCAGGGTTCTCGTACAATGGAGAGCCGGTACAGCTATCTGAGTTCGGAGGAATTTCGTATATTCAGGATAGCAGTGAAGGCTGGGGTTATTCGTCCGCCAAAGACGATCAAGATTTTTTGAACCGTTTGGTTGCAGTCATGCGGCCAATTATTGCAGCGGGTGGACTGCAGGGCTATTGTTACACGCAGTTGACTGACGTGGAACAGGAGAAGAACGGTTTGCTTTCCTTCGAGCGCGTGCCGAAGCTTCCAATTGAGACATACCGCCAATTAAATGCTGGGACGATGCCAATTCTAGAAGTACAAATGATTAGTAAATAGGATGCAGAATAGGATAGGTGAAATCTATGAGTTTGAAAAGCTATAGAAAAGAGTATCCAAGACCGCAATTCGTTCGTGAAGATTGGCTTAATTTGAACGGAGAGTGGGATTTTTGCTTCGATGACGGGAATATAGGCGAGCACGAGCAATGGTTTAAGTCTATAGAGGGGAAGTTGAAGATCCAAGTACCGTTCGTTTATGAAACCAAAGCGAGCGGAATTGGGGAGTCGGCGTTCCATCCTTATGTATGGTATCAGCGTAAATTTTCTATTCCGGCCGAGCAACAGGACAAGCAGATCATCTTAAATTTTCAAGCCGTCGATTATGTGGCTAAAGTGTGGGTCAATGGTCATTTTGTTGATCGGCATGAGGGCGGTTATTCGGCTTTTTCCTTCGATATCACTCCATATACCCTGACTAATGACAGCGTGGATAATCTAATTGTCGTCAAAGTGGAAGACAGCGAAGACTGTACTCAACCAAGAGGTAAGCAGCGTTGGAGGAAAGAAAATTTTGGTTGCTGGTATGTGCAGACCACCGGGATCTGGCAGACGGTCTGGCTCGAGTATGTTAACCAGCAGCATTTGAATTCGGTCAAAATTACCCCGGATCTAGATACGAATTCTGTTCGCTTCGATTACCGTCTGAGTGAGGGAGCAGATCGAGGTTCGCTTCGATTGACCACGAAGATAACAATGGATGGCACTCCGGTTAAAGAAACGAGTATCACCGTGGACCGCTCCTATCTGTCAGCAAGCGTTGAATTGATAAGCGAAACGCGGGAATGGAAAGTTGAAACCTGGAGTCCGGGAAAGCCGAAGCTGTACGAGGTGGAATTCATTCTAAGCGACGCGGATTCGATAGTGGACGAGGTTCATTCTTATTTCGGGCTTCGCAAAATTTCTATTCAGAAGGGAAAGGTGCTCCTGAACAACACGCCGCTCTATCAGCGGTTGATATTAGACCAAGGCTACTGGACGGACAGCCATCTGACACCGCCATCCGAAGAGGCGATTATCGAGGACATCGATAAAATATTGGCTATGGGGTACAACGGGCTCAGGAAGCATCAGAAAATCGAAGATCCTCGTTTCCTGTACTGGTGTGACGTAAAAGGGGTACTGGTGTGGTCGGAAATGGCTGCAGCGTATGAATTCAACGATCAAGCCGTAGATCGATTTACCCGGGAATGGCTGGACATCGTGCAGCAGCAATATAACCATCCGTGCATCATTACATGGGTTCCATTCAATGAATCTTGGGGAATCGGCAATGTATTCGTCGATCGTAAACAGCAACAGTTCACGGAAGCCATTTATTATCTAACAAAATCGATCGATCCTAATCGGCCTGTCATCGTGAACGATGGCTGGGAACATACGATTTCGGATATTCTGACCCTGCACGATTATGAAGAATCAGGTTCCAAGTTCCTGAAGCGTTATGCCAATAAGGATGCGATCACGAGCAATGAAATTTCCCACATGAATTCGAAGTATGCAATGGCCCAAGGCTACGAGTATCGCGGCCAGCCGATCATGATTAGCGAGTTCGGCGGGATTGCTTTTAAGACGGAGTCAGGTTGGGGGTACGGCAACCAGGTCGACACGGAGGAAGCGTTTCTCGAACGGTTCCGGAGTATTACTCAAGCAATCAAGGACACCGATTATATTTGCGGTTATTGTTATACGCAGGTTACCGATGTCCAGCAAGAGGTGAATGGATTGTTGACCGAGGATCGACAACCTAAAGTGCCGCTCGATCGAATCAAAGAGATTAATCTAGCATAAGGAGGGGGGTTGTCATGTCTGGAACATTCAATAACCCCATAGTAAACGGTGCACCGGATCCTTGGATGTTAAAGCACACGGATGGCTTCTATTATTTTATGATGACGCTTCGCGACCGGATAGAGCTATGGCGCTCACAGTCAATGACAGAAATCTCCGACGGAGAGAAGAAAGTCATCTGGATGCCGACAGGAGGAGACTATGGATTTAATCTATGGGCTCCTGAGCTCCATCGGATCCAAGACTGTTGGTATGTTTATTTCACAGCCAACGATGGCGGAGTGGACGAAACCCGTCGTATTTGCGTAATAAGCAATAAATCAGATAATCCGATGGAAGGTCAATGGGAATGGCATGGGCCAATGAAAACAGAGAGAGCCGGTCTGGATGGTACTGTGATGGAGTTAAGAGGCGAGCTGTATTTCTTCTATGCAGGTTATGGTCAATTCCCGCAATATGGCTCAGCTATATTTATCGTCCGGATGAAGGATCCTTGTACTTTGATCGGAGAAGAGGCCATGTTAACCGCTCCGACACTGGAGTGGGAGCAACAAGGAGGAATGGCAATTAATGAGGGACCTGTTATTTTACAGAGAAATGGCAGAATATATCTAGTCTATTCCGCAAGTACGACCTGGTCGGAAGATTACTGTCTTGGAATGCTTACGATGCAGCTTTCTGCGGATCCGATGGTTCCACTTTCTTGGAGCAAATCACCCACTCCCGTCTTTCATAAGAGTGAAGAAAATCACATCTATGCAACTGGTCATAATTGCTTTACCGTTTCTCCAGACGGACTGGAAGATTGGATTGTTTATCATGCTCTTCCTTACCCAGGCGCGGATGTGAGCAAACGCAGCATGTATTTGCAGAAGTTTGTCTGGAATCCTGACGGAGCTCCTCTTTTTGGCATGCCGGCGGCTGAGGATATTCGTCTCCCTTCGGGAGGCCGACACGGATAAGCCGCATTCTCTACATAGAAGGACCGTCATTGGAGCAGTACCAATCTCCGATGGCGGTTTTTTCCTAATTTAATCCTCGACTTCCTAATTCGCATAGAGACACGAGCCCATCCTCGTGACGTGCCTATAGGTGAATGCATATGATACTGGAGATTTCTATGTACAGGAAGGAGAAGGACATGAAAAAGAACAAGGCGAAGAACGTACCCAAGAACGTACCCAAATCGCGCCGGCCGCTTTATTACGTCGACAATCCGAATACGCTCGAGCTGACTTGGCTGGATGACATACAAAAATCAAAGGCCAAACCGATATCCGTTCATGGATCGGCCGCCGAGGCGCAGCAGTCGGTGGAAAGTGAAGCAGAGAGCAAGCGAGGATTTGTTAACGCTAAGGGAAGTAAAATTACTTCACCAAGAACGGTGTCTGTAATTGTTCAAGCAGATACCGCTTCTAAGCCGGCTGTAGACCCGGAATCTTCAGAGTTCGTCTCGACAAGGCAAGAAACCGAGGATATTGTGGCTATCGCGACATCTGTGTCCATAGCAGAGGACTTGCCTGCAGCAGAGGATCAGTCGAATATAATTGCAGTTGTTGAATCGTTACAGAATGACAGCCAACAGTCTGCGGATAAATTAACAGCGCTACTTAGGGAGAACTCTCCAGCGGCGGACTCTCCAGCGGCGGACTCGGAGCAGGGAATCGTTGTGGAAGAGCTAGAGGCTAGGAAGGCTCGCCACACGAGGCTGGAAGAGAAACGCATGCCGCTTCGCCCATCACCGATTGTATATACGGATGATGTGGCGGACGAAGCCATTACCGGAGAGAAGTTAGCTCCCTTTACGATCAAAGCATCGCATCTTTTGCCCGATTCAGTTTATACGAATTCATTGGCTGATTTCGCTGTAACAGCTATTAAGTTAGCCGATGGTTCTATTACTTCATCCAAGCTAGCCTCGGAATCCATTGTGGGGGATCATCTCGCTAAAAATTCAATTTCCGGACAAAAAATTCGTGATCGATCCATCACCGGTGATAAGCTGCGTGACGGCAGTGTTTCCTCGGAGAAGCTAGCGGACAGAACGATAAGCTCTGACAAAATTGCTGAAGGCTCTATTCAGGCTAAACATTTAAGCCTATCAGTTATTACTTCTGAGCAACTCCAAGATCAGAGCATTACCTCGGACAAAATCCGCAGCGGTTCGATTCGAAGCGAGAATCTTGCGAATGAAAGCATTGATACCTCCAAGCTGGCTGATGGGGCGGTGACAACATCCAAGCTGCGTGACGGATCAGTATCCAAGGAAAAGCTGGCACGAGGCTCCATTGAAACCTATCACCTGACGGAAGGACTCGTTCTTGCCCACCACGTTGCTGTTGGAGTGCTGCAGGGAAAGCATTTGGGCCCGCACGCCGTGGCCGCGAATCATCTCGTCGACGGGGCAGTCGGTATTCGAGAACTGGCCGAAAGGTCCGTATCGGGAAGCAAGCTGGTCTTTGGTTCGGTTCAAGCCGAGCATATTCAGCCCGGGGCGGTAAGAGCAGAGCATCTCGGAGAGGCAGCAGTAGTAACCCGCCATCTGGCAGATGACACCGTAACGGCCTCCAAGCTGACGGATCAGTCCGTAACGACGCTTAAGCTCGTTGACCAAGCGGTCACCTCTACCAAAATCGCTGATCAAAGCATTGTCTCCGGCAAGCTTGCGGATGAAGCCGTACATTCCAGACATTTAGCCAAAGGAAGCATTATCGCAGATAAACTTGCTGATGGAGTTATTGAACCTCGACTTCTGCAAGAGAAAATAGTGGGAAGTGAGCATATCGTCGCCCAAGCCATTGGCCGGGAGCATCTTAGAGAAGGTTTAATCGGCGCTGGACAGCTGGCGAAGAGTGCCGTTCATTCCCCGCACGTGGTGGATGGAGCGATTGGAACAGCTCAGCTCGCAAATGGTTCAGTCATCGGTGCCAAGCTTGGCGAACATTCCGTTGGGAGCAAGCAGCTCGCGGCAGGTTCGGTAAAAACGGAGCATCTTTCGGTGGAAAGCGTACAATCAGAGCAATTGGCTACAGGCTCGTTAAGGCCGTATCATTTTGGCGGGGAAGTGGTCATGGGGGGAGCTTTGGCACCGGACTCCATTGAAAATCGCCATATTCGTGCGGGGGCTGTAGAACCTGTGCACCTAAGCAATGCTTCGGTAGGGACTACTGCTTTGCAAGCGGAAGCCGTAACCGATAAGATCATTGCTCCTGGTGCGGTCGGAGAACGCCAGCTAGGCATACGCGCCGTATTTTCCCATCATCTGACCGATCACTTGATTACTTCACTTAAGCTTTCCCCGGAATGTGTATCAACGGATAAATTGGCGGACTTGGCCGTAACGACCTCGAAGCTCGCGGACGCAAGCGTCACTTCCGATAAGCTATACGAAAATTCGGTTTATGAGAAAGCTCTGCAGAACGGCGCAGTATCCGGGCGTGCATTGGCGGAATCCGCTATCTCCTCAAAGCATCTAAAGCCAAAGGCTATAAAGCAAATTCACCTAAACGAAGGATCCGTTACGACAGCTGCACTATCTGAGGGTGCGATAACGTCGGAGAAGCTTGCAGA
>NZ_JBEQAP010000088.1:0-10734 GCF_041640265.1 Cohnella sp.
AACATTTGGCGAATGAGGATGATCTGCTCGGTCGTTGGATAGAGACGAAAACGAAAGGCTTTGTGGTGTAGCATCTGAGTTTGCACACCCCCTTCTGCGAACGTAAATCCCCCTTTCATTATAGCACATATGTTCGCATTTGAGGCAAAAAGAAAATGACGATTCATCCCTCTCTTACTTCGTTGAAGAGGGAGTCTTCTCGTCAAGATATAATAAAGAAAAAACCATGCTGAATTTAGTAGAGTTATAATTACAAGAACACAATATATCGAAAATAGTGTTTGCAAAGTGGAAATTGTTCGTGAAAACCTTGAAGTCACCTATATGGGCAATAAATTGTCTCCTGAAATGATGGAGTTGGTGTTTATTGCAACTTTTGAAAGAGTGGATAAGCATACTGCTGTAATGGGAGAACTCGCCCTCTTGGATGAAGAAGTAAATCCAGTTATTGACGGACTACGTCAAGGAGGTTTGGACGTATCAGCCTTGCATAATCACATGATTGGTGAAAAACCAAGAATTCTGTATGTACATTTCCAAGGAATGGGCGATGTTTCCCAATTGGCACAAACGATAAAGGGAGCTATTGAAAAGACAACGCTTTAAGGAAGTGTTTAGTAAAATGGCAAAGGATTATTATATCTCACGTGATGCTTATAAGTTGGAGAATTTAACGGCTAAAAAATACGCATTTTATGCCCAGAATGCGACTAATCCTCAAGTGAAACAACTGTTCCAACAAACTAGTCAGGTTCAACGTAACCCCGTTTAATAACTATAAAATATAAGGCGTACAAAAAAATTGGGCGACGTATTAAACTTTGCCCTCTTCGCTTTGCTTAACTATAAGTACCTACCAGGATATTTGAATAAGTATTTTTAAATGATACAATATGGGTGCTAATGCCAATTGCCCATGATTAACCAATTTAATCTTAGGAGTGAATGACATGTCTGTTAATGCTTATCTTAATTTTAATGGAAACTGTCGTGAAGCCGTAGAGTATTACGCTGAGGTTTTTGGAATAGAAACCCCACAAATAATGACCTTTGGTGATACTCCGCCTGACCCAAATTTTTCTCTTCCGGCGGAAGCAAAAAACTTAGTGATGCACGCAAGACTTAACATAAGCGGAAGCAATGTAATGTTTTCTGATGTTTTTCCGGGTATGCCTTTTGTTGCTGGTAACAATATAAGCCTTGCATTAGTAAGTAAAGACATAGATGAAGTTAAAGCTTTATTCCATAAGCTTAAAGAAGGCGGCAAGGTAGGAATGGAGTTGCAAGAAACCTTCTGGAGCAAATGCTATGGAAGTGCAACAGACAAATTCGGAATTGAATGGCAATTTAACTATGACAATGGAGAAATGGGAATGTAACGCAAGAAAAAAGGATATGGAACTTTTCTTGAAATGAAAAGATTCTATATCCTTTTTCTATAAGCTGTATGACAACCTCTCCGAAGCTTTGGAGAATTTTAATAAATGCTTTCACAAAGCATAGTATGGTTTAATAATAATAGTAGTAAAGTGAAAGTTCCGAGAAAAGGAGTTCATAACGATGCAAATAAGTTCATTTCTTCTTCCGAAAGACAAGGTCTCTTTTATTACAGCCTTAGTATCAATGCGCGAAGCTATGGAAGAGTTGGAACTTTACCATTACACAGCAATACCCGTTATAGACAGCGAAGGAAAATATGTCGGAACGTTATCGGAGGGTGACCTGTTATGGAAATTGAAAAATACGCCTGGACTGGATTTCGATAACATGGAGCAGGTGCCGGTTAACGAAATAAAGAAGCGGATCTATAATGAATGCGTATCAATCAATGCTCACATGGAAGATATGTTAGTGCTTGCCGCAGATCAGAACTTCGTACCCGTCGTTGACGATAATCGTGTTTTCCTAGGTATTATCCGACGAAAGGATATCATCGAGTATTACACAAGAAATATAACCGATTGAGTAAAACAGGCCTAACGGCATTTAACCATTCGGATTCATTATGGTACCCACAAACAGAATGCTGTCCGTATCGTGATCTACAATTGCAAGCACGAAAGGTCTATTCATGATCATGTGGAACGGAGCTTCCGCAGGTGCTGACCCTGCTAACATCTCTACCGTCGTAGCTGCCGCTGCTACTGTTCCTTGTTCAGTAATTTCCAGGAAAGTCTTATGAGTCACGTTATTAATGAATAGATTCGGCGGAGTCGGCGCTATGCTCGAGAAATCAGCCCTAATCGGAATAAACGCTTCTTTCATGCCAATCGTCCGGAGCGATTCTTTCAGGCTTGCCTCATATTCAATATGGACCCTTGGTAATTCAACTCTCCCCGGGCGTTTCTCGAATGGTTTCGTTAATCTCGTTGTATCCTCTGCTAACATCTCCTGGAGGGACACTATTCCCTCGACCTCATCCGGCAGCAGGATCACCATGGATACGGAAGCTTTCTTCCCGAAGGGCATACGAATCGCTTGATAGCCATCTGCCTGAACATATTCGTATTGCCCCCCTCTAGCCATCATCTTAACTGGAACCGTCTCGGATGCCAATGTCTGAAATTCACCGGACGTAGTCGAATCAGGTAAGAAAGGCTCCGTCCATTTCCCTTCGAAATATACTGCGTTTAATACGTACATGACCGACTGAGGCTTGACGTTATCTACGATATCCGGAATTTTGCCATTCGTTCTGTTCTTAACCCAACGATTCATTGTTCGTGCTGCGTTTGGACTGCTGAAGATCAGCTCGCTAACCTCTGCCGCGTAATCATCCCTGCTTTGCTGCACGAATGTTTCGTGAAAAGTCTTCCCCTTGCGCATCCATAGTGAATTAGCGACCGTAAGCCCGATCTCCTCGTCTGCCGGGTGGGTCAACAGATCAAGCGCTACCCGATAGCCGTGACCCGATTCCTTCTTAGTCATTCCGTCTAATCCTAGCGACTTCGCCATCTCTTCTAATGTTGTACCGGAAGCACCGTTATAGACCATAGATAATGCTGAAGAAATGCTAAGCGGTGATATAAACACATTCATGTTAGGATTCGCACGAGAAATCTCACGGTATAAGCGCATGCCAAATGAATTAGACGCCTCAACAACACGTTTATCCAGATCAGTCAAAGTATATTGCCGAACGCCCTTCTCCTCGTCAACAGCTGCCTTCCCACATGCAGAGCCAAGCAGTGCGATAACAAGCAGAAGCAGAATAATCCTTCTGAACATGAGAAACTCCCTCTCTAATGAAAACGAATAATTATTCAGACGTTTTCTTACAAATATTGTTGCAGTTTATCGTCTTCTATATTGTAGCGGTAATCCTTGACCGAATCCAAAAAAAAAAGAAAAGACCCGAAAAATCAGGTCTTTTCTCACCTTTATGAAATAGTTGATCATATACCTATTATTTCGAACTCCAAAGTGCTACACGATCTTGAACATACTTTGTATAGCCTTTTTCCATTTTTTCGACACCAGCTTTTTCTAGATCCTGCATATAAGCATCCCAGATCTTGTCGAAATCTGCAGGCTTTGCTAGAATGGCTTCAGGAATTCTCTTCCAGGTAATATCTCTCATCTTTGTTCCTAGAATAGATACTTCATCCTCGCCTGGAATTGAAATATTCCAAGCAGCGCCATAAGCTTTTTCTTTGAATTCATCCTCTTTCGGGAATAGATCCTTCCATGTAGTCGCTTTGTAGGCGGCAAGCGTCTCTTTTTCAACATCACTGTATCCATCAACCAATTTCTCAGGGAAGTTCTTAGTGTAATAATTTCCAGTTGGGTCTTTGGCACCATCGCCATAGTGAACCATCATGTTCCAATAGAAGCCAATTCCGGTTTCTTTCGTGAATGCTGTATTGTCGTTATTTATGCGATCTTGTACTTCTTTAGGCACTACCCGTTTACCGTTCTCCATGACATAGTGTTTACCTTCGATACCCCAGTTATTTAGGATTTGACCTTCATCCGAGGCTAAGAAATCTAGGAATTTAATGATACGAACAGGATCTTTAGCCGTACTGGAAATTGCAATGCCCCATCCTCCCATAAAGCCAGTAGGCCAGAACGAAGGCTCTTTGATGTCCTTCGACATCGTAACAGGATAGTGACCATAAGTTTGATCGAATTTTCCTGCGGTTTTCAAAGCTTGTTGGCTATCGTTATAGTCCCAATCTTGGTCAATGAGACCAAGAACACGGCCAGTTGCAACCTTAGCTTTATATTGATCATATTTTTGAACGAAGCTTTCTTTATCTAGAAGTCCGATATCGTTCATGTGGTTCAACCAGCGGAAATATTCTTTTTCTTCTGGACGACGGAAATGATAGATGGCTTCATGAGTCTCTTGATTAACGAAATATTCACCATCATCAGATCCACCTGTGGTTGCTACAGCAGGATTCGTTACGGAAATATACATATGCCAGTCATCCGCATTAAGGGAAACACCGATATTCTTATTGCCATTCTCGTCTGTTGGATGCTTCTCCAAGTATGCTTTAATAACATTCTCATAATCCTGAACGGTGCGAATTTCAGGGTAACCTGCTTCTTTTACTACACGATGCTGGAGCTCAAAGCCTCCACCAGCAACAAATCTTTGTTCGTTAACAGCTGCCCATGTAGGAATGGCATAGATAGATTGATCTTCATTTGTATATTTTGCGCGAGCAAGATTGTCGCCGAGCACTCTTTTGATATTCGGAGCATGCTGCTCAATTAGATCAGTTAAATCAATCACAGCACCGGCATCAACTAACTTGCCGATATCTCCTTTTGCTGAAAGAATATCCGGATATTCTCCGCTTGCCGCGATTAACGCGACTTTCTGTGCGGGGTCGCCTACTGCAAATTCCGCATCCAATGTGACACCTGTTTTTCTGGTTATTTCTTTACTCACTTCATCCTGCATATTGCTCCAGTTTGGATTCCCGTCTTCAGCAAACATGGTAAAAGTAATCGGTGTTAAATCTTCGGGACTTGCGCTTGCTTCTGGGCTGCTAGCACTCGCTTCAGCTTTCGGACTGGCTTCTGGACTCGAAGTATTCGCATTGTTGTTACCACTGCACCCAGCAATCAGACTCGTGAGTAATGTAAGTGTTAGAAAAATTGCAGCCTTGCTTTTTAGTCTTGACATTATTTCGAACCCTCCCAAAAAATGTAGTTTCTATTGTATAAACAGGTTTCCCTGCGGATACCGATACTAATAGACCATTAGCTCTTTACTGCACCTAATGTCATTCCTTTGACAAAATAGCCTTGCAGGAATGGATAAACGATCAAGATGGGAACAGTTACAACAATAGTGATGGCCATCTTAACGGATTCCGGAGAAACCTGGGCCATAACCGCAGTCATATTCTTGCCTCGAAAGCTATCAACGTTGGTAGTCGTACTTTGAATGACTTTCATCAACTCAAATTGCAACGTCGTTAAATGTTCTTGAGAGCCATTATATAAATACGTGTCAATCCAAGAGTTCCACTGCCCTACTGCTAGGAAAAGGGCAATTGTAGCGAGCGCCGGCTTTGTAAGAGGTAGAATAACTCGCCAGTAAATCGTTAGATCGTTCGCTCCATCCAGCTTGGCTGATTCCTGCAATGCATAAGGTATTCCATCGATAAAGGACCGGATTACAAATACATTAAACGCGCTGACAAGGCCTGGAAGTACATAAACCGCGAAAGTTCCCATCATATTGAGATCTCTAATTAAAATATAGAAGGGGATCAATCCGCCGGATACATACATGGTAAGCGCGAGAAACGTAGACACGAATTTACGCCCTTGAAAGTCAAGCCTGCTCAATGTATACGCTAGCATTGATGCGCTCATTAAACCTAGCAGTGTTCCAATAATGGTTCGTAGTATTGATATTTTCAGCCCAGTGACAAGACCTGAGAAAGCAAATATGGTCTCATAATTTTTTAATGTAAATTGTCGCGGATAAATTGTAATTCCGCCTCGTACGCTGTCTATCGAATCATTTAACGAGATAGCTAGTACATTCAGAAATGGGTATAGAGTAATTAAAGTAGCAAAGATAATTACTGTATAAACGATGACATCGAATAACCGATCTGACCAGGGCGCGCCTCTGGTTAATTTCTTAGTTCCCATTTGGCAACCTCCCTAAAAGATACTTTCTTTTGTGATCTTCTTGAAAATTCCATTCGCCGTGAAGAGTAGAAGGAGACTTATAAGCGAGTTAAACATATTGATAGCTGTACCAAACGAATACCGTCCCATACCCAAGCCATAATTAAGGGAATAAAGATCTAAAGTTTGGGAATAATCGCGTACTAAATTGTTGCCTAGCAGGAATTGTTTTTCCCATCCAATGCTGATCAAATGACCAATCGAAATGATAAGAAGAATGATGATGGTCGTTCTGATACCTGGAAGTGTAATATGCCATACCTGCCTCCAGCGACTTGCTCCGTCTACCTTCGCAGCCTCATAGAGCTCGGGACCAATCCCTGCTATTGCTGCCAGAAAGATAATGGCGTTCCAGCCTGTCTCCTTCCAAATATCGGAAGCGGTTACAATTCCCCAGAACAGCTTACCTTCACCCATAAATTGAATAGGTTCTTTGATGATATGAAGCCCCATGAGAACATCATTTACGACACCGTTGTCCGTAGAAAGCATTTTAGATATAATACCCGCTGCAACTACCCATGATACAAAGTGGGGGAGATAAGAAATCGTTTGTACAAATCGTTTGAGTGTTTGTATCCTTACTTCGTTTAACAATATAGCGAAAATAATGGGTACCGTGAAGCCGGCAATTAATCCCATGGCACTCATGGCAAGCGTATTTCTAAGGGCTTGATAGAAAATGTCATCTTGAAATAATTGTTTGAAATAATCGAAACCGACCCACTTTTGTTCGAAAAATGATTTTCCCGGCTTGTATTTCTGGAAGGCCATCGTCCATCCCCATAGGGGTAAATAGCTGAAAACGAAAACCCAGACAACAAAAGGCAACGACATCATGTATAAGTATCTGTTGCGAATAGCTGTTGACCAGAAACGACCTTTTTGAGGCATTTTTTTGTTGGTTTGTGGAACTGTTACCGCTTTCATATGATCCCTCCTGCTTCATGTAATTATCATATAGGAACTATACTGTCTCCCACTACCCGAAGGATTTGGCATAAAATCATATAAAAATTAGTGTAAGCGTATTCAGTTTGATGAAATAAATAACACATGGTCACCCCCCAAGGGAATGACCATGCGTCTAAAAAGTGTTTCTATTCCTTTTTCTTATAGCTGCTAGGGGAAGTGTCAACATATTTACGGAATTTGGCATGAAAATAGTCTACGTTCGCGTAACCAACCTTTTCCGCTACTTGATAAACTTTATAACCTTGCTCCAACAGCAATTTCGCCTGTTCAATTCTTACTTTATCTAGATAGGTATTGAAGTGATCACCCGTTGCTTGTTTAAAAAGCTTACCAAGATATGCGCTATTGTAATTAAATAGTTCAGCGAGTTTCTCCAGCTTTAGGTTCTCGCCATAGTTCCGATGAATTAGATCAATCATTCGTTTGATCTGTTTGTCGTTTCCAGTGTCCCCTAATGAGTCTACAATACTCTTAGCAATGGAATTAAGTCTCTCTAGAAGCAAGTTGTATCGTTGCTCTTTGTGAATATCCATGATTCTACTACGATATTCTAAGCTTTGAATCTCAGATCGATTACGAGAAAACTTGTCTAATACGGAGGAGAATAACTGCGTAAACATGTTTTTGAATTCCTCTTCCGTGAATCCGTCACTGTGCATCCTCTCCGCCATTTCCATGATCAATTGCTGCACGGCTTCGAGGTTTCCGACCTCCAGTGCTAAATATATAGAATCTATAGCTTCCAATAACAGGCTTTCATTGCAGGATTCGCTAATTGTTACCTGTTGAGGAGTCGAGTTCGAATCTACAGAAATAAGAACGTCACTTTTGTGATAAAATTTATTTTTCATTAAGTTCAACGCTTGCCGATATGACAAGATGATGTCTGCCCAGGTGTGAACCGCCCCTCCGGAAACAGCCGTGAAATCCAATACCTGTCCCAAGCAAGCTTCAGATATATCCTTATAAAGAATTCTTCGATTCCAATCGTCTCCGACTCCATTTTTAAGAAGAATGCCGATGCAGGGCTCCATCGCGAACACGATCCCACGCTCACGCTGATCGAATAAGGCCTCTAGTTTGTGTTTGATGATTGTCTGATTAGCGGTAACTACTTCGTTGCGTGTTATAGGTTTTATTAGAACGACCTCATACGTTTCCCAATGCAAGCTATCTTCATCTGCGGATGAAGCGATTGTAAGTTTTTCGTCTTCCGTTAAGAGCGACTGTATAACCCTCTCCATCCCGGTTTCTCGTTCATCCGCTCTTGCTCGTTTTTTCGCTGAGTCATGGGTTAATTGCTCCCGCAGCTTATTGAGATAACTTATTAATTCATCCTCATCCACTGGCTTCAATAAGTATCCATCGATCCGAAGCGCGATTGCCTGCTTGGCGTACTCGAAATCAGCATAGCCGCTTAGGATCAAGATATGCATATTTAGCTCCAATTTTCGAAGGTTGTTCACTAACTCCAACCCGTTCATACCTGGCATCCGGATATCGGCAATAAGCAAATCAGGTAACAGAATCCTGCACTTCTGAAGCGCTTCATGGCCGTTCGCTGCTGTATCGATCACTCGGAAGCCCATTTCCTCCCAAGGTATAAGCGTTCTGAGTCCTTCTCTTATGGTCGGCTCATCATCTACAAGTAATACTCTATACATGCTGTTCTCCTCCAACCGGTATTGTGAAAGAAATATGTGTCCCGTTACCAGGCACGCTCTCGAAAACAAGTCCATGCTCGTTGCCATAGGACAAGATCAGACGAAGATGTACATTACGAAGACCGATTCGATTTCGTTCATCATCCTCTTCTTCGTTCATAGACTTGTATAGCTCCGCTATTTTCTCCGCATTCATCCCCGTTCCATTATCGAATACATCGATCCGAATGTTGTCACCCACTAGCTCCGCCTGAACGAATACGATTCCGCCTTCCATTTTGTTCTCCAACCCGTGAATGACGGCGTTCTCAACTAGAGGCTGAATAATTAAAGGCGGGATAGCCATTTTCTCTACTCTTGGATCGATACGGAGGGAATATTCCAATCGATCCTCATACCGAAATTTCTGAATGTCTAAATAACACCGAACAATATCGATTTCATCGCCGAGTATTGTTCTACCAGAGCTGACCTCGAGATTTTTACGCATTAGCTTGCCTAGTAAACGAACAACCTGGGAAATTTCCTTCTGGCCCTTCAGATGAGCTTTCATCCGGATCGATTCCAAGGCGTTAAAGAGAAAATGCGGGTTGATCTGACTAGCCATCATCTTCAGCTTGATTTCATTCTGCTTGGATTCAAGGAGATTTTTCTGACGATTCGACTCCTGAACTTCCTCAACTAATCCGTTGATGCTTGAAACCATAGAGTTGAATTGTCTGGACAGTTGCCCTATCTCATCTTTGCCGTCAATCTCAAGCATAATATCGAGATTACCAGTTGCAACTTTCGTAATATGCTTGCTTAAGCGAAGCATTCTCTTGGACAAGATCGTTGAAACCCCGTAAATGAGAACAATTGCAATAATTAAGCTAGCGGATATGACGGTTAATGCAAGAACATTTACCCTATTTGCATCCTTGACAATATTGTCTATGGAGAATACAGAAATAATTCGGAGCGTATTCAAGCTGGATTCCGGAACAAGAGGTTCAATCAGAATACGAGAAGCCCTGCCATCAACAACCGTATCGAACGACCCTCCCTGCTCAAGCATGACATCCTGTTCGAAATCAATATCTCCCAGTGTCATACCTACCCAAGCTTTACTCTTCGCAGCAACAATCGTATTGCTTTCGTCCACGATCATCGTTTCGAACGCCTCTTGGCTTAAGATCGAATTCAGCATTTCCATGTTCACATTAATAACGAGGATGCCGTTCGAACTCTTCTCAGGAAAATTCACCTTGCGAACCAAGCTCAAATATTTGCGTTTATCCCGCTCGTCTTCGAGAAAGTACCAGCCAACCTTACCATTTGCGCTATTAAGCGCTTTCTGATACCACTCTGACATCACGGTTGCTTGTTCTGGCTGAATGAATTCCCAATTGTCGAGCATCGTCGGATTATCTATATAAAACCTGAAATTGGATATCTCTTTATATAACCTGCGGTTTTCAATGAACACTTGATATTCCCTGTAAGCTTTAACGACCTCGTATACCGTCTCGTAGTGATGAGTAGATACAGTTTCCAGCCGTCCGTCGTTCGCCATCCGATAGGAACTGTCATAAGCGAAGTTAATCAGTTCTGCAGTACGGGCTTTGACACGTTCTACATTCGTAGAATTTTGTTCTGTTGCATTTTTAAGTGCCATGTCTCGCAGCTCATTCGTCAAGAAAAGGCCAACGATCAGAACAGGAATGAATACGACGACAATAAAAGATAAGAAAAGCTTTATTCTTAGCTTTAGGTTATTAAAAGTTCGAGAAAACAATCGGCATAACCACCTTCATTATCGCGTTAGCTCAGCATTCCTGTAGAGCGTTAAATTTCCACTTTGTAAATAATGAAGCACCCCTATAGGATAGAGGTAGGCCCCACGAAGGCACTACATTCTATCCTAGGAGATGCTCTACTATGAAGTTTA
>NZ_JBEQAP010000089.1:0-10683 GCF_041640265.1 Cohnella sp.
ATTGCTCGACACTCTCACTTTAGCAAACGAAGCGGTGTTTTTCTATTTACAAGCCCAATACCTGATCACCTTGAAAGACTACAACGACATGCTCTCAAGATGATTTGTGCTCTGCGAAAGTTGAGTTAATATGATTTTGTTATGGAAAAAGGGGTTTGATAGTCTATCCTGGTTTTCTTAAAAAGCAAAAGAGCCGAGAGCCCTTGATATTCTTGGGTTTCGACTCTGCACATCGACTTATCTAACACAAATAAGCGACTCAAGCTAACGTATGGCGATTCCTATGGCCAGCGAATCCTCAGCAAGCTTAATTGGGGAACTACCGTTCATATTCATATCCCGAATCCATGGAAATTATGGAAGATGGCAGCCGTTCAGGAGTTTGCACCCCACCCCATCACAAAACCTTTATCGCATTCTCCTTAATCTGATTAACGGTATCTACCAGCCGTTTCTGCTTCGAGCCATCAAACAGCTTAATAAAGCTTTGAGGCTTATCAAATGGCGGCCTAGTCAGTTCAGATACATGATCGATATAGCCGTTCTGAACGATATAATCGATAACCTTTTTGACAAATACGATTTGCATTTGGCTTAGCGACTCATCATTTATGAACTCTGAGAATGCCGCAGTTGCAGCTTCATATTCCAGTTTCGCTACTTTACGTACCAGCAAGCCGAATGGCGTATCCTGAAATTCCCGTTTATAATCCTCTGCCGTTCCAAGCTCCCCTGTGAAAATGTTCTCCAAACTTTCATAGTCCAGAGCCGTAAGAGGAATGTTATGGCGCAACTTATGTATCGCAAGCGCGTCTCGATTCTGCTCGATATAACGGTTTACCTTCAGCTTATAATCCTCGAAGTCATAAGCCTGGTACATCTCCTTGCCCTCATGGACGGCGAGAATTTCATCCTTCAGATTGGTATATATCGGGCTTTTACCGCCCTCATCTACAATAAACTTCATCAGACCTCGCAGTTCCACACGAACTTTCTCAAAATGCACTAGGTCAGAACTCTCCCAGAATTCATCCGTACCGATACGGTTGATCAACGGCAACTTTTCCTTGATTTGCGGAATCGTCGCACGCTGAAGCAGACTGACAGCGACATCAATCAGTTGCTTCTTGCCTTTCTTGAATTGCGGCGTTCCTTCGATCTTGGCGATCATCAATCCATACATGAAATTGTCAAATCGCTTCGCGTATTCATCCGTATCATCCATAAAGACAATAGGCGCAAGGTATGTAATCAAATTGTGCTTATCCTGTTCCGTTAAACAGACATAAGCGTCCTCAGACTTATACTTCTCGATGTATTGCAATTGCATCTTTACCGATGCAAGCTCTGTATTCAGCGCATTGATCTGGTGAACGACGGTTGTAATCAGACCCGCACGAATGGATTGATACCTATCATCCATAAAGTCTGCCTGCTGCGTGTGCTGGATCAATCGAATTCGCTTGGCGAAGATCCCTTCGGATAGACTTTGGTTTTCATTGCCTTGTAGGCCCTCCTGATGTTCGCGGAAGAACTCAAAATTGCCAAGATAGTCAAAGATCACAAATCGAGTCTTATCCTCATCCTCCCCGAACAGGTTCTTGCACAGCCGTGTCCCTCGCCCGATCATCTGCCAAAACTTCGTCTTCGAGCGAATACGCTTGAAGAATACAAGATTAACAATTTCCGGCACATCAATCCCGGTATCCAGCATATCCACCGAGACTGCGATATGAGGCTCCTTACTCGCCACTTTAAAGTCGTCGATGATGCTCTGGGCATAGTTATCATCGGAAATAATACGTTTGGCAAAGCTCCCCTTCAATTGCGGATACAGCTTATCGAATCGTTCAACGATATATTGCGCGTGTTTTTTATTTTGGGCAAAAATAATCGTTTTCCCCAACCTGTCGCCGCCCGCCACCTTCAAACCCTTCGTCATTAAATCTTCTAGCACATAATCGACCGTAGATTGATTGAATATAAATTCATTGACCGCTGGTGAGGGGATAAAGTCCGGCATATCGCCATCTTCATCGGTGAAGTCCTCTTCATATCGTGCCTTATCTGCCGCGGATAGATCATCGTATGTTATTCCCTGCTCCAGAAATTTCATCGTCGTTTCGATATTATGGTAAGGAACCAACACCCGGTCAACCTCTACAGCGGTTTCATAGGGATAGGCATAAGTCGGCACACCGCTTTCCATCTCGAAGAAATCATACGTATTACGGTCAACCTCCGTCTTCGGAGTAGCCGTCAGCCCTACAATGAGGCTATCGAAATATTCAAATATCGCCCGATATTTCTTGAAAATACTTCTATGCGCCTCATCTACAATGATGAGGTCGAAATGGGCCGGCGTAAACAGACGTTTCCCCTCTTCGCTCTTGGCATGATCAATAGCCCCAAGCATCGTTGGATAGGTGGAAAAGACAATGCGAGCCGCCTTATCATCCTTGTTACTGAGCAGATTGCACAAGGACATATGAGGCAGGTAGTTCTTGAAATCATCCTTAGCCTGTTTGACCAGAGCCTTCCGATCCGCCAAAAATAAGATGTTAGTAACATACCCGCCGCGCGATAAAACATCGGTCAAGCTGGATGCCGTTCTCGTCTTCCCTGTTCCCGTAGCCATGACGAGCAAGGAACGTCGATGTCCTGTCGCCACGCTTTCGCAGACGGCCCGGATCGCTTCCTTCTGGTAGTAGCGGTCCGTTATTTTATCATCAATGACGATCTCATCCAACGCTTTGCGCTCATTGCGGCGGTTCATCAGCTTTTCCAGATCAGTCTTGGAGAAGATGCCGCTCACCTTGCGTTGCGGCGAGGTTACGTCATCCCATAGATTCGTTTCAAAACCGTTCGTCGTAAACATCATCGGACGTCTGCCGGTCATTTTCTCCAAGCAGTCTGCATACAGCTTCGCCTGTTGAGTGCCGATCTTGGGATCTTTGGACGTACGCTTCGCTTCGATGACGGCAAGAGGTAAGCCGTTCTTACCGTACAGCACATAATCGGCATAGCCTATTTCCTCGTTATTCGGCATGCCGTATAGCTCAACTTCTTCGCGCACATCATCCCCGAATGTCCAACCCAGCAGCTTCAGGTCTACATCGATATATTTCTTCCGTGTTTGAAATTCGGACAGATCCGCCGGTTTGAACTCGCGTTCTTCCTTGTGCTGAGCCTTGTCAGCCGTAAGCCGATCGCTCATCGCCGTAATCTTGGCGCGTAGTGCCTCGATTTCAGATTCCTTTTGCTCGATCAGGCTGTCCTTTTCTTTAATTTTGGCCTCGTCAAGAACGACCTTCTCGGCAGGGATATTCGCTTCTGAGAATTGGCGTTCTTCGTAATTGGCACCGTAGCAATAATCGAGCCACTGGATGAACTCGAACAAAGCCGACAAGGACAGAATCGCGTCGCTTCGGATGACTGTTTGATTCGTATGTACCGCAAGGTTCCCCAGCTTAATAATGAACTGGAGCTTGCCCCATGTCTGGTTCTCCATTGCGAATTTGAAGGTGGGCTCGTGAACCAATGCCTGCAAATTATCTTTATAGGGCATCGTAATCGTGTTGTCCGCAGCATACACCCATTTCACCGCCAGCTCCAAAGCTTTACGGCTCCCAACTGCCGTCATTGCAGGCGAGGTGGCAAGCACCCGCTCTGCTTCGATGGCGGCACTCGCAAACATGGCATACTCCGATTGTCCCTGTAAAAACTCAAAGTTTGCAGACATTCGCATTCACCTCGCGGTTATAAGAACTTAAGTAATGTCGCTAATCAAAATACTCGCTCATCAAGCTGTCGAACAAATACTGCGTTTCGTCGATCGCCTTCTTGACGAGAGTCTTCTGCTCCTCGATTTTGGTGACGATTTCGGCGAATTGGTTTTGGAGAGCGAGGGGGGGGAGTGGGACAATTGTTGATTTCAATTTTCCCATAGATATATTATACATTGAACCGCTTGTACCAGTTGAATTGTTAGATAAGCTACTTCTTATTGATTTATCGCTTAAAACATATTTCATATAGATAACGTTTGCTAAACTGTTAAATTCAATTCTCCATAGTTTATCCGGAAGAAGTAAGTCAGGGTAGTCTTCAAAAATTATGCAAGTGGCCCCTACTAGTTCTTTGGTATTAGCTCTACTAAACAATAAGTCATTCTTATGCGGGAATACATATTTTTTTATATTCAAGTCCTTGTCTAATACCTTATACTCTGTTTCTCTAAAAAAACCTGATGTAACTGCACTAACCTTTAAAACAGCTTTATCATCTTTCCCCTTTATTTTTTTAATACCATCTACGCTCCACCCTGCTTCAATAACCTTAATCGTCTTTTCAATAGATAGGCACTCCCAAACTCTTTCGTTCTTGATGGGATCACCAAACATGTCATAGAAAGTCGATTTGATAAGGTTATCCAGCTCTGCAAGTTGCTGTTTGCGCATAGCAAGCAGTTCTGTTGCGGTGTCCAACGTTTTGGCAATTTGTTTTTGGATTTCGAGTGGTGGATGTGGGATTTCTAACTCCCCAATATTTTTCAAAGACAAATTTAATTGTGCTACTCCTTGCTGTTGTTTTTGGAACTGTTTGAAAATTGATACCGACTTCAAAGCATAGTGTATATATTTCGTGTATGATTCTTCATTTGATAATCTAATTATTGCCAATGCTTGGTTTGTATTCGCTGGTAATATTTCTTTTTTTACAATTGCTGTCCTTCCTAGAGCACCTGCAATAGAGAATAAAATATCATTTTCCATTAATATAGATCGTTTCAACTTCATATTACATTCATCTGAAATATATTGAAATTTATTAGATAAAAACTCTCCACTCTCAGCTATACTTTCGACTTTCAAAAAATTAATACCTTGTTCCTGGAAACTAAATCCTATTGTTGTTGGAGTAGTACCTTTGGTAATTATGCTTGTTATCTCTGACAACTTTACCTTACTCACCCAAAAGCCCCCTCAACTCTTCCATCTTGGAAGCAATATCAAGGTTCAATTGATCAAGCCGATTTATAATTACCGCAGGGGCGTCATATTCTACCTTCTCGTATACCACTTCTTTATAGCGATTAATAGACAAGTCGTAATCGTTGGCTTCAATAGCCGACTTGTCCACGAAGAAGCTCTGCTCGGTTGGCTTGCGATCAACTTCACCTTCAAGGTTATGGAAACGGGCAAGAATGTCGGGTATGTCATTGGCTTCCACAGCCGAACGTTTGTCATCCAGGGAGAAGCCGTCGGCTTTCATATCGTAAAACCATACTTTGTCCGTACCGCCAGCGCCTGTTTTCGTAAAGATCAAAATCGCGGTACTGACACCTGCATACGGTTTGAACACGCCGCTTGGCATGGAAATAACCGCCTGAAGCTGATGGTTCTCTACCAGCTCTTTGCGAAGCGATTTATGAGCCTTTGTCGATCCGAACAATACGCCATCCGGCACGATACAGGCACAGCGACCGCCTTTACGTAGAATGCGTAAGAAGAGCGCCACAAACAGAAGCTCGGTCTTCTTCGTATCGCAGACAGCTCTCAGATTATCGTGAATACTTTCCGAATCGACCGTTCCTGTGAACGGAGGATTGGCAAGCACGATATCATAGGCGGATACTGTATGATTTTGCTTGGAGACGCTGTCCACATAATCAATATGAGGGTGCGTGATCGAATGAAGCATGAGATTCATTGCGGATAGCCGCAGCATCGTACGATCCGTATCAAAGCCCGAGAACATCTCCCCGGCAAAATGCTCCCACTGCTCGCCTGTCATCTCGGCTTCGAAGTTTTCTCTAACATATTCAGATGCAGATACAAGGAATCCCGCCGTACCGCATGCCGGGTCGCATATCTTATCGTTTGGCGTCGGCGCCAGAAGCCGAACCATCATATCGCGAATATGCTTGGGAGTTCTGAACTGACCATTCTGTCCGGCAGACGACAGCTTGCCCAGCATATACTCATACAGATCGCCTTGCATATCCAAATCCTTAATATCGTGTTCGTACAGTTCGTCAAGACCAGTGATTATCTTCTGCAATACTTGCGGAGTTGGTACTAGAAACATGGCATCTTGCATATATCGCGAGAAGGCCGATGTGGTCGCTCCATTCATTTCCTTAATAAAAGGGAATACCTTCGTGCCAACAATATCAAAGATGATTCGCGAATCTTTCGTCTTAAATTTGCTCCATCGCATGGACTGGCCGGCTTCATCTTGAGGGAAAATCTTAGGCATCGCTTCGCCGCCGCTCAATGCCTCGAAGCTCTCGTTTTCCAGCTCCTTCTCATCAAGGGAACGAATAAACATTAAGTATGTAAGCTGTTCTATAACGGTTAAGGGGTTGGTGATTCCACCCGCCCATATGTCCGACCATATTTTATCAACTTTATTTCGCACTTCTCCTGTTAGCATCCATCTTGCTCCTATCTACATGTTCATCAAGACTATAACTTTAGAACTAAATTTCGACAATAACATGTCTAATTCCTGCCATAAGTAATCATTTTGACATCTCCCTGTCAGCGAGTAGCAAAAAATGGTCCCATCGAGCTTTCTAATACTAGAGGTCATTCGGATTCCTGACTAACTTATCTCATAGCTAGACAGAATTAATCCCTTAGCATCGTTGAGTTGATTATCATTCGTTATTGTTATCTCAAGTTCGCCTGTTCCATAATGTCCAATATTTCGTACATCCCTGGTAAAGCCCGGCTCAATTGTTATTGAATCTGGATTTACCTTTACATAAACCGTAATTCTCCCGATTTGGGGATGAATTTCTACACATGCAAAATTCTTTATTCTACGAAATGCAATATAGTGCTTCAATATTTTCTCTTGCACATCGTCACCAAGCGCCATAATAAAAGCCTTCAGTGCCTCGTAACGGTTTTGGAGCACTTCATTTGACTGACTCAAATACTCGGATACTGTCTTCTCTGAAGATCTATTTATGACTTGTGAGCGATTTGATACTTCTAAGTCGATCGTATTAGCAGTAGTTGCGTTAACAAGTTCCAGCAACAGAAGTTCATCACCGAAACGCTTATAGCAGTACAATTCAATGTTCCGATTTATTTGTTGAATTGCATGTTCATCATACTTTGTAAACCCACCGGCAATACAAAGAAGTCGAGGGCTAGACCAATCAATTCTATTTTCCGTTTCACTACCGTATTTTTTCATCACTAACATTGTAAATTCCGCTTTGTGATCAAGCAACCAGTCTAAATAGTACAAGCCTTGATTGATGACATTCTCATTGGTTGATCTTTTATACTCAATAATAACTGGCGAATGATTCTCATCTATTCCAAGTGTGTCGATTCGTCCCCCATGTGTCTTCCCGGTTGAATATTCACTAGCCAGGAAGCGAACACCGAGAATCGTTTCCAGATGCTTCTCGATAAGCGTTTGAAGCGATTTTTCCAACATAGCAGAATGACCTTCAAGCTCTGTTACGTTACCGTTGTTTAACTTGAAAAGCTTAATGTCTCCCATAATTTTCTCCTCTGCTTATATGAGACTCACTCAACAAGATGAATTTGACAAAAAAGTACCTTGTCTACTACTATATCAACTCTTCAAAGTTCCGTTTTCCGTATAATATCCGCCTAATTTCCACGATATCGTCATGAACGACATAGAATACAACATACCTTTCAACTACCAGCACCCGATAATCGTCCTCGAGCCTATGGTTATTCCGATATAGATGCCCAGAGAAAGGGAAGTGCGCCAAATTGGAAATGGCCTTATCCAGTTTATCAACAAGTTCCATTGCCGCTTGTCTTGCAAAAAGCTGGTTGCTGATGTAGTCAACAATCTCCCTTAGATCAGAAAGTGCCAGTTCGATATAATGCAATTTATACCTACTTTCCATCGGCTCGGCTCCTTAGATTGACAGATTGAAACCTAATTGCTCAATCAATACGTGCTTTTGCGTTTCAAACCTGTGTTCAATTTCCCTTATCGACTCTTCATACTCGTTTTTATTCTTTTTGAGTTGATCTCCTACTTCATTCATTACATCTAACTCAAACATCGGGATTTCAAGCTGTTCCAATCTGGAGGGGTTAATCAGCTTGATTGTAGTTCCTGTCTGAAGTCCATCTATCATTCGTCTTCCGATTTCACTCTGTAAAAATTCATACAAGACATACGCATTGTATCGCTTTGGGTCCACTCTTATAATTGATAAATTTCCGCTAATAAAAGCCTCCTTACAATGGTCCTCCACAATCGCAAACTTCACCGCTGAGCCTTTAGACGTTATGAGGATATCCATCGGGCGAATCGCAAACTTAACTAGCCAGTCCGGTTTCTTATAAGTTATCTTTGCTGCTTCATCATACGTGATACTTCCATTATCAATATCTTTGATATTTAGCAGATAGTGTGTTGGAGAAAGCGAGAGGTCACTATATTCTTCGTTAGACAATTGAACACCACGCCTGATCTCTGCTATATCGCCAAGTTTGACAGATTGATGAAACGAATCCTTCAAAACATCAAAATCTAAATATTCCTTGGTATTAAGGCTAAAGTTGTAAAGTTCGATTTTTTTTCTGTCAATAAATCTACTGAATCGCTCCTCTTCAATACCGTCACGATAAGTGTCAATAATCTTGGTGATATCTTTATCGGCAATCGTATATTGGTTTCTATTCGTTCTATGTGAATATTCGCTGGCATCGATAAATAATATCTTGTCCTTTCTATTCTGGGGCTTATTTTTATTGAAAATAATCAACTCAGTGCTTATGCTAGTCGCGTAGTACAGGTTTGCCGGCATTGTAATAATCGCTTCAATTAAATCCTCTTCTATAATTGCCTTTCTTATGCTAACTTCAGTACTTCTAACCAGCGTTCCTTTTGTTCCGACTACCAGTGCTTTACCGGTTTCTTTCAGATGATATAAAACGTTTTGATAAAAGGCCCAATCAGCAGAAGATCTTGGCGGTATGCCATACTTGTACCTGGGGTCACTTTGTGCCTCTAAAGGATTCCATGCCATTCCAAAAGGTCCATCACAAAATATGAAATCGAATGTTAATTCTTCTCCGTTGTTACTCACTCGTTCTAAAACATCTTTGTTTACGATATTGAAGTGTTGAACTCGATTTACATTCATCAATAGTTTTGAAATCAGGTACGCAGAAACATTTATTTCTTCTCCATAGTACGAGATATCATTATTAATCTTCAGCATTTTTAACTGACGGAACATTTCAATAGCTACGCTTGAAATTCCTGAACAATAATCTGCATATGAATGGATCTGTTCGATATCTATTAATCCTAGCAATAATTTAGTTATCGCTTGTGGTGTACCATACATTTCGTTGTTGCTAAACGAGAATGCAACTAGATTAATAAATTCTACAATCTCTTCTTGATTAGCAAACGGATAGCTGCGTAAATTATCAATTACTTCATTCACCGCACTAATAGAAGAAACATGTGTATGATGAAAAGACGGCGTTATAAGTGAAGTGAAACTGCCTTCGAATTGTTTATTCTGATATTCCAGTTCTTTCAATCCATCATTTAGCATATCGAATATAGAAATCTCTTTAGTAAGCCGTCTCCATTGTAACTTTTCAATAATGCACGGCTCAGTTACATTCAGTCGGTGAATAAAGCATAAAACCAAAAGAATTCTAACGGATTGCTCGGTTGTGTATATTCCCCTTAACTCATCCAGACATGCGTACATCAGTCTATGCAATTCAGTATTTCGATTTCCCATTAGAACAGCTCCCGATTCACTTACATGTATGTCCATACCTAATTCTAATTTTACTAAGGAAAGTGATGGGCGTCAATCATTTCAAGGTATTCCCATACCTAATAAGATGTATAAAAAAGAACCAGTGGCTACAGCCCACCAGTTGAATCATTTTATCACTCAAGTGAAATACAGTGATTTCTCATACAGCATACCGTTTGTGAAATTTCCTTGTTAGTCGTTTATTTTTCATCATTGAGTTGTTTCTTGAGCTGACCAAAAACTTCAGCATGGCTATACCGTACTTGTGAGTTCTTTGCTTCGAGTTCAGCTTCTTTCAACTTTAAAAAAAGCTCATTGTCGTATTGAATGCTCTCATATTGCTCTATACTCATAACAACCATATCACCATGTCCATTTTTAGTAAGAAACACGGGTTCACGGCTTTCGTGGACAATTTTCGAAATTTCGGCAAAATTGTTTCTCAAGTCAGACACAGGTCTAATTTGCGGCATGTGATCGCCTCCCTTTCACATCCTTATTTTATCATCATTATGATAGCTTAATCAACAAGACAGGAAATGGGATCCTGCTCCCAACGCAGTCCGATGAAATCATTCGCTTCACGATCCATGCAAAAAAGGCCGGCAGCGAGCATCCTCTATCCGGATTGGCTACGGCGTAGATCGCCTCGATCCGGTTGTTGCGCACGGCGAAGGAAAACACATATTGCACCTGATTGTCCACCGTAAGGTGAATTCCCGGCGAACCGTTCACGGTCAGAAACGTATTACTAAACTTGCCGGATTTTATCAGCTTTGTCGAGAAGACTCCGACTTCAACATGAATGTGTAAGTCGGGGATGAATCGATGCCTTTTTGTTGTGAGAAAAACGAACGTATGTGCTATAATGGATATAATTGGAT
>NZ_JBEQAP010000090.1:0-9905 GCF_041640265.1 Cohnella sp.
TTCGATGTATAAGCTTCCTCTGTGAATTGTACGGCAATGCCATGCTGCGCGGCTTTGTATCGGATCATGGACTTCAACATGTGATGAGGGATGTGACAGAAGGATTGGTTCGTTCGTTTACCCATGTTTGCCTCTTGCTTCCATCCCTCGTTCTGTCCGATGATGATCGTACCGATATTCTGCTGAACAGCGAGCCTTATGATCTGGTGACTTGCCTTATGAAACAAATCTTTGATTCTGCGATGACGATTCCGATGTAAGCGTTCCAATCGCTTGGAGGTATGCGGCCCTTCTTTCGGATTCTTTCCCTGACGAAGGATGCCCGTATAGTGCGCCTTCAGCTTGTTATAGTACTGATTGATCGCTTTGATGTGCTTGCCCTTCACCAACACAGGTTGTAAGCCCGTCGTGGTGACCATGGTTGCAAGATTATTAAGGCCTAGATCAATCGCCATGAAGCACTCTTTGTCTAAAGCTTCAGTTGCAACCGGACTTTCAAAGATCAACTCCACTACATATTGCCCGTACCTTGGAACGACTCGCACCTGTTTCAGCTTTTCGCCGGTGTATCCGAGCTTACCGATGTTTAATCGAAAGCTCGTTTTCGGAAGCTTCAGGTACTTCCCTTCTTTGATTTCGCAGTCCTGATTCGTGAACACGACTTCTTTGTCTTTCGCTCGGCTGTAAGATGGCATACGAGGCCTTCCTC
The DNA here is from genome assembly GCF_041640265.1 of Cohnella sp. GTDB lineage: Bacteria > Bacillota > Bacilli > Paenibacillales > Paenibacillaceae > Cohnella. The sequence continues at coordinate 710 of NZ_JBEQAP010000090.1, forward strand.
TGTATTTCTCGGGATGTCGCCTGTAATCCTTGATGCTGGCAAAGAATGATTTCCAGTTCTGAAAAGCATGCTTCATCACCCATTGACTGCTTTGCGTTGGAAGGGCCCGATAATCGGCCTGTTTCATGACCTTGAATAAGCAGTCTAAGAAGTTGTAGTCAACCATGGATCTAACTTCTGAAGGCAGCTCGAAGTTGTTACAGTGAATCTCTCGACGTTCCGAAGCAGGTTTAAGCTGCTGCCTAGCGATATTCGACCGATAGGCTTCAAGTTGGCGTTCATTCATCTCTTCGATATATTGATGCAGGGTGTTCATCACTTCTTGTTGCAACGGTTGCAGGGACTTATCTTGTCGGAATGAAGTATAAACCTGCCGAATGTAAAAGTTAGTGGTATTATACAAGTGTTTGGCATCTAAACACATCTGCTCGAAGTATGGGAATAAGCGGTGACCATCCTTGATCCAAATCTGAAAAGTTTTGTAGGTGGCATCTGCCATGATTTCACCTCCTTCGACCACTACGCACATATGTTCGCTAATCTAGTTTTATTTTACCATAATATGTGCGGTAGAGAGAGGTCTTTGAAGATATTTCACGGAAGTCGCCGATTCACCACCCTCTTAGCTCCTAGTGTCGCTTGAAGAGGGCGTCCTCTCGGCGGATATGATAGATTATGGGCTTAATAAGGTATCTTAAAAAATGTGTCGATGACGCTTAATCCGTTACTATCAAACTATTCTCAATTGCTTGACTTACAGTGAGCGGAATGTATGAATAATCCGCAATCGGATTCCCATTCTCGTCCTGCAACAACTCATTCTTATCATTTGTTGCCTGTATCGCTTGTGCAGTTACACTTCCGAATTTATGGTAGTTTTCTTTATCGGTATCAAATTCCGTGGAATATACATCGTAATTGCCTTTCCACATGTACTCGTCGTCGAAGTTTCCTTCTGAAATCACTGTTACTCGCTCCTTCGACCCACCATTGCTATTTGATTCTACGATACCGGATAAGGCCGCATAGTATTTGATAGCTCCCCCATGTTGTTGGTACATCAGAAGATACACCAGTTCTTTGTCCAGAGGAGGGTTTTCAGGAATACCTTCCAAGTTCGTGATATATTCACTCTCCGAACCATCGGTGTTCTGGGTATAGACGAATTCCTCAAAAGTGGTAGTCAAGATTTGCACGGTACGGTTTTTCCCATCCCAACTAACCTGGGCATCAAGTACTTCTGCTACGAAACGCAGGGGCACCATTACATTTCCGTTAACTTTCCGTGCTGGCGCAGCCAATTTAACTTCCTTCTCTCCGTTCAGGAGCGCTTTGGAATCACCTAGCTTCAACTCGATATGCTTGTGTCCGAAAAATTCAATTAATGTCGGGTCTTCTTTCGTAGCAGTCAACATTTGTGCGGTATTATTCCAGGATACCTGAGCTCCCAGGGCTTCAAATATGACCCGCAGAGGTAAAAATAACGAACCTTTAATCATTACCGGCGGCTGACCTTTTATGACCAGCTCTTCTCCATCAATATACACCTTAGGCTGTGTGGAAATACCGGCGGCACCTACTACGTTTGATATGCCCAATGAAAAAACTGCAATTACCAACAACATTACCATTCGAAATTTACGCATAGCTATCTCCCCTATCGTTTTTTTTCAATATAAACACGCAAAAAAAGCGTATCCGAAATGAATACGCGCCTATCAAGAGATCCTTGAGGAGCAGTCCATATCCTTCGGCTGTCTGGCGATCATACCCCTGGATTACCCAAGGCCTTAGACCCATGACTTTGCGTCATTTCCTTTCGGAAATTTTGCCTTTATCGGAATGTAATAGTAATTATTTCCTTCTACAGATTAGGACAAATATCATGGAATGTCAACGAAATTCGACTTCAATAAAATATTATCTGATAATTCAAATAATTAGATAGATTTTATTTTCTCTCTATGCTAGTATTGCTATACAAAGGAAGGAGGTGCGTCAACATTAGTAGTCAGATGTTGAACGTATCCCTTACCCGATCCAGTCTGTAGCAATACGCAGCTGGAGGCGCGGGATACGGTTATCAATTCGAATAGCGCCTCTCGGGTAGAAAAAAGACCGTCCTCGGACGGTCTTTTTTACGGTCATTGGATGTGCTCCAAGTGGTACTTCCGTCATAACGCCAACTAACGCTCTGCTTGTTATCAGACTGATATGCGGCTTCCGATAGGCACCTGAATCGGCTTAAGTCCTCTGAACACCGTCAACTCCGTATATCCTGCATCTGCCGCGGCTGATTTGGCTTCATCTAACAACATACCGATATCGTCCGGAAAATGGGCGTCGGAAGACAAAGTAAGCGGGACGTGATACTGGGCCAGCACCGACAGGAACAAGGGACTCGGACAACTTTCCGCTATCGGGAATCGGTAGGCAAGACCGGTATTTATTTCCGTGGCAACGCCGCTTATAATCATTTCTTCCGCTAACTTCCGGTAAAAGGGAAGCAGTTCCTTCTCATTATCCGGGCGAAATCCGAATACCTTAAGGTTGTCCGGGTGAGCGATGATTTGGAACAAGCCCGAAGCGCAAGCTTGCTGAAGCAAATCGAAATAACGAGCATAGGTTTCAACAGGGTTCAATTCCTTAAACTCATCCTGAGTCTCCGGATTGTCGAAGCCCCATCCCTCCAAGAAATGGACCGATCCGATAATGTAATCCCAGTCATACCCTGTAAGCAAACCTCGAAGCTCAGCTTCGCCGCCCGGGAAGAAATCCGCTTCTATCCCAAGTGATAAATCCGGACGAGATTTCTTCGCCTCCGCCACGAATCCGACGAACTCGGAGATCGAAGCCACGCAGACCTGGTCCAGCCAAGCCTGCTGCAGCCTGCCGATCGGGCTGTCATCTAGCAGCATGTGCTTCTCGTAATACGGTCGGCATTCCCGGAAGCGGTACAGATGGTCGACCACGCCGAACGCTTCGATTCCCCGTGCGCGCCCTGTAGTCAAATACCGATCCAGCCATTCCTCGCTGAAGCATCCTTTTTGTAACCTTTTCTCCATCAGCATCGATATTTCTTCCGCGTAACGAAGCGTATGGCGGCCTATTGTCTGATCCGGCTTCGGTTCTGTGGAAGCCAGCGCCTGCAGGGTACGCGACAGCCACCGCAACGAATAAGGGCCTTCCTCTAGATGAAAATGCATGTCAACCTTCATCGGCGACCTCTCCCCCGTTATGTGTTTGCAATCCCTATTAATGCTGGCTTCTCAAGGTCAACCATCGCACCGGAAGGCACAAGTCCAAGGAAACGACACATTAGCGGGGCAAGGATAAGCTGTGACAAGACCTGCTCGCCTTGCAGCTTCGGAAGGATAGGTGGTTCTCCACCTATATAGAGAGGAACTAGCCGCTCCTCCGGTTCCGTGCCTCCATGCTGACCGATGGCGTTCATTCCGTGGTCGGAAGTCACGATTATGCGATAACCTTGTGACATCCATACCGGAATTAATGTTGCAAGCATGCTATCTGCAGCGCGGACAGAAGCCTCGTATTGCTTGCTTTCTCCTCCATACTTATGTCCCGCATCATCTATGTTCATAGAGTGGATGTATAGAAAATGAGGATCGTACGTCGTTCGCAAATATTCGGCGTCCACGAACAAGTGGCTGTCCGGATAATGATCTTCGAAGTAGAATATCCCGTGCTGAATCGGCTTGCTTAGGTCATGCTGATGTCGATCGGCAACGGGATGAAAGGGCGCACAATTATACAGCTCGCTAACCCAATGATAAGCTGTAGCAGCCGTTCTTAATCCAGCCCTGGCAGCGATATAAAACACGCTTTGCTCTTGGCTCAATCTCACGATATGATTAGCCGTGATGCCGTTCTTCACAGCCGGAGTCCCGGTAAGCAATACTTCATAGAGTGGACGCGAGAGGCTGGGCAGCTGGGATCGAACCTGATAACAAGCGACTTCCCCTTGTTCGACGAGGTGCTCCATGTAACCTAAATACTTACGGGCCGAATCATATCTTAGACCATCTAAGACAACAACGATGAGCTTGTCTGCCGTTTCCATCAAGCGACTCCCCCCCTTTCATATTGCTTCTACCCATTGCAGATGATTAGATCTGAGCATCTGCACCCATTCCTTCGGAGGAGCAATGTTGCTCACGATGACATGAACTCTCCGAAGAGGAATAATCTCCACAAACGCTTCTTTATCCAGCTTGGAATCGTCCGCCAGCACAATCGTCTTGCTGGCCGCCTCCACCATCCGCCGCGACATACCCGTCTCAGCCAAATCGTAATCACTGATCCCACGCTTCAGGGATATTCCACCGGCGGAGATGAAAGCTTTGTCTACCCGGAACTGTGACATTACGCTTTCGCCTAGCGTACCCGACATCGACTGCTGCAATGGATTCATTTCTCCTCCGATCACGATGATCTTGCCAGTAAACTGCCCGCTGTTCAGAGACTCCATTAAATAATAGGAAACTGCGAGGGAATTGGTCAGGATGGTAAGCCGTTCCCTCCCGACGATCGCTTTGGCTAGCTCGAGCGTCGTCGTGCCGACATCAATGACGATCGTGTCGCCGGATTCGATAAGATTTGCCGCCGCGCGCCCGATTCTTTCTTTCTCCTCTGCCTTCACCCTCTGGCGTTGCAGGTATGGAGGCTCGTAGTTGGACGGCTTAGTAAGCACAGCTCCCCCGTATACACGTTTAACGAAACCTTCCCTTTCCAATAACAGAAGATCGCGGCGAACGGTTTCTTCCGAGACAGTCAATCGAAACGATAACTCTGGTACCTTAACTTGCCCTTCCAGCTTTAATTGTTCTATGATGACTCGTTTGCGTTCCTCCGAGGATATAGACATTCCTTACGCTCCTTCCCTCTCAAGATGCAGCAGCTGGTTGTCATCTAAGGCTAAGCTTACGTGACTTCGCTCGCCTATTCGCAACGACCTGCCGTCATTAAGAGCATCGATCGTCAGCCTGACGCCCGCAACATCTATGGAGTAACGGATGATATTCCCTAAAATGATCACTGAGTAGATCGTTCCGTCCACGATTCTTTTACCGGCAAGTACCGCTTCTTTGCGGGTTTCCTCGTTCAGAAGAATGACCGATTCGGGACGAACCGCGAAGCTTTCCGCCGCACTGTCCAACCGCTCGAACAGCCTCATTGCTTCGGGCTTGGTCAGTACGTTGTAGCTTCCCATGAAACGAGCGACAAACTCTGTTCGCGGAGTTGTGTATAACTCTTCCGGGGTACCCTCCTGAACGATGCTTCCCTTGTTCATGAGGCATACCCGGTCGGATAAGGTTAGCGCCTCTTCCTGGTCATGGGTTACGAATATCGTCGTCATGTTAAACCGTTTCTGGATATCGCGGATTTCCGTCCGCAGGTTTTTGCGAATTTTGGCATCCAACGCGCTTAGCGGTTCGTCAAGCAGAAGAACCTTGGGCTGGACGGCTAGCGAACGGGCAAGCGCCACGCGCTGCTGCTGGCCTCCCGAGAGATGCTGGGGATACGCATCGCGTTTGTCCTCGAGATCGATGAGCGCAAGCAATTCCTCGGACCGTTTGCGTCTTTCTTCCTTGGAAGCCCCTCTCATTTTCATCCCGTATTGGATGTTCTCGCTGACAGTTAGATTGGGAAACAACGCGTAGGATTGGAATACCATTCCGATTTCCCGGCTGCGGGGCGGCAGCTTCACGATATCCTTCTGCTCCAGCAGAATCTGACCGCCGTCCAAATCTGTAAGACCCGCAATGCAGCGCAGCAGTGTGCTTTTTCCGCAGCCGGAAGGCCCGAGCAGCGTCACGAGCTCCCCCTCGCGGATTTGCAAATCCACATTGTCCAGTACATTCGTATTTCCGAATTGCTTGCGAATCCCTCGCAGCTCCAAGAATGCATTCATCCTTGTATCCCCCTGTTCATTTTTTTGCCTAGCTTCATTAGGATCATAGACAGCACTAGAATAAACACGAAGTAGGAAATCGCAATCGCGCTAGCCAGGTGTCCGCTTTCCCCGACCCGCCGGAACAGGTAAACCTGGATCGTGTGAATATGTCCGCCGACTAACATATTAGTAAGCACGAATTCGCCGAACAGCACGGAGAAGGATAATAGCGTTGAGATCATAACCCCAGGCCATATATTCGGCAGGACGACGTTAACGAAGGCTTTCATTCTACTAGCACCTAGCAGCTCCGCCGAGTTAAGCAATTCTACCGCCGAGACAGTTAACAAGCTATTGCGAATTCCCTGATACATGTAGGGTAAAATGACAACGAAATAGGCTCCGATCAGAATATAAGCCGTTCCCGTAATGTCGAACGGGCCGGAGGAGTATGCGCGAATGAGTCCAACCGCCGCAACGACGCCGGGTACGGCATAGGGAAGAACGACGATCCCCTTCATGAACGTCTCCCACTTGGGTAAGTAAACCGTAATGATAAACACAGCGGGCAACATAATGACTAAGCTAAGCACTACGCTTATCAAGCATAAATACAGGGAAGTCCACAGCGCATCCAGAAAACGAATATCCTGAAACATCTCACTGAACCATTCCATCGTCCAGCGTTCAGGCAGCAAGGTCGTTTGCCATTCTTTAGCGAACGCATAAATACCGGTGGCTAGTAAAGGAAGCAGTAAATAAATCATGAGCACGAGCATTAACAAGCGATGTTTCCAGCCCGTCTTCTTCACTTGGGTCTTCATCATAACTCCTCCTTAACAGCCCCGGCCCATGGTCGCAGCAATCTTCGACGTCTGCGGACTTGCAGGGAGGATGAATTGGAATGAAACAGCTGAGAACGCTGGGCCATCTTATGATTCAGATAAACGGCCAGCAAGGTCGATAACGCTAAGATAACCGCAAGCGCATTACCAAGCTGCGGCTGGTTCACCACGTCTCCCGATACCAGCGAGCCAATCCGTACAGCTAACAAATTGTAATTGCCGCCGACTAGAGCATAGGCGGTCGCGTATGCGCCCATCGCGTTCGCGAAGAGAATCCCCAGCGTTCCGAACACAGCTGGCGTAAGAACCGGTATGCCGACAGTTGACCAGAATTGCCATCTGCTTGCACCCAGAAGGGACGCCGCTTCCTTCCATTGGTCCCGAATTCCATAGAAGGAGGGATACAGCAGAAGCAAAGCGAGCGGAACTTGGAAGTAGACGTAGACCAAGATAAGTCCTGTCCAGCTATACAAATTAAAGTCAGCGAACACGCTCCAACCCCACTGCTTAAACAGCAGCGTGAAGACCCCGTTGTTGCCAAGCAGGATGATATAAGCGAATGCGAGCGGAACGCCGGCGAAATTCGAGGTCATGTTAGAAAGCATAAGAAGTCGATCCCGCATCCTTGCCGAGAATCGCGTGATGGAGTAAGCGCACAAGAGTCCGACGGCAATACCGATCACGCTCGAGGATATTGAAATGAGCAGACTATTCTTAATCGCCTGCAAATAGAAGGCACTTTGAATAATTCTAGAGTAAAAGCCGAACGTAATGCCCAGACCGTCTTCCTGTCTTAAGCTTCCGGTTAACATGGACAAGATCGGTGCGAATTGAAACGCGAAGACCATCACCCCAAAGGGGACTAGCCCTAGAAAAACCCATCGATTTCTCCGCTTCATGCCTCCCTCTCCTCCCTTAATAAAAGGGGGCGCCTTCGGCACGGACACGAAGACGCTCCACTATTGGCTCTAATAATGTAAATTCAAGCTTTCGCGACTAGCTCATGTGTACAAGGACGCGTTCCTGCCACAGCTGTGGAATGCTCTTAGCTGTAGCTTCCCATACCTTGTAATCGCCAACTGGTTTAACATTGGCATACTCTTCTACAGGCAGCAGCTTTGCCGCTACATCATCGGGCAGTTTCACGCTGTCGCGGATCGGTCTGGCATAACCTTTGGCCAAGTTAATCTGACCTGCATCGCTTAGAATATATTCTCGAGCAAGCTTCGCCGCATTCGGATGCGGAGCGTATTTGTTGATGATTGTGGCATAACCGCTAACAACGCTGCCTTCTTTAGGAATGGCTACATTGAATTGATCCTTGCCAAGCTGATCACTGTAGTTCAGAGCGTTAAAGTCCCATATCAGCGTCACTTGGACTTCGCCCTTTTCAATATTTGCAAGTGTGGCTTCCGCGTTGGATAAGCGACCTTTTTTCGCAAGGTCCTCGAAGTATGCAATTCCCGGCTCGATGTTAGACTCGTCTCCACCGAAAGCGATCGCTGCGGCCAATACGGCCATTTGGGCTTGCGCAGCTTTCGTCACGTCACCCATAATGATTTTATAATCGCCATTTTTAAGATCTTCCCAGCTCTGGGGCGGTGTTTGGACAAGCTTCGTGTTCGTTAAGAACGAGATCGAGCCTTGATAGCCTACGATCCAATGCCCGTCATTATCCTTGGCCCAATCGGGGATCTCATCCCAATAGGAGGTTTTGTAGGCTTGCGTAACACCTTTTTCAATAGCTACCGGTCCGAATGCGATACCGACGTCGCCGATATCCGCGGTCGGTTTATCTTTCTCCGCCTCGAACTTGGCTATTTCCTCAGCACTCGACATATCGGTGTCTGTATGAGCCAGCGTGTACTTGGTTTGCAGATCCACCCATGTGTCTTTCCAGTTCGCCCAGGAATCCGGCATTCCGACGCTTACGACGGAGCCCTCTTCCTTCGCTTTCTTCTCAAGCTCCGCTACCGAGATTTCCTCAACTTCAGCACTCGCAGTTACTTCTTTGTTGTTATCGCCTCCACAAGCGGCAAGCAGCAGAACGAACATAGATAGAACAAGACCGATGGCTAACTCTTTCTTTAACCCGTTTTTCATGGTTTCTCTTTCACTCCCGTGTGGATTATTGTGGGTTATCTATTTATTCTTGTTGTTTTCTACCCTTCTGAAGTATAGATCGTGACTATTTCCGCTAGATTATCTGAACTAAGAACATTTGTTAAAACAACATATTTTGGGAAGTTATTCAGAAATGGATAAGTGTGAAGCTTATACATTCTAAAAAACACAAAAAGCCGACCCCGCGGGGCAATGTCATTTAGTTTAGCTCAAAGACAAGAACAGGAATAAAAATGAAATCCGAAACGGCATGGGTAAAGTCCTGTGCCGTTTGTTTTTTTGGTGAAAGCAAAAAAAAGTGCACAGCAAACAA
>NZ_JBEQAP010000091.1:0-9858 GCF_041640265.1 Cohnella sp.
CCATGGTGCGCTTCAAGAACTAAAGAGCAATGGCTGGATTGGGATCATCACCGGAATTTTCGAAGTGACCAGTGCCGGAATATCCGCAGCGATTATTTTTTCGTTTCTCGCTGCATTGTTCGTAAAGCCCAAAGGATAATACGGGGCCCATTGGAAGAGTCAGGAAAATGGAAATGACAAACTAGACCCAGTCAAAAAATCCAGCGCTTAACTCCAGATTTTAACTGGGAATTCCGCAGAAGGACTTATGCAAAGGAGGCGTTATCTCTCCGTCTGCTTCTTGAACTTGTTCACAAGCTTCGGGTTAATCGTAAACACTATGACTTTGCGCGCCTGCAGCGCCGGATTCTCGTGCAGGTACATGGCGAGATGCCAGCTGTAGACCGGGGTAACTTCAATGCGTACGAATATATGTCAGGCAAGGGAGCCAGTCATAGGTTTTCTTGAAGAATTCAATGAACTTGTGCAACGAATATTTCCGAATGCACGTTAAGGGGTCGGTTAGTGCGCTCCCTAACCGACTGGTTTTGATTATGAGAAGTTTACTTGTTCCAATCCTTACGGAATGTCCCATCAATAATTTCAAAGCTTACGAGCAAACCCGGCATAAACCGATTGTTATGGAGCTGTAGTTGTTTTTTTGTTTGTTCATACGTCGACCCAGCTATAAAATATTTCTGACGGTGAACTTTTTGCCATATGGCGAGCCTAACTGCATCATTCCATATACTGTCAGACGCTATTTATTTCGGTTCCTATATTCTCCATCGCTTCTTTGGTTCTCTCCATCAAACTCGGCTCGGTTGGAACTTTTTTACTTGCCTTGCCATCCAATACTATTGGAGATTTATTACTTGCCGTTTTGATTCGGTGTTTAAATTGTGATTTAAGTTCGCTTTTTTCCATATTTTCTCCTTTCCATTTGCCATTTTCAGAATATGTAACTGATATTATTCCGATATTCATATCCTTTATACATCATCGGAGTCAGTAGACGGTCGGCGCTTCGGTTGGTGAACCATCGATCTTACCCTTTTGGTCCAAAGCATATCAAGGAAATGGCCGAACTGTGGAATGTAAGCGAAGAAGATCTTCCGATCGGATCAGAAACTTCTCGTAGGTGATGCCGGACATATCGGCTGGCCTGCCTTTGGACACCCTCTTCCATTCCTCAAAACACTCCTCTGGTATACGGTAAGAAATCAAGATACCAAAATCGGATTTTACGCCTACCGAAGGATCAACTTTGGGACATCATCGGATTCGTGTAAATGTTCAAAAAGACGCCGATTCTCCCTGCTCCATCAACTCAGTAATTTCCTCAATGCCTTGGAGAAGTACAATGAGTTGTGTTGGCTGGTCAATAAAGAACTGATTGGCCGGTTGGTACTGGCATTGGCATACACGAACCAAAACTGGAAGATCCCCATACCTGCAAAGTATTACTCCAAACGGTTATGCAGAGATACTTCCCGACGACGCGGACAGACTAGGGCTACTCGATAGCCCGCAATTAAAGTAATAAATCGCATGGCGAAAAGTACTTCGGTTTCGGGGTCTTCTTCGCATTTCTTCCTCCTGCATATAGAGCGATGTGATGAATTGGCAGCATTCCGAATCAAAATCTGGGACCGTTATATAACCCTTTGTTCCCAATATGGAACCCGGATGCCCCTGTCCTTCGATCAGTTCTGGTACGACTTTCTGGCCAGACACATGATATCCGACGACGGCGTAGAGAAAGTGTATGAGGACTTCTGCAACGCCTGGGAGAATCAATGTTTGAGGAACATTCATGATTGCTGCCAGGTTGGAAAAAATCCCAAAATCCGTTGAATGCAACCGGTTAGATTAGAATGGAATTTTCATTGTACGTTAAAGAAAGTGAAGAGATCATCAAACTGTAGTAGTTTATTGCGCTTAATACATATAAGACGCTGACCGGATTAGGCCTGCGTCTTATATGTTTAAAAAGTATTGTAAATATTTTCGCATTCTACACCTGTCGGTTCGTAAAAGCAGTGGCTTTTGTATCTTCCGACAAAAGGCTGATTGTACCATGTCGAAGGGCAATTTGCGGGGGGTTTGAAATACCACAAAGCGAATTTAGCAGGCCATGGTCGCTCACCGTTAATTGACTTTCGTGCAAGGCGTCTATCTTTGTCCCTTGCCTTTTGATAAAAGTAACCGTGTATGGTTGCTTCAAACGCATGCGGCTGAAATACCATTTGCGGAATCGTACGAATGCCTTTAAAATCGGAGCAGTTTGCCCGAATCCGATTAATTCCTACAGCCCCGACGAGCAGCATTCCTTGTTCGCCTTCCCCTTCCGCTTCGGCTCGAAGCAATCTTGCCAACAGATCTATATCACTTGCCCTGGCTTTGACAACGGCCATTGTATCACCTCATTTTAGTATTCAATATATTCCCATTGTTCTATTTAGTGCTTGCTTAATATTCACACCGCTATCCGACGCACAATCTCGCAAGTTTCACCTTACGGATTGTTAATTGCCTGAATTAACTACTCTTTTTTTGGATAACTTAAAACCGCCTACATGTAACTGCGCCAGCACATGATAAATAACATCTGAAGGTGAGTTGTGAGTATTCATTTAGCCATTGCGTTATGGACGGTATTCGCGGCGTGGCGGTGGGGTCGGTGGATACAGTTTTCCCAGTGCTATCCAACGATGGTATACCTAGCTTGTTTTCAATTGCTTTACGAATTCTTCTCGCATGAAAAATTTTATTTGTGGCGTTTGGAACCCGATCCAGTGTTCAACTATACCAGCGTTGTTATGCTTCACACCTTTTGCATATATCCTTTAACTGCTTTTCTCTACCTCACCCGTTTTCCGGAAGTCGAATGGAAGGCTGTGGTTCACATTGCAAAGTGGGTGCTGATTTATATCGGTGTTGAATGGGTCGGATATCGCCTCGGTTATATTACCTACTCCCGCGGCTGGAATTGCTGGTGGTCGCTTTTTTTTGACGTACACATGTTTCTCATGCTTCGTTTTCATCATACAAAGCCGGTTTGGAGCATCCCGGTGACGGTATTGTCGATCTTCTTTTACTTGATCATGTTCGGTTATCTGTAAAGGAATCCAAGCCCCGTGACGGGCATTTTTACCGTGGACGCATATAATGGCGTAACCGAATAAGAGGAGTGATGAGTCGTGGTCGATGCCTCGCAATCCATATCAAAGGTATTACCCCCCTTTTCCATTTGGGGAGTTTATGCATCCGTCGCCGGCAGGCCGGTTGTATGGGGCAAGCTTGTGATGCGCGTTTTGCCGGACCAACGAGTTCAAGGCACTATCCAATTTCGCGGAACGCCGATTCCGATTGAAGGAAGCTGGAATGAAAGCGCGCAGCAGATCGTGTTTCATTCCCCCTACGCTGCCTATTCCGGTCATTTAACCATCTATGACGATGTCCAGATTCAACTTCGGCATTTGGTCCTCACCGGACGCCTTCGAATGCTCCCCCCCTCTTTACAGGCGGGCGAATATGGAACCTGGGTAGCGACAACTGATATCAACTTGCCGGAGCATAGCGGCTATGTCACATCCCAACCGTCTTCAACTTCGCTGCCGCCGGTCGGCGTATTTGTAACGTCAAATATTCTATATGGAAACTCGCGCAGATGAAGCAGGCACATATCCGTCATCGTCCAAACATCTGGCCTTGGCGGATATAAAATAATCCGTGCAGGATGCTGTATCGCGGGTACATCGTCTTATCAACAGATTGCATAATGGCAGGTCCCCACATAAACGGAAAGGGGTGACATCGGTGGACGAAAACCAGATTCATCATGCGATTGAACAAGCCTATCAATTGATTGTTGAAGCACACCGCAACATGACTGAAATTTGGCGCAATCACGTCCTGTTTACACGCCAATGGTGGTTGGGAGTAGGTTTATCCATATGTCCTTGGCTGATTTGGATCGGAATTCGGGACCAACGAGCAACAGGACAGTTTCTACTATCCGGGTTTACGATAATTATCGTGTCGTCGTGGCTGGATCAGCTTGGGATTGCCATGGGTCTCTGGCATTACCACTGGGAAGTCATCCCGTTCATGCCGGCTAATTTTCCATGGAATTTTTCACTTCTTCCCGTCACAGTGATGTTCTTGAACCAGTACAAGCCGGAAGTAAACCCGCTGATAAAGGCCCTCCTATTTGGGGGTTTTTCCGCTTTTGTGGCCGAGCCGATCTCACAAATGGCAGATTTATATCATCCCATTCACTGGAAGCATATCTATTCATTTCCGATCTATGTCGGGCTGTATTTTATGTCTTCAAGCATTGCCAGAAAAGGCATCGATTGCGGTAAGTCCGGACCTTAAACCGGCAAGAACCAGTCGCCATATGTTACCATTCATACACGTTTGAACGGGTTGACATATTACATACGGATGCTATTGCAGGAGGTGATCGATATGACGGTAGCTTCTCAATTGAAAACAGCTGTAGCTTCGCTGAAAAGCGCGCAGGCCAGCTTTGAACAGTTTGCGTTAAATACACAAAACCAGCAGGCCAAAACCACATTCACAAACGCAGCACAACAGACACAAAACATCATTGACCAGGTCGTTCCGCGGTTGCAACAAATTGAACAAGAAGAACCGCAGTATAAAGGGTTCTAAAAAAAGCCATGCCGGTCTCTCGGCATGGCTCAGATTGCAGACAAACTCCTTTGTTCCGGAACGGAACTCAGGAGTTTGTCTTGTTTTAGGGCTATGAGGTATAAAAATGCAGCGACTCTCCGCTTCGAGCCACCTGACTTCCAGAGCCAGGTGGCTAATTTTTTGAGATTCATGCAAGCATAAACGAGCATCGCCTGCATGGAAACTTTACGAAGTCCTCGTAAGGTTGTCCACCGCATGCCATGCTTTTCTTTCATGTCCGCAAATACGCGCTCAATCGTTTCCTTGCGCTGCGAGTAAATACGTTTGTTCTGTTCTGTGTGGCGGAGGTGATCCGCCTCCTCCAAGTAATCAGCCCAGATGTGGCGACTAACTTGCTTAGTAAAGTCTTTGCTTTCCGTGCACTGGTTTAGGAAGGAACAAGTTCTGCACTTCTCGGGATTGGATTTGTACATTTGGTAACCGTCCCGGTTCGTAAGACCATAAGTCAGGAACTCATTGTTCGGACAGATATAAGCATCGTAGTGCTCGTCGTAGACGTAGTCATACTTCTTGAAGAATCCATCTTTCGTGTGCGGCCGAGTGTAAGGCATTACCGGACGAATCCCGTCGTCGATCAGCAACTTGCTTATATATGGTGTTTTGTAGCCGGCATCGACTGCTACGGCGATTGGCCTTCCGAATGGCTTCTTAACAAGTTCCAGCACTTCCTCGAATACTTGGCTGTCGTGAACGTTACCTGGCGTTACCTTCGCGCCCAGCACAAACCCATTCCGATCGCATGCCGTGTGGAACGTGTAGGCAAAGACACGCTCCTTTTCACCCTTAACAAACAGCCCGCTCTCAGGGTCGGTCGTGCTCACTTTCACTTCTTTCAGAGCGGGCTCAGGCTTTTTTCCAAGCGGCTTCTTTCCATGCTTGATGCGGTCTTCGTTGATTTCTTCCTCGAGCTGCTCCTGGTACTTCTTGCTCTGTTCCTGAACGAGCGTCTTCATGTGCTTATTTTTGTTAGCGTTCGCTTTCACGTGTGTGGCGTCAATGAAGAGGACGTCCGGTTCAACGAATCCATGCTCTACGGCCTCTTCGAGTACGCGAGCAAAGATGGATTCGAAAACGTCCGTATCTCGAAACCGGCGCACGTAGTTCTTCCCGAACGTCGTGAAATGGGGAATGGGTTGCGTGAAGTCGTAGCCAAGGAACCAACGGTAAGCGACATTCGTTTCAATTTCTCGAATCGTCTGCCGCATGGAGCGGATTCCGAAGAGGTATTGAATGAGCACGATTTTGATGAGCACCACAGGGTCGACACTGGGCCGCCCCGTCTCTGCACTATATTTGTCTCGAACCAAGTCGTAGATAAAGCTAAAGTCGATGGCGTTCTCGATTTTTCGAACCAAGTGATTATTCGGTACAAGCTCGTCCAGCGAATGAACTGAAACTTGAAAGCGGCCTTCGTAATTGTTTTTACTCAGCATCTCCCACACCTCAACTCACCATTTTCTATATCTATACGACAAAAAGCCTGTAGAACCTGCTCCTTACGGAACTTTGTCTACAGGCTGAGCCATGCCGGTCTCTCGGCATGGCTGCAACTTTTTTCATCGTTTATATAATTGGAGGCTGATTTTCTTGGCATGGATCGCAGGACTATGGATTGTTAATACAGCATTGTTACTCATTATTGCGGTTCGGGAGGTGCGCCGCCCCGCCAAGGCGCTGACATGGATGACAGTCGGACTGGTATTTCCGATGATCGGTTTCGTTTGTTACCTTTTCGTCACGAATCCGGTGCAAATGCGGCGGGACAAGCTGGTTTCATCGCATCAGAATCCGATCGTTTTGCCTCCGTTGTGCGGCCATTCCGCAGCTGTTATCGCCCGATCTTTACAGCCCTTATCGGTTAGTAGCCTTCGAACAGGTTCTGTCCAAATCCTCACGAACGGGATGGAAACTTACGGCAGACTCCTGCAATCGATTCAATCCGCACAAAAAACGATTGAGCTTGAATATTACATATATCGGAATGACCATATTGGAAATCGGATCACAGACGCACTGATTGACCGTGCTTTATCCGGTGTGAATATTCGTTTTATAAGGGATGGCTTGGGAAGCCGGTCGTTTCCCAAACATGCAATTCGTCGGATGAAGGAGGCGGGCATTGAATGCAGGACTATTTTCCCTTTGCGATTTCCCTGGATTCTATCCAACTTGACTTACCGCGATCATTGCAAAATCGTCATTATTGACGGAAAGGAGACATTTATGGGAGGAATCAACGTGGGGGATGAGTATACCGGAATGAAGCCGAATACCGGATTCTGGCGCGATACCCATATGCGGATAACCGGCGAATCAGCGAATGATGCGAAGGCGGTTTTTGAAGCCCATTGGAAATTGGCGTCACCGGACATACCCCATACGCCAATAACGGCAAGAAACAACCCTGAATCTGTGCAACGTTCGCATCCCAACAACGAATATCCTTTTCCTTTTGGCAAAACAGAGCGATCTGCATTCGGATGGGAGTGGGGATCGGAGCTTGGAACGACGGAAAGCACGCGTATAGCGAAAGCTTCCTCACCCGAAGATACACCTTCTGTGTATATCCAGATGTTTGAAGGCAATCCCTCGCTGCCTACTCCGGTCATTCGGGAAATGCATTTCATTTGTCTAACCCAGGCGACCCGATCCATCGACATCGTCAATCCTTATTTTATTCCCGACGCGGATATCCTGATGGCCATCAAAACAGCCGCGGCGCGTGGGGTTCGAGTGAGATTACTGGTGCCGCAGCGGGTGATTCCTAAAGTTGCAGGCGCTGCCAGCCGTACGTATTACGGCGAACTGGTGGAGGCGGGGGTCCATGTGTTTCAGTATAACAAAGGGGTATTGCACGCGAAAGTCATGATTATCGATGGCGAGATTGCCGAACTCGGTTCTTCCAACTATGATCTCCGGAGCTTTCGTTTAAACTACGAAATCTGCGCAGTGATGTATCACTCCGATGTGGCTCGGGAACTAACGGAACAATTCGAACGGGATCTTGCCGAGGCGACTCCCTATCGTTTGGAAGATCACGTGAATCGACCTTCATCCGAGCGGATGCTTGATCAAGCGGCGCGTTTGTTGTCTCCTTTGTTATAATACACAAGCAATATTGGATTTAGGCATTCGTCTATGGTGCAGGTATCACCCCCGGCATATATATAGTATAGAAAAAGGAGCTGCATCATAGATGATTATAATCAAACCGATTGAAGTGAAAGGGCATCAGGTTATCGGCATTGAGGTCACTCTGCCCAAAACAACACTACTGGCTATCACAACTGAACACGGATATATCATGTGCGGCGCACTGGATATTCGGCTGTTAAATGAAAAATTAAAAGAACGTCGAATTGTCGCAGGACGTGCAGTCGGGGTACGAACGATAGAGCAATTGCTGGACGCCCCTCTTGATATGATTACCCTAGAGGCGGAATTACATGGAATTCATCCCGGAATGAAAGGGTCAGACGCGCTTGTAAAGATGACAGACGCAGTTAATTACCGTTAGTTTTCAGGCCATTTTTTAAGGAAAGTAGGGGATTGTTTGTTAACGGGTATGCATGTTGTTATTCTTGGAGGCGATGCCCGGCATCTTGAAATTATTCGCTCATTTACTGACCTGGATGCCAATGTTGTATTAATCGGTTATGAAGATGTGAAGGAACAACTTCATGAAGTCCGGCACGCAAAGCTTACGAAGGAAGTACTTAGCAAGGCGGATGTATTGATTTTACCGGTTGTTGGTACGGATGACCATGGCAAAATAGAGTCTTCATTTTCGACCGAAACGCTAATGCTGAACAAAGAATATATGTCCTGTTTGCCTAAACATGCAAAAGTTTATTCCGGCATAGCTAAGTCCTACTTGAAGAACCTTTGCTCGGAAGTGGGTATCGATCTGATTGAATTGCTCAATAGGGACGATGTTGCCATATACAATTCAATTCCCACTGCAGAAGGCGCTTTAATGATGGCCATTCAACATACGGATATTACCATACATGGTTCGCGTTGTATGGTTCTGGGATTGGGGAGAGTCGGTCTTACGTTAGCCAGCGTGCTTCACCGTCTGGGAGCACACGTCAAAGCAGGTGTGCAGAAACCGGAGCAGTTTGCACGTGCCTTGGAGATGGGGATTGAGCCGTTTTATACGAAAGATTTGTACGAAGAAGGCGCAAATGCGGATATTATTTTTAACACGGTTGCGGCGCTAATCCTTACATCTCGTGTGCTAACTCGTATACCGCATCACGCAATCATTATTGATTTAGCTTCCAAACCTGGCGGGACAGATTTTCGCTTCGCCGAAAAACGCGGAATCAAGGCCATGTTGGCGCCAAGTTTACCGGGAGCTGTCGCGCCAAGAACAGCTGGACGAATATTGGCGAGTACGTTATGTCAAATGATGCAGGACGAACAACGGAATCGAAATCGGGAGCAAATGGACATACTTGCTTGTCCTTCTGGGGTGTGAGATCGCGAACGTAATTTAGAGAGGCATCTTGTTTATACTTGATCAGAGAGGTCGGTACTTTGCCGGCCTCCGTCTTATTTGCGTAAGAATCGGATAATGAAGCGTGGTAAAGCGGCTCTTTCTTAGATCACAAGTCGGTTTCCATGTAACGGGGGACTCTAAATTAGTGTTGGTCTCGGAATCTTGTTTCAACTGTTAAAAATGCCATATATAATAGAGAACATCCATAGATTTTTAACAGAAGACCGTTAAGGTTGCAAACATAAGCTTATTTCACAGTCGGAGGTTACTTGCAAATGGATATTTCAGATTTACTTTCACATCCTGTCGCTCACCACGCATTTCATTATACACTTGTCGGAAAAGCTTTAGTTCGATTCGGTGGTGAAGTGGCAATGGTCAATCGCTCGCTATGCAACATGCTGGGCTATACAGAACAAGAACTGCTGCGAATGAGAATACTTGACATTATTTATACGGAAGACGTTCCATTATATAACGGGTTCATGAATGACTTGCTAGGCGGCAATTCCGATTATGTCGAAATGGAGAATCGCTATATTTGTCTTGACGGCAGACACAAATGGGGAATGACAACCCTATCGGTCATCGATGTGGAGGGACATCCGGAAAGAGTATTCTTGATCCAGGTTCAGGAGATCACGTATCGC
>NZ_JBEQAP010000092.1:0-8914 GCF_041640265.1 Cohnella sp.
TTAGGATTTGTTATTAAGCTTATCTTTGTAAAGAAGAAACAACATCTTGGGAAGGGCAAACATTCCGAAGTCATCCTGATTGTTGATTGCGAGGAGAACCAAGTCGGACTGGTCGAAGCGGTTTTATGGGATCATTTTGCAATAGGGGTTGCAAAGATGAAATGATGATTCCGCTATTTACCATGGGAGCAGCAGCTTCAGCCTTAAAACTCACTGATCTGATTAACTAACGAAGACGAGAATGTAGCGGCGGATCCGATCCGTCGCTACGCTGCGTTAACGGGCAGATTAATTTAATGGGAAGGTTCTAAAGAGTATCATGATCAGATGAAAGTGGGGGATGAGAAATGAAATATAAAGTTATTAAAACCGCAATAGGTGTTGTTGTGTTGGCAATTGCTTTGTATGTTTATCCTATTGGAATGTTAGCATTAACTGATACCCAAGTTACTAAATCCCTTTTCGCAGATGAATATTATGTAAAAACCACTGCTGGCGAAAATGACTTTAATGTTTTCCGTGAATACATGAGAAGTAAGGGGTGGAAAGAAAACGAAGATAAGCGTATGGGCGGTTTGTACGTATTTGAAAAGAACGGTGATACAAAAGAAATAATAAATACGCAAGTGAAGACAATTTTTGTTGATGGCAAATTAAATTTTTAATGTTGTTGTTTCGCTAACGGGTACTTTACTTGCCTAAGAATGAATAATCAGATTATAATGAAGTAATTATTTGGTATGTGCGACTGGCGTAAACGTGGAGTACCACGAGGAAGCACATATTCACACAGCCGTACGCCTGGGCAGAGGTAAGGGGTTCTAATCCCTTACCTCTTTATGCTTAGAAAGGGTTGATGAAAATGAATGCGGAAAAGTTGATTTTAGACGGAAATCGAGTGGCTGACAGCATCAAGGGGATGTTGATAAATCGAATAGCCGATCTATCCAAGAAAGGAATTGTACCTTGCTTAGCAACGATATTAGTTGGTGATAATCCTTCATCGAAGACATATGTACGTATGAAGGGGAATGCCTGCAAAAGGTTAGATATGCAATCAATTCGAATAGAGCTCCCATCAGACACTACGACGGACGACCTAATATCACAAATTAATAAGTTGAACGATGATCCCGATGTACATGGGATACTGTTGCAACACCCAGTTCCACATCATATAGACGAACGGGTAGCATTTGATGCTATTAGCATCGAGAAAGATGTTGATGGTGTAACTACTTTGGGATATGCACGCAATGCTTTTGGTGCCGCTGAATTTCCGTGTTGCACTCCAGCTGCTATCATGGCAATTCTGGAATATTACAACATACCGGTTGAGGGCAAACACGCAGTAGTAATCGGCAGAAGTCCAATCCTCGGAAAACCAGTCTCTGCAATGCTTTTAAATAAAAACGCAACTGTTACAACATGCCACTCTAAAACAATCAATTTAAAAGATATCGTTCATTTAGGTGATATCGTGGTTGCGGCAGTAGGAAAATCAAATTTCGTTCAAGGGGATTGGATAAAGCCTGGCGCCGTTGTCCTGGATGCTGGTTACAACGAAGGAAATATTGGAGATGTAGACTATAATGAATGTCTACGAAATGCCTATGCAATTACTCCAGTTCCTGCTGGGGTTGGACCAGTAACAATCGCAACCTTGTTGAAGCATACTGTGGATGCAGCCGAGAAAACGCTACGCTAACGGGATACGAGAGCGTATCGGGCAGGATAGTTGAATCGCAATATTGTCACATGGAAACGTAAAGCGAATATATTTGGGTTCTGTTATAATGATGTAGAGGTGATCCAAATGAATCCGTTAAGTGATCAAACCAAGGAAGAGCTTCTTCTTGCACTCGAAGGCAAAAGGTCTAGTCTTTTTGTATGTAATGGAAAACTGGTTTCTGTTGAGGTCGAAAGCTTCGAGTCGTTTAACGAAGATGACTCAGAGACGGATCTAGCCCAAGAGATTGAGGAGTATCCTGAACTAAAAGCTTCCCTGCAGCGCTACTTGGATAATCCAGATATGAAGGGATATACCGCCAGCGAATTAAAGGAGAAGCGCCGTGGCAGGAGAACATAGTCGTTCCTTTCGTGTTATTTTCAAGGCAGAGTTTGATATATGTCTGAATCGTATAGAGTCCTTCTTTGAGGAACAAGGACCGGAACCATTGGAATGGTGGTATATCAAAGAAATAGAAATCATAAATCACATTGAAGAAATGCTTTCATCAAATCCGTTTATTGGAAGAACCGTTGAGCGTGGCAGTTTTAAAGGACTTCGGCGAATTATTTACGAAAAAAAACAGACATGCGCTATTAAACTACCTGATTTATTATGCCATTCATGAAAAAGATCGAACTGTCGATGTAATTAACATACTGCCGTCTAGAACAGAGCGAAGTCGAGTGAAAAAGTAGTATTTGGGTATTATGTACTCGACAGTTCTGCTTATGTTAACGATCCGGCGTTTTTATAAGCATCTTTGTTATCATAACAATCTAACTAATAAATAAGTCCATATCTTAACGGATAACATAATGCAAGGGCTAAACAAATAGCAGACCGCCGCGGTCTGCTATTTGTTCTATTGAAGTAAAGGGCGGCATAGTTCAACAAGGATAAAAATACACCATTTAAGAAGATTGATGCGCTCGAGTAAAGGTAAGAGTACGGTTCCCATCCACAGATACTAAGGAGGTTTTAATGAAACGAGCATTGAAGGTATCGCTAATGTTTTTGGGCCTGTTGCTACTTTTGTTGGGTGTGACATGTCCCGATAATGACGATTACAAAGCGTGGCTTGCAGAGAGGTATGAAATTTTTTGCGAGGTTGGTGGGCCTGACCAAATTATCTTATGCAATCGAGGCAAGAATTCGGTCGAGTGGAAATCAAAGCACGTTCGATCTCTTCTTTTCTACATGCAGGTGGAGGATAATTATTCCGAAGGAAATAAAGTTTTTATCATCCGCGCATTCGGCATCTTTAATCACTTCTTTGATTACTCGAAGTTTACCGTAGACGGCTGATCAAAAAGGGACCTATCAGATTTGTACGCTTCAATATTCACCGTTTCCACAGCATTACGAAGAGCAACTCTCTAGCGATGGTTCAAAGATACTTAGCTAACTTAACGGAGACTAGAGTTGAATGCTTTATATTTTTTATGGAGGTGTGGATGTGAAGCTCATTTCTTTTGAAGATCAGTTATTCAATAACCCGTATCCAGGAAGAACAATCATTATTGGAATGACGCCATCTGGAGCAAATTATGTTCAAGTTTACTGGATCATGGGAAGAAGTGCGAACAGCCGTAATCGTGTTTTTGAGACAGACCAGCTTTTCGTAAAAAACTCAGCATTTGAACCAACTAAGATGGTAGATCCTTCGTTGATCATTTATTATCCGATTAAACATCTTGGCAAGGAACACATTGTCTCAAATGGTGATCAGACCGATACAATTATTCAAGGATTGCAGAGTGGAAGATCCTTTGAGAATGCATTACAACAGAGAGAATTTGAACCCGATGCGCCTCATTATACTCCCAGAATTTCAGGTATTATGAATATCGAAGAAAATTCTTATTGCTTGTCGATCCTGAAAACAAGAGAAAACGACCCTTCAATTTGTTTGCGATATTTCTTTCATTATGACACCTTTACCAAGGGTATAGGTCATTGCATACATACTTATAGATGCGAAGAGGACGGTGTCCTACGTCCTTTCGTTGGAGAACCGTTTGAAATGCCATTGTTTAATACAGTGGATGATACGGCAAATTATTATTGGAACAACCTTAATAAGGACAATAGAATATCACTTCTTGTAAAGTTTGTTTCTGTCGAGAATAATGAAGTGAACATGAAACTAATTAACAAGCACCTCGAAAAAGTGGATTAACGAAGACGTTAGTTCAGAGCCAACAAGGAGCAGATTGCCGCCGCGGCAGTGCGCAAGGACGTGTCGTTGCACGACCCAATCGGAAAGGATATAGACTAACCTGCTGGCTAACGCATGGTTGAAACCATATATTTCCCTTGGTATGCTAGATATAGCAGCGGCTGGGGCGGTTGCCTTGGTCGCAATGGGGGAGGGATACGGGATGCGTGCAAATAACCCGGCGGTTACAGCGGAAATGCTGATC
This sequence comes from Cohnella sp., assembly GCF_041640265.1. Taxonomy (GTDB): domain Bacteria; phylum Bacillota; class Bacilli; order Paenibacillales; family Paenibacillaceae; genus Cohnella. The sequence goes on from NZ_JBEQAP010000092.1 coordinate 4,156, forward strand.
CGCAAACCAGTTGAGGCCGTCTATGAGGCGTTCGTCGATCCGGCGGTCACGACGAAGTTCTGGTTCACGAAGAGCAGCGGGCGGCTGGAGCAAGGAGCCCGCGTGCGCTGGGACTGGGAGATGTACGGAGTCGGGGACGATATCTACGTTCGGAAGTTGGAGCCGAACCGGCGGCTGGAGATCGAATTCTCGGACGGCACGGCAGCCGAGTGGACGTTTACCGAGCGAGAGGACGGTACGTTCGTCTCCATCGTCAACTACGGTTTTGCGGGCAGCGAGGAAGAGCAGGCGGCGCAGGCCGTCGATGCCATGGGCGGCTATACGATGGTGCTGTGCGCGCTCAAGGCGCTGCTGGAGCACGATGTGCGCTTGAATGTCGTAGCCGACAAGGCGCCGGACGCTAACATCCACTAGCAACTACATACAGCGGCGCATTTCCGGGCATCATTGGGAGTGCGTTATTTGGGGTCTAACGAATACATGAATTTGGAAAAGTCAGGGATACTAGTATTGCGCCACAACTGGACGAAAGGCGGAACCCTGCTATGACTATTGCAAGCCAGAACCAAGACAAATCCGTGTACCTGCGCCGTAATCTTTGGTCGGGCATTCTGGTCGGGCTAGGCTTCGTTGCCTTCTTTGACGAGACCGTGTTTCACCAGCTCCTGCACTGGCACCATTTCTACGACAAATCAACGACCGACCTCGGGCTGGTCTCAGACGGCCTGTTTCATGCGTTCAGCTGGTTCGCTACGATCGGAGGATTTTTTCTGTTAGCCGATCTGCGCAGGCGAAATATGTGGTCGGTCAAGAGATGGTGGGGCGGGGTATTGCTGGGCGGAGGAGGTTTTCAATTATACGATGGAATCATCCAGCACAAAATCATGCGCATCCACCAGATTCGATACGTCGAGCATGTCATGCTCTACGACATCGTGTGGAATCTTGCCGCAATAGCGATGATTGTCGCAGGAGCTGCACTGATCAAGGCGGATACCTATGAACCATCAAGTGCATAGCTTTTCACTTGCAGAGTCCGCATCCTTAGTTCCATTCACCATTTTCATTGTAGGCTACGTAGTGCTGTCGGCCATCTCCAGTCGAACCTATCGCCCTCTACCATGGTACTGTTATCTATGCTGGATACTCGGCGTACTTTGTCTGTTAGCGTCCGTAGTTGGACCTATTGCCAGCCGCTCACACACGGATTTTACCGCGCACATGATTGTCCACCTTTTGCTGGGCATGCTTGCTCCACTCCTTTTCACCCTAGCGGCACCGATGACTCTCATTCTGAGAACGTTAGGAGTAAATCAAGCGCGATTGCTGACACGCGTCTTAAGAAGCGGGCTGTTCCAATTTTTGCATAATCCGCTGACGGCGGCCGTCCTCAATATGGGCGGACTGTGGGTTTTATACACAACAGACCTGTACAGCCTGATGCACCAGCATCACATCCTGCATGTACTGGTTCACGTCCATGTGTTTCTGGCTGGATACCTCTTTACATCGTCCATGCTGCTCATTGACCCCGCACCGCACCGAGCAAGCTTTCAATATCGAACACTTGTCTTGCTGGCAGCTCTTGCCGGTCATGGCATCCTGTCGAAGCACCTGTATGCGCATCCACCTGCCGGCGTACCGGCCGCTCAAGCGGAATTCGGAAGCATGCTGATGTATTATGGGGGCGACATCATTGATGCTATCCTGATTTTTCTTTTATTCACAGAATGGTACCGTGCCTCGCGACCCCGGCATCGATTACGAACGCTGACCGCCGAGTAAGTGTTGAGATGATCAATTTCCATTCCTCTTAGAACAAAGCCCGCCCGTAACATCTCATACTGGTTGGGCGCTTAAAGTTTTTTATGGGGAATACGATCCCTGGGACTAAGCCTGCGAAATGTATTTACGCAGGCTTATGTTATTATTACGCAAAACGAGAGTACGGCAGCGGATTCGATTCACCGCTTATTCGCTTAGCTACGCACTCGCTAAACAAACGTGCAAGATAGTGTAATGATAAACTCTTATTTCTAGAATCTCTACAGTCCCGTCGAGATTTGATACAATGAAAATACGAATAAATTCGGAGGTGCTGACTATGCAATGGTCTGAAATATGCGAGAAATACCCAAATCAGATTGTACTCGTAGAAGCATTAAAAACATCTTCAAAAGATAAAATTCGTACAGTTGAGGAGATGTCCATTGTCTCTGGTTTCTATGATAGTATGGAGGCGTGGCAAGAGTATAAGAAAATTCATAAAGATAAGCCTGAGAAAGAAATCTATATTTTTCATACTTCAAAAAAAAAGGCGGAAGTAATTGAACAATTTTTTGTGGGAATTAGAGGGAGATCATGAAATTACGAATCCAGAATGGCCTCCCTATTGCTACAGTAGAACTGAATTGCCACGGTAATCGAATCATAATGGATAATGTACTGGTGGATACAGGGTGTGCGGTTACAATATTTGACACGGATTTGATGGCAGAGATCGGCGTGAATATTGATTTTGTTAATGGAGTACCCACTAAAATGTATGGAATCGGTGGAGTTGGCGAGGTCTGCAATCAGCAAAGAGTTAACGGACTATCTATTGACGGCCAAGTATTAAACGATTTTGATCTACAGCTCGGTATGGTTCAAGAAATATATGGATTGGATGGACTAATAGGTCTTGATTTTATGATTGCAACAGGACTGAAACTGGATTTTGCAACGCTAAAAGCTGGATATTAAACTGCTGAAACGACATTCTACGAGGTAAGTCACTATTAACGTAACGGGCAGTTTAACACAATAACCTTAGGTTGCTGATTTCCATGGATTGGGATATAAAATTAGGACCTGGTACTAATTTGGAACACAATTAAGCATAATAATTGGAGGTGTGAATTAAACAGTATGATGGCTGGCAAAAATGTTGTAGTAATGGGTGTAGCAAACGAGAGAAGTCTTGCCTGGGGAATAACAAAGTCATTACATAACGCAGGCGCGAATCTCATTTTTACATATCGGAAAGAACGTTCGTTTCAAAAAATAAGTCAACTCCTTCAAGATGAAAAGATAAAGCCTTTAATGTGTGTGTCTTGTGATGTGTCCGACGACACAAGTATTGATTCGGCATTTGCTGAAATTAAAAATAACGTAGGTGTCATTCATGGGCTTGCTCATTCTGTCGCATTTGCGGAAAAAGATGAATTGAAGGGCGAATATTTAGAGACTTCGCGCGAAGGATATATATTAGCTCAAAATACAAGCGCCTATTCGCTTGTAGCTATTGCAAGAGAAGCAAAAAAACTAATGCCGGAAGGCGGAAGTATCGTTACACAATCCTATTTAGGGGCAGAAAGAGTAGTCAAAAATTATAATGTAATGGGGGTAGCTAAAGCTGCCCTTGAAGCAAATGTTAGATATTTAGCAGAAGATTTAGGCAAATACGGTATTCGAATAAACGCTATATCTTCGGGACCAATCCGAACACTCGCTGCAAAAGGTGTAACAGGTTTCAATGAAATAATGGCAACAATTGAAGAAAAGGCTCCCTTAAGACGTAACGTTAATCAGGATGAGGTAGGGGATGCCACATTATTTTTACTTAGTCATCTTTCCCGAGGCATTACTGGTGAAGTGTTACATGTTGACGCGGGATATCACATTATGGGAATTTAATTTTGTTAATGGAAGACTGATGCATGAGCACAGCGGTGGATCCGATCCATCGCTATTTTTCATTGTGGCGTGTTGCGCTATCGGATACGAGAGTTAAATAAAGGAAATTGACGAGGCTGCCACGAATTAGTATGGCAGTTTCGTTGTGCTAGAGGCAGGAGGGGATGAGCATACACCTGAGAAAATTAACAAGTCGGTTAATGTTCAGATGGTTCGGAGCAGCAATAGTTTTCCTGTTCCTGTTGGTTGTTTTTGTCTATGTTTAATATGCCCCGGGTGGGATCGCCGATTGGCGGTATTCGCGTGTTACAGGACAGTCAGGAACAGTAAGCATTCCGATTGGAAAAACGCCAGAAGAAGCGGTTCGAAAATTTCGGAACAATACGATGCAGGTAATTCACCGTGACTCATTCGACAATGGAGTCCTGCTGTTCCTCAAACAATATGAACATAAGGAAGGTACATTCCTGCAGATTGAATTTGTACACAAAACGTGGCTAGGCTGGAAATGGGTTATGGGTGGTGGATACGGTTTGTCGAATAGATTGGGTCTGGATGAAGCGTTAAATTACATGAGTATGCCAAAGTTTAAAGGTATAGAGGGTCCTTATCCAATCGTTTTCGGACAAATAACGAACTCGACCATTACAAACGTCATTGTTACGATTAGTGGTGAAGATGCAGGGAAATATAGTGCCAAGTTGATTGAGTATGGGGCAGGTCAGAGACTCTGGTACGTAGTACTACCGTCGTCGGCCTCCGCTCCTTACGAAATTGAGGCAATTAGCGGTGATGGTGTGAAAGTTGCCAGCAGATCGTTTGAAGATTCTCGAGATTTCGCCAGTGTGCTCATGTCAAATTAACAGTGTAGCATTAACCTATCGGAGACAAGAATTTGGCGGTGGAACCACTCCACCGCCTTATTCGCATTGCTGAGCGGCCGCTCAACTATCGGGCTAATCTTCAAACTCAAGTTTGACACGTCACCCACAATAAATGCCCTAAACCATTGAGATCTAGGGCATTATGTATGTTTCCTGCCACTACATATCCAACTGCCAGATTTCCTGCAGGATTCTCG
>NZ_JBEQAP010000093.1:0-8204 GCF_041640265.1 Cohnella sp.
GCTGTTTTCGAAGCGCCAATACGTGATTCTGCTGCTCTTGCGACAACGTGCGGGAATGTCCGCGGTCAGAGCGCGTTCCGGGTTTCAATCCGTCAAAACCATGCCACCGGTAATGAAGAAGCCATTCCAGAATGGTCTTGGCCGCGTATCGCTTTTCCCCATAGACGGGTACATCATGCTTCTTACCGGACACCTCCGCCAAATAGGTTGCCCGATCAACCTGACCGTTTAACAAGGTAGCCAGGAGTCCATAGCGAAATAAGGCGATCTTCTCTCTTAACATTTCATCCATCTGGTTAATAGCCTCCTAAGCGAATGAGCAAGCGGATACGCCTGCTCAATCGATCGTCAGCTAGCCGGCTAACCGTTGTCGCCATTATAACCGGCAGGCTTGCTTGGAGGCGAGGACAAAGGATTGTGGAAACGTTATTCTGTTTTCGCCACGCGCGCCCCATGATATAATGAAGCTGCCATAAAGCTGCTCATCTGATGACGCCACCACCTTCTTGCGAAGGTTGCTTTCCCCAAAGCCTGGATCATCGTAAGCATGTTTATGGCTCTTTCTTTGCGTTCCATGGGCCATATAGATGGATCACCCTCGAGACGAAAAAACAGCTCGATTTCCGTCATCTTTCCATACATTCGCCGCTCATACCACCTTCGCAGTTGGCGGGAACAAAAGCATACGGATGTCTGCCAATACGTCAGCAGGATGCTGATTATGTATTCCATAGCATGTTGAAAATACGGAAGTAGGAAGGTCGGTAGAATGGATACCGTCTTTCCGCAGTCGGTACAAAATAATCGACAGATCGGGATTCGGTAGGATTCTGCTTCATCAATCGCATTGCGATCATAGAAACCATGTCGCAGTAATCGTTTGTGTGCTCTACATATCGGGCAACATGCAAGGTCGGGAAACTCATTCGCTATTGGTGGGGGTAAATCACCTGAAAACCTCCCGGAGTAATTTGCTCAAAGTCTAGCAAATTACTCCTGCATTAAAATAGCGGGAATCCGTTCCAATATGAAAATAGGCGCTTGTTTCCTGCGGAAACAATGCGCCTATTCACAACAGGAGGCGCTTTTTTCTTTCAAAGCTCAAATTACTTCATTACAGGAATGGCTCCCTTGATTGTCTGTTCTTCTTTGGTGCGATTGTTAGTGGAACAAGCTCAGTTGCAGTAATGGAACCGTAACGGTATTTGGTTCATGCAGTTCTCCAATTCGACAAAACATTACATTATTCAATAGTATATTGTATTATATACAGTAATATTCTTGTAAATGACAATCCTATAATTTGTAAATTATCCATTTGAACCATGTCTGTAGATGTATGTACTCTTGTGGGAACATAAGTTAATATTACAATATCTTCTTCATTAGGAAAGGAAAATCGAATCACTGAATCTAATGGATAAGAGTGTCGAACCTAAATTTATTAAGGAGATGGTAGCTGTGGTAAGCAGGAAAATTCTATCTTTGTTATTAGCAGTTGGTCTTATTTTTCCGGTATCCGTTAAAGCGAATGTTAACCAGAATGATGCACAATCGATCTTTAACCAGCCTTCTAAACTGAATGAAGTTAATAACCAAAGTTTTGAAATGACTAGTAGTCTTAAGTACAGAAAAGAAGTGGGGTTAAATCACTCCGAGGCAACTGTAAAAAATATCAAAATGCAATACAAAAAAAGTGAGAAGTTTGGGGTCTATTTAACACCTGTCGAAGAATTAGAGCTTACTAACAGGTTTTCGTTTCAAGAATCAACAACTAAAAAGATATTGGGTAAACTAAATAAAGTAATAAAAGGAGACTTTACTCTATATATTGACCAAGCTAGGGGCGGGGTATATCACCTTGGTTTAAAGGACATTAACATAGATTTAACAGACATTGTAGATTTATTTTCCGACAAAAGTCTAATTGTAGTAAATAAAATCAGCAAATCTGAACAAGATTTAGACGCTATTCATGAAAGTATATTGTCAGCTAGAGGTTCTTTAATGGAAAGTGGAATAATCGTAAGCGAGATTAACACAGATGTAAGAAATGAGACAGTTATAATAGGTATCGAAAACCTCACTCAGGACAAAGTGATATTTTTACACAATATGTTTGGAAGTTACGTTACTGTTAGAGAAGCATCGGGTATAGAGGGTACGGATAGATCACTACACTACAATCCTTTACGTGGGGGAACTAGAATAACAAAAAATTCGGGAGGGAATTGTTCTGTTGGTTTTATGGTGAACGATGGTTACTCTAACTATGTTGTTACAGCTGGTCACTGTGGTCAGGATGACTATACTCAAGGTGGAACCAGTATAGGATATATGAGTTTTAGAACAAGCGGGTTCAATTCGAATTCTGATTCTGGTATTATAGGGCAAAATACAAATCTCACTTATACGGGAGGGAGAATCTATAACACTTCCTCTTCACACCATAGTTATAATGCAACACAAAACGCTTCCGAGGATGTTGTGGGTGAGTCTGTTTGTATGTCCGGGGCATCAACAACAACAAACGCGGTTCAATGTGGGCTCATTCAAAGCAAAAACTACACCTCTAGTTGGAGCGGAATGACTTTTAATAAACAAAGATTAGCGTCTTATATTGCAATTCCGGGGGATAGTGGAGGTACAGTATTTTATAGCGGTACTAATACTGTATTAAAAGGAGTACAAAGTGCCAGGCGACTTAGTGACAGCTATGGGATATACTCTCATTTAGAGTATGTTATACAAGATATGAGTAATGCAACTAATCGAACAATTCAGATACTCTTTTAAGATCTTACCTGTCGAGCGAATTGCTCGGCAGGTATTCTATTTAATATCCTACTCACAAGCGGAGGTCAATCAATTGATTATTATAAAATCCATATCGACAAAAATTTCATTCTATTTGTTAATGGTATCGGTAATAACAGCTTGTTCAAAACAAGAGGCTGATTTGATTGGTTACATTGTTAATGAAACGAACGGAAGGATAACTATTGTAGAATCAAATGACCGAGAGCCACCTTTTGTATTGACAAGTTCCAATAAAAAGTACCAAGTAGGAAGCAAAGTGGAGGTTCGATTTAAGGATAAGGTAATGGATACAATGTTTCCATCAACAGCCCGTGCAGAACTTGATGAACTGTTAGTTTCGGACAATGAAAGGAAAGTTATCAAAAAATTACTGACCCTTATTGCTGAGCAAAATGGTCTAAATTACTACACTGCTATTTTGAATGTCAAAGAACAAATGGGTAACTGGTTAGTTGAAACGAAAGAATATGACTATAACACGGGAAAATATAGTATGTTTTCTTATACTGTCTCAAATGATAACCTAGATGTGACGGTTATAAGTGAAAAAAAATAACGGTTACAACGGGGAACCTTTGATATTTGTTGGATGAACCCTTACGGAAAGTGAGAAATGAGATCTATGCAGCATGCGAGTAGATACTGACATCATTTTTTCCTATTGTGATTTAATTAGGTATAATGGAGAAAATCTTTTGTCGACGAAGGAGACGTTTCATTTTCATGCAGGCGCTTATAAAGATTGTAGGGTTAGGTTCTGGGGATATGAACCACCTAACTATCGGTACGTACAAGTTATTGAGAAACAGCGGGCGTATTAGGCTGAGAACTGAATATCATCCTCTTGTGAAGTGGCTACGTGAAGAAGGGATCACGTTCGAGAGCTTTGACAGATTCTACGAGCGAACATGTACGTTCGATGAAGTCTACGAGCAGATCGTGGAGGAGCTGCTGCGGGAAGCGATTAAGGCCGCAGCGGCGGGAGAGCGCCTGATCTATGCGGTTCCGGGACACCCGATGGTGGCCGAGCGGACAGTGAGGCTGCTGCTGGAGCAAGGACCGAAGCACGGTGTCCGCATTGAGTTCGGCGGGGGCGAGAGCTTTCTGGATCGGGCGTTCCTGGCCCTTGGCATTGATCCGATTGAGGGCTTTCAGCTGATGGACGGCACTTCGATGAGCGGATTCGCAACCATCGACACGGTTACGCCGTCCTCCATGTCGCTGTATCGAGGCAGCATCCAGCCGACTCAGCATCTGCTCATTGCACAGGTGTATGATGCATCGGTAGCCTCCGAAGTGAAGCTCACTTTGATGGAGGTATATCCAGATGATCACCCTGTTACGGTGGCGCACGAGCTTGGCGTAGCGGGTAAAGAATCGATTCAGTCCGTACCTCTTTCCGAGCTGGATCGCGGCCAGGCCTATGGGAATCTAAGCCTGATTTACGTACCGCCAGGCACAGCTGATCGGCTCCGAATTCGTCAATTTGATCGACTCCATGAGATCGTCTCCATTTTGCGAAGTCCGGAAGGCTGTCCGTGGGATCGGGAGCAATCGCATGCCTCCATTCGCAAAAACCTGATCGAGGAAATGTACGAGGTGCTTGAGACGATCGATGATGACGACCCGGACGCCATGTGCGAGGAGCTCGGCGATCTGCTGCTGCAAATTATGCTGCACGCTCAGTTCGAGGAGGAGACAGGCGCTTTCTCCGTATATGATGTTATTCAGGGAATCAACGAGAAGCTGATCCGGCGTCATCCGCACGTATTCGGGGAGCGCAAGGCGGAGGGCACGGAAGGTGCGCTGGTTCACTGGAACGAGATCAAGCGGGCAGAGAAAGCGGCGAAGGGGATTGATCCCGACAAGCAGTCGATTCTGAGCGGGATTCCCCGCGAGCTGCCTGCTCTGCTTGCGGCGTACGAGCTGCAGAAGAAGGCCGCCAAGGTTGGCTTCGATTGGGATCGGCTGGATGACGTAACGGCGAAGGTGGAAGAGGAGTGGGGAGAGCTGTCTGCCGCCATTCGGACCGGCGGCCGGGACGAGCAGCTGGACGAACTGGGAGATGTGCTGTTTTCACTTGTGAACACGGCACGGTTTCTGAAGCTGGACCCTGACGAAGCACTTAGAGCGACGAATCGCAAGTTTCGGAGCAGATTTCAATATATAGAAGAACAGCTACGTTTAAAGCAAAAGTCGTTTGACCAAACTGATTTAATAGAAATGGAGACCCTCTGGCAGGAGGCGAAGAAGCAAAACGCCACATAATTGACGAAAATTATCGATTTTTGCAGATCCGTTGCAGGAATTTTCCAATTGGCAAAGAATACATATTTTTGTGCTCAAATAAAGCATCCCATCTTATGAACAAAACCACCATTTAAACACATTGTAGGAGGACAAGTACATGAACAAGACAGACCTGATCAACAACATCGCAGAAAAGAGCGGTATGACCAAGAAAGACGTAGAAACAGTTCTTAACTCTTTCCTGGGTGAAGTGACCGATGCACTCTCTTCCGGCGACAAGGTGCAGCTGATCGGCTTCGGCACATTCGAGACTCGCAAGCGCTCCGGACGTCAAGGCCGCAACCCGCAAACCGGCAAGTCGATTCAAATTCCTGAGTCGAAGGTTCCTGCTTTCAAAGCGGGCAACAAGCTGAAGGACGCCGTTAAGTAATTGAGGCTCGATAAGTTTCTGAAGGTTTCCCGGTTGATCAAGCGTCGCACGGTTGCGAAGGATGTATCCGAGCAGGGGCGCGTATGGATTAACGGACGGGAAGCGAAGGCCAGCTCCACGGTGAAGCCCGGGGATGAGCTTACGGTTCGCTTCGGCCAGAAAAGCGTCACGGTGCGGGTTGAGCGGATCGCAGAGAATCCGCGCAAGGAAGAGGCGGCGGAGCTTTACACCATCTTGCGGGAAGAGCAGCATAAGCAGGAGACAGATTGGTAGCAATGGAGACGGTCGTATGTCTGGGATGAATATCCTGACGTACGGCCGTTTTTTGTTTGTTCTAAATGGAGAGTCCCTCCCATATGTTAGTGATAACAAAGGAGGGGTACATGCCATGAACGAGATGGGCAAGCCTGGGAAGCGGCAAGAAATCCGCATGCTGAATCGCAAAGCTCTGGAGGTATCCGGGGTTAAAAATGTCGAGAGCTTCGACAGCGAGGAGTTTCTGCTGGAAACGGAATGCGGCTTTCTGATAATCAAGGGCCATAATTTACATATCAAAAACTTGAATCTGGAGCAGGGTGTCGTTGCGATTGAGGGCACCGTCGACGAGCTTTCGTATGTAGACGCCAAATCCGAGAGCAAGTCGAAGGGACTGCTCGGGAAGCTGTTCAAGTGAGCGCCGCCGATCAATTTCAGACGCTGGCGATGATGGCGGGCAGCGGCTTGCTGATTGGCCTTGCGTTCGACGCGTACCGGGTGCTTGCCGCCCGGCTGCGCGTGCCGCGCTGGATGCTCCCGCTGCTGGATACCTTCTTTGTGGTGTTTGCAACGCTGCTGTCTTTCCGAGTGCTGTATGAGGCGAATTACGGAGAAATTCGGTATCACGTTTTTTTGGGACTGCTCATCGGCGTTTGCTTTCACTTCGCTCTGCTCAGCCGCTGGGCGATTGCTTTCTTCGATGGGGTTATTAACGGCGCAGTGCGGCTGTACAAGCTTCTCGTGTCTCTCTTTGTTGTGTTTGTCGTAAAACCGGTCAAGCTGCTGTATCGACTCATTGTGGTGCTGCTCGGATTTTTGGCTGCGCTCACTATATTCTTGTATCGATTTGTGTTACAATTGCTATATCCTTTGTGGATGCTGTTCCGATTTCTGCTAAAGCCGCTCGTTACACCTTTGTGGAAGTGGCTGCGTCCCCGCCTTGAATGGGTAAGGCATGTGATAGGGTTGTGGCGCAGGGCGGTCGGATTGTGGAGCGCTTTCAGGCAATGGCTGAAGCGTTAAGCGGAACGACAGAACAGCATACGATGATCTGTGTTGGGGGACTTGAATGGTGGCAGCTTCAAGAATGGCGGCGGCATCGGCGTCGAAACAATCGAAAACCGGGATGAGACGGATGACGAAGCTGTGGCTTTTTTTTGTCGCCGCTTTTGTGGTGTGGTCCTTGTGGTCGATGTGGCAGCAGCAAGGGGATCTGGCGAGGGCAACCAACGATCTGGGCCGGATCGAGGAGCAGCAGCGTAAAGCCCAGACGATGAATGAGTATTATAAGACGGAAATCACCCGTTTACATACTCCTGAATATATTGAACAGAGGGTACGCAAAGACTTCCAAATGAGCAGACCAGGGGATGTGATCTTCACTCCGCCGAAGCCGTAAGCTTCGGGGGATACGCGTTCCCATGCAGTTGACCGTTTGCAAGCCTTCGGTTATAATCTCCATAGCCGACTTTATCCTAAATTCCTAAGGAGGAACAAGTACTTTTATGTCAATTGAAGTGGGCGCCAAGCTTCAGGGAAAGGTGACCGGTATTACTCATTTTGGAGCGTTCGTAGAGCTCCCTGGAGGCGTCACCGGACTCGTGCACATCTCCGAGATTGCCGATAACTACGTGAAGGATGTCAAGGATCATTTAAAGCTTGAAGACGTTGTTACGGTCAAGGTCATCAACGTTGACAAGGACGGCAAGATCGGGCTTTCTATCCGTAAGGCGGTTGACCGCCCGGAGGGAGAGCAAGCTCCGCAGCAACAGCAGCGTCCCCCGCGCAATGACAGACCGTTCCGCCGTGAGGACAGGGATGGCGGCGGTGGCCGAGGCGGTAGAGGTGGGTTTGACCGGGGACCGAACCGATTAACGTTCGAAGACAAGGTATCCCGTTTTCTGAAGGACAGCGAAGAGCGGATTTCTTCGTTGAAGAAGAATACCGAGGGCAAACGCGGCGGCCGTGGCGCCAGACGCGTCTAATACAAGGGAAACCGCCGGACTGACGGATCAGTCGGCGGTTTTTTTGTCGGCTCTGAAGCGAACAGCACAACGGCACACGACCGCATGTCTGCTTGACAAGCTAAGCGTATTTAAGGTATACTGCTGAATGTTGCCTCATTTTTTTGGCGGTGTAGCTCAGCTGGCTAGAGCGTACGGTTCATACCCGTAAGGTCGGGGGTTCGATCCCCTCCGCCGCTATATCGAAGAAGAATCAGCCACTCCTGACGGGGTGGTTTTTTTGTCTGCGCACCTGGCCAATGGGGCTCGCGGATAATCGCCGATTCCCTCGACATCTCCCTAGCGCCGCGCGGCAGAAATGCGAGGGAGAATCGACAGCGTATGTCCCGGCATGTCGCAACGAATCGTGCCGATATGTGCCGTTTCGAGATCGCCCAACTCACTCAACCCTATGACCCGCGCAGAGTCCGGCTCGTCGCGCGGGT
>NZ_JBEQAP010000094.1:0-7859 GCF_041640265.1 Cohnella sp.
ATCTACCCCATACACACCTTGCTTCACAACCATCTTCTGTGTAACACTAGCTATCCGGTTTTCAGGGAATGAAACCTCTGAATGTTTGGTGGCAATGGCGGAAGGGAACCACGCGTACCCATACCGAACACGACCGTTAAGCCTTCCAGCGCCAATGGTACTTGGACCGCAGGGTCCCGGGAGAGTAGGACGTCGCCAAGCAAATGACAAGCGTGTTGCCAATTCGGCAGCACGCTTGTTTTTCATTTCAAGCTGTGGAACTATTTCAGCAGGAACGACTGTAAACCGCCAGCCCATACTACATCTAACTCATGTAGGAGGTGCGGTATGAATCGACTTTGGCTGCTGACCCTTTTTCTCCTTGTGCCGATGCTGATTTCCTCTTGTACAAGGAATGCTCCCCTTACGGACCATAGCTCTCCATCTCCACGTGCAAATTCACCTATGCCCGCCGTCAATGACACATGGAACCAATTTCAGCTTCAGTACAGGGACGAAATGATGCAGCTTGAAGCATCCGCCCAAGCTTCTCATACTGCGAACCCTGAACCCCCCGTACCACCGACTCGTATGGATATTCGCGGTTTATATGTGTCTGCGCATGCTGCCCAGGGGGAATTTTTGGAGTCGATCCTCGAAACGATAAGAAGCTCTAACTTGAATGCGGTCGTGCTTGATGTGAAGGATGATTATGGCCGAATGATGTACGCTTCCGAGGTACCACTGGTTGGACAATTACGAGCGGATGCCAAGCCAATCCTCCCCGATATCAGACAGACGCTTCAGCGATTGAAGGAGGAAGGAATCTACACGATTGGCCGTGTTGTCGCCTTTAAGGACCCGCTCTTCGCCAAAGCAAAGCCGGAGTATGCCATTCAGAATAAATCCGGAGGTGTTTGGCAGGATGGGAAAGGAGTGTCCTGGGTAGATCCCTATCGGGACGAGGTTCTTCGTTACAATATCGATATCGCGGTCGAGGCGGTTAAGCTCGGTTTTGATGAAATTCAATACGATTATGTTCGCTTTCCGGAGAATGGGGAAAAACTCGATGCAGAGGCTGCCTTTTTCAACCCAAATAGATGGAGTAAGGAGCAAATTATTGCAGCCTTTCTCCGTATGGCAAAGGAACAGATTCACCGTGAAGGGAAACCGTTGTCCGCTGATGTGTTCGGTATGATTGCGACCGCGCGAGATGATATGGGTATCGGTCAAAACTGGAGCTTGCTTACCCAGCAAGTAGATGTTATCTCTCCAATGGTATATCCCTCGCACTATGGTGCGGGTCTGTATGGTGTAGATCATCCGGATCTAGAGCCTTACCGGATTATCGCGAGTACGATTCAGGATGCCATTGAACGAAACCGCGAGCTAGACCAGGGTGCGGCTATTCGTCCATGGCTGCAGGCATTTACGGCAACGTGGATTGATCCGCATCAGACGTACGGCCCAGCTCAGGTTCAGGAGCAAGTTCGGGCTTTAAAGGACTTGGGAATTGAGCAATATTTACTATGGAATCCATCTTGCCGGTACAACTTGTGAGTTCATAAAACGTTCCTTGACAGCTATAGGGTCGATTGATAAGATGGATAAAATATATAGGGATAAGCCCGGGAAAGCGAGGGAGACACGCCAAGTGTGGGAGAATAAGTTTGCAAAGGAAGGTTTGACGTTTGACGATGTATTGCTGGTTCCTCGGAAATCAGCAGTATTGCCGAGGGAAGTCGATGTTTCAACACAGCTGGGGCAGCTAAAGCTGAACATCCCTCTAATGAGTGCGGGTATGGATACAGTCACGGAGTCAGCTCTTGCGATTGCAATTGCACGAGAAGGCGGTATCGGTGTTATTCATAAAAATATGAGCGTGGAACAGCAGGCGGAAGAGGTAGACCGTGTGAAGCGGTCAGAGAGCGGCGTAATTACAAATCCATTCTCTCTTACACCCGATCACCATGTGTACGATGCGGAAGAGCTCATGAGCAAATATCGGATTTCGGGTGTACCCATTGTCGACCAGGGCAATCGTTTGGTAGGAATTTTGACGAATCGGGATTTGCGTTTTGTCCACGATTATTCGATCAAGATTAGCGAAGTGATGACGAAGGAAAATTTGGTCACAGCACCGGTCGGTACGACGCTTGAGCAAGCCGAAGTCATTCTTCAGCAGCATAAGATTGAGAAGCTACCGCTTGTGGATGATCATTTTCATCTGAAGGGTTTAATTACAATCAAGGATATCGAAAAAGCGATCCAATTCCCGAATGCGGCGAAGGATGCGCAAGGTCGGCTTGTGGTCGGTGCTGCAATCGGTATTTCTAAAGATACGTTTGAGCGTGCCGCCGCGCTTGTTGAGTCCGAGGTAGATCTGATCGTTGTTGACTCCGCACACGGTCACCATGTCAACATCATTGAGACGGTTCGCAAGCTCCGCCAGCAATACCCGGATCTGATGATCATCGCGGGCAATGTGGCTACCGGCGAAGCGACACGTGATCTGATTGAAGCGGGCGCATCTGTGGTGAAGGTGGGCATTGGCCCGGGCTCGATTTGTACGACTCGTGTGATTGCAGGTATCGGTGTTCCGCAAATTACGGCTGTCTACGATTGCGCAACGGTTGCTCGGGAATATGGAGTTCCTGTTATCGCGGATGGCGGCATTAAATATTCCGGAGACGTTGTAAAAGCCATTGCGGCCGGCGCCAGCGCGATTATGATCGGAAGTTTGTTTGCCGGTACGGAGGAGAGCCCGGGCGAGTCGGAGATTTATCAGGGGCGACGGTTCAAGGTGTACCGCGGCATGGGCTCGATTGGAGCAATGAAGGAAGGCAGCAAGGACCGCTATTTCCAGGAGAACGAGAACAAGCTTGTGCCGGAAGGTATTGAGGGACGAGTCCCTTACAAGGGACCGCTTGTCGACACGATACACCAATTGATTGGCGGCCTTCGCTCCGGCATGGGCTACTGTGGAACGGGAACGATTCAGGCGCTGCAGAACGATACCTCCTTCATTCGCATTACGAGCGCAGGCTTGCGGGAGAGTCATCCGCATGATGTTCAAATAACGAAGGAAGCTCCTAACTATTCCTTGTAATAAACGTCGGATTATGGCAGGACATTCGCTTATAGGGCGAATGTCCTTTTTTCTTTTGGGGCCGGTCTGTGGTACAATAAATGAGCAAATTTACAGGATGGGGAAGTGAGGATGTTGTTCAGTATGGGGAAACAGAGGAGACGACTGTCCGCTGCCATTATTGTTGTACTACTTCTACAGGTTGCCTCTGTGCTGTTTCAAGTTCCGGCCGCCAAAGCCAATGACATGGTTGATTTGAAGCTTGATGCGAGGACGGCGATATTGATCGATGCCGCTACCGGACAAGTGTTGTTCGAGATGGGTGCGGATGAAGCGCTGCCCCCGGCGAGTATGTCAAAGATGATGACGGAATATATCGTGATGGATCATATCAAAACGGGCAAGCTAAAATGGGAAAGTATCATCACCGTTTCTAAATATGCGGCAAGCATCGTCGGATCGAGCGCACTGCTCGCAGAAGGCGAACAGTACACCGTCAGGCAGCTTTTCGCGGCGATGTCCATCTACTCTGCGAATGATGCCAGTGTTGCTTTCGCAGAAGCCATATCGGGAACAGAAGAAAATTTTTCAAAGCTGATGAATCAGACGGCACAGAAGCTCGGATTGTCATCCAAAGCTCGCTTCATCAATGCAACAGGGCTGTCCCGTGCCGATATGGAGGGCAATGATCCCAAGAGCTTGCCAGGGGAGACATTGCTGACCGCAAGAGACTCCGCTATGCTGGCGTATCATATCATTAAAGAGCATCCGGATGTGCTCGACTTTACCAAGCAGCCGAGCTATCAGCTTCGAACTCGTGATAAAGACCCGATGATTAACTGGAACTGGATGGTTGAGGCGAACAAAGATAATCTATATTTGCGGCAATACGCCTATGAAGGATTAGACGGGTTAAAAACGGGACATACGGACGAGGCGAAGTGGTGCTTGACTGCTACTGCTGTGCGCGGCGGTATGCGTTTCATTAGCGTCATTATGGGTGCACCTACGGAGCCAAAGCGATTCCAGGAATCCAAGAAGCTGTTGGATTATGGCTTTAACAATTTTGAGAAGAGAACACTGGTGCAATCCAAGCTGGAGCTTTCGCAGCAAAAAACGGTTCCAGTGAAAAAAGGCAAGCAGCTTGAGGTTCCCATCGTAACGGAATCGGCGCTGGAGCTCATTCTTAAGAAGGGCGATAAGACGGAGCCGACCTATCAAATCCAGATTGTCGATGAGACGGTTCGGACCGCTCCGATCAAAGCTGGAACTGTATTAGGGAAAGCAACCGTTCTCCATAATGGGAAGGCAGTAGGCCAAGTGAACCTGGTGGCTGCGTCGGAAGTGGAGAAGGCCGGGTGGTTTTCACTGCTGCTAAGATCCATCGGTGGCTTCTTCAATAATTTGTTTTAGCGGGATGTTCAACATTTTCGACTAATTTCGTTGTAAGTTGCTATGGATTCAGGTAAAATATTCGGATAGAAGTCATTGCCAGGAGGACTAGAGATGATGGAGACAGGAACATCGAGAGTTAAAAGAGGTATGGCCGAGATGCAAAAGGGCGGCGTCATCATGGACGTTATGAACGCCGAACAAGCAAAAATTGCCGAAGCTGCAGGCGCGGTAGCCGTTATGGCGCTGGAGCGTGTACCGGCTGATATTCGTGCAACCGGCGGCGTTGCGCGTATGGCTGATCCGACGATTGTGGAAGAGGTTATGAAGGTAGTTTCCGTTCCGGTAATGGCGAAAGCGCGAATCGGTCACTTTGTCGAAGCGAAGGTTCTGGAGGCGCTTGGTGTCGACTATATCGATGAGAGCGAAGTGCTTACTCCTGCCGATGAAGTGTTCCATATAAACAAGCATGAGTTTACGGTTCCGTTCGTGTGCGGCGCGCGTGATATCGGTGAAGCGCTCCGCCGCATCGGCGAAGGCGCTTCGATGCTTCGTACCAAGGGCGAGCCGGGAACGGGCAACATTGTAGAAGCCGTTCGTCATATGCGGATGATGATGAGTCAGATTCGCAAGGTACAGAGCATGTCTCGTGACGAGCTGATGACGGAAGCAAAAAATCTTGGCGCGCCATATGAGCTTTTGCTTCAAGTACATGAGACAGGCCGTTTGCCGGTCGTAAACTTCGCAGCTGGCGGTGTAGCGACACCGGCCGATGCAGCGCTTATGATGCATCTTGGCTCGGACGGCGTATTCGTGGGATCCGGCATTTTCAAATCGGACAACCCGGAGAAGTTTGCAAAAGCCATCGTTGAAGCAACAACACATTACGAAGACTTCGGCTTGATCGCCGAGCTTTCCAAGAATTTGGGCACGCCGATGAAGGGGATCGAAATTTCCAAGATCGCCGCTTCCGAGCGGATGCAGGAGCGCGGTTGGTAAGAATGAAGATTGGTGTACTGGCGCTTCAAGGCGCAGTAGCGGAGCATATACGATTGATCGAGAAGGCCGGTGCCGAAGGCGTCATTGTGAAGCGTCTTGAGCAATTGGACGAGCTGGACGGACTCATTATTCCTGGCGGCGAAAGTACAACGATCGGCAAGCTGATGCGCAGATACGGCTTTCTAGAGGGTATTCGCAGCTTTGCCGGATCGGGTAAGCCGGTGTTCGGAACATGTGCCGGGCTGATTTTGCTTGCGGATGAAATTGACGGGCAGGACGAAGCGCACTTGCGGTTGATGGATATGAAGGTGGTTCGCAATGCCTATGGGCGTCAACGCGAGAGCTTCGAAACGAACCTGCCGATCGAGGGCATCGACGAGCCGGTACGTGCTGTGTTTATTCGGGCGCCGTTGATCGAGCGGGTTGGCGACGGTGTTCGCGTGCTGTGTGAGTATCAGGGCAGTATCGTGGCGGCTAGGCAGGGGCACCTGCTTGCTGCGTCGTTCCATCCCGAGCTGACGGACGATGAGCGGATGCACAGGTACTTCGCCGATATGGTTACAGAGAGCTTGCCGATGCAAGCTTCAGGCAAATAGAGTTTGACGGATCAGCACCTTTTCCTTGATGTACGGGATGAGGTGCTTCCCATTTTGGCCCATTGTGGAGGGATATGCGTTGTTGGACGTGAAGGTGCTGCGTAATGATTTGGATCGGGTGAAGCAGGCGCTGGGCAACCGGGGGAAGTCGCCGGAAGAGCTGTCGGGCTTCACAGAGGTTGACCTGCGCCGTCGGGAGCTGCTTCAGGAAAGCGAACAGCTGAAGAGCCGCCGCAATACCGTATCGCAGGAGGTAGCGGCCAAGAAGAAAGCGGGACAAGATGCGGAAGCGCTAATTCTAGAGATGCGTGATGTGTCGGATCGGATCAAGGTGCTCGATGACGAGGTTCGCGGGGTTGAAGAGCAGCTCGATGCGATTGTGCTGACATTGCCTAATATACCGCATGAAAGTGTGCCGGTGGGAAGAAGCGAGGAGGATAATGTCGAGGTTCGGCGTGTGGGCGAGGTGCCGAGCTTTGCATTTGAAGCGAGGCCTCACTGGGAGCTGGGGCAGCAGCTGGGAATTCTCGACTTTGAGGCGGCAGCCAAGGTAACGGGCTCTCGGTTTGTGTTTTACAAAGGGCTTGGTGCGCGGCTGGAGCGTGCATTGATCGCTTTTATGCTGGATGTGCATGTGGACCGGTTCGGCTATGAAGAAATGCTGCCTCCGATGATCGTGCATCGTGACAGCTTGGTCGGGACAGGGCAGCTTCCGAAGTTTGCGGAGGATGTGTTCCACTTGGAGGGCACCGATTATTTTCTGATCCCTACTGCGGAAGTGCCTGTGACCAATTATCATCGGGAAGAGATTTTGGAGGCCGATCAGCTTCCGAAGTATTACACCGCATACAGCGCTTGCTTCCGGTCGGAAGCCGGTTCGGCAGGCCGGGATACGCGGGGCTTGATCCGTCAGCACCAATTCAACAAAATCGAGCTGGTGAAGCTGGCTCATCCCGATACGTCCTATGAGGAGCTGGAATCGTTGACGCACCAAGCTGAAACCATTCTGCAGCTGCTGGGGCTCCCGTACCGGACGATGCTGCTTTGTTCCGGCGATATGGGCTTTGCTTCGGCAAAGACATACGATTTGGAGGTTTGGCTGCCTTCGAGCGGCACCTATCGGGAAATTTCCTCGTGCAGCAATTTTGAGGATTTCCAGGCACGCCGGGCGAACATCCGCTTCCGCCGCGAACAGAAGGCGAAGCCGGAATTCGTACATACGCTGAACGGCTCAGGATTGGCTATCGGGCGTACGGTCGCGGCAATTTTGGAGAACTACCAGCAGGCTGACGGCTCTGTGATCATACCGAAGGTTTTGCGACCTTATATGGGTGGCATCGAGGCAATCCGATAGTTAGAATTTAACGTTGCTCCGCGTGTTTGGAATATGGTACAATGCAAATTGTCACCATATGGAGAGGTGGTCGAGTGGTTTAAGGCAGCGGTCTTGAAAACCGCCGAGGTGCAAGCCTCCGTGGGTTCGAATCCCACCCTCTCCGTACTCACTAACAACCTAATACATAGTTTGGTCAGGAGAGGGAACGGGATGAGAACCCCTGGGTTCGTCGGAGCGACTAGCGGAGTCTCGCGGTCGAGCAATGCGATGACCGCGAGTATCCCACCCTCTCCGCCATATATAATAAACTAGACGACCAAGAGGTCGTCTTTTTGTTTTTGGCGGAGAGGGAACGGGATGAGAACCCGTGGGTTCGTCGGAGCGACTAGCGGAGTCTCGCGGTCGAGCATGCGATGACCGCGAGTATCCCACCCTCTCCGCCATATATAATAAACTAGACGACCAAGAG
>NZ_JBEQAP010000095.1:0-7697 GCF_041640265.1 Cohnella sp.
CGGTTCCCGTCTGGGCACATCCGAACAAGTCGCGGCCTGCCAGCACCGGCGGAATTGCCTGCTCCTGTATAGGCGTAGGCTGTGTATAATTTTCCTTAGCCAGCGCTTTGCATATTGGGGGAATTAACTTCAATTGTTCAAATGTCATATATTCTCCTTCTTGAGGCCGCATCGATTTACAAGCCATACTTGCATTATACTCTAGTCAGGGAGAAAAGCTAAATTCCTGATTAAAAGCAAAAGGACAGAGCAGCCGTTCCCAATCGAACGGCTGCTTTCTACTGCTCGAATCACCTGCCAATTCAAGCTTTTGTAACATGGCTTATTCGTAACATGGCTTCGTCAATCGAAAGCAGCTCTTTCTCGTTCGTTCCACGGTCAACGTATTCTACATGACCATGAATCGCGTCCTTACCAACGACGATACGAATAGGGAGCCCGATTAAGTCGGAATCATTGAACTTTACGCCTGCCCGTTCGTCCCTGTCATCGAGCAGCACTTCGATCCCCTTGTGCCTTAATGCGTCGTACATATCATTCGCTATTTTCCTCTGTGTGTCGTCCTTCATCGAGATCGGAATGAGATGCACGGTGTAGGGAGCAATTGCAAGTGGCCATACAATGCCGCGCTCATCATGATGCTGCTCCACAATCGCCGAAACGAGGCGAGACACGCCAATGCCGTAACAGCCCATAATCATCAACTGCTCTCTACCGTTCGCATCCAGGTAGCGTGCTCCCATTGCCTCGCTATATTTCGTCCCAAGCTTGAATACATGGCCCACCTCAATTCCTTTTACGAACTGGAGCTTACCTGCTTCGCAACGAGAGCATGATTCGCCTTCATTGACGTTGCGGAAATCACCGATGCGCTCTATTGTGAAATCCCGACCCGGAACGACATTCATGAGATGAAATTCGCTTTCGTTTGCACCTGCTACACCATACTCCATACGGGCTACGGCTTCATCTACAAGGAGAGGGATCGACAACCCGATCGGTCCTGCAAACCCTACCGAAGCACGCGTAACCGCTACTGTCGTCACCTCGTCTGTAAGTGCTACCGTATCGACACCTAACGCATTCTTTACCTTGATTTCATTCACTTCATGGTCCCCGCGAACAAGGAGTGCGATTGGCTTCCCATCGGCCGTATAGATGAGTGTCTTCATGACGTCCATGGGACTGATTTGCAGATGCTGGCCAAGCTGCTCAATCGTGTGAACGCCGGGAGTGTGAATTTTTTCGATCATGGGTATTTCATTTCCGCTGGTTGTAACGCGATCCTCCATAGATGTTGCCTTCTCTACGTTCGCAGCATACCCGCAATGCGTACAAACCGCGATGGTGTCTTCCCCGATGTCGGCAAGAGCCATGAACTCATGGGTGCCCCCTTCGCCGCCGATTGATCCCGCATCGGCTTCTACCGCCCTGAATGTTAATCCGCAGCGTTCGAATATACGGTGATACGCATCGTACATCGCTCTGTAAGACCGATCCAAACCCTCCCATGAGGTATCAAAGGAATAGGCATCTTTCATAAGAAATTCGCGACCTCGAAGCAAGCCGGAACGTGGACGACGTTCGTCGCGGAATTTGGTCTGGATTTGATATAGGGTGACAGGCAGCCGACGATAGGAATTGATTTCGTTCTTCACTAACATCGTCATGACTTCCTCGTGTGTTGGACCTAACGCAAACTCCCGCTGATGCCGATCGGTGAGTCGGATTAGCTCTGGACCATATGCGTGATAACGGCCCGATTCCTTCCACAGCTCCGCAGGCTGAAGTGCCGGCATGAGAAGCTCTTGTGCGTCGGCACCGTCCAGTTCTTCGCGCACAATTCGTTCTACATTGCGCAGGACGCGCCAGCCCAGCGGCAAGTATGTGTAGATGCCTGCGGCAAGCTGTCGAATACAGCCCGCTCTCAGCAGTAGTCGGTGACTTGCAACTTCTGCTTCCGTCGGTACCTCTCGTAATGTGTTGGCAAATAGTTGGGTTTGACGCATGACCATACCTCCTTATTGGGCACATCGAAACAAAAAAACACACTCGTCAGGGACGAATGTGTCGTGGTACCACCCTAGTTTTGATCGCCTGTTCCCGGCGATCCTCCATCCGAATAACGGTCGGCACCGGCAACGGTTACTTGCATTCGCCGCTGCAGCTCACAAGGCGGGGTATGTATCTTTCGGGGGAGACCTTGCAGCTCTAGGGTCTCTCTCTGTGCCGCCGAATCTGATAACATGCTCCTTGGTCAAAGCTGTTCCTGTCATTTATTGTTATCGATCATAGTCGATGCGGAGATCCATGTCAAGTATGTACATCTATAATGAGTAAGCTTCCTTAATCCAGGAAAAGCCGCGTAGAATCAACGGAATGCCACTGCCACTCCCGCAGCAGCTCCAGCAGACAATGATCTTGCCCGGTCCCTTCCGCATATATCATACGTTGTTTTAATTTGCATTTTTCCGGTCAAAATGTATAATATGATTAACGTTATTCGAGGAGTTGTGTAAATCATGAACTTCCTTACAGACGAGAAAATCCTAAAAGTCCTTAAAGGCTACAATGAATGGTGGATTTCAAACAAAATATCTTCAGAATTAACAAAACCAGTAAGACGACTTGCCTATTTTGAAGCAAAGAAAATATTTGAACACCCCCAAATTAGACGTGAAATTATCTTATCTGGTCCCCGCCGCGTAGGGAAGACCACCATCATGTACCAGACAATCGATGACTGTTTACAGAAGGGCGTTCCTTCGAAAAACATTTTGTATGTCTCTTTTGATCATCCAATGCTGAAACTATGTGATATCGGAAGGATCCTCGAGGTATTCCAGAACAATCTAACTCCAGACGAGCGTGATCTGTACTTTTTCTTTGATGAGATTCAATATGCACAGGACTGGGACCTTTGGCTAAAAACTCTTTATGACCGATACCCCAGTTATCGCATCATGGCGACAGGGTCTGCCAGCCCTATTCTTGCAGAAAAGGCGAAAGAAAGCGGTGTAGGCCGCTGGACAACCATTCGGATTCCTACACTTTCATTCTATGAGTACATTGATTTAATGCAAATCCCCAAGCCAGAGCTGTCCAAGAATGTATTCCCCACAGCTCTGGGATCATTGGAACCCGCTAGCTTAGCTCAGCTTATGATGAGTTTAGAGCCACTCCAGAAGCATTTTCATCGTTATTTATTGGTCGGCGGATTTCCTGAAGTAGCTTTATCCGATGATGTTGGATTAGCCCAAAAAATCATTAGGGAAGATGTCGTGGATAAAGTTCTGAAACGTGATATGGTTTCTCTCTTTCCTATCCGAAACGTTGCTGAATTGGAACAAATTTTCCTTTATCTCTGTATGATAAGTGGCAACATCGTCGTACAAGACACCATAGCCAAGGAAGTTGGAATTTCGAGGCAAACCGTTGCAAACTATATGGACTTCCTGGAGCAAGCAAATTTAATATATATAAGCCAGCCAGCTGAACAAACGGGAAAAAAGGTCTTAAAGGCAAAGCCAAAAATATATTTAGCTGACGCTGCTATAAGAAATGCTGTTCTGATGATTGGAGAAGAAGTCTTAACGGATTCCGTTGAGATGGGGATGATCATTGAGACGGCCATCTACAAACACGTACATTCTTTTAACTACTTAGACACGACCCAGGTAGGCTACTATCGTGATTCAAAAACAGAAAAAGAAATTGACATCATTGTAACTTACCGCACCCTATCCAAAATTCTAATTGAAGTAAAATATCGTGAAAACACAGGAATGTCTACTAAAGAAGCCATCGTGGAATGGGCGAATGATGCCAAAACAGCCGCGGCTATCGTCATTACGAAAAACAGCACAGATTACGGTAACACGGACCATCCCACCAAATGCCCAATTACTAAAATCCCCGCCTTTGCATTCTTGTATTTGCTCGGGCATGCGGAGTATACACGGTATTTGGAATCGATTAAGGGAAAATAGGTGGCTTATTTCGGCGGTGATCGAATGGGATCAATGAAAAGAACTCCGAAAACCCCATTACATTCAAGGGTTTCTGGAGTTTTTTTTCGCTCCTGTTGCCTGTAGAGCCTCCGAATAGAAGTAGGATTTTGATGTTTTTTGTCGAATATGATGGAAAGCATATTCATTTTGAAACGGCTGAGAAACCTCCTTCGCCATATGCTCCAGGCTGCGGGTTCAGGAGTGTTTTCTTCCTTTCAGTGTGGGAGGGCATAACCAAGTGATAGTCAAAACAAAGTTATACATTCCACCTGTGAGGGACCATTTCGTGCAGCGTGATTCATTGATGCGCTTGCTTGACGAGGGGATGAAAGTCAAGCTGACGCTGCTTTGCGCACCGGCCGGCTATGGAAAGACGACAGCGTTAAGCGAATGGGCAAGGCATCATGGCCGACAGGCTGCATGGGTTTCACTAGATAAACAGGATGACGATTGGGTTCAGTTCTGGAATTGCGTCACCGCTTCCATCCAGAAATTGATAACTGGCTTCAGTCCATCTGTTCAGCTGCTTCTTGAGTATGGGCCATCAGGGTCTTTGGTGTCCCCGGAGCCTGCAATTCAGGCTATGCTGAATGAGTTGGAACAAATAGACAGCGAGTTTGCAATCATCCTTGACGATTTTCATTTAATCGAATCTCGCGCAATCCATAAATCTTTAAGCTATCTACTAGAGCATTTACCTTCTTCTATTCATCTATATATAGCAAGCCGTACGGAATTGCCCATACCGACCGCAAGGCTTCTGGCCAAAGGCCAGCTGCAGCGAATTACGATACAGGACTTGCGTTTTCAACCCGAAGAGGGGCTTGCCTTCTTCCGGGATATGACGGATTTGTCCTTGACCCGTGAGCAAGTCGCTAGGCTGTATAAGCAGACGGAGGGCTGGATCAGCGGCTTACAACTAGCGGCGATTTCATTGAAACGCAGTAATAACATCACCGATTCTATCATGAAGTTCAACGGCCATCAGCATCATATCTCCGAGTATTTGCTAGAGGAAGTGTTTCTGCATCAACCGGAGGAAACGCGCACATTTTTGCTCCGAACGTCCATTTTAAGCCGCATAAATCACTCGCTTTGTCAGGCCGTAACGGGCCAGGCGAATTGTCAGGAACAATTGGAAAAGTTGGAGCAAGCGCACTTGTTTATCATCCCCTTGGATGATCAGAGAAATTGGTTTCGATACCATCATTTATTATCCGATTTTTTGCAGACGATGTTTACCCGAAAGGGGGGCGAGGAGTGTGCGAAGGCGCATGTTAAAGCTGCAAAATGGTTGGAATCCCATGGCTTCACAGAAGATGCGGCGGAGCATTATTTGGCGGGAAAACAGTACGAGGATGTCGTCCGACTGATCGAGAACCACCTCCCTCTTTTCCTCTCCAAAAGTACGATTCTTACCCGATGGATTCTGCAAGTGCCGGAAAGCCTGCTTGCGGGTCGACCGTTCCTTGAATTGTTTTATTTGAACCTCATGGTTGGATTCAGGGGGCTATGGGGGGATATTCCTCTAAAAGTAGAACAAGCGAAAATCCGTTATGAGGCGCTACAAGGTCAAATGAATGAAGCCGAGTGGAAGGAAATCATGGGCAATATTTATGTCCTGTGTGCGCTCTCCTGTTATATCCAGAAAAATTTGAACCTTGTGGGGGACTATCTGATCAAGGCCGATCCTTATTTTTCAACACACAGCCTCACTCACAAATTAGGACACAACAAGCATTTCGGGTTGGAGGAGTTCGACGATCATTTAGGCTATATAAATGACCATCATGAGGCAGCCGCCTTTCTGCAAAAGATGACGAACCATTACGGCCCCCGTTCAGATCATATGTATGTGCCGTCCATGTTTGCCTCTTACGGAAAACTGCTGTATGAATGGAACCGGGTAGATGAAGCAGAGGATTGCTTGAACCAAATTCTGGCTCCGAACATCAAACTGTCCATTCCGCGAGTTTTGTTTCAGGTTTATATTGCCGCTGCGCGAATTCAGCAAGGAAAGGGACATTCAGTCTGGGCGCAGAAGTTGATTGAACAACTTAACATGCAGATTGATTCTCCCGACTATGACATCTTTATTCGAAAAATTGAGGCGGAGCAGGCCTGCTTGGCTGTTCGACAGGGCGACACCTGTTCAGGCCATAAGTGGCTTCAGCGTTGCGGTATGTCCCATACGGATGACCTGTCGCTTGATAATGTGTTCGAGCATCTGGCTTTAGTTAACGTACTCGCCGCTTGCGGGTTTATGGAGGAAGCTCTGACACTATCGGAAAAACTGCTTCATTTTTTGGTGAAAGAGGGTCGTCTAAGGGATCGGATCAAAATCCTGATGTTACAAAGTGTCATCTTCTACCAGCTGGGTCAGAAGGAAGAGGCACTCTTTAAGCTTGAAATAACTTTACGCTTGGCTCATCCGGAAGGGTTCATCCGCAGCTTCGTCGATAAAGGTACTGTGATGGCAGAGCTGCTGTCTGAGTATTTGCGGACTAACAAAGGATCTTCAGCTTATATGGATTATGTTCGCAGTCTGCTGCATGCCTTCCACGGGCTGCAATCGAAGCCCAATAAAGCCATCCAGGTACAAGTGAGCTGTTTTGGACCATTTAAAGTCACGACTGAGCAGGGACAGGAAGTCAAATGGCGCACTGCCAAAACGAAAGAGTTCATGGCCTACCTTGTCCATCATCGTGGGGAACGTGTGGAGAGGGATATAATCCTGGATAGCTTGTGGGGGGATGTGGCAGTAAATAAAGCCATCGGACAACTCAGCACAACGGTCTACTATCTCCGCAAAAATCTAAATGCCATCGGACTTGAAGACATCGTTCAACATGTCAACGGCTCTTATCGAATTCGAATGGAGCCGTTACATTGCGATTACGATGAATGTAAACAATTGTTATGTGCAGACCTGCCAACCGATAGCGACATGCTCCAAAACTATAAAGAACAACTGGTGGACATTTATAAGACGGGTTATCTGGATAGACATGATTATCGCTGGGCGGAAGCTTCGCGAAGCCACCTAGAAAGCGAGTATACCCGCAAACTGCTTCAGCTTGGTGAACAATACGTGCAGATGCAAGAATATTCTACCGCCATCAACCTGCTGACAAAGGCGCTGGAATGTCAACCATTAAATGAAGATATCTATGGCAAACTAATTGAGGCCCAATTGCTTGCGGGCGACCGTATTTCTGCAAGAAAGCAATATGATGCTCTCAAGCGAATGCTGCAATCCGAGCTGGGTTTAACCCCGAAGGAGTCCATAAAGAAATTGCTGCAGCAAGCTGGTCAAGAAGCAGATTGACATCGAGATAAGATTCGTCTATGGCCTTATTCAAAAAGTGGAGATAAACGATTCGTCGTCTACCTCCACTTGACTCATTTTCAGGGACTTAACAGACAGCCTTTTGTTTTATCGCTTATTGCTTAAGATTCCATTAATACCTAAAAATATCATTTTTTCGCTTCTCTTTTAACATAGCATTTCCACCCGCCACGGCTTCCAGATCAGATTCGGATAGCTCCTGCTCTGTAATCATGTCTGGCAGGACGAAGGTGTAGTGAGCGCCTTCATTTTCGACGAAACGCAGCTTAAAGCCTTGCGGTATTTCCTTGCCTATGGCTTCCTTAACGGCTTGTGCAGGGTTCTCCAAGCATAATTGG
>NZ_JBEQAP010000096.1:0-6673 GCF_041640265.1 Cohnella sp.
GCGGCGACTCCTATAGCTATTCCTGCTCCTTGATCACCTGTTCAATCCCCGACAGAATCAGCTTCAGACCGAATTCGAACGCTCCATCCGTTCCCATCAGCTCGAACAAGCCGCTCTTGAACATCCTCTTGAACAGCCCCGCTTCCGTCTCGGTCATCGTGTCCAGAAGACGGATCATCTCGTCGCCGGGAAGCTCCTTCTGTTCCTTAAGGATCGTGGTCACATTGCGCTGATGCTGATAATCGTCCAGAACGAAGTAGAACACATAGTTCAACAGCGTAAGAACCGCTTGGAATTTCTGTTCAGGCTCCAGCGGCGTCGACTCCACGCAGAACAGCGTACGGTTGGTGAAACGGATGTAGTCCGGCTCGTGAGGCAGCGTCAGCATCATAAGCTGCGTGGAGCAGGGATAGCGGCAGAGCACGCTCCTTACCGTTCTTGCAAGCTCCGCCAACAGCTCCTTCCAGTCTCCATCCGACCGGAACTCCTCCAGAATCATTTTCGACACCTGGTTGGCCAGACGTTGGTAAAGATCTTGCTTGCTCTTGAAGTACCAGTACAGAGAGGGAGCCTGGATTCCCAGCCGATCGGCCAACCGTCTCATACTGAACTTCTCGATCCCTTCCTCTCCCAGAAGCTCCCACGAGGCCTCCAGAATTTTATCCTCCGAAATCTGAGGCTGCTGTTTTTTCAACGAGATCCGCCCTTCTATCTAACGGTGTAAGTTTGTTCTTTACAGGTCCATAGGTTCATGATATCATCTAACACTGTAAGGTTCAACCTAACACCGTTAGACTGACAAACCAAAGAAAGAAGTGATCCGCATGGATGCTGAAAACCTCCACTATTTCGAAAAAGCGCCGGTCGCCAAAGCCGTAGCTCACTTCGCCGTACCGATGATGCTGGGCACGTCAATGAGCGTGATCTACTCCATCTTGAACGCCTATTTCCTGGGTACGCTCCACGATACCGCCATGTTAACCGCACTGGCGCTAACCTTGCCGTTGTTCGCGGTCATTATGGCGCTGGGCAACTTGATCGGCATGGGCAGCGGTACGTTCATCTCCCGTCTGCTGGGAGAGAAAAAATACGATGAAGTCAAGCATGTGTCTTCATTTGCCTTCTACATCAGCTTAGCTCTCGGAGTCATCGTGATGGCCGTCGGCCTCCCGTTGATCGACCCGATCGTTCATGGCCTGGGGGCAACGTCCGACTCCTACGGATTCACGAAGGACTATGTCACGATCATGCTTATCGGTTCGCCGTTCGTCGTCTTATTCTTCACGTTGGAGAATCTTGTGCGCTCGGAGGGAGCGGCAATCACGTCGATGGTCGGTATGATTCTCCAACATTATTCTTGATGCGATCGTCGTCTTCGCGCTCCATTGGGATGTGATCGGCGTTGCGTCCGCTACGGTCGTTTCCAACTTGATGGCGAGTGCTTTCTACGCCTTCCATATGGGATACAAGAGCCGATTCTTAACCGCCTCCATCCGATGGTTCAAGGTGACCAAGGCCATTCTGAGCAATGTACTCAAAATCGGGGTTCCCGTCTTTATTATGAGTGTCTTCTTGGGCGCCATGTCGCTCATCCTTAACCATTTTCTTGTGGAATACGGAGATTCGGCTGTAGCGGCTCACGGAATATCCTCGCGCTTATTGCAATTTCCCGAGTTTATTCTGATGGGCTTGTGCGAGGGAGTCGTGCCGCTTATTGCCTTCTCCTTCACGGCGAATAAATTGCGTATGAAACAAACGATCGGATTCACGATCAAAACGATTGTGGCGCTAGCCGTCGTGTTCGGCATCATCGTCTATCTGATTTCCGACCACTTGATCGGTTTGTTCACGAATGACCCGCAACTCATCGAGATGGGCAGCTATATTCTGCACGTGACGTTCCTATCCTTGCTCATTACGGGAATGACCACGTTGTTTACAGGGATCTTCCAGGCCACAGCGCAAGGGACCGCCGCCTTTGTGATGTCGGTTATCCAAGGAGTTACTCTGATTCCCGTGCTCTATATCGCCAACCAAATGAACGGGTTTCACGGGGTGGTCTGGTCGCTCGTCATCGCGGACGCCGTCGCATTCCTGGTCGGTGCCGTTATGCTGTACGTTCTTCGGAACAAATTGCAGCCGGAGTTGGAGGCTTTAGTTCAGTAGAGGATATGATGGCCTAACGAATTCATATTCCACTGGATCCGTACCCGGTCGCAACAAAATTACTGCAAGTTTAAGGGCCATCCTTTGCGGATGGCCCTTCTTTTTACAAAATCCACTAACCTATATTCCTACCCCTATTGACTTAATGGAGCGCGTTATTTATTTTGATTCAGAAATTCCCGGATATAACCAATCAATTCTGGACCATGGGACTCCAATGCGAAATGCCCGGCATCTTCAAAGATATGCATCTCTGCATGGGGCAAATCGTTGAGGTAAGGATGCGCGCCGCTCTCCGGGAAAATTTCATCCCCTTTGCCCCAAAGGATAAGCGTCGGCGGTTGAGCCTCACGGAAGTATTGCTGCCAAGCAGGATAAAGTGGAGGGTTTGTGCCGTAATCTAAAAACATATCCAGCTGAATCTCTTGATTGTTAGGTCTGTCGAGGAGTAACTGATCCAGCATATAGGTGTCCGGGCTGATCCGCGTGCTGTCTTTGACACCATGGGTATACTGCCATTTGGTTGCCTGGAAGCTGGTCAACCAGCGAAGGGCTTCACGTTTATCCGGATTGGATCGATCTTCCCAGTAAGCTTTGATCGGGACCCAGAAGTCTTTCAGACCTTCGTCGTAAGCATTCCCATTCTGTATGATCAGACCCTGAATGCGCTCGGGATGACGGGCTGCGATTCTGAATCCAACCGGAGCGCCGTAATCCATAAGGTAAACGAAGAACTTAGCGATGTTCAGCTGTTCCAAGAGCTTCTCAATCATCTGACTGAAACGGTCAAAGGTATATTCAAACTTGTCGTGATCCGGTGCGCTGCTGTAACCAAACCCCGGATAATCCGGTGCGATGACGTGATATCGGTCGGCTAATGCGGGAATCAATTGGCGATACATGTGACTTGATGTAGGGAAACCATGCAGCAACAGAACGACGGGAGAACCCTGTTCCCCGGCTTCACGATAAAAGATGTCTAAACCCTCAAGCGTTAAGGAGAGAGCGATTCTCTCTTACAAGCTCTGCTTGGTCACTCCCGTTACCGGATCGAAGGTCAGCAGCTCGGTCCCGATCTTATCGATGAAGAAGCGATCGTGGCTTACCGTAATGACCGCGCCGGGAAAATGGATCAGAGCTTGCTCCATAACCTGTATGCTCGTGAGGTCCAGATGGTTGGTCGGCTCGTCCAAGATGATAACGGCCGCGCCTGAGAGAAGACACTTGGCCAGCGCTACCCGAGCTTTCTGCCCGCCGGACAGATTGCCGATCGCCTTGCTCAAATCCGCTTCGGAGAATTGCAGCATAGCCAGGAATTTGTTCACCTTTTTACGTGGAGCGTCCAGTCCCAATCCGTACGTATTCACCGCGTGGCTGACCGTATCCTTAGGATCAAGCTCCTCCCAAATCCGGTTGAAGTAGGCGTAGTTAACGCCCTTCTCCCACACAACCTCCCCCGAATCCGGCTTCTCCTGCCCGATAAGCGCCTTAATGAGCGTGGACTTCCCGCTTCCATTCGGTCCCGCGATGACCAGGCGATCTTCTTTCTGAATATCGAAGCTAACGTTCTCGAAGATCTGCCTGCCCTCGTACGTCTGTCCGATCTTCTTCACTTCGCATAGCTTGTCCGGGAAGCGCAGCCTCTCGTAGATGTCGGTAATCAGTACGTTAACGGGATGCGGCTCTATCCGCTTCTTGTTATCCGCCAGCTTACGCGAGAGACGGTCCTTGGAACCGGAACGCCGGCTTGCGCGACTGTCGATCGCCTCGGACTCCATAAGCAGCAACTCTTCCTCCCACTCGAACTGGCGGTCCAGTTCCTTCTTGCGCATCTTCTTCTTGCGGACGTAATCAGTGTAGTTCCCTTCGTATTCCTGAAAACGATAGTTCTCGATCTCAATCGTGCGCGTGACGACCTTGTCGATGAATTGACGGTCATGCGACACCAGAATCATAGCTCCCTTGAATCGGTACAGCCACTGCTCCAGCCATACGATCCCTTCCATATCCAAGTAATTCGTCGGCTCGTCGAGCATAACGACATCGGGCAGCTCGATTAGCATTTTCGCCAACGCCGCGCGGTTACGCCATCCTCCGGACAACTCATCGATCGGTTGGTTGCGGGATCTGTCATTAAACCCCAGCTTCGTAAGCACCGTATTAATCTCGACGGACACGTTCCAGCCATCGAGATGCTCCATCTGTTCAAACAACTCCGCTTGCCTTGCCAGCAGCGCATCCATCTCGCTATCGTCGGCAACCGCACCCAGCTTATTTCCGATCTCTTGCAGCTCTCTTTCAATAAGGGCAACCTGCTCGAAGCATGCTTCCAGTTCTTGTTGAACGGACAGACTCCCACTCAATTCAGAGAATTGCGAGAAATACCCGATTCGTACTTGAGGATCTATTTCCACTCTGCCGGACGTCGGCTCTTCCTCGCCCATGATGAGCTTAAATACCGTCGACTTGCCGGCACCGTTTCGTCCGATTAGACCGATACGCTCCCCTTGCATCACTCGAAAATAAATATCGCGAAAGATCATGGACTCTTCATACTTCTTCGTGACGTTCTCCAACCGTATTACGCTCATGGCTATCCCCTTCTGGTTTAACACTCTCATCCAAAAAAACGATGGATACTACTGCTTCATTTGCTCGAAAATTCGTTTGACTTTTGGCGCTACGTAACGGCTGCCCCCGCGACTTTGTACGTTCTCGATCATCATGGAGATGAGCAGTTGTGGGTCATTCGCGTCAAACCCGACAAACCAGCCGTTTTCCTGCCCTTGGGTACCCTTGCTCGCCTTCAGCTCCGCAGTGCCCGTCTTGCCGGCGATCGATGCGCCGGCTATATAGGCGCCATGCCCGCTGCCCTCCGGACTCGCCACCGCCTTTACGAGATCGGCCTTGATGAGTTCCGCCGTATCCGCCGACATCGCTTGCTCCTTCCACAGCTTTCCCGCGAAAGCCGAATCGGCCTCCGACAGCTGCGGATAGGCGATATTCCCACCGTTAACAAGCGCGGAGTAGGCGAAGGCCACATGCAGCGTCGTCATCTCCACCTGTCCTTGCCCGTAGCCGGAGTCGGCAAGCTGAATATCGCCGGACGGCTCGCCTCCTCCACCGGCAAGCTTCGAAGCGCTGAACGGATAGGCGAGCGGAAGCGGTTCGCCTATTCCGAATCTCGCAGCGCCTGCGACGAATTGCTTTTTGCCGATTGCCAATGCCGTCTGAGCAAAATAGATATTGTCAGAATAGATCAGCGCCTTCAATAGATCGACCGAATTCACCTCGCGCACCCGCTTCACGTAATACTTCCCCCAGGAACTGTCTTTCTTCCAGGTCAATCCGGCAATCTCCTTCGCCACGTCCGGATCAAGCGCCCCGCTGTCGAGTCCGATCGCTGCCGTTATGGCCTTAAAGGAGGAGCCTGGCGCATACGTCCGGGAGAAACGGTTCAGGAATGGAAGGCGCGGATCTTCATTCCATTGTCGGTATTGTTCCTTGGACACGCCCTGTACGAAAGCGTTCGGATCGTACGACGGGCTGCTGAGCAGCGCCAGCACTTCGCCGGTCTCAGGCTGGATCGCCGCGACGGAAGCTTCATCGGCCTTGACTTCCTCGTAGATCGCTTGCTGCAACGCCGTATCCATCGTCAACTTGTACGTCACACCGTTATCGGCAGCCTGCCCCGCGATCACGGATTTTCGCACGCCAGCCCTATCGACAATAACAACTGCTTTGCCTGAAGTGCCGCGCAATTGCGTCTCAAGCGTAAGCTCCAGCCCCGTTTTGCCGATCAGATCGCCCACCTTATAGCCCTGAGCTTCGCGCGCCTTCAGCTCATCGGCATTGATCTCCCCGATATAGCCGATCAGATGAGCTGCCGCTTCACCGAGTGGATACCGCCGCACCATCACCTTCTGAGCAGCAACCCCCGGAAGCGCGACGAGTTCTTCCCTCACCGCATCATCGACCACTACGGCGATCGGAACGAACAGATTCGGCTTTACCCACGCCGCGCCAAGCTTACGGTCGATATCCTGTACGGTCATCCCCAGCTTCTTTGCCAGCGACGCTTTGATCGTATCGGCCGAATCCCCAAGCTTGTTCGGCACAATGCCGAGTTGCGCCGCCTCGACGTTGACCGCCAGCGGATTGCCGTTACGATCGACAATCTCGCCGCGTACCGCCGGAGTCTTCTCGATTCGCACCGTATCCCCTTCTTCCATGCCGGGGAAAATATACGAAGGATTCCAATCGATGGACCAGGACGTTACACCGTCCTCCACCGTCTTTCTAACCCGGCCATGGTTGTCGAAGGAGAGGGGTCCTTCCGCCGTATCCATAGTGACTCGATATTCAAACCTTTTGATAGCAGTCCCGTTTCCCGTCACAGCCGTACCTTCCGTCCCCGCTCCGTCCGACGTCTGTTGTTCGGCCGGAAGCGCCGTTACGGCCAGATTGGACACCTCAAGCGCATCATAGATCGTCTGATACCGCTTGA
>NZ_JBEQAP010000097.1:0-6584 GCF_041640265.1 Cohnella sp.
TAGAAGCTTCCAGGCCAACAAGAACTGCGGGAACCGCAGGGATCGCTTGCTCAACTTCACTTCGGATGAGGTGATTACGCAAGAATCTCCCACTTCAACGCAAATGCGTAAGTGGGGGAGTGTTCAAATCTACAATTTTTTTGAAAATCTTGCAGTTATACGTTTTTGCGCAGTAAAATTGAAAGGCGGTTTGACGAGACAAAGAAAAGAGGAACTTAATTGGGAGTAGTTACTAAACAAGCTTTAATCAGAAAAAAGATCATGAAGGCAGTTACCGTGATTGTTGGCGGTTTTATTACGGCTTACGGTTTGGAAGCGGTGCTTATCCCCAACAGCGTATCGGATGGAGGGGTGACCGGCCTAAGCATCGTCGGCTCGCAATGGACCGGGCTGCCTTTGGCGCTGCTGCTGGCGTTGATCAACATTCCTTTTGTTTTCTTGGGTTACAAGCAGATCGGCAGAAGCTTTGCCATTTATTCGGTGCTTGGCATTGCATCGCTTGCGATAGGCACGACGGTCATGCATCATATCCCGACGATTATTAAGGGCGATACGCTATTGATTACCGTCGTAGGCGGTATCATTATCGGTTTCGGCATGGGGCTGGCGCTGCGTAACGGAGGAGCTTTGGACGGAATCGACATGCTGGCCGTATTGCTGTCCAGAAGGCTGCCGTTCGGAACGAGCGACCTGATTTTATTCCTGAACCTGTTCGTCTTCATGATCGTCTCGACGGTGTTCGGGCTTCAAGGGGCTATCTTGTCGGGGATTGCTTATTTTATCGCTGCCAAGGTCATTCATATCGTGGAAGAAGGATTCAGCGGCTCCAAAACGTATAAAATCATTACCAGCCAAGCGGAAGAGATGATCGAGACGATTCGCGACCGATTGGGAAGAAGCTCGACCTACACATTTGTCCACGGCGGCTATTCCAATGAGCAATTCAAGGAAATCACCTGCGTGATCAACCGGCTTGAGGAAAGCAAAATGAGAGAAATCATTAATGAAATCGACGATAAGGCCTTTATTATTGTGTATGACATAGCTGAAGTGAAGGGCGGCAATTTCCGTAAGCACAATATCCACTAGACGCTATCGCGCGATTATCTCCTAAAATTAGTCCACCTATTCTATAGATGACGAACCGAGGCATCTGAGAGGGATGGTAAGCTTGATTCGCCAATTGCGGCCGGATGCCCACGTGACAGCCGCGAAGGATGGGGCCGCTGCGTTGGAGCAGGTCAGGCTGATCTGCCCGGAAGCAGATCAGCCATCTCGTCACGGAAAATAAATTACGAAATCAAGCTGAAGGAACAGGAGGCGGAAATTCAAGTTCTTACTCTTTACTCAGCTCCTCGAATACCCTTATAGACAGATTCGCACAGCTCCGTTGAAAACCTGCCTGACATTCCTTCAAGCGCCGTATTGGTGAACGCTACAACACTAAGCTCCTCTCTCGGATCAACAAACCAGGAGTGACCATAGGTGCCGCCCATCCGCCACGTTCCCGGCGATTCCGGTGTATTGGCATCCGTTGGGTCTTTAAGCAGCGTGAAACCAAGTCCAAAGCCTCTCCCCGGCCAATAGGGCATCACAAGGTTACCAATTTGATTGGTTGTCATTTCCATAACAAGAGCCTCCGGCAGAATTGGATTTCCTCCTTGTCTCAAAGCTTCCAGCAGTTTAAGAAAGTCTCCTGCGCTGCCAATCATGCCGGCTCCCCCGGAAGGATAAGCTGTCTTATCGGTAAACCTATTGGGTGAAAGGAGGAATCCTGCCGTCCCCTCCACGAAAGGAACGGTATCAAAATCGTGCAAGCGCCGGGGCTCTCCAGCGCTGTCTGCGTAAGCTGTGGTCAATCTGTCCGTGTCCACGACCTTGAAATCCGTGTCCATCATGGAAAGCGGGTGAGTTACAAGCATCCGTACAGCTTCACTAAGCGGCATTCCAGTAACCTTTTCGATGACCGCTCCGAGCACGTCTGTTGCTATGGAATACCTCCACATTTTCCCCGGCTCATATAGAAGAGGTACAGAAGCGAGTCTTTGAAGATTCTCTTCAAGTGTAATTCCCGCCAAATCCATGCCGTCCGATACCCCAGCAAGCTCATAAGTTCCCTTTTCTTCCTGGAAGAAACGGTAAGTTAAGCCTGCAGTATGCGTCATCAGATGGTGAACGGTCATGGGAACATACTGTCCGTTTGGCAGTTTGGGACGAAAGGCGGGCAACCATTTTTCTACCAGATCGTTTAACTGCAATCTCCCTTGCGAAATTAATACTAAGGCTGCCGTTGACACGACCGGCTTGGTTACCGAAGCATATCTGAACAAAGCATTTTCCCGCGTCGGCCGTTTCTGCTCACGATCTGCCCAACCAGCAGGCCTGCTGTAAACGAGGTTTCCGCCTAATGCAATTTGGACGACGGTACCCACGATCCTATTTTCCTCAAGTGTGCGGTCAATCACCTCATTGACGCTTTTATGCAGCAATTCCAGATCAATTTTTCTCATGCTTCTTATCCTCTCCTGCTGTAATTTCTTGATTATTTAAAGCAAGTGTGTTTATTATATAAATAATTTCTGCTTCCTTACATAAAACAAACAAGGCGAAAGATGAGATTCTCGATGATTATAACGGTATTCAAAGTAAATAACTTATAAATTAAAAGGTGTGATTCTTTTGGACGAAATCGATAAAAACATCCTGCTCCATTTGCAGAACCAGGCGAGATTGTCAATGACAGATTTAGGAAAGCTGGTGGGACTGTCTCAGCCAGCCGTAACTGAACGTGTAAAACGCATGGAAGAAAAGGGGGTTATCGAGGAATACCGAACCGTCATTTCTTCGCAAAAAGTGGGTAAGCAATGCACAGCCTATATGCTTGTTCGCACCCGGGATTGCTATCCTTTCCTTGATTTTTGTCGTTCATCACCGGAGGTCACGGAATGTTATCGGATAAGCGGAGAGCATAATTATTTATTGAAGGTCCTCACGGAAACAACCCAGGAGCTGGAGGAGTTTGAAAACCGGTGCGATCAATACGGAACCTATACGACTCTGATCGTAATGTCTTCACCGATCGCTTATAAAAATCTCATTGGAGAAACGAATTTGCTCGCATAGATGTCTATAATCCCAAAAAAATGAATCCGCCTTGCAGCGGATTCATTTTTTTGCTTATGTTACACATACTCATGGAATTCCTTAGGAAGGAAAGCCATGCTTTTTAGCTAGGTAAGCTGCAAATAAGGAGGGAAGCAGCAGGATGATTAATGAGCCCGGAAGAAATCCGGCTCCAAGCAGTTCGAGAAGAAACCCGCCGATAATGCCTCCTCCGCCGATTGCCACATTCCACGCGGTAACCAGCATCGATTGGGTTATATCTGCGCTTTTTCCCCCAGCTTGTGCTATTGCTGTTTGCAGTAAAGTGGCCGCCCCGCCAAACGTAAGCCCCCACACCGTAACACCAAGAATGATGATTGCAGGTTGATTCATTCCGATTCCCAAGGCTGCAGAAGCCAAAGCAAATCCTGTGATGCTGATTAAAACCAGCATTCTTAGAAAACGGTCAATCAGCATGCCTATCCCCCAAATACCGACAACCGAGGTAATTCCGAAAATAAGAAGAACCAAATCCACTCGCTGAGCAAACGCGGTTTCGGCAAGATACGGTGCAATATATGTGTACAATATATTGTGAGCTAGTACCCATGCCAAAACGACGAACAGAATCGGCCGTACACCGGGAATCAGGAAAACCTTGTGAAAAGGGAGCTGATCACCGGAAGGCTCGCCAGCATAATCCGGCACCTTCCAGAGCACCCAGCCAATAAGGGCTGCAGCCAGTAATGATACAGCTCCGAAAATGAGACGCCACCCTGTATAAGTACCGAAAAAAGTGCCAAGCGGAACGCCCAGCGCCAATGCCAACGGGGTGCCGACCATGGCTATGGCCATCGCTCTTCCTTTCAGCGAATCAGGCACCATGCGCCGCGCATAACCGGCCGTCATCCCCCACAGAACACCTGCCGAGACACCTGCGAAGAAACGCGCGACAAGCGTCAGCACATAAACGGAAGATAACGCGGTGATGGTGTTAAATACAAGAAAGCCGATGATGCACAGCAGCAGAAGTGGCCGTCGCCTCCACCCGCGGGTAGCCGTTGTCAAAGGAATGGCGGCCAGAAGAGATCCAACCGCATAGAGAGTGACCAATTGTCCAGCAAGAGCTTCTGTGACCCCAAGATCCTGTGCAATTTGCGGCAGTAATCCAGCAGGCAGGCTTTCCGTAAGAATGCAGATGAATCCCGCCATGGCTAAGGCCAGCAGCCCGACCCACGGAAGACGTTTGGAAGACGACACATTTGCACCGCCTTTTCTTATAAGAACAGTGTTTGAGTTCACGAAACAGTCTCCTTTATTTTTTTGCCGGTTTAATAGCTTTCGCTTCCGTATAAGCTTATATAAATAAAACACTTCTTTACATGGATCATTAAAGGAGGATGGAGTAAATTAAGAGGGAAATACATTTATTTTCATAGAAATTGCATGATTTTAAAGGCGAAAACGGCAGTATCGTAAGATGCGGCCTGCCTAATGATAAATCGTAATCGACGAGCTTGAGACGTGCGGTGGAGATCCAGCTGCCGCTGCGGCCGATTCTTCGTGGCGGCGACCTCGCACCGACCGTCCATTTTCCGGTGAAATAACGCTACCCCACTCGTAGAATTCTTCAATTATTGGTAAAATATTGGAGGATTAGCAGGAATATTGGCGAAGGCGGTGCCGCATGTCTCTTGTGTTTAATAAAAGAAAGTCGCAATCCTCCTCCGGCAACAAAACCGGCAGTCACCAGAACAGGAAGTTCGGCCCTATTCCTCAACCGAGTACCGTTGGTGATTCGCTCTTGGAGCTTCAGCAGTCCATAGGCAACCAGGAAGTGGATAGGTTGTTAAAGGGCGATACTCCCGATGAGCTCTCGATGAAGTCCGGGTCGTCGAACGACATGGAAGATTTGCTGCTTGATTTCGGAGAAGAGGAGAAGAAGCGGGAGGACACGGAGAAGGTGAACCGTTCTCTCAAACCGTCGGTTCCGATGGAGACGCTGCAGGATCAATTTGCGGAGGTGCTTGAGGAAGCTTCCGACTACGTGAAGATGCCGGATTACATCCAGACGCTGGCCCAATCGAACGAAGAGATGTACGACTTGCCTCCCGATGAAGCGCGGTTCGAGATGAACAAGTTGGTGCAGGCACCTGCACAAACTCGCCCAGGCCAAATATGCCGAACAGAACGTCAAGGTACTTGCGAGGTTTTTCGTGCAGGACGAAAACTCCGGCGTGACGCATCCCGGTTTGAATTCGTGGGCTCACTTGGCCGGGGAGCGGTCGAATCTTTCCGACTAAACCGTTCAGCAAAGCGCGAAGCAGCATATGAAGTACGGGCACGACGTTCCCGGCAAGGAGGGGATTATGAAGAACAGTCCCTTCGTGTCGACGACGGAGGATCTCGGGATGGCCTTGCTGGCAGACAGCAAGTATAACAAGAGGAAAAACATGGCGCGCATGACGTCTCGGTTAGACGCCCCGGGGGACAATCGCAAAACCGACCTGCGGAAGCAAATGATGATGAAGAAATCGTCGTCCGCTCCGTCCGAGCAGGTCGGAGGAAAATATTACTCGGAGCGGATCGATCGGCTGATCTACGGACACGGGAGTGAGGGGATGAATCGGAACTTGATGAGCCAAGCTCCCGTAGCCAACAAATTGGCGTTTATCGCGGTGAACTCCGGGGCCGATCATCTGTACACGCCGGAGGATGTCCAGGGCGAACCGATGGATTGCTGCACGCTGGAGGCGGAGAATACGGTGTTTGCTCCCGACCAGGACCTGAACGAGCTCGCGTTGCATGTTCAGGATAACAGCATGGTCGCGCTGAAAAACGAGGGCAAGCTTTGAAGCACGGTTCATCCCGGAATGCGCACAGCTAGTGTGGCGAAGAAGCTCGATGGTTTCGGGCTTCTTTTGCTTTATCTTGCCTCTCTCGGTGGGCTGCCCTAACTGTACCTGAACTTCCTGACCCTTTTTTTGGCCGGGGTACACGCTCACGAATGTGTCATCTTGATGAACACGCCATACTTTGTGATTTTAATCACAATCATATTCTGAAAATGGCCTTACAATAAAGACATGAAAGACAGACAGCCAACGAGGACGGTGATCCCGATGTCAACGAATCGATCTCATACATCGGTGAATAAGACGATACAGACCAACGGATAATCGGAAGTCAGGTAAGACTTCGCAAAAACCAAACCTAACAAGGAGTGAGTACCATGATGAAATTTTGGAGAGAAAACCGCATAGCGGCGGTATTGATAACGATCGTAAGATTCGTAGTCGGATATGCCTGGTTGACGGCCGGATGGCACAAGTTGACCGGCGAGACGCCGTTTAACGCAGCAGGCTTCCTGAACAACGCGATCAACAACCCGATCGTCGACAAGGCGACAGGAGAAGCGGTCTACCCGACCTACCTCGCGTTCGTTGAGCACTTCGCCCTCCCGAACGTCAAGCTCATTAACA
>NZ_JBEQAP010000098.1:0-6350 GCF_041640265.1 Cohnella sp.
CAGCTTCCTCAATCGCATTGCGATCGTAGAAACCATGTCGAAGTAATCGTTTGTGCGCTCTACATATCGGGCAACACGCAAGATCGGGAAACTCATTCGCTCTCCCAAGTGCGGCATATTCGGAAATATTGACTGGGAATTGGTGGGGATAAATCACCTGAAAACCTCCCGGAGTAATTTGCTCAAAGTCTAGCAAATTACTCCGGCATTAAAATAGTGGGAATCCGTTCCAATGTGAAAATAGGCGCTTGTTTCCAGCGGAAACAATGCGCCTATTCACAGCTCGCTCACGAATCGTCACCTTTCCTCGGAATATTCTTTCAGAATGTTCACGACTGATTCCAAGGTGTGTATGCCTATTGCAACATCTACAATAAACTCCACTGCGTACTTTCGCTCCATATGTAACTGGTATCCATTCAATTTTAGGAATGATTTTGTAACGAGGTAGGCCGTCCGTTTATTCCCATTATGAAAGCCATGATTTTTAACTAAAGACTCTAACAATGCACCCGCCTTATCGAACAAGGATGGATATGCGTCTTCTCCAATAACACTCTGCTGAGGTCTATGTACCGCAGAATCAAGCAGTTTGTGGTCTTTTACGCCTGCTTGATCTGCGTCGTTCATTCTTCTCATCATGAAATAGTGTGCTGAAATCACTTCTTCTATGCTCAAATAGATCGTCATATCATCGATCCCTCAAGTCCTCGAGAATCCCTTGATCTTCTTCAAACACATCAAAGAAAGCTTCAAGAACCTCAGGTCGTACGTGATCTGGAAGATTACCTAGCCTTGCTTTTTTTAGTACGATTTCACCACGTTCATTTTCAACGAATTCAATTTCATCACCATGGGAGACTTTTAGTTTTTCAGCAAGCTTTTTGGGCAGGCTTACACCTAAACTGTTGCCCATTCGACCTATTTTGCGCGAATATCGTTTCAGGGGCTGTTTATCCTCAGTCAAATTGACCACACCATTCATATATATTCTCCTCCCCATAGTATGATCAACACCCATTGAGTTTTACCTTATTACAGTTATAACTTGTTACAGTTATAACTTCATTAACTTGTTTACATTTTATCAGAAATAACATTGCATATAAAGTAAAAACCCCCAGGTGTAAGATTCGAAACCTGTTGGTTATACATGTATGTTGTAGGTGAGGAGGGGATGAGAGTCCGCTCTCGCTCCCCTGCGCGCGATCGAACCTACCAGGGGTTCGCTTTTTTTCCCTTACATAAAGAAAGGGGTCCTGACGCAAAGGTCAGGACCTCTTTCTTTATGGAGCCGAGTGGAGTTGAACCCCCTGTCCTAAGGCAACGCCACACAAGCTTCTACGGGTGTAGTTACAGATTTGATTTCACCGAGGGCGCCGCCCCGTCAAACTAATCTTAAGTATAAATCAAATGTAAGGTCGAGCTTCTGGGCGATTAACCTGAATAATGGAAGGTTGTCGCCCGTAGTATGAGCCGAATCAAGTGCAGCATAATATTCAGCTCGATCCTCTTTTTCAATAACAATCGGCGGATAACCATTCTTCATTAACTCGACATTAAGCAGCAAACGTGCTGTCCTTCCATTACCATCTACGAAAGGATGTATCTTTACAAACTCAATGTGAAGTAAAGCGGATCGCTCTACAGCATGTCTTGTTCCTTGCCACTCCCTATACTCGAACATGAGCTGCTGCATATGATTTGGAACTTGAACGAAATCTGGCGGGATATGAATGGCGCCGCCAATGATAACATTTTCTTTCCGATATACACCTGCATGCTCATCAATGATCCCTTTAAGAACAAGCCGATGGATGTTTTTGATGTGCCATTCGGTTAGCGGTTCCCGACGACTTACGATCTCCTCAACATACAAGATCGCTTCCTTATGGTTAATTGCTTCCAGATGCTCACGAATAGTCTTGCCACCAATCGTAATTCCTTCAAGCGCAACCTTCGTTTCGGATAAAGTCAACGTATTCCCTTCAATGGCATTGGAATGGTACGTCCAGTTAATAATTAAGTGCTCACGAATACTACGTAATGTATGTACGGGAAAAGGCCTTTTCCGATCAAGTCGCTCCTTCTTTTGGTCGATTTCCGAATACATGGGAACCCTCCGATCGATAAAGTCAAGTCCATTATACATCAAGATGAAATGAAAAA
Source organism: Cohnella sp. (assembly GCF_041640265.1). GTDB lineage: Bacteria > Bacillota > Bacilli > Paenibacillales > Paenibacillaceae > Cohnella. The sequence continues at coordinate 2,170 of NZ_JBEQAP010000098.1, forward strand.
GAAAAAGAGGCCTGACCATAAGGTCAGAACCTCTACATGTAATGGAGCCCAGGGGGTATTAAATTCCCGATCAGATGTAGTCACTGTTTTGATGTCACCCGAGAGACGTCCTGTAACCGACTTCTCGTTGGCAGGCGGAGAACTGACGGTGTATCCTTATCGCGATAAAGCTGGCGCAGCCCCTTCGTTAATTTCTCAAATTTATGTTTACATAAGCAAACCCGCTCCTAATTGAAGCGGGTGATCCCTTACATATTAACGAACCTTGACCCTCTTGGAAAAGCTAGTTGATGGTATCGCGTCAAACCGCGTCTGGACAAGTCTGTTTAACTCAGCAGATTGATTATTCCTTAATTGGTAGTCGCGCATAAGGCTTGTAAAGTACTTGGACATTTCTTGTGCCATATCTGAGGGATGTTTTCTTGCAACAATAAGCATAACTTCGCGCCGATTAAAAAACCTTGCCCTAACATCAGAGGCAACGTCATATGAAAGTAGGTTAAAAGCAGCATGAAGATCCACCAACAGCTGATGGGCAAAATCGTCCTCTCTCGCTGAGCGGACTAATTTTTTAAACTCATCTTGGTCTGTTAGTAAATACATCGCTACTGCTTTTCTTACCCGTTCGTTATGTTTTGCGGGCAACAATAGGTCAGGCATTGCCGTTGGTTGGCCTTCGCACAATGCATGGAAGGCAGCGGTAGCCATGAATTGAAAATCTGCGTATTTCATGATCATCACTCACTTAATATTATGACTTACTAATATTCTAACCCATTTTTTCATTTAAAGCCATGGTCATTTATGAAGAGTACCCTTTACGTACATAATATTTATCGTAAATAGAATCGATATCCCAGTACCTCGTTGGATTACCCGCACCAGTATATTTCAGCGCCTCATTATACATATTCTTTAGGTGTTCGAGATCGCCGACATAATCAAGAAGTACGATAACGTCTTCAATATCACGGTCATCACCACGGTTTAGCAGTTTATGTATAATGATATCCATAGGATCAGCTGTGTAAACCCTTAATCGCTTAAACTCAAGCTGAATTTCATCCGCCCGATCGATAAAACCATCAAGACTGTCCCCGCCCTGTAAGTTGTTATTTATATCATACTTATTGAACAGTTCCATCTCAGCTCTAGTTATGTCACCGTACAAGTAGGCATCAATATCTTTCGTTACGCGGGCTTCTTGGGTAATCAAGAGGACAGCCGAACCACCAAAGATGACAATAGTAATTGGAAGTTCTCTGTCCGATAATACTAATAGTTCTTCATCTAATGTTATTAAGCGCCTTATCACGTCCTCGGGGCTTGAGAAGACCATAAATCCACTCCTAATTGAGTCGCTTTTTTTGGATTACCTATTGTCCCGACCGAGATGATATGCACATCATAACATAGACGAGACTATTAATCTTCGTTCCATGAACATCATATGATAGATCGGAACTTTCAACACATGAAAGAGAGCACCACATCAGGTGCTCTCTCACACTACCTATGGAGCCGAGGGGAGTCGAACCCCTGTCCGAAGGCAACGCCACACAGGCTTCTACGGGTGTAGTCACGGATTTGATGTCACCCGAGCGCCGCCCCGTAACCGGCTGCGCGTTGGGTCAGCCTGATTGTCTTCTTCCATGAGACCCCAGGCGGAGACCTCATGGCGTATCCCACTAAGGTTGAGCCCCTATCCTAGCACATGGGCGATGCTAGGGAGGAGCACGCTAACAGGTTATTAAGCTGCTAAAGCGTAGGTTGGTTGTTGTTTGCCATTTAATTGGCTGTAGCGTTGATGAAGCGGACGCAACCCGCTACCCGCTACCCATGCTCGAACTACCCCCGTCGAATCCAGAAACGGCCCCGCAAGATACGCGCTCGTCTTCGCCGTTCGGCGAGGACTGCCCGTCTAGGACCGACTGGCTCAGGCGTAAGCCGGAGTCATCGGTGCAAAATTGATTATATCACAAGTGCGATGCACATGGTGAACTTGTTGGTGGAAGCGCTGGAAGCCAGATATGCGATCATTCCGCACACGCTTTACCGCGCGACCTTCTGCTTCTCGCGAAGCGCCCGCTGGATATCGCGCTGCGCGTCCTTCTTGGCGGCGGTGTCGCGCTTGTCGAACTGCTTCTTGCCGCGGCCCAGACCGAGCAGCAGCTTGGCATAGCCGTTTCGCACATAAATCTTGAGCGGCACGATCGTGTAGCCTTCCTGCTTGGCGCTGCCGAGTAGCTTATGAATTTGCGTCCGATGAAGGAGCAGCTTGCGCGGCCGTGTCGGGTCGGACGGATTATGCCGGTTGCCTTGCTCGAAGGGCGAGATATGCATGTTATGAATGAACGCCTCGCCATTACGAATCAGCGCGAAGCTGTCCGAGATGTTGGCGCGTCCCGCACGCAGCGACTTGATCTCGGTGCCGGTCAGCACCATGCCCGCCTCATACGTATCCTCGATAAAATAATCGTGGGACGCCTTCTTGTTCTGAGCTAGCACTTTGCCGTCATTTTTCTTCTTATCGCTCACCTGCAGCACCTCCCATCAACCTCGGTTCACTCATCTTACAACGTCCCTAAGCGAAAATCAAGCCGACTGAACCGCTATACCGATAGTTTCCCCGGGGCATATTACCTGATAAAAATGAAACGCTTACATCAACCGAGTCATAACAGTACCGTCCCTACAAGTCCCCCAAGCAACCTCATAGCCCCTACAAAAGCCGAACTCAGCCCGCCGCAGGCTCACCCAGGTCAAAACAACCCAAGTGAACCTGCATGCGAACCTACACAAATTACCGCTTCTTTTTCCTGCCACCCTCGGTTTTCTTGCGCGGACCTGCGCCCGGCTTCGGCTTGCCCTTGCCACCGCCACTGCCGCCTCCGATGCCTGAGCCGATTGGAGAGAACACCTTCGCCTTCTTGCCGCCGCCGCGTTTCCCACCGCTGCCTGAGCCGCCCCCATTTTCCCCGGTGCGTGGTTTGTTCTCGCTGCCATAGCCGCCGCGCCCGCTGCCGAAGCCGAAGCTGCCGCTTTTCTCACCTTCGCGGCCCTTCCGCTTGGCGCCGCGCTTCTGACGATCCGCCCATTCAACGAGCGCCCCGTCGATGACAGACAGCTTGCCAGGCTCGCGCGGCTTCGCCTCCACGATCTCAAAATCAATCGTGTGCTCCTCCATATTCACCCTGGTGCACCGAACCCGCACTTCGTCGCCGATCCGGTATATATTCGACGTTCGCTCCCCGATCAACGCCAGATGCTGCTCGTGGAAGTGGTAATAATCGTCGGTCAAGTAGCTGAGGTGGATCAAACCTTCCACCGTATTGTCCAGCTCGATAAACATGCCGAACGAGGTAACGCTGGAAATAATGCCGTCGAACTCCTCGCCGATCTTGTCGAGCATAAACTCGGCCTTCTTCAGCGCCTCCGTATCCCGCTCCGCATCAACCGCCACACGCTCCCGCTCCGACGATTGCTGCGCGATGTCCGGCATCCTGGACGTCAAATATTCATGGCGCTCATCGGACAGCGCTCCGCCGTTCTCGATCACCTCACGAATGACGCGGTGAATAATCAAATCCGGATATCGGCGAATCGGAGAGGTAAAGTGAGAATAATACTCCGCCGCCAAACCAAAGTGTCCCAAGCTCTCGGCGTCATATTTCGCCTGCTTCATCGAACGCAGCAGAACGGTGGAAATAACCGTTTCTTCCTTGGCGCCCTTGATTTCCTCCAAAATTTGCTGAAGCGCTCGCGCATGGATCTTGTTCCCTTTGCCGCGAACGACGTATCCGAAATTGTGCACGAATTGGGTAAACGTCATCAGCTTTTCCGGATCCGGGTCCTCATGAATCCGATACAGGAACGGCACCTTCAACCAGTGAAAATGCTCCGCCACCGTCTCGTTGGTCGCCAGCATGAATTCCTCGATGATCATCTCGGCAATGGAGCGCTCTCGTTTCACGATTTCGGTCGGCTTGCCCTCCGCATCGACAATGACCTTCGCCTCCGTAAAGTCGAAGTCGATCGCACCGCGCTGCATCCGTCGCCAGCGAAGCTTCATCGCCAGCTCCTTCATGGAACGGAACATCGGAACGAGATCGGCATACCGCTCCATCAGCTCCGGCTCTTCATCCATCAGGATTTTGCGGACGTTCGTATAGGTCATCCGT
>NZ_JBEQAP010000099.1:0-5217 GCF_041640265.1 Cohnella sp.
GCTTACGGTTGACACGTTTCTTCTTGCGTGTGTTACGTTGTACACCATCGACATTTCCCATATGGACATCCGATACAGACTGCGCGATACACCAATCCACAAAACTTTTCGTTGTCTTGTGCAGGGCATCTCTCAGCTGCTTTTCAGACTTGGAGAGAATATACCGTTTGACTTGATGGTATTTCTTCCATTGGCGAGAACCTTTCGTGCATTTCGACTGCAATCGCTGAATCTCACCCAACTTTTTGTTGCGCAAACGATGAATGGCACGTACTTTCCTACCTGTTATGATCAGGCTTCCGCCATCTTCTCCAAAAGCGGTGATCGTATGGATTTCACCTGGATCTACACCAATTGAACGATTCTTGTAATAAGGCTTGCTTTCTATCCCATCCTCATAAGAGACGGCGAGGTATAATCCGTTATCATAGCAAAGCTCTATTTCTTTGATTTGCCTCTCGGGTAGATGAGTCGCTTGAACCACAATGGGCCTCTCTCTCTTTCCATGATGATTGCCCATGGATAGTTCGATTCTGCCGTTCACAAACACTTTGAATCCATCTTTTGCCCATTTTGTATTGTAGTGGTTCTTGCTTTTATAGGGGTACCGTGCGGTTTTGATTCCTTTTTGTATCGCTTGATACGCGGAATCTCGAGCAAATAGGTACTTATGGCAGACGGCCTGAATGGATTGACTGTGCAGATGGAATTTGCCTTTGGTTTGCTTCTGAATCTCGGATTGAGATATCCATTTCTTTTGCTCAGCGTAATAGTCTTTGGATATCTGCAAACAATCGTTCCAGACCCGAGCAGACTCTCGGTTACAGGCAAATAATCGGTCGATATTTCGTTTAGATGCCTGAATATGAACAATTCGGGCTCGGATCATGGCTATCCCCCTTTACGAACATCTGTTTGGTATGTAGTATGTTCATTATACCACACATATGTTCGTATATCGAAGGGGTTCGGAGGTTCGGTAAAACGCCATTCATCCCCCACCTACTTCGTTGAGGAAGGAGACTTCTGGCATATGTCGTTAAATAGAAGAGGAAAGGATGAACTATTATGAACATATGGTTAACGTTGCATCTGATTGGAGTCGTGCTATTCATAGGAAATATCATTACAGCTGCATTCTGGAAGGTTCGTGCGGATTTAACGAAGGACCCAACCGTCATCTATGGTACGGTAAAAAATGTTATGCTTGCAGATTATGTGTTTACGCTTCCGGGTATCGCGCTGATCATCGTCTCGGGTTTTGCAATGGCCGCAACAGCGGAGTGGCCGATGTCAGGGTTAAACTGGCTTACGTTATCACTGATTTTGTTTGCTTTCACCGGGATCATATGGTTAGCAATTCTCATTCCACTGCAGCGCGGAATGATCCGCCAAATTGCCCAATGCATTGAAAGCGGGACAATCTCGAAAGCCTATCAACAAGCGTCCCGCAATTGGGCAGTCTTCGGCATTGCCGCTACATTACTGCCCATCGTCATTTTATATCTTATGGTAACAAAAAGCTTCTAAACATACGCCCGTTAGCGAGGGAAAATCTAATCCCAAACTTTAGGTCGTTTAATTTCCGCTGTTCTATTGTCAAAAGGTGAATCATAAGAAGCCAAACTTCCTCTGTTAAGCAAGGCTAAATGATAACAATGTTCACCGTCCAAAACATGACGAATCATTTCTTTGGTGCTCATGGCCCTTAATATCTGGTTTCCAATCCAACTTGTTCTCAGGAATATTACTCCAAACTTTTATACTTCTACGCCGTATTTCTTCAAAATTCAATATAATGATTTCTAAAGCATTCACAGTATCTTCAAATTTTGTGGTTCTGATATATTGAATGAGAGCCTACCATCCGTATATTTGTTTTACATTAAGAAGACCGTCAGGAAGTGTCCTGACGGTCTTTTTGAATTCGGAGATTGATCTGAGAATAACATTAACCATTAGCCTTAGTCCCGATCGCAATCCACTGAACATAACCTTGGGGCTCGGGCCCTAATCGTGTGCGAATAATCTCCATCTCAGCTTCGTTGGCCTGCTTTCTCACAAGAACACAACTGCAGCACGGATGATCCGACATACCTACTAAGACATAGGAATCATCGGCAAAAGGCGAGACGAATGATACGATTATTCTCATTGATTCCATTGCACCTTGGAAAACATAACGTTCACTGCCAAATGCCATGGTCACCCCAGGCAACTGTGCAGCAACCGGTAGAAAGGCAAGCTTCGCTCCACTTATGCTGCCGTCCGCTAGGTGCTCGCTTGTTACGCTGCCTTGCTCAAGCTTCGCTCCACTTATGCTGCCGTCCGCCAGATGCTCGCTTGTTACGCTGCCTTGCTCAAGCTTCGCTCCATTTATGCTGCCGTCCGCCAGGTGCTCGCTTGTAACGCTGCCTTGCTCAAGCTTCGCTCCATTTATGCTGCCGTCCGCCAGGTGCTCGCTTGTAACGCTGCCTTGCTCAAGCTTCGCTCCACTTATGCTGCCGTCCGCCAGGTGCTCGCTTGTTACGCTGCCTTGCTCAAGCTTCGCTCCACTTATGCTGCCGTCCGCAAGATGATCGCTCGTTACGCTGCCTTGCTCAAGCTTCGCTCCACTTATGCTGCCGTCCGCCAGGTGCTCGCTTGTTACGCTGCCTGCTTTCAGTTCTTGAATACTCTCGTCGGTTTTTTCTACTTCGATTTGCGGCTGCTGCAGGTTGCTTAGGAGCTGTTGTACTTCAAAGGAGAGCTTCTCACTACTTACGCTGCCATCCGCAAGATGATTCCCCTTAACCGCTAGCGGCTGCAGGTGTTCCGAGGTAATCGTTTGTTCTCCAACGTGATCGCTAAGAATAGAGCGCGGAATGATATGTGAGGAGCTGATACTGCGAACGGATATTTTATCTGTACTTATAGATCCTGCTGCCAGTTGATCGGAGTCAATACTACCTTTACTAATTTTTTCACCGGTTATCGAGCCGTCTGCGAGCTGCTGTGCACCTATTGAACCCAGTGCTAATTTCCCCGAGCTTATTGAGCCATTCACTAACCGTTCCTCGGTAATAGGTGACCCCGCAAGAGCCAGAAACTCAAACAGCGAGGGAGAGAGATTGTCTGCAGTTACAGCACCAATTCCAAGCTTATTGGTCGTTACCGAGCCGTCCACCAACTGCCGTTCCCCAACACTGTTATTAGCTAGTTTCTCGGTTGTTACGCTGCTTTCCGCCAGTTGCTCAGCTGTTATCGCAAGACTTGCCAATTGACGTGTTCCTACGCTGCCATCGGCAAGCTTCTCGATAGTCACGCTGCCATCGGCAAGCTTCTCCATAGTCACGCTGCCATCGGCAAGCTTCTCCATAGTCACGCTGCCATCGGCAAGCTTCTCCATAGTCACGCTGCCATTGGCAAGCTTCCCCTCGGTTATCGATTTCTCTCGAAGGTGTATCTCACTTACTGCATTCGGCTCTAACCGCTCGGAGTCAATTCGGCGTTCCCCCATTTTGGCTAGCTCGAACAAATCCGGTGCAAGGTGAGAGATGGACACCGTCCCTTTGCGAAGATGGAATCCATGTACGGCTTCCGGCTTCAAATGCTTACCGCTAATACTCTCCAACTGCAAATGATCCGTACCCACGCTGCCATTGGCAAGCTTACTCGAAATCACGCTTTCCTCCGCTAATTTATCCGAGGTAATCGCGTTATCGGCGATGGATGCTTCATATACACTGCCATCAGCCAAATGAACGGGACCTACCACCCCTTTCCGCAAATGAACGGAATCAATCAAATCAGCTTGTAAATGAAGGGAAGCTATAGCTTCCTGCGCAATATGAAACTCTTTTACAGAGCCTGCCTGAAGCTTACTGCTCTCTACGCTGTCTATCGCAAGCTTACTCGCGGTAACAGCTCCATCGTTCAAATGATGCTCATGGATGCTCTTCTCCGCAAGATGAAACCCTAGCACCGCTTGCTCAGCCAGATGGCGGCTTTCTACCGCCCCCGAAGCAAGATGCAGAGCGTTTACCGATCCTTCTGCAAGCTTCTCCGACGTTATCGCACCCTCAGATAGTGCAGCTGTCGTAACGGATCCTTCGTTTAGGTGAATTTGCTTTATAGCCTTTGGCTTTAGATGCTTTGAGGAGATAGCGGATTCCGCCACTACCCGCCCGGATACTGCGCCGTTCTGCAGTGCTTTCTCATAAACGGAATTTTCGTATAGCTTATCGGAAGTGACGCTTGCGTCCGCGAGCTTCGAGGTCGTTACGGCCAAGTCCGCCAATTTATCCGTTGATACGTTGCTGTCCGCCAGCTTATCCGCAGTCACGCTGCCATCAGCTAGCTTTACCGCAGTTACGCTGCTATCTTCCAGCTTCTCGACAGTCACGCTGCTATCAGCTAGTTTCTCTAAAGTCACGCTGCCATTGGAAAGCTTCTCCGTCGATACGCTGCTGTCCGCCAGCTTATCGCGGGTAATTAAGCCGTCGACAAGCTTCTCCTCGGTTATCGATTTCTCTCGAAGATGTATCGCGCTTACCGCATTCGGCTCTAACCGCTCGGAGTCAATTCGGCGTTCCCCCATTTTGGCTAGATCGAACAAATCCGGTGCAAGGTGAGAGATGGACACCGTCCCTTTGCGAAGATGGAATCCATGTACGGCTTCCGGCTTCAGATGCTTACCGCTAATACTCTCCAACTGCAAATGATCCGTACCTACGCTGCCATAGGCAAGCTTACTCGAAATCACGCTTTCCTCCGCTAATTTATCCGAGGTAATCGCGTTATCGGCGATAGATGCTTCATAGACACTACCATCAGCCAAATGAACGGGACCTACTACTCCTTTCCGCAAATGAACGGAATCAATCAAATCAGCTTGCAAATGAAGGGAAGCTATAGCTTTCTCCGCAATGTGAAATTCTTTTACGGAGCCTCCTTGAAGCTTACTGCTCTCTACGCTGTCTGTCGCAAGCTTACTCGCGGTAACTGCTCCATCGTTCAGATGATGCTCATGAATGCTCTTCTCCGCAAGATGAAACCCTAGCACCGCTTGCTCAGCCAGATGGCGGCTTACTACTGCCTCCGAAGCAAGATGCAGAGCTTTTACCGATCCTTCTGCAAGCTTCTCCGACGTTATCGCACCCTCAGATAGTGCAGCTGTCGTAACGGATCCTTCGTTTAGGTGAATTTGCTTTATAGCCTTTGGCTTTAGATGCTTTG
>NZ_JBEQAP010000100.1:0-4869 GCF_041640265.1 Cohnella sp.
TTAACTGCACCAACCCCTTGTCACTTATGGTTACTATCCCTATACCCCATTCAAAGCTTATCCAAGTTATCTGAAATCCTGCGAATAAGCGAGCATACGTGAGATAAACTCATCATACTGAGGGAGTTATGAATATCAATAATTTCTTTCTTTGTATATTGTAAACGAATTCAATAGCTAATTGTGACGGATTTTTTCTCCAATTATCCGGGTACAATCGTTTGATCGCTCATGTTAGAATCGATTCATCTGCGGTTTGATTGCAAAGTGAACCCTTCTGAAGGGTTGTGTATGCGATTTCATAATCGACAAAATATGCAGCTGGGAGCTGAGCTTAATGGCAGAAATCCAACAATTTCCATTCAATAACCCAGATTTGCCGCTTGAAGAAAGAGTGAATGACCTCGTCTCCAGACTGACCCTGAACGAGAAAATCAATCTGATGTGCCAATATCAGGATGAGATACCCCGTCTTGGCATTAAACCCTACAAGCATGGTACGGAAGCAGCCCACGGGATGGCTTGGCTTGGTGAAGCTACCTCCTTCCCGCAGCCAATCGGACTTGCTTGCACGTGGGATACGGAGCTGCTGCGGCGGATCGGGAATGCAATCGGCGATGAGGCTCGCGGCTTCTACAAGAAAAACCCGGCCATTAACGGCTTAACTCTATGGGCGCCAACAGTAGACATGGAACGTGATCCCCGTTGGGGGCGCACCGAGGAGGCATACGGCGAGGATCCCCATCTCACGGGTAAGCTTTCAACTGCTCTCATTCACGGTATTCAGGGGGATCATCCGTTTTATTTGAAAGCGGTCGCCTCCCTCAAGCATTTCATCGGTAACAACAACGAGATCGATCGCGGTGAATGCTCCGTTAGCATCGATCCAAGAAATATGCGGGAATATTACTTGAAGGCTTTCGAAATCCCCTTCAAAGAAGGTAAAGCACAGTCTATGATGACGGCTTACAATTCTGTTAACGGCGTACCTGCGAACCTGAATCCGGACGTGAATCGGATTGTCAAGCAGGAGTGGGGCATGAATGGGTTTGTTGTGAGCGACGCCGGGGATGTACTCGGTACAGTTAACGATCATCACTATGTTGAAACCTATAAAGAAGCTGTGGCGCTAACCATTAAAGCCGGCGTGGATAGCATCACCGACGATCATGACATTTCTAAGCAAGCCATTCGTGACGCTTTGACCGATGGCATGCTGACAGAGAACGATCTTAATGTCGCTCTCACCAACACCTTCCGTGTCCGGATGCGACTGGGAGAATTCGATCCCGATGAACTTAATCCATACGCAGCCATTGATGAGTCAGTAATCCTTCAGCCGGAGCATATTGCACTTTCTCTTGAAGCCGTACGCAAAAGTATTGTGCTGTTAAAGAATACGAAGGATATTCTACCCCTGAACGCGGAGAAGGTTAAAAAGATAGCCGTAATCGGTCCGCTAGGGGGTACCGTCTATCGGGATTGGTACAGCGGCACCCTCCCCTATGCAATAACACCGCTTGAAGGTATCCGTGGAAAGCTTTCTGAAGAACATCAGTTGCGATTTGCGAGCGGCTGCGATCATGTGAAGCTTAAATCCGCCGCGAACGGTCGTTATGTATCTCTTGGAGAAGAAGACAAGCAGCCGCTTCTCGCCATACAGAAATTTGCAGAACATGCGGAAATTTTCGAGATGACGGATTGGGGCTGGGATAGCCATACTTTGATTTCTCATACGAACGGACGTTACCTCACGACTGATGACACCCAAGTGACCGCGTCTTCGGAGCATATTTGGGAATGGTTTACGAAAGAAGTATTCCATGTTCGAGAGAAGGAAAACGGCGATGGGGCCAAGCTGACGACCTGGAATAATCGTCCCATCTCCGTTGATGTTAACACGGGTGCCCTAAAGGTACAGGATCAGACAGCAGCCGAAGCAGAATCCTTTCAAATAGAGAAAGTAATCGATGGGTTAACCGATGCTGTGGATGCTGCTCGCGATGCAGATGCAGCCATCGTATTCGTTGGAAACCACCCTCTGATTAACGGCAAAGAAACCATTGATCGTCCGGATCTCACGCTTGCCGAATCTCAGGACCGTCTCATTAAGGAAGTATTGGCGGTTAACCCGAACACAATCGTTGTTATTGTCGGCAGCTACCCTTACGCCATCAACTGGGTAGATGCCCATATCCCTGCGGTGGTTTATTCCTCTCATGCCGGACACGAGCTTGGAACCGCATTGGCTGACGTGCTTTTCGGAGATTACAATCCAGCTGCCCGTTTGAACATGACCTGGTATCAATCCGTCGACCAGCTAGGCGAATTTATGGATTACGATATTATCAAAAGCGGCAGAACGTATCAATACTTTGAAGGAAAGCCGCTGTATCCGTTTGGCCACGGCCTCTCCTATACTCGCTTTGTGTACAAGGACATTCAAATGGATTCGAACCGTATCTCAGAAGGTGGAACAGTTACCATTAGCTGCTCCATAACCAATGTCGGACCGGTCTTCGGGGAAGAGGTCGTTCAGTTATATACAAGAGCAGGCACTTCTCGAGTGAAGCGCCCGCTCCAACAGCTCCAAGGCTTCAGAAGAGTGGCTATAGAAGCAGGAAAATCAGTAATTGTCTCCTTTAAGCTTCAAGCCGCCGATCTTGTCTTCTGGGATGTATCTCGTGAGAAGTTCTGCCTGGAGAGCGGAGAATATTCAATGATGATTGGAGCTTCCTCCTCTGATATTCGTCAGACCTGTCTCCTAGCTGTCGATGGCGAGGTAATTCCTGCACGTGACTTGCTTCAGGCTACCAGAGCGGTTAACTACGATGATTATGAGGGTGTGATTATTGGAGAAGACACGGAAGGTGGAAACAGTGTTGTTACCCATAAGCCTGACTCCTGGGTCCGTTTCGAGGGCGTCGCTCTTACTAACGATATCAAGTCGTTTAAAGTACGTGCCGCAGGCTCAGCCCGGTCCCGAATCGATTTACGTCTAGACAGCCCTGAGGGGCTGCTAATGGGAAGCATTGAGATCACTGGCGACTGTTCAGCTTGGCAAACGCTAGCCGGTAAAGTTACTACAGTGGCCGGAAATCATCATGTATACTTAGTAATGAGTGGTGATATCAAGCTCAGTTGGTTTCATTTCGAAACGTAAATGCCTATAATTGCATTGGGAAATTTACATGAGGGGGTTAATCTATGGACAAGAATGCTATCGTACATTCGGTTATTTTCAATCTTAAGCACCCTAAAGGATCTGAGGCTGAATCTCGATTCCTTGAAGACGGGCGCACCACACTTACCTCTATACCTGTTGTTAAGAAATTTAATGTTTATCGACAAGTAAGCCCGAAGAACGATTACGCCTTCGGCTTCTCAATGGAGTTCTCAAGTTCGGCTGATTATGAAGCGTATAACGCTCATCCTCTACATGAGCAATTTGTTAAGGAGCGCTGGATTATAGAAGTTGAGCGCTTCCTGGAGATTGATTATCAAATTTGAATGAACCGCAATAAGGAGCCATCCCCTAGTATAGGAGGTGGCTCCTTATTGTATATTTCATGTTATTTCACATTATTGACCGCATTAACCGCAATGACGAATTGCTCGAAGAAAGCATCGTCCTCTTCAAGTCTTTCATCGACTGCCTGAATTTCCTCTTCGCTTCCTGATTCATTCCAGAAATTCAAGGCATAACTCCAATTATTTCTTCCGTTGTTGCTTTGCAAGGTTACCTCATAGGGCTTTTTATGCTCTTCGATTTCGAATTGAACTTGTCCTACATAACCCGTTTCTTCACTGTGACTCATTTTTGCATTAAGTATTTTGACTTTCATCCCTTCACCTCCCTCGCAAAGATACGATTCGTATCAATATAATATACATGATTAAGTTCTTAATCTAGGTGCAGATATATGCATTATACTCATAAAATGAGTTAAAATTTAAATATATATTGTATTTACTACGAGAAAACGGTTCCTAAACACTTGACACGATACATTTTGTATCATAAATTACTTATAGATAGGTTATCTGGTGTCAAGGGGTTATTATTATGAATATGGGACAACGTCTGCGAGAATTGCGACTTCGCCGTAAAATCTCACAGGAAGAAGTCGCCCGCCATATCGGTATCACACGATCAGCCTACAGCCATTATGAAATCAATAACCGGCAACCCGTTTATGAAACACTTATTAAACTGGCTGCGTTTTTCGATGTGTCCTTAGATTATATAATCGGCGGGACACAATCAAAGGCCAAAGCTGAAACTGCGATCACGCAAGACAACAAAGAGATTTTATCCTTGTTTCAAGACATGAATCAAGAGCAAAGAAAGCGATCGATTAATTTAATTAACGATTTAATTCGTCAAGAGCATCGCGCGGACGGCAGCGTGTAGATCGAGGTAAGCCAGTCTATTTCGCCATCGGCAGTCTTATTTCGAACACGCTTCCTCCTTCCGGCGGATTATACGCTTGAATGATCCCTCTATGTAATTCCACGATCTCCTTGGCGATTGAAAGTCCCAAGCCGCTTCCACCCGATGAAGAATGTCTCGACTTGTCTTTCTTGTAGAACCGATCAAAGATATGGGGCAAATCGTCGGGCTGTATACCTGCTCCGCTGTCCGCAACGATTACTTCTACCTCATCGCAACCTTCAAGCACTTTCATGGTGACCGTAATGCTGCCGCCTTTCGGAGTATACCTGATTGCATTGTAGAGCAGGTTGGCGAACACTCGGTCCATCCGATGAATATCAATCGTAATGGCTGATCTCCAAGTAAGTTCACTAACGAGTTTACAATTAAATCGAATTTTCTTTTGTTGCATTTCCAAGCTGTATTGCTCCATT
>NZ_JBEQAP010000101.1:0-4765 GCF_041640265.1 Cohnella sp.
TTTTGAAAACGACTTCCATCTTCCAGTTTTTCCAGTCCAAATTGATGGATTTTCACCGACTCCCCTTCTCAACCCCCCATCAATTCCGAGAGTCTATGTAATATGTTTAGAAATTCAAGGTGACTTGCGCGTCGAAGGCGAAGTCGAGGTACGCCGCGGCTCCACCGAATTCAATCCCGTCGATAAAGTGGCCTTCTTCAAGACCCATCGCATCTACTGTCATCTGACAAGCGATCATGCGTACTTTGGATTCTTTTGCAATTTCGAGAAGCTGCGGTACAGAAGGTACATTCACTTTCTTGAAGCCTTCGGCGAGTCCTGCATTTTCCGGTTTCAACTGGAGCATCTTCTCCGAATCCTTATGAATAATGGATAACCCTTCGAACGTGAAGAATATTCCGACTTCGGCATCCAACGCCGCAGCGGCCGTCGCGATGTTTAGCACTTTATAGGCCGACTCTAATCCCGCAGAAGATGCAATAATCGCTACTCGTTTATTCGCCATGTTTTTGTCCTCCTAAGATGTAGTTGATTTTTACTCGTCTCGCTCCATGGGACCTTCCCATGCAGACATACCCGGTACGACATTTATAACTTTAGAGTAACCTCTTTCGGAAAGCAGTTGGCAGGCAAGATCGCTTCGGGTGCCCGTTCTGCAAACCACGAGATACTCCGCGTCTTTCGGGAGCGTATCGAGCTTTTTCTCTAATTCACCCATTGGAATGGAGATTGCTCCCGGAATGCGATTGAAGCTGTATTCCGCCGGTTCCCGAACGTCCAATACTTTGAAATTTCCGCCATCTTTAAGTTTTAGGCTTAGTTTTTCGTTGCTAATTACATGCGGATGCTTCGTCTCGGGTTTAGTCTCGCTTTCCGAGGACTTCCTCAGGAAGTGACGGTAGATACCGCCTTCTTCCTTCAAACCGATATATTGGTGACCTGTCCGGTTCGCCCAGCTCTGCAAATCGGCCACCGACCCCTTGTCCGTTGCCCTTACTTCGAGCACCTCTCCGGCATTCATTTCTTCAATGGCTTTCTTTGTCTTCACGACCGGCAACGGACAAGCCAAACCTTCGCAGTCTAACATTCGATTCGATTGAATCATGGCTGTCATGTGATGCACTCCTCTCTTGTGTGTATTAAGTGCCTAAGGCTACTTTGCCTTCCCAGTTGGACATTCCCCCGGGCATATTCATTACGTCATAACCTAATTCTTCAAGCAGCTCGCAAGCCAGACCGCTGCGGTTTCCGCTGCGGCATACGATGATATGGGGCTGAGAACGATCCAACTCGCCATGTCGTTGCCCGATTGAACCGAGCGGGAGATGCCTGGCGTTCGGGATATGACCCGAATCCCACTCATCCTGCTCACGCACATCAATAATATTCAGCTTTTCGCCTTTCGCTAAACGTTCTTCGACTTCCTGTGGCAGCATATCTTTAGAATATTTTCCAGCCATATCGCATACCTCCCTAAGTTAGGTTAAAATATCAAGCCAGATTTTGATAACAGTTGCCGTAATCAAAGCCGCGAGAATTCCTTGAAGCAACTTCACGTTCATCTTCTTTCCGACTTTCGCACCAATTGGAGAAGCGATAATGCTGGCGACGACCATGACGGCCGCAGGGACCCAGAGCATATGTCCTCCCATGATTTTACCGGTCGTTGCCCCGATGGAGGAGATGAATGTAATCGCAAGAGAAGACGCAATTGCAACCCTAGTCGGGATTTTGAGCAAGACGAGCATGATTGGTACGGTAATGAATGCTCCGGCCGCTCCGACGATTCCGGATAAGACACCGACTACGGCTGCAGAGACGGAAGCCAATCCCCGGTTGAATGTAATCGTCTTGTAATCTCCGTCCTCGACACCCTTCTTCGGCATGAACATCATCACAGCGGCTACCAACGCCATGACCGCGTAGGTAATATTAATGGCACTGTCCGGAAGAAACTTCGAGCCGTAGCCACCAAGGAAACTTCCGACGACAATGGGAATGCCCATATAGAGAACAAGTTTCTTATTTATGAAGCCGCCTTTACGGTAAGCAAACATCCCGGCCAACGTCGCAAAAAACACTTGAATCGCACTTACAGCTGCAACTTCCTGGGCTGTGAAAGCCAAGAATCCTAAGGCAGGCGGAATATATAGAAGCATCGGATACTTAATAATCGACCCGCCGATCCCAACCATACCCGAGATAAATGACCCTACAAAGCCGATGGCAAACAGAACGAGTATCCACATCATATCTAGATCCATAACTGAAATCCTTTCAACTCTATGACATAATTTCCAAAACCCATTAATACCCTATAGGGTATTAAAAATGATAAAAAAATATAATAGACAAACATTACTTATCATGCACGGCGCAACGGTTCGGTCCCATCTCCATCTCCCGTTGTTCTTCTTCGCTCGGGGCTATTCGTCCCATATTGGTTTGACGAATTTCTTGATATGCGTTCGGCTGCGGCGGAAGGTTCTCCGTCACTACAGATCTAAATTCGTCGTCGCTTTGAATGTTAAGCCCTGGATTGTTCTTAAACAGATCGCCGAGACGAGCAGCAACCTTGCCTCCTACACCCAATTCGGTTACTTTGCCGAAGTGTGCGGGAAGAACTATAAGATCCTCAGATAGATTTTTGTATGTCTCATACAGCGACTTTCTGAGATCTGTTACCCAGTCCTCTGCTTTGCCCGCTAAGTCGGGACGACCGATGGACTCGACGAACAGAATATCCCCGCTAAGCAAATATTGTGCGTCAATGATAAAGGACGTACTACCAATAGTGTGTCCCGGTGAATAGATGGGTTGGATACGAATTTTCGAGTTGCCGACCGTAATTTCTTTCCCTTCTTCCAGTGATTCGAATTCGAAGGTGACTTCCGTTGCGTCCTTTGGCGGAAGCCAGTAAGTCGCTCCGGTTTTCTCAGCTAACAATCTGCCACCGGAAATATGGTCGGCGTGTAAGTGCGTGTCAATCGTGTGCTTGATTATAACACCTTTATCATTAGCGAATTGTTCGAAAACATCGATCATACGCAGTGTGTCGATCATCGCCGCCTCACCGCCCGACAATACCATGTACGACAAGCAGCCCTTTCCAATGCGAACGAATTGGTACAGTTCTCCTCCGTCCTTCAGGTCGCCGACTTTGACGGGCTCTAGGTATTCGCTCCAAGCTTTCATGCCGCCCTTCAGATAATGAACATTCGTTCTACCTGCTTCGGCAATCTGCTCCGCAACGAAGATTGAAGAACCTTCTTTGGCGCAAACCACAAGGATGTCTTTGCCGTTTGGAATCTTATCCAGTTCCTCGTCAACCCCGTCCAACAAGTCGAAATATGGGATATTCAAAATCTCCGTCTTACCGCCTTCAATTTTCCAGTTGTCGAAATCCGAAGTATTTCGAACATCAAGGATAAAAATCTCCTCATGCTCAAGAATTTTCTTCGTCAGTCGTTGAGGTGACATTGCTGGTATTGTAGTTCCCATTATCTATTTCCTTCCTTTCATAATATAATGACTTAGTTTTTCCCTTGTACTACTGATTCAATCATCACATACCCCATAGGGTATTATTTTAAGTAAAATTATATACCCAGTGGGGTATGAATGTATAATACACTGTTCACTTGATGCTGTCAACTAACAATGAAGAAACCTCAGGTATGATTCCTTTACAAATTACCACCATAGAAATAAAAGAACGCTCCAAGTCGGTATCTGTTTTGCTATGGGCTCCGCAAAGTTAGTGGTAAAATGCTTATTGAAACAGCAAAAGAGCCGCCAGGAGTTTGGCGGCTCTATATGATTTTACTTAGGGCTTGCTGAATGAATAAAATCCCTTTATCCACAAGGGATTTGGAGCACTTTTGTCGAAATTGTCTGCAAGGAAAATACGGGAAAACGGTAAAAAACCTTGCAGACGGAGTGAGTGGAAATGTTTGTGCAGAACCGCGACATGGCAGATTTGTTGAAAGATTTTTATGACTCCGGGTTTAATTCCCCGCAGCTTGCTGCGAACTAATTTAGGATTTGCTGTATAATAAGCACATAAAAGCGACATAGAGGGAGCAGCTGTGATTTGAGTCAGTACATTCATAAATCACACAATGTGTCAGTGCTTATGTATCATTTTGTATGCCCAGCAAAATATCGAAGAGCGGTGTTCAACAAGGCAGTAGATGAAACATTGAAAGAAGTCTGTTTGGAAATCTCAAAACGGTATGAGATCGAATTTTTGGAGATAGGAACAGATAAAAATCATGTACACTTTCTGGTACAGTCAGTACCGAGTTACAGTCCTACAAAGATCATACAAACGATCAAGAGTATAACGGCAAGAGAGATATTCAGTCGTCATCCTGAAGTGAAGAAAAAATTATGGGGCGGGCAGTTTTGGTCAGATGGGTACTTCGTAAACACAGTAAGCAAATTTGGAAGTGAAGTAACAGTACGGAACTACGTAAAGCAGCAAGGCAAGGAAGACGAGTACGAGCAACTTCATCGAGGAGATGAAGGAGAACAGTTGGTATTGTTCTAAAGTGAGCGAAGCGAATTAGTAATAAAAAGTGAGCGGAGCGAATTAGTAAGATTAGATACCCCGCAGCTTGCTGCGGGGAGCTTCATTCTTCCCTTTGGTGGCAAGCTTAACGCGATGAATCGTTGGGTCCAGCTCGCTGCCCTCATCCCATGGGATCGAGCGGAGGAGAAGTACGTCAAATCGCTACAGTCTCAGCACATTGGCCAAAAGGCG
>NZ_JBEQAP010000102.1:0-4554 GCF_041640265.1 Cohnella sp.
TGCGGGAAGTTGATTCGGGTCTTGCATACGCTGGGGACCAAACAGAGGGAATACAACGCTGCAGACGTAATCGGGCCGGTTCGACATTCTCAGATGCAGCAAATGGCAGCTTAAGCAAAGAAGCACGGACCTGGATAACGCGAATTCAAGGAAAACAACTCTGACAACGGAAGCACCGGAGAAGCCGAAGAAAACATTCCATAAGGGCAACGACCCCGTAGAGGAGCAAGAATCGGCATCCACCCCTTGAGAGGTAGAACGAAGGAATGTAAGGGCATAGACCCAGCGTGACATGGGAGGGTAAACCCCAAGGGCGAATGTGGAGATCCACTGTGCGATCATAACCACCATCTCACAGTTTTGGAACCAAAACGATCCCAAACTCTGTTCCCGCCTACGCTCTTACAGAAAATCTTGGTGCAGATCACCTTCTCCACCAACGCCTCTTCAATTGTCGAAGTTGAAATACTGCGAATTAGCGAGAAAACAGGAGAAAACATTACTTTATAGTGGGAGTGATGGAGATGTCGTATCAAGAACAGCGAGCAATCGTTTCCATGATTACGGGGCTATTTATTATTGGGGCGTATAGTATTTACGCGTACGGGAAGGTTCAGTCGGGTGCAATTGCCGCAGATGATATGAAATTTTGGGCTGGCGCCATGCTCATGTTTATAGGTATCGGGATTGCCGCTGCCATTGTCATTCAAATCATTTTTCACATTCTGCTTTCTGTGGCGGTTGCTGTACAGGAAAAAACGCGGAACGGCCAGTGCGACGATAAAGAAATGCAGAAAACAATCGAATCGGATATGGTTACAGATGAAAGGGATAAGCTCATCGAGCTCAAATCCGCGAGAATTGGCTTCATTGTTGTAGGCATTGGGTTTATCGCAGCCCTCGCGTCGCAGGTATTCAACCATTCGAGCGCGGTCATGCTTAACATCATGTTCGGATCCTTTTTTGCAGGCTCGCTGATTGGAAGCTTGGCTCAGTTTTATTTTTACAGAAAGGGAGTAAGCAATGGCTAGAAAGCTGCATATTACAAACAACATCCGCAGACTGCGTTTCTTTGCCAATGAAATGACCCAGCAGCAGTTGGCCGAAAAAGTAGGAGTCTCCAGACAGACCATCATTTCAATAGAAGCGGGCAAGTATTCTCCTTCATTGGAACTCGCTTTCAGAATCGCTGAAACGTTCGGTGTTCAGATCGGAGAAGTATTCGATTATGAAGTAAAGGAGCAGGAAGATAAAAGAAAGAAGGAATGAGAAATGAATCCTAAAGGGATTGCCAGATCCGTTGGAGTTTTATATATTCTGGGGACAGTTGCAGGCATTCTAAGTGTTGTATTTAGCGGGGCGACTATGGGGAGCGCTGATGTCCTAATGAAAGTTTCAACAAATGTGGACCAAGTCAAACTGGGAACGCTCTTCATATTAATCATGGGGATTTCACTTGCCCTGGTTCCGGTTATCATCTATCCAATTGTTAAAAAGTACAATGAAGCTTTGGCTCTTGGATATGTTGTTTTTCGGGGAGCTCTTGAGCCCTTTACTTATATGGTTACTGCGATTTGGCTATTGCTGGCGGGATTAAGCAAGGAGAATGCTAATACAGCTTCTTCCGACGGTGCAGACCTTCAGAGCATGAGTCATTTGTTATCGAATTCTGGCGAACAGATTCATTCCATTACGATGATTATATTTAGCCTTGGTGCTTTGATGTTTTATTATCTGCTATACCAATCCAAGCTCATACCCGAATGGCTATCGGGTTGGGGCTTTGTTGCAAGCATGATTTACTTGGCGACAGGTGTATGGGCCTGGTTTGGAACAATATCCAACTTAGCCTTGCTGCCGCTTGGTTTGCAGGAAATGGTCATGGCCGTGTGGTTCATTCTAAAAGGATTCAATCCAACTGTAAAGTAAGGTCAGATAATCCCTTTTCGCCATCTCGCGGAGGACCATTTTGGATCATTTTTATCCAAGGAGTTGAATGGGTTGAGGAAGAAAACAAATTCGGATAGAAGGTCTGCTGTGATTACGGGAGTGCTATTAATTGCCGGGATAGTCGCCGGTATATTCAGTGTTGTTCCCGTTATAGATGGAGAAGACTACATGATCAAGGCATACACTCAGGAAAACCAGGTGCTGATCGGGGCCTTTTTCCAATTGTTAATGGTTATCGCGTATGTGGGTATTCCTAGTCTGATGTATCCGATCTTAAGCAAGCATAGTAAAGGTTTGGCCCTTGGATCTGTTGCTTTCGGCATTATGGCGGGGGTGTTCATTATGATCGGGGTAATGATCCTTCTGTTGCTATTGACAATAAGCCATGAATTTGCAAAAGCTGGAGCTCTGGATATGTCGCATTTTCAGACACTGGGAGAATTGCTGCAGGCAGGACGCGATTTGGTGAACCACGTGGCAACGACACTAGCCTTTGCTGCGGCTATGCTCTTGTTTAACTGCCTATTTTACCGAACAATGCTGGTGCCCCGCTGGATGTCAGCATGGGGGCTAATTGGATCTGCATTGTCCCTAGCGGCCAGCCTATTATTTATGCTTCGCTTCATCGGTCTGGATGCAGCCTACATGATGTTGAATTTTCCAATCGCCTTTCAACAATTGGTTTTGGCTGTATGGTTAATCGTTAAAGGATTCAACGTGAACCTCCCACGACCTGATGAGGTCGGAACTAGATAAGATCTGATGAGATAGCTCGGATGCAGAGCTGCGAATCTATGGATTAGGGTGGTTAAGATGACAATCGGTAAAATACTTAAGCGACAGAGAGCATTTTCTAAAAGATATCATGAACCTGATGGTGCCGGTAGAAGGTGGAACCGTTGAATTACGCGACTTTATTAATAAGAACGGAAATGATCGAACCTTTCTATGTCATGAAGTATCCGGTAACACGGCGTTTGTATCATTTCGTAATGAATGAAGAAGAAGTGGAATCGAATGTGAGTTGGCAGAACTGAATGCTACACGATCACGAATGAAAGCGAGAACACGGTATATAACGAAAAAGCGAATGGTTTTCGATTACTGTCAGACGCTGAGTGGCAGTATGCATGCAAAGCGGGAACCAAGGGATATCGGTATGATAAAATGGATAAGATTGCATGGTATCAAGAAAACTCCAATGGATCCGCTCAACTAGTCGGAAAATTGCTTCCTAATCCATGGGGGCTTAGAATAGCGGTGACTAAAGCATGAGAACAATTTGGAGGGGCAGAGAACATGACCCGGTCCATCGCCGTGGTTGAAGATGGTGGCGGGAGCAGAGACGTTGGAGGTATCGGCGTCTTTTTTTGTGTCCCGAGAAATCGTCTTATCCGCCTGAATTTGGCTCGCTGAGGGTCTGAGTTCTGCAGGGGGGAGGGCGGCTGTTTTAGGCGGAAAACCAGCGCTAATTTTGTCGAAAGGGGATGATACGAAGATTTAGAGTGGAAACCCCGCTTTATTTTCTCCAAAACAGGGGGATCGTGGAAATAAAGTGGGAAATCCGCTTTATTTTCCCCCAAAACAGGAGAATCGCAGAAATAGAGCGGGAAATCCGCTTTATACTCCACAGCCCCCTCGAAAAGTTGCGGCAGCGAATTTAATACGGAGTTTCCGCCTAAAATCTACAAGGCGCGTACGCTTACCCGAACGGATCGAGCTGGGTAGCCCTCTGCGGATGCTGCTGGAAATGACGGTTCGGACGCATTCGCCGACCTCAAGAACGGTCGTCACCGTTCGAGGAGGCGGGTACGACGGCTAATGCTCGCGTCCGGGCCAGGGAATCCGGCAAAGCGGAATAACCGGGAGGTCGGCGTCGGCGAACGCAGCGGGATCGCACCTTCTGCGTTCGCCGACGCCGACCGCTCCCCTACTTCTTCGTATCCGCTCAGATTTGCGGCTTGGCGAAGACGACGCCTTGCTCCGCGAGCCGCTGATGCAGCTCGGGAATGGAGATGTCCGCGACGGGGCGGTCCGACTCGATAGCCAAAGCGGCCGCGACGCCTGCCGCCTGGCCAAGCGCGTAGCAGGTCGCTTGCACGCGCATCGAGGACATGGCGACATGGGTGGCGGAGATGCTGCGGCCCGCGACGATCAAGCCGTCCACGCGCTCGGGCAGCAAGCTGCGGTACGGGATGTCGTATCCGTCCAGCTTGCGTTCGTCCGTGCTCGCCCCGCCGGTAGGATTATGAATGTCGATCTCGTAGTTGGTCTGGGCGACGACGTCTTCGAACCGGCGGCCGCTCGTCAGGTCGTCTTCCGTGAGCGTGTACCGTCCGACAATCTGGTTCGTCTCCCTGACGCCGACCTGGCCGGGAACGTGGGATAAAATATGGTTAGGATGATTCGTGCGCTGCAGATAGTTCGCCACGGAGAAGACCTGCCGCAGCGCTTCCTTCTCCGCGTAATTGATGTCCTTGATCTTGGCGCCGTTGCCCTTGACTCGCGTCATGTTGACCAGCAGCGTGCCGTTGCCCATGCCTCCCCAATACAGGTGACGGCCTTGCGGCAGGTCTTCGATCGATTCGTACCGGTATCCGTCCT
>NZ_JBEQAP010000103.1:0-4383 GCF_041640265.1 Cohnella sp.
GGGTTTATTCCGCCGGATACGATCAAAGTACCAAAAGCCGCTCCCGCTTAAAAAAACACAAATTCAAACCAAGGGGGAAGTCTGCCCATTTTTAGACCTCTGGCCGAGGGACTTCTTTTCACGCTAATAAGTGAAAAATGCTTTGCAGCTTTTTAGCCGACCGTTAATGGTGTTGCTGGCCAACCCCTTGTCCATCATATATCCTGTGAAGTGATGTTTGATTTGCTTGCCTGTAATAGTTTGGAATTCTAGGGGTACGCCTTGCTCTCGAAAGACCTTTGCCATGTAATGCAAATTGTACTCATAAAACCCGAGGCTCTTCGGCGAAAGATTCCGTGCCCGGTTGTGTAAAATAAAGGATTTTACAGCTTGGTCAAAATTGATATGATGAGAATGCGGCTCGACCGTTTGGACGGGAGACTGCAACGTGTTGACTCTACGCGCCATTAGTAACTCTCCTCCTCTTCATTGTCATGTTCTTCCGGCTGTAAAAGGAATTCGATCGGGCTAGATTTCTCATGTTGAAGGTGGAGGTCTTTGCCGAAAAACTCGATGTAGCGGCGGGTCATGTCCAGCGTCGTATGCCCTAATATATATTGAAGTGTTAAGATATCTCCACCATTCATGAGATACATCTTGGCCATGGTGTGACGAAAAGTATGGCAGGACCCTCGTACTCCCTGGAGCGCTGTCTTTTTGCAATGATCCCGGACGATCCGCTCAATTGCTGCCTTTCGTAAAGGTTTGTTATTCAAGGTAATCCAAACCTCATCAAAGGATAAATTTCCTCGTTCCTGGATATACTTCAAAAGTACCTTCATACAAGTGAGTTGTATCGGAACGATTCGCGGCTTCCGTCCTTTCCCCATCGGAATGCAGATGGCTTGGTCTTCGAAATTAATGTCTGATAACCTCATGCTGGTAAGCTCCATTACCCGCATGCCTGTTTCAAGTAAAACCAGCATGATGGCATAGTCGCGGTATCCGGTAAACGTGGTTTGGTCGGGTTGCTCCAGTATGGTCCTGACTTGATCCTTCGTAAAAGTAAATAGCATTTGATTTCGGGCTTTCATAACCTCGAGACCATCAGCCAGATTCGTTTCCAGAATGCCGTCCTGCCATAAGAATTTGAAGAAGCCTTGGCATGTCCGGATACGACCGTTCATGGTGTTTGCAGTTAGTTGTTGGTCGATCATGTAATGGATCATGCGATGACTCAAATCCGTTGCAACGAGCTTCTTGAGCTCCAGTTTATAGTGGTCCATGAAATGCTCAAAAGCCTGCAAATGAAATTTGTAAAAATTAATGGTGGTTGGAGCAAGATTGCGGTACCGACAGTCGAGCAAGTATAATTTTACGGCTTCGCGAAACTGTACTCGCGGTGAAACGTTGTCTGGTAATACAAGCGATTGGCTGTTGTAAACCTGTGTAATCTTCATTTGATATTTCATCCTTTCCTCGTTGAGGTTTAGTGAGGAAAAGATTAGCGCGGATGCTGCATATCGGTTGCACTAAACAATACGGTATATGCGCTCGCTAAACCCTTGTGAAAATGGCGCAAAAATTACCTCCGAAAAAAATTTGCTTTCTGAGAAAAAACCTGATATTATAACACTTGTCGCTGTTTTGAGCGTATCGAACCACCTCCTAAGTACTCACCAATCTTAGGATCTGGCGGGCGACCGTGGGGGTTCAAGTCCCTCCACGCGCACCAAATTTTAACACTTGATTTGCTAGGTTCATTGTGGTATAGTAATCAATGTCGCTTTTTGCGGAAGTGGCTCAGCGGTAGAGCATCGCCTTGCCAAGGCGAGGGTCGCGGGTTCGATTCCCGTCTTCCGCTCCATAATGTGTGCCCATAGCTCAGCCGGATAGAGCGTTTGACTACGAATCAAAAGGTCGGGAGTTCGAATCTCTCTGGGCACGCCATTTAAACCATGCAACACCTTATAGAGTATAACGGGACGTAGCTCAGCTTGGTAGAGCACCTGGTTTGGGACCAGGGGGTCGCATGTTCGAATCGTGTCGTCCCGACCACTCTATAAATGCGGGTGTAGTTCAATGGTAGAACTCCAGCCTTCCAAGCTGGTAGCGTGGGTTCGATTCCCATCACCCGCTTACAGTCAGTAGTCCCTGCGATGCAGGGGCTTTTTTTATGGAAATATATCAATCTTGGACATGCTAACGATCTATAGAGAGCTTATTTTGCGCGGTACGGCGGATTGCTCGAGCTAACGATCTGTACACACGCTATTGGACCAGTTTGTTGCGATTGATGCGCCAAATCTGGACAATAAGGCTTATCCATTGCGTTAGCTTGGGAAATATGAAGGAAATAAACGAATAACGTTTGTGGGGATCGTTAGCTGCGAGACTAGGTAATTTGATGGAACATCTTGATTAAGTATATGCTAGAGTAAATTATGTTATCCTAAACTAGTCCCACGACGAGTCTGGTACACTCTACGTTTCCCAAATCCCGAGTACCTACGTACCACTGCGATCCGCGAGAACCTCAAGTACCCGAGCCACCCCAAGAACGCCGAGAGCCCCGAGAGCCCCAAGAACCCCGAGAGCCCCAAGAACCCCGAGAGCCCCGAGAGCCCAAGAGCCCAAGAGCCCCGAGAGCCCCAAGTAACCATCATTGCTCATGTGGTCGACATAAATTCAATCCGCCTGACCTCGGAAAACCACAAAACTGCCTACAGATTGAAGTCCCTGACCGATTTTTATTTACAATTTAGAAATAAGGTGCAGATTTTCTGAACGATTTTGTGTACAATGGAATGAAATAATCGGAATTGACTGTACCGATAGAGACAAAGGAGTGGAGTTTCATGACGGAGTCAACACCGTCCAGTACGACAACCGCCCAGCCTATTGCAGCTGGCAAGTCAACTGCTTATTCGCTGCTTAGGCGGGACGTTCGTTTCCTCGGCAATATTCTGGGGGAAGTGCTGGTGCATCAGAGCGGCAAGGAGCTGCTGGAGATTGTGGAGCAAATCCGCGAATCGTCCAAGTCGCTGCGCGCCCAATTTGACAACAACCAAGTGGAGCAGTTTCAGGAGCAGATTCACAAGCTGGAACCCGCGATGCGCCACCAGGTCATTCGCGCCTTCGCGATCTATTTCCAGCTCGTGAACATCGCGGAGCAAAATCACCGCATTCGCCGCAAGCGCGATTATGAGCGTTCAGCGGGTGAGACGGTGCAGCCGGGATCGATCGAGGATACGATTCAAGGTTTGAAGCAAGAGGGACTCACGCCGGACGAGGTTCAGGACTTGATCAAAGGGATTACGCTGGAGCTTGTGATGACGGCTCATCCGACTGAAGCGACAAGAAGAGTCATCCTGGATATTCACAGACGGATTGCTCAGGATATGATGGAGCTCGACAATCCGAATCTGACGCACCGCGAGCGCGAGCTGCTCAAGTCGAGGCTGACGAACGAGGTGCTGACGCTCTGGCAAACCGACGAAATTCGTCCGCGGAAGCCGACCGTTATCGACGAGGTGAAGAATGGCCTCTATTATTTTGACGAGACCCTGTTTACCGTACTGCCCGATGTATATTTCGAGCTTGAGCGCTGTCTAGTCAAGTTCTATCCGGATACGAAGTGGCATGTGCCCACTTTCCTGAAATTCGGCTCCTGGATCGGCGGCGACCGGGACGGGAACCCATCCGTCACCTCCGAAGTGACATGGGAGACATTGATGATGCACCGCCAGCTCGTTCTTCGCAAATATGAGGAAAGCCTGCGGGAGCTGAAGAAGCAGCTCAGCTTCAGCACGACGCTCATTCAGGTGACACCGGAGCTGATGCAATCGATTGAGAAGGATCGCCGACTCGTCAGCATGAAGCAGGATGACCTGTGGCGCAATGCAAACGAGCCTTATCGCATAAAGCTAACCTATATGATTGAGAAAATGGTTCACACACGCGCCGCAACCGGCGGAAACCCACTGGATGAGACGATCTACCGGAGTCCGGAGGAGCTGCTGCAGGACCTGCGCATTATGGACCGCAGCCTGCGCAGTCATTATGCGGAATCCGTTGCCAACGAGACAGTAGCCCGCATGATTCGCCAGGTGGAGCTGTTCGGCTTCCACCTCATGGCGCTGGACGTGCGACAGCACAGCAAGGAGCACGAGGCCGCGATGGCCGAAATTCTCACCAAGATGGGCTTTACCGATCAATATCCTTCGCTGCCGGAAGCTAGCAAAATCGAGCTTCTTCACCAGCTGCTGAACGATCCGCGGCCGCTGACATCGTCTTATCTGAGTTATTCGGAATCGACAGAAGAATGCCTGAATGTGTTCCGTACGATCAAGAAGGCACAGGCTGTCATGGGAACGTCCTGCATCTCGAGCTACCTGATCAGTA
>NZ_JBEQAP010000104.1:0-4320 GCF_041640265.1 Cohnella sp.
CAACGAGGATATCGATTTATTGTAGTGAATCCATATTTGGTTTTCTATCGGATCATGAATGATACTGTAGTTATCCACCGTATTCTTCATGGGCGAAGAGACTATCTTCGTGAATTGTTTGATTCGTTTGAATAAAAGTAAGCGGAGCGGTTCACTTCACCTGAACAGATCGTTTCCACCCATAATACAAAGTGAGTGTAACCGCAAGGAAGCCGCCGTAAATACCGAGTGTCAGATAAACATTTATGATAATGCAACCGCTGTTACCGTGAGGATGCTGTTCGTTTCCTGAATCCAAGCCAACACAGCATCCCCGTACCCATACAGGGCCATAGGCAAGAGCTGTATAGAACAGAATGAGGCCCAGCCTCTTGTACCCTGCCGGGCTCATGTGCATACCTCCAGGCTTTCCTACTCTTTTTCTAAGCACCAAGTCTTCTCGGTCGTACTATATCAAGATTTGTCATCCCCCGTCAACCTCACCCTTCTCTTCCTGCTGTTAATTGCTGATTGCTTCGGATGTATTGAACTTGAATGGATGACGATTACTACTGGAGGGATACACATGGAGCGGGATTTCGACAGAAGCTATGCCGATGGATTTGCTGAGTATCGGAAGATGGATCTCTTTCTCCCGGAAGGGGAGCGGCAGCAGACCGCGTTGTTGTTTATTCACGGGGGAGGCTGGTACAAGGGCCGCAAGGAGCAATGGCATTCCGTTTGCGAGCATTTTGCCGATCGAGGTTTCGTCTGTGCTTCGATATCCTACCGATTAACGCCGCAATTCCGATTTCCTGCGCAGGTGGAGGATGTACGGCTTGCGATGCAGTACTTGAAGGGGCAAAGCGATGACCTCGGTTTTGCACGGGATCGGATTGTCGTCGTGGGCTCTTCCGCCGGAGGATATTTGGCATGTATGCTGGCAACTCTTGGGCGCGATGACTCGATCGGAGCAACCAAGGAGCTGCGGGACCGCGATACTATGCCCTATGCTGTCATTGGGTATTGCCCGATTACGACCTTATTCGTCAGCAAAACGACAATCGAGCAGTTGATGGTTTGTTCGCCTGATGACAACGAGCAGCTCTATCGCGATGCTTCTCCGGTGTGCCGAGTGAGCGGGAGAGAGCCTCCGTTTTTGCTGCTTCACGGGGATATGGATATGCGAATTCCGGTGGAGGAGGTCAAAAGCTTTCACGAGCGACTACTTGCTGAGGGCGGAAGCTCGCGGCTTGTCATCCTCCCGGGGGTTCCTCACGGCTTTGGCTACGGTGTTCGCACACCGGCGCAGCTTGAGGCGTTGGCGCAAGCGGAGCTTTTTCTCCGTCAGCTCTAGTTGCGCAACTCCAAATCCGTCATGTTGTTGTTTCAATTGTTGACAGAACGGAAATTTATATGTAAAATAATTCCATTGAGTTGACCAAAGACATGATTTCATTCACGACCGGCCCAGAGAGAGAAGCATTCGCTGCGAGCTTCTTCAGGAAACGGAATGAAATTACCCCTTTGTAGCTGTGGCGTTGAAAGCGTCAGTCAGGTTTGACACCGAAGAAGCACACGGCGCTTCCATTCAGCAGTAATGATCGTGTCTGTCATTTTACTTGACTAAGATGTATCTTGTGCTGCGCCCCGAACCTACAACATGCAGAATATTCTTTCTCACCATCTCGTTTACTATTTTTCCAGCTGCGGTCTGACTCGTATTTAAGAGCTGTTCTACTGTTTTTCGGGATATACTGGGGTGGCTTTCGAGATAATCTACGATGATTTCTTCAGCGGACATGGTTATTGGTAGATGTGTTGCTTTTGAAGCTGTGTATTCATTCCTGTTGGGAAGCGAGATCACAAAAGCGTTATCTGAAGTTTGCAGTACGGGCTTGAAGTCATATTCCTGGTAGCTAGCCATGATTTTGCTGATTCCAGTGCCATAGGCTTCAACGAATTTCAATCGATAAAATAAGGAAGCTAGCTTTTCGTTCCTTGGTTGGGAAATTCCCAGCATGATATCATTGATGGTAATTCCTCTGACAAGCCCGCCAAGAGAAATGAATTCAATACGATTGCTATAAATGTTCACAAGGGTGCTCCCGCTGAAGGCATAATCTCTATGAACAATGGAATTAAGCAAGGCTTCGCGTATAGCGGCTTCGGGGTAGTCTCTCTTATCGATACGGTTAATTCCCTTGAATTGTGCATTCGTTTTATTATGCAAGTCAATATACATGAACACTTCTGTAAGTTGTAGAAGCAGAGAACCTGAAAATTCTCTCCTGTCTTTGAATATGTTTTTGTCGGGGCCATCAAATACAGCTACCTTGATCGAATGAGGACATTGATCTGATAGAAGTAACCCCAAGTTGGTAAATACTTGGTCAGCATTTATGATGTTTAATGTTTTCATTTGGCTTTCTCCAAAAACCATTTCTTGCTGCTTAAAGGCTTTGGATGTTTCCGAGAAGGTTAGATCTTGGGTAAGGGAGCGAATATCTTCATATTTTTCGCCATCCGTTTCGATAATCATTTGTCTTATAGCCGATTCAGATGCTGGAACAGATGACAGGCCTTGTCTTACATAGACGCCAGAAGGTTTTAGTCCTTTCTCAGCAATATAATAAGGTCTCGAGGTCCCTCTTTGGATTAAGAGAACGATCACCTGAAGACCGTTAATCGTTGTGATGGACGGGGATGTAAACATGGAGATATCAGGTTTAATGGAGTCACGCAGCATATTCATGATTCGGGTCAATACCGACTCAGCCTGCTCCACACCCACTACAGTGCCATCATCAGCAATCCCTATATAGATCTCTCCTCCGTCCGTATTGACAAAGGCGATCGCTTCTTTTTTCAATTCAGGTGTAAATTCCCTCTTCAACTCACATATAGCGTTTTCTACAAAAACCATGCGGAATCTCCTCCTACTCTAACCATATTCTAACCCTTTACTAACCAATCTAACGAATTCTAACACATATCTCCTCACGTTGTCAAAATGGAGACTTGAGGGGCACTGATCTGATAGACTGTAGAGTTCATCGATTCCCTCCTTCTTGCCAGATCTGCCCTAAATAATGTGGATGAACGAGAGGGTTCAGCATAAACAAATAGAACCAAACTGAAAGACAGCTGCATCTTCAATCCCGCATAGGGATACTTCCTCTAGGGTTAGCATCAGACCTACCCCTGGTTGCGATAAAACATAAAATCCTGTTCACCATCCAGGCTGGACACCGCTTTCCACAGGACCTGTTCCAGATGATCCCCGAATGCATCCTGCCCAACCTTGCCAATGAAGTTTGCCTTCCCTGACAGCTTGGCAATAGCCGCTGCTACGTTCGCCGGGCTCTGCGAAATTTTGATGTGTCACGCAAAGGCAGACCATTTGCTACCAGGATAAAATCGATAAGAAGCTCTCCCAAGCATATGATTTTACGATTTAGATAGGCGCACAGTCTGCTGTGACCAACTGGAGTAACCATCATAGCAATCTCAACGCACTGAGAACCCAAACCAGTAGACTCTTCATGATTTATGTTCATGAAGATTTTTTTCGCCGTTAGCCACGTGGAATCATAACGCAAATAGTGGTAAAGTGGTGAGTAGTGTAGCACCAATAGTCAGTTTAATGATATAATATAGTCAGAATATCGTCATTTGAAAGGGGTTTAAAGGAATGAATATTAAGCCATCCACAACAATTCGACAAGACTATAATGGGTTTTCTAAATATTGTCATGAGCTTGATGAGCCCGTGGTCATAACTCGGAACGGTGAAGCTGATTTAGTTGTAATGAGTCATGAGGCGTATCGACGGATGGAGGCTCGCATTAAACTCCAATCCAAGTTATTAGTAGCGGAAAAGCAAATAGCTGAAGGTGCGGAACTACTTGATCATGAACAAGTAATGGAGAGAATGCGGAGAAAAATTGATGCCACAAAAGAGTAGGGTCCGATATACTCCGGCGGCGGTTGATGATATGGATGAAATTTTCTCGTATATTTCACAAGAAAATGTTGCAGCTGCAGAAAGTATGCTGGCTAAGCTAAACTCAAGCATTTCAGGATTGGCGGATTTCCCTAACAAAGGGTCAGTCTTATCAGAGGATGAATATTCCCTTATCCAACGAGGATATCGATTTATTGTAGTGAATCCATATTTGGTTTTCTATCGGATCATGAATGATACAGTAGTCATCCACCGTATTCTTCATGGGCGAAGAGACTATCTTCGTGAATTGTTTGATTCGTTTGAATAAAAGTAAGCGGAGCGGTTCACTTCACCTGAACAGATCGTTTCCACCCATAATACAAAGTGAGTGT
>NZ_JBEQAP010000105.1:0-4302 GCF_041640265.1 Cohnella sp.
ATAAATTCCTAGAACTTTACTCATCCCGCGCATTCGCTTGGGCTTTGCCCTCCAGTGTAACATTTACAACCTAACGATCCATCGTCCCGATGGATAAACCTACTACACAAACTTCTTGACGCTACCTATTATCGGCTTGTATTGATGATATTACAGGTACTTTCGCCACTAATTGCTCTTTTTAATCGTTTTTTGTAGCAGTTAGAGGTAGAAATAAAACTAAATATCGAAGTAGGTAGCCCTAACCCTCGGAATTATATACTTTCTTAAATGTTGACAAAAGGGCCGCTCCAAAGTCTTCAGACTCTGGAACAGCCCCTATTGTTATTTTCTAATCTTAGGCCCCAATTTCCACAGCTCCACCCTGCTGCAGCTGGTACATGGCGAAATACTTGCCGCCTTGCTGCATCAGCTGGTCGTGATTGCCGCGCTCCGTAATTTGACCGCGGTCCAGCACGAGAATCTGGTCCGCCGCCCGGATGGTCGAGAGCCTATGCGCGATCACGAACGTCGTGCGGCCCCGCTTCAGCACGTCTAACGCCTGCTGAATGGTCGCTTCCGTCTCCGTATCGATACTCGCCGTCGCCTCATCCAGGATTAGAATCGCCGGATCGAACGCCAGCGCACGCGCGAACGAGATCAGCTGACGCTGCCCTGCGGATAACGTGCTTCCTTTCTCGATTACCGGCTCATCCAGCCCGCCCGGGAGCTGCATGAACATGTCATGCGCACCTACGTCGCGAAGGGCCTGCTCCACCTTTTCCCGGGAAATTGATGGATCATCCAGGCTGACGTTGGAAGCGATCGTTCCTGTAAACAGGAACGGATCCTGCAGCACGATGCCCATATGCTGGCGAAGCTGCTGCTTCGGCATATCGCGCACGTCGATGCCGTCTACCGAGATAACTCCGCGCTCTACATCGTAGAACCGGAACAGCAGGTTCAGAATCGAGCTTTTGCCAGAGCCCGTGTGACCTACTAACGCAACCGTTTCCCCTTGCTTAGCGCGGAAATTGATGTTCTTCAAGACATCCTCGCCAGACTTATAACCGAACGATACGCCTTCGAAGCTGACATTGCCCTTGTAACGATCCATCCGACTATCCGAAACCTCAACACCCGGCTCATCCAGCAACGTAAATACCCGCTCCGCGGACACCCGTGCCACCTCTAGGTTTGATAGCTGGTTCACGATACCCACAATCGGATGCATCATCCTGTTCATGTAATCGATGAAGGCATAGAGTACCCCAACCGTTACTGCCATACCCAGCCAACCGCCTGCGAACATCCAGACAACCGCGATAAAGACGACATTGCGCAGTACGTTCACCAGGTTATGCGAGGTGATGGAGTTCAGGCTAAGCAGCTTATTCTGATATTTGAAATACTCGTCGTTCATCTCGTGGAACTCCGTCATCGTTTCCTTCTCCTTACGGAAGGCTTGGATGATCGGCATCCCTTGAATCGATTCATTAATCATTCCGTTAATATCGCTAAGCCTAGAGCGGATAACGTGATTGTATTTCGCCGCGAACTTACGGTATATCACGATCCACACATACAAGATGGGGATGAACGGCACAGCAATTAGCGCAAGTCTGGCATCCAATACGAACAAGGCACCGATAATGGCTGTGATATAGATGATTCCGGAGAAAAAGTTCGCCAGTACCGATACGTATAATTCCCGGATCGCCTCCGTGTCGTTCGTTACCCTGGCTACGACTTTACCCGCGGGTAAATTATCGAAGTACTGTACGGGAAGGCGCTGAATGTGCCTGAACACGTCGTTGCGCATCTTCCGAACGATCTTGTTCGCGGATACTTGAAGCAAGTATCGCTGCCAATAGGCAAGCACCGCACCGATCAAGAGAAGTCCTACATAACTTATCGCCAGCAAGAAGATGCTGCGGAACTCCGGCTTATAGAACCCATAAGTTTCACTCCGGGTCAGCATCGTAGCGGGAAATAGCTGCGTGCTTCCATCTTCTCGCAGGATGGATAACTGCCCCTCACTGAAGCTTCGCGTTCCGGTATCCGGAACATCAGCCGCATCGACGAAGTAGTACGTCCGCCCCGATTGAAGGATGCGGACCTCGCGTCCTTTCTCTTCATCAGCAGCAAAATGATCCTCTCGCTTATAACGGCTTTCCCCATAAGGAACCGCATAGCTGTCCTCTTCCTTCGTCTCGTACCATGGTTTCTCAATACCCATAATGTTCGTATCGATCATTCGCTTGGCGAGGAAGGGTCCAACCAGCTCCACGCCCACTGCAAGCAATAGCAGAACAAGTGCAAGCATAATCGGCTTCTTATAATTTAATGCATATTGAAATAATCTTTTTCCGTTGTTACCCATGGTTAATGTCACCTACATTTCTACTCTTACTTTTATGATTCCACGACCGAAGCCAACTGCTGACGATCATATTGCTCCTTATACCAGCCCTTGTTCCGAAGGAGCTGCTCATGCGTCCCCTCTTCTGTGATTCGGCCTTCATCGAGCACAATAATCCAATCGGCGTGCTGCACTGCGGACAAACGGTGTGTCGTAATGAGCGTTGTCTTTCCTTCCCGCTCGCTGCGAATGCCTTCTAGAATTTCTGTCTCCGTCTTCGCATCGACCGCGGAGAGCGCATCGTCCAGCATGAGGATTTCCGGATCGGCGATGACTGCCCTGGCGATGCTCACACGCTGCTTCTGGCCGCCGGAGAGCGCTACGCCCTTCTCGCCAACCAGAGTCTCCAAGCCTTCAGGCAGGAACATAATATCCTTACTGAACGATGCTAGATCCAGCGCCCGATTCAGACGTTCTTCCTTCAGGCTCCCGTCCTTACTGCCGAACCAGATGTTCTCGCGGATAGTCTTGCTGAACAGAATCGGCTGCTGGGGCACATAACCGATCCAGCTTCTGAGACGATCCAGCTCCAGCTCGGTTAAGTGAACCCCGCCTGCCCTCAGGCTGCCCTCACCCATCGGATATTCGCGGAGCAGCTGCTTCAGCAACGTTGTTTTCCCGCTTCCGGTCCGGCCGACAATTCCTAGCGTTTGCCCGCGCCGAAGCGTAAACGAGATATCAACCAGATTGTCGATCGTAGAGGACGGATATCGGAATGTAACGTTAGCGAATGTGATAGACTCGGGAACATCAACCTCCGCCGGAGCCTCCGACTCCTTAATGTCCGGCTTAACTCCTAGAGTCTCGTTGATCCGGTCTAGCGACGCATTCCCGCGCTGCATGATATTGATCAATTCGCCGATGGCGAACATCGGCCAGATCAGCATACCTAGGAACATGTTGAACGAAATCATTTCACCAAGCGAGATGTCACCCTTGAACACCAGTACCGCACCATAACATAAGCCGATTAAGTAACTGATCCCCACAAGAATTTTTACCGTAGGCTCGAATAATGCGTCGATCCTTGCTACCGCTATATTTTTACCGAATACATCGTCAGTCGTTTTCTTGAACCGTTCTCGGTCCGCTTCCTCTTGTACGAATGCCCGGACAACCCGGACACCCGATACCGACTCCAGCACCTGATCATTCAAGTTGCCGAACGCATCCTGAGATTTCATGAACCTTTCGTGGATTTTCTTGCCGAAGTGCTGCATAAGCAACGCCATAATCGGCAACGGCAGCAAAGCCGCCAACGTAAGCTTCAAGCTGATCAACCCCGCCATCACGACCAGAATCGTCAGCATGAACAACGTAGAGTCAATGAGCGTTAGGATCCCGAAGCCAGCTGTTACCGACACCGCACCCAAGTCATTCGTCGCTCTAGCCATCAGATCACCCGTACGGTTCCGTTCGTAGAACGTTGGACTCATCTTCAGAAGATGGCGCATAAGCCGCGAGCGGAGCAGCCGTTCAAGTACGAACGCACCTCCGAACAGCTGATATAGCCAGACGTAAGTGAGTCCGTATCCAATGACGGTTAAAGCCGCCCAGAACGCCAGCAGCTCAATCAACCTCGAACCTGTCAACGTCTCTTCATAAATCCCATCAATCGCGACCCCAATGAGCTTAGGAGGTATAACGTCCAGAATTCCCACGATTGTCAGCAGCACAATAGCTACCGTATACCGTTTCCAATACATTTTGAAAAACCAGCTTAATTTCTTCAACACAATAAACATATTTATGTATTCACACCCTTCATAATGAGAAATCGAGTAGGAGGGAGTGATTAACTCCCGACCTCTCACACCACCGTACGTACCGTTCGGTATACGGCGGTTCATGAAATATTCCGTAGTGAGTTATATCTGTCCACTAAACTCTTCAAACCATTA
>NZ_JBEQAP010000106.1:0-4111 GCF_041640265.1 Cohnella sp.
ATAAATATTCGCCAGCAGGGGGCTAATGACTCCGCCTTATGAGAAGTAACTCATTATGCAAAGTAAATTGCTAAGACCCCCGTATTCAAAGGAATCATAGTCGAATTTACTTTGCATAATATCGATTCTAGTTAGATACTAGTCAGCCAGGCTATGAGATCCTCATCTTGGTTCCATTGCGGCAGTCCCTCCGAAACCATGTTCGGATAGGCCTGCTCCAATGCCTTTCGTTTCAATTCCGTATCCGCACGTGCGTAAACCTCCGTTGTTGCAATGTCGACATGCCCTAGCAGATCCCGGATGTAGATTAAATTAACGCCAGCCTGTAGTAAATGCATTGCTTTTGTGTGCCTCAAAACGTGCGGGGTCACTTTTTCAGGAATGGCTGAAGTTACGGTACGCGCAAGAGATACATATTTATCCAAAATAAATGCCACGCCTTCTCGCGTCATCTTCCTTCGCTGTCTGTTACAAAATAATGGCCGATCCAGCATGCCGTTCTGGAGCAAATGGTTTTCGGTCATGTACTGTCTGAGTACTGCTTCCGTGTTAGACATAAGCGGAACATGCCTTGTTTTGCTTCCTTTGCCGGTAATACTTAGAACTGGAGGCGGGTCTAAACGAACGTCCCGGACACGAAGATCAACTAATTCCTGTACCCGTGCCCCTGTATCGTACAAGACGGATAGCAGTGTCGCATCCCTACGACCTCCAGACGTTTTTAGGTCTGGCTGCGCCAGTATGAGTTGCAGCGAGTCCGGAGTAAGATGGTTCACTGTCGGCTTCGGTGCCTTTTTCATTGGAATGGCAAGGATCTTTTGGTAGGTAACTAAACCAACTGGATGTTCCGTCTGTACGTAGCGGAAAAACGCATGAATGCAAGCTAGGCGTTGGTTCCGTGTAGAAATGCCGTTGTTCCTTTTCTCTTCGAGCCACTTTACAAAGGCGAGTATAAGTGTCTCATCTACTTGTGCAAAAGTGAGTCGTTCAATCGAGAGTCCGCTCTGTTTACAGTAGGTGAGAAACAGCTTAAACGTGTCGCGGTAAGAAGAGATCGTATTAGGACTCATGTTCCGTTGCCCAGGAAGATAAGCAGATAAATATTGAGATAAAGCCTTGGCAAAGTCAGTCGGCTTCAAAACCCTCGCCTCCCATGGCGGGGATCACGTGACCGAAGACATGTTCCACCTTTGCTGTAATATCCGGATATAGCTCCGCGGTAAGCCGCAAATATTGGGATGTGTCGCTGAATGAATGGTGTCCCAAGTAAGTTTTAAGGATCGGCAGATAAGCGGTTAGATCCTTTCCTTCCAGAACCCATCGGCGCAGGCAATGTACGGCAAAAGTATGACGGAAGTCGTGGATTCGCGGACCCTTTCCCCAACCGCCATGGGAAATTCGTGCCTTCCATAGGAATTTCCTAAAGTTCTTGTACACATTGTTATGGGTGACCGCTTCTCCGTTCAGAGCCGGAAAAAAGTATGCTTCGGCACCTGAAAACATATGAACCTGCTTTACATAGGCATGGCACCGCTGAAGGAGCTCATGGGGTAGAGGAACGAGTCTGTCCTTAGTGAACTTCCCATCCAGAATGGTTAGCACACCGCGGTCCAGATCCACATCCCGCATTTTCAGATGAAGGGCTTCTGAAATCCGCAGACCGCAGCTGTAGAGCATACGAAACAAGAGCGGCATAATCCACTGTCTGTTTGGAACCTCGGGTCGGTAATGACAAGCGTCAGTCTGCTTAAAAAGCGCCGCGAGCTCTTCGCCACTGAAAATGTACGGGATGTATCGTGGTCCTTTTGGCATGATGTTCTTCGGCACTACATAAGCTTGAACGCCAAGACGGTTCATAAACATAGCCAGTTGCCGTACGGCAATAGTCCGGTTTTGCTGGGTAGCCTGGGCTTCATTCGGTCGCTTTTGAATCCACGCCTGGACCAGTTCCTTGCATAGATGTGGTTCTGTACAGCCATGTGCCACACAGAACTGATCAAACTTAAAGAGCATCTTCGCACTGCTGTCATACTTGTAGCCAAGCGATTGTTTTTGGCGGATCATAGCTTGGATGTATTCTTGTAAGGGGCTGCGGAAGAAGAATTTAGACATGAAGAAGTACCCCCTCAGGGTCCAACGCGCATTCGCGCAGCATGTCTACGTCCACCTTAAGATAAACAGATGTCGAATCCGAACTGACATGCCCCAGTATGTCCGAAATGACGGATAATGGCGTATTCTCTTGAAGAAGCTTGCTTGCCAATGTGTGCCGCAAAGAATGCATACCTTTCTTCTTCAGAGGGGAGATCGGAATTTTCGCCAACCTCATGTATTTAACGATGATCTGGTGTAACCTGTCCTCATCCGCGAAAGGCTCCAATGGCGCAAGATGTCGTAAGAATACATAAGGGGATTCTACCTTCGGACGGCCATTTTTGAGATAGTCAATGATTGCCCAGCCGACATCTGGCAAAAGCGGCAAGTTCAGCTCCCTCGAGGTTTTCGACTGTATAAGCGCAATACGATTCTCTTGCCATTTCAAATTCTCCAGCTTCAAGCGTTTGAGGTCTATTGTCCGTAGACCTAAGCGTGCAACTAAGAGGATCATGGCATAATCCCGTTTTCCAGCCGGATTGCCTCTGTCGATCGCTTCGAGCAATTTGGCAACATGGTCTGGCGTCCATACGGACGGAATGCGGTTCTGCTTCCTCGCCTTTATGGATGGAATGGTTTCGGCCAGATCTTGCGGATGAAGCTGGTTGCTGTGAAGGTAACGTAGAAATGACCGCAGCGCACAAAGTTGCTGCTCGACCGTTTTGTAGCTGTATCCAAGCAGGGTATTGATGTAGTCATTCAGATCGCGAGCGGAGATATCTGCACAATTTCGGACGTCTTTCGACTCCAGAAAGCTCAAAAATTTCTCGGCGATCTTCCTGTAATGATTCTGTGTCACCTTTGAATATTCTTTCATTTCGCAGTGTATGACGTAATGATGGAGCCTTTCTTCAAATGTCTTGCTCTGTAGAAGTTTCTTTTGCTTGTAATACCTGCGTAGGATACAGCCGTGTTGCTGAAAATCCCCAAGCATTCTGACCACTCGAAAGACGTTAATGATCGATTGCGTGAGTTTTCCGGTTTTCTCCAGTTCGAAGAAGTTGTACTCACGTTCAAGAAAATGGAGCCCGGCTTCCTCAGTGAATCGAGCCGAATTTTCTAATTCCAAAAATGTGGCGACTCGCCGCCACATCGACCTGTAATACTTGATCGATTGCTCGTTGTAGTGCAGGCGGTAAAGCTCTTTTTCGAGTCGAGCAGTTAATTCCGAAAATGGTACTTCCATGATACTACCTCCGAATTGTATAGTGAGAAGCTACTTCTCCTACTAAACATTTCGGAATATTATGCAAAGTAATTTTGGTTGAAGTCCTTTTCTAGCCTTGATTTGTGGGTTTTACTTTGCATAACGAGTTACTTCTCATAAGGGGGTTTATGCTAAGCTTTGCATAATCCGCCTTGCGGTGTTCCTTCTAGCGTCTCTTGTAACATTCCATCTACCATGACATCGGCGTTCAGGTAGGCTCGAATCAGCTTCAAGACGCGCTTGTCTGAAACTTTTCTCGCCACCCTCGCCATGAGGATGTCGTGGTTTACGCGATCAAAGAACTTCTCCAAGTCCATGTCCACTACCCAGCGGCATCCATCTTGGATGTAGGATTGCGCTTGTTTTACCGCGTCGTGGGCACGTTTCCTGGGGCGGAAACCAAAACTGTTCGGTGAAAAATGCGGATCGAAGATCGGTGTCATGACTTGCATAAGGGCTTGCTGGATCAGGCGATCCATTACGGTTGGGATACCTAACAGCCGCACCCCGCCTCCGGGTTTGGGGATTTCCACCCGTTTGACCGGCATCGGTCTGTAAGTACCCGATTGGAGTTCCGTTTTCACGGTTTCCCAGCGTTCCCACAGGTGAGCTTGTAGAGTCTCTACCGTCACTCCGTCGACGCCGGGCGCTCCGCCGTTCTGTTTCACTCGCTTGTAGGCGAGTCGAAGGTTGTTCCCCTCGAGCATTCGCTCCAGCAAGTCGTTCTGTCCTTCGCGAGAAGAATGGTCG
>NZ_JBEQAP010000107.1:0-3867 GCF_041640265.1 Cohnella sp.
ACCAATCGTCGGCAGTTTGAAGGTCAGATGTTCAACAGACTGCTCACTGCCTGTGTATCTACGGATACCATCACTTATGGTGATTTAACCGCGTAAGCCATGCGGAGCTAACTTGATATTCAAATATTCGGATTGAAAAGGCGCGGTTCGGCGAGCGTCTGCGGGTTGAATTCGTGATCGAAGCCGGCACCCGCTTCCTGATCCCGTCGTATATTCTCCAGCCTCTTGTAGAGAATGCAGTGCGACATGGGCTCATGAGCCGATTGGAAGGGGGCAGTATCACGGTTCGGGTCACTGAAGATGAGCGATGCTACAGGCTTGAGGTAGCGGACGACGGTGTCGGGATCTCTCCAAGTCGATTGGAAGAGCTTGTATCGGGACATTCGTTAACGGGTGGCGTCGGTATCCGGAATATTCAATTCAGGCTATTCCATCTATACGGCACCGGGCTTCACATCCAGAGCACCCCCGATGAAGGCACCCGCGTCACGATGACCATACCGAAAGTGAGGGATTCGCTTGCACATTATGCTGGTTGACGATGAGCCGCTTGCGCTTGCTTATTTGGAAAAACAGCTGTCCTCCATCGACGGCATTCAAATCGCAGGCGCATTTACGGACCCGGCGAAAGCAGTTGAATTTCTCGGCGTATCCAGCGGAGCCATTGAACTGGCGCTGCTCGACATCGAGATGCCGGGAAGAAGCGGTTTAGAGCTTGCGCATGTGTTTCAACAGCTGGCACCCGACATGGAGATCGCATTCGTCACCGCCTATAACGAATTTGCGATTGAAGCGTTCGAGCTGCATTCTATCGATTATCTGCTGAAGCCGGTTACGCCGGCAAGGCTCAGGAAGACGGTGGACCGCGCAAGGCGAACCTTGCGAATTAGCAAGCCCGCTGTCGGTCAACGGGTGATTCGGTTGTTCGACTCCCTCCGGCTCGAGGAAGAGGCGGGCCGAATAACCGAGTTCAAGTGGAGGACCGCCAAGACACAGGAGCTGTTTACTTATTTGTGCTTGTATGCGGAACAGCCGGTTCACCGCGATATGTTGCTGGAGGTGCTTTGGTCCGATACACCCGCGGAGCGAGCCGCAACCTTGCTGCATACGACTGTTTATCAAATCCGCAAAATGCTGAAAAGTCTGGAGCTGCCTGCAGAGATTCATTTCAAGGAAGAAAGCTATACGTTCCGGATTAATGGGATCCTAATTGATGCCCTGGATTGGGAGCGAAAAGCAGAGCAGCTGCGGATGGTGGATGCCTTCTCGATCCGCGGGTGGTGCGATTGGCTTCGGGGTTATCCGCCGCAATCGCTGACGGGCTATTCGTACGAATGGCTGCTGCCCTACAAGCAGCGCTGCGACCGGCTGTGGCTGAGCAATGCGGCGCAGATCGCGGAATATTACGAAAGCATCGGGCAATGGGAGGAAGCGATTGATACATGGAGGACTGCCGTTTCGGCTGCTCCGCAAGAGCCGGCGCTCTGTCTCGGCATCATGAAGGCGTACGAACGGGCAGGTCGTATGGCGGATGTACTTGATCATTATGAGGACTGGATCGAGCGCTGTAATTGCGGAGTACAAGACTCGCACCCTGGTATTTCACAATGGTTTGCGGAATTTCGGGAACGGCTGCTGTATCGGAAAATCACAGAATAGTTGGTTATGAATCCAATATTTCATCATTTTATCCTCTTTCTCTAGTGTGCTACCATAAAGTCACATTAGACGAGAGGAAGATGTCGCATGATAAAGAAAATATTCTTATCGTTCCTATTGTTTGGCGGAATATGTTCAGGTTTCCTTGAAGGTGAGGCGTCAGCTTACTCGGCTTCGAAAGCGGAAGCGGTCATGAATACGGGCAAACGGTATTTAGGCACTCCCTATCAGTTCGGCGCCAATTACGGTCAGACGCGCACCTTCGATTGCTCCAGCTATGTCAAGACGGTTTATGCGAAGAATGGCGTCACGTTGCCTCGTTCCTCACGTGAGCAGTCGCTTCGGGGACGGAGCGTAACCAGAAGCTCGCTCAAGAAGGGCGACCTCGTATTTTTCAAAAGCACGAGCGGGACATCCCGAAGAATTACCCATGTGGCCATCTATGCAGGCAATAATAAGCTGCTTCACACATACGGCGAAGGCGGCGTTCGGTACAGCGAGTTCAGCTCATACTGGAAGGGTCGGTATGTGAAGGCAAGGCGCGTGTTGTAAAGCTATGACTGCATTGTATTTTTGACGGGTACATGCACGGATAGGCGGGAGTCCACATACACTGCTAGTAATCTCTTCTAAGGGGTGACAGCTGTGCCGGGCTTTTTCGCTACGATTGCTTTATTCATTAAAGAATTGATGCTTCTCGTCTCGTATGTCAAAAATAATGCATTCCCACAGCCTCTATCCGAGGAGGACGAAGCCAAGCATTTGCGGCTCATGGCTGAGGGCAATCAGCATTCCCGCAATACTCTGATTGAGCATAATTTGCGACTTGTTGCCCATATTGTCAAAAAATTCGATAATACTGGCGAGGATCATGAGGATTTGATTTCGATTGGCACCATCGGGTTGATTAAGGCGATTGAATCCTACTCTCCGGATAAGGGTACAAAGCTGGCGACGTTCTCTGCTCGATGTATCGAGAACGAGATTCTGATGCACCTACGCTCGCTGAAGAAGACCAAGAAGGACGTCTCGCTGCACGACCCGATCGGAACGGACAAAGAAGGCAACGAGATTTCGCTCATCGACATTCTCGGCACGGAAGCCGACGATGTCGTGGATAAGGTGCAGCTAAAGATTGAAAAGGTGAAGATTTATCAGAACCTGGATATATTGGATGAGCGGGAGCGGGAAGTGATCGTCGGGCGGTTCGGGCTCGAGACCGGCGGCGAGGAACGGACGCAGCGTGAGATTGCGAAGGAGCTCGGTATCTCGCGCTCGTACGTGTCGCGGATCGAGAAGCGGGCGCTGATGAAGCTGTATCATGAGTTTTATAAGAAGAAGGGGTAGAATGGAAACCGTGGGAGCTCATTGAGTTCCCACATTTTTTTACATTCATTTTAATACGATATGATATAATAAATTGAGTTCTAATGTGGTGAAAATTAAGAGTTATTGGAGTGGAAGGCATGGAAAAGGTTAGCTCACCTGAAGAGTTAATGAATTATATTTCCAACATGGATCGAAATAATTCGGTATGCCAATTTCATATACCTGGTAAAGGAACGTTTACTCTTGTTCTCCAAGAGGAAGAGCAACGTAGTATTAAGGCTGATATCGAGGCAAATCCTGATTTAGAAATTATGATTCATGAGAGCATGGAAGAGTACCGTCAAGGTAAGGGGATGACGACTTCAGAACTACTGAAATCCTTGTCAGTTGAGGATTTTAGGTAATGAATGTGCGAAAGATTACTTGGCTTCCGACAGTAAGAAGGAAACTAATATCGTTTAGAAGTGGCAGGTTCACTCCGGTAGAGACGTTAGATTTTATTTCACAACTCGTATTGGAAACAGAGTCGTTGTTATCCAATCATGTATTAACGAAGGGATTTACTGAAGTTTCTGGCCAGTTCAGCGGAATTAACCGAATTGTTGTCAGACGATTTCGATTTTATTATGAATGCAGTGGGAATGAATTCATTGTAGTAGGTGTACTATTTCCAGGTGAAAAATAAATTGTTAAACCAGTGCGATCTTTCATTAGGTTGGCTGGTTTTTTTATGAATATAGTCAACTGCTGGTTACATAGGTTTTTGTTCACAATGTCAAAAAATTCGACAATACAGGGGAGGACCATGAGGACTTGATTTCGATTGGCACCATTGGGCTGATTAAGGCGATCGAGTCCTACTCTCCGGATAAGGGCACG
>NZ_JBEQAP010000108.1:0-3766 GCF_041640265.1 Cohnella sp.
CCGCCGGGGTTTTGTACGAAAAACCGTTACTACTTAGGTCCCCATTGGGGACCTCTTTATTTTTTTTATATTTATAGCAGGAAAGATACGATATGTATCGAAATCCTGTGTATATAGAAAAAATGAGGAGCTATGAAAATGGAACTAACGCCGCAACAGGTCTTAGATATTTGCAAAGGTGACGAGGAAATTGCAGAAAAGTTCAATGCTCTTCTTGCCCTTAACTTGAAGCTGACGGAAACCGTAGCCGCTCAAGCTCTGCGTATTGAAGCATTAGAAAAACGTATCCATGAACTAGAGCGTCAGCTTGGTCAGAATAGCAATAACAGCAGTAAACCGCCTTCGAGTGA
The DNA here is from genome assembly GCF_041640265.1 of Cohnella sp. Taxonomy (GTDB): domain Bacteria; phylum Bacillota; class Bacilli; order Paenibacillales; family Paenibacillaceae; genus Cohnella. The sequence continues at coordinate 351 of NZ_JBEQAP010000108.1, forward strand.
CGGACTCCGTAAACCGCCAGTCAACCTGCGCAAATCCGGCGGCAAACGTGGAGCCCCCAAGGGTCACCCGGGACACACCTTGCATCAAGCCGAACATCCGGATCACATCATCACCCTCCCGACCGAACAGACATGTGGACACTGTCATTCCTCTTTGAGGGACGCCAAATTCATTGGTCATGAAAAGCGTCAAGTACTCGATCTGCCCGTCCCGCAATTGGTGGTCACCGAATACCGTGCTGAACAACGGCGGTGTTCCTGTTGTCACCGCATCACGCAAGCATCGTTCCCCGCTGATGTAACAGCGCCCGTACAGTATGGAAAAGGCTTTTCGGCATGGACCGTCTATCTGAATGCTCGCCACATGATTCCACTAGAACGCATCCGGGAGCTCTTCGCCGACTTAACGAATCAATATCTAAGTGAAGGCACCTTACTTTCCTTCATGCGTCGGACACATGCCAAGTTAAGTACGGTGGAATCCTTCATTCGCGAGCGCATCGCCGAGTCTCCTGTCCTTCACGCTGATGAGACCGGTTGTCGTGTAGAAGGGAAAACACGTTGGCTCCATACGCACAGCACAGCTGAATGGACGCTTCTGAATGTGCATGAAAAGCGCGGTTTCAAAGCCTTCAGCGAAGTCGGAATCCTTCTCCGTCATCTAGGCACCGTGGTTCATGATTGCCATTCATCCTATTTTAAAGAGAAATACCGATTCATTCACGCACTATGCGGTGTCCATTTAATTCGGGAATGCATCGGGATTATCCAGAATGATCACCAACGATGGGCGGCACATATGATCCGGTTACTTTTGACCAGTTGGAATATGGCCAAAGTAGCTAGAGCCCAAGGCCGCCCCTTGGAACCGGATACCATCCACCGGATTGAACACCTTTATGATACGATTCTGCAGCGCGGCGAATCCGTGTGGCACCAAGGAAAGGTCCGCCCGAAAACAGGGACACGAGGCCGAAAATGCAAAAGCCCAGCCGCCAATTTGGGTGAAAGATTCCGGATGCACAAGGAATCCATTTTGCGGTTTCTTTACGATGCCCGCGTGCCGTTTGACAATAACCAAGCGGAACGGGATTTGCGGATGACCAAAGTGAAGCAAAAAGTGTCCGGCTCTTTCCGCACGTGGGAAGGTGCGCATCAATTCGCGCGCGCTCATGGATTTATCTCAACGCTGCGTAAACAGGGCCTTCCCGTCCTTCCTTCACTCTTTGCAATTCTCCAAGGTAACTTCGCTTTCCCTCAGGGGACCTAAGTAGTAACGAAAAAACGTACAAAAGTAAGTTGAATTCGAGAAGTGTGGTTATATTGATCCCGTTCATTCACCCGTAGGGTGAATTTGTTCCCGGATTAGACAAACCGATCACGACAGCTTCAGGATAATGCCCTGTAGCACATCGGCCGCATCCTCGCAGCGGTCGGTTGTCTCCTCCAGCCTTTCGTAAATCTCCTTCAGCTTCATATCGTGGTAAGGATCCTTCTTGGCGCGGAAGATAGCGCGAATGCCTTCCCGCATCAACAGATCGGCTTCGTGCTCAATGCGGTTAATTTCAACCGTATGCTCCCGAATTTGCAAATACTTTTTGTTCGCCAGCAGCTTTAGCGCTTCTACGAGGTGGTGGCAGCAGGATACGATATGTACGGAAAACTGCTGCATAACCTTATCGGCGTAATCCACCTCCAAATAGTCAAAACGCGCCATCGACGCCTCGATCCCGTCAAGCACGTCATCGATGCACCCTGCAAGCTGCAGCAGCGCTTCCCTTGGTATGGGACTTGTCTGTATCGAATTAAGTCCCACAAAAATCCGCTGGACGAGCTCATCGCCGATCCGCTCATACTCGTCAATTTTTGCGAAGCGCTCCGCAGGCCGTCCTTCGCCGGTCAAGGCAGCCCGAAACTCGTGAGCCGCATGCAGCATATTGTCGCCTGCCTTCAGCAGCAAGGCCACGTACGTTTCATCGCCGGATTTGCCAAACATATTCATCACTCCAATGCTTTCCGCTAATTTTTGTCAGTATATCATAAGCAATGTCCGATGTCTTTACTCATCCTATGATATAGTGTACCCTATCATTCACGTTTCAAGCCGATGTGCCAGAGTGGAAGACAAGTTGATCACCAAGTAGGCTCATCCCATTTTCCCATGAACAAAAGCCGGCGGATGCGGATACCGCATGCCACCGGCTCTTGGACAAATCGTTCTTACAGAACGAATGTGCGGCTGATAATGACGAGAAGAATAAAGAGTACGAGAATTGCCCCTGTGGAAGTGAAAACACCGTGTCCTGCACCTACGCCAGCACCGCCTGCGTATGCCATGTGTCATTCCTCCTCACTCTCTTGTTGTTAGCAGTTTCTGTGCTGCTACAGTGTTATCCTATGCAAAAACGAGAGGAGGGTGTGGACATATGTCTCAATCTCTGCCCATTTTTTCGCATTAGGCCATGACCGGATCGCTCACTTCCCGAAGCAGCAAAGAGGCGACCCTTCTTGCGCTGGAGAAGGCGCGTTCAGCAAGCTCGCCTTTCCCTTCTGTCCCATCGCCGCAGAAGTAGAAGGGGACGCTCTCCAGCCGGTTCGGGAGCAGCTTGTTTCCTTCGATGTTCTTGACGCTCTGCACCATGGCTTTCTTCGATACTCGTTTCACCGCCGATGCCTCTCTCCACCCCGGATAATGGGCGTCGAACAGACGCTCCATCAGCGCCAGCCGTTCGTCCAGGTACGCCTTGCGGGATTCCTCGTCCTCGAACGCAGAATCATTCAAATAGGCAATGCCTTGCAGCAATTGACCTTCCTGAGGAACGAGCGTCGTGTCCGTTGCGGATACGTCGGAGATAAAAAGCTTATGCTCCATATCGCTGATATAAGAGAAGGGTCTGGCGACGACCCGGCTCAAGCCGACGTCATAGACGAGCACCTCCGTCGGTATGTTGTCCTCGTAAGGCGCAAGGAATGGCTCCCACGGCGAGCCGCGAAGCAGCTTGGCTGCCTGCTGCACCGGCATTGCAAACACGATCCGGTCGAAGGCGTGCTCCTGCTCCTTCGTGCGCAGCATATAGCGGCCTTTCTCGTACCGAATGCTTTCAACCCCTTCACGCAGTGCGATGGACCATCTACCCGATCCTTCGATTTTGCTCTGCAGCTGATTCGTGATGACGGCCCAGCTTCCAAGCACATAATTGACCGGACGCTGCGAGAGAAACAGATTGTGGTAGTAGTCCGCAATTGCCGGACCCGGAACTTTGCGGGCATCCTCGGGGGTAATAAAGAAGTTGGAGCAGACCAGATGCTCCCACAGCTCCTTCACATCGTCCGCTGCGCCTGACTCGGCCAAATAATCGCCCAGCGTTCGATAATTCCGCAGCAGATGAATGTTGGCCATAACCGCTGCAATCTCC
>NZ_JBEQAP010000109.1:0-3728 GCF_041640265.1 Cohnella sp.
CACCAGCCTTATACCAATCTAAGACTGATTATATCAAATTGCCACAAACCGGAGCAATAAGAGCTTCCAGGCTTCGCCTGGCCGCTATTCATCCCCTCCCTGTAGAGGAAGGGGACTTCTCTCGGGATGCCGTTAAAAAAATCACCACGTTAATCACCACATCTGGTGATGCGGTCTCACCACATGAGCATGTAGGTTTGATTATGTAAGGAACACAAGTAACGACGTGGAGACGCTTCCGCGGGAGGAACTGAAGGAGGTAAATATGAGTGAAACACACGGTTCCGCAGGGGAACATCACAAACCCGATCTGTACGAAATTCGACTCAAGGGTCACCTTGATGTCCGGTGGACTGACTGGTTCGAGGGGCTCAATCTCATCCACGAAAGCGACGGAACAACCTTCCTCACTGTTCAGGTAGTCGATCAGCCCGCATTACACGGCTTGCTCAGGAAGGTTCGCGATCTCGGCTTGCCGTTGGTCTCGGTCATTCAGGTTCGCCCCAATCAGGCGAACGGTCCAATATGATAAAAGAACGCTCGGCCAAGCGGCTTGTCGCCGCATTGCTCTTACTAAGCGTCATTCCGCTCGCCGCCGGAGTCTTCCGACTCATCTCGTTAATCGGCGGCGCGGAAATGACGCCGGACAACGCACGGTTCTTTGAGATGCCTCTGCCGGTGGTGTTGCACATCCTAAGTGCCGGCGTGTATGCCATCCTTGGCCCGTTCCAGTTCGCGCCCGGTTTTCGGCGGCGCAAGCCGGGCTGGCACCACGCGGCCGGGCGCGTCCTGGTTCTATGCGGCCTGATGGTGGGACTTACCGGGCTGTGGATGACCTTGTTCTATCCCATCCCGTACGGCGGTAAGTTGTTGTTTGCATTGCGGCTCCTGTTCGGGTTGGCAATGGTCGTGTCCATCCTGCTCGGCTTTACCGCGATTCTGCGCAGGGACGTTAACCGGCACCGCGCCTGGATGACGCGCGGCTATGCGATCGGGCTTGGCGCGGGTACGCAGGCGCTGACCGAGATGGCGGGGACAGCAATTTTCGGCCCTCCGGGTGATTTAAGTAAGGCGCTGTACATGGGTACGGGCTGGGTCATCAACCTCGCCGTGGCCGAATGGGCCATCCGCAGAGGTTACTCCCGTCACGACTCGAAGAAACAACAGGATAAACGGAATCTGGGACTGTAGAAATGGAGGGGTTAGGGTTGAAAGCAATCGTATACGAGCGGTACGGGCCGCCGGATGTCTTGCAGTTGCGGGAGGTCGCCAAGCCGGTACCCAAAGACGACGAGATTTTAATTAAGGTTTATGCGGCAACCGCTTCAGCGGGGGATTGGCGATTACGCAAGGCAGATCCTTTCCTCGCACGGCTGTTCAACGGTTTATGGAGACCGGGGAAAATAAAGATTCTTGGTTTCGAATTAGCCGGCGTGGTCGAATCGACGGGCAAAAGCGTTACCCGATTCAAGCCGGGAGATGCCGTGTATGCCGCATGCGGTTACGGTTTCGGTGCGTATGCCGAATACAAATGCCTGCCAGAGACGGGAGGTGTCGGACCGATGCCGGCGAACATGACGTTCGAAGAGGCGGCCGCGGTTCCGGTCGGCGCCTGTACGGCCTTGCAATTTCTCCGTAAGGGCAACATCCGGCGCGGCAGCCGTGTGCTCGTCTATGGCGCTTCGGGCAGTGTCGGGACCTATGCGGTGCAGCTGGCCAAGTATTTCGGCGCGGAAGTGGTCGGAGTATGCAGCACATTGAATGTGGAGTTGGTGAGATCGCTGGGTGCCGACCGCGTAATCGATTATACGAAAGAACGGTTGTCGGATGAAGGTACGGCCTATGATATTATTTTCGATACGGTCGGGAAGAGTCCGTACAAGGTTTGCGTCAAACGTCTAAAACCGGAGGGCTTCTACTTGCAAGCGGTCCGCGTGAGCCCATTGCCGATTATACGAGGGTTATGGACCAACTTGACGAGCGGCAAGAAGGTGACCGGCGAATCGATGAAGGACAGCGCGGAAGATCTGATCTTTCTCAAAGAGTTGATCGAGACCGGCAAGTTGCGTTCGGTCATTGACCGCCGGTATTCGTTGGAGCAAGTGGCGGAGGCCCACCGTTACGTGGAGCAGGGCCATAAAAAGGGAAACGTGGTTATAAGCGTTCGGCAAGTGGATGATGAGAAGAGAACCGGGGGGTGCACTCCGCTTACTCCAGATTAAGCCCCGCGCCATGCGCGGGAGAACGGAGTAGAAGAACCGATGCCCATGACGGAAAAGCTCTCCTCAACTATACTGGCTACGGTTTCGCATGCCAAAGTCAGTAGCAGAGGAGGGCCTCCATGGTCATGTTCGGTGAAGTCCGAAGACTGTGTTCAACTAACTCATATTTTTGATAAAAAAATACAGTCCATTCCAGATCAAATTTGTTAAGCTGAGTTTAGCGATAGAGAACTGAGTATGTTCCGTCACAAGAGGATTTGTATCGGATGAATGGGTTGGAAGGTGGGTTGTACGCTTGTATCACGACAAGAGCCTATGGCTCAATGTCGGGAGTGCTGGAGCGGATCTATCGCTGGCTTCATATAACACCGGGTTATGAACCTGATGTCAATCGATCTTGGTATTCGTACTACATGCCTGATTTAGGAGGTAATCCGGGTGAGGGAAGGGACTTTGAACGGTCAGTTTATGTAGAGTGCTGCGTTCCTGTCGCTTAGAAACGTTAATGAACAAAGGGAGGAAATGGATATGCCTGAACATGAGGAAACCAAAGTGGAACAAATGCTGGAGGACATTACCGGTATGACTTGTATTTATGTACCGGTAAATGATGTTTACGAGTCTATTAAATGGTACCAAAAGAATTTAGGGTACCAACCTTCTAACAACGAACTTATTGAGCCTGGGATGGTGACAGCTGTTCTGAATTTTCCCGATCGGAATGGAAATCTTCCTTCGCCTGGTTTAAGGCAAGTTGTACCCGCGTTGTTCCTTCACAAATCGGACGAAGAAGGCGGTCGATTACGGTTTTCATGGTCATTGGACAGCGGAAAACCTCATGCAATGGCATGTTTTATTACACCACGGATCGAAGAGTTATATAACCGTTTCAAGGAAAACGGAGTGAATATTTTAGGAGAACGGGTGACAAGCGGACCAAACATAACGTTCGCCGATCCGGACGGTAACATATGGGAGGTTTGGCAGCCGTAATCGATTAAACAGAAACTATTACGGGAGACGATAGTTGAATAAAGAGAGAAAAAGAATGGGCCTCCTGTAAAGGATGGCCCAAAAACGCGTCTCGGTGGTGAAGCTTCGAGCATCTCCTGGAATCTGGAGAGCGCCTGTCTCGCAGTTGTTTGCCGAATGTAGCATGGGGCTTACGCTAGTTTCCTGACCCTGACGAGCATGTGGCACGGCTGAAGCATAACTTCAATTACTTGGAATACCTGCTAGCGTAATTAAAAGGAGGCTTTTATGTGCATTTAGAAAGCGAAAGAATTTATTTGCGAAAACTTGAAGAAATAGATGCACCAATCATGTTAGTTAATACAACGGATGAAGAAATACGTTATATGACAGGTACAAAACCGAAATTTACTTTAGAACAAATTCAAGCTCATATCAATAATATTAATAATGACTCTTCTCGCCATGATTTTGCTATTTGTTTAAAAGATGATGACCAAATGATTGGTGAATTATCTATTTTTGATATTGACG
>NZ_JBEQAP010000110.1:0-3539 GCF_041640265.1 Cohnella sp.
AGGATGTTCAAGAGCGGCTTGTTCGAGCTGATGGGAACGGATGGAGCGTTCGAATTCGGTCTGAAGCTGATTCTGTCGGGGATTGAACAGGTGATCAAGGAGCAGGAATAGCTATAGGAGTCGCCGCGGAGCCATGCTCTGGTCACGTTGCGCTCGGATAAGGAGGGTTAATCAAGTGGCTAGACCACGATATTTCAATACGGACCCGGCAGCGATACCGAAAACCTTCAAGGAAGTACGCCGCTGGCAGAAGGAACGCAAGGGGAAGATCAAAGATTTAAGCTTCCGGATCGGACAGGCCGAGCATAAGCAGCCGTCGCTGCTGGGCAGCAACCGAAGCGAACTGACGATTACCTGGATCGGGCACTCGACATTCCTTGTGCAGATCGGCGGGTTAACGATTGTCACGGATCCCGTATGGGCTAACAGAATGGGATTTGCGCGCAGACTTGAAGAACCGGGGCTCGGGCTGGACGAGATTCCGCCGGTCGATGTGATTCTGCTCTCGCATTCCCACTATGATCATCTGCACACCGGTTCTTTGAAGCGGTTAAAAGGCTCGCCCGTCGTGCTCGTACCGGAGGGCCTCGGCGGCATGGTGCGAAAGCTTAGGCGGGGCAGTCAAGTACATGAGCTGCCCTGGTGGGGGCACGTGAACATCGGCAGCGTCGAGTTTCATTTCGTGCCCTCGCAGCACTGGACAAGGCGTACACTTACCGATACGAATACGTCGTTGTGGGGCGGATGGGTGTTCAAGCGTACGGCAGCGTCTGCGACAGATGGTGAGCAAAGGGACGAATCGATTTATTTTGCCGGAGACAGCGGTTATTTTTCCGGATTTCGCGACATTGGGGCTAAGTTCCCGAACATGACTTACGCGCTTATGCCGATCGGCGCTTATGAGCCCGAGTGGTTTATGGGCACGCAGCACGTAACGCCGGAGGAAGCGGTGCAGGCTTTCCTTGATGTGGGAGCGAAGCGGTTTATTCCCATGCATTATGGGGCGTTCCGGCTAGCCGATGACACGACGAAGGAAGCGCTAGATCGCTTGCTGGCGGAGTGGGAGCGAAGAGCCTTGGACAGAGACCGTCTGAGGTTGTTCAAGCACGGGGAGACGCTAGTGCACGCCGCAGAAAGAGAAGATGAGCGCTCATCTTAGGCGGTCCTCGACAAAAAGAGCAGTCCACAAAGGACAATATTAGAGAAAGGCTTGATAAGACTCTATTCCGAGGACGAGCGACGGAGTAGAGGCTTTGGCTTATCCTCGTAAGTCCTTCATTTTTCATATGAAATTCATAAATAGCTAGTATGATGGGGAAAACGATGGGGTAATGCAGGAAGGTGAGTTCAGTTGCCGGAATCGATTCTTGTCATCGAAGACGACCCGTTCATACAAGAATTAATTAGTGAATACCTCAAAGCGCAGGGGTACAAGGTAGAGACGGCCAATGATGGAGCGGAAGGGTATCAGAAGTTTAATAACGGGAATTTCAACCTTGTTCTTCTGGATATTATGCTTCCCAATTTGGATGGTTATTCCGTATGCAAAATGATACGCCAGCAAGGTGCGACGCCCATTATTATCCTAACTGCTTTAAGTGAAGAGAAGGATCAGCTTCATGCATTTGAATTAGAAGCGGATGATTATCTGGCGAAGCCTTTTTCCTTTAATGTGCTTGTCAAACGAGTCGAGGCTGTTCTTCGGCGGGCCAATTCCGCTCAGCGGACCAGGGATGTAGAGTATGGTCGTCTTCGTCTGGATTGCGACAGTTACAAAGTTTACTTGGATGATGCGCACATTGAAATGACGTTGAAGGAATTTACGATTCTGGCCTATTTAATCGAAAATGCAGGAAGAACCATAACGCGCGAGATGATTCTGGATCGCGTGTGGGGATATGATTTCTTTGGCGATCATCGCTTGGTCGATGCGCATATCAAAAATATACGCAAAAAAATTGGCGTACCCTATATCCAAACGATTAAAGGGGTAGGTTATCTGATTGAGGGCAAATCAGGATGACAAGATATAAGAGCGTTTCCTTCAAAATTTTTATGGTGACGAGCTCCGTGCTGATCTTGTTTGCATGCATCATGTATTTTACGCTTTATTTTATCTTGCCCTCGTTTTATTTGCAGCAAAAGAAAAGTAATTTGAATCATGGTTTGTCGGAATTACTGCAAAACTATCCACCAGGGGATTGGGAAGCGGGCAAAGAGCAAATCAGTGCTTTTTCCAAGACGTATAATGCCGGCGTCATCGTAAAAGATGGGTCAGGCAAGATTTTGTTGCCTGCGATAATGGCAGCGACGACACTTCCGCTGGAGAGAAACGGGATTGAAGGCCAGTTACTTCCTGAACAATTGCAGCTAACGGTTGAACTTCCAAGCGATGAGAGGTCGTCAGTTACTAATCATGATGCAGAAATGATTATTTATGAGGACTTGAGCCTGCCCGGACATGAACGGGAGGGCAGCTATTCGATGTCGGTCTTCGCTTCCTTGCAGCCTATTGATGAGGCTGCGAAAATGGTTCTGAAACTGGCTCCTTATATGATGGTCATCATTTTTGTGATTGCCGTTGGAGCTGCGTACGTCTATTCGCATTTTTTCGCTCGCCCGTTGATCCAAATGAGTAAGGTGGCCAGGCGGATGGCGCAGTTGGATTTTTCTGAACGTTCCAGCTACGCTTCGGAGGATGAAATTGGCGAAATTTCGCAATCCTTGAATAAGCTCTCCATTAACTTACAGCATTCGATGCATGAACTAACGGAAGCCAATGCCCAGTTGAAAAGCGACATTCAGCGCAAAGAAGAAATGGAAGCGATACAGAGGGAGTTTGTCGCAACGATTTCCCACGAGTTGAAGACGCCGCTTACCGCCATTTCTGGACAACTGGAAGCGATGATTCATCAAGTCGGGCCCTATCGGGATCGCGATAAGTATTTGTTGCAATCGCATCGGATTACCAAGCAAATGAAAAAGCTGGTTTATGAAATTCTTGAGATTTCCAAGCTGGAGAGGGATAGTTTTCAGCCGCAGCGGACGGAGGTAAATCTGTCCAAGCTGATGGAGGAAATCATAGAACCGATTGATTACTATTGCGAGCTGAACGAAATTGCCCTTGAGGTCAGGGTTTCCGAATCTGTCAGGGTGACTGGGGATAAGCAATTGCTTGCAAAGGCGATCTCCAACATTATTGGCAATGCCGCACACTATACCCGGAAGGGGGAACGCGTCGTTGTTCATCTGTCTGCGGATGGCCGGTATGCCGAATTGCGTGTGCTGAATACGGGCGCCCATCTGGACGAAGGGGAAATCCCCAAGTTGTTTGATGCTTTCTATCGGACGGACAAATCCAGAAGCCGTCAAACGGGCGGCAGCGGTCTGGGACTCTATATCGTCAAAAAAGTGCTGGATGTCCATCAAGCCACCTATACGTTATCCAATCATAGCAGAGGGGTAGAATTCGTTGTTCTTCTGCCGCAGAGCGAGCCACTGGCGTAAGTGCCAAGGCTCTTTTTTTGCTCATTTTTCGG
>NZ_JBEQAP010000111.1:0-3339 GCF_041640265.1 Cohnella sp.
TTTCATCAGGCGTTGATGCAGCCGATGAAAACCACTGGCAGAGACCTGTCAAACTACTGCGAGGCTCAAATTCAACAAATCGCCTCCTAAGCAACAACTATCTAGAACTCAGCCTTATATTAAGAACGATCCGATGACGATGATTGCGGCTTGGACGGCTATGGAGGAACGAATTGACGAGGAGAACGGCTGCTTGTGGGTCATGCCGGGTACGCATAAGCTGGGACTGCTTCCTCATGGCGCAGTCAAGAATGTGGAAGAGCATGAGCCGTGGACGGAGGAGACGGAGGGCGTTGATACGAGCAAACAAATTCCCGTTGTGATGGAGAAGGGTGACATTCTGCTGTTCAGCGAGCTGCTCATTCATTCTTCCGGTAAGAACAGAAGCACCAACCGTTGGCGTCGATCCTATGTGTGCCATTATATCCGCGAGGATTCCTTCGTCACACACCGCGAGGATTTGCGCGTAAAATATCCGTTGTATTGAGCATTCGTACCTGCAGCCGCGGTTCCAGCCGCGGCTGTCAGTCACAGACACTGTTCGGCAGCTTAACCAATGCCGCCTATAATGGCTTCCCTGGCTTCGTCAAGCGCGTCAAGCCGTCGGTCCAGCTTCAGCTTGATCCCCAGCTTGTCGGCCGCATGCTCCAGTGCAGCATAGGCTTTGTGCGAACCAACCCGAATAAGGGCCGGTTTACGATTCTTGTTCCGGATCAGCTTGAGCAGCTGATTGACATATTCCGCTCGACAATCTACGGCTTCAATAATAGCGGCGTCCAGGATCATCCCATCCTTCCCGTTCACCCAAAGACAGAGCCGCGGATAATACCCTCTCTGACCCTTCTCGCCAATTATGATAGGTGCGAAATCATAATCGCTTTCCCACACGTCATTGCCGCTTGGCATCTGCTTCTGAATCTGCTTCAGCATGAGCTCATCCGAATATTGATAAGGCTCTTCCTCAACGATATCCTCGACGAACGGCCTCCACTGATCCTTCCATGAAACCCCATCCTCATGAATCGTTGGAACACGGTGAAGCCGCTTGCCATATGCCTCCTCAGCTACTGGAACTTTCCCCATTCGTTCAAGATAAAGACGCTGGGCATACATAATCGTTTGCTCCAATGCCGTCGTCAGAAACCGGACCTGCCCTTGATGAAGCGTCCAAGGCACGAGCCCCGGCTCATAGCTTCGGAACAGCGGCCATTCCTTCGAACCGCGAAACTTGTACCCCAGACGACGAATCAAATCCAAATCCGTCTTCTCCAGATCGCCGCGATCCTCGAAATTGACTACAATGGCCTTGGTTTGCCTAAGAAATTCATCATTGTCTTGAATGTCATCATTCAGCAGCTTCTGAAGGTAACCGGCGCTTTCCTTGCCCATATACACATTCAGCCCAAACTCCATTCCGCCGTTCCCAAGCACGACACAGTACCCGAGCTCGCCGGTTTCAGGGTCGGACACCACAAAATAATCCTCGTTCCCTATCCATTCCCAGCATTCCAGCTGCTTGAAGGCTATCGCCGTCTCAAACAACCTTTTCCATTCCTCCAGACTTGCCTCACGATGCTCCATATGTGGATCTCCCTCTTCTGTTCATTTCCGACGTTGCCATCCCTTTCCTAGCGTTCACCGGATTACCCAGCATAAATTGAACAACCTCTACACGCCTCACGACAAAATGATACATGCCCATGATGATTGCGAATGACCCCAAGATGAGCAGAAGCATCTTCGTTCCGAGCGGAAGCTCCAGCTGATACAGCCCGTACCCCATCAGCACGATGACAGGCTGGTGCAGCACATAGAACGGCATCAACGCCTCACTGGCGTAGGTGAGGAACCCGCTTTTCCTCGTCAGCCACCTCTGTCCAACATAGAAGATGAAGAACATCGCATTCCATACCATGAACATTCGGAGCGCCGTGTATAGCAGCGACTCTACGGTGCCGCCGGGCGGGAATCCCCCGATCATCGGCCAGCTGACGCAGACGAGCAGGCTCGCTCCGAACGATGCGCCCGTCCACCAACCGGACCGATGCACATAACTCCTGAAGGCCGGCCTGGAGAAGAACAGGAAGCCGTAGCTGTAAATCAGGAGATACAGCACGATTCCCCAGCTCGCGAGGTTAAGCACATCGTTGACCGTAAGCGCGGCCGCGAGCAACGGGATCAAGAGCAACCCATACTGCAGATGACCGAATGGCTTGTCCTTCCACTCCTTCCGCAGCCTCACGAATACAGGCAGGGTCACCACGGAGAAAACGAGCAGCAGCAGCAAATACCAGAGATGGTGGCCCGCGATCGAGAAGTTGCCCGTTCCGCCGATCTCCACATACACCCCGTCAAAGTAGTGCGGCAGGAATTGGAGAAAGCTCCCAGTAAAATGTCCAGTCGATTCACGTTCCACATATACCTGAGGGGGGGCGAGCACAAACATGCCGAGCAGCAGCGGTACACCGAGTCGAGAAAGCCGCTCCCGGACAAAGGCGCCTCCGCTGCGTTTCCTAAGAGCGAAGGAGGTGCTGATGCCTGAGATCGCGAAGAACACCGGCATCATCCAAGAGCCGACCAGCAGCGAAAATGCGAGCATATAGGAGGTGTCGATCTGGTTGTTCTTGATATGCCAATCAAAGGGGTTCACGAACATCGAGCAATGATACAGAAACACGATGAGCATGACCAGCACCTTGATCCAGTCCAAATCCCACTGCCTGGAGGTATTCTTCGTTTTGTTCAGGTTCGTCATTACTTTTGTTCCATAACCAACAATCTTGTCGCACCCAGTCCCAAGCCGAATGTCACGACACTAATCGCAATCGTGGATCCATCGGCCGGCAAGCCGGGATATACAACAAACACAGACCCTGCAATCAACCCTAAGATGATGGCATAGGTCATATGGGGAAAGCGGGCAAGCGCGTACCGAATGCCTTTACTGCTTACAATAAAACCGACGATGACACCCGATCCGATTGTAACAATCAATGGCACATGAAATTCCGACAAGGCATAGATGGCGGTTGGGTACACACCTAATAAAAGCAGGATAAACGATCCGCTGATTCCCGGCAGAAGCATGGCCATGCTTGCAAGCCAGCCGGCTAGAAACAGCATGAGGAACGTAGAGGCATTCAGCGTCGTAATCGGTTCTCCGGACTTCTCCGGACTGAGGAAGGCCATGGAGGCAACCAAAACAGCGGAAACGAGGAGGACCGATATATGTTGCCATTTAAAATGGGTTCTCGCCCCTGATTCTTTGAACAGCATGGGGATCACCCCGATCACAAGAGCCATAAAAAAGAACTGAGTCGGCACATAATAGTGCTCCAA
>NZ_JBEQAP010000112.1:0-2763 GCF_041640265.1 Cohnella sp.
GTGTTACTCACCCGTCCGCCGCTAACTATCTTGGGTAGCAAGCTACACAAGATAATCCGCTCGACTTGCATGTATTAGGCACGCCGCCAGCGTTCGTCCTGAGCCAGGATCAAACTCTCCATGAAAGGAGCTTTCACGGCAGGGCTTCCGAAGGAAGTCCCGAGAGTGAAAGTCTCCAGCATCACAGAGCCTTTGAGGCTCATGATTTACAACTGGTATTGCTTTTGTTTCTTACGCTCAATGTTCAGTTTTCAAAGAACAATCTAGTGTTTCTCGCCTGCCCCGTTTCCGGCGCAAGGTCTTTATCTTACCGCATCCCGCACCGCCTTGCAACCCTCAATTTTTACCAGTTACGATAATTTTCGAGTTTGTTCGACCTCGGCGACTCTCTCAAGTTCGCTTCGTTTCGGCGACAGGAATTAGAATATACCACGATTCATATTAAGAACGCAAGTCTTTTCGTAATAAAACTTTTTTACGATGTGACTGCCTATTCTCACAACCATGGGATAAAGAACGACGGTATTTCGGGTTAAGCACGGGGCTTGGTATGGTGTGTGCGATGGCGGTTCATATGAGCGGCATCATAATCAGCAGTGGTATTACAAGAGCAAGTGATGCATAGGCCCCCTATTCCACAATTGCTAAATTACGCGGTTCTTCCGCTTTATTTCCGGCTGTCGAGCAGATTTGGCGGGACTATCAGGCACTTCCCGCTTTATTTTGAAAACATTAGGTTTTCCCGAATATAAAACGGAGAATCCGCTCTATTTACCCCAGAATGGCCGCTTGCTCGAATTTAAGGTGGTTTTTCCGCTTTGGCGCATTGTCGTCCAGTTATTTCCCTCATCTATTCCGCTTCACGGCCACGTTTAATCATCCAGCAGCGCTATCCTGCAACATAAGGCTGTACCGCTCTAGGCCGATTTTCGTCGGTTTGCAGCCTCGGGCACCGGGGTCTTCTATACTATCGCCTACTGGATCGAGCTGCAACTCCCGCCATGCCTCCGTTGGTCGCTCCCCACCAGACTCAATCCGCATCAGCCCCATCGCATGACCGCTTGCCTGCTCTTTACGTCCCCATCATCGAACGTCTCCCTCTCACTTCGTTAAGCTAGACACTCGACCCTCGCCTTCTCCACTGCCTCTTCACGACTATTCACTTGCAGTTTCAGGTAAATAAAGGAGATATAATTTCGTATCGTACCTTCCGACAGATGCAGCTTCTGTGCAATCTCCTTATTTCGAAGCCCTTCTGTCAGGCATCGGAGAACATCGATTTCCCGCTCGGTCAACTCATACGGATTCGGCGCCTTATCTCCACTCAGGTGTTGAAACAATTGATGAGCTACATCCTGCGAGATCATCGTCCCTCCGCCATATATGAGTCGAATGGTTGCGGCTAATTCCTTGGGGTGAATCGATTTCAGCAGGTAGCCTTTCGCTCCGATACGTAGCGCTTCAGATGCTAGGGAGACATCCTCTATGGTCGTAATCATGATTATCCGAATGTCCGGCCACGATTTATTAATTGCTTTTGTAGCGGCAATCCCATCCATTTCCGGCATATTGATGTCCATCAATACAATGTCAGGACGGTCCTGCTCGCATTGCATGATCGCTTGTTTGCCGTCTCCAACGACCGTTACTTCAAAATCCTGTTCTTCTCCCAACAATAATCTTAGACTTTCACGGATCAAGGGTTGATCATCCGCCAGCAGAATTTTGATCTTCTGTCCACCTTCATTAGATGGGTTCGGGAGCGTACAGGTTACCATCGTGCCTGCATCCGCTTGCGAATGGATATAGAGCTTGCCTTGCAATGGGGCCAGTCTCTCCTTCATTCCTGTCAGACCGAATCCATATCGAAGGGTATCATCACCCTTGCCGTTATCCTGTACCTGCAGCATCATCTGGGCATGGTCATATTGAAGAAGGACTTGAATCACACTGGCCTGCCCGTGACGGCTGGCATTGGTCAGAGCCTCCTGCAGACAGCGATACAAGGTAAGCTTGGCCTGCTTCATTACAGGGTATGGCTCACCCATCGTGCGGAACACAACCCGAATGCCGGTGTTCGTCTTGAATTCATCAATAATCTGAAGAATTGATCGATCTAAAGGCAACGCCTCCTCGATCGGATCCATCTGATGCACCTGACGACGGATATCGTCCAGCCCCGTTCTCGCCAGCTTGAGCATTCCCTGAATCCTGGCTTCTCCCTCATCCGAATGAATACGAGCCTTCAATGTCTCCATTCCTAAAATCAAGGAAGTAAAGGTATGACCAATCGTATCATGCAGCTCACGAGCCATGCGGTAACGTTCTTCCAACAGCGTCATTCTCTCAATCTGGGAGGAATACTGCTCCAGAATCGTATACTGTTCTTTGATCAACGCAAGCTTCTGCTTGATGGCATTGATCGCTAATGCTCCCTTTTGCAGCACATAGCTTACCCCGTAGAAGATAAACGCATCGAATAGGCTCTGCCATAGGACAGGGTGTGACAGCGATGAGCTAACGGAATCCCCTGCGCTCAGAGCAAACAGTGTCACGGCGACAGGCAGCGAGTACCAGTGGACTCGGCCCCGGCTATAGAAAGCAATCGTAAAAAGCGCCGGCGGGAACAGTCTTATTAACTCAACTTTCGCAGCATGAAATTGGCAAACAAGCCTTGATGTAGCTAGGCAGACTGGCAATCCATTGCTGAAGTTGACGCTGAATCAAAACCGAAAGCCTCTTTCCTGCTTTCGTGGCGATTTC
>NZ_JBEQAP010000113.1:0-2596 GCF_041640265.1 Cohnella sp.
CGAGGAGGACCGATATATGTTGCCATTTAAAATGGGTTCTCGCCCCTGATTCTTTGAACAGCATGGGGATCACCCCGATCACAAGAGCCATAAAAAAGAACTGAGTCGGCACATAATAGTGCTCCAATACATATTTGATCAGCTTGCTTAAAATCAGAAGAGCGGACGCAACTCCAATGCCTAATGGCACCAGGAAGCGAAGCTGCTGCTTCCATTCCCTGCTGAAGAAGCCGCTGATGGCTTCCAGCAGTTGATTATAGATACCCAGAATGACGGCAATCGTTCCGCCGCTTACGCCCGGGATGAGGTCTGATATCCCCATGATAAAGCCTCGATAAATGTTTTTCCATTCCATTGTCGTGATTTCTCCTTATGTATGTAATTGACGGCTTATCCGCCTGCATCCGGCTTCGACCCGAAGCGCTTGGCGGAACGTTCGCGGGCTTTGACGAGCTCCGCTTCCCGGCTGCGCGGTTCCGCCGTCGTCACGAGGGTGTCAAGCAGCCTGCGCGCTGCTGAAGCGACCTCCTCGACAGCGGCCTGGAAGGCGGCTTCATTCGCTTTCGACGGCGTTTGGTAGCCGGATATTTTGCGGACGAATTGCAGCGATGCTGCGTACACCTCCAGGTCAGAAGCCGGAGGGTCAAAATTATACAACGGTTTAATGCTGCGGCACATCGCGTTTCCTCCTTTTCGACGAATCCATTATACCACTTACAGTCATGCGACCGCACAAAAAATCCAGACTCTCCCGAGTCTGGATCGCTGCAAGGCTTGGAAGGTTACCCGTTCACGATTTCTCCGCCGTTGACATGCAGAATTTGGCCGGACATGTAGGACGAATCGTCGCATGCCAGGAACACATAGCTTGGTGCAAGCTCCTCCGGCTGTCCGGCTCGCTTCATCGGCGTATTCGCGCCATGCTGCGACGTCTGTTCTGCCGAGAAGGTAGACGGGATCAGCGGTGTCCAGATCGGTCCTGGCGCGACACCGTTTACCCGAATGCCTTGACCGACGACGGACATTGACAGGGATCGGGTAAACGCGACGATCGCGCCCTTGGTCGCGGAATAGTCAATCAGCTGTTCATTGCCGTGGTAGGCAGTGACCGACGTCGTATTGATGATCGCGGCCCCCTGCTTCAGATGCTTGAGTGCGGCTTTTGCCATATAGAAATAGGAGAATATATTGGTGCGGAACGTCCTCTCCAGCTGCTCCGAGCTGATATCCTCCAGCCGCTGCTGCGGATGCTGCTCCGCTGCATTGTTCACCAGAATATCGAGCTTGCCGAGCTGCTTGACCGTGCTCTCCACCACTTCGAAGCAGAAGGCTTCCACGCCCAGGTCGCCGGCGAACGTCAGACAGGTTCTTCCCTCCTCCTCAACCTGCCGCTTCGTCTCCTCGGCGTCGGCATGCTCGTTCAAGTAGACAATTGCCACATCGGCGCCTTCCTTGGCGTACGTTACCGCAACCGCCCGGCCAATGCCGCTGTCGCCGCCTGTAATGATCGCCACCTTGCCATGCAGCTTACCCGCCGCCTTGTAGTGCCGATCCTCGAATACCGGCCGCGGATGCATCTCCTGCTCGATGCCCGGACGTTGCTCCTGATGCTGGGGCGGGAACGTTGTCGGCTTATCCTTCGTCGTTGTGCTCATTCATTATCCTCCATCCATCGTACGATTTTCGATTGATCGAGGTTATTATGAGCTTATGGCTGTCGTAATTATCCAGCGAATCTCATGCTATTCAAGCTGGTGGAGGTTGATTGAGTCGAAATCCTCTCATGAGGAGCCATACGGCTAAGGTCATCTCAGTGGCAAAAATGGGAAGCGCCAAGAGAATCCCCCATCCGGAGACTTGATCAATAACCCCGAACATTTCTAATAAGGCAGCCAGAAGAATCATTGCTGAACCTGTCATTCCCATCAAGGCGATGAACCTGGGTACAAGCAGCGTTTTATAAAAAATATAGCTATACATCATCGTATTCAATCCAAGGAAAAAATTAGGCCCAAGTATAAATGTCCAATCATGCACTGCTTTTAGCAATGTACCCGATACTTGATAAGCAGCTAGAGCGGGAGTTCCCGATGCTATATACTGCTGACTTAAGGACAACAATGCCAACACGCTGATAATCCCTATTACAATCACAATTGCCTCCATAAATCGGAAACAGACATGCCATATCGCTATCGTTCGATTGTACCTTTGTAAGAATGGGTACATAGCGGTCGCAGTGCCAACCACTGAAACGACAAGAATCAACTCCATGATCGCTCCCAGGATCACCTGATTCGCGTGTGTCGATCCTTGAATCAGGTAATCCGGATTATTCAAAATCGGTTGGTACAAGAGAACACCAACGATTGCTGAAACAGCTGCAACGATAAACAGGATACCTACGATTCTAGAGCCTGTCTGCGCTGAAAAATCCATAATCCTAGTCCCCCTCTGCATGTTCTCCATAATAGAACACCTCTTCCAACGGTAAGTGAAAGACATGAGCAATACGAAAGGCCAATTCCAGTGAAGGGGAGTAATTTCCCTTCTCCAGCGCCACGATCGTTTGCCTGGTTACACCCGCCTTGTCAGC